>JBHGAY010000001.1:0-335657 GCA_041946735.1 Candidatus Eiseniibacteriota bacterium
GATGCTGCGGCTGCTCGGCAACCGCATCATCGAGCGCTTCGGCGAGCGCGTCGCGCCGCGCCAGGAGAAGGAGAAGGAGAACTAAAGATCGAGGAGATCATGACGGAGCGGCGGGCTCTTCCAACTCGTGGCGCAACCACATAGCCGCCACTCTCCAGTCCGCCTGGACGCTGCGCTCCGAGATCCCCAGGACCTCCGCGATCTCTTTCTCCTTCAGTCCTGTGAAGATTCTCAGCTCCACCACGCGTGCGCCCCGGGGATCCATCGCTGCCAGCCGGGTCAGCGCATCGTCCACCTCGAGGATCTCGAGTTCCGAGCGCTCCGTGAGGTGCAACTCCTCGTCCAGCTGGATCCTCTCCCAGCCGCCTCCCCGCTTCTCCGCGCGCCGTTGCCGCGCGTGCTCGACGAGCACGCGGCGCATCGCCGTCGCGACGATCCCGAAGAAGTGCGCGCGGCTCTGCCAATCGATGGGACGGCGGCCGACCAGGCGCAGATACGCCTCGTTCACCAGCCCCGTCGGCTCGAGTGTTCGCTCCCGGGGCTCATGCCGCATCAAGGCGGAGGCGATCCTGCGCAGCTCGCCGTACGCTGCCTCGAACAGACGGTCCGTCGCTTCTGCCCGGTCTCCGTGCTTCTCGGCCAGGATCCGGAGAATCCGGGTCACTTCCCCTTCCGTGGGCTCGGTCATCGTTCACCTTCACGGTAGATAGTTCCCGGTAGCTCGCGGACGAGCATAGCAGCGACCCGGCACCACCGCGATAGGCACTGCGGGTTTCGAGCCGACATTTCGCATGGACAATTGAGGGGTTCGATTGAAGGGTTCGATCGCAAGCCCGAGGGGCCAACGCCCCAAACCAGATGTCGCCACACGAGGAGGAGATCATGTTCGCGCCGACGCGCGCGCTCGCGGCCGTCGGTCTGACTCTCCTGGTGGCGGGATGTGCCGACGTGAAGCAGCCGGTGGATGCGCAGAGGCTCAATGGAATCGAGCCTAGCCCGTTCTCGGCATATCAGCGCTACGGATGGATGGAGAATCGCGAGATACCGGACGGCGACCGCAAGGGAACCTTGATCGGGCCGGTCTTCACCGACGGCGAGGATGCCGAACTGGGCCTCGTTATCTTGAAGCTCGCGATACGTCACCAGGCGCCCGGGGACCTCGACATCTGGCTTGCCTACGACGCGGACCGAGACGGCAAGCCGGAGGTTCACGCTCCGATTGAGTTTTTCCGTTCGCGGCAGGACGTCTGGGCGGAGGAGAGGCACGCCTGTCCCGCCGCTCTCGAAGGAGCTTACCTATTCCGGAATGGTAGAGGCTGGGAGGAGATGATTTTCGAGCCGTTCCACGGCCTGCCTCGCGGCGGAGCTTTCTACCTTTCGGTCGCGGACACTCTCGCGGGCGATAGAGGCACGGTGCTCGGCTGGGCGATCTACCTCGAGGAGGCTGGCTCGTAGTCCGCCTCCGATGCGCGGTTCCTGCATCCGCCGGATCCGCCGCTGGCCGTCGAACCCCAGGTCGGCTCCGCCCCTACGTATCGAACCCGAGCTCCCGGATATACGTCTTCTCCAGCTTCGACCGGCTTCGCGCGAACCGGCTCCGCACCAGAAGACCGGCGCCTAGCGCGATCGCGCCCGCACGATGCACGCGCCCGGGAGGGCAGCCCACCGGAACGAATCCAACCTCGCGCCCCTTCGCATACAACCGCTCGCGCACCGAATCGAGGAAGGCCGCCGTCTGGCCGAGAACCGGATGCCCCTCCCCGCGTGACGCGACCGCCTTCACGAGGACCGGCAGCAGAGCGAGTTGCAGCTCGAGGATGCCGAAGTACGCCGTCCGCAGCAGGGCGCTCCCCCGCGCCAGCCGCCGCGTCTCACGCTCCCCCCACGCGACGTGCTTCTCCTCGTCGCGGCAGATCGCCTCGAGCTTCCTCTTGATCGGCGGCACCCGCGGATCGGAGTCCGGCAGCGTCTGCATGAGGACGTCCCGGAACAGATCGAGCACGAGCCCCTCGCCGATCAGGTGCTCCATCATGACCTTCACCGGGTAGTAGTTGTTGTGCGTGGAAAGAAAGCGGATCACCCAGTGCGCGCGCGATGGGCGCATGTCCAGTTCCCGGAAGATGGAGCCGAACACTTCGAGGTGCCGCAGCTCCTGCGCCGCCTGCCGCACGTAGAACTGCGCCGCCTCGAGCGAGCGCGCCGCGTAGAGCGACTTGCCGCAGTAGACTCCGGTCGCCTCTCCGTAGAGCGCTTGCGAGAGGATGAAGCGCACGATTTCGCGATCCTGCGGGGACTCGAGATCGAACGTCGCTCCCCCGAAGTCGTAGCCAGGGGCGTGGCGGGAATCGGCCGGACTGGGATCGGCCGCAGGGACCTCTGCGGGGCGGGCATCGATCGGGTCGGTCATGTCGAAGGCACCTCCCCCTCATGATAGTGAAGATGCGGGCCAAGCGATCGATCAGCATGAATTTGGCCGCGCCAGCCGCCAGCCGCACGCCGCGAGGTCGCCCGCCGCGCCGCCGCGAGGCCGTGCGCGTTCTCCCTTGTCGGACTCCTCGGTCGCGGGCTACTCTCCTCGGTCCCCGATGGGCCGCAGCGCCCGCGATCCCGACAACCGTCCGGCCGCCAGGGAGAACTCCTCATGCGTCCAGCGATCCTGCCCGCCGCCCTGACGATGCTCGCCTGCGCCTGCCTCCTCGCGACATCCCCCGCAGGAGCCGAGGAGCTGCGCAGCGTGTCGTCCGGAATGACCACCATCCACTGGGACACGAGCCTGCTCACCGATCTGGACTTCCCGATCGTCGCGGTGACCGGCGATCTGGACCTCGGGCAGGAGGACGATCACCACATCGAGGACCCTCACTGGACCTTCGCCGTCACTCGCGCGACCGACCTGACCTTCCGCGTCGATCACGGCATCGCGCTCCCCTACGGGATGACGGGCGGCGCCATTCGCCATGCGGGGGCGATCACCTTCCTCGATACGCATACGGGCGCGCGTCATGCGCTTTCGAACTTCTCGCTCGTCTATCGTCCCGGCATCGTCGATGGTCCGGGCGGGCCGCACCCGACCGATCAGCTCCTGCTGGTCTCGCAGGGTGAGACCGTCGCCGCCTTCCGCGTGGACGACTCGATGCTCGACTTCCGTCCGGGGAAGGAGCAGCTCCAGGTCCATTACATGAACATCGCGATCGCGGACGCCTGGGCGGAGGCGATCGGCCGGCCCGACCTCGCCGGCTGGACCGTCGCGAACGCGGAGGTCGTCTCCGACACCCGCCTGATCGAGTCGATCCCCTCGCCCGGCGAGCCGTACACGCCCCGCTTCGACATCGGCATCGACGTCTCGCTCGGCGGCATCCGCTCGATCCAGCAGATCGACCGCGAGGGGACCTACCCGGACGGCGTGACGGCGCTCTCCTTCGCGACCACCGCCTGCAACGTGGGCGATGTCGACGTTCCGTGGCTCGCGCCGATGCAGGAGAACCATCCGGTGATCGCGATGGCGCTCTACCGCCTGCTCGACGGGCGGCTGTCGCAGATCGGCTTCTCCGACATGAAACACGGCTTCTACGCCCTCTCGAACAACGACTGCTCGGCTTGCCAGAATCCCTCCGACGGGAGCTTCCTCGGCGTCGGGTGCTCCGACACCTACGGGGTCATGAACAACTCCGATCGCAACTATCTCGCCCCGCGGTCCGAGGTCAACGGCTTCACAGCGAAGTGGGACTGCCAGGGCTCGCACTTCGCCGGCGGCCTCGACGACTGCGTCCGCCATCACAACGGGAGCGGCCACGGCCCGATCGATCACCGCCTCTTCGCGCGCGACGCCGATCTGGGCAACGACGGCGCGACCTACTACTACGAGGGGTACTACCTCGTGCGCGAGGACGTCGCGAAGGCGAACAACATCGGCTACCGGCGCTGCACCATGAGCTGGTCGGGAAGCGTGTGGAACTTCACGACGCCGTCGAACGACAATCCGCTCGTCGAGGGCCCGGTGATCGACACCTGGGGAGACCGGCGGACCGTGGTGCCGGCCGGCGACGGCGACGGGAACCTCACGCTCGCCGTGCGGACGCAGGATCTCGGGGACGGAATGTTCCGCTACGAGTACGCCGTGTTCAACTTCGACTCGGACCGCGAAGCGCGCTCGCTCCAGATTCCGGTCGGCTCGCTGGCCGGGATCACGAACATCGGCTTTCACGATCCCGATCTCGATCCCGCCGACGACTGGCAGGTGTCGCTCGAGAACGGCGTTCTCACCTGGTCGACCGACGCGTTCGGCGACGATCCGGGCGCGAACGCGCTCGGCTTCGGCATCCTGTTCAACTTCTGGTTCGACGCTCCGGCGACGCCGGTGGACGGCGAGGCCCGTCTCGGGCTCTTCAAGCCTCACGATCCAGACTTCGTGACCGCCGCCACCATCGTCCCGGCCGCTTCGTCGGCGTCGGTCGTCGACGCTTCGCTCGACGGCCGCCGGCTGCTCCTCGACCCTCTGCGCCCGAATCCCGCCGCGCCCGGGACGACGATCTCCTTCGAGCTGGCCGCCCCCGGCCCGGTGCGGATGCAGGTCTTCGATCCTTCCGGGCGTCTGGTGGCGGAGGTCGCCGATGAGGCGATGGCGGCGGGGCGCCACGAGCGCTCCTGGGACGGCAGGGACGCGGGCGGGCGTCCTGTGGCGGCCGGCGTCTACTACGTCCGGGTGACGGCATCCGGCGAGGAGGCGATCCGCTCGGTGGCGATCCTTCGATGAGCAAACGGGCGGCGCCGCTCGCCCGGACCGGCCGGCGCGCGGCCTGGGGCGTGGCGCTCCTCGCGAGCGCCGCTTGCTCGCCGGCCACGCACGGCGACGCGCAGCCGCTCGAGGGGATCCGCGTCCCGCCCGGCTTCCGGATCGGCGTCTACGCCGCCGGCGTCCGCGGGGCGCGCTCGATGGCGCTCGGCGACCGGGGGACGCTCTTCGTCGGCACGATCGAGGAGGGAGTGGTCTATGCAATCACCGATGCCGACCACGACGGACGAGCGGAGCGCGTTGCCACGATCCTCGAAGGAGCCGACATGCCCAACGGCGTCGCCTTCCGCGACGGCGACCTGTACGTGGCGGAGGTCAGCCGCGTCGTGCGACTCGAGGACATCGAGAGCCGGCTCGACGACCCTCCTCCGCCCACCGTCGTCCGGGACGACTTCCCGAACGCGCGGGCGCACGGCTGGAAGTACCTCCGCTTCGGTCCCGACGGGATGCTCTACGTTCCGGTCGGCTTCCCCTGCAACGTCTGTTTGCCGGACGATCCGATCTTCGGCACGATCACGCGGATGAAGCCCGACGGCAGCGACCGGGAGATCTTCGCGAGCGGCATCCGCAACACGGTCGGCTTCGACTGGAGCCCGCGCGACGGCGTCCTCTGGTTCACCGACAACGGCCGCGACTGGCTGGGGGACAATTCGCCCCCCGACGAACTGAACCGCGCGCCGCGCCCCGGCCTACACTTCGGCTTTCCGTTCTGTCATGGCGGCACGATTCCCGATCCGGAGTTCGGCAGCCGCGCGAGCTGCGACGAGTTCGAGCCGCCGGTCGCCGACCTGGGGCCTCACGTGGCGGCCCTCGGGATGCGCTTCTACACCGGCTCGATGTTCCCCGAACCCTGGCGCGGGCGGATCTTCGTCGCGGAGCACGGCTCCTGGAACCGCTCGCAGAAGATCGGCTACCGTGTCGTGACCGTCGAGCCGGACGGCAACGGCCGCGCCGGCCCTCCCGAAGTGTTCGCCGAAGGCTGGCTGCACGACGGCTCCGTCTCGGGCCGGCCGGTCGACGTCCTCGTCCTCCCGGACGGTTCGCTCCTCGTCTCCGACGACTATGCCGGGGCGATCTACCGGGTCACGTACATAGGAAAGGAATAGGAAGGCACAGGATGAAGCAGCGTTCGATTCGGTCCTCGTTCCCTCTCGCCACCCTGCTCCTCGCCGCCGCCGCCGTTCTCGTCTCGTTCGCGGCGGGCGGCGCGCGGGCGCAGGACGGCGGCTCCATCGACCGGGCGGTCGCGGTCCTCATGCCCACCGAGGGGAACGCGATCCAGGGGGTCATCTTCT
The DNA here is from genome assembly GCA_041946735.1 of Candidatus Eiseniibacteriota bacterium. GTDB lineage: Bacteria > Eisenbacteria > RBG-16-71-46 > CAIMUX01 > VGJL01 > JBHGAY01. The sequence goes on from JBHGAY010000001.1 coordinate 6,088, forward strand.
TCACCCAGGAAGGCGACTCGGTGCATCTGCAGGGAGAGGTCCGCGGCTTTGCCCCCGGGACTACCCATGGCTTTCACATTCACGAGTACGGCGACCTGCGCGACCCGCGCGGCGAGAGCGCCGGCGGCCACTACAATCCGGAAGGCCACCCGCACGCAGGCCCGATGGCGGCGATGCGCCACGCCGGCGACTTCGGCAACATCACGGCGGGAGGCGACGGCGTCGCGAAGATCGACTGGATGCTCGGCGGCTTCTCGATCTCCGGCCCGAAGAACGCGATCCTCGGGCGCGGCGTGGTCGTGCATGCGAACCCCGACGACCTCAAGAGCCAGCCGAGCGGCAACGCCGGGCCGCGCGTCGCGGTCGGCGTGATCGGCGTGGCGAACCCCGCAGTCAAGGGATAGGCGAGGACGGGATCGGCGAGGGCGGGGAGCCGCTCGCGCGCGAGCGAGCGACCGGGCGCGCGAGCCGCCTCACCCCTCTCACCAGATCTTCACGCGCAGGCTGTCCGGACGCCACATGGCGTCGCCCGGCCGCACGTCGAACGCCGCATAGAACTCCGGAAGGTTCGCGAGCGGCCCGTTGACCCGCAGGAAGACGGGCGAGTGGACGTCGGTCATGATGAGCTGATCGAGGAACTCCGGTCTCTGCTCTCCCAGCCAGCTCAGCGCATAGCCTAGGAAGAAGCGCTGGTCGGGGGTGAGGCCGTTCACCTTCTCCCCCTTCTTCCACTGCTCGGTCTTCTGGAACGCTTCGTAGCCGATGACGAGCCCGCCCAGGTCGGCGATGTTCTCCCCGAGCGTCGCCTCGCCGCGCACGTGGCGGCCGCCGACGACGTACTGATCAAACTGGTCGGCCAGCAGCTTCGCCCGCTGGGCGAAGCGTGTGGAATCCTCCGGCGTCCACCACGGGCGGAGGTTCCCGTCGGCGTCGTACTGCCGCCCCTCGTCGTCGAAGCCGTGGGTGATCTCGTGGCCGATCGTCGCGGCCCCTGCGTAGGCATAGAGGATCGCGTCGTCGGTCATCGAATCGGGCAGCCCGGGGATCAGGAAGACGGCGGCCGGCAGCACGATCTCGACGTTCGAGCCGTCGTAGTAGGCGTTGTACGTCTGCGGCGTCATCCACCATTCGGTGCGGTCGACCGGCTTGCCGATCTTCTGCGCCATGTAGTCGAACCACCACCGGTTCACACGGACCTGGTTCTGGAAGTAGGAGTCCCGGGCGATCTCGAGCGTCGAGAAGTCGCGCCATTGGTCCGGATAGGCGACCTTCTTCTTCACCTTCGCAAGCTTCGCCAGCGCCTTCTGCTTCGTCGGCTCGCTCATCCAGTCGAGCCGGACGATCCGCTCGCGGTAGGCCGCGAAGAAGTCGTCGACCAGCTTCTCGTAGCGCGCCTTCGTCGCCGGTGAGCAATACTTCGCGACCCAGACCTGGCCCATCAGGTCTCCGATCGCCCCTTCCTCCGCGTCGAGCACCCGCTTCCAGCGAGGGCGCTGCTCCTGCCTCCCGTCGAGGATCGTCCCGTAGAAGTGGAAGTCCTGCCTCTCGAGATCGGCGGTCAGTCGGCTCGCGAAGGCGTTGACGAGCGTCCAGCGCAGGTACTGCTTCCACTGCTCGAGCGGCACCTCCGCGATGAGCGAGTCGGCCGCGTCGTAGAACTCCGGCTGGCCGACGATGACCGAGTCGACCGGAGGGATCCCGAGCAGCCGGAGCTGCTCCTTCCAGTCGATGGACGGGGTCCGCGCGGAGAGATCCGCGACCGACATCTTGTTGTAGTTCGCGTAGGGATCGCGAAGCTGCTCGAGCGTGCGCGAGGCGCGCGCCAGCCGCGTTTCGAGCGCGAGGATCGAGGCCGCCGCCTGCTTCGCCTCGGGCTCCGGTTCTCCGATCCGCTGCAGCATCGCCGCGATCTGCCAAGGATATTGCTCGCGAATCTTCGTCGTGGTCGAGTCGTCGAGGAAGTAGTAGTCCCGGTCGGGCAGGCCGATGCCCCCCTGGAAGAGATGCACCACGTACTCCTCGCTGTTCCGCTCGTCCTGGCCGACATACATCCCGTAGAGCGGGCGGACGCCGTAGGTCTGGAAGAGCGCGATCACGCGGAGCAGATGGTCCCGCGAGGAGATCGCATCGATCCGTTCCAGCTCGGGGCGGAGAGGCGTGATCCCGGCTCGCTCGATCGCCGCCGAATCCATCGCCGCCATCCAGAAGTCGCCGATCTTCTGCTCCAGGCTGCCCTTTGGCGCGCCGGACGCCGCCGCCGACTCGAGGATGCCCCGCATCTGCGTCCGGATCTCGTCGATCACGAGGTTCGCCAGCCCCCAGCCACGCTCGGCGGGCGGGATCGGGTGGTTCGCGAGCCAGGTCCCGTTGGCGTAGCGGTAGAAGTCGTCGCCCGGCTTCACCGTCTTGTCCATGTTCTGGAGCAGCGGGTCGTTCTCGGGGCTCGGCGCCGCGGCGTGGACGCCGAGAGGACCGAGGAGCATGACGGCGACGGCGATCAGGATCGCGAGGAATCGGAACATCGGGACAACCTCCCTCGTCAGGCGAATGCCGACTTCCCGCCGAGGATAGGTTGGCGAACGAACGAAGGCTAGTCCTGGCGAGGTCCGGATTCGCGCCGGGGTGGGAGCGCGCCGCGGCGCCGCCGGCGGGCGGAGCCGGCGGGCGGATCGCGGGCAGGTCAGATCCGCGCGTCGATCCAGTCCGAAATCGCCTGGGCCAGCTCGGCGATCACGTCCTCGCCGGTCCGCCCCGTGCGCTTCGGCACGCGGAAGGAATGGTCGGCATCGTCGACTACGTGCAGCGTCGCCCGCGCGCCGATTTCGCGGCAGACCGTCCGGATCGCGTCGATCGGGGTGAGCCGGTCCCGCGTCCCTTGCAGGAACAGCATCGGCTGGCGGATCTCGAAGAGATGGCTCGTGCGGTCCTGCCCCGCCGTCCCACCGAGGCTCTGCAGCGGATAACCGACGAAGACCAGGCCCCGCGCCCGGTCGAGCGACCCCGCAGCCGCCGCCATCGAGGTGATCCGCCCTCCCATCGACTTGCCGCCGGCGAAGAGGGGCAGCTCATTCACCCCGGCCTCGGCGGCGGCGTCTTCCGCGGCCGCGGCCCCCGCCCCCCATGCGGCGCCTACCGTGGCCAGGAGGACGGCCGTGGAGTCGATCCGCTTGTTCCCCTTCTGCATGTAGGGAAACTGGTAACGGAACGTCGCGACGCCGCGCTCGCCGAGCTTCTCGCAGAGCGCGGCCAGGAAGGGATGGCGCATCCCCGCTCCCGCGCCGTGCGCAAAGCTGAGCATCGCCTTCACGTTCCCCGGCACGAGGAGGAGAGTGTCCACCTGTCCCGGCCGTCCGACGTCGAGAGAACCGCTCCGTTCGAGCACCGCTGGAACCTCCTCCTCTGCTCCAGGGGGCATGGTACTCCCTGCTCGCGTCACTCCACGACGATCGGGATCGCGGGAGAGCGGAAGTGGACGTGCTCCTCGTGCCACGCGTCGAACGTCACCTCGGTCGTTCCGGGCGCCTTGCCGGCCACGCGGAACTGCCATTTCCTTCCGGGGACCGGGCGGAGCGCGGCGATCGACGAGTTGGCGATCGTCCACGTGAGACGGTTGTCCGGGCAGCTGTCCGCGATCGCGAAGGCGGTGCTGTCCGCGTCGAGGAAGAGCGCTTGCAGCTCGTGGCCCGTCTGCCCGGGCGCGGCGCGCAGATCCCCGTCCCGGCGGCCGAGCCAGCAGGTCACGATTCTCTCGTCGTGGTGGGCGATCACCATCCCGCTCGCGACGATGTGGCCGCAATGTCCCTCGCCGGCCGGCTCGCCATGGTCATGCCCCCAGAGGAGCAGACCGTAGCGGACCTTGCCGTCGTACTCCGCGACGATCCAGTACGGGCCGGCCGGAGCCTCGACGCCGTCCTGGTCGGATCCCGCCCAGTGGACGTGATAGAAGCCGGCGGGCGCGGACTGGCCATAGGACCAGACGACCCGTCCGGAGAGATCCAGGACGGAGACGCGGTACTCCCCGCTCGCCTCCGTCGTGAACTCCACCCCCGATCCTTCCTCGGGCGAGGGGTTCGGGTAGATCCGGAGATCGCCCGAAGGAGTGACCGAAAGCGCCTGCGTCACGTGCTCGTCGCGCTCCGGCATCTCGAGCCGCATCTCGGCCAAGCGGCGCCGCGGCACGACCGCCGTGTAGAGCGTGCAGCTCCCGGCGGGGACGTTCGGGAAGCTGTACCGCCCGTGGATCGTCTGCGTGGAGTCCGTCCCGCCTCCCGCGTGCCGGCAGAAGACCCACACACCGTCCGGGTCGTCGATCTGCTCGATCCCAACGGGCGTGCCTTGCTCGTCGGTAAGGGTCGCGAGCAGGACGACGGAGCCGGTCATCGAATGGGTCGTCTCCTGGGGGGGCGTGACGGCACGCTCCCCCTTGTCGCTGCAGCCGGCGGCGAAGGAGCCGGCTGCGGCGAGGGCGATTGCGAGGTTCGCGATCCGCTGGCGGGCGGAGCGGGCGCCGGAGATTCGTCGGTCGGTCGAAGACATGGGGCCTCCCTCCTTACGATCGGAAGGTGTCGAGCGGCGCCGCCGCGTGATACTCCGCGACGCGCGCCGCCCCCTCCCCGATCGTTCGGCGTCCTGCCCGCCCGGGGACCCGATCTGACTTAGCGTGTCATCTTCGAGACGCGCTCGCGGATCTGCTCCTCCGTCGGATCCTCCTTGTGAGTCGCGATCGCCCACTTGTGACCGAACGGATCGACGATCACCCCGTAGCGGTCGCCCCAGAACTGATCGGCGAGAGGCATCTTCACCTTGCCGCCGGCCTGGACCGCCCGCTCGAAGACAGCGTCCGCGTCGGGGACGTAGAGATGGAGGGTGACGCCGCTCCCTCCGTTCGTGAGAGGCGAAACCGCGCCCATGTCCGGGAACTCGTCGTTCAGCATGAGGACCGAGTCGCCGATGCGCAGCTCCGCATGCCAGATCGCCTTTCCGTCGGGCGAAGCCATGCGCCCCCGCTCCTCGGCGCCGAACGCCTTCTTGTAGTAGTCGATCGCTTCGGCAGCACCGCGGACGATCAGGTGCGGCGTCAACGAGTGGAATCCCTCGCGGATCGGTCGGGTCATGGCTCTCTCCTGGACGATCGGTCGTTGCGTCGATCGTGGTGGGAAGGTGGAACGAAACCGCTGGCGGGAACGCCGGACCGGAGCCGGCCGTTCCCGAGGACCGGCCAGAATAGCCGATCAGGCTCCGGCCCGGAAGCGGGATGCGGCCGGCTGCGGCGCGCTCCGGCGTTGCGTGCGCCGCGCCTCCGCGCGCCCGAGTGGCTGCGGAGCGCGCGGGCGAGCCGTCCTCGGGGGAATCAGCAGGAGCGCGCTCGCGCCGCTCGCCGCCGCCCCGGCGGCGCAGATCAGCATCACGATCCGGAACGCCCGCACGAACGCTTGTAGGATCGCCTCGCGCGCGGCCTCCCGCGCCGGCCCGGCCGCCCAATCGGGGGCCGGCGTGGCCGCGAGGTTTTCGCTTCGCTCCACGATCCATTCGCGCAGCGCCGGCGCGGCGGCGATTCGCTCGAGGCCGGCGACGAGCGCGCCGCGGAACAGTCCGGCGAGCAGCAACCCCAGGATCGCGACCGCCAGCAGTCCCGCCACGCGCGAGACGGAGTTGTTGATCCCCGAAGCGGCGCCGATCTGCTGCGGCTCCACCGCCCCCATCACCGTCGCGGTGAGCGGCGCGACGGTGACCGCCATCCCGAGCCCGAGGAGGACGATGCCCGGGAAGAAGGTCGTCCAGTAGGAGCCGCCGATCCCCGGCGCCGCCATCCACGCGAACGCAGCCGCGACCATCGTGGAGCCGGCGGCGAGAGGGGCGCGCGGGCCGTAGCGGTCGGCGAGTCCGCCCGACCAGCGGGACAGTCCGGCGAGCAGAAGCGTGAACGGCAGCAACGCCGCTCCCGCCGCCGCCGCGCTGTATCCCTGCACCTGGATCAGATCGAACGGCAGGAAGACCAGGACGCCGGTGAGAGAGAAGTAGAGGAAGAGGGTGAGCAGATTCGCGCCGAGGAAGGTGCGCGAGGCGAAGAGCCCCAGCGGCACGAGCGGATCGCGGGCGCGGCGCTCGACCGCGACGAAGAGGACGAGCAGCGCGCCGCCGAGGGCGAGCGAAGAGACGACCGCGGCGTCGCCCCACCCGCGGTGCTGCGAGCTGATCAGTCCGTAGGTGAGCCCGGCCAGGCCGAGGGTTGCCAGGAGCGCGCCGGGCCAGTCGAGCGGCGCGCGTTGTTGTTGCTGCTGCTGCGCCGCGCGGCTTTCGGGCACGCGCGCGAACGCGATCGCGAGCGCCGCGGCGGCGAGCGGGATCTCCAGGACAAAGATGAAGCGCCAGGAGAGGCGGTCGACGATTGCTCCGCCGGCGATCGGGCCGATCGCGACCGCGACCGAGGTGAGCGCCGACCAGGTGCCGATCGCCCGCCCTCGCGACTCGGCCGGATACGCCGCGCTCAACAGCGCGAGGCTCGCCGGCACGTACATCGCCGAGCCGAGCCCTTGCAGCGAACGCGCGGCGATCAGCGAGGTCGTTCCCGGAGCCAGCGCGCAGGCGATCGATCCGAGCGAGAAGATCGAGAGCCCGAGCCGGAAGATGCGGCGGCGCCCGTAGCGATCTCCCGCCGCGCCGCTCGCGAGGATGAGCGCGCCGAGCAGGAGCGCGTAGGAGTTCAGGATCCACTGGATTCCGGCGAGGGTCGCTCCGAGATCCTGCTGGATCGCGGGCAACGCGATCGAGACGACGGAGCCGTTGAGGAAGCCGACGCCGGACGCGAGGATCGAGGCGGCGAGGACCCACGGCCGGTCGGCGGGCGCCGTGGCGCATGGCCCGGCGCCGGAACGAAGAGATGCCTCGTCGCAGGGAGCGCTTTCGATCCGCAACCGGCCTCCTCCACGGGCGGCCCGGCCGGGCCGCGCGCCTTATTTGGCGGCGGCCTTCCCGCCGTAGATTTCGAGGAGGCGATCCACGTGTCCGTCGAGATCGCGGGACGGTGGGGCGCCCTTGCTGTACTGGCATTCGGCGCACGCCCGGATCGACGCCCGGTTGCCGGTCAGATGCGCGAGGCGGATCGCGCGAAGCGGCTCGCCTCCCCACACCTCCTCGAGCGTCTGCGTCCTCAGATCCCCGACGATCGTGCCATAGCTCCAGTCGACGCAGCAGATCGAGACCTGACCGTCCCAGTTGATCGCGAGACGCGAGAACGGCTCGGGGCAGACCTGCCGCTCGCGGAGAGGGGAGGAGCCGTCCATGCCGGTCGTCACCTGCACGCCAAGCGTGAAGTCCTTCACATCGGAGAGCGACCAGCCCATCATCGTGTCGATCGCAAGCAGATCGGCGATCGAGGAGTAGTCGCGCTCGAACCGCTCCTTGTGCTCGGCCGTCAGCCCGCTGTCGTTCGTCTTCACGATGACGCGCAGCGGGCTCCCGCGACGCCGCTTCTCGTGATAGAGGAACGCGACGTTCTCGAGGATCCGCTGGTAGGGGACCTTCGTCTGGGTGAGCTCCTGAAACGTCTTCTCCTCCACGTGGACGACGGAGATCCGGATCTGGTCGAGCCCGGAATCGATCAGGCGCGAGGCCAGCTCGCGCGTCAGCAGCGAGCCGTTCGAGGTGGTCGAGACGACATGAGCCACCTGCGCCTTCTTCGCGTACGCCGCCATCTCCGGGAGGCGCGGGTTGAGGAGCGGCTCTCCGTCCTTGTACAGGTGGAGGGTGGAGAGCTTCCTGCCGGCGCGCTGCACCATGGCGTGCAGGTCGTCGACGATCCGCACGTAGAGGTCGTAGTCCATCACCCCGTTGGGCCGTCCCACGGACTTCAGCAGCCCCTTGTCCGCCGTCGGACAGAACGAGCAGCGGAAGTTGCAGAGATTGACCGGATCGAGATGGATCGTCTCGGGGAGCGGCAGCGGAAGCATCTCGTGCAGCGGCCGGACGTGGGTCTTTCGGTACGCGTTCATTCGTCCGCGGATCGAGTGCGGCAGGCGGTGGTAGACACGCCTCAGGAGGCCGCGGACTCTCGGACGAACCTGGCCATCGCCGGAAAGGAACATCGTGCCTGCACCTCCTCGGGCCGACGACCAGGATAGCATGCCGGCCGGAAAGGTGATAGAATTGCCTCGCTTCTGACGCTGCCTTCGCTCCGCAGGCGAGTGGGCGGGGTCGGTCGAACGAGTGGGCGGGGTCGGTCGAGCGAGGTCGGGAGCCGAGGAGAGGCCATGGCGAGCAGCATCGCACGTCACGCGGAGAGCGCGCTCACATTCGAGGTGAGCGACTCGGTCGCGATCGACGAGTGGGAAGAGATCGCGCGCCGCTGCACATGGGCGACGTTCTTCCACACCCCGCGCTGGCTCCGCGCGTTCGAGCGAGCCCTGCCCGGCCTTCGCATCGCGACGAAGCGGTTCCGCTTCGCGGACGGCGTCACCGCCATCTTCCCGCTGATGTCGCACAGCCGTGCGATGGGGTTGCATCGCGGTTACATGAGCACGGCGGCGTGCTGCTACGGCGGCCCGATCTCCGCCGATCCGCTTTCTCCGTCCCACATGGAGGAGATCGCGCGCGCGGTGCTCCATGCCTGCCCGAACCTGTTCTGGCGCCTGAACCCGCTCCAGCCCGGGCAGGAGGCGCTCGCCCCCTTCGTGACGGAGTCCGATTCGACCGAGATCCTCGACCTGCGCTCGATCGAGAGCATCGAGGAGCTGCGGATGCATTACCGCCACAGCGTCCGCAAACAGATCAACAAAGGATGCCGCGCCGGGCTGCGCGCGGTCGAGGCGGCCGAGTGGCCGGACTGGGAAGCGTACTACGCGCTCTACGAGAAGCGCCTCGAGCAGTGGGGAGACCAGGCGACGAGCCGCTATCCGATCGCGCTGTTCCGTGAGCTGTACGAGGCGCGCGGCGCGGGGGTCAAGCTCTGGCTCGCCTACCAGGAGGATCGCCTGATCGGCGGCAACCTGAACTTCTACCACGGGCGGCACTGCGTCGAATGGCACGCCGCCTACGATTGCGACTTCTTTCCCTGCGGCGTGCGCGACTTCCTGGTCGACTGGATCGTCCGCGACGCCCGCGAGCGCGGGGCGTTCCTCTACGACTTCAATCCGAGCGGCAATCACGAAGGATCGCGCCGCTTCAAGCAGACCTTCGGCACGACCACCTACGGGTCCGACCTGATCGTGCAGCGCTCCGCCGTCTCCCGTCTCGCTCAGGCCTGCCGGAACTACGGCAGGCAGGCGCGGAGCTCGGCCTGAGCGAAGCCCGCCGCCTCGAGTTCCTCGCCGGCGCCTGCGTCAATCCCTGACACCCCCCCTGCGCCATACTGGCCTCGTCGAAGGCAAGGAGCCGCCGATGCCGGCGGAGGAGGAACCTCGCATGGAGGGATCGCACGGAAAGAAACCGAAGGACGCCGCGCGCAAGCCGCGCGCCGCCCGGCGCTCCGCCCCACGGGCGCGACGCGGAGGTGAGGAGCCGCGGGCGGTCGTCACTCCCGTCTTCGGCGAGGCGCCGCTGCCGCCGCCGCTCGAGCCGTTTGCGCTCGGTGTGACGTATCTCGCCGGCTTCCAGCATCACCATGGGATGCACCCCAAGGTGCTCGCCCGCCTGGAGCCGGGGCTCGTCCTCACGCTCGTCCGGGAACCGGGAAATCCTCACGATCGCTTCGCGATCGCGGTCTACACCCCCGAGGGCGCGCGGCTCGGCTATCTCCCGCAGGGATGCAACGCGCCGATCGCCTGCATGATCGACGGAGACGTCACCGTCCGCGCGGCGATCCACGAGGTGCACCCCGAGGAGCAGGCCTGGAAGCGCGTCTCGGTTCTGCTCTGGATGATGATCCCCGCGCCGTGTCCGGGGCCGTCGGAGAACTAGGCGGCCGGGGACGTCCGGCCGATCGGCCGAGGGCGGAAGACCGCGCGCGTGGCTTACGCGGGCGGGCTCCCCGGCGCGGAATCGGCGAGGGTGATGGCGCAGTCCATTTCGAGGACGAAGCGACCGCGGCGAACCGGGACGAGCCGCACCTCCGGGCACTTCTGCGCGAGACGTTTGCGGAGCAGGATGAGCCGGCTCTCGAGGTTGTCTTTGATCGGCGGCAGACCGAGGGAGGGATCGAGGCGCAGCTCGCGGTTGGTGAACTCGTTGCGCCCCTCCTGCCGGCTCACGTTCAGGAGCTTCCAGAGAATCTTCCCCGGCACGTTGCGCACGAGGTACTCGCCGTCGACGAACACCGAGTCGTCGCGCGCGTCGTAGGCGAAGGTGCGGCGTTGCTGCGTCTCCCCCGGCTGCGTCTCCCCCGGCTGCGTCTCCCCCGGCTGCGCCCCCGCGGCCGACGAACCCGCCGGCTCGGCGCCGTCGCACGGCGCCTCCTCGTCGGCCGCCTGCATGCGGTCGATCCCCATCGCGATCTGGTTGCCGAGGATCTGCAGGAACGCCTCGTCCCATTCGTCGAAGCAGAGCGGGTCACGGCTCTCGACCGACAGCACCCCGACCAGGCGATCGCCCGCGAGAAGCGGAAGCGCGAGCAACGCCTGGGCGTCCGGCAGGCCGGGCAGCGGGATCTCCGGCGACAGGCGATCGCACTCCTCGCCGCGCTCCTCCACGCGCCCGCGGATCGCCCGCCCATAGCGCAGCGCGCTTTCCATCCCGGCGACGCGGATCATCCGGCGGTGTTCCGCCACCGTCCCGAGGATGCCCTCGCCGATCGCCACCTCCGCGCCGATGCCGTGCGGGCCGTAGCCGCGCATCGCGATCGCGACGAGCCGTCCGCTCTCCTCCTGCGGGACCAGGATCATCGAGTGGGAGAAGCCGAGCAGCTCGTCGAGCGCGGCGAGCGCTCCGGCGAGCAGCCCTTCGAGATCCCGGGCGCGGGCGATCCTCTCCGAGACCACGTGAACGCCGCGAAGCTCGGTCAGCGGCCCGGCCGGCAGCGGCTGGGGCTGCGCGTCGAGCACCGGATCCGGCGGGAGCAGGAAGCGCTCGACCGGCTCGATCGCGAGGACGTCGTAGACGTCGGCCGAGAGGAGCTTGAACACCCCCGCCATCCCGGTGTGCGAGGCGATCACCTGGATGCGCATCGCCATCGTGTCGAACAGGGGACCGTCGTACTCCGAATGATCGAACCTAAGTCGCAGCCGCCATGCCTCGAAGGTCACCGGATGGAAGGAGATCACCGTCGCGTAGGGGTTCCCGGCAATGTTCCGCCGGGTTTTGTTGAAGAACTGGCACGACAGCGCCAGGCGCTTCGGATCGACGTAGTAGACCTGAGAAATATAGGTGACGTTCGGCTCTCCGTCCGCCGAGCAGGTCGCGATGATCGAGGGGACGATCCCCTGAAAGCAGGGAAGGAGATCCTCCAGCCGGCCCGCGGCGTGCGGCGCGGCTGCGGAGGCCGCCGCGGTCGGAGCCCCCGCCGGAGAGGACGGCACGGACTGATACGACGGCTGCGCCGGTTCGCTCAACGGCTGGCACCCCCGAGAGCGGCGCCCGCCCCCGGCCCGGGCGTCTGCAAGAAGATGCCGTCCACGTGCAGGCGCACCGCGTAGCACGGCCAACAGTTCATCCGGAGCGTCAGTCGCGGCGGAATTCCGATGAAGCCGAACGCTTCGGCGAGCGCGGCGCGATAGCGTTGCACGATCCGGCGGTCGTCCTCCCCGCCTTCGCGGATCGAAACCACCTGCCCCTTGAGCTGCAGCGAGCGGTGGTCGCGCGCCCTGGAGAAGCAGACGGCGATCCTGCCGTTGCTCTTCACGTTCTCGACGTTCCCCTCGCCCGTCGCGGCCGGGAGGAAGACGGTCAGCTCTTCGCCGTCGTCTTCGACGCGCGCGCCGACGGCGCGGCAGCAGTCGGGGAGCAAACGGTCGCTGCGCGTCCCGACCAGGATCGAGACGCCCGACTGCAGGTATTCCGCGTGTTCGAGAAGGTTCATTGGTCGGCTCTCCAGAACGGGGCATCGTAGACGCGGCGGCCGCGATCGGCAACAGAGGATCCCGGGAACGTGCGGGCGAGCGCGAACCCGAAGAACGTTCGGACCTTGCGAAGCCTGCCGCGCGGCCGACCGCGCCGGACGCTCGAAGCCGACCGGATCGTTCTCTAGAACTTGTCCTGCGACACGATCAAGGTTGCGGTCGCGACGTGCTCGTCCTGCGGATCCTTGATGTGGAAGGTGCGGATCGCGTGGTCGAGCTTATGCGTCGAGAGGGCGGGATGCGCGAGGGACCCGTCCTTCTCGAGCACCTCGTCCCTCGTTTCCGCCTCGATGATCAGCTGGAAGGCGTCGACGCCCGTGCGCCACTGGATGATCTCCCCGGGATGGACGGCGTAGCAGTCCTCGCTGGCGATCTGGAGAACGCCGTCCTGGTCGTACACGAGGATCACGTTCTCCTTGGCGGTCTTGTTGTACTGCGGCGGCGGCGGCGGTGTCGGCGGCGCCGGTGGCGGGGTCGGCGGCGGTGCCGGACCGCTCCCTGGCGGGCGCTTCGCCTCCGGAGGTCCCTGCTTGCCTCCCTTCCCGAACGGTTCCGTTCCCATCACGTCCTCCTTCTCACGCTCACGGTCGGATTCCACGGACGGCTCGTAGCGTCGCAGCAGAGCCGCGACCTCTTCGGACTGCACACATTCGCGGAACGCTCGGTCCCGGCGCAGCGCGGACGCGCGGAAGCCGAGCTTCAGCGCCGCCTCCATGTGGGCGAGGCATCCCTCCCGGTCCCCCGTCTCCCAGCAGACCGAGGCGGCCGACACTTCGACGTCGACCCAGCCGCCTCCGAGCGAGAGCGCCCGTTGGATGCGAAGGCGCGCGGCCGTCCTGTCGCCCACTTCTAGGTACAGCTCGGCGAGCTGCGCGAGCACGACCGCGTCGCGCGGGTTCTCGGCCGCCGCCGCTTCGGCCAGCTCGATCGAGCGCAGGAAGGCGTGGCGGGTTCGCTCCGGGTCCCGGCCGAGCACGAGCAGCGTGAGCGCGAGCGCCTTCCAGACGAGGAAATCATGATCCTGCAGGCGCAACGCCTCCTCGAGCACCTCGACCGCCTCCTCGGGGCGGTCGGTATCGCGGTAGAGCGAGGCGAGGTTGCAGAGCGCGGCGTAGTTCGGGCGGATCGCTTGCGCGGTGCGGTACGCCTCGATCGCCTCGCCGATCCGCCCCTCGTATTGCAGCGCGGCGCCGAGGTCGGAGTAGCTGCGCGAGTCGTCCGGAGCGCGGTCGACCGCGTCGAAAATGTGGGCGATCGCCTCGGCCATGCGGCCGCGGCGCAGGCAGAAGCGACCGAGGACGGCGTGCGTCTCCGCCCAGTCGGATCGCTGCCGCACGCATCGCTCCAGCTCCGCCTCCGCTTCCTCGTAGCGTCCGGCGCTCTCGAGCGAAAGCGCGTGACCGATGCGGGCGGGCACCCAGGAGGGATCCTGCTCGAGCGCCTCGCGGAAGGACGCCTCCGCCAGCTCCGTCCTCCCGGTGTGCCGCTGCGTCGTCCCCATGGCGGTGAGGACGGCGGCGGAGCTCGGATCGATCGTGTGCGCCCGCAGCGCTGCTTCCTCGGCCTTGTCCTTCCAGCGGTCCTCGTGCGTCTCCATATGGCGGGCCCACCAGGTTTCGGCGAGACCGGCCCAAGCGACGGCGAGATCAGGATCCTCCCGAAGCGAGCGCTCGAAGAGACGCTCCGCATCGAGGAGATTCGCTTCCGTGCGGGGGCGCTCGAGGTAGCGCAGTCCCTGCAGGTAGAAGTCGCGGGCGCCGGGCGCCGCCGCGCGCGGCGACGATCCGCGCCACGGCGTCTCGCCATAGACGAGCGAGCGCAGGTCGCGGAGCGAGGCGGCCGCGGGGCGGGCGCGCGGGTCACGGTCGAGCAACGCGTGGACGATCCGCGCGAGCGAAGCGGGAACGGCAGGGATGATCGAGCGGATCGCGGGCGGCTGCGCGCGCAGGATCGCATCGCGCGTCTCGGGGATCGTCGGGCGGAAGAAGGGATGCCGGCCGGTGAGCATCTCATAGAAGACGAGACCGAGCGCGAAGAGATCGGCTGGAGGGGCCGGCGCATCGCCGAGGATCCGCTCGGGAGCCATGTACGCCGGCGTCCCTCCGAGACGCGGCTCCCCCTCCGACTCCGTCGGGTCCGCCGCGCGCTCCGCCGCGTTCGCCGTTTCACCGGAAGGACAGGAGGGCTCCGGCGCCCAGCGATAGGCGAAGCCGAAGTCGAGGAAGTGCGGGCGCCCCTCACGGTCGACGAGGATGTTCTCCGGCTTCACGTCGCAGTGCACGATTCGCTGCGCGTGGGCGGTTGCGAGCGCAGCGAGACACTCCTCCGCGAACGGGTAGAAACGCTCGAGCGGCCATGCCTGGCCGAGATGCGCGCGGAGCGTGGGACCGTCGACCCATTCGGTGACGAGGACCGCTTCCCCTTCGTGCTCGAGGATGTCGTAGGTGGCGACGATGGCGGGATGGCGAAGCGTCGCGCCCGCGCGTCCCTCGTGAAGCAGGCGCCGCGCCCGCTCCCGCAAATCCTCGTTGCCGGGGCGAAGCCGCTTCAGGGCAACGTCGCGGCGCAGCCCAACGTCGAAGGCGCGGTACACGTCCCCGGTGCCCCCCGCGCCCCGGTGTTCGCGGACCTCGTACCGGCCGATCGCGCGGCCGGTCCAGTCCGCCGACGGCGGCTGGGAATCCATGCGGAAGGATCGTAGTCCCGGCGCGGGCGCCCGGCAACGCGGAGCAGGCGGGGTGGGCGGTCGCCTCGCGGGTCCGCAGGCGTCGGGCAGGCGGGGTGGGAGGCGGGCTTGGCGCGCCGGGGCGGCAGCCCATACGCCGAAAGCCCGGGAGCGGCGCGACCGCCGCCCCCGGGCCCCTGTCGGGAAACCCTCGCGGACCTCTGCGGGCCTCGCGCCGACGCCTTCGCCTACTGCTTGCCGCCGGCCGGCGGGATCGGCTCCGGCACCTTGTTCTTGATCGGCGGGATCGACTGCAGGTAGGTGAAGACCGCGTGCAGGTCGTCATCGGTCAGCGCGGCGAGGTTGAAGTACGGCATGGGGGGCAGGATCGGCCGCCCGCGGCCCTGATGCCGCCCGGACTTCATCGTCGCTCGGAAGTCCGCTTCGGTCCACTTTCCGAGGCCGGTGTCCGGATCGGGCGTCAAGTTCGCCGGAAAGCTCACGCCCCACGGCCCGGACCACGCGGTCATCGTCGCCGAGGCCGTGATCGCCCATGGGGCCTTCGACGGGTCGATCGCGGGAGCAGCCGGCATCTTCAGATCCTGGGGATGCCCGGAGAGCATCCGCGTCATGTCCATCTCCGGACCGTTCTGCCCCATCTTCCACGGGGTGTGGCAATCGTTGCAGCCCATGATGCTGACGAGGTACTCGCCGCGTTTCACCACGTCGGCGTTCGACGCGGCCGCGCCGCCAGCCGCGCCCTGCGCTTGCGCCGAGCCGGGTCCGCCGATCGTGAGCGCAACGACGGCGACGGTCAGGACGAATGTGCAGGCGGCACCCAACGCGTAGACCTTCCGGTCGCCAAGACGCCCGCGGACGCGGCCGCCGAGGCGGCCGGCATCACCGACACGCAGATCGTTCATCGACTTCCATCCTCCGTTCCATGCAGTTTCGTGAAAGTTTCGACGTCCCGCGGGCCGAGGTCGTCGCGAATCCATCCTCTGATCAGCGCCACGGCCACGGAGTCGACGAGGTTCGTGCCGAGGGGAGGCATCTGGAGAAGTGGCTGGCGGGAGGACATCCTCGTCACGACGAGGCTCTTGTCCGGATTTCCCGCCGCGATCCTCCACGAGTACGCCTCGGGATCGGCGGACGGCTGGTAGCGGCTCGCGCGGCTCACCGCCGTGAAGAGCGCCCTCGCCCGGGTCCCCTTGACGGCGCCGAGCGAATACTCGAGCGAGAGACCGAGCTGCGCGAGCGGCCCCGACTCGTTGTGACAGATCCCGCAGTTCGCGCTGAGATATCCCAGCGCGGCGCGCTCGCGCGGCGTCGAGGCCTCGACGCGCGGCGGGTGGCTGACGAGGTCCTCGGGCAGTCCCGCGATCCATCCCCGGTCCACGAACCCCTTGAGATCGAGCGCGCCGGGAAGCGGGGTCTGCTGGTGGGGCGCCATAGGGTCTCGATCGCTGGAGAGCTGGAGCGCCGTGAAGCCGAGGATCCTTTCCGGACGCCCTTCGTGGCAGGCGAGGCAGTCGTACCGGCTGGGGATGTCATGGCCGACGCCCGGCGCGATCCCGACGACCGAGCGGATTCCCTGCTCCGGCGCGAGGACCGCGTCGGTCCCTTCCGCATTCCACCGGTAGGCGAAGTACATCCACTCGCCGTTGTCGCCGCGTGTGATGAAGCGTGTCTCGACCGGCCGCCCGTCGAAGGAGAACTCCTTCCAGAAGCGCGTGCCGATCGGGAACTGCCAGTGGTCGGGGTCGGACGCATCGATGTGCGTGCCCGGCGGAATGTGAACCCAGCGCCGCTTCACGGCGCCATCGCTCCACAGCGGGTACTGCGGCTCGTAGGAAATGTTCTCCTGCGCGACCGTTCTCGTCGCCGGATCGGAGTAGAGCCCCGTATCGGCGAGCCGCGCCGGCGCGGCGTCCGTCGCCGGCCCAGCGCTCGATCCCGAAGCGACATCGGAACCCGACGCCAGGCCGGCGGAGGAGCGGGGCACCGCCGCGAGGAAGGTCGCCACGGCGGCCAGCAGCGCGAACGCGAGGATCCATCCGAGCGGACTGCCCGCTCGCCGGTGCGTTCGCAGCCTCGGCCCTACTCTCGTCCCTTCCCGCAACATCGCTCTCACCTCTCCGCCGGCCTTGCCTTCCGGGTCGTCTCTCTCCAACGACTCTCCAACGACTCTCTCCAACGATCGAGAAGCAGGATCAGGCAAACGTCGCTTCGCGCATCGACGCGGGGATCGTCTCGTACAGCTCGGCCGGCAGAAGCTTCTGCAGTCCGGCGAGGAATCCCGCCCGCTCCACCGGGCTGATCTCCGGCAGCAGCGCTCCCGCCCAGCGGGTCAGCGCGAGCGGCTCGATCGACCGGAGGATCGTCACGCGCATCGCGATCAGCTCGTCATCGGTCTTGTGGGCGCGCAGGAGGCGGTTCGCCACCGTCTCCTCGCGCTCCATATGGAGGAGGTGCTCCGCGGCGAGGCGTCCGAGCTTCTCGTGCAGCCGGGCGCCCAGCGACTCGCGCTCGGTCCCTTCCGATGCGATGACGCGGTCGAGAAGCTGGCCGATCTCGGTCTGCAGCCCGCCGATCCTCAAGTGATCGCCGTGGAGATCGGCGTAGACGGCAGGGCCGAGCTTCTCGACCTCGGGGAAGATCACCGCGTCCTCGGCCCGCGCGTGCTCCTCGAGCAGCTCGAGGAGCTGCCTCACGGCGAGGACGACCCGCTGCGTGGACTCGGAATCGCGGTAGTCGGCCCGCGCGGCCTCGCGCACCGAGTCGAACAGGGCGGCCCGGATCCCCTTGTGCACCGTCGTGAAGAGATCATTGCGTGCCATGCGTCGCTTCCTCCTTCTTGCTCTTGCTTCGTCCTGCGTTTCTTTCGCGCCTGTGTGGCTTCGAAAGCGCAGGTTAGGGGGAAGCGAGTCGGAGCGGTTCCTAAATGGTCCCTTGCGAATCCCTAAGAGTTTCCTAACCGGAGAGTTTGTTGACCGGCAGGACTTCCTAACCGGGCGGGGAGTTTCGAGGACGGGGTGCGGGTACCGAACGGGCTGCTGTCGTGGGAAAGCGGCGCATACGCGGCAAGGGGACCGCCTCCGGATGGAGACGGTCCCCCTTCGCTCACGGCGCCACGCGCTGCGCCGCGACTGCACCCACACACTGCGCCGCTGCCGCACTCATGCGCTGCGCCGCGACTGCGGACACCCGCCTGGGCGGCTCGGGCCCGCCGCGTGCGATCACTCGTCGAGGACGACGACCCTGCGCCCGGCTCCGCCGCGCGACGTCTCGACGCGCGCGAGGTAGATCCCCTTCGCGACGCGGCGGCCACCGTCGTCGGTCAGGTCCCACGAGATCGCCTGCTCTCCGGCCGGGAACGCGCCGTCCGCAAGCGTCCGCACCTCGCGCCCGCTAACGTCGTAGACGGTCAGGCGAACATCGCCGGGCTCGGGCAGATCGAAGACGAGCGGCGCGCTGCCGCGGGCGGGATTGCGCCCCGCGAGACGGAGCGTCACGCCGCCGGCCGCTCCGTGCTGCGTCGACGGCCAGCCATCGACGACGTCGCTCGGCACCGCGTCCAGCCTGCGCACGTCGGTCTCGTGCTGCCCGTTGCCGGCCGGTGTGAACCACGGCGAGTACGGAGCCCACCGCGACCCGCTCCTCACGCGCAGCCGCCAGTGATGTCCCTCCCCCAGGTCCAGGTCGTTCACGAGCATGCTGAAGATCTCGCGGCTTCCCCAGCCCCCGGCGGGGCTGCCCGTGTCGAACCATCCTCCCTGGATCAGATTCGAACCGTCGAAGGGAACGCCGGCCGGCTCGATCTCGTATTGGACGCTGACGTACTCGCGTCCCATCGGATGCCGAGCCCAACCTTGCAGGCGGAACCCCTCCGGCCCGACGCGACCGCGGAGCGGAATCGTCTGGCCGCTCGTCGGGTGGATCTGATGGACGAGCCGCTCCGGACCGACATGCCCGCTCTGGTGGAAGACGAGAACCTTCGGGACGTTGTCGTTGTCGCAGGTCTGACGCACGAGCGCGACCTCCGGACTGCCGTCGCCGTCGACGTCCCCCCAGGCCGCCATCGCCTGGCCGATCCGCGCGCGGCTCGAAGAGCCGGTGTAGAGCCAATCGGGCGCCGTCGGTCCCGGGAACGGAGCGAGGAAGAGCTGGACCTGGCCGAACTTCGGGTAGAAAAGGTCGCCGTAGTCGAACCACGGAGCGCCGACGAGCAGGTCGCCGAGGCCGTCGCCGTTGACGTCGCCCACGCCGCTCACGCGAGCCCCGAAGGCGTCCGTATCATTGCCGCCCGCGCGGCTCCAGATCAGCTGCGCCGTGCCGGCGGCCGTCCCCTTGTAGACGTGAATCCATCCAAGCTCGTAGGCCTCGAGCCAGCCGCGGCCGGGAGCGCCGGCGACGAAGTCGCTGCGCCCGTCGCCGTTCACGTCCCCGAGGCCGGCGACGCTCGCGCCGAGGAATCCCTTGTCCGCGGTGCCGAAGACGTGCCAATCGGAGATCGAGTCCGGCTCGGCGCCGCCGAGGAAGAGATCGATCCGCCCTGCGGTGATGCCGTTGTTCGTTGCCAACGGAGTGCCGACGACGACGTCGTCGTAGCCGTCGCCGTTGGTGTCGCCCGCGCAAGCCACCGACCACCCGAAGCGCGCGTACGGGGAGGAGACGTGCGCGGCGAACGCTTCGGTCAGCCCGTTCGGTCCGCCCAGGTAGAAGTGCACCCGTCCGTCGTCGTAGTCGAAGAGCGGCTCGCCGACGACCACGTCCGCGTAGCCGTCGCCATTGATGTCGCCGGCCGAGGAGAGGCTGACCGCGAACCCTTCTGCCTGGCCTTCCAGCACCATCGCGGGCTCGGCGGCGAGCCCATCCGGCCCGCCGTGGAAGAGATGCACGAATCCGGGATAGTCCGGGTCGCCGTTCGCCGCATAGGCGGGAGATCCGATCAGTAGATCCTCGTAGCCGTCGCCGTTGACGTCGCCCGCCGTCGAGAGCACGCCGCCGAACTCCTTCACGCCGGTCGGGTCGTAGGTCCAGTCCGGCGAATCGGACAGTCCCGCGTGGCCGCCATAGAACGCCTCCGCGTGTCCGGTCCAGTACACGCCCCAGTCCGGATCGCCCACGGCGAGATCGCTGAAGCCGTCGCCGTTCCAATCGCCGAGAGCCGTCTCGACTCCCGCCGTGATGGCCGGATCGCGGACGAGGCCGGTCCAGCTCCATTGCGGTGTCGCTGGAAGCCGGCGCGCGCTGCCGTAGTAGCCGAAGACGCGCCCTTCGTCCCCTTCTCCGGCGTCGAAGGAGTAGGCGCCGATGACGAGATCGCTGCGGCCGTCGCCGTCGACGTCCCCCGCGCCGCTGACGCTCGCGCCGAAGTAGGCGTTCGCCTGGGCGCAGATGTACTGGCGGGCAGCGTCCGGACCGTCCGGGCTGCCGAGGTAGACGAGGACGAGCCCTTCGTTCGGCTCGTAGTACTGGTAGGTGCTCGCGCCGATGGCGAGGTCGGCGTAGCCATCGCCGTCGACGTCGCCGGCCGGCGCCACGCACGCGCCGAACGCGCCGCCCGCCTGGTCCCCCTCGTAGGTCCAGGATGCGGTCGCCTGCGGACCGTTGGCGCCGCCTCGGAAGATGTGCACACGCCCCTCGTCGACCTGGCCGTGATCCTCGTTCATCGCCCCGATCGCGACCTCGCCGTAGCCGTCGCCGTCCATGTCGCCGACGCCGCAAACCGAGCCCCCGAAGAAGGCGCTCGCCTGGTTGCTCTCGACGCGCCAGGCGGGATCGATCGCGAGTCCGAAGAGACCGCCGAGGTAGACGATCGCGCACCCCTCGCCCGACTGGCCGTTGGTCCAGGTCGGGGCGCCGGCGACCACGTCATCGAACCCGTCGCCGTTGACGTCCCCCGCCCACGCGACGCTCGCTCCGAACCAGCAGTTCGCGACGTTCGACTCGCGCGTCGTCGACGGCTCCTGGGGCAGGCCGTAATGGGATCCGTAGTAGAGCAGGACGGCCCCTTCGTTCTGCGAGCCGTTGTCGTAGCGAGGGGCGCCGATCGCGACGTCGTCCAGGCCGTCCCCGTTCACGTCGCCGACGCCCGCGATCGCGGTGCCGAAGCCGGAGTAGGCCTGGTTCGACTCGACGCTCCAGTCCGGCGTGGAGGACGGCCCGTTCGCATGGCCGAGGAACAGGTCGACGCGCCCTTCCTCCGTCTCGCCGTTGGCGTACTTCGGGGAGGAGACGAGCAGGTCGTCGAAGCCGTCGCCGTTCACGTCCCCGGCGGCGGAGACGACCGCACCGAAGCGGGAGGAGTTCTGAGAGCCGTGCGCCGTCCATGCCGGTTGCGAGACGAAGCCGTTCGGGCCGCCGTAGTAGAGGCGGGCTCCACCGAGATCGAGGAGCATGCCGTGCTCCCAAGGGGAGCCGACGATCACGTCGCCGTAGCCGTCGCCGTTCACGTCGCCGGCCGCGGCGACCGATGCTCCGAAGGCCGCGCCTTGCACCGGTCCGGTGGCCGTCCAGTCGGGCATCGGATCGGGATCGAGGGCTTCCGCGCGCTCTGCGCCGCCGAACGCCATGAGCGCCACGAGCGAAGCGATCGCGGCGAGGAGCGCGCTTCTCCAACGCCGCAGTCGATCGAGTTTCCTGCCAGTCCGCTGCATTTCGTTCCCTCCTTGTTCGGTGGATGGGGCCGCCGCAGGGAGGTACGAGACCTGCCCGCCCGCTGCGAGCGCCCGAACACCGGAGAACGAAGGAAGGGAGGAAAAGCGCACGCGGAGGCCGCGAGCGCTCGCCAGGCGCTTCCCGAGAGGACTTCGCCTTGGACCGGCCAGGGGTTGGCGCTAGAACTGCAGCGACACTCCCAGGTATGCGGTGAGGAGATCGGTGCGCGACTCGAGCAGATCGAAACGGACACGGCCGCCTTCGCGGCGGATCGATCCCTTCTTCAGGTACTCCGCTTCCGATCCATAGAGATAGCGGACGCGCGCATCGAGGAAGACGCCTTCGATACCGGGACCGGAGGGAGAATTCCGGCCCGGCCCTTGGTAGAGGCGGACGAGCAACCCGGCTCCCCCTCCCGCGCTGAACGCAGCGTCGTCCTGGTTCGTGCTGCTCGCGACCTCTTCCCCGCCGTCCTGGTCGTGGATCGAGGTGCTCGTGGAGAGGTAACCGAGGCCGATCAGCCCCTCCGCGTACGGGCGGAGGACACCGCTGCGCGGCTGAACCCTCAGGAAGAGATGCCCGAGGAAGATCGAGTTGTCGGTCGTGACGTCGACGGTGACGTCGGGGATGGAGCTGCTGAACGGCTCCTCGCGCTTCTCGTGGCCGTAGATCAGGAAGCCGAGATCCGCTCCGAGCATCAGGGGCGCCTGCCCGGGCATCCAGCCGAAGTGACCGGCGAGGCCGTAGCCGTTGTCGTCCACGTTGTCGTCGAACTCCCCCTGGGGGAAGCCGGCGAGGAACCCGAGCCCCGCGTCGAAGCGAGCCTGCGCGGCAGCGGGGGCGGGCGACGCGAACCCCGCGAGAAGAGCCGCGAGGAGCGGGGCGAGCAGCGGTGCGAGCAGCGGGGAGCGAACCTCGACGAATGTTCGCGAGCGCGAGTCCCGCGGGGAATTCCTGAACATCGTGTAACCTCCTGAACGCTCGAGTCGCCCATGTGGGCCGGCGCTGCCGCGCCCGGGTGTCCTACATCAGACTGCGATTTCCATCAGGCTGCGATTGGGGCTGCGATCGGGCTGCGATCGAAACGCCCGGCCGAGCCTAGCACGCGACGGCGAGGGCGCGCGTGACATTTCCCGTTCCCCATCGCGCGCGGGAATCGGTATCGTTGCCGGTTCTCTTGATCCGTGCCGGCCAGGATACGTCCACGAGACCCTTCGGCCGCACTTCCCACTGCAGATCCATCTCGGAAGCAAGGAGGATCCTCTAGATGAGACGTCTCCGCCTGGCGGGGCATGCCCTGCTCCCGTCGCTCGTCCTCGGACTCGTCCTCGGACTCGCGCTGTTCGCCGGTTGCTCCAGCGACGACGGCGGCGGCACGACGAGTCCGCCGCCGGATCGCCCCAGCATCACCTCGATCTCGCCCGACACGGTCGTGGCGGGCACCACCGCGCGCCTTCGCGGCGAGCGCTTCGGCTCCACCCGCGGCTCGAGCGAGATCTGGTTCGGAGGAAAGAGCGCTCAGTCGCTTTCGTGGAGCGAGAAGAAGATTCTCGCCGTCGTTCCCGACGACGTCGCCTCCGGCAACCTGACCGTGAAGGTCGACGGCCAGGAGAGCGATGCGTTCGCGTACAAAGCGGGCAATCGCCCCGCGGTGATCGCGCAGATCGTCCCCTCGAGCGGTCCGGTCGGCGGCACGATCGCCATCGAGGGACGGCTCTTCGGCGTCTCGAAGAAGGACAGCAAGGTCTTCTTCGGGACGGTGGAGGCGCAGACGCTCGCCTGGGGCGACTCGATCGTGCAGGCGACCATCCCTCCGGGAGCGCAGACCGGAACGGTCCATCTCGTCGCGCGGACGCTCTCGAGCAACGAGGTGCCGTTCACGCTCGTGCAGGAGATCGACCCCCTCATCACGTCGGTCGAGCCCGACAGCGGCCTTCCGGGCGCCGGATTCCGGATCGTGGGTCAGGACTTCACCGAGGCGGGGACCGGCGGCCAGGTGAAGGTGGGCGGCCTGATCGCTCCCATCTCGAGTTGGAGCGACACCGAGATCGAGGCTTCCGTTCCGGCGAGCCACGCCGGCGGAGCGGCGACGGTGCAGGTGACGATCGCGGGTCAGTCGAGCAACAGCGTCCCCTTCAAGGTGCTCCAGCCGTCCGTGCCGGTCGTCATCACGAAGCTCGAACCGAGCCGCACGACGGTGAGCGACATCATCACGATCTATGGAACCGGCTTCCGCACCGCCACGATCGATCCCGAGGTGACCTTCCAGGGGCCGGACGATACGAGGATTCCGACCACGATCACCGTCTGGGACGAGCAGAGCATGCGCGTCTGGGTCCCGCAGGGAGCGGTCGACGGACCGGTGATCGTCAAGTTCGACGACCAGGTCAGCGAGGGAGCGTTCTTCTCGGTCGCTCCGCGCCGCATCCGGTTCACGACCGACATCCATCCGCTCTTCGAGGACAAGGGATGCCTCGGTTGCCACTCGGGCTCCTCGCCGGAGGCGAACCTGAACCTCTCGACGAAGTTCGACGCGAACCACGGCACCAGCGACCACGGGCCGGTCATCATCTCGCGCAACGGCCCGGGCAGCATCATCGTGCAGAAGGTCGGGCCGAACCCTCCGTTCGGCGCGCGCATGCCGTTCGGCTGCACGACCACCTGCCTGTCGGAGGACGAGATTCTCCTCATGTCCGACTGGATCGATCAGGGATTGGACAACTAGAACAAGGGTCTAGCAGCCGCGGGCTAACGGCGGCGGCCGGCTAACGGCGGCGGCCGGCTAACGGCGGCGGCGGGCTAGCGGCGGCCGCCGCCGGAGGACGCCTCGCTTTCCGCGACGCGGTCGGGATCGACGCCCGCGTCCCGGTATTCGCGACAGAGATCCGCGGCGAGCCGCAAATGTCCGCGCGCGACCAGCAGGTCGAGCGCCCTCGTCAGGCTCTCGCGCGCCTGCTCTCGCGACCCGGCTCGCAGCCGTAGGCGGGCGAGCGCATGTCGGACGAGCGGGTGCGGAGCGTACTCGCGATCGAGGGACTCGAGGTTGGCGATGGCGGCGGGCAGCTCTCCGGACGCCGCTCGATCGATCAGCCGCGTCACTCGCTCTCGCGCATCGTAGAGACAGGGCACGTTCTCGTTCGGAATCGAAGCGGAGTTCCACATCGGTCTTCCCCTCCCCGGGAACGCGCCGGTTCGCTCGCGGGGGCGCCGGCGCCCTCCGGGATATGCATCGGCCGGCCGGGCAGGCTTCTACAGGATCCGTACAGTCGACTGCCGCGCCCGCAGTTCGCACGGTTCGCACGGTTCGCACGGTCCGCACGGTTCGCCCGGTCCGCCCGGTTCGCGCGTTTCGCGCGTTCCCTTGTCGGGACCTGCGGGGCCACCGTAGAATGCCCGGTTCGTTTCCCGCGTCCGCCGCTTCGGATAGGAGGAGCCATGGCGCGTTCACGGTCCGGGTATGACATCACGCCGCTGCCGCCCGAGAGGATCGAGGAGCTTGCGCGTGAGCTCACCGCCGAGGAGCGGACCGTCCTGCTCGGAAAGGGGACGGAGAGGGCGTTTTGCGGCCTGCTCCTCGACGTGAAGGAGGCCGGGACGTATCACTGCCGCCTCTGCGACCTGCCCCTCTTCTCGTCGGGATCGAAGTTCCACTCGGGAACGGGATGGCCGAGCTTCTTCGCGCCGATCGATCCCGAGCACGTTCGCGAGGCGCGCGACACGAGCCACGGGATGATTCGCACGGAAACCCTCTGCGCCCGCTGCGGAGCGCACCTCGGGCACGTCTTCGACGACGGTCCGCCCCCGACGGGGCTTCGATATTGCATGAACTCCTGCGCGCTTCGCTTCGTCCCTGCGGGCGCGGAACAGGCATCGACGTCCTAGCAATCGATCGCAACCGACAGGAGGATCGTCCATGCCCGAGATCACGATGCAGACCGCCATCCAACAGATCTTCGCGCTGCTCTCGGAGTGCTTCGAGGGCCCCCAGGGGCAGGGCAGCTGGTTTCTGGACAACGACCCGAAGGCAGGCTGGTTCGGCACGCTCGAGAACGTGAGCGCCGAGCAGGCGTCCCGCGTGATCGGCGGGAGCACGATCGCCGCTCACGCCCACCACATGCTCTTCTCGCTCGAGGCCTCGGCGGCCTGGATTCGACAGGAGCGGACCCCGCGGAAGTGGTCGGAGAGCTGGAAGACGCAGACCGTCGACGAAGCGGCGTGGTCCGCCCTGCGCGAGCAGATGCAGCGGCGGTATCGCGAGCTGCGCGAAGCGATCGCGGGGCACGCGGCCGGCGAAGAGGAATCGATGGGAGGCGCAATCGGGGCTCTCGCCCATGCTGCCTACCACCTCGGAGCGATTCGCCAGAAGCTCGTCTGCATGCGTGACCTCTAGGGACTCCGGGGGCCGCATGCGCGAGGGCGATGCGGGCGCTACGGGCCATGCGGGCCACGCGGGCCATGCGAGCCATGCTGGCCATGCGGGCCATGCGGGGCCCGGCGCCGCAGCAGCGCACTCGCACGAGGCGATGCTCGCCGACTTCCGCCGGCGTTTCTGGCTTTCGGTGATTCTCACCGTCCCGGTGCTCGCCCTCGATCCGATGATCCTCGGCGCCGTGGGCCTCGGCGGCCGGATCCACTTCCCCGGTCAGATGCAGGCGCAGCTCGCCCTCTCGTCCATCGTCTATTTCTATGGCGGCTGGCCGTTCCTGCGCGGCATCGCGGGCGAGCTGCGGCGCGTCCGCCCCGGGATGATGACCCTGATCGCCGTCGCGATCAGCAGCGCCTACCTCTACAGCGCGGCGGTCGCGCTCGGGCTGCCCGGCAAGGACTTCTTCTGGGAGCTGGTGACGCTGATCGACGTCATGCTCCTCGGCCACTGGATCGAGATGCGCTCGGTCCTCGGCGCATCCGCGGCGCTGCAGAGCCTCGCCGCTCTCCTTCCCGCCGAGGCGCACCGGATCGGGCCCGGCGGCGTCGACGACGTCCCGCTCGCCGAGATCCACCCGGGCGACCGGCTCCTCGTCAAGCCGGGCGAGAAGATTCCCGTGGACGGAGCCGTCGTCGAGGGATCGAGCTGGATGAACGAGGCGATGCTGACGGGCGAGAGCCGCCCGGTGGAGAAGTCCGCGGGCAGTCCCGTCATGGGAGGATCGATCAACGGCGACGGGTCGGTCACGATCGAGGTGTCGCGCACCGGGGAGCAGACCTATCTCGCGCAGGTGATGGAGCTGGTGCGGCGCGCGCAGGAGAGCCGCTCGCGCACGCAGGATCTCGCGAATCGCGCGGCGATGTGGCTCACGATCGTCGCGCTATCGGCCGGCGCGATCACCCTCGCCGCATGGCTTGCGGCGGGCCGGCCGTTCGTCTTCTCGCTCGAGCGGATGGTGACCGTCATCGTGATCGCGTGCCCCCACGCCCTCGGGCTCGCCGTGCCGCTCGTCGTCGCGGTGTCGACAGCGATCTCCGCCCGCAACGGCCTCTTGATCCGCGATCGCTCCGCGTTCGAGCGGGCGCGCGAGGTCGGCGCGGTCCTCTTCGACAAGACCGGCACGCTCACCGAGGGACGCTTCGGCGTCACGGACATCGTCGGCTTCGACCACCGGTCCGATCCGGACCTTCTCCGTCTCGCGGCGTCGATCGAGAGCCGGTCCGAGCATCCGATCGCGGCCGGCATCGTCGAGGAGGCGCGGCGGCGCGGTCTCTCGATCCCGGAGCCGGCGGAGTTCCGCGCGCTCCCGGGGCGCGGCGCCGAGGGAGTCGTGGAGGGGACGGCGACGGCGGTCGTCGGCCCCGGCTGGCTTCGCGAGCGCGCGAAGGACCGCGAGCTGGAGCGGGCGGCGCCGCTCGCCGCCGCGAGCAAGACGCTCGCTTTCGTCGTCGTCGCAGAGCAGCCGGTCGGGGTGCTCGCGCTCGCCGATCGGGTGCGCGAGGAGTCGCGGGAGGCGATCGCGCAGCTGAAGGCGATGGGGGTGCGCGTGATGATGTTGACGGGCGACTCCGCGGCGGTCGCGCGCTCGGTCGCCGCGGAGCTGGGCGTCGACGAGGTCTTCGCCGAGGTGTTGCCGGCCGAGAAGGCTTCGAAGGTGCGCGAGGTGCAGCAGCGCGGACTGGTCGTCGCGATGACCGGCGACGGGGTCAACGACGCGCCGGCACTCACGCAAGCCGACGTCGGGATCGCGATCGGCGCCGGCACGGACGTCGCGATCGAGTCGGCCGACGTCGTGCTCGTCCGCTCCGATCCGCGCGACGTTCCGGCGATCCTCCAGCTCGCCCGCGCGACGCACCGCAAGATGGCGCAGAACCTTCTCTGGGCGACCGGCTACAACGTCGTCGCCCTTCCTCTGGCCGCCGGAGTCCTGTACGGCGAAGGGATCGTGCTCTCGCCCGCGATCGGGGCGGCGCTGATGGCGCTGTCGACCGTCATCGTCGCCGTGAACGCCCGTCTCCTGCGCTTCCGGCGATCCGCCGCCTGACTGCGCGCTTGCGGACCTGCCCGCCCGAGCGGGCTCGATCCCCGGTCGAGCCGGACGATCCCCGGTTGCCGGTATCACCGGCCGCGCCGGACGCGACCGTCCTTTGGCCGCCAGCGTCCCAGCGACAGAAGCGGGTTCCGCGCCCCCCTTCCGGCGCCATCGGTGTCCATGACTCTCGAGCTTGTGGAGGAACTCCCGTGAGAAGCGTTGCGCGCCTCGTCCTCGCTCCTGGCCTCGCTCCCGCCCTTGCTCCTGTCCTCGCTCCCGTCCTTGCTCTCGCTCTCTGCTCGATCCTCGCCGCCCCCTGCCTCTCGCAGCCTGCCTTTACGCCGCTCGGATTTCTCGATGGCGACTTCGGTCCTTCGATCGCGTTCGGCGTCTCGCCCGACGGCTCGACCGTCGTCGGAGAGTCGAACTCCAGCCAGGGGATCCAGGCGTTCCGCTGGCGCCGCGCGGAAGGGATGATCGGCTTGGGCGACATCCCAGGCGGACCGTTCGCGAGTTTCGCCTACGCGTGCTCGGCCGACGGCTCCATCGTCGTCGGGGCAAGCGACGACGCGACGTCGGGTGAAGAGGGCACCCCGTTCCGCTGGACCGAGGAGACGGGAATGGTCCCGCTCGGCACCCTCGGCGGCCCGACGTCCTACGGGCAGGCCGACGCGATCACACCCGACGGCTCCGTGATCGTCGGCGCGAGCCAGGCTCCCGACGGCATCTTCGCGTTCCGCTGGACGGAGCAGACGGGGATGGCAAGCCTCGGCGACTTCGCGGGCGGACCAGCGCTGAGCCGCGCCGCCGGGGTCGACGCGGCCGGCCAGTTGGTCGTCGGCACAGGCTCGAAGATCTCCGGCTACGACCAGGCATTCCGCTGGACGTCCGGCGGAGGCATGGTGGCGCTCGGCTCGAACAACTTCGCCACCGCTGTGACTCCCGACGGGACGGTGATCGTCGGCTCGGACTTCCAGGGCGTCTATCGCTGGACGCAGCAGACCGGATTCGTGCATCTCGGCAGGCTCTACGGCAACCTCGGCATCGATCGTGCGGGGGCGGTCAGCGCGGACGGATCGGTGATCGTCGGGCTCGCGAACTACGACGCGACGCTCGGAACCGGCGCCGCCTTCGTCTGGGACTCGGGCCACGGCATGCGCGATCTCAACCTGGTGCTGGCGAACGACTACGGTCTCGACCTGCAGGGGCTCTACCTGCTCTGGGCGCTCGGAATCTCTGCGGACGGGAAGGTGATCTCCGGCTATGGCTTCAACCCCGGCGGCGAGCAGGAGGCGTGGGTGGCCGACCTGCGCGAGTCGACCGGCGTCGCGAACGGCGGCCCGTTCGGAGTGGACGCCGCCGCTAGGCCGCACCTGACGTGGAGCCGGCCGAACCCGTTCACCTCCTCGACGACGATCGCGTTCCGGCTGCCGCGCGAGACGCCGGTGTCCCTCCGCATCTTCGACAGCGCCGGGCGCCTCGTGAGGACGCTGCTCGACGGGGAGTCGCTCCAGCCGGGCGTGCACGCAAGCACGTGGGACGGAAGCGGCACGGATGGGCGGACCGTGCCGGCCGGCACCTACTTCTACCGGCTGGAAGCGGACGGCCGGATCGAGACGGGCAAAACGATCGCCGTGCGCTGAGGACCGGGCATCTAGGAACGGATGCGGGAAGAGCCGCGAAGTTCAGGCGCGGCGGAGCCGCGCCAACTCTCCAGCAGCCGGGCGGCGAGAGCCGGGCCGGCCCCCGCTTCCTCGTGCTTGAAGAAGACGAAGGCCTGGTTCCATGCCTGCGTCGCGATCCGTTCGCACCACGCCTCGAGGTCCCGCTCGTCGTAGTCGGGACGGCGCAGCCGCAGGTACCCCCAGGTGGAGGTCGCGGTGAAGGGGATCTCCAGCCCCTCCTCGCCGCCGTCGACGAAGCAGAGCGAAACTCCGTGGGACGATAGCAGGTCGAGGACGTCCGGCTCGAACCAGCTCGCGTGGCGGAACTCGAACGCCACCGGAGGAGCGGGGGTCGCGCGGGTGGCGAGGTGGTCGAGGAACGACTCGAGCCGTTCGCGATCCTTCGGAAGGTTTGGCGGCAGCTGGAACAGGATGGCTCCAAGCTTTTCGCCGAGGCAGGCCGCGGTCGCGAGGAGGTAATCCGTCTCGTCCTGCGCGCCCTTCAGGCGCTTGAAGTGCGTGATGCGCCGCGACGCCTTCAGGGTGAAGCGGAAGCGGTCGGGAACCTCCTGCGCCCATGCCTCCAGCACGCTGCGGCGCGGCAGGCGGTAGAAGGTGTTGTCGATCTCGACGGCCGGGAGCCTCTCGCCGAAGTAGCGGAGCATCTTCGCCGCGGGGAGGTCGCCCGGATAGAAGCTCCCCTTCCATTCCTTGTAGCCGTAGCCGCTCGTGCCGACCCAGAGGTCCATCGTCGTCCTCGAGGTCTCGCCCGTCTCCCGGGGCGGACCGATGCATGTCGGTGGACGATCGGCGGCCGCGAGGAGACCCATGAGGCTAGCGGGTCCCCCTCGCCTTCCTCCACCTCGAACGGGTAGCATGGTCCGTCCGCCGGGACCGGGGCCCCGGGGCGGAGGAGCATGAGCAGCGCGCAGAACGACCCGTCCACCGCGGCCGCCTCTCCCGCGGCGATCGCCGCCGCGCCGCAATCGCCGGAATCGGCGCAGGCCGCCGCCGGCGCCCCTCGCGTGCGAACGATCCTCGGCATCCATCCGCTGAAGCTCGTCTTCGCGCTCGAGTACGTGCTGCAGGGACTCGCGAATCCGTTCCAGGGGATCACCTATCAGCCGTTCTTCCGGCACTTCCGCTTCGACTACGGAATGAGCGAGGCGGCGACCCAGGGGCTCTTCGCGAAGTCGTATCTCGCCTGGAGCTTCAAGCCACTCCTCGGCTTCCTCATCGATGCCTACGGCCGGACGAAGACGATCCTGATCGGTCTCTTGTCCGCCGCGATCCTCGGCTACGTGCTCACCCCGCTCCTCGACAAGACCGCGATGATGTTCTTCTGGTTCATGTTCGGGTTGTCGATCATCCTCGCCGCGACCGACGTCTCGGTCGACCGCGCGACGGTGATCGCGGGGGACGAGGAAGCGAGGGCGACCGGAAGATCGAAGTCGACGACGGTCGGACTCAACCAGGCGATCTGCTGGACCGCGATCTACGGGACCGGGATTCTCGCCGCCGTGCTTGGCGGCTACTTCTCGGAGCACGTGCCGTTCGACGGGCTGATGGTCGGGCTCGCCCTCGTGCCGCTGCTGGTCCTCGCGGTCGTCCTCCTGCTTCCGCGCGACCGCGCGAATCCGATCCCGCTCAAGCGGTCGGTCCTGGGCTTCTGGACCGGCCTGAACTCGGGACCGATCCTGGGCGTCATGCTCTTCTACTTCATCTTCCACTTCCAGCCCGCGATGGGAGCGCTCTGGAACAACTATCTGATCGAGACGCTCGGCTTCACCCAGACGCAGATCGGAATCTCCGACGGCGTGACCTATGTCGGCTACTTCGCGGGGGTGCTGCTGTTCGCCTGGAAAGGGGTGCGGTGGCAGGATCGCTTCGGGCTGCGGAAGATGTTCCGGATCTACATCCTCGTGAGCATCGGGATCAACCTGACGCAGTACGTGATGGTCGATCCCTGGTTCAGCACGATCGCCGGGGGCGTCCATCGGGTCCTGCCGTTCTGGAGCGAAGCGACGACGAGGCTGCTGACGCTCGCCGTCTACAACGGGCTGATGGCGATCGGCATCGCGTCGATCCGCATGAGCACCTACTCGCTGGTCGGCGCGATCATCCCGGTCGCCGCGGCGGGAAGCCTCTTCGCCGGATTCATGTCGGTGGCGAACCTCGCCTACTCGTTCTGCTATTCGAGCGGCGCGTGGCTCTACGACCATGGAATGCGCTTGGGAGCGCTGCGCGGACTCCAGGCGACGCTGTTCGGTCTGCCGGGCAGCGCGGCCGATCACCTCTCCGTGAACATGCTGATCCTGGTGGGCTCCCTCGCCTACCTGCTGAGCTTCGTCACCGTCCATCTGCTGCCCGACCGCAAGCAGACGCTGGCGACGGCAGACGAGGAGGAGCGCTACCCGGGTCCGGAGCGCTGGGACGTGCTTCCGGCCGGTCCACGCCGCGCGATCGACGCCGGGACGATCGTGGCCGGCGCCGCCACCTTCCTGATCGCCTGGCGCTGGGCGAACCTCGACTTCATCTCGGGGGTGATGGTCAGCTTCTTCGGCTTCACGCTGATCCGGAAGGTGATCCTCGACACGCTGCTCCGATCGGGCGCGGGAGGAATGCGGACGGCCGGATAGTCGGGACGGCGGAATGGCCTAGAGAGCAGCGAGCTTCTCGCGCACCTCCGCCGCCTCCGGCCGGTCGGGATAGAGCGCGAGGAACCGGCCCCACATCGAACGGCATCGCTCGCGATCGCCGGAGGAGAAGGCGAGCCCGCCGAGGTTCAGGAGGGCGAGCGGGTGGTCGGCCCTCTCCTCGAGGAGCATCTGCCAGATCGCCGCCGCCGCGTCGCCACCTGTTTCGCCCGCGCCGACTTCGCCACCGTCTTCAGCGCCGCCTGCGCCGCCGTCTGCCACGCCGCCTCCACTGCCGTCTCCCGAGCCTCCCGCCTGCAGGATGCGCACCGCCTGATGGTTCAGATCCTCGGGCGTGAGCTGCCCGGCGCGCAGCAGACCGCGCCAGAGCGGAAGGCCGCGCGATGCCCGCCCGGTCGCGGCGAAGAACGACGCGAGGTCGCGGGCGATCGCGGCCGCGGCTGGCGAAGCGCGGAGCGCCTGCTCGGGCGCCGGGGGGGACGGCGACAGCGACGGCGACAGCGACGACGACAGCGAGGACGACAGCAGTCGCACTGCCGGCTCGTACGTCTCGCGATCCTCCGTCATCGCCTCCCACGCCCGCGTCGCTTCCGGCAGCTCGTCGAGCCGGAGAAGCTCCTCGAGTCGGAGGCGTCGGACCTCGGCGAGCCGCTCGGTCCCTGCCTGTTCCAACGCGGCGTGCATGCCTGCCGCAAGGCGCAGCGCCTCCTCGCGCCGCTGCCAAGCGAGGCCCGACCGCAAGTCGATCGCGGCCTCGTGGAGCGAGCGCGCCCGGTCGAGGATCCCGGCGCTCGTCGTCCCTCCGCGCGCGAGGGTGTCCCGGTAAAGGACGACCGCCTCCCCTTCCTCGCCGCGGCGCAGGAGCATGTCGGCCAGGCTCAGCCGCGCTTCGTCCGATTCGGGATGGAACGCCATCTCGCGGCGGTAGGCGGCCTCTGCCGAGTCGGCCCGGCCGCTCAGGTCGAAAAGATTCCCGAGAGTGAGCTGCGCGCCGCGCAGGCGCGGATCGCGGCGAAGCGCCTCGCCGATCGCGCGCGTCGCCTCGGGAAGGCGTCCCGAGCTTCCGTATTCCGTCGCGAGACTGACCCAGGACTCGACGCGGTCCGGGTCGGCCTCCACCTGGCGCGTGAGAAGCGCCTCCTCGGAGACGAGCGGGGCGGCGCGCGCCGGGACGCGGAAGAGCCCGATCAGGGCGAGCAGGAAGACCGCCGCCGGAATCGCGGGAGCCGGAAGCCTGCGGCGCACCGCGAAGGAGCCCGCGAGCGACTGCGCGCCGGCGGCGACGGCGAGCGCGAAGCCTGCGGACGGGACGTAGAGCCAGTACTCCGTCACGATCGCCCGGAAGACGAGAGGCGCGAGATGCGATACCGGCAGCAGGCTCACGACGATCCAGCCGAGGCCGAGACCGGCCGCATGCCCCCGCCGGATCAGCAGGATCGCGCCGGCGATCGTCGCGCCGAGCACAGGCAGTCCCAACAGAACGCGCGGATCGAGAAAAGAGGCGACCGGCGGGAACGAGACCTCGAGCGCCAAGGCTCCGGGCAGCAGCAGAGCCTTGGCGTACCAGAGGAAGGCGGCCGGCAGGATCGCGGGCCGCAGCGAGCCGCTCGCCGACCGCGCCCCCGCCTGCAGATCGGGCAGGCCCAGGATCGCCGCGCGGAAGACCAGCAGGAGAACAGCGGCGGCTGCCGTAGCGGCAAGCTCCGCCCACGGCCAGGCGGGGACGGCGGCTGGGACCGTGGCGGAGGCGGCGCGGCCCTCCCGCTTCTCGCCCGCGGGCGCCCGCCGCGCCTGCGAGCGCCGCAGCCACGCGTGCAGCAGGAGCAGCCCCGGCAGCGAGAAGGCCATCTCCTTCGAGAGCAGGGCGAGGACGAACGCGACGAGCCCGACGGCGAGATCCGCCCTCGCCTTCCATCGGCCGGCAGCCTGGCCCTCCGACGCCCGCGAGGCGGCTCCGGCGTCCATCGACCGGTCGATCGCGACCGAGAGGCGGTCGTAGGCGAGGAGCAGGAAGACGGCGCAGAGCAGGTCGGTCCGGCCCGAGATCCAGGCGACGCTTGCGACATGGACCGGGTGTGTCGCGAACAAGAGAGCGCCGGCGAGCGCGAACGGCCGGCGGAGGCCGAGGCGCAAGAGGATCGAGCAGACGAGAAGGCTCGCCAAGGCGTGCAGCAGCAGGTTCGTGGCGTGAAAGGCCCGTGGGCTGCCGCCGCCGATCCGCGCGTCGAGCGCGTAGGAAAGAGTGACGAGCGGGCGGTAGTAGTCCTTCTCCTCGCCCGGCAGAGCGCCGTACGCGCCCCCCTTCCAGAACGGCGACGTGAACGCGTCCGCGACGGGGAGGCTGCGCGTGTAGGACGGCAGGCGGTCGACGATCAGATGGCGGTCGTCGCTGACGAACCCGTAGCGAAGCGATCCGCCGAAGGCGAGCAGGCAGGCCAGGAGGATCGAGCCGGTCGCGATCCAGCGGAACGCTCGCGCCCCTCCGTCGACGGCCGCGCCCGCCCCCTTCCCCGCTTCCCTCGCTTCTTCAGCCGCCGGCGGGCGGCCCTTCGCCCGTGCCATCTGTCCGTCCCCTCCGTCCTTCGACGCGCCTCAGCGCGAACCGGCCGTCGCCCGGCCGCCGCCGCCCGGGGCGGCGGACGCGCGGCGATCGAGCCGCACGCGCACGAGCGCCACGCCGACGAGGTAGAGGGCGAGCAGGATCAGCGCGATCGCAGCCAGTCCATTGACCATCTCGAGGTTCAGGCCACGGGCGGCGCGGAAGTTCGCGATCCCGAGCCGCAGGAGAGCGGTCAGCGTCGCGGCCAGCACGAAGAGCATCGGCAGCAACGTGAACGCGATCCGCTTGCGGGCGCGATGGAGCCAGTAGGTGACGGCGAGCAGCGTCAGCGCCGCGAGGAGCTGGTTCGAGGCGCCGAAGAGCGTCCAGAACTTCGCCCAGCTCCCCGCGCTCGTCGCGAGCAGGAAATAGAGCGGCAGTGCAGCGGTGATCAGCGTGCCGGCGAGCGCGCCCCACCGTCCCCGCCATCCGGTCAGCTCCTGCAGAATGTAGCGGCCGAGCCGCATGCAGACGTCGAGCGTGTCGAAGACGAACGTCGAGAACGCCATCGCGCCGAAGGTGACGGCGAACGCCAGGTTCTTCTCGCCGACCAGGAGCGTGAGGAAGCGGCCGATTCCGTTGCCGTAGATCGTTCCGGGAGCCAGGCCGGCCAGATTCCGGGGCGCGACGATCATGATCGTCACGAGCGCGATCAGCGCTACGAACCCTTCGGCCAGCATTGCGCCGTAGCCGATCGGCTTCATGTGGCTCTCGCGCGCGATCTGCTTCGACGTCGTCCCCGAGCAGACGAGGCCGTGGAATCCCGAACAGGCGCCGCAGGCGATCGTCACGAACAGGAACGGGAAGAGCGCGCCGGTCATTCCCCCCACGTCCCAGGAGCGGAAGGCCGGCTGCTGGATCGAGTAGCCGCCGAAGAGCACGCCGATCACGCCGGCCGCGAGCGCGGAGTACAGGACGAACCCTCCGAGATACCCGCGCGGCTGCAGGAGCGACCAGACCGGGACGACGGAGGCGACGCAGCAGTAGGCGAGGATCAGCAACGCCCAGGTGCGATGGTCGAGAAGCAGCACGTGGGAGACGTGCGTCCCGAGCCATGCAAGCCCGAAGGTGGCGGGCACGAAGACGAGGGTGGCCAGCCAGAGAGGCGGCTTCAGGAAACGGTTGACGATCCCCAGGACGACGGCGAGGGCGAGGTAGAGCACGCTCGCCGCCGCGACCGCGCCGCCGGGATGGAAGGAAACGCCTCCTTGCCGCAGCTCTTCGGTCCCGGCGACGAAACTGCCCGCCGTGATGTCGGAGAACGCGACGATCACGTAGACCAGGGCGATCCAGATGAAGACCAGGATTGCGCGTCCCGCTCCGGTCCCGAGGTGCTCGCGCGTGATCTCGGCGATCGATTGCGCGCCGTGCCGCACGGAAGCCGCGAGGCTCGTGAAGTCGTGGACCGCGCCGATCAGCACGACTCCGAAGCCGATCCAGATCAGACACGGCAGCCACCCGAAGGCCTGGCAAGCGAGGATCGGGCCGGCGATCGGCCCGGCGGCGGCGATGGCGGAGAAGTGCTGGGCGAAGAGGTAGAACGGAGGGGTCGGCACGAAGTCCACTCCGTCGTTCACGGTCCGCGCCGGGGTCGTGCGCGCGTCGTCGACCGCGAGTTGCCGCGCGATCCAGCGCCCATAGAGCTGGTAGGCAAGGACGAGGACGACGAGGAATCCCACCGCGAGAATCGTCAAAGACATGACGCGCCAGTATGCGCTTCGCTCCCGGGGACGGTCAACGAACAGAAACCCGATGACGGGCGCCGGCCGGTGTGCGACGATCCCGGCGCCGGTCGTGACCCCGGCGCTCGACCTTCGGTCTTGGTGCGAAGCTCCTCGAGACGGGAGAGGAGGCCGGAGGGAGAGGCGGCCGGCATGAGGTCGGTGCACGCATGAGACTCGAGGCTCGCCTCGCCCTGATCCTGGTCGGTGTCGTCGCACTCGCCGGCCTCGGCGCGCTCACCGCCCTGCTCGCCGCCCGCTCGCTCGGAGAGACGATGGAGGAGATCATCACCTCCAACGTCTCCAGCGTGCGAGCCGCCGAGGAGCTGGAGATCTCCCTGCTCGAGCAGCGCGGTCTCACCTCCGCTTTCCTCCTGGACGACGGCAACGAGGCGTGGCTCCAGGAGCTCGAGACCCGCCGGGCCGAGTTCGAGAAGTGGCTCGCCCGCGCCCGCGCGGCCGCCCGTGAGCCGGAGGAGCATCGGATCCTTGCGGATCTCGGCACGACCTACCTGCGCTACGACGCGGTGCGCGACAGGGTGCTGGAGACCTACCGGAGAGGGGAGAAAGACCAGGCGCGCCGGCTGCAGCTCGGCTCCGTCAAGGAGCTGTCCGAGGCGACCTACCAGCTTTCCGAAGCGCTCATCGCGACGAACGAGCGGGCGATGGACCGGAGCGTCCAGGCGGCCCGCCGGAAGATCGCCCGCACCACGCTTCTCGTCTCGGGATCGCTGGGCCTGACGATCCTCGGAAGCCTGGCGCTCCTCCTCGCGTTCGTGCGAGGCGTGCTCAATCCGGTCCGCCGTCTCGCTCGTGAGGCGCGGGAGGCGCGCGGCGAGGAGGCGCCTTCCCGGCTCGCGGGTCCCGAGGACGAGCTGCGCGAGGTCGGCCGCTACCTGCGCGATCTCGTCAGCGACGTGGAGGAGTCCCGCGAACAGATCGAGCGAAGCCGGGTCCATCTGGAGAGCGCCGAGAAGCTGGCGAGCGTCGGCAAGCTGGCGGCGAGCGTGGCGCACGAGATCCGCAATCCCCTGACCTCGATCCGCATGCGGCTCTACACGCTTCGCCATCAGATCGGCAGCGGTGGTAGCGGCGGAGGAGGCGGCAGCGCTGGGGGAAGTGGCGGTCGTGGCGGCGGCGGCGGGATCGATGGGGCCGGCGGAGTCGACCTCGCCGATCAAGCGGAGGACTTCGAGGTCATCGACTCGGAACTGCGGCGGCTCGAGTCGATCGTGCACAACTTCCTCGAGTTTTCCCGTCCCCCGCAGCTCTCGCCTCGCGTCGAGCCGATCCCCCCGCTGATCGAACAGACGCTCGAGCTGATGGAGCCCTGGCTCGAGTCCCGTCGCGTCCGCGTCCACTGCGATCTCGAGACGGACCTTCCCCGCGTCTTCGCCGACGCCGCGCAGATCCGCCAGGTCTTCGTGAACCTGATCCGCAACGCGGTCGAGGCAATGCCCGAGGGAGGGGAGCTGACCGTGACCGGTTGCGCCGCACGCAATCCGTCCGGATCGGACGGCGTCGCGCTGCGCTTCGAGGACACCGGGCCGGGGATCGCGGACGAGGCGCGGGAGCGTATCTTCGATCCGTTCTTCACGACGAAGGCGGAGGGAACCGGCCTGGGGTTGACGATCGCCGCCTGGATCGTCGCCCGGCACGAGGGTCGCCTGGACCTCGAGGGGACCGGGCCGCGCGGAAGCCGATTCTCCCTTTGGCTGCCCTCCGCAGCCGCGCATCGGGAGGGATGATGAGCCGTATCGTAGTCGTCGACGACGAGCCGCAGATCCTCGCCTCGTTCGCGAAGCTGCTGCGCAGCCGCGGCCACGAGGTCGAGACGTACCGGCGGGCCGAGGAGGGAATGGAGGCGATCTCGCGCGAGGTCCCCGATCTGCTCGTGATGGACATCCGTCTGCCGGGGATGAATGGGCTCGACGCCCTTCGCCGAACGCACGAGATCCATCCGCGCCTCCCCGTGATCTTGATGACCGGCTACGGGACGATGCAGACGGCGGTCGAGGCGACGAAGCGCGGCGCGTTCGACTATCAGCTGAAGCCGTTCGATCCGGAGAAGCTGATCGAGGCGATCGATCGCGCGCTGGCCGGAGCGCGCCTGATGCGCCGGCCGGTCGAGCTGGATCCGGTGGCGCCGCCGGAGCAGGGAGACGCGTTGATCGGCCAGTCGGCCGCGATGCAGGAGGTGTACAAGACGATCGGCCGCGTCGCTCCCACCGACGCGACGGTGCTGATCCGCGGCGAGACCGGCACCGGGAAGGAGCTGGTCGCGCGCGCGATCTACCAGCACAGCCGGCGCAGCGCGGCGCCGCTCGTCGCGGTCAACTGCGCCGCGATCCCGGAGACCCTGCTCGAGAGCGAGCTGTTCGGGCACGAGCGCGGGGCCTACACCGGAGCGGTCGCCAGCCGCATCGGCCGCTTCGAGCAGGCGCAAGGAGGCACGCTCTTCCTCGACGAGATCGGAGAGCTGCCCTCGCTCGTGCAGGCGAAGGTGCTGCGCGTGCTCCAGGAGAGAAGCTTCGAGAGGCTCGGCGGGACGGACACCGTGCGGGTCGACGTACGGCTCCTCGCCGCCACCAACCGCGATCTCGAGAAGGCGATCCCCCAGGGGGAGTTCCGCGAGGACCTCTACCATCGCCTCCACGTCGTCACGATCCACCTGCCGCCGCTGCGGCAGCACCGGGAGGACATCCCGCGCCTCGCCGCCTACTTCCTCGACCGCTTCTCGCGCGAGTTGGCGGTGGAGCGGCCGATCCTCGCGCCCGAGGCGCAGGAGACGCTGCTGGCCCATCCCTGGCCGGGCAACGTCCGGGAGCTGGAGAACGCGATCCAGCGCGCCGTGATCTTCACCCGGGGCTATCCGATCCAGAAGGCGGACATCCTGCGCGCCCTCGAAGGGGCTGCAACGCCCGGTGGGCCAACGACGGGAACGGGGACGGGGACGGGGACGGGAACGGGGACGGCGGAGGATGGGGGACGAGTGGCGAGGCCGGCTGGGACTGCCGCGGCGGGATCGGGACCGGCGCAGGCGAACGCGCCCGGCGAGGAGCCGATGCGCGCCATCGTCCGCGCGCATCTCGAAGCCCACGCAGGGAACGAGGCGCATGAGAAGCTCCTCGATCTCGTCGACCGCCTGCTCGTCGTCGAGGCGATGCGGATCGCCGGAGGCAACCAGACGCGCGCCGCGAAGCTCCTCGGGCTCTCTCGCCCAAGCCTCCAGACGCGGCTGCAGAAGCACGGCATCAGGATGGAGCCTCGCGAGGGGTAGCGCCGGATTCCCTGCGATCCGCCGGAAACCCGGCACCCGGCACGCGCACCGGCGGAAGGTTCCGCTCAAGTCGCGCGGGCGACTTCGTCGTTCGTTCGCGAAAGCTTCGTGGCTGAAGCATCTTGCCGTTGCTCGCCCCGCATCCGCTCCTCTGGCACGAGGCGTGCTTCTTCCGGGACGTCCTTGGTCGGCAACGACCTCGTGACGGCTCGTGGAAACGGCCACTCCCCGGGAGCAGAAGAACCGCTGTTTCCGGGGAGGCGCCGGCGGCGAAGGCGAAGGCGGGCGTCCCGATCAGCGCGCTCGGCCCTGGGTTCGCCGCCGGCGCGTTCGTTCGTATCGGCTCGGCACCGGACTCCGAGGGGGAGAGTTTCCGAGCCCCGCTCCCACCCGTGGTTCCCGCGACCGTGCCTGCCTAATCCCCCTGCTCCCCGAGCAGCCCCCGGTGGATCGCCAGATGGCGCAACGCGAGCCGCGGGCGCCCCAGC
The DNA here is from genome assembly GCA_041946735.1 of Candidatus Eiseniibacteriota bacterium. GTDB lineage: Bacteria > Eisenbacteria > RBG-16-71-46 > CAIMUX01 > VGJL01 > JBHGAY01. The sequence continues at coordinate 46,270 of JBHGAY010000001.1, forward strand.
TCCTCGTAGACCAGCGCGAGATTCATGTGCGCGTCGGCGAGATTCGGATCGAGCGTGATCGCGTGCCGGTAGTAGCGGACCGCCCGCTCGCCCCGGCCTCGGTCCTGCTCGCAAACGCCGAGATTGAACCAGGCGGTCGCGTCCTCCGGCCGGGAGCGAGCCGCCTGCCGGTAATGAGCCGCGGCCGCGGAGAGATTGCCTTCCTCGTGAAGCAACCTTCCGAGATTCAGATGGGCGTCGGCATGGTCGGGATCGAGCTCGAGCGCGCGGCGATACGCGTCACGCGAAGCCTCCGGCTCGCAGCTCTCAAGGTCGCAGGCCAGCTCGTACCAGTCGGACGCCTCGAGGCGGCGATCCTCCGCGATCGCCTCGCGCGCGGCCCGGCGCACGAGGGGAGCGACCTCGGCCGCGATCTCGGAGACTTCGAAATCGAGGATCGTCTGCCCCGAGGCCGGATGCCAGGCGTCCCGGCCGTCGTGAACGACGAGATCCTCACCTTCCGCCGTGATGCGAACCGCGGTGAGATCGCGGCCGACCGGGAGCTGCTCGCGCAGGCGCGTGAGCGCGGCGCGGAGCCGGCGGGGCGGAACGGTCCGCGAGAGGTCGCGCGCCGTCCGCAGAAGGACGAGGTCCTGGAAGGAGAAGCGCAAGGCGCCGCGCGCGCCGCGGCGCGGCTCGAGGAGCCCGGCGCGCACGAAGGCGCGGATCTGCTGCTCGGTAAGCCCGAGCGCGGCCGCGGCCTCGCGGATTCCGTAGCCACTCGGGAAGCTGAGGCGGGCGAGATCGTCCGGACGTCCCTGGCGCTCGATCGTCGTCATGACTCTCCGTTACCAGATCCGGAGCGAGAACGAAAGCGCGCGTCAAGCTCCTCCGCCGGCGCCCGAGCGCCTCGCCTTCCCCTTTCCATTCGACGAGCCTCTCCCGGCGGCGCCGGTGCCCGTCTTCTTCTCGTCCGGTAGGGCGGCCGAGCGAGGCGGCCGGCGCGTCGCGGCGCCCGCGCGTCCCCGAGAAGCGGCGGCGGCCCCTTCCGCTTCGCGCTCGGCGTCCCGGCGCGGGGAGGCGCCCCTGCGCGGGGAGGCTGCGCCGCCGGTGCGCGAGGCGGATCCCTTCCCGCCGCCGGCCGCCGGCGCCTCCGCGAGGCTCGCCTTCAACGCTTCCATCAGGTCGATCACCTTCGGCGGAGGCGCCTCGCTGGAAGCGATGGTGAACTGCTGCCCCTCGATCTTCTTCTGCAGGATCTCTTGGAAGCGCTTGCGGCTCTGGTCCTCGTACCGCTCCGGATGGAACTCGTCCGAGGCGGACTGGCGCAGGAGCTGAAGGGCGAGAGCGAGCTCGGCGTCCTTCACCTCGCCGCCGTTGCCGACGGGGACCTCCGAGATCGGCCGCACCTCCTCCGCGTGACGCAGCTGCTGCATGACGAGACCGCCGTCGAGCGGCCGCACGAGGACGATGTACTCCTTACCGCGCGCCGCGTAGCGCGCGAGGCCGCCAAGCCCGGTGTCGGCCATCGCCCGCGCGAGGAGCTTGTACGCGCGATCCCCTCCCTTGTCGGGCCCGAGGTAGTACGCCCGGTCGAAGTAGACGGGATCGATCGTGTCGAGCGGCACGAACTCCTCGATCGCGATCGCCTTCGTCGCCTCCTCCTCGAGCGCCTCGATCTCCTCCTGGGAGAAAAGGACGAACTGATCCTTGGCGAACTCGTAGCCCTTCACGATCTGGTCCCGATCGACCTTCTCGTTGTCGGCCGGGCAGACGTACTGCTGTCGGATCGGCGTGCGGCACTTCGCGTGCAGCATCCGGAAGGAGATCCCCTCGCTCGACTGCGCGGTCGAGAACAGCTTGACGGGGATCGAGACGAGCCCGAAGGACACGGTAGCGGTCGCGATCGATCGGGGGGCCATGAGAGCTTCCTCCTGTCCGGAGCAACCGGTGCGGGCCTCCCGGTTCTTCTCGACGAACCGGTTCATTCTATCGACTCGGCCCGCCGCCTGAGGAGTCGCAAGTCGACGCGCGGCCGGAGGAAGGGGCGCCGGGAGCCGGTTCATGGGGCGCCGAAGCGATCGATCGATCGGGAGTGCGGCCCGTTCGAGGGCTCCGTCTGCCCCGCCTCGCTGCGGCGACGGCGGCGACGCATCGATGGAATCGGATCGAGGTCCGATCCCGTGGCGAAGCTCGAGGCTCGATCCCCGAATCGGCGCGCGCCACACGCGACGCCCCGGTTCGATGCTCGATGCTTCGAGACTTTGGACTGCTGGCCTCGCTCGGGAAGAGCAGACGCGGAAAAGGAGACACAGAAAAGAGACACAGAAAAGCGGTGACGATCCGGGAGCCGATCGCGCTACCCTCTCCCGGGACGGTCTGGGATGGCGCAGGGGGGGATCCCGGACCGTCGCCTTTCCTTCCCGGAGAAGCCGATTGCGGGGCGCCAGCGAGATCGGAAGCATGTCTGCAGAAGTCGATCGATGATTACCGAGCATGAGGGTCTCTCGGTCGTCGTGCCGGTGCACGACGAGCAGGACGCGCTCCCGGCCCTTTGTGAGAATCTGCTCGCGACGCTCGCCCCCCTCGGCCGGCCCTTCGAGATCCTCCTCGTCGACGACGCCAGCCGCGACGCAAGCCCCGAGGTGGCGCGATCCCTCTCGCGATCCGAGCCGCGTATCCGCAGCCTTCGCCTCTCGCCGCACGCCGGCCAGTCGGGCGCGCTCGCGGCCGGTTTCCGCGCCGCCCGGATGCCGGTCATCGTCACCCTCGACGCGGATCTGCAGAACGATCCAGCCGACATCCCGCGCTTGCTCGATGCGCTGCGCGACGCGGACGCGGTCTGCGGAATCCGCGCGGAGCGGCGCGACACCTGGGTACGACGCGCCTCGAGCCGCATCGCGAACCGCATCCGAGACGGCGTGACCGGCGATCACGTGACCGACACCGGCTGCGGTTTGAAGGCGTTCCGCGCCGAGTTCCTTCGCGAGATCAAGATGTACCGCGGGCTCCACCGCTTCCTGCCGACCCTGCTGCGCCAGGAGGGGGCGCGCGTCGTCGAGATCCCCGTCGCGCATCGCCGGCGCACCTCGGGCCGCTCGAAGTACGGCATCCGCAACCGCGCGCTCCCCGCGTTGCGCGACTGCTTCGCCGTCCGCTGGATGCGCGATCGATCCTTGCGCTACGAGGTGCACGAGGATGCCCCGCCGCCACCGCCTGGATCGCCCGGACCGCCCGGGCCGGCTGGACCGGCCGGACCCGGGCAGGCAGAGGCGGCCGGCGGCGCGACGGGCGATCAGAGGAGCCGGCGCAGCCTCTCGTAACCGGTTCGGCTGACCGGCAGCTGCGTGCCGTCGCGAAGCACCGCGACGCGGCTGTCCTTGGTGAACGGCTCGATCCGGGCGAGGAAGGAGAGGTTCAGCAGGAACGACCGGTGAATCCGGACGAAGCGGCGCGGGTCGAGCGAGGCTTCCAGATCGTTCAGCGTCTGTTGCTTCAGGTGGCTTTCTTCGGCCGTCACGATCCGGACGAAGTCGTCCTGCGCCTCTGCGAAGAGGATCGCATCGGCCGGGACGACCGACACGCGCGAGCCATCCCGGATGAGCACGCGCTCGAGCGGCCGCGCCGACCTGCGGATCTCGCGCGCCGCCTGCGTCTCGGGAAGCGGCGGGATCGATTCCCCCGCCGCCGGCACGGCGTCCTTCGCCTCGCCACCGCCGCCGGGGCCACGGCTCGCGCGCATCTCGCGCAGCATCGCGGCCCTCTGCCGTCCCCTCTCCACCGCCTCGCGCAGCCGGTCGAGGCCCACCGGCTTCAGCAGGTAATCGACCGCGTGCACTTCGAAGGCGCGGATCGAGAAGCTGTCATGCGCCGTCACGAATACGGCCGGCACCTCGCGGTCGAGCAGCTCGATCACCTCGAAGCCGTCGAGCTTCGGCATCTGGATGTCGAGGAGAATCAGATCCGGATCCTTTTCGCCCACCGCCTTCACCGCCTCGAAGCCGTTCGCGCACTCCCCGACCACGACGACTCCGTCGATCTCCGCCAGATATTCGCGGAGCAGCGAGCGGGCCGGCTCCTCGTCGTCGACGATCAGAACGCGCAGGGGGTCGGGCGGGATCATGGGGCCTCCGAGCTTTCGGCTGGCGTCGAGCTCTCCGCCGGCGTATCGCAGATCGCCGGCAGCCGGATCTCGACGCGGAACCGCCCCGGCGAGCGGCGGACCGACACGCGCGCCGCGGCGCCGTAGATCGCGGCGCACCTCCGGCGGACGTTTGCCAGGCCGAGCCCCTGCCCCGGCCGCGGCGCCGAATCGGGATCGACCGGATTCTCGACCGAGATCGCGAGGTCCGGCCCCTGGCGCGCCACATCGATCTCGACCGTGCCCCCGTCGATCCGCGAGGCGATCCCGTGTCGCACTGCGTTCTCGACGAGCGGCTGCAGGATCATGGGCGGCACGAGGCACTCGCGCGTCTCCTCCGGCGCCGCAATGGCGACCCGCAGGCGATCGCCGAAGCGGATCCGTTCGATCTCGAGGTAGTCGCGCGCGAGCGCCAGCTCGTCCGCGAGCGCGATCCTCTCCCGGTTGCCGACCGACGCTCCCTCGCGCAGGAAGCCTCCCAGGCGGAGACAGACGGAGCGCGCCGCTTCGGGATCGGCTCGCACGAGCCCCGCGATCGTGTTCAGCGAGTTGAAGAGGAAGTGCGGGTCGAGCTGCGCCCGCAGGAGCTTCAGCTCCGCGTCTCGCCTCGCGATCTCGAGATCGAGCGCGCGGCGCGCGGCCGCCCGGCTCCGCTCCGACGCCTGGATCAAGAGATGGAGGCTCGCGGCGAGCAGGTAGACGAGCACGCCGAAGCCGCCGAGAGCCGGGACGATTCGCGCGAATCCATCGTGGAGCGCGCGCGCCGCCGGCCAGAGGGCGGCCAGCGCCTCCGTCCCGACGCGAAGGATTCCGAGACCGAGCGCGCTCGCGACGACGGCGCCGGCGAGCTGCACGAAGAACCAGCGCTCCCAGGTGTCGGGACCCGCGGGAAGGCTTCGCGCCGGGTACCGGGCGACGAGGCAGATTCCTCCTTCGAGAAGCGCGGCGGGGATGGCGAAGGCGAGCGAGGCCGGCCATCCCGCTCCGGTCGAAAGCCGCACAAGCGCCGCGAGGAGGACGCCCGGCGCGAGCCAGGCGGCGAAGTAGAGGACGCGCAGCGTGCGCCGGCTTCGCGCGGGAGGGGGACGGCCCGCGGCCGGCGCAAGCTCGTCGCCGGCGTCGCGCGGCTCCGTGGCTCGTCCCGTCATCCGTTGCTGATCTCCACGCCGCCGAGGATGACCTGCCCCGTGATCCAGCAGCGCTTCGCCCCTTCGTCGGCCGGCTTCAGCGTCTTGTCCTCGATCCCTCCCAGGACGGCGCTCACCCGCACGATCACCCTCCATTCGCGAGGCACCTTGATCTCGATCCCTCCGAAGGCGGCGAAGACCTCGAGCGACGCCTCCTCTCCGGCGATCGTGCTCTCCCGCAGGTCGATCTCCGCGCCGCCGAACACGGCGCTTACGCGCCCTCCCCGGAACTCGCGGGAACCGAAGCGGCGCTCGTCGCCGCCGAGGAAGCTGAAGGAATCGATCGTCGACTCGGGATCCTCCGCGCCCGGCCCGCCCGGTGAGCCCGGTGAGCCCGCCGAAGCCCCAGCCGAGCTTGCCCCCGCGCTGGGGATCCCACCTTCGCTGGCGGCGCGGAAGTGCACTCCGCCGCCGCGCGTAGCGAAGCCGCCGCCGTGGGGATCCAGGCGGTGCCGGCGCCGCCAGCCCCGGCGCCCCCTCCCCGTCATCGCCTGCCACACGATGCTCAGTCCGACAAGGATCAGGACGACCGGCCAGAGATCCCAGACCCTCCAGGTGATCGCTCCGAGGTTCTCCAGCAGCAGGAGGACTCCGAAGCCCGCGACCGTGAGACCGAAAAGCCTCCGGCCGCCGTGCCCCGGATCGATCAGCTTGCCGAGCCCGAAGGCGATCAGCAGCACCGGCCAGTAACGAAAATAGTCTCCCGCTTCGATCACGTGGAGGTTGTCGAGGGTGAAGATCACGCCGAGCGTGAGGATCGACAAACCGAACAGCAATCGCGCCACCATCGACCTGCCCTCCTCGATAGTCCGTTGCCTGTGCATCCGCCGCTCCTTTCCGGCCGGGAACCTCCCGGTCGAACCCGATCCTCGGCCGGTTGGCTTCGACCGGCCAGGCCGGGTCGGCGAACGGCGGCTGCGCGCCGGCGAACGACGGATGCTCCCCTCTCCGTCGCCCGCGCGCGCGCATCCGCGCCCCTTCTCCCCCTTCGGGTCCCCTCAGAAAGCGAACCGGACGGTGAGCATCGCCGGCGGCGACTCGCTTCCCGGGCGATCGCCGCTCCCGCCGCCTTCGTGATGGACGAGCGGAATCAGGATCCCGGCGGCGGCGCCGAGCGCCGCGCCGGCCACGACGTCGGACGGGAAGTGCTCCCCTGAGACCACCCGAAGCAGGGCGGTCGACGTTGCGACGGTCAGCGACCCGGCCCAGATCCAGCCGCGGGCGCGGGAGTCGGGAGCGAGATCGGCGCCGACCGTCCCGAGGAATGTGGCGGCCGCGAACGCGTTCGCGGCGTGGCTGGAAGGCAACGAGCGACGCGCATCCGCGGAGAGCTTCTCGCCTTCCGGAATGGCGGGGTCGGTCGAGTAGACGAACGGGCGGGGCCGCGCGAAGCAGGCCTTGAGGAGCTGCGCGCTCGCGTTCGTCCAGAGCATCGTCTCGGCGTACATCGTGATCGGCGTCAGGGGCTCGTCCCGTCCTTCGGGAAGCAAGGGGGAAACGAGCGGCGCGAGCGCCAGGCTCCACACGAGAAGGTTGCTCGCGTCCGAAGCGCGTGGCGACCAGAAACGGGTCGCGAAGCGGTCGAGATCGTGGAGGCCGGCGGCATCGAGCCGCGCGATCCTCGCGCTGTCCAGCGGAGCGCGCTCGCGATCGATCTCGAGCGCGATCGCCCCGAGCAGCAGTCCGCTCGCCAGGATCGCCGTCTCCCGCGCCGACTGGAGCCGGTACGGCCCCGCGCGGTCCGACTCCGCGGAGGCGCTGCCGGCGGCCTGCGGCACGCGGCCGGCCGCGAGCGCGAGCACCAGCACAAGCACGAGCACGAGCAGTTGGGCGAGGACGGCGAACCGGCAGCGGCCGCGGCGGATCACTCGCGCACCTCCTCCGGCGTCCTCACCTCGGCGGCAGGATTGCGGAAGACGGACCATACCGGGAAGTGGTCGCTCGCGGTCGCCGCGCGCGAAACGCCCGCGTCGTCGAGGACGAGCCCTCGATAGAACAGGTGGTCGAGTTGCGCGACCGTGCCGGGGAGCGTGAGCCAGCGGCTTCGCGAGGTCCCTCCCCTTCCCGCCAGCGCGTCGCGGAATCCCGCGCCACGAAAGAGCCGAAGCACACGGAGGGTGTCGTCCCGGCTCGCCGTGTTGAAGTCCCCGCCAATCACGATCGGCCCGCCGAGCGCGGCGAGGCTGTCGAGCACGGTCGCAGCCTGCCGCAGGCGCTCGCGCAGCGGCAGCGCGGGGGTGGAGGAATGGACGCTCACCGCGCGGATGCGCCCGGCCGCGGTCGTGACCTCGGCCACCACCGCGATCCGGTTCGTCCCCGCTAGCGCTTCCTGCTGCGGGAGCCGGAGAAAGCGAGGCCGTTCGATCGTCCCGCGCGCGAGGATCGCATTGCCGAAGAGACGGTGATGATGGGGATGGATCGTCGCCGGGTAGTAGACGAACGAAAGCCCGAGAGCGCGCGCGATCCGCTCGACGCCGGCCGGATCCATCTCCTGCAGCAGCAGGACGTCGGCGCGCGCGAGCCGCGGGTCGCGCCGCAGGTCCTCGATCGCCTGCTCGATCTTCTCTCCGTAGCGGATGTTGTAGGAGGCGACGAACAGCCTCTCGCGCGTCTCTTCCTGCGCGGGCGCGAGGGAGCGGAAGTCGCCGCGGACGAGATCGCCCATCCGTGTCTGAAAACGGGAGGAGCAGGCGGCGACGACGAGGAGCAGGACGAGCGCGCCCGCGAATGCGACTTTGCGAATCATCGCCGGGATTCGACCAGAGCGGGGCCGGACTGTCAACGTCCCGCTCCCCGTCGCCCCACGCCGGGAGCGAACGCGCGACTCAGTCCGCGCGCCTGCTCGACCCCGAGGAGCCGCGCGAGCGCCAGGTAGCACGCGGCATGCAGGAGCAGCGCCGCCCCGGCCGGGACGATCCACGGCAGCGCGAGATGGGCCGCCAACGCGCGCCGCAGGACGAACGCGGTGCCGGCGCTCGCGATCGCCGCCCCCCACAGGCGGGCCGCAAGAGGTCCGGGCAATCCGGTCGAGCCGACCCGCCGCCCGAGCGCCGCCCGCAATAGCGCGAACTCGAGCCACCCGGCCACGCCCGCCGAAAGGGTCAGGCCGGCGACCGCGAAGCCTTGGGGTACGCCCGCCGCACGGGCGAGGGGGAACGACAGAAGCCACCCGAGCCCCCCGGTCAGGACCACGCGCGCGGCCGCGAACCGGAGCGGGGTGCGCGTGTCCCCGAGCGCCCAGAACGCGGAGGCGTAGAGGCGGCCGAGCGTCGTGGCGAGCAGTCCGACGGTCGAGCCGGCCAGGACCGCCCAGACGCGAATCGAGTCTTCGCGGCCGAACCGTCCCGTCTGGAAGACGATCGCGGCGATCGCGTCGCCGAGCAGCAGGAACGCCGCCGCCGACGGGATCACGAAGAAGGCGATGCGCGCGCTCGCGCCGTTCAAGCGGGCGCGCAACGTGCGGGAACGCTCCTCGCCGGAGCCCAGGGCGCCGGACATCTCCGGCAGCTCCGCGCTCGATACGGCCATTCCGAACAGGCTGACCGGAAGGAGGTAGAGCGTCTGCGCGTAGGCGAGCGTCGCCACCGCGCCGGTGGGGAGGAACGAGGCGAGGATCTGGTCGACGTAGCTCGAGATCTGGTTCACCCCTCGCGTGCCGGCGCTCGGGACGAAGTTGTGGATGACAGTGCGGACGGTCGGGCGCGCGGCGTCGAGCGAGGGGCGAAGCCTCCCCGCCAGCCGGAAGACCGACGGAAGCTGAACACCGAGCTGCAGGGCGCTGCCCGCGACCGATCCCCACGCGACGATCTCCGCGAGCCGGTATCCCGAGGCGCGCGGACCGAAGCCCGCCATCGCGCCGATCATCGCCGCGTTCCACAGAACGGGAGCCGCGTAGGGCAGGAAGAACCGGCGGTGGCTGTTCAGGATGCCGAGGCACCACGCGGACTGGACGAGGATGCCGATCCCGGGGAAGAGGATTCGCACCATCCGGATCGTCTCCGCCCGCTTCTCGCCCTCGAAGCCCGGCGCGATCAGGTCGATCAAGAGAGGCGTCGCGAGCACTCCGATCAGGACGAGGATCGCGATCGACAGGGCGAGTATGGAGCCGACCGCGCGGGCGACGCGGTTCGCCTCCTCGGTCTCCCCCTCCGCGAGCAGGCGCGCATAGACCGGGATGAAGGAGGCGGAGAGCGCCCCTTCGCCGAAGAGGTTCTGCAGGAGGTTCGGAATCTTCAGCGCCGCCTTGAAGGCGTCGGCCGCCTCGGAGCTGCCGAAGTAGTGAGCGAAGATCCTCTCACGGACGAGGCCGACCAAGCGGCTCAACAGGATTCCGGCGCCCACCAGGATCGCGTTGCGCGAGGAGCGAGGAGGCTTGCCCCTCGAGGCACCATCGCGCGCGGACGACGCCATCGACTTCCTCCGCTCGTGCGCTGCGGCCGCTGCGGCCGCTCCGGCCGCACTGGCCGCTCCGGCCGCTCTGGCCGCTCCGGCCGCTCACCGCCGCGCATGCCGCGCGTCGCAGGCGAGCCGCCGGCCCCGCCCCGGCCCTCTGGGGCCCTTCACGCCAAGCGCCACGGCCGTACGGTCGGCACGCTACCGGCTCCCTCCCGACCCGCGCAAGAAAGGGATCGCGCCGGGCGCGCGCGCGGCGCCGCTTCCCGCTATGCTTCGGCCCATGCGCATCCCGCTCTTCCGGCGCCCCGTGGCGGCGCGCGTCGCGTTTGCCGTCGCGGCGGCCCTCTGGTTCGCAGCGTCCGGCGCGCCGCCGGCCTCGTTCGCGCAGAGGCCGCAGGCGCAGGCGCAGCCGGCCTCGTCTGCGCAGGCGCCGCAGCCGCAGGCGCAGGAGCAAGCGCGCGCACCGCGCGCGGCGGCCGCCGCTGCCCAGGAGTTCGCCCGCGTGCCGTGCGCCGACTCGAGCCTCACCTACGCCCTGTTCCTCCCCTCCACCTACACGCCCGACCGGCGCTGGCCGATCCTCTATTGCTTCGACCCGGCGCGCGACGGCCTCCGTCCCCTGCGCCTCTTCGAGCGCGCGGCGGAGCGGCTCGGCTTCCTGATCGCAAGCACGAACGATTTCGACAGCTCCGATTCCTCGCCCGAGCGCATCGGCGCGATCCTCGCCGGCGTCTGGAACGACACACAGTCCCGCCTCTCGATCGATCCCGACCGCGTCTACGCGGCCGGTTTCTCCGGCGGAGGACGGATCTGCTGGTCGTTCGACCGGGTGACGCCGGGCATCGACTTCGCGGGGATCCTCGAGACCGGCGCCGGCCTCCCGGCCGACGAGCAGACCGACGATCTCGCCCCCGGCTTCTGCTTCATCGGCGTCGAGGGACGGAGCGACTTCAACTACTACGAAATGCGGGCGCTCGAGCAGGCTCTGTCGAGGAGCGCCGTGTGCCATCGCATGCTCTACTTCGATGGCGGGCATCAGTGGCCGCCGGAGGAGGACTGCGCCTGGGCGCTCACCTGGCTCGCGCTCCGCTCGAAGCGCGCCGGAAGGCCTCCGATCGCGCGCGACGATTCCTGGATCGACGATCTCCTCACGACGGAGCGGGAGCGAGCGCGCCGGCTGCTCGCCACGGACCGCCCGCTCGAAGCCCTCGCGTCGCTGCGACAAACCTGCGACGACTTCGACGGACTGCGGGACGTCTCCGATCTCCGGGCGCAGCGGGATTCCCTCGCCGGCGATCGGCAAGTCGAACGTCGCGCGGATCGCGAACGCGGGCTCGCGCGCACGGCGAGCCGCCGCATCCGCGAGGCGATCGACGTGCTCGAGGAGGTGCGCCGCTCGCCGGAGGGGCGCCCGGTCCCGGGGGCGGAGGACCTGTGCCGGCGCCTGGAGTGCGACTCCCTGCTCGCGCAGGCTGCCTCGAGCGACCCCGAAGAGCGCCTTGCCGCCGAGAGGGTCATCCAGTCGATCTACGTGCGGGCGGCGAATGTCTTCCCGGTCCGGCTCCTCAAGGAAGGCAGGGTCGATCACGCGATTCCGATGCTGCTGGCCGCGACCTTCCTGCGGCCGGAGCGCCCCGTCGGGTGGTACAACCTCGGCGCCGCTCTCGCGCGCCAAGGGGACCGAGAGGCGGCGATGCGCGCGCTGCGGCGCGCCGTCGACCTCGGCTTTCGCGACTGGGAGCGGATGCAAAGCGATCCCGACCTGGAATCCCTACGGGGAAGCGAAGCGTTCGAGGAGCTGCTGCGCAATCGAAGCGAGGCGGCGCCGGCGCCGGCGCCGGAGGAGAGCGGCTCACCCGAGGAGGAGCGACTCTCGCCGTGAGCGCTTCGCTCGGCGCTCGGCTCCTCCCTGCCCTTCCCGCCGGTCAGCCGATCGCGGAGCCGTAGTCGCTCGAGCCGTCCCCCCTTCGATCCGCATCGTTCGCGCCCGGCCGGCCCGCGCCCGCGTCGCCCGCTTCCGTCCCGTTCCCGTCCGCCGCGCCCGCGTCCGCCGCGCTCGCAGCCCGCTTCCTGCGGAAGAACCGGCGCAACCTCGCTGCGGACTCCTCTTCCTCGATTCCCCCGACGACGCGAAGACGATGGTTCCACCCCGGAATCGCAGGGATGTCGACGACGGAGCCGCAGGCGCCGAACTTCGGCTCGCGGGGACCGAACCAGACGGTGCCGATGCGTGCGAGGAGCATCGCGCCGGTGCACATGACGCAAGGCTCGAGGGTGACGTAGACTTCCGCCCCCTCGAGCCTCCAGCTCTCGACCGTCGCGGCCGCGGCCGTCAGCGCGATCATCTCCGCGTGCGCGGTCGGGTCCTGAAGCGCGGCCGTCCGGTTGTGTCCCCTCCCAATCACGCGACCGCCGAGGACGACGACGCATCCGATCGGAACCTCGTCCTCCTCCTCCGCCCGCTCTGCCTCGCGCAGCGCCTGCCGCATCCAGTGCTCCGGCTCCGACGCGAACCGCAGCATCCCTTCCTCGGGATTGCGTGGCGGCCGTTGCTCGGGCGGGATCGCGTTCACGATCCGCGGATCAAGGAAGTGGCGCGCCGGCCGGCTTGTCGGGCAGGCCGGCGACGAGGTTCTTCACGACACTCTCGGCGACGTCCTCGGCCGGCGGCGGAGCAGGCGCGATCTTGTCGCCGCGCTCGGTCCGCTCGGCCGTTCCGCCCGACTCGGAGTAGATCCCGGTCCCCGATTTCTCGTGGCGATAATGGACCGACTCGCGCCGCTCCATCTTCTCCCCCTTCCAAGCGAGGATTCCGGTATTCGACTCGTAGATCTGGACGTCGATCCCGACTTCGGTGAAGGAGCTCCCCTCGCTCGTCCAGTCGACCTGCTCCTCGCGCCAGGTGCCGAGGCTCCCGGCGACCACGCCGTCGATGCCGAGCTTGTCCCCGAGCGACTTCAGGATCGAGCGGTCGATGCTCCCCTTGTCCTTCCACAGCTGGACGATCCGCGCCAGCTCACCCGAGACGCCTTGCTGCATCGCGCGCGACCGCAGCGTCGACTCGTCGACGATCAGGAACTTCTGCTGCTGCCCGGTCAGATAGGAGCGAAGCAGCCCATCGGTCGTCTGGATCGCGACCGCGTCGGGGACGAGGCTGTGGAGACCGAGATAGGCGAGGCTCTCGAGATGGAGGTTCGGATACTCGGGCGCGAGCAGGACCGCGTCGGGTCCGGTGAGAGCGGTCGAGGAGCCGGTCGTCGCCTTGCACCCGGGGAGCAGGGCGAGCAGGAACGCGAGTGCAGCCGCGTGCCGCGCGAGGCGCTTCATCGCATCCTCCTGTCGAAAGCGGATCCTGGAAACGACAGGGCCGCGGCGGCCTGCCGCGGCCCGACAAAGAAGAGGGTGTGCGCCCAGGAGGAGTCGAACCCCCAACCTTCTGATCCGTAGTCAGACACTCTATCCAATTGAGCTATGGGCGCACCAACCACTGCTGGCGGAGAGGGGGAGATTCGAACTCCCGGTAGGCTTTTGACCTACAACACATTAGCAATGTGCCGCCTTCAGCCACTCGGCCACCTCTCCAGGAACATCCCGCCTCGCCGAGTCTCTCGGAGGGAGTAGGATTCGAACCTACGGGTCTTTCGACCTGCGGTTTTCAAGACCGCCGCCTTCAACCACTCGGCCATCCCTCCCGGCCGCGATGATACCGCGGATCGGAACGGCCGGCCCGACGAATCCCCTTCGCCCCTCTCTGCGGGCTCCTCGTGGCCGAACGCCGCGAGGGCCCGAAGCGGCCGAAGCGGGCTCAACGTAGCATCCCGGTCCGGGCAAGCGCAAGGGGGGCGGCCGCTCCGGCCCGCGGGCCGCCGGCCCCGACCGGCCCCGCCGACGGCGTGCCATCCCGCCCACGAACCGATCGTGAGATCATCCGCGAAACGCTGCGTCTCGCGGCGCCGGCCATGAGCGACGCGGCGGCGGAGGGACCGAGGCACGTGCCTGAGTTACCCGACATCGTCGTCTATATCGAGAGCCTCGAGGCGCGCATCGCGGGTGGCCCCCTCCTCGGGGTCCGGCTTCGCCATCCCTTCGTGCTGCGCTCGTTCGATCCTCCGATCGAAGAGGCCGTGGGAAGGCCGGTCGGGCCGCTCCGCCGGCTCGGCAAGCGCATCGTCCTGCCGCTCCCGCCGGACCTGTTCCTGGTCGTGCACCTCATGATCGCCGGGCGCCTGCGCTGGCTGCCGCCCGGCGCCGCGATCCCCGGACGGCTCGGCCTCGCGGCTCTCGACTTCCCGGCCGGGACCCTCGTCCTGACCGAAGCGGGAACGCAGAAGCGCGCGTGGATCCGGCTCGTGCGCGGCGAGGAAGGTCTCGCCGATCTCGATCCGGGAGGACTCGAGGTGCTCGACTCCGACCTCGCCTCCTTCCGCAGCGCGCTCCTCGCTGAAAACAGGACGTTGAAGCGTGCTCTCACCGATCCGCGTCTCTTCAGCGGCATCGGCAACGCCTACTCCGACGAGATCCTCCACCGCGCCCGCCTCTCCCCAGTCCGCCTGACGGAGCAGCTCACCGCGGCGGAGATCGCGCGCCTGCGCGAAGGATGCCTGGCGGTGCTGACGGAGTGGACGGAGCGACTGCGTCAAGAAGCGGCGGCGGCCGGCGGCTTTCCGAAGGAGGTGACGGCCTTCCGAAAGGAGATGGCGGCCCACGGCCGCTACGGCCTGCCGTGCCCGGTTTGCGGGACGCCGATCCAGAGGATCGTCTACGCGGCGAACGAGACGAACTACTGCCCCGGCTGCCAGACCGGCGGCCGCCTTCTCGCCGACCGCGCCCTCTCGCGCCTGCTGAAGAAGGACTGGCCGCGCACCCTCGAGGAACTCGAGGAGCTCCGAGGCGAGCGCGACGGAGGCGGCACGCGCGGCGAGCGAGGCGGAGGCGGCACGCGCGGCGAGCGCGGCGGAGGCGGCGAGCGCGGAGCGGGCGGCGAGCGGGGCGAGGGCGGCGAGCGTGGAGCGGGCGAAGCGCCGCCGCGAACGCGGCGGCCCTAGCCTTCGAACGGAATCGTCTCGTCGATCCGCGCGCCGCCCAGCATCCGGTCTCCGAGGAAGAAGACGACCGACTGTCCCGGCGTGACCGCCTCCTCCGGCGTCACGAACCGCACCTCGCAGCGGTCCGCTTCCAGCAGGCGGACCATGCACGCGGATCCCGGATGCCGGTAGCGGATCTGGGCCGTGACGCCGGGCCCTTCGAGCAGCGACGCGGGGGCGAGCAGATTCCGTCCGGACGCCCGGAGCCCGGCGCTCCGCACCTCTTGCTTCCGCCCGAGGTACAACGTCGCGCTGGACGGTTCGATTCTCGCGACGTAGAGCCGCTCCGCTCCCGGGACTCCGACGCCCCGGCGCTGTCCCAGCGTGTAGCCGATCAGGCCGTCGTGCTGACCCAAGGGGCGTCCCTCGACCGTGCGAATCGTCCCGGGCCGGAGCATCGGATGCTCGGCCGGCAGCCGCTCCCGAAGGAACGCGGCGTGCTCCCCGCTCGGGACGAAGCAGATGTCCTGGCTCTCCGGACGGTCCCACGCCGGCAGCCCCAGCCGGCGCGCCAGACGCCGGACCGCCGCCTTGCGGGCGCCACCGAGCGGGAAGAGGCAACGAGAGAGCCGTTCGCGCGGCAGCTCCCAGAGCACGTACGACTGATCCTTCGCGCGGTCGCGCGCGCGGCGGAGCGCGAAGCTCGCCTGCTCGCTCGCGCCGTCGTCCACCGGCTCGCACCGCACGTAGTGGCCGGTCGCGATCGCGTCGAACCCCATCCTCTGCGCCTTCTCGAGGAGCGGTCCGAACTTCACGTGCGTGTTGCACCGGACGCACGGATTCGGTGTGCGTCCGCGCGCGTACTCCGACACGAAGTCCTCCACGACCTGCGATCGGAACGCCTCCTCCATGTCGACGACCGTGTGCGGGATTCCGAGGATCGCCGCGCTCCTCCGCGCCTCCCGGACCGCTTCCATGTCGCAGCAGGGACGGGGAGGGCCGTCCTCCTTCCCATAGCAGAAAAGCTTCATCGTCGCCCCCGCCACCTCGTGCCCCGCCCTGCGGAGCAAATGCGCCGCCACGGCGCTGTCGACCCCGCCGCTCATCGCGACGAGGACGCGCAGCTGCCGCGCGGGACGCGACCCAACGGTGCGAAGACTCTCCCGATCCATCACGCATCGACTCCTGACCATGAAGCCGTGATCCTCGAACGCGAAGCCCGGCATGCCGGGAAGGCAGGTCGGGCTCCTTCGCGAACCGTCGAATGTCTCAGAGCGGCGCGGCCGTGGTCAACGCCTCCCGGGGAACGATCCGTCCATCAGTCCCCCGAGTTCGATGAACTCCCCTGGGTCGACGAGGAGCCCGAACCGGGGGCGGCGGGGGCCGACGGTGCGGCCGGCGTCGTGGGCGAAGTGGACTTCGCCGCCGGATCGTCCTTCGGAAGGAGGCTCTGGAGCACGCCGATTCCCTCCAGCGCCGTCTGCGCGGCATCGCTCTTCGGATCGATCTCGACCACCTTCTGCCACTCGCGGATCGCCTCCCGGTAGATCCCCGCGTCCGCGAACGCGACGCCGAGCAGGTAGTGCGGCAGCTGGCTCTTGGGATCGGCCTGGATCGCCTGCTGGTAGAGGCCGATCGCGTCGGAGTACTTCTTCAAGCCATACAGCGCCTGACCCTTGTTGCACAGGACGGTCACGTCGTTGGGAGCGAGCGGCAGCGCGCGATCGAAGAGCGCGAGCGCCTCCTCGCTCTTCCCGTCCTCGTTCAGCACGACGCCGAGGTTCACCATCGCCTTGACGAAGTCCGGCTTCTTCGCGATTGCGTCACGGAACGCTTGCTGCGCTTCGGTCCGCCGCCCCTGGTCGTACAGCGCGTTGCCAAGCTGGAACAGGAGGTCCGGATCCTCCGGCGATTTCTGCAGCGCGACGCGGATCTCCGCCTCACGGGCGGCAGGATCCTTCTGAACCTCCGCAGTCTGCGCCGTCACTGCCCCCGGGGCATCCGCCCCGAATCCTGCCGTCGCCGCCGATGCGAGCACCATCCCGCTCAGCAGGAGCCATCTTCCCAGATTCCGTCCTCCCGACATTGGACCGCTGATCCCTCCTGATCGAGCGCGCTCCGCTTGGGCCGCCCGGCCCGCGTTCGCGATCCCGATCGGTTCAAACCCGGAAGCGATCGGTTCGCGACAGGTACTGTCGGATCCTCTCCCGCTCCCTTTCCATGCCCGACCGACCCATGGCTGCGTGGGTGAGACGTTTGCCCTCCTCCACGCCAGGCTGATCGAACGGACTGACATGATACAGCATTCCGGCGGCGATCGTAGCCCACTCGTAGAGCTGGAAGAGCTGTCCGAGAGCGAACGGACCGATCGACGGAACATCGAGGACGATCACCGGACGCTCCTCCGCGAGGAGCGCCATCTCGGTCGCGCTGCGCTCGAGCGCGAGCAGCTCGCCCACGCCATGCCCCGCGACGTGGTCGAGCCCGGCGTCGGCAAGGCCGGGCAGATCGGCCTGCGGGATGCGCACCTCGGTTCTCGGCGATCGAACGGCGATGGTCGTGATCAACTTGTCGTTCGGCCCCTGGACGTAGAGCTGGAGTTGCGAATGCTGGTCGGTCGCTCCCACCGCGCGGACCGGAGTCTGGCCGACGGGCGCCCGGCTCGTGCCGGTCGGCGTCTCTCTTTTTCCGAGGCTCTCCGCCCAGAGCTGGCAGAACCATTCGGCGAACGACCGGAGAGCGTCGGCATAGGGCATGAGAACGGCGATCTGCTTTCCCTTGATCCGGTCCATCCATACGTGGACGCCGGCGAGCGCGAGCGCCGGATTCTCCTGCCAGCGATGCGAGCGGCAGCGTTCGTCCATCCGCGCCGCTCCTTCCAGAAGCTGCTCAGGGTCGATGCCCGCCACGGCGGCCGGCAGCAGTCCCACCGCCGTCAGGACGGAGAACCGCCCGCCCACGCCAGAAGGGATCGGAAGCGAGCGCGCCCCGGTCTCGCGAGCGAGCTGCCGGAGGAATCCGTGTTCCGGATCTGTCGTCAGCACCAGCCGTTCCGCCGCGCGAGGACCGAGCTGCGAGCGAAGCCGGTCCCAGATGACGAGGAGCTGCGCGAGCGTCTCGATCGTCGTGCCCGACTTGCTGACCACGTTGTAGATCGACTCCTCGGGCGGAGCCACGGCAAGGAGCGCATCGAGGCTCTCCGGGTCCACGTTCTCGGCGACGAACACGCGTGGCGCGCTGCGCGTCGAATCCGGGAGCAGGTTGTGCATCGGAGGAAGGCACGCGTCGAAGATCGCGCGCGCGCCGAGAGCCGAGCCGCCGATCCCGAGGATGACGAAGTTCCTCTGCTCCCGGCAGGCGCGCGCCGCCTCCCGGATTGCGTCGAGTCCCTCCACCTGGAATGGGAGATCCAGCGGCTCGAGATCTCCCGCGTCGCGCTCGGCGCGGATCCCTTCCGCCACGCGCTGGAGATCCGGCTCCATCCCGGCGACGTCGGCGCGGGTCAGTCCGTGCGCCGGGCCGATCTCGTCCGCGAACACCCCGGTCAGGTCGACCCGGACGTCCTCCGTGCTTTGCGAAGCGTTTCGCAGAGCGCCCTGCGAGGCGCTCTGCGGAGCGCTCTCCCGCGAGTCGTTGCGATCCTGGTCCATGCGGTCCATGGCTGCTCGTCCTCCGAATCCGGGAAGCCTATCCCTTCCCTTTGCGGCGCTGATTCCAGGCAAGTCTACGCTGCTGCTTCCGTAGGCCCTTCTCCTTCTTCGCCCTCGTTCCGGCGGGCTTCTGTTCGGCTGGGCGAACGCCGGGACGGGCGGCGGCCGGCTCGGGTGGACGCGCGGCGCTCGAGTCGCGCGGCACTCGGGCGGGTCCGGCGGCGGAGTCGGGCACGGAGGCGGCGGGTGGCTCGCGGCCAGCCGCGGGGGCGGCCGGCGAAGGCGACGGTTTCTGCGGGACGGTCTCACGTCCTGCCTTCGCCTGTGTCCTCGAAGCGGTCCCCGCTCTCCCCTGGTCTCGCCCCCGCGCCTGCGCCCGCTCTCGCTCCCGCTCTCGCTCTCGCGCTCGTGCTCGCTCCAGCTCCGCCGCTTCCGCCGCCTTCTCCGCCTCCAGGAAGTGCTTCTCGATGTCGGAGAAGTCTCCGGGAGGACGGCCCTTCACGCGCGACTCCTCGGCCGCCTCGACCACCCGGTCGATCTCGTCCTGTTCGACCTGCCGGAACATCTCCGATGGCTCGATCTGCAGCGCCCCTCCGGGCAGGCGGCTCCCGAGCGTCGACCGGTCGGAGCTGACGACGGCGACGCGTCCTCCCTTGCGGATCGCATCGAGCGCGTGGAAGAGAATCCGGTCGTCCGCCTCCTCGGGAGGCAGGCTGTACTCGGTTCGAATCCGTCCCTCCCCGCGAGCGTCGGGGTTCCTCTCCATCCGGTTGCCGTCGTAGACGATGAGGATCTCGATTCCCTTGCGCACGGCCAACCGCTCGAGCATCCCTTCAAGGCGGCGCCTCGCTTCGGCGCGCTGCTCGTGCGTCTGCAGCGCCTCGAGGCCCGGGTGCGAGAAGATGACGTTGTGCCCGTCGACGATCCAGCGGAATCGTCGAGGATCGGACGGCCAGCTTCCCCTCTTCGCGGATGGTCCGGCGCGTGGCACGACTCAGCCTCCTCGCAGCGGGATGGTAGCCCGGCCGGCCCTTCCGTTGCATCGCCAGCCAAAAGGAAGCCGCCGCGGATCCTTGCAGGAAGGCATGCGCCCGGTTCGCAGTCCCTCGCCCGAGCCGCACGGGGGCAAAAAAGTTTGGAGGGAACCTGCGCGGGCAGGTTCCCTCCGGCCGGACCGTCCGTGATCCCGAGGGGCGTTGAGATCGTCGACCGGTCCAGCTACCTCGCTTTCTTCTGTTCGCGCCGCCCTAAGGCCGGCAGCCTTTCGCCCAGCGGCCTTCGAAGGCGCCTTCCTCGGCGCCATCGCGCACCCGCCAGTGTCCGCGCAGCATCCCCGCGGTCCGCTCGTCGCGGTCCAGCCAGTCCGCGCGGAACCAGCCGCCTTCACCGTTGCGGATCGACTGTCCGGGGGCGCCGGGCTCGTTGCCTTGACCCCACTCCCCGCGGACGATCCCTTCGAAGCGGCCGCTCTCGTCGATCACTTTTCCGAACAGCACCTGGTGGCCCGATTCGTCGACGCCGAAGTAGCCGCGGACGAAGCCGGCCAGCGAGCCGTCCCGATTCACCCAGCGCCCGCGGAAGGTGCCGACGCTGTCGGGGTTGGCCGGAAGCTTCCACTCGCCGCCGAGAAAACCGCTCAGCGTGCAGAGCGCCGGCTTGACGAGGAAGGACCGAAGCGCGAATGCGTTACCCGCATCGTCGACTTCCTCCTCGAACTCGAGGTCCTTCAAGGAGAGCAGCGGGAAGCTGTACTCGTGGCCGCCGGCGACGATGGTCAGTACGTCCTGGGCGGGGTCGCGTCCATCGACGAACGGCTGCACGACCATGAACCGGATCCCGTCGAGATCGCCGGCGGTGTGGCTCACCCAGTCGACGCTCGTGCGGTCGGTGCGCGGCTGCTGCAGATGGTCATCCGACTCGAAGGCGATCACGGAACGCACGACGATCGCCCCATTGTTCACCTCCGCCCGGCCACTCCAGTCGACGACCGGCTGCTGCCCTTCTCCGCCTTGACCCGTGCGGATCGTCGGATCGGACTGCAGCATCCCCCACAAGACGGTGACGGCGTAGACGTGCGTGGAGTCGCGATCCTGCCAGTGGCCGATCGTCGCGTCGGAACCGAATGGATCTTCGACAGGCAGCTCGGTGCCCGCGCTACGCGCCAGATCGTCGTCGCCGAAGGCCGGAAGCTCGTCCTGAGTCGTCAGGCCGCCGAGCGGATCGTCGAGATTGGGAGTTTCGGTGGTAGGGGAGGAAGGATCTCCGGGCCGCGTCGCCTGGTCCTTGGAGCAGCCCACGAAGCCGATCAAGAGGAGGGCGATTCCCCAGATGAGAAGACTGGTGCCGAGTCTGCGATGCATCTCTGACTCCTTTGCCGCCCCTCTCTGTCCTTCTTCGCCTGAAACCTGGCCTTGCCCTGGCTCTGCCATTACCAAGAGGCGTGCCATTCGGAGCGAAGCGCGCTCGCCCGTCCGCATCTTATTCTGCGTATTGGACTTATGGCGCACCGTCGCGAACGCGCGCCACGCCCCCGCTCCCGGCCATCCCGTGTATGTACGTATCGGGACACCAGATCGGGGCGGGCCTGTACGAAGCGGTCCTGCACGCGCGGGCGCCGGTCGCCCGCCTGGGGGCGAGGGCGAGTATCGGCCGGCGATCGCTGGCGATGCCCGGCGGCGTATGGCAGGCTCGCCTCATGTTCCCCATCGGTGACGAGAACCCGACACTCACCACTACCTGGATGGCGATCCTGCTGATCGTGGGGAACGTCGTCGTCTGGTTCTGGCAGCTCGCCCTGCCCGCTCCCGCGACGGAACGGCTGATCTGGAGCGCGGCGCTCGTCCCGGCCCGCCTGGCGGGGATCGTCACCACCCCGGGGATCCCACCGGCGTGGACGCTCGTCACGTCGCAGTTCCTCCACGGCAGCGTCTTGCACCTCGGCGGGAACATGCTCTTCCTCTGGATCTTCGGGAACAACGTCGAGGACCGCTTGGGCTCGATTCGCTTCCTGTTCTTCTATCTGCTCTGCGGTGTCGCGGCGGGCCTCGTCCACTTCGCCACCGACCCGGCCAGCCGGATCCCGACGATCGGGGCCTCGGGCGCGATCTCCGGCGTGCTCGGCGCCTACGCGGTCCTCTTTCCGCGCGCGCGCATCCGCACCCTCGTGATCCTGATCTTCTACATCACGATCGTCGAGCTGCCGGCGTTGCTGTGGGTCGCGCTCTGGTTCCTTGCGCAGCTCTTCGGCGGTTTCGCGAGCCGCGGCGCCGGCGGCGGGGTCGCGTGGTTCGCCCACATCGGAGGGTTGTTCGCCGGCATCGCGCTGCTCGTCCTGTTCCGGCCGATTCGGAGACCGGTGCCGCGACAGGAGCCGTTCAGCCACACCTGGAGGGTCTGAGCCGGCGAGTCTCCGCCGCTCCGCGAATCTCCGCGGCTCCGCGGTTCTTCGGGCTTCGAGAGTCCCCGCCGCTCTTACGAGAGGATCATCGAGAGGAGCTTTCGACGCAGGCGCTCGCGCCGCTGGAGAAGCTCGCGATCGGGCTCCACGAGCCGGTCGAGCAGCGCGAGCATCGCCCGGAGGTCCGCCCTCGCGACCGATTCCGATGGGACGAGGCGGCCGTAGAGCTTGAGCGCCCGATCGATCCCGCCTGCCAGGAACGCCTCCCTCGCCCGTTCGATTTCGCTCGCCGCCGGTGGCCTCGGTGCCTGCGCCGGCGCGGGCGCGTCGTTGAGACTCGGCTGCCTTCTTGGCGGCCGCTTGCGGGTTTGACGATCGATCGTCCTGTGCATGGCGGAGCCCTCCCCGCAGCCGCCTGTGCAAGAGACAGGCCAGATACGGGAGAGCCTGCGATCGCCGTCAAGTCGTTGCGCAGAAAGACAGGGGAGCTTCGCGCCAGGCGCGGGCGCCCAGCGGCCCGCGTCGCCGGCGACACGATCCGTGTCGCCGCGCCAGGATCCTTGCCGGCGAGGTCACGTCGATGCAGCGGGCGGGACCGATCCTGTCGGCGCTGCGGGCGGGATCGTTCCATGTCATCGTAGTCGGATCAGCCTCCGAGTCGCCTCCCGGTCCTGCCAGCGGAGGTGGAGCAGATACACGCCGCTCGCGACCGGATGGCCTCGATCGTTGCGACCATCCCACACCTCGCTGTGCCGTCCCGCCTGCATCGTCTCGTCGCGGAGGGTGCGCACACGGCGCCCCGTTGCGTCGAAGACAGCCAGCTCGACCTTCCCTGCCTTCGGGATGTCGAACCGGAGCGAGGTCGAGGCCCCGCGGAACGGATGCGGAGCCGGCGGGAGGAGCGAGAAGCGAAGGGTCCTCGCGGTCGCGGTGACGGGGCCGTAGAGCATCGTTCCGCCGTCGGGCAGCAGAGCTTCGATGCGATAGGAGTAGAGAACCTCGGGCTCGGCGGTCTCGTCGAGATACTCGAACGGGCCCTCCCTCGGGACCGGGCGGTCGGGATTGAGCGCGACGTACTCGCCGTCCGCCGGATCGAGCCCCTCGGCGCGCTCGAGGACGTATCCCTCGAATGCCGCCTCCCCCACCTGCCATGTCAGCAGCACACCGGCGTCCCCGGCGAGCGCCTCGAAGGCGGTCAGGTCGATCGGCGTCAGCGGCTCATAGAGGAAGAAGCCGCTCGGCGCACGGAAGCGCGAGAGACCGGCCAGCAGCTGGAGGTCGTCGGAGAAGGTCTCCTTGCGGAAGACGGCCCCGGGCGAGCCTCCCGTATGGTTCGCGTCAGCGTCGCTGTCGCTGATCACCATCCTCCCCACCTGGTCGAAAGCGATCGAATGGGGACGGCGGAGCTTGCGCGACTTCAGGACGGAGACGACGTTCCCCTTGGAATCCAGGCGGAAGATCGCGCCGCGCGAGCCATCGTCCGGGATCGGCACGACGTCGCGATCCACGACGTACAGATCGCCTTCCGGCCCGATCGCTCCGCCGATCGGCCCGCGGAAGTCGGCCGACGCCGCATAGGTCTGCACCTGGCGGGTCGCCAGATCGACGCGGAACACCGCGCCGTTGCGCAGGCGGAAGGCGAGAGGATCCGCATCGGCGTCGATGACGAAGACGTGGTTCTCGTCCTGGCGCACGATCGCCCTCGGGCTCGCGAAGGCGGTGTCGGAAACGACCGTCTCCACCCTCTTCGTGGCGAGATCGACGCGGAAGATCGCGCCCGGACCGGAGGCCGCCGTCAGGTGGTTCGGATCTGCCTGCGCGTCGAGCAGCAGAATCGTGTGGTCATCGACGGCCACGGCGGAGCGAGGACTGCGGAAGAGGCTGTCCGCGACGAGCAGCTCGAAGCCGCTCGTCTCCGGGATCCACCGGAAGATCGCGCCCTTCGCTTCCGGGTGGCCTCCCGGATTCGCTTCGCTGTCCACCATCAGGATCGTCGGCGGCTCGGACGGCAGAGCGATGGTGGCGACGGGCTGCACGAGTTGCGAGTCGCTCCCCATCGCGGTGGTCTGCCCGGAACTCAGGTGGATCTTCCACAGAGCGCCGGGGGTGTTGCCGAGCTCGTAGGGATCGGCATCGCCGTCGGCCAGGTAGAGGAAGCCTTCCTGGTAGTACACCGGCAGGCGGGCGGTCAGTTTGCGCATGCGATGCACCCCTTCGGAGGTCCGGAGGTGCGAGCGCAGGTTGAGCACGCCCCCCTGTTGGAGCGTCTGACGCATGCGGCCGCCGTAGTGGATCTGGAGCTGGTCGCCTTGCTCGAGGTCGACTGTCCAGACGAGGCCGTTCAATCCCGTCGGGAGCGAGACTGTGCCACCCGGCGTCTGGATCGAACCCGGATCGAGGTTGATGGACGGAGGCAGCGTGTCGGAGTAGACGGCGGCCAGCGTCTCGACCGGTCCGATGTTGGCGATCTCCGCGGTGACCTGCACCTCGTCGTCCCCCTCGAGCGGGGGCCCATCCAGGTCCTCGAACGTGTACGAGCGGAGTCGCGGGTTCGGGCCCGGGAAGGAGTAGATCTCCATCGGCGTCGCCAGGGAGGGATCGGCCGCGACCGCTTCCAGCTGGTCCGTTTCCGGATCCCAGCGAAAGAGGGTGCGCGGCTGGCCGGGCTTCGTCTCGTCGCGCGCGAGACGATCGACGATCCACAGCTCGCCACTCGAGGAGAACGCTCCATTGCGCAGCTGGCGGAAGCGCGGGTCGGAGAGAAGGAGCGACAGGCTGCGCTGATCGGGATCGATCAGGAACACCGCTCCCCGTCCCTCTCCCCCGGCGTCGCTCGCCTCGTCGATCAGGACGAGACCGTTGTCCGTCCAGGGGACCACCGAAGCCGGAGACTGCATTTCCGGAAACTGCAGCGTGTCGAGAACCGCGCCGCTCTGCGGGTCGATCTGGAACAGGGCACCGCGACCGGTCTGCGGGTCGCCGTCCGGATCGGCCAGCCGGTCGGCGCACCACAGGCGGCCGCTCTCGTCTTCGGCGATCTGGGCGGGATGACGGAACGCCGGGTTCTGCGAGAAGACTTCGAGCGGTCCGCTCCCCCCGCGCTGCACGAAGATCACCGGTCCAGGCGAATCCCCGGGATGCAGGGTCGCGAGCGGATCCGTGATCAAGAGATCCCCCGCGCGCGTCCGCAGCAGGTCGGTCGGATAGCCGAGACGGGGATCGGCGATCGTCGTCTCCGACGTCGCGCGAAGGTAATCGACCGTCCGGATCACCGCCGGCGCGCCCCCCATCGGATCGGCGAGGAGGAAGCGGCCCTCCTCGATCGGCTCGATCGGCTCGATCGCCAGTGGATCGACCCAGCTCGAGTCGGCGAGCAGCAAGCTCTCGAACTGTTTCTGGACGGCGTCGACGAAGAACAGCGCTCCCCGATTCCTCCCGTCGCCGATCTCGTCGGCGTTCATGTCCACGACGACCAAGTCTCCCGAGCCGAGCGGCGCGACCACGCGCGCGCCCGCGCTGTCGGGGTTCGGCGAGTGCGGTCCCGAGATGCGGAGCACACCGAAGACCGGATCGCCGAAGTCGAGCCCCGGCCGCACCCGCGCCTCGAGGTCGATCTCGACCGACCGGCCGAGCGGGACGGGCCCGAGCCACGAGACCGCTCCAAGCGTGGCGTCCATCTCCGTCCCCTCCGGCCCCTCGGCGTCGAGAAGCTGCAGGTCGCCGGAGAGCAGGACGGTCGCGAGAGCTTCGGGAACGACCGCGCGGCCCATGTTGCGGACCGTCGCCCGGAATCGAAGCGTGTCGCCCGACAGGACCGGCGGCTCGCCTCCCTCCACGATCGACAGGGAGCTGAGCGCGAGGTTGCCCTCCTCGAAGATCGCCACGGCCTCCGGGCCATCGAGGCTCGAGTGCGCCGAGACGATCGAGACGCCCGGAATGTAGGGCCGGGCGGAGTAGACCGCGCCATGATCTCCGGGGGGAAGGTGGAAGGGGTTGCCGTCGCGGTCGGTGATGATCAGCCGGCCGTCGCGCGTGAAGGCGACGTCGGTGGGATCGACGAGGACAGAGTCGGCCGCCGCAACCTGGATCGTCGCGTTCGCCCGGCGCACCTCGAAGATCGCCCCGGTGTTCGTCCCCAGCCCGAGCGGATCCGCCGTCAGGTCGGCGATGAAGATCCGTCCTCCCGGGCTCACGGTGATCCCGATCGGATCGACGAAGGAACCGCCCGGCAGCGGAACCGGCTCGACGGAGCCGCTCGCGCGATCGATCGTGAAGAGCGCTCCGTCGCGCGGGTTCGACCCGCTCGGATCCGCGTCGTAGTCGATGAGCAGCAGAGTTCCGTCGTCCTCGGAGACAACGTCGGAAGGCTCCGAGAAACGGGAATCGGAGGCGACGAGGTCGAGAGCGCCGCTCTTCAGGTCGAGCGCGAAGACCGCGCCCGGTCTCCCCGCGAAGCCGCGCGGGTTGGCGTCCTTGTCGACGAGGAGGAGCTCGTCCGCCCTGCCGTTGGCGATGCCGAGGGGCACGCTCAACTCCGGATGATCGGCGAAGGCGAGCAGCGTCTCGATCTCTCCGGTCAGCGGATCGAGGCGGAAGATGCCGCCGAGCGGACTCCCCGGCCCGCCCGTCACCCCTCGCCGGTCGAGGATCGCGATCGTGCCGTCGGAAAGGAAGGCGACGTCGCTCGGCTGCTCGAGCGGCGGCCCCTCGAAGACCACCTGGGGGCGAGGCCCTTCGCCAGGAGGCTCGAGGATGCGGCCGACCGATGTGCCGCCCACGTTCTGATAGTCGGCCCATACGATCCGGCCGACCTCCGAGCGGCGCGCGACGTCGGCGTTGAGGTCGAACGTGCTCGCGGCCCGCTGCACGCGCAGGACGATCCGCTCGGAGATCCCGCTCCCCTCCGCGACGTCGTTGCGCAGCCGGAGGTCGTAGGCGATGTCGACCTCTCCCTGCACCTCGACGTCCCCGCTCCAGACGATCGAGCGCGTCGCCGGAATGTAGCTGAACGCGCCGGCGGAGACGGAGTCGGAGCCGATGCGGAAGTCCCATGCCTCGCTCAGGCGATGCTCGAGCGTCACCGGGCGGCCGGCCGTCTGGCCCGTGTTGCGCACCCGCACGCGCACGCGCATCCGATCGCCCGGCTGCAGGGGCGCGCCGTTCTCGTCCTCCCACCGGACGAGGGAGGAGTCGAGCGCGGTTCCCTGGAACTGGGAGATCCCCGAGAGCGAGCGGAAGAATCCCGAGCCGATCGTCTGCGTGATCGTCCCGGTGGAAAGATCGCACTGGAAGAGCGCGCCGCTCGCGTTCGGGATCTGAAGCGGATTCGCCTGTTCGTCGAGCACCCAGATCCGTCCGCTCGGATCGCGGAGCATGTCGTACGGCTCGACGAAGTCGGGAGGGGCGAAGGCCGCCTGCACCGAGAGGTCCGATCTCCGCACCCGGTAGATCGCGCCGGGCGCTCCTTCGTGGCCGTTGGGGTTCGCGTCCCGGTCGAGGATCAGGTAGTCCCCGTTCGAGTCGAGACAGATCGCGTACGGCGTCACGAACGCCGGTTGCGAGAAGACGACCGTGACCTCGCCGGTCGTCGCGTCGACCCGGAAGAGCGCGCCGGGAACGAGACCGGTCCCGAGCGGATCGGCGCGGTAGTCCCAAACGAGAATCGAGCCGTCGAGGTCGTAGACCATCGAGCGAGGCTCGACCCACAGCGGACTCGTCGCAAACGGAGCGGCGATGCGGGTCGTCCCGTCGATCCGGTAGAGCGCGCCCGGCCGGGTGCCGAGCTGCGTCGGGTCCGCGTCGGAGTCGAGGAGCAGGACGTCCCCGGACGGTTCGAGCAGGATGTCGACCGGGTCGACCCAGCTCCGGCTCCATGCGAAGAGCGTCGCCTTGCCGGGAAGCGGGTCGTTGGGATCGATGAGCCAGACCGCGCCGCGGTTCTGGCCGAGACCGTCGATGTCCGCGTTGGCGTCGACGACGAGAACACGGGCGTCTTCCATGGGGGCCGTGGCGACGGGATCGACGAAGCCGACGGGCGTGGCGAGGAGCCGCACGCGAACGGGACCGCCCGGATCTCCGAGGAACAACGACCCCCGGAAGTCTCCCGTCGAGAAGGGGTTGGCGTTCCGGTCGGTGATGAGCAGATTCCCGCTACGGATCTCCACCGCGGCGGCGGGGCGCAGGATGAGCAGGACGAGCGTCGCCAGAAGCACCAGCTCGTGGGCTCCCCATCCCCGGGGACGGGACATCCGCATGTCTCTCTCCTCGCAAGGCACCGGCGCTCTCGCGCCGCCGGGGCCACGGAAAACGATCGGCGGGATCGGCTCGGATGCTGAGCACGAAGGTTCTTCCGGCCGATCCATCTTGGCCCCGCTACGCAGCTTTCGTCAAGGATCGGGGCCCTTGCGGACGACACGTTCCGTGATAGTTTCGGACCACGGGAGACAACCGAGGGAGGCGCCGATGAGCCGCTCCGAAGGATTCCGGGAACCGGTGGTCGCCGGCTACTTCTACCCGGCGGACCGGGAGGTCCTGGCGAGGAGGATCGAGACCTTCACGCGGGGCGAGCCGGTCCTCCCGGAGCCCGGCCCACGAGGGCTCATCTGTCCGCACGCCGGGTACGACTATTCCGGTCCAACGGCGGGAGTCGCCTACCGCGAGATCCGGGGCCGCCGCTTCGACGCCATCCTCGTCCTCGCTCCAAGCCACTACGACCGCTTCCATGGCGCGACCATCTGGCCCGGGGCCGGGTACCGCACCCCGCTGGGAGAGGTCAGCGCGCCCGCCGACATCGTCGAGGCCCTGAGCCAGCTCGCGGTAGGGATCCAGCCGGATCTCCGGGGACATCGCGAGGAGCACGCGGCCGAGGTGCAGATCCCGTTCCTGCAGGTGGTCGCTCCCGGCGCGCCGGTCCTTCCGATCGTCCTCGCCGATGACCGGCGGGAGACTTGCGAGCGGATCGGCGAGGCGATCGCCGCCGCCACGGCGGACCGGACAGTCCTGCTGGTCGCTTCCTCGGATCTCTATCACGGTCATTCGGGCAAGGATTGCCGGGAGACCGACGCCCGCACCTTGGGAGCGATCGAGCGCAACGATCCCGACGACCTGGCCGAGGGGTTCGCTTCGGACCGTTACCAGGCGTGCGGGCGCGGGCCGATCCAGGTCCTTCTGCACGCGTGCCGCCGGGCAGGGGCCGAGAAGGTGCGCATCCTCAGCCGGACGAACTCCGACGAGGTCGTGGGACGGCCGGGCTCCTACGTCGTCGGGTACGCCGCCGTCACGGTCGCCGCCTCCTGATCCCTCGCCCCGCGTGGCGACGGAACGCGGACGCAGAGCAGCGTCATATCGTCCTGCATCTCTTGCGAGCCGGTGAACCGGATCACCTCGTCGCGCACGCTCTCGACCACCTCGCGCGCGCTCGTGCAGATCCGCCCCCGGCCCTCGAGGAGCGAAATCAAGCGCTCCTCGCCGAACTCCTCGCCGGCGCGCGAGCGCGCTTCGGTCGCGCCGTCCGTGTAGAGGAGCAGGCAATCGCCGGGATGGAGCCGGAGGCGCTGCTCCGAATAGACCGCCTCCTCCATCACGCCCAGCAGGAGGTCGGAGGGTTCGAGCAGCGCGCACGTCGCGTGGTCGAAGCGCACCGGGTAGTTGTGTCCCGCGTTGCAGAAGGTGAGCACCATCTCCCTGGGATCGATGTGAGCGAGGAAGAGGGTCACGAACTGTTCCGGTCCGGTCGACTCGTAGAGCAGCTGATTCACTCGCGCGCAGGCGCGCGCGGTATCGGGGTCCTCCCGCAACAGAGTCCGTAGCGAGGCCTGGAGCATGCTCGCCAGCAGAGCCGCTCCGACTCCCTTGCCGGCGACGTCGGCGATCGCGATCCCGTAGCCACCGCCCTTGACCGGAAAGAAATCGAAGGAATCGCCCCCCACCTGCTTGCTCGGCAAGCTCAGGCCGTGCACCTCGAACGGGAGCCCCTCCGGGAAACGAGAGGGGAGGAATGTCTGCTGGATCTTCCGCGCGACCGCCAGCTCCTCCTCGAGGACCGCCTTCTCGAGATTGTCTCGGTGGAGCAGGGAGTTGCGGAGCGCGATCCCCGCCTGGCCGGCCAGGGAGGCGAGGACTTGGATCTCCTCCCCGCGATAACGCATTCCGGAAAGCTTCGTGCCGAGGACGAGAAGCCCGAGACGCTCGCCTCCATGGCGCAACTCGTAGGACAGCGGGGGCAGCGGCGAGAGGACCGGACGGGCGGCGACCGGCGCGTCCGCTTCGGCCGCCGCTCGCAACCCGGCGGCCGCGAGGACGCCCGAATGCGGGTCCTGCGCGGCGCGCATCGCCTCCCTCCACTCGCGCGCCGTGAAGGGACGGCCGGCGCCGAGCGGCTCCGGGAGATAGGGCGCGAGCGAGGCGAGCCGCTCGACCATCTCGCCATCGAAGCCGGTGGCGCGAAGCGGGCGGTAGCGGCCGCCCGGCGGAGGCCCGTGCCGCTCCCCGGGAAGGAGGAGAATCGCCGCGCCGCTCGCCCCGAGCGTCTCCGGCAGCTGGCGGACCAGGTCCTCGGCCAGCGGCTCGAACTCGAGGGACTGCGAGATCCGGTCGCCGACCCGAAGCGAGAGCGCTCGAAGCTCGCTCCCGCTCTTCAGGATCCATCCCTCAAGCGATTCCTCGATCCGGCTCATCAGAGGCTGGAAGAGGAAGACCGGCACGAGCAGCACCGCCCAGTCGATCACTCCGGGATCGATAGGCAGCGCGCCGGTCAGCACCCGCGCTACCCGCCTCGCGATCTGCAGGTAGATGGCGATCAACAGGGCTCCGGCGGTCGCGTAGAGGATCGTCCGCCTGACGATCCAGCGGACGTCGAGGAAGCGGTGGCGGACGATCGCGTAGGCGATCGTCCCTGCGCAGGCGGCCAGCGATCCGACGAGGAGCGTCGAAGCGGCCGCCCCCCCGAGGCGCAGCCCGAGCAGGACGTTCAGGGGTCCCCCGAGGCTGTACAGGACGAGGCCGATTCCCATGCCGACCAGGATCGTCCGCATCTGGTTGCGCAAGCTCGACACGCGCACGCGCGCGTGGTTGCGGAAGATCAGGAAGATCGAGATGCCGATGTAGGTGAGGTTCACGAGCGAGAAGAGGTAGCGGTGCCAGCGGAAGAAGAGCGAGAGGAGCACGCGCACCGGATCGAGGACGGCGGCCAGAAGCGGCAAGCGCGCGGACAGCCGGTCCAGCCCGAAGCTCGGTCCCCAGACCATCGCGAAGAACATGAGGAAGAAGTGAATCAGGTGCGGGACGAAGATCGCCAGCTCTCCCGATCCCCCCTTGTGAAGCCAGCCCGCTTCATGCGGGAACGACGCGGCGAACAGCAACAGCGCCGGGAAGAAGAACTCCCAGAGCCAGGCGTACTGCGTGACGAGCGAGGCGGGAAAGCCGGCGCGCGAGGAGGCGGGGACAAAGAGCGAGCCGGCGCCGAGAAGCGATCCGACCCCGGCGAAGAAGAGCATCAGCGCCGTGACGCGGTTGATTCGGGCGCTGGTGTCTTCGCGAAAGATGACGAGCCCGAGAAGGGTCGTCAGGACCCCGACCAGAAGGTAGGCGGTCGCCAGAAGGCTCGCGTAATCCATCGTCGGGGGCCCCCTCGTCCATCGCCCGCACCAGGCGGCGGCGGCGGCTGCGGCGCCGGCCCCCCTCGATCGACGCGAAGCTAGGAGGAGCTCACGTCCTCGTTCGGCTCCGGCGGCGAGACGTTGGGAAGAGCGAGGAGCTCGACGGCCCTCGCGACCAGTCGTTCCGCAGCGGCGAGGATGACACGGGTATCCTTCTTCCCGCAACGCGCCCCTTCGTGGACCAGGTCCTTCTGATCCTTGGCGATTCGCAACAGGTCGACGAGTTTCGGATCGAGAGCGCCCGGCTCCACGTAGAGCCTCTGGACGCCGGCCGTGAGGCTGTAGAGGTTCGAGTCGCGGTATCCGCCGGCAAGCAGGAGGCTCTTGGCAGCGCGATACATCGCGAAATAGGCCTGAACGACGGTTTCCTCGAACCGGCCGTTGTGGAAGCAGTTTCGGGCCTTCACCAGCTCGTCGATCCCCGTCTGGATCTCACGGGCAAGTGTCGCGTCGTCGACTTCCGCTGGCTTCAGTCTTCCGTTGCGGATGCAGGACTCGAAAGGATTCACGAACCCGGGCTCCCTCGTACTTGGCTCGCTGCGAACAGCCATCTCACTCCCCAAGAATGTATACAGAACAACCAACTGCCACAAGGCCCGATCAGCGATCGCAGGAAAAACCGGCCCATAGCGGAGCCGTTTCGCGGCCAGCGGGCGGCGCGGGCGATCAAGAGAACGCCTGCTCCAGGTCGGCCCGCAAGTCCTCCACGTCCTCGATGCCGACCGACAGGCGCAGCAAGCCGTCCTCGAAACCGCGGGCGGCGCGCTCTCCCGCCGGCATCGAGGCGTGCGTCATCGTTGCCGGGTGGCAGAGGAGGCTCTCGACGCCCCCCAGGCTCTCGGCAAGGGCGAAGAGATGGGTGCGTCCGGCGAAACGGGCGGCCGCCTCGAGGTTCTCCAGGACGAACGAGACCATCCCCCCGAAGCCGCTCGCCTGGCGCGCGCAGAGGGCATGGCCCGGATGCTCGGGGAGGCCGGGATAGAGCACGCGCTGGACCTCCCGCCTCTCCTTCAGCCACCGCGCGATCTCGCCGGCGTTCTGCTCGTGCCTCGCCATGCGGAGAGGCAGGGTCTTGATCCCCCGCAGCGCGAGCCAGCAATCCATCGGGCCCGGAACTGCGCCGACCGCGTTCTGCAGGAACGCGAGCCGCTCGGCGAGGTCGGCGCGCCGCACGACCACGATTCCGCCGACCATGTCCGCGTGCCCGTTGAGGTACTTCGTCGTCGAATGCAGGACGATGTCGGCGCCGCGCTCGAGCGGTCGCTGGAAGAACGGCGTGAGGAAGGTGTTGTCCACCGCGAGGAGCAGCCCTCCCGCGCGGCACACGGCGGAGACCGCTTCGAGGTCGACGATCTTCATCAGCGGGTTCGTCGGCGTCTCGACGAAAACCATCCGGGTCTGCGGCCGGCGCGCTCTCGCAATCGCCTCGGGATCGGTCTCGTCGACGTAGGTGAAGGCCAGGCCGAGGCCCCGAAAGACCTTCTCGAAGAGGCGGTAGGTGCCGCCGTACATGTCGTCCGAGGCAATGACGTGGTCTCCCGCCTGGAGGAGCTGCAGGACGGTGGAGATCGCGGCGAGACCCGACGAGAAGGCAAACCCTCGTTCTCCCGCCTCCAGCCTCGCTACGCACTTCTCCCACGCTTCGCGCGTCGGATTCTGCGTGCGCGCGTACTCGTAGCCCTTGTGCTTCCCCAGTCCCTCCTGGACGTAGGTCGACGTCTGGTAGATCGGAACCGTGATCGCCCCGGTGGAGGGATCGGGGTGTTGGCCGGCGTGCACCGCGTCGGTCGCGAATCCCATCGAAAACCCGCCTTTCCTCTGTTCCGTGCCCGTCCGTTCTTCCGCCGTTCCTCACAGGTCCGCCGGACCGCGGGGCGACCGGGCGTGACCGCACGGTCGCGCTCGCGCCGTGCCGGGCGGGAGCGCCGGCGTTCTAGCGAGCGATGTACTCGATCAGGTCGAACCGGGTGAGGATGCCCACGATCTCGCCTCGCTCCTCCACGAGGAGCGCGGGGAGCCGGTCGGCCAGCATGCGCGCCGCGTCCCTCACGGGAGCGTCCGAAGGAATCCGTGGCAAAGGAGCCTCAGCGAGCCGGGTCACGGGATCCTCGAGATGCGCCTCTCCTTCGAGGAGCTTCTTCAGGAGCGTTCCCTCGACCAGCGTCCCCTCGACGCGCCCCTGATCGTCGACGATCGGAAGCTGGGAGACGTTGTGAGCCTGGATCAGCGCGAGCGCGTCGCGCATCGTGCCGCCTTTTCGCACGGAGACGACCGGCGGAAGGCCGACCTTCTTCGCGCGGACCACGTCGGCGACGCGCAGCAGCTCGGGATCGAGCATGCCGTTGTCGCGAAGCCACTCCTCGTTGTGGAGCTTGCTGAGGTAACGCTCGCCGGTATCGGGGATCAGCGCGACGATCGTCTGATCCTCGCGCATCTCGCGCGCGAGCTGCAGGGCCGCCGCCACGGCCGTTCCCGCCGACCCGCCGCACAGCATCCCCTCCTCCCGCGCGAGCCGCCGGGAGACCGCGAACGAGTCGCGGTCGGAGATCGTCAGGATGCGGTCGAGAACCGAGAAGTCGAGGGTGCCCGGGATCATGTCCTCTCCGATCCCCTCGACCAGATAGGTGTGGGCGCCCGAGTGGCGCCCCGTCTCGAACTGCTCGCGCAGGATCGATCCTTCCGGGTCGGCGCCGACGACGAGGACCGATGGGTTCTTCTCCTTCAGGAAGCGTCCGGTCCCGCTGATCGTCCCGCCGGTCCCCATTCCTGCCACGAAAGCGTCGACCTTGCCGCCGCACTGCTGCCAGATCTCCGGCCCGGTGGTGCGGTAATGGATCTCCGGATTGTCGGGATTGAAGTACTGGTTCGCGTGGAAGGCGCCCGGCGTCTCGCGAACAATTCGCTTCGCGACCTCGTAGAAGCTCTCCGGGGAGTCGGGAGGGACCGACGTGGGGGTGACGACGACCTTCGCGCCGTAGGCTTTCAAGAGGTTGATCTTCTCGCGGCTCATCTTGTCGGGCATCGTGAAGATGGCCCGATAGCCCTTGACCGCCGCGACCATCGCGAGGCCGACGCCGGTGTTGCCCGAGGTCGACTCGACGATCGTCCCGCCGGGCTTCAATAGCCCCGCCCGCTCGGCCTGCTCGATGATGTGGACGCCGATCCTGTCCTTGACACTGCCGCCGGGATTGAAGAACTCGACCTTCGCGAAGAGGGCCGGGCGCACGTCGCGCCCGACGCGTTGGAGTCGGACCAGGGGGGTGCCGCCGATCGTCTGGAGGATGTCGTCGTACCGGGCGTTCTTCTGGTCCAAGCGAGAACCCTCCTCCGCGAGCGGCTGCGGCATGGGCTGAGGCCTCGGCCTCGCGCTTCGCGCCGCGCTAGTGGGTCACGCGAGCTAGATACGTCTCGTAGTCGTACCCCTTCGCCTTGCCCCATTCCCCGGTATGGCAGGTCTCGCAGATCGCCGAGGCGGCGTGCTTGCGGAAGCCGTTGTTGGCCGACGCGGCGACCATCTGGAGGGGGGTGGAGCCTCTCGAGTGCATCGTCCCCAGCCCATGGCAGGCTTCGCACTGGACGTTCTTCATGTCCGGCTCGGAGACGTTCTCCGCGAAACCGCCCACAGTCTCCCAGCCGGTCACGTGGCAGCTGACGCAAGCCGGGTCCTTCTCCTTGCCCGCCTTGACCAGCGTCTCGTAGGCGTGGGCGTGCGGCGTGCTGGCCCACTGCGCCGTCTGCGTCGCGTGGCACCGCTGGCACTTCTCTCCCCCGATCATCTTGTCGGAGGCGAGCTGTCCCTCGACGTCCGAGAGCTTCTTCTGCTGCTCGGCGCGCAGCATCTGCTTCGCCTGGTCCTCGATCTGCTTGATCTCCGCGGAGACGGCGGTGTTCTCAGGGAACTGCTCGTCGAGAGGGGCGTTGCGCGTGCCCCAATCGGTGATCCGGCCTTCGGGATCGACGATCAGGACGAGCTGGCCGATGTATTGCCCGCGCATTCCGGTCTGCTGGACGATCGTCGAACCGAGCTTCTCGCCATGGTCCTTCCAGCCCGGATCCCGCCCGTAGAGAGCCACGTCGATCCCGGGGACCTTCGTGATCAGGTCCTCCGACTCCTGCTGCGACATCTGCGACATCAGGACCACGAGCTCCGCCTTCTTGTGAAGCTCCGGCACCAGCGCCTGGGCCGTCTTCAGCGGATCCTCGGTCCGGAACTCGAGGCCGCCCTTCGGCTGCGAGCGAGCGACCTCGCTCGGACTGATCAGCGAGAAGAACGCGACCTTGACCCCGCCGACTTCGGTGACCATGTACGGGTCTCCGCCCGGCTGCTCGGCGCCGTTGCGCAGCACCTTCAGGTTGCTCGCGACCGAATGGATGGGGCTGTTCGCGAAGAGCTGGCGATAGAGGTCCCAGTCGTTCATTTCGCGGTAGCCGGGCGTCGAGGCCAGGTACCCCATCTTCTCCATCTGCTGCCAGATGAAGCGGCTCTTCAGTTCGCCGACGGTCTGCTCGTTGTTGAGGAAGTTCCCCAGATCGACCAGCGCCAGGCTCTTTCCCGAAGCTCGAAGCGAATCCACCACGCCGGCCCGCCGGGCCAGCCCGCCCTTCTGGCTAGCGTGTCACCCACATGGAGCCAGCTCGCCATTCGTGGATCCGAGCGAGAGGAGCATCACCTCGCTGTTCGACTCCCGGTGCCCGCTCCCCTTCATGCCGGCGCATCCCGGCAACAGGGCGATCGCGAGAGCCAGGCTCAGGATCGCCAGGCTGATCTTCTGGAACATTCCCCAAGTCCTCCAAGAGAAGGGATCCCATCCCGTTGCACGGCCACACCATGCCCGTTGAGGTTACCACCCGGGCAAACGTCGCAGCAACAAACCCTTCGGTTCCGTTTCTGCTCCGTTGCTTTCCCCCTTATCGGCCGGCCGGTCCGTCCGCTCGCGCTCCGCGTCAGCCTACCCCGAGCGCCCCTCACCGGACGAATTTCGGCTCCTTGGGCCTCCGGCGACCGGTCCTGTCGGACGGCGCGCACCTCGCCGCGGGCACCGGCCGGGAGGAGTTCGCTCTTGATCATCTCCGCGATCCTCCGCCCCCGAGCCTCTCCTCGGCCGTCTCAGCGCTGCTCGCGCTCGTACTTCACGTCGGGGAGCGACTTGATCGAGATACGGAAGTAGTAGGACGTGTCGGATCCCCGGACCTGGCGGTCGAACGACGCCTCCCAGCAGTGCAGGTCGCGGTAGAGCGAGAGCCCCTCCGAGCGGATCTCCCGATCCTGGAGATCGAAATAGATGCTGTAGGTGACCCGCCAGCTGGTGGTCGGCACGATGCTCGCCGTCACGTTCATCGCATTGGCGATCGAGCGGCGGGGCGCGCTGCGCGAGAAGCTGTGCCCGATGCTCACCGACCAGTTGCCGATCGCCGACGCCCTGCGCTCCCCCGGCCGGTTCCTTCCCGAGACCGCCTGCCCGAAGCCGCTGTAGGCGCCGGTCAGGCTGTCGCCGGGCGCCGCGGCCGAGCCACCGCCTCCGCCACCGCCGCCTTGGAAGCGGAGGCTCGTCTGCACGGAGAGGTTGCGGAGGCGCCGCGAGTAGGGATCGTGGCTGACCGTCCAGGAGTTGTCGATCCAACGGGACGGGCTCAAGCGAAGGTTGTTCGTGATCGGACCCCAGGCGCGGTTCTCGTCGCGGCGCTCGAAGTCGTAGCTGGTCGTCGTCGTCCAGAGGATCAGGTTGTCGATCTTGATCGGGGTCTTCGGATCGGCGCCGCGGAACTTCGCGTGCACGCGCTGCGTGAGGCTCAGCGAGACCGCGCTCGCGCGCGCGCCCGAGAGCGAGATCCCGCCGACCGACGGGAAGCGAGAGCGCTCGACGCCCGCCGAGTCGGCGTAGGTCAGGCTGGGGAAGTCCGGGGAGTAGCGCCAGGATGCGGAAGGCTCGATCACGTGGCGCAATCCCGTCAACGGTCCGACCGGAACGGCGAACGTCCCGTAGAGAGCGGTCCGCGCCGAGATCCCCGCGTTCCAGACCGCCCCGACCGCATGCTGCTTGCCGAGGGCGTCGCGCCGGAACCAGGCCGCAGTGCCGTTGACCGACGGCTGGACCTTCAGGTACGGCCCGAGCGTCCGGTTGTCGGAGAGTCCGCTGGAAACCTGCGCGGCCTGGTCGTCGCGCGTCGGCTCCCCCCACTCCTTCGTGAACGTGCTGCGGAAGCGGGAGGAGAAGGTGGCGTAGACGGTCGAGAGGGCGGGAAGCCTCCCGCCGCGGCCCCGGTCGTCCGGCTTGACGCCGACCGGGAAGCTGTTCATGGAGAAGTCGAGGCTCGGCAGGTTCTGCTGCACCTGGATGTCCGAGGCGTTCCGGTCGAGGTATTCGGTGCGGTCCGCGGTCAGCGAGAGGCTGGCGCTCGACCAGGCCTTCCGGACGTCGACGTTCGACTTGAGGATGCGGTTCAACACTTCGTCGACCGACCCGCCGAAGGCGCGGTCATCGCGGAAGTTCTGGTCGCTCACGAAGTCCGCGCGCGCGCGCAGGCTGGCGCGCTCGCCGAGCTGCTGCTCGTGGCCGCCGCGCAGGTCCCAGCGCGTCCTTCTCGACCCGAACTGCGTCTCGCGCGCGAACGATCCGAAGAGATCGCCGCGAAGCGAGTAGCGGACGTTGTAACGCAGCTGGCTGCTGATGACGGTCCGGGGAACCCCTTCGTAGTAGTCGGCCCAGACCATCGCGTCGGCATAGTCGTTGGGCGCCCAGTAGTAGCCGAGGTTGCGCAGGAACCGCCCGCGCGTCCGGTCGAAGCCGAACTCGACATCGGGCATCAGCACGCCGGAGTGCCGTCCCCGCTTGATCGGGAACACCCAGTACGGAAGCGCCAGCAGCGGAATGTCGTGCAGGTAGAGGACGATCGGGCGCGCGATCACGCGATCCCCGAGCCGGATCTTCATGCGAGACGAATGGAAGTGGTAGTGGTGCGTGTCGGCGAGGCAGGTGGTGTAGTCCCCGCCGCGGACGAGGAGGATCTTGTCGTCGACCCGCTTGATCTCCTCCCCTTGGTAGACTCCTCCCTCGAACTGCGTCTCCCCCGAGTAGACGAACCCCTGCCGCTCGTCGAGGCGGTAGATCATTCGCTCACCGACGAGCGCGCTCTGCTGATCCTGCAGCTTCGGCTCCCCCGTCGCGACGACCCGGTCGCGCGACGCCTCGTAGTCGACGTCCTTCGCCTGCAGCTCGAGGTTCTGGTAGTGAACGGTCGCGCTCCCTTCGATCCGGATCTTCTTCTCCCCGACGAAGAAGACGACCTTGTCGCCCGAGTAGGCGACCCGCTCCGCAGGATCGAACGGCCCGGCGCGCTCGAGCGAATCCGGAAGCGGCTGATCCGGTGCCGCGAGGAACTGCGCGACCGCGCGCGCGACGTAGAGGGAATCGGCCATCCTCGCGACCGTCGTGTCCGGCTTCTCGCGCGGCAGGACGTAGGCGCCGCTCGCCGCCCCTTCGAGATCGACCTGCTTCGCCTCCCCGCCCTCGAGAGAGATGCGGATGCGGCGGCCATGGGCGAGGTTCGACCCGACGTCCCCTTCGCGCCGGTCCTCGGGCGAGGGGAGGTAGAGGCTGCGCGCCTCGCCGCGCACCTCGATCTCGCGCACGCCGGTCGAGTCGAGCCGCGCGATCAGGGTGTCCCCCAGGATGACGTTCACCTCGCCCGGTTTCTGCTCGGGTCTGTAATCGACATGCGCGTGGCCAAGCACCTCGAGCCGCTCGGCTCGTCCCTCGTGCAGGACGATCGCCATCGAGTCGCCCCGCACCTCGCCGTCCTCCTCGATCGTCATCGGATGGTCGCGCAAGAGAAGGACGTCCCGATCGAAGTCGAGATCGGCCGACCCGGCGCGCGCCTCCACCTCCTCGCGATCGATCCGGACGTCGCCGTAGGCGCGCCCGCGCCGCCCGCCGGAGAGCAGGACGAGCGTGTCGGCGTGCACGACGACCGGCGCCTCGTTCCCCTTTCCCGGGGAACGCAGCACCGGTGAGCCGGTAATCACCGCGCGATCGGCCACGCGGTCCATTTCCGCCCGTTGGCCGGTGATGCGCACGCTGTCGCGCAGATCGAGGATTCGCACGTCCCCGGTCGCGATCGCTTCGCGCGGCCCGCTGCGGTAGACGACCTCGTTGGCGTCGACGATCGACCGGTCGTCCTGCAACCGCACGTCGCGGCGAAGATCGACGATCCCCCTGCCGCGCTGGTAGGTCAGCTCGCTCGCGGCGAGCCGCCCCTCCGGACCGTTCCCCGTCACTCCGCCGGTCAGGATCGCGCGCCCGCTCGCCCTCTCGTAGGTCGCCTGGGCGGACTGCAGCGTGCGCGTCGAATCGCGCAGGACGACGTTGCCGGTCAAGAGCAGCCGGTCCTCCGCCCGCCACCAGATTCCCTGGTCCGCCGTGACGACCGTCGATCCCTGCACGGCACGCGGCTGGACGATCCGCGTCTCTCCGGCCGGCGTTCCCTCGAGCGACTCGCCCGTGATCGTCCACGGCTCTCCCCCATCGGACGGAGAAGGCGCGGGCGCTGCATCTGCGGATGGCGGGGCGGGCACGGCCGGCTGCTGGCCGCCCGCAAGTCCCGCCAGCACGGAAAGCGATAGGAGGAGCAGGAGCGCGAAAGAGAGCGCGAGGGCAAGCGGGCGGTCGCGACGGCGGCGGCCGGAACGCATTCTCACCCCTCCGCCGGGTCGTTCCCGGCGGCCGCGCCGTTCCAGAGCGGATCGCGAGGCCCGATGCCGAGTCGCTCGAAGACCGGCCCGACCGTGTAGAAGGAGCCGGTCACGAGGATGCCCTCCCGATCGGTCCGAGCTTGCTCCGCCGCGTCGAACGCCTCGGCCGGCGAGGCGTGGGCGGAGGCGGGCAGCCCTACCGTCCCGCAGATTTCGGCGAGCGCCTCTGCGGAGACGGCGCGGTCGGTCGGCGGCGTGCAGGCGTGGACGAACGTCAGGCGCGGCGCGAGCGCGCGCAAGAACGCGGTATGGTCCTTCCCTTCGACCATTCCGACGACCGCGCGCATCGCCGTCGCTCGCCGCACGAGGAGCTGCGCGAGGAGCCGGGAGAGGCTCTCGGCCCCCTCGGGATTGTGACCGACGTCGCAGATCACGAGCGGGTCCTGCCGCACGACCTCGGCGCGTCCCGGCCATCGGGCCCGCGCGGCGCCGGCGCGGATCGCGCGCGCGTCGATCCCCATCTCGGCGGGCAGCAGCGAGAGGGCGAGAATCGCGGTCGCGGCGTTCGAGACCTGATGCGCGCCGGCGAGGGCGAGATCGATCTCGAGCGGTTCGCGCGGCCCGGGCTGGCCGGGGCGGGCCTGGACGAGGAACCGCGATCCGCGTGGCGTGAGAGCGATGTCGGAGACCCGCAGGCAACGGCGCCGTTCGTAGATCGGGATGCCGATCAGGCGAGCGCGAGCATCGAGGACGGCGAGCGCGTCGGAGTGGCGGACGGAGACGACGGCCGGAGCGCCCGCGCGAAAGATCCCGGCCTTCTCGCCGGCGATCGCCCCGCGGGTTTCTCCGAGGATCTTCACGTGATCGAGGTCGATCGTCGTCACCACCGTCACCAGGGCGCGAACCGGCCGGCTCGCATCGAGCCGGCCGCCGAGCCCGACCTCCACCGCCGCCGCGTCCACTCCGCGTTCGCGGAACCACAGGAACGCGAGCAGCGTCGTCGCCTCGAAGAAGGATAGCTCCCATCGGTCGACCGTGGGGCGGATCGCGCCCGCCAGGGCGACGACGTCCCCCTCGGGAATCATCCGGCCGTCGATCCGGATCCTCTCGCGGAAGTCGATCAGGTGGGGCGAGGTGAAGAGGCCGGTGCGGCGGCCGGCCGCCTGCAGGCAGGAGGCGACGATCGCGCTGGTCGATCCCTTGCCGTTGGTGCCCCCGATCAGGACCGACGGGAAGGTGAGCTGCGGATCGCCGTGCTCGCGCAGCGCCCCCACGATCCGGTCCAGGCCGAGGCGCACGCCGCGCCGCTCGAGGGAGAAGAGCCAGGCGCAGGCGTCGGCGTAGGTCACGTGCGCGCGAGCCGCCCCGGCCGGCTGTCGGCGAAGTGCCGCAGGATGCGCGCGACGGTGGCGCGCATCTCGGGGCGCGGCACGATGCGGTCGACCATCCCGTGGTCGAGAAGGAACTCGGCGCGCTGGAATCCCTTCGGCAGCTCCTGCTTGATCGTCTGCTCGATGACGCGCGGGCCGGCGAAGCCGATCAGCGCGTTGGGCTCGGCGAGGATGATGTCCCCGACAGCCGCGAAGCTCGCGGTCACTCCTCCGGTCGTCGGATCGAGGATGATCGAGAGATAGAAGATCCCCTTCTCGGCGAGCCGCGCGAGCTGCACCTGGATCTTGGCGAGCTGCATGAGCGAGAGGACCCCTTCCTGCATGCGCGCGCCTCCGGAGGCGGAGACGAGAACCAGCGGGATCTCCTCCTGCATCGCGATGTCGCAGAGGCGGGCGATCCTCTCCCCGACGGCGGAGCCCATGCTGCCGCCGAGGAAGTGGAAGTCCATGGCCCCGAGAGCGAGAGGGAGCCCCTCGATCCGCGCGCGCCCCGTCACGACCGCCTCGCCGTGCTTGTGCTTCGCCCGCGCCTCGCGGATGCGATCCGGGTACGGCTTGGAGTCCTGGAATCCCAGCGGATCGACCGAGACGACGTCGTCGAAGAGAACCTCGAAGCTCCCCGGATCGGTCAGGATCGCGATGTAGTCGTCGGCGCTGATCCGGAAGTGATGGCGGCAGAGGATACAGGTCCAGAAGTTGCGCTCGACCTCCTTGCGGTAGAGGATCTCGCCGCAGCCGCCGCACTTTACCCAGATCCCATCGGGGATCTCCCTCTTCTCCTGCGTCTTCGGTCCTTCGCGCCGATTCGTCAGCCAGCTCACTCGCTCGTCCCCTTCCACCGCAGGGAGCGGACCATCACGATCGCATCCTCCCGCGGACGGCTGTAATAGTTCTTTCGCACCCCGCCCGGAACGAAACCGTTGCGCTCGTAGAGCTGGATCGCCCCCTGGTTGGACGCGCGCACCTCGAGCACCAGGATCGCGCTGCCCCGCAGATACGTCTCATGGAAGAGGCGATCGAGCATCCTCTGCGCGTAGCCGCGCCGCCGGCCCCAGGGCGCGACGGCGATGTTCGCGAGATGCGCCTCGTCCTCGACGAACCAGGCGATCATGTACCCGGCGAGCTTCTCGTCGAGCCGCAGCACCGAGCACCAGCTTACCGGCGCGGCGGACAGCTCCGCCTGGAAGCTCCCGAGCGACCACGGGTCGCGGAAACAAACCTTCTCGAGAGCGGCGACCTCCTCGAGATCCCCGGCCTCCATCGGCCGGAAGACCGGCTCGGCTCCGGGCTCAGCCCGATCTTCCCGATCTTCCCGGTCTTCTTGCATCTGCGTCCCGCAGGTAGAGAGGGTTTCGCCCCTCCAGTTCGGTCTTCGTCCAACGCGGCCGTGCGGGATCGAGAGCGAGACGGGCCACGTGGGCGGCCCGCGGCGGCTCCGTCCCGCCGAGACGCGCGCGATCACCGAACGAGCGTTGGATCGAGTCCGCGAGGGAATCTAGCGCATCCCCCACGAAAAGCAAACGCTCCCCCGTCCCGCCGCCTGCCGCGCGGCCCGCGCACGCGTCGAGGAACTCCTGGTCGGGGCGGGAGACGGGCTCGATCTCCGCGTGGAAGCGATCGTCCATCGTCCAGCGATAGAGCGCTCCGTAGACCTGGCCGCGCCGATGCCCGCTCACGACCACGAGCGGTCCGGGCCAGAGCCGCCAGGGGAACGCGATCGTCTCGAGCGTCGGTACCGGGACGGCCGGGATTTCGCGGGCGGCGGCGAGCGCAAGGGCCGCCGCCATCCCGACCCGGAGTCCCGTGAAGGAGCCGGGCCCCTCCGAGAAGGCGACGAACGCGACTCTCTCGATGCCGAGGGAGAGTTCGTCGAGCAGCCGCCGCGCGTCTTCGAGGAGCCTCTCGGTGCGCGCGCGGCGCGCGTCGACCTCCACTTCGCCGAGCAGATCGGTCCCCGCCGCAACCGCGGCTCCGGCGAGCCGGCCGGAGGTCTCGAGCGCCAGCACGATCGGCGCAAGGCGCGCCCCCGTGCTCACGGGAGCCTCCAGAAGCCGATCGATCCGTTCGGCAGGCGCATCGACACGACGACCCGGCGCCTCGATTCCCCGCGCGGCTCGAGCGTGACCCAGACCGCCTCCTCGGGAAGCAGCTCCGGGTGGCGGTCCGCCCACTCCACCATCGAGATCCCCTCGGTGTCCATCGCCTCCTCCCACTCCCCTGCCGTCCCCGCGTCGAGCGCGTCGAGTCGGTAGAGGTCGAAGTGTCGCAACGGCACCGGACCGCGGTAGAGATGCAGGAGCGCGAAGGTCGGGCTGCGAACGCGACCCGCGTAGCCGGCGCCGCGCGCAATCCCCTGGGCGAGTCGCGTCTTCCCCGCTCCGAGAGGACCGACCAGGCCGACGACGGCGCGCGAGCGCAGCGCCGCGCCCAGGCGCTCACCGAAGCGGACGGTCTCGGTCTCGGAGTCGGTCACGACCTCGACGACGAGCGATCTCATCCGGACCGGGGGAGCAGGGTCGCGATCGGCAGGACCATCTCCTCGAGCGAGATCCCGCCGTGCTGGAAGCTGCCCCGGAAGTGCTTCTCGTACTGATGGAAGTTCGTCGGATAGACGAAGTAGTAGTTCTCCCGGGCGAGGATGTAGTTCTTCGTGAGGGTGTCCATCGGGAGCTGGTATTCCTGAGGCTTCTTCACGTGCAGCGCTTCGCGCTCGTCGCAGACGAGGTTGTCGCCGAACTTGTAGCGCACATTCGTCGACGTCTCGCGATTGCCGTAGACGAGCGAGGACTTCTTGCACTGCACGGAGCCGTGGTCGGTCGTGAGCACGACGACCACGTCCTGCCGGGCGTACATCTTCAGCGTCTCGAACAGGGTCGAATGCGTGAACCAGGAGATCAGCAGCGACCGGAGCGCCTGCTCGTGCGGCGCCAGCTCGAGCAGCAGGTCGCTCTCCGAGCGGCCGTGCGAGAGCAGGTCGAGGAAGTTGATCACGATCGTGACGAGATCGGCCGTCATC
Organism: Candidatus Eiseniibacteriota bacterium; assembly: GCA_041946735.1. Lineage (GTDB taxonomy): Bacteria > Eisenbacteria > RBG-16-71-46 > CAIMUX01 > VGJL01 > JBHGAY01. Next base: position 90,795 of record JBHGAY010000001.1, read on the forward strand.
TGCGACGTGACCTTCTTCTTCAGCTCGGCCGCCTCGTCGGCCGTGTACACCTTCAGATAGCGCACGCGATCGAGCTTCATCCCCTCGCGATCGAGCAGTCCGCGCAGCAGCGCCTTCTCGAACCGGTTCTTCCCCGACTCGCTTCCCACGTTCTCGAGCCACCACTCCGGATGCTGGCGCGCGATCTCGAGGGGATAGAGCCCCGAGAAGATCGCGTTGCGGCTGTATGGGGTCGCCGTCGGTAGAATCGAGTAGTACAGGTCGCGCTTCATGTGGAAGTAGGGAGCGAGCAGCGGCTCGAGCGCGAGCCACTGATCGAGCCGCATGCAGTCGATCACGACGAAGACGACGCGCTTGCCCTGGCGGAGATGCGGCAGCACGAACCGCGGCACGACGTCGACCGACAGCGGCGGCCTCTTCCCCCGCTGCGCGTGGATCCACTCCACGTAGTTCGCCTCGATCGCCCGGCCGAACTCGCGGTTGATCTGCGCCATCTGATCCTGGTGGGACTGGTAGAGCCCCTCGTCGGACTCCGAGAGGTCGAGGTCGAGGTTGGAGAGCCGCAGCGCCAGATCGAGCCAGTCGTCGGGCGAGAGGCGTCCCTGGCGCAGATCGCGGATCCGGTGGAACTCCTCGACGTAGTCGCGGGTCTTCCTGTCCCGGACGAGCCGCTCCGACTCGAACACCTTCTTGCAGGCGAGCCAGATCTGGCTCGGGTTGACAGGTTTCGTCAGGTAGTCGGCGATCTGGCGGCCGAGCGCCTCGTTCATGAGGTGCTCTTCTTCGCTCTTGGTGATCATGATCACCGGCACCTGCGGATCGGTGTCGCGGAGCGCCTCGAGCGTCTTCAGCCCCCCCATCCCCGGCATCTGCTCGTCCAAGAGGATGACGTCGAACTCCTGCTCGCCGGCGAGCGCGATCGCATCCTCGCCGTTCGAGACCGGGGTCACGGAGTACCCCTTCCCCTCGAGGTAGAGGATGTGGGGCCGCAAGAGGTCGATCTCGTCGTCGGCCCAGAGGATTTTTCGGGTCGCGATGCTCATGGGTTGGAGGGGTGGAGGATCAAACCGGGAAGGCGATGATGAAGGTGGTGCCCTTCCCGGGCTGGCTTCGGTCCACCCAGATCCTGCCGCCATGATAGTCCTCGACGATCCGCTTCGCCAAGGTGAGGCCGAGCCCCCACCCCCGCTGCTTCGTCGTGAACCCGGGAGAGAAGACATGACGCATCTCCCGCGGCGTCATCCCCTTGCCCTGGTCGGTGATCCGGACCTCGACGCACTCGGTCTCGTGCCGGCGCGCCAGCTCCACGTCGATGACGCCGTGCTTCGTGTCGGTGGCGTCGATCGCGTTCTTCAGGACGTTCTCGACGACCCACTCGATCAGCTCCTTGTTGACGTTCACCGGAGGAACGAGGTCGTAGCGCTCCCGGATCTCCACGTCCTTGCGGAGATTCGGAAGTCGCCGGCGGAAGTAGCGAATGGCCTCGCTGACGATCGGGGCGAGGTCCTGCGGTTCCAGGCGCGGCAGGCTGCCGACGTGGCCAAAGCGGGTCGCGACCTTCTGCAGCCGCTCCGCGTCGTTCTCCATCTCCTCGACCACCTCGCGGAAGAACGGCTCCGGAATCGCAATCTTCCCCTGCACGCTCCCGCCGTCCTCTCCACGCTCCTTCAGAAGCTCGACCCATCCCAGGAGCGAGGAGATCGGGGTGCCGAGCTGGTGCGCCGTCTCCTTCGCCAGGCCGATCCAGATCGCCCGCTGCTCGCTCGTCTTGATCGAGCGGTAGCCGACATAGCCGAGGCCGATGAAGCCGATCAGCGCGAAGAGCTGGATGATCGGGATCCAGCGGAGCTGGTGCACGATCGGCGGCTCCCCGTAATGGACGTAGCCGAACACCGTCGCTTCCCCGGGTCGGCGAATCGGCACCGGAACGTGACGGCTGTCGAACTCCTGCACCTTCGCGATGAGACGGGAAATCGCTCCGGGGGGCGGGTTCTTCACGTCGACGTCCGCGATCGCCGCGATGCCGAGCGTGTCGGGACCGACGTCGATCCCTCGCCACACGAACGGCCTTCCCTCCCGGTCGGTCAGGATCATCGGGAAATTCGCCGGCTTGATCACGCGGTTGAACACGTCCCGCAGCTCGGGGCTCTGCATCGCCGGGAATGTCGTCACGGCGCAGAACTCCGCGAACAGCTCCGAGAGCGCCTTCGACTGCTCGTTCAGGCGATGGATCAGGTTGTAGGTGTAGACCGAGGCGGCGGCGACGAGGATCAGCCCGCCCAGGAAGAGATAGGCCCGCAGCAACGCGGGTAGGTTCGTCCGGGAAAGAGCCATGCCCCTTTAGGATCCCTCCCGTGGAGCGCGGCGGGCCCGCTCAGGCGCCCGGCCGGCCGATCTCCGAAAGCCCTCGCATGTAGGGCCGGAGCGCCTCGGGAATCCGGATCGTCCCCCGGGGCGTCTGGTACAGCTCGAGGATCGCCGCCACGACGCGCGGCAGCGCCGTCCCGGAGCCGTTCAATGTATGGACGTGCTCGACCTTCCCCTGGTCGTTGCGGTAGCGCGTTCCGAGCCTCCTTGCCTGGAACGCTTCGAAGTTGCTGCACGAGGAGACCTCCAGCCATCGATCCTCCGCCGGCGCCCACGCTTCGAGGTCGTAGCAGCGGGCCGCGGCGAAGGAGAGATCCCCCGTGCACAGCTCCATCACCCGGTAGGGGATTCCCAGCGCTTGGAGCACGTCTTCGGCGTCGCGAACGAGCGACTCAAGCTCGTCATAGGAGGTCTCGGGCCGGACGATCTTGACCATCTCGACCTTGTCGAACTGATGCACCCGGATGATGCCGCGCGTGTCGCGTCCGGCCGCGCCCGCCTCCTTCCGGAAGCAGGCGGAGTAGCCGACGAGCCGGATCGGCAGGCGGGTCGCGTCGAGGATCTCCTCGCGGTAGAGGTTCGTGATCGGGACTTCGGCCGTCGGGATCAGGTAGAGGTCCTCATCGGCGAGCCGGTACATGTCCGCTTCGAGCTTCGGCAGCTGGCCGGTCGCCTGCAGCGACGGGGTGCGGACGAGAAACGGCGGCCAGACCTCCGTGTAGCCGTGGCGGACTACGTGCATGTCGAGCATGAACTGGATCAGGGCCCGCTCGAGCAGCGCCCCGAGGCCGGTCAGCAGGATGAAGCCGGAGCCGGAGACCTTCGAGGCTCGCTCGAGATCGAGAAGGCCGAGATCGGCGCCGATCTGCCAATGCGGGAGAGGACGGAAGTCCCCCTCCCAAGCGGGAAGGTCACCCCAGCGGCGCACCTCGCGGTTGTCGCTCGAGTCCTTGCCGCGGGGCGCCGCCGGATGGGGAATGTTTGGGAGCCAGAGGAGCGCGTCGTTCCATTGCTGTTCGAGCGCACGAAGCGCGTCGTCGCGCTCGGCGATCTCCTTCGCCAACGTCTTCATCGCCGCGAGGATCTCGTCAGCCGGCTCCCCGGCCTTCTTGCGGCGGGCGATCTCCTCGCTCGCGCGGTTGCGCTCCGCCTTCTTCTGCTCGACCTCCACCAGAATCTTCCGGCGCTCCTCGTCGAGCGCCAGGATCCGGTCGAGGTCCGCGGACTCCCCCTTGTCGAGGATCGCCTGGCGCACACGGTCCGGCTCCGCGCGCACCAGCTTCGGATCGAGCATGCTCCCCCCACCGCGATTGCCAAAATGCCACAGCAAGCGGCGCCAATCTATCACGCGCTCCGGCCGCGGTCAAACCGATCCCGACATTCGTCGCCTGTCGGGGCCGCCTCGCGCGCGACCGCCGCGCGCTTGCCCCGGCGCCGGGATGGTGGCAAGGGCGGCGGCGAGCGCGCCGGCCGCAGCGGCGTGCACCGCCAGCGCAAGCGGGATGCCGAGGCCGAGGCGCCCGGCCAACCAGGCGATCCCGCCCAGCGCCGCGGAGGCGAGTAGCGGCGGAAGCGGCGCAACGGCCGCGCCCCATCGCGCCGCGATCCGGTGCCCGGAGTGCTCGCAGCCGCCAAGGAAGGGGTTGCGCCCCTCGCGAAGGCGGACGGCGGAAACGAGAAGCATCTCCGCGAGCGGCACCGCCTGCGCGGCGATCGAGAAGCCGGCGCGCCCCTCCGGCAAGCGATCGAACGCGAGCAACGACGCGCTCACGAGCAGGCAGCCGAGCGAGAGGCTTCCCGCGTCCCCTAGAAAGATCCTCGCGGGGGGACGATTCCACGCGAGGAAGCCGGCCGCGGCTCCGAGCGCGGCGAGCGGCAGCGGCAAGAGATCCGGCGCCGCTCCCGCGGCCCCGGCCACGAGCAGGGCGGCCGATCCGATCGACGCCGATGCGAAGACGCCGTCGGCATGATCGAGATAGTTCCACGCGTTGACCAGGACGATCGCGGCGGCGAGCGCGGCGCCGCGCGCGGGCAACCCCGCCAATCGTCCCTCGAACGGCAGCAGGACGATCCACGCCGCGAGGATCGCCGCCTCCGCCGCCGCCTTGGGCAGCGCGCGCAGCGCCGCGCGGTCGTCGCGCAGGCCGAGCGCGAAGAGGCCGAGGACACCGGCCGCCAGCGCCGCGGCGAGACGGCGATCGCCCGCGATGCCGCCCGGCCCGGCCAGAAGCAGCCCGCAGGCCGCCGCGGCGAGGCACGCGGCGCCTCCCAGGAGCGGGACGGCCCGGCGATGATGGCGATCGTCACGCGGGAGGTCGAGGAAGCCGATCGCCCCCGCGAGGCGAGCGGCGAGCGGGGTGAGGAGCAGGGCCGCCGCGAGCGAGACGATCGCCGGGCGCGCGGCGGCGAGCGGGCCGGTCAAGCTCCCGGCAGGCCGAAGGCGGGCAGAGGCGCGCCCGGCGTCTCGCGCAGCCAGCGCCATGTGAGCCGCAGCAGATCCTCCAGCCCGACCCGTGGCGCGTAGCCGATCGTCGACTGGATCTTCCCGAGATCCGGGATACGTCGCGGCACTTCCTCGAACCCGGGGCCGTACGCCTCGTCGTACGGGACGAAACGGATCGGCGAGCGGGAGCCGGTGATCTCGCGGATCGCTTCGGCGAGCTCGAGGATCGACACCTCGCGATCGTTGCCGATGTTGTACACCTCGCCGCGCGCCGCCGGCGTTCGGGACAGCGTGAGGACTCCCCGGACGACGTCCCCGACGAAGGAGAAGCAGCGCGACTGCGTCCCGTCGCCGTAGACGGTGATCGGCTCCCCCTTGGCCGCCTGATCGAGGAAGGTGGGAATCACCATCCCCTCGTTCCCCACCTGGCGCGGGCCGCAGGTGTTGAAGCACCGGATGATCGTGACCGGCACGCCGTGATCGAGGTACGCGCGCCGCGCGAGCCTCTCGCCGAGCGCCTTTCCCGCGGCATACGACCAGCGGGCGACCCGCGGACTGCCGATCCGCGGAGGATCGTCCTCGTGCAGCGGCCCCTCGGTCGTCGGCCCGTACACCTCGGATGAAGAGAACAGGACGAGCGAGCCGGGCTTCGTGCGGCGCGCCGCCGCGAGGATCGACGAGGTTCCGGCGACGTTGTTCGCGAGACCGCCGATCGGGTCGGAGAGCACCCGGCGCACGCCGACGGTCGCGGCCAGGTGGAAGATCCGCTCGCACCCGCGCGCCGCCGCCTCGGCCGTGGCCGGATCGGCCACCGTGTCGACGATCAGCTCCGCGCGGCCGGTCGCGAGCGCCGCTTCCACGTTCCGGCGGGATCCGGTCGAGAGGTCGTCCAGGATCCGGACGGTCTCCCCCTGGGAGAGAAGGGCATCGACCAGGTGGGACCCGATGAATCCCGCCCCTCCGGTCACCAGAACCTGGGCCAAGCTCTCTCCTTCCGCTCGATCCCGCGCTTCAGCGCTTTCCGCCTTCGTCGAGAAAGACGTAGTTGCGCTTGTAGTACTCGAGGAACTCCCCGCTCTTCAGGGGCCGCCACCACTCCGGATGCTCCTCGTACCACTGCACCGTCTCGCGGAGCCCCTCCTCGAAGTCGCGGCGCGGCGCCCATCCGGTCCTCTCGCGCAGCTTCTCCCAGGCGACCGCGTAGCGCCGGTCGTGCCCGGGACGGTCGACGACGTGGCGGACGAGACCGGCCGGGCGCCCGAGACATTCCAGGATCCGCGAAGCGATCGTCAACACGTCGCGCTCGTTGTACGCCCCGATGTTGAACAACTCCCCCTCGCATCCCGGAGTCGCGAGAATCGAGTCGAGCGCCAGCACGTGGTCCTCGACGTGGATCCAGTCGCGCACGTTCTTGCCGGTCCCGTAGACCGGCAGCGGCTGCTCCTCGATCGCGTTGGTCACGAACAGCGGAATCAGCTTCTCCGGGTACTGGTACGGCCCGTAGTTGTTGCTGCACCGGGTGATCACGACCGGCAGGCCGTAGGTGGCGTGATAGGAGTAGGCGAGGCGATCCCCCCCCGCCTTGCTCGCCGCGTAGGGATTGCGGGGAAGAAGCGGCGCCGACTCGTTCACCGGGTCGCCGAAGACCTCCCCGTACACCTCGTCCGTCGAGATCTGGATGAAGAGGGTCACCGGATGGCGGCGCACCGCCTCCAGAAGGACGTAGACGCCGTAGACGTCGGTGCGGACGAAGCTCCCCGGATCGCCGATCGAGCGGTCCACGTGCGTCTCGGCCGCGAAGTTGACGATGAAGTCGAACCCCTCGGCGATCAGCGGCTCGACCACCGAGGCTTCGGCGATGTCGCCGCGCACGAAGCGGAAGTTCTCGCTCCCCTCGAACTCGGCCAGGTTCGCCGGATTCCCGGCGTAGGTGAGCTTGTCGAGGACGGTGATGCGGCAGCCCGGATGGTTCCGGCGCAGCATCCGGACGAAGTTCGTCCCGATGAACCCGGCGCCGCCGGTCACGAGGAAGCGCCCGCCCTCGAGCTTCTCCTTCCTCTCCTCCCGCGCGGCGCGCGCGGCGCGCCCCGTCGACTCCATCCCGCTAGCCGTCCTTGCGCTCCCAGGAGTACGGAACCTCGTTGTCATGCGGGGCGACGCGGTACTCGTCTGGGCCGTCGTACTTGTACATCTCGCTGGGAACGTTCAGGAGCAGGGCCGGCTCGACGCCGATCCCCTTCATCCCGTGCAGGACGCCGTTGGGGATGCGGAGCAGCATCTGGTTCTTCTCGCCCATGAAGAACTCGTTCACCTCTCCGTGCGTGGGAGAACCCTCGCGGCCGTCGTAGAGCACGACCTTCGCCATCCCCTTGACGACGCAGAAGTGGTCGACCTGCACCTTGTGGTAGTGCCATCCCTTGACGACGCCGGGATAGACGGCGGTCAGATACGCCTGCCCGAACTTCTCGAAGAACGGATCGTCGGCCCGGAAGATCTCCATCAGCCATCCCCGCTCGTCGGCGAGGACTTTCAGCGGCTTGACGACCGCTCCGGAGATCATCGCGCCCTCGCGACGGTCGAGCGGCGGGCGGCCACCTTCCCCCGCGGGGCCGACGGCGTCGCGACCGGCGCGGCGCCATCACCGCGGCCGACGCAGGCATACCGGAAGCCGAGGCTCGCCATCATCTTCGGGTCGTAGATGTTGCGGCAGTCGACGACGACCGGCTCGCGCATGATCCGGCGGATCTTCGCGAGATCGAGCATGCGGAACTCGTTCCACTCCGTCGCGATCACCAGGACGTCCGCCCCTTTCGCCACCTCGTAGGCGTTGTCGCAGAAGGTGGCGCCGTTGCCCAGCTCGCGCGCCGCCGTCTCCATCGCGACCGGATCGAAGGCGCGGATCTGCGCGCCGCGGCGCTTCAGCCCCCGTATCAGGTCGATCGCGACCGACTCGCGCACGTCGTCGGTCTGCGGCTTGAACGCGAGCCCCAGGATCCCGATCTCCTTGCCGCGCAGATTGCCGGTCATCGCCAGGATCTTCTCGAGCATCCGCTCCCGCTGCCGCTTGTTCACGTCGATCGTCGCCTCGACGATCTTGCACGGGCTCCCGGCGGCGCGCGACAGCGCGGCGAGAGCGAGCGTGTCCTTCGGGAAGCAGGAGCCGCCATAGCCGGCGCCGGCATGGAGGAACTTCGGGCCGATCCTCTTGTCGAGCCCCATCCCGCGCGCCACGACCTTGACGTCGCCGCCGACCGCCTCGCAGAGGTTCGCCATTTCGTTCACGAAGGAGATCTTCGCGGCGAGGAACGCGTTCGACGCGTACTTGATCAGCTCCGCGGTCGGCACGTTCGTCTTCACCATCGGCGTCTCGTTCAAGTAGAGCGGGCGGTAGATCTCGGCGAGCAGGTCCTCGGCCTTCTTCGACCAGGTCCCGATCACGACGCGGTCGGGGCGCATGAAGTCCTCGACGGCCGATCCCTCGCGGAGAAACTCGGGGTTCGACGCCACGTCGAAGGCGACCTTCTTCACCCGGTTCTCCTGGATGATCCGCCAGACCTTCTCCCCCGTTCCGACCGGAACGGTGCTCTTCTGCACGATCAGCTTGTAGCCGTTCAGGTTCTGCGCGATCGTCTTGGCCGCCGCCCAGACCTGCGAGAGATCCGCCTCTCCGGTCTCCGACTGCGGGGTCCCGACCGCGATGAAGACGACGCGGTTATCGCGGATCGCCCGGGGCAGATCGCTCGTGAAGGAGAGGCGGCCTTCGCGAACGTTGCGCCGGACCACCTCCTCCAGGGCGAACTCGTAGAACGGCATCTTGCCCGCGCGCAGCAGCTCGATCTTCGCCTCGTCGGTGTCGACGCAGGTGACGCTGTTGCCGAAGTCCGCGAGACAGGTGCCCGTCACCAGCCCGACGTAGCCGGTGCCGATCATGCAGATCTTTTGCATCCATCCTCCCTGGTCCGGGGTCGGAACCTACGAAAGAAGGAGACTACCGTTCCGGAGCGGGGCCGTCAAACCTTGCGGCGCCGTTGCCCTTCCGCGATCTCCTCGAGGATTTCCCGCACCGCGCTCGCGGGATCCGCCGCCCGCGTCACGGGACGCCCGACGACGATCCAGTCGGCGCCCGAGGCGATCGCTCCTGCGGGCGTCGCCACCTGCGCCTGATCGTTGCGATCCGATCCGGCGGGACGGATCCCGGGACAGACGAGCGCGAGCCGGTCTCCGAAGCGCGCCCGCAGCCGCGGGGCCGCCGGGGCCGGACAAACGACCCCGAAGAGGCCCGCCTCCGCCGCGCGCTCCGCCGCCGCCTCGACGTCGGCGAAGTCGCTCCCGCCCTCGACGAGGCTCGTGAGCCTCGTGACGGCGAGCAGGCCGAGCGGTCCCCGCGCCGCCGCCGCCTCGCGGGCCGCGTCGCGCGCCGCCTCCATCGCCGCCGGCCCGGCCGCGGCATGCAGATTCATGAGCCCGACCGGAAGGCGCGCGGCCGAGCGCACCGCTCCGGCGACCGTGTTCGGGATGTCGTGGAACTTCAGGTCGAGGAAGATCCGCCTGCCGGTCGCGGCGACCCGCTGGACGATCGAAGGACCTTCGGCGACGTACAGCTCGAGGCCGATCTTGACCCAGACGCCCTCGGGTCCCAGGCGCGCCGCCATCGCGACCGCCTCCCCGGCGCTCGGAAAGTCGAGCGCGACGATCAGCCTCTCCTCGGGACGGCTCGGAAGCAGCGCGCTACTCATCGATCCCCCTCCTGCAACGTTCCGATCCACGCTTCGACTCCCGCGATTCCCTCGGCCGCGAGGAAGCGACGGATCTCCTCCGCGGCGACGCTCCCCTGGTCCGGCCGCAGGAAGTGCGCCGTCCCGATCTGGACGGCGCGTGCCCCGACCAGCAGGAACTCGAGCGCGTCCCGGCCCGTCACGATCCCGCCGACCGCGACGATCGGGATCGACACCGATCGCACCACCTCGCGCACTCGCGCGAGCGCGAGCGGCCGGATCGCGGGGCCCGAGAGCCCGCCGGTCACGCCGGGGAGGACCGGCCGCCGCGTGCGGAGATCGACCGCCATCCCGACGAAGGTGTTGATCGCGGTCAGGGCGTCCGCCCCCGACTCGGCGCAGGCGCGCGCCAGCGTGCCGATCGAGGTGACGTTCGGCGACAGCTTCGCCCAGAGCGGGCGAGAGGTGCGCTTGCGCGCGCGCGCGATCACCGCGGCCGCCGCGCTCGGAACCTGGCAGAACTCGATCCCTCCCTCTTTCACATTCGGGCAGGAAACGTTCAGCTCGTAGGCGTCGATCCCCTCCGCCTCGTCGAGGCGGGCGACGACCGCGTCGAAGTCCTCCTCGCTGCGCCCGCCGACGGAAACGACGAGCGGCACCCCCAGCGCGCGCAGGCCGGGGAGCTTCTCGGCGAGGAACCGCTCGACGCCGACGTTCTGCAGGCCGATCGAGTTCAGCATCCCCGACGGGGTCTCGACGATCCGCGGCGGAGCGTTTCCGGCGCGCGGCTCGCGCGTAATCGTCTTCGTCACGATCCCGCCGAGGCGCGCCGCCGCCTCCGGGTTCTCCGTGCCGTAGCCGAAGGTCCCCGAGGCGCAGAGGATCGGGTTGGGCAGGCGCAGGCGGCCCACGCGGACCGCGAGGTCCGGCCCGAGCGGATCGCCGGCTGGCGGCCGCGCCGCGCTCATTCCCGCAGCCCCTCCCAGTCGACCCGCGCGCCATCGAAGACCGGCCCGTCGGTGCACGCGAACGCGTAGCGATCGAAGGCCGTCGGCGCCGCCGCGCCGCTCGCCGGAGCCGCGGCGGGCTTCAGTGGCACCGCGCAGCCGGCGCAGATCCCGGTCCCGCATCCGAAGACCGTCTCGAGCGAGAGCTGCGAGGGGATTCCGGCGCGCTCCGCCCACTCGCCCAGCGCCCGCAGCATCGCCATCGGGCCGCAGGCGTAGAGGGTCGCGGCATCGCCGCGCACCGCTCCGCTCGCCACCATCTGCGTCAGCAGGCTCACGACCGTCCCTGCATGGCCCGCCGAGCCGTCGATCGTCGCGAGGTGGACCGGGTACGGCGAGCTTTCGGTCGGAAGGAGGGAAGCGGCGTCCCGCGCTCCGTAGAGCAAAACGCCGCCGGGCATCCGCTCCGCGATCTCGTCGGCGAGGAGCAGCATCGGCGCCACTCCCCGGCCCCCGCCGATCAGGATCGGCGCACGGCCCGGGACCGGCTGGAATCCGCGGCCCAGCGGGCCGAGCAGGTCGACGCTGTCCCCTTCCCGGCGCCCATCGAGCCACCGGCTCCCCTCGCCCACGACGGAGAAGAGGATTCCGATCTCGTTCCGGGAGGGACTCCAGCTGCAGAGGCTGAACGGACGCGGAAGCCGGAACGCCGATCCCTCGCCGCAGGCGATCTCGACGAACTGCCCCGCGTGCGGCGGCGGGAACGATTGCGGCATTGCCAAGTCGATCCAGGTCCCCGCCTCGCCGATCCTCCGGATGCGGGAGACGCGAGCGCGGACGAGACGGGACGGCCGGTCGCTCCGGCGATCGGTCGCGCCTCCGCCCGAACGCCCACTCATGGCTGCTTCGGTCCTCGATCCGCGGGAGCCGGCGGCACGGGAGGCGGCGCGCCGTCCGGCACGATCCGTTCCGCCGGCTCGGCCGGATCGGCGGGAGGCCCCACGACCTCTTCCGGACCGGGCACAGGCGGCTCGGGCCCCGGCGGCGCGACCCCTTCGCCCTGCACCCCGCGGCGCGGGCGCGGCGCGTGATGCACGCTGTCGGCCGGCATCGAGTCGGGAAGGGAGAGGCCGCCGAGCGAATCCGGGGCGGGGACGGCGCGCAGCGAATCGCGGCGCGAGACGGCGCGGATCGAGTCGCGAGGAAAGAGCGTGCGGAGCGAGTCCCGGGGGGCCAGGCTGTCGATCGCGGTCGCGACGACCGCCCCGCTGTCGCCGAGGGCCGCCATGCTGTCGGGCATCGCGGCGGCCAGGCTCTCGGCCATCGCGGCGCTGTCGGGAACGATCTCCTGCAGCAGCGAGAAGAGGCCGCTCGTGTCGGCCCCCTGTCCGGCGAGCAGCTCGATCGCCCCGCGCGCCTGCGTCGACGCGGGGTACCGCGCCACCAGATCCCGAAACTCCTGCTGCGCTCCGAGGCTGTCGGCCTGCTTCTTCCACTTGATGTAGGCCAAAGCGTAGGCGGCGCGCGGAGCGGCGCGCGTGTCGGGGAACTCCTGCTCCACCTTCTGATACTGAGCGACGGCGTCGTCGACCATGTTGCGGTCCAAGAGCAGGATCTCCGCGACCCGGAGCGCCGCCTCCGCGCGGGCCTCCTCGGCGGCGTCCCCCTCGGTCGCGCGCTGCTGCATCTCGATCAGCGACTTCAAGGACGTGGAGCGCTGCGCCGCCTGCTCCTTGAAGATCGATTGGCCGATCATGAGGCTCGCCGCGTCGTACTCGCGGCGCGCGGCCTCGAGCGAGTCGAGCTGCGCCTCGTAGGTGTAGCCGATCTGGAACTGGGCCTCGACCGCGAGATTGCTCGCCGGGTAGCGGGTCGTGACGCCGCGCAGCGTCTCGAGCGCGTCGAGCGGCCGGTCGAGCGAGTTCAGCGCCGCCGCCCGCTGCAGGCGCACGCGGACGATCTGATCGACGATGTCGCCGGTGTTCGTGATCGCGCCGGAGCGCGACTCGCTCGGATCGTCAGGCTCCACCTGGTCGAGGAGCGCGAGCGCCTCGGCGGCCTTGCCGAGACGGGTCAAGGTCTCGGCCTGGCGCACCGCCGCCTCGATCCGGGTGTCCTCGTCGCGGGTGCGGCGGAGCAGCCGGTCGAAGAAGATCGACGCGGAGTCGAAGCGGCCCGCCTCGAAGTAGATCTCGCCGATCCGATCGAGCGCATCCTCCGCCCGGGCGCTCTTCGGATACTCCCGGACCAGCTCCTCGTAGCCGCGGATCGCCTCCTCGCGCTTGCGCTGGCTCGCAGCCGACTCGGCGAGCGTGAAGAGGATCTCGTCGCGCTTCTCGAACTTCGGATAGTCCGCGATCACCTTCTCGAAGAGCTGCTTCGCCTCATCGTGCTCCCGCTTCTTGTTCTTCGCCATCGCGGTCAGGAACAGGGCGTCGTCGCGGAACTCGCTCTTGGGGAACATCTCGGGTATCTGCGCGAGACGCACGAGCGCGCTGTCGTAGTCCCCCTTGCCGTAATAGGAGGCGCCCATCAGGTAGAGCGCGTCGTCCGCCCACTTGCTCTTGTGATGGCTCGCGAGGACCTTGCGGCACTGCTGGAGCGTCAGGTCGTAGTTGCGCTCCGCATCGGAGGGAAGCTTGTCGGTCTTGCTCTCGGCGACCGACCGCTCGGCGGCGTGGAAGCTCTTCTTCGCCAGGAAGAAGGTGTTGTAGTAGACGCACGAGGCTGCGAGCGGGAGCAGGAGCCACAGAAGCCCCGCCCGCGGATCGACCCGGCGCCACCACCGGCTCCTCATCCCCGGAGCCCCTCCTCGCGGAGCCGCCGGCGGCCCGTCCCGGCCTTCCTCCTCCACCGTCTCATCCGCGCCCGTTCCTCCTCCCCGCTACCATCCTCGCACGATCCTCCCCGTCATCCTCGCAACTCCTCGGCGGCCCACGTGGTCCGTCCCTCGGCCGAGGTCCAGAGCACGCGCGCCGGCAGCGTCTCCCCCTCGAACGGGGTGTTGCGCGAGAGCGAGGCGAACTCCGAGGCGCGGACCGTCCAGCTCGCGCCCGGATCGATCACGGTGAAGTCGGCCGGCCGCCCGGCGAGCAGGCGCCCGCCTCCCCAACCGAGGAGCGAGGCCGCCCGCGCCGACATCGCGAGGAAGAGATCGGTCCAGGACAGGACGCCCGGCTCGATCAGCTCCCGCACGCAGACCGACAGCGAGGTCTCGAGCCCGATCACGCCGAACGGCGCCTGGTCGATCTCGACCTCCTTTGCTTCCACCGGATGCGGAGCGTGGTCCGTCGCTATCAGGTCGATCGTACCGTCGCGGAGGCCCGCATGAAGCGCCTTCCGATCCTCCTCGGTGCGCAGGGGAGGATTCATCTTGTATCGGGAGTCGTAGGAGCGAAGCGCCTCGTCGGTCAGGGCGAGATAGTGCGGAGCGGTCTCGGCGCTGACCGGGATGCCGGACGCCTTCGCCCGGCGGATCAGATCGACGCCCCCCGCCGTGCTGACGTGCGCGACGTGGAGGCGGCAGCCGGTGAGCCGGCAGAGATCGATGTCGCGGGCGATCGCGATCGTCTCGCTCTCGGCCGGGATCCCCCGCAGTCCCAGGACGGTCGACCAGTACCCCTCGTGCATCACCCCCGAGCCGCGCAGCGTGCGGTCCTCCGCGTGGGAGATCAGGAGCATCCCCGCCGCCTTCGCGTACTCCATCCCGCGGCGCATCACCTCGGACGATTCGACAGGGCGGCCGTCGTCGGTCACGGCGAGCGCTCCCGCCTCCCTCATCTCGAACATCTCGGTGATTTCCTGCCCCGCGGAGCCCTTCGTGATCGCTCCCGCCGGCAGGACGACCGTGCCGTTCGCCTCGCGCCCGCGCTGGACGACCAGCTCGACGACGCTGCGCTGGTCGACGATCGGGCTCGTGTTCGGCATGGTGAGGACGTGGGTGAATCCTCCTCGGGCGGCGGCCTCGGCGCCGGTGCGGATCGTCTCGGCATCCTCGTAGCCCGGCTCGCGAAAGTGGACGTGCACGTCTTGAAGGCCGGGGGCGAGGATCCAGGGGGTGGCGTCGATCTCCCGGGCATCCACCCCACCCGGTAGGGTCGGTTCCATCCCTTCGAGCAGCCCGTCGCGCACGAGGACGTCGCGCTTGCCGTCGACCCCGGATTCCGGATCGACGACCCGGATCCCGCGCAGGAGCACCCGTCCCAGGTTCGCCTCGCTCATGCCCTGGCCTCCTCCGGCGCCGGGCTGCCTCCCCCCTGCGCCCCGTTCTTGCCACCGCGGACGAGATAGAGGACCGCCATGCGGACCGCCACCCCGTTGGTCACCTGATCCAACACGAGCGATTCGGGACCATCGGCGAGATCGTGAGAGATCTCGACGCCCCGGTTGATCGGCCCCGGGTGCATCACCTTCACCCCCGGCTCGGCAAAGCGGAGCCTCTCCCGCGTGATCCCCCACACCCGGGCGTATTCGCGCAGCGAGGGAAGTAGACCGCTCTTCATCCTCTCGAGCTGCAGGCGCAGGACCATCACCACCTGCGCCCCCTCGAGCGCCTCCTCGATGCGCGTGCAGACGCGCGCCCCGGTCCGCTCGATCTCCACCGGCAGGAGGGTCGTGGGACCGACGAGCGTCACGTGCGCCCCCATCGCGCGCAGCCCCCAGAGGTTCGACCGCGCGACCCGGCTGTGGGCGATGTCGCCGACGATCGTCACGCGAAGCCCTTCGAGAGATCCCACCTCCTCGCGCATCGTGTACATGTCGAGGAGCCCTTGCGTCGGGTGCTCGTGGAAGCCGTCTCCCGCGTTGATCACGTGCCCCTCGATCTGGCGGGCGAGGAAGTGCGGCGCGCCCGAGCTGCCGTGGCGCATCACCACGATGTCGACGCGCATCGCCTCGATGTTGCGCACCGTGTCCCGGAGCGTCTCCCCCTTGGCGACCGAGCTGCCGCTCGCCGAGAAGGCGATCGTGTCGGCCGAGAGGCGCTTCTCGGCGAGCTCGAAGGAGAGGCGGGTGCGCGTCGACGCCTCGAAGAAGGCGTTGCAGGCGGTCACGCCCTGCAGCGCCGGAACCCGCTTGATCGGGCGGTCGAGAACCTGCCGGAACGAGCGGGCCGTGTCGAGGATGTCGGTGATCTCCTCGCGAGCGAAATCCTCGAGCCCCAGAAGGTGCCTCCGCTGGAAGCTCATCGCGCCGCCTCCCCTCCCGTTTCGCGATCGCCCTTGCCGGCGTTGTCCGGCTCCTCGAAGGCGCCGGGCGTCCCATCCATCTCCTCGATCACGATCCGATCCTCCCCGTCCATCTCCTTGACGAGGACGGCGACGACCTCCCGCTGCGAAGTCGGCACGTTCCTGCCGACGTAATCGGCGCGGATCGGCAGCTCCCGGTGCCCGCGGTCGACCAGCACGGCGAGCTGGATCGAGCGGGGGCGGCCGTAGTCCATCAGCGCGCCGAGGGCGGCGCGCACGGTGCGTCCGGTGAAGAGGACGTCGTCGACCAGGATCAGGTTCTTGTCGTCGACCGAGAAGGGCAGCTCCGTCGAGTGGACGATCGGCTGCGGAGAGATCGTGCGCAGGTCGTCGCGGTAGAGCGTGATGTCCAGGATCCCCAGGGGGACCTCCGAGTTCTCGATCCTTCGGATCGCTTCGCGGATGCGCTCGGCGAGCGGGACGCCGCGCCGCCGGATGCCGATCAGCGCGAGATTCTCCACCCCCTTGTTCCGCTCGACGATCTCGTGGGCGATGCGCTGGATCGCGCGGCGGACCTCTTCCTCCTCCGCGATCACCGCCTTGCGGCGAAGGTTCATGAACGCCTCCTGTGCAACTCGATCCGGGGAAAGAAAAAAGCCTTCCGTCGGTCTCCGGAAGGCGAGCATCCTCGGCGCGCCTTTCGGCGCTCTTTCGACGCGTTTCTCAAGGGGTGGGGCGTCTCCTCGGCTGGAATCCCATGCCGGCTGTCCCGATCGGCCCGCCGGCCGCCGTCCTCCTCGTCCCCGCCGGCGCCTTTCGCAACGGCCTTCGAGCGCGCGGCGCCGGACGGCTTCCCTCGGGCCAGACCGCCCGGTAATCTAGCATGTTCCGTTCCCCTCTCCCAAGCGGGAAAAGAAAACAGGAAGGAGAGCCTTGAGCGATGACCGATTCGATCGAGAACGTGGCCTCGCGGAGGCGCGATCGCCTCTCCGCAGCGATTCGCGGGCAGCTCCCGCCCTCGCTTCTCTTGCTGATGGCCGGAGCCCTCGCCGCCGCTCTCGGTGGCGCGAGCGGCCCGGCGCGCGCCGAGGACCCCGTCCTCTCCGCGCGGACGCCGGAGAAGGCGGCCACCGCCGAGGCGAGCGCGACCGAGGGTCTCCTCGAGCCCGGCACCGCCGCTCCGGACTTCACCCTCCCCGACGCCTCGGGCAAGCCGGTCCGCCTCGCCGATCTGCTCGAGCAGCCGCTGCTGCTCTACTTCTATCCGAAGGACAATTCGCCCGGATGCACGAAGGAAGCCTGCGCGTTCCGCGATGACTACGGCGCCTTCGAGAAGGCCGGCGTGCGGGTCGCCGGCGTCTCGACCGACAGCCCCTCCTCGCACGTCGCGTTCGCGGCGAAGTACAACCTGCCGTTCACGCTCCTCTCCGACGAGTCGGGGGATGTGTCGCGCGCCTACGGCGTCGCCTTCGAGATGAAGCGGGGCGACGTCCCGGCGGCCGTCATCGCGAAGCGGACGACCTACCTGATCGGGACGGACGGCAAGATCCTCCACGTGTGGCCCAAGGTCGAGCCGGCCGGCCACAGCGCCGAGATCCTGAGCGAGCTGCCCTCGATCCTGAAGCCGGCGGGCGCGGCGCCGGCGGACGAAGGGAAGAAGTAGCGGGCGGCGCGGCGGATCAGCTTCGCGGGATCTCGACCCCCTCGGGCGGGATCCGCAGCGACCGCAGCCCGCGATAGCGATCGATGTGGTAGGCGAGGAACGCCTCGACGATCCTCTCCATCTCGCGGCACGCCGGATTGGACGGCTGCCGCGGCAGACTCCCGCGCAGGAGGCTCTGCAGGAGAGCGATCGTCTCCTCGCCGGCCGGCAGCGCCCCCGGCGAGGTCTCGACGCAGTGGAGGCAGAGCAGCCCTCCTTCCGCAGGCGCGAAGAACGGGGCGACCGGCGCGTCGCAGATCGCGCACCCCTCGAGGCGCGGGGCGTAGCCGAGCCAGGCGGCCGTGCGGAACTGGAAGGAGCGGAGCAGATAGCCGAGCCGCCCGAGCGGCGAGGTCTCGAGCAGCGCGAGGGCGCGCAGCGAAAGGTCGTAGACCTCCGGGACCGACGCCTCCTCTTCGAGCACGCGATCGAGGAACTCGAGCACCGCGCAGCCGTGCCGGTAGCGCTCCGCCCCGTCGAGGAGGCCCCGGTGCTCGATCTCGAGCGAGCCGTCGGAGACGAGCTGCAGGTCGCGCCCGGAGCGGAAGTAGACGACGAGCTCCGCGACGTTGCCGATCTCGAGGCTCGCGCCGATCCGGCTCTTCGGCTCGCGCGCCCCCTTCGCGACCGCGCTCCACTTCCCCAGCTCCCTCGAAAGGACCGTGACGATCCGGCTCGTGTCCCCCATTCGGAGGTTGCGCAGGACGAGCGCGTGGACCTTGATGAGGCTCATCGGAGGGTGGCGGCGGGAGCGGCCCGCCCGGCGAGGGCGGCGGCCCGGCGGGCGGGCGCGCTCGAAGTCCCCTGGCGGCGGGCCGACGGGGCCCGGGCGACGGAGCCGCCGGGGGCGTGGTAGACTGCTCCATCCGCGCCTGCCCCGTGATCCGTGAAAGCCAGGAGAGCCGCGCCGGGGGAGGGATCCATGCACGCAGGATACACCGGTCGCGACGGCAGAGGAGGACGGCGATGATCGTCTGGTTGCGCAAGGGGCACTCGCAGGACGAGCTGGACGAGGTGATCCGCAGGATCGAGGCGAGCGGATGCCGCCCCGACGTGAGCCTCGGCGACGAGGTCACGGTGGTCGGCCTCCTCGGAGACACCAAGCGCGTCGACGAGAATGTCTTCCTCGAGCTGCCGTTCGTCGAGCGCGCGCTCCGCATCTCCCGCCCCTACAAGCTCGTCAGCCGCGAATACCAGAGCCGCTCGCGCGCCGTGCGGGTCGGTGACGTGACCTTCGGCGGCGGCGAAGTCGCGATCATCGCCGGCCCCTGTTCGGTCGAGGGGATGGAGCAGCTCCTCCCGCTCGCCGAAGCGTGCAAGCAGGCGGGCGCGCAGCTCCTCCGCGGCGGGGCGTACAAGCCGCGTACCTCGCCGTACTCGTTCCAGGGGCTCGGCCGCGAAGGGATGCGCTGCCTGATGGAAGCGCGGCGCCGGACCGGGCTGCCGGTCGTCACCGAGGCGACGGGCAACCATCACCATCTTGGGCCCGACGGCGCTCGCGAGGCGCGCACCGTCCTCGACGAGGTGCTCGACGGCTGCGACATGCTGCAGATCGGCGCGCGGAACATGAAGGCGTACGGGTTCCTCGAGGACGTCGCGCAGCGGACCGGCGAGCGGAAGATCCCGGTGCTGCTGAAGCGCGGGGAGTCCGCCACGCTCGAAGAGTTCCTGCTCGCCGCGGAGTACCTGGCCCTGCACGGCAACCCGGACGTCGTGCTCTGCCTGCGCGGCGTGCGAAGCGGCGAGTCGACGCGCTTCCTCCGCTACTCCCCCGACATCGCCGCGATCCCGGTGCTGAAGCACGAGACGAACCTGCCGATCGTCTTCGATCCCTCGCACGCGACCGGCGATCGCCGCTACGTCCCGGCAGTCGCGCTAGCGGCCGTCGCCGCGGGCGCCGACGGCCTCATGATCGAGACCCACGTGGATCCCGAGCGGGCGTGGAGCGACGGCAAGGAGTGCGTGACACCCGAGACGCTCGCGCGGATCGTCGAGGAGGTCCGGCAGGTCGAGTCGGTGCGGGTGAGGCAGCCGGCCGTCTCGGGCTAGGCCGGGAGGCCGGCAGTAGCGTTCCCGAACCCCGCCGGCTCCTCGGTCCCCCCGTTCTCCTCGCGGGCGCGCGCCCGGCGCCGCTACCTCCCCCGCCGCGCCTCGACCGGTCCCTCCGATCACGCACCTCGTCGATCGGCGCGCTGCGCGCCCTCGGGGTCGTCCGCCTTCGATGCTTCGATGGTTGCCGCGCTCGGCTTTCACATCGAGATGTACAATCATGGTACTTCTTACATTTTGTGCTTGACAAATACTGGATTTTGTGCTATAATACCTTTCTCGGGTCGTGAAGGCCGTCGACCGCCCGCGGGCGGTCGACGAAGGAATCGGAAGCGGGAGGAGCCTTGGCGTTCTGGTACCGGTCGCGCGAGGAGTCGGAGGCGGGAGAGCCGGAGGTCGTGACCGAGGCGGTCGCGGAAGAGCCCCGGTGCCGCTACGACGGGAGCCGCTTCGCTCGCAGCTTCGTCGTGCGCGAGGCGGAGCCGCCCTGCGGCGAGGCGGGCCGCGCGCGCGAGATCGGCGCTCCGGATCCGGCCGAGGAGCTCTCGGAGCGGCTACTCGCCGCGGCGGCGGCGATGCGGCCGGTCGCCGCGGCGCTCGAGCGGCTGCAGGCGGCGACGTTCGCGGCGATGCGCGATCGTGGCGCCGTCCGGGCGACGGGACATCTCGACCTGGCGACGATGGTCGAGCGCCACGCCCCGATGAGCGAGCGGAGCCTCCAGGAGCTGGTGCGGCTGCACCGCGTGCTGGAGAAGTGGCCTGAGCTGGCGCGGGCGTTTGCGGCCGGAGAGATCACCAAGCACCAGGCGCTGGCGATCGCGCCGATGCTCGAGGCCGAAGGCGCGGACGTTTGCGCCTGGATCGAGCGGGCGAAGGCCTGCGGAGTCCGGGAGCTGAAGCGGCAGGTGCGGGCCACCCGGCCGGACGTCCCCGATGCCGACCCGGAGGGGCGAACGGTGACGATGTCGGCGCCGCCCGGGGTGTGGCTGCAGTACCGCGCGTTCGTGGAGACCGGACGGAAGGTGCTCGGCTTCCGGGCTCCGGCATGGCAGATCATCGAGGCGGCTTTGATGGAGTCGGGCTTCGCGGGGAGCGGGTCGGCGCAAGACGAGCGGCAGGGCTCCCCGCGCGGACGTTTGCGCCACGAACCGGCCGAGGTCGAAGTATCCGGCGTCTGGCTGGAGCGCGCCGAGGCGACGATCCGCGAGGTGCGCGAGCACCTCGACGCCGTCCGCGGCCTGATCACACCCGGGATTCCTTGCGATCTCGAAGCGGTGCTGGATCGTGTCGAGCAGATCGAACGCCTCCGCCGTCCCCTGCACATTCTCGAGGGAAGGATCCTGAATGCCTTGTGCGGCTGCGGCGCCCTCGAACGCTTCGGCTATCGCGCGATCGGGGAGCTTGCGCAGGATCGGATGGGGATCTGCGAGAGAACCGCCCACTACCGGATGAACCTCGCGGACATTTGCGGCGATGCTCCGCTCCTCGAGCGCGCGATCCTGGACGGCGAGATCGGCGAGACGGCCGCGCGGCTCCTCCGGAGCGTCCGGTCCTCGGCCGTGGACCTGCCGGCCTGGATCGAGCGCGCGAGCCGCATCCCGGTCTCCCAGCTCGAGGACGAAATCGAGATCCGGCGGAAGATGCGGCTGGTCGATCCGCTGCTCGTCGGCATCTTCCACGGCCCGTTCCCGCATCCGGGACTCGAAAAGGCTCTGCATCGCCTGCTTGCCAGGCGAGGACGGCCGGCGCCCGCGGTGGAGGCGTTTCTCCGGAAGAAGGGGATCCCGCTGACCCGCGAGGGGAACTGGCGCGACCCGGCAGAGCAGCCTTCGATCCTCCGGCGCCTCGAGGCGATGCTCGAGATCCTGCTCGAGAAGGAGTTCGACCTCCTTCCCGATCTCGATCCGGCGCAAACGTCCGCGCGCCGGCGGCGCGTCCACGTTCGATTCCGGGCGCCGAACGCCGTCGCCAACGACCTCGAAGCCGCCCTCGCGACGCTCGACGAGCGCTGGAAGGAGGCGAATCGCCCTCCCGCGCCTCGCTGGCTCTTCTTCTCGCTCTTGATGAAGCATGCGACCGAGGAGTGGCTGCGGGTCGATCCGTCCCGCGTGCCCGAGCGCAACGAGATCTACGAGCGCGACGGCTACCAGTGCCAGGCGCCGCACTGCCGGCGCCGCTCGCGGCTCCACAGCCATCACATCTGGCCGCTGGGCCTCGGCGGTCCCGACACGCCGTGGAACCAGGTGACCGTCTGCGACGCGCACCACGTGCTGATCCATGCGGGCGTGGTGCACGTTCGGGGCACGGCGCCGGACGGACTCACCTGGCACATGGGGTGCCGCCCGGGCAGGCCGTCGCTCGAGAGCTTCCGCGGACGCAGGCGGATCGCGCGGCGCGGGCGGCGGCAGTAGGCCGGCGCCGAGCGCCCGGAAACGATCGAGGCCGCGGTAGAGCGCGCCGGGTCCCTGCTCTCGCGCGCACACCCGCTCGCGCTCTCGCGAGCGGCCCTCAACCTCCCGCCGGCGCCCCTCCCTTCGCCGCCGCCTTCCTGAAGGTGACCCCCAGCGTGCGGATCCTCCGCTCGTCCGCCTCCAGCACTTCGAGATGCACGTCCTCGACGTCGAGCTTCTCCCCCGCCTCCGGGATGTGCGTCAGGTGGCTCAGGAACAGCCCGGCCAGCGTCTCGTAGTCGCCTTCGGGCAGCGCGACGCCGAAGCGCTCCTCGAACTCGTCCAGGCGCAGGGTGGCGTCGACGATCCAGGCGCCGCGCGGGCCCCGCCGCACGCGCAGAGCGGACGGCTCGTGCTCCCCCGTCAACCGTCCCACGACGACCTCGAGAAGGTCCTCGACCGTGACCAGCCCGGCCGTCCCGCCGAACTCGTCGATGACGATCGCGGCATCGAAACCGTCGCGTCGCATCCGCTCGAGAAGGTCGTCGCAGCCCATCGTCTCGGGGACGACGACCGCAGGCTGCGCGAGATCTCCGGCGGTCCGCGCGCCGATCGGGCGGAGCAGGTCGGAGAGGTCGACGATCCCCACGAGCTGCTCCACGTCCCCCCGGAAGACCGGATAGCGGGAATGCGGGCGCGCCCGCACCGTCTCGAGCATCTCCGCCTCGCCGGCCGCAGCCGGGAACCAGGCGACGCGGCTGCGCGGGATCATGACCGACTCCACGGTCGTCTGCGTCAGCTCGAGCACCTGCTCGAACGCCTCCGCCTGCTCGGGACTGGGGGTCGGCTCGACGCGCCGGAAGAGCGGCGACAGCGCCCAATCCAGCAGCAGCGCCGCCCCGTCGAGCGGGGCGAGAAGCGGGGCGACCATGCGGCCCCACGCCGGCTTGCGGCGTCCCGCCATCGCCGCGCCGACCCGCACGACGGCGAGAGCGAGCAGGTAGGCGGCCGTCGCGGCGGGCGGCAGATCGCGCCCGGCGGCGAGCGGAACGGCGCAGGCGAGAAAGAGCGCGAGATGGATCACGATCCCGCGATGAATCGAGCGAAGCGCCGCCTCCCCTTTGACCGGCGAGATCGGCCGCGGCAGCCGCACCGGCGCGCGCACCGCCACCGACGCGGCCAGGACGAGCAGGATCCCGGCGAGCGGGAGCAGCACGCCGCCGCCCAGGCTCACGAGGGTCACCGCGGCTCTCCTCCGTCCCGGCCCGCTCGGCCCGGCTCGCTGCGGCGCGCGCGCGACGGCTCCTCGGCGGGCGGCGCAGGCGCCAGCCGCTGGCCGGCCGGCGCGGCGGCGCCCCCGCCTTCCCCGACCAGATGGCGGAAGACGTCGGAGCGGCTGACGAGGCCGGTCGTCCGGCCGTACTCGTCGACGACGATCGCCAGGTGCGTGCGCTGCGAGCGGAAGATCTCGAGCAGCGCGGCGACGGAGCGGTCGCCCGAGACGAACAGGGCGCGCCGCATCACGCTCTTCAGCGGGCGGTCGAGCGCCTGCTCCCCCTGGATGCGCAGCGGCGCGATGTCCTTCGCGTGCACCACTCCGAGGATCCGGTCGAGCGAGCCGTCCGCCATCGGGATCCGGCGGAATCCCGAGGCGACCATCTTCTCGATCGCTCCGCGGATTCCGCGCGCCCGGTCGGCGGTCACCATCCTCTCGCGCGCGACGGCAATCGAGGAGACCTTCAGGGAGCTCAGGCCGAGCAGCCGGTCGAGGATCGCCTGCTCTTTGGGCTCGAGCGCGCCGGCGCTCTCCTCCTCCTCCTCGGCCGTCCGTGCGGCCTGCTCTTCCGGAGAGCTTCGCCCCTCCTCGGAGGGCGGCGCCGTGTGGATCCCGTTCGCCGCCCGCAGGGCCAGCCGCCGGCGAATCGAGAGGATCCAGAAGAGGCCGGACCAGATGCCGCCGCTCGCGAGCAGCGCCAGCGCGGCGCGCCCGCCCGACTCGTCCAGGAGCCGCCGGGCGGCGTAGCTGAAGGCGAGGAGGCAGGCGAGGTGCAGCCAGACGCGCAGCGCGCGCCGCGGCCGGGCGGTATGCGCGGTGACGAGCAGCACCGGGGAGAGGACGGCCGCCGCGATCGCCGGCCCCCAGACGGCCGCGCTCACGCCCGGCTCCTCCCGCCGTGCCGCTGCCGCGCCGGGCGCGCGGCTCCTGCGGGGCGCGATCGCGGCCCCGCCGCGGCCGCCTCTTCCATCACGCAGAGCCCCTGCCGCCGGTACCACGCCATCGCCCGCCGCTCACGCGGCCGCATCCGCGCCGCCTGTCGCGCCGTCGCGTGGTCGTAGCCGAGCAGGTGGAGAGTCCCGTGGATCAGCATCCGCGCGATCTCGCGATCGAGCGGGATCCGGCGCGCGGCCGCGGCCCGCTCGCAGACCGGCACGCAGATGATCACGTCGCCCGCGGGGGTCGCCGCCTCCGGCGGCTCGCCCGGAAGCGGTTCGCCAAAGGGGAACGAAAGCACGTCGGTCGGCCGGTCCTCCCCCATCCAGTCGCGGTTCAGCCTACGGATCGTCCGCTCGCCGACGAACGCGACCTCCACGGGCCGGCGGTCCCCTTCCTCGTCGAGGACGTGGTCGAGGAGCGCGCGGACGTCGCGAGGCCTAGGACGCGTTCTTCGCTGGCGGTTCGCGATCCCGTGCGGGCGTCGTGGGGGGTCGCTTGACATCATCCTCCGGGGGAAGATAGGCGGTCCTCGCGTGGAAGAACGCCGCGAGCATCGGCACGAACGCGTCGCGGATCTTCGCGAGGTCGCTCAGGGTCAGGTCGCAGTCGTCGAGATCCCCCTCGGCGAGGCGGGTCTCGAGCACCTTCAGCACGACCCCCTTGATCCGGCTTGCGGTCGGATCGTCGAGGGCGCGCGAAGCGGCGTCGACCTGATCGGCCAGCATCACGAGCGCCGCCTCGCGGAACTGCGGGCGCGGACCCGGATAGCGATAGTCCTCCTCCCTCGCGTTCGGGTCCTGGCGGCGCGCCTTGTGCCAGAAGAACGCCATCACCGAGCCTCCATGGTGCTGGCGGATCCCGTCCTGGACGATGTGCGGCAGGCGCTCGCGCACCGCGAGGCCCACCCCTTCCCGCACGTGCGACTCGAGGATCAGGCGGCTCATCGATGGCGAGAGCCGGTCGTGCGGGTTCTTCCGGCCGCGAATGTTCTCGATGAAGTAGTCGGGCTTCGCGACCTTCCCGATGTCGTGGTAGTAGCCGATCACCCGCGCGAGCAGCGGGTTGCCGCCGACGACGCGCGCCGCCGTCTCGGCGAGGGTCCCGACCATCAGGGAATGATGGTAGGTGCCGGGGGCCTCGACCATGAGCCGGCGCAAGAGCGGCCGGTTCAGGTCGGACAGCTCGAGCAGCGTGATGTCGGAGCACTTGCGGAAGCCGTGCTCGGCGAGCGGCACGAAGAAGATCGCGAGCCCGGCGGTCAGGACCGGATTGGCGACGGCGGCCAGCGCGTCGCGCAAGAGCTCCGGCAGCATCGTCCCCTGCGCGAGGGCGAGACCGGCCAGCATCAGCAGGTGCGCCGCCGGGACGTACAGGACGAGCCGGTAGAACTGCCGGCGGTGGCGCAGCCCGCGCACGCAGAAGACCGAGACGACCGCGCCGGCGCCGAGGACGGCGATCACCGGCAGCGGTAGCTCGCCGACCAGGCCGGCGAGCCCGGTCAGGCCGAGCGCGGCGACGAGCGCGAGGCGCTCGTCGAAGAGCATCGCGATCAGGATCGGCGCGGCGGCGACCGGGGCCATGAGCGGCGGAAGATCGAAGACGTGCAGGAACAGCCCCGAGAGCGCGAGGCTCGATCCGGCGGCGAGCGACAGCAGCATCAGGTCGTTGGGCTTGCGGTAAGTGTCGGGGCGCAGGAAGCGCAGGTAGGCGCCGAAGATGGCGATCGCGAGCAGCAGGACGAGCATCCGCCCGGCCCAGCGCACGGCGCGCGTTGCGACCGTCTCCGACGAGCGCCGGGCGCGCCACTGCTCGTAGCTCTCGAGCTTCGCCAGGAGGTCGGGGGTCACGCGCTCGCGCGCCTCAACGATCCTCTCGCCGCGCTGCACGCGCAGCGCGACCGGATCGATCCCCTCGAGCGCCGCGAGGCGCACCTCTTCGGTCCGCTCCGGATCGTAGAGGAGGTTCGGGCGGGCGAAGCGCGTCACCAGCTCGGCGAAGTGCGCCGGGTGCAGGCCGCGGGCGAGCGCGCGGTTCTTCGCCATCTCCGCGAGCTTCGCCGGCGTCATCACGTCCTCGAGAGGGACTTCCCGCTCCCCGCCCCCGTCGTGCACGAGCATGCGCGCCGAGCCGCCGCGCAGCGTCTCGATCCGCGGGTCCGCGATTCCGCGCTCGTAGGCTTCCTGCAGGATCGACTCGGTCTGCTCGATCGTCGGCATCGGGTCGGGATCGAGCATCAACCAGACGAGCAGGTCCTGGGACAGATCGACCTCCGGCACCTCGCCGCTCTTGCGCGAGCCGCCGCGCAACCGCTGGACGACGGAGCGGAACTCCCCGAGATCGCGGAACACGCCGGTCGCGACCGAGGGGTCCTGCGCGAGCGCGATCGGTGAGGACTCCGCCTGCTCGCGCCGCTCCTGCTCGATCTGCCCCGGATCCTTCAGCACCGGGAACTCGAACTCCGCGATCACCGTGCGCGGCGCCCGCGCGCCGACCTTCAGCTTCGAGAAGCTCTCGAACGCGGGCGGGAAGAGCAGGATCGCGCCGAGCAGCACCGGCAGGACGATCAACGCCCGGTGCAGCAGCGGGCGCGCGCGCAGCAGGCGCGATGCGGCCGGCGCCAGGGCGCGCAGGCCCGTCGGCCCGCGGGGGTGCGTGTCGGCCGGCGTCTCGCGCATCTAGCGCTCCGCCGCCGGCTCCTGGCCCGCCGCCTCGTGGCGGTCGAAGGCGAGGATGATGTCGCGCACGAGCCGGTGCCGCACGACGTCGCGCTCGGTGAAGTACACGAACCGGACCCCGCCGAGCCCGTGCAGGATCTCCTGGATCCGAATCAGCCCGGAGAGCTTCGGGTCGGGAAGGTCGATCTGCGTGATGTCCCCGGTGATCGCCGACTTCGAGTCGGGGCCGAGACGGGTCAGGAACATCTTCATCTGTCCCAGCGTCGTGTTCTGCGCCTCGTCCAGGATCACGAACGAGCGGCCGAGCGTTCGCCCGCGCATGTAGGCGAGAGGCGCGATCTCGACGACGCCGAGCTGGATCAGCCTCTGGAGCTTCTCGAAGCTGACCATCTCGTTCAGCGCGTCGTAGAGGGGACGGAGATACGGGTCGACCTTCTCCTGCAGATCGCCGGGGAGGAACCCCAGGCTCTCCCCCGCCTCCACGGCCGGGCGCGCGAGGACGATGCGGTCGACCGCCTTCTCGCGCAGCATCCGCACCGCCATCGCCACGGCGAGGTAGGTCTTGCCGGTGCCGGCCGGGCCGATGCCGAAGACGATGTCGTTCGACCGCATCGCCTCGACGTACTGCGCCTGACCGACCGTCCGCGGGCGGATCACCTTCTTGTCGCCGAAGAGGACGACCGATGCCTCGGGCGCGACGGCGAGATCGCCCCCCTCGCTCTCGTCCAATGCGCTGAAGACGTAAGCGAGATCCTCCTCGCCGATCACGCCTCCGGCGCGCACCCGCTCGCCGAGGAGCTTCAGGATCTCCAGCGCGCGGTGGACCGCCCCGTTCTCGCCGCGGACGATCAGCGCGGAGTTGCGCAACAGGATCCGGACGCCGAGACGTCTCTCGAGGGCACGCAGATTCGCGTCCGCCTGCCCGAGAAGGTGCAGCGGCTCCAGCCCTTCGATCGGAAAGCTCTGGGATTCTTCCGTCATCTCTTCTCTCGGGGCCCCCCCGCGGCCGTTGCCCCGTCGATCCTTGTCGTTTCGCGCCGTACCGGCCGCCTCCTTCTCACTTCGAGGGGATCGTCAGCTTCGTCCCCGGCTTCAGCGGAGTCCGCTCTCCGCCGATCTGGTCCTTGTTGACCGCGTAGATGTCTTGCCAGCGGCCCGGATCCCCATAGACCGCGGAGGCGATCGACTGCAGCGTGTCGCCCGCCTTCACGATGTAGGTCGAGACCGCGCGCCGCGCGAGGCGCAGCTGCCGCACCTCGGTGTCGAGATCCCGCATCTGGCTCGACAGCGAGGAGTTCACGACGCGCAGCGACTCGGCGAGCGCGGAGACCGAATCGGCCTGCGCGAGCAGCTTCTGCGTCTCGCCGCGATAGGATTCGATCTGCGCGTTGAGCGACTCGCAATAGCGGTCGCGCTGCTCCGGCGTCAGGCCGCGGATCTCGTCGTTCGTGTAGAAGTCCCCCTTGGAGACGTCGGCCACGCGGGTCGTCGTCGCGTGCGGCGCGCAGCCGGCCGCGAGGGCGACGAGGAGGAGGAGGGCGAGGACCGGCGCGAGGCGAATCCGGGGCGCGCTCACTTCGCACCTCCGCTGCCGGAAGCGCCGGAAGCGCCGGAACCCGATCCGCCGACCTCTTGCTTCAGCTGGTCCCGCTCCTCGGTCAGGCGGGCGATCCGCGCCCGGCTCTGCTCGATCGTGATCTTCCACCGGTCGGCGTCCTTCTGCTTCTCGGTGAGCTTCGCCTGCGCGTCGTCGCGCACGTCCCGCGCCAGCTCGATCTGAGCCGGGATGATCATGCAGGGCTTCGGGCCCTGCGAGCAGCCGGCGAGGGCCAGGACGGCGAGGCCGCCCAAGACTCCTCCCCACCGCGCGTATCGTCGCAGCATCCTCTCTCTCCTCCTCGCGGCCCGTGAGCCGGGCCGCACCGAGATCCTAGCTGAACCGAACCTCCGTCACCACGTAGGTGCCTCCCGAACGAGCGTCGCGCGTCAGCTCGATCAAGCCATGACGGGCGGCGTCCTCGAGCAGCTCGCTGAACGTCCGATACCCGAACGCGCTCTCGCTGAACGTCGGCTTCTTGCGCTTGATGGTGTCCTTGATCATCGAAGACCAGAGGACCTCCTTGTTCTCGCGCAGGAGAGCCCCGATCGAGTCGAGGAGCAGATGGAACGCCTCCCGCTTCTTCGCGGGGATGTTGTCGTGCGACGCGGGACCGGTGCGCGGCGTCGCCTGCTGCTGCGTCAGGTCCTCGTAGTAGAGAAACTCGTCGCAGTTCTCGGCGAGAAGGTCGGACGTCGCCTCGCGCAGCCCGAGCCCGATCACCTGCTTGTTGTTCTCCTTCAGCTTCGAGACGAGCGGCGAGAAGTCGCTGTCTCCGGAGACCACGACGAACGTGTCGAGATGCTCCTTCGTGTAGCAGAGGTCGAGCGCGTCGACGACGAGCCGGATGTCGGCCGAGTTCTTGCCGCTCTGCTGCCGGGCCGGCACCTCGATCAGCTCGATCGCCGCCTCGTGCAGATCACGGCGGTACTCGGAGTACCGCGTCCAGTCCGCGTACGCCCTCTTGACGATGATCCTTCCCTTCTCGAGCAGGCGCTCGAGAATCATGTTCACATCGAAGCTCTTCGCCTTCTTTCCCCGAAGGCCGAGAGCGATGTTCTCGAAATCCATGAACAGCGCGATCCGCGCTTCGTCGTTCATTCGATTCGCCTCGTGTCCGGACCCCTGTCGCTCAGGCGGACGCATGGCCGCCGTCTTCGATCCGGATGTGCAATTCCCGGAGGTCTCCCGGATCCACGGGAGCAGGCGCCCCGTCCATCAGGCTCGCGGCGCTGGTCGTCTTCGGAAACGCGATCGTGTCGCGGATCGAGCTGCGGCCGGCCATGAGCATCACCGTCCGGTCGAGGCCGATCGCGATCCCCCCGTGAGGGGGAGCGCCATACTGGAAGGCGCGGAGCAGGAAGCCGAAGCGCCTCTCCGCATCCTCCCGGTCGATTCCCGCCACCTCCATCACCGCCTCCTGAACGTCCCTGCGGTGGATCCGGATGCTGCCGCTGGCCAACTCGGTCCCGTTGAGCACCAGGTCGTAGAGCCGGGCGTGGACCGACATCGGGTCGGTCGCCAGGCGCGCAATGTCCTGCTCCAGCGGCATCGTGAACATGTGGTGAGCCGGGGCGATCCGGCCGGTCGCCTCGTCCCGTTCGAAGAGCGGGAAGCGGTCGACCCAGAGGAAGCGCCACTGCGTCTTCTCCTCCTCGGTCAGCCGGGCCGTCCCGACCTTCGATCGGAGAGCCCCCAGAGAGCGGTTCGCCGTCGCCCGGCTGTCCGCCACCACGGCCAGGAGGTCTCCTTCCCGGGCGCCGCTCGCCGCGACGACCGCATGGGCCGTCGCCGCGTCGACGAACTTCGCGAAGCCCCCGTCCAGTCCACCGTCCGCGGTGACGCGGGCGCGGGCCAGACCCCGGGCGCCGTAGAGCTTCACGTGCGCCTCCAGCTCGTCCTGCTCCCTGCGGGAGAGGCTGCCCCCCTGCGGGACGACGATCGCTTTCACCGTCCCTCCCGCTTCGAGGGCGTCGCGGAAGACGCGGAAGTCGCTCCCGCGCACCGCCTCGGAGAGGTCGGCGATCGGCATCGCGAACCGGAGATCCGGCTTGTCGCTGCCGTAGAGATCCATCGCCTCCTCGTAGGAGATCCGCGGGAACGGCGCCTCCAGGCGCTGCCCGAGGCAGCGCTCGAAGAGACGCAGCATGAGCCCCTCGACGAGGGCGAACACCTGCTCCTCGCCGGCGAAGCTCATCTCGATGTCGATCTGCGTGTGCTCCGGCTGGCGGTCGGCGCGCAGGTCCTCGTCGCGCAGGCAGCGCGCGATCTGGAAGTAGCGGTCCATGCCGGAGACCATGAGGATCTGCTTGTAGAGCTGCGGCGACTGCGGCAACGCGTAGAACGTCCCCGGATGGATGCGGCTGGGCACCAGGTAGTCCCGCGCCCCCTCGGGGGTCGGCCGGACGAGCAGCGGCGTCTCGATCTCCCAGAAGCCCTGCTCGTCGAGATAGCGGCGCGTCTCGAGCGCGACGCGATGGCGCAGGCCGAGGATCGCCTGGAGCGACGGGGCGCGCAGGTCGAGATAGCGGTACTCGAGACGGAGATCCTCGCTAGCGTTCGTCAGGTCCCCGATCACGAAGGGCGGGACGTCGGAGGTGTTCAGCACGCGGATCTCCTCCGCCTCGATCTCGACCTCGCCGGTCGGCATCTGGGGGTTGCGCATCTCCTCCGGACGGGGCGACACCTTGCCGCGGACGGCGATCACGTACTCCGGGCGGAGCTCGCGCGCCTTCTCGACGACGGCGCCGCCGGCCGCCGAGGGACGGCAGACGGTCTGCGTCATGCCGGAACGGTCACGCACGTCGAGGAAGAAAACGCCGCCGTGGTCGCGCACGCGGTTGACCCATCCCATCAGGATCGCCTCGCGCCCGGCGTCGGCCAGGCGAAGCTCTCCGCAGGTCGCCGTCCTCCTCCAGTCCCCCAGATGCTCCATCCGTTCCGCTCCTTCCGGCATCGCCTGCTAACGCCGCTCCGTGGAGGCCTTCGCGTCCGCGCGCTCCCGCCTGCGGGAGGACCACCATCCCTGGATCCCGCCGCCCGCGAGCCCGCCGCACAGGTCGGCGAGGCCGTCGAGCGCGCTCGGAAAGCGCCCCGGCACCGTCGACTGATAGAACTCGTCCGCCGTTCCGATCGCGACCGCGATCCCGCCCGCCAGCAGCCAGGAGCCGAACGTGCGGCGCCCGAGAGCGCGGCGAAGCAGGAACCCGAGCACTCCGTATTCGGCCAGGTGCGCCGCCTTGTCCGAGGGACCCCAAGTCGCTGGCGGAGTGAGATGGGGCACCGAAGAGAGCCCGAGGATCACGAGCACGTAGAGCGCGACCGGTCCCCAGCGAGAGACCCACCCCTGGCTCCGCGCGCCGGTCAGATCCGTAGCTTCTCCTCTTCCTGCCGGATCACCTCGACGACGTCCTCGGGACTCTTCGCCGTGAGCAAGAACTGCTGCAGGTCGCCCGTGTAGAGCAGCCGCGAGATCCGCGCCAGGATCCGGATGAACCCGCCGCGCTCCTCGGGACCGACGATCATGAAGACCAGGCGGACCGGCTTGCCGTCGAGCGCGTCGAACGGCAGATCCTTGTCGACCCGCACGAAGCTGACGGAAAGCTCCTTCACGCCGGGGCTCTGCGCATGGGGAATCGCCACGCCGCCGCCGATCCCCGTCGACATGACCCGCTCCCGCTCCAACAGCGCGTGCAGGACCGCGGGAGGATCGGTGAGGAGATCCGCCTTCTGCAGGATCCCCACCATCTTCCGGATCAGGTCCTCCTTGGAGGAGACAGGGAGGTCGAGCGCGATGGAAGTGGGTCGTAGCAACTCGTAGAGACTCATTTCGTCGTGCGCCGGGGCCGCGGCGATACGCGAGAAGGCCGGAGGAATCCTCCCGCCCGTGCCGGAGCGCAAATCGCAATCAGACCTGGCAGCGGAGAATCGGTTGTCAAGGTGCTGCGGCCGCTCACCCGCCCTGCGGGAAACGACGTCCGATCCGGTACCGGGCGATCTTCCCCTTGAGGCCCTTGCGGGAGAGCCCGAGCATCGCGGCCGCCCGGCTCTTGTTTCCGTCACACGATTCGAGCGCGCGCTCGATCTCGCGCCGCTCGTACATCTCGACGCGCGACTTCAGATCCTCGGTCGCCGCCTCCGGCAGCTCGACGGCCGTATCGAGGACCTCCTTGGGGAGCAGGTCGTGGGTGAGGAGCGCTCCTTCGTCGGCCAGTGTCACGGCGCGCCGGATCGCCTTCTCCAGCTCCCGCACGTTGCCCGGCCAGTCGTGCGCGATCAGCGCCCTGCGGAAGCCGCTCGTCATCCCCGCGATCTTCCGTCCGGTCTGCGCGGCGAACGTCTCGACGAAGCAGCCGGCGAGCAGCAGGATGTCGGCCCTCCGCTCGCGCAGCGGCGGCACCTGGATCGAGATGTCGTTCAGGCGGTAGTAGAGGTCTTTCAGGAACCGGCCTTCGGCGACCTCGACCCGAAGGTCCGGGCAGCTCGTCGCGCAGACGATCCGAACGTCGAGCCGCAGGTAGGTGGTCGATCCGACCGGGCGGACCTCGCCGGAATCGAGCAGGTGGAGGAAGCGCCGCTGCACGGTCAGGCCCGACTTGTCGATCTCGTCGAGGAACACGGTCCCGCCGGCCGCCTCGGCGAGCAGGCCCGTGCGGTCCTGCGTCGCTCCCGTGAAGGCCCCCTTGCGGTAGCCGAACAGCTCCGCCTCGAGCAGCGTCTCCGGCAGCGCTGCGCAGTCGACCGTCACGAACGGGCGGTTGCGCCTTCCGCTCGCCCGGTGGATCGCGTGGGCGAGCAGCTTCTTGCCGGTCCCCGTCTCCCCCTGGAGCAGGACGTTCAGGCCCGTATCCCCGATCCGGCGAATCAGCTCGAGAATCCGCAGCATCCCGGGATCCTGCGTAATCACGTCGGCGAGGGCGACGCCGCTCGAGAGCTGCGCCACCTCCTGGTCGGGACTTCCCAGCTCCAGCGCCCGCGCGATCTCTCCCGCAAGGGTGATCGCGTAGTTGCGCTCCGCCCGGCTCATCGGGCCGCGCCCGGCCGCCGGAGTCCTGCGGATGCAGAGAACGTGCTTCTTGCCGTGCAGCGGCATCGGAATCCAGAAGCGGCTGCCGATCTGCCCGGCCGCCCCGCCCTCGAGATCGATCCGCGCCCCGGCCCCCTCGAACGATCCGCCGTCGAGTCCGAGGCGGGCGGCGGCCACGACGCGCCGGCCCTGGCCGGGGTCCTGGCCGGCGAAGGCGAGGATCTCGAACGATGCCTTTGCCGCCTCGCGCGCGAGGAAGATCGTGTCGACGTCGAGCGCCGTGCGGGCGAGAGCGAGGATCTCCGCGAGCTTCTCCCAAGGAGCGCCCAGCCCGAGCAGGTGCTCGATCCGCTGGTGCGCCTTCAGCCCCTCGGCCGTCTCGCCCCCCTCGCTCGCGCGCGAACGCAGGAGCGCGTCGGAGAGGCGGGTCAGCTCGGCGCTCAAGAGGGGGAACGGCTCTTCCCCCTCGTCGAAGCTATGGAGGGACTGGATCAGGTGGAGCGCGTCGACGCCGCGCCCGAGATGGATCAGGCAAGCCGCCCGGCCCGCCTCGTCGAGGGCCGCGCCCCGCGCAAGGCCCATGCGCCGGTGGAGATCGGCCGCCTGCTGCAGCAAGGCCAGCGCCGCCTCGTGGTCGCCCCGCACCTCGCAGGCGATCCGCGCCTGATCGCCGAGGATCCGCGCGTAGGCGGGCCACTCGCCCCGCATCCGGTGCCGTTCGGACAGCGAGCGCAGGCTCTCTTCCGCCTCGGCGAGGCGGCCGCGGCGCGCCCGCGCGATCGCCAGCGACTTCTGCGCCTCTTCCTCCTGGCCGCGCGCGCGGTCCTCGCGTGCCAGCTCGACCGCCTCGGCTGCACACGCCTCGGCCTGGTCCCAGGCTCCCGAACGGGCGGCGATCGCGAACTCCAGCAGGAGCGTCTCGATCATGATGTCGCCGCGCGGCGCCATCGCCTCCGCACGCAACCGCAGCTCGCGCGTCACGGCGGCCGCCTTCTCGGGCTCCGCCTCGCAGAGATGGAGCCACGCGTTCTCGATCTGGAGCAGGCAGCTCTCGCGCTCCGGCAGCTTCTGCTCAGGCACGAGGCAGGATTCGAGCGTCGCGAACGCGCGCCGCGTGTGGTACTCGAAGCGGTGGAGTTGCACGCGGGCGATCTGCGCGCGGAGGACGCGTGTCGCATCCCCCATCTCCGCCGCCAGCTTGTGGGCGCGATCGATGTACCCTCGCGCCTCGCCGTATCGGCCGGTGCACGTGAGCAGAATGCCGAGGTTCTGCGCGGCGGCCGCGACGGAGCGCGAATCGCCCTGCGTGGTCCCCAGGTAGTAGGCGATCTGGTAGTGCTCGGTCGCCCGCTCCCAGTCGCAGCGCAGCTTGTGAAGGTTGCCGAGGTTGCCGTACGCGCGGGAGAGGGCCTGCAGGTCGCCCCGCTTGCGCGCCATCTCGAGCGCGGACTCGAACTGCTCGCGCGCCATCTCGGGATTGCCCGAGCGGAAGGCGACCGTTCCGAGAAGATTGCGCGCGACGATCGCTTCCTCGCACGATTCGTCGTCACCGAGAGCGGCGAGAGCGGCGACCGCTTCGGCTCGGGCGTCGGTCAGCTGTCCCAGCTCGAAGGCGGCCTTGCCGGCCACGAGCAGGCAGCGCGCCCGCTCGATCGTCGGGACGTCCGGCGACGCTTGCTCGAGGGCGTGACGCGCGGCCGCCCGCGCCTCCTCGGCTTGGCCGAGGCGTTCCAGGCAAAGCGCCACGCGCCGTTCGATCAGGAAGCTCTCGACCCCTTGCGGGTCGAGCACCTCTTGGCGGGCAAGCAACAAGCGGTCGAGAGCGCTCGCGTGCGCCTCGACCTCGATGTCGACGTCGGCGAGTTCGAGGATCTGCACAATCGTGCGATCCACGGGCTCGAACGCCTCACGCGCTGCGCGAGGAGCGGGCCCCCCCGCCTCTCTCCGTTCCATCAAAACCGCCTTCCGATTCCTGGTCTCGATCGGCCTTTTAGCCCACCAACCTCAAGTACTGAAGCAGCCAGAACCAGGAGGGAAGCAGGTCACGGATCGGGTTCGTGGAGGGCGGAGGAGTCTCCGGCGCCGTCGTGATCTCTACGCCGTCGGGCGTCTCCATATAGATCACGAAGTCGTCCGGGTCGGTCTGGTCACCACCACCGCCACCCGTAGGCCCGTCCAGCTTGCCCCAGTCTCCTCCCCCCGGTGTGCCAGGCGCCGGAACCACGCCCATGGCGGGCAGTTGGGCGGCGTGCAGGGGGAGAGATGCGAAAGCGAGCATCAGAACGAGCCCGACGAGCCGCAGTACCCACGTCATGTTTCGAGGAGCCATGGTTCGAACCTCGGATGGAACAACCCCGGCGGGTTGCAGGGTGCAACCCTTCACGCGATAAGGCTAGTCCGGCCGGAAGACGGTGTCAATCCGGCAACTTCCCACGCCTGCCGCGACGAAATCGTGCTAGAATTGACCGGAGCGATCCACGCGCGAGGATCACCGACCGGGACAGTTCAGGTTGTGACGGGGGCCAGCCGGTTCTGGCGGCGGTTTCCGCGCGCACCTCGGGGCAACACCTTGAGCCGTTTGGGGATCAGCTACACCGAACTGCTGCGGTACCACCTACCCTCCGAGATCCTCACCGCGCAAGAAAGACGCGAAATCGACGCCGCCCTGGCGGCCGGGCAACCGGCCGAGATCGCCGCGGTGGCGCAGCGCGTCCTCGCCGCCCTGATCGGAAGGGGAGCCCTGGAGGTCCGCGAGCGCATCCCCTCCCCTCGCGGCCCGATCCTTCGCCTCTTGGAGCCCCGGTCGCGCCTTCACCTCCGCGTCCTCTTCCCCCCCGTGGAAGGACGGGAGAGTCCCGAGTCGATCCCCCTGCCCCTCGACCCCCGGCCGAGCCTGCAGCTCGATCCCGGCCTGGTGGAGCAGCTGCTCCGGGCCGGCTCCGCGCTCGTGCTGCCCGATCGCGTCTCCACCCCCCGGGAGGTCATCCAGGAGCTCGAGGGGCAGATGCGCGCCGCCCTGGGCGTCGACCGGGTCACCCTCCGGGGGATCGATCATCCTCCCGGCGAGTTCTGGCGCACCGCCGCCTCCGCCCCCCTGGGGCTTCCCGAGGAGCGCCTGCGGGAGCTGGCGCGGGCGAGAGACCACGTGCTCCACGTCCGGGACTTCGCGGCCCTCGATCCCCGGCTCGAGCCGGCCGCCGACAGCGGCAGCGCGCTCTACGTCGGCATCGGGGACGACGCGGGCGGATGGCGCGCCGTGATCGAGGCGCGGGACCGGCGCACCGGAGTGTTCGACCGGGTCCAGGTGGCCCTGGCCCTGCTCCTCGCGGAGCATTTCCAGATGATGCTGGCGAGCGCGGTCCGCTTGCAGTCTCTGATCTTCTTCGACTTCCTGACCGGCCTCTACAACCGCCCCTACTTCGAGGACCAGATGGAGAAGCAGGTGGCGATCGCGCAGCGGAGAAAGCAGACTCTCGCCCTCTGCATCATCGACATCGACGGCTTCAAGAACTTCAACACGCTCTACGGATACGAAGGGGGCGACCGGGTGCTCGCCACCGTCGCCTGCATCCTGAAGGCGGCGCTGCGCACGAGCGACACGCTGGCCCGCTACGGAGGCGAGGAGTTCGTGGCGCTGCTCGCGCCTCCGGTCGCGCCCGAAGAGGCGCGGGCGATCGCCGAGCGGCTCCGCCAGGCGGTCGAAGCGGAGCCGTTCCAGGTGCAGAGCTTGAACGGCGAGTTCCTGCCGGAAAAGATCACCGTGTCGGTCGGAGGCGCGATCCATCCCGACCATGGATTCACGACGCGTGAGCTGTGGACCGCCGCGAATCGGATGCTCCTCGAAGCGAAGGCGCAGGGGAAGAACTGCGTCCGCTTCGTCGGGGACCCGCCATCGCCGCAGGAGCCACCTCGGGCTTAGCGGCGCGGCGGCCTCACGCGGCCGGCTCCCCCTCCACCGTCCAGACCCAGCGGCCCTCGCGCCGGTCGAGCGACGCCGTCTGCCCGGGCCGGATCTCGCCGGCGAGCAGCATCCGCGCGAGCGCGTTCTGCACCTCCCGCTGGATCGTCCGCCGCAGCGGGCGCGCCCCGAACTCCGGGTCGTAGCCGATCTCGGCGAGCACCTCGCGCGCCGCGGCGCTCACCTGCAGCTTCACGTTGCGCGCGTCGAGCGCGCGCTGCAGAGCGTCGAGCTGGAGGTCGACGATCGTCAGGATCTCCTCCTTCCCGAGCGAGCGGAAGATCACGATCTCGTCGATCCTGTTCAGCAGCTCGGGACGGAAGTGCGCGCGGAGCACCGAGAGGATCTCGGCGCGGATCTCCTCGGGATCCATCGCGCGCGCCGCCTGGATCCGCTCGGTGCCGAGGTTCGACGTGAAGATCACGATCGCGTTGGTGAAGCTCACGACGCGGCCCTGGCTGTCGGTCAGCCGGCCGTCGTCCAGGATCTGCAGGAAGATGTGGAAGACGTCGGGGTGCGCCTTCTCGACCTCGTCGAACAGGATCACCGAGTAGGGGCGGCGGCGGACCGCTTCGGTAAGGGCGCCCCCCTCCTCGTACCCGACATAGCCGGGGGGCGCGCCGATCAGACGGGCGACCGAGTGGCGCTCCCCGTACTCCGACATGTCGATCCGGATCATCGCCGCCTCGTCGTCGAAGAGGAACTCGGCGAGCGCCTTCGCCGTCTCGGTCTTGCCCACCCCGGTCGGGCCGAGGAAGAGGAAGCTGCCGATCGGACGGTTCGGCGCGGAGAGGCCGGCGCGGCCGCGGCGCACCGCGTCGGAGACGGTGCGGATCGCCTCCTCCTGTCCGATCACGCGTCGCTCGAGCGCCGACTCCATCGCGAGGAGCTTCTCCACCTCCCCCTGCAGCATTCTGCTGACCGGGATGCCGGTCCAGCGGGAGACGACCTCGGCGATCTCCTCCGGTCCGACCTCCTCCTTGAGCATGCGCGGCCCGGCCTCGGCGGCGGCGAGCTTCTCCTCCGCGTCGGCCAGTTCGCGGCGCACCGTGTGGCTCTCGCCGTAGCGGATCTCGGCGACGCGCTCGAGGTTTCCCTCGCGCTCCGCCCGCTCCTCCTCGACTTTCAGCGCCTCGAGCCGGCTGCGGAGCGACTGGATCCTCTGGACGACCTCCTTCTCGCGCGACCACTGCTGCTTCAGCGCGGCGGCCTGCGAACGGAGCGTCTCGAGCTCCGACTCCACCGAGGCGAGACGATGCTGGCTCCCGGGGTCCTTCTCGCGGCGCAGGCCCTCGCGCTCCACCTCGCGCTGCCGGATGCGCCGCTCGAGCTCGTCGATTTCGGCCGGCATCGAGTTCAGCTCGATGCGCAGGCCGGCCGCCGCTTCGTCCACCAGGTCGATCGCCTTGTCGGGCAGGAAGCGGTCGGCCACGTAGCGCTCCGAGAGCGTGGCGGCGGCGACGAGCGCCGCATCCTGGATCCGCACGCCGTGATGAACCTCGTAGCGCTCCTTCAGTCCGCGGAGGATCGCG
The DNA here is from genome assembly GCA_041946735.1 of Candidatus Eiseniibacteriota bacterium. Lineage (GTDB taxonomy): Bacteria > Eisenbacteria > RBG-16-71-46 > CAIMUX01 > VGJL01 > JBHGAY01. Next base: position 129,597 of record JBHGAY010000001.1, read on the forward strand.
ATCGTGTCCTCGACCGACGGCTCTCCGACCAGGACCGGCTGGAAGCGGCGCTCGAGCGCCGCGTCCTTCTCGATGTGCTTCCTGTACTCGTCGAGGGTCGTCGCGCCCACGCAGCGAAGCTCTCCGCGCGCCAGCGCGGGCTTCAGGAGGTTCGAGGCGTCCATCGATCCCTCCGCGGCGCCCGCCCCGACGAGCGTGTGCAGCTCGTCGATGAAGAGGATCACCTGACCTTCCGCCTCCTTCACCTCGCGCAGCAACGCCTTCAGCCGTTCCTCGAACTCGCCGCGGAACTTCGTGCCCGCTACGAGCGCTCCCAGGTCGAGGGCGAGCACCTTCTTGTCGCCCAGCCCCTCGGGCACGTCCCCCGCGACGATGCGACGCGCGAGCCCCTCGACGATCGCCGTCTTGCCGACGCCGGGGTCGCCGATCAGGACCGGGTTGTTCTTGCGCCGGCGCGAGAGCACCTGCAGGACGCGGCGGATCTCGGCGTCGCGCCCGATCACCGGATCGAGGTCCCCCTTGCGCGCCGCCTCGGTCAGGTCGCGCGTGTAGCGCGCGAGCGCCTCGTACTTCTGTTCCGGGTTCGGATCGGTGACGCGTGCGCCGCCGCGGATCTCGGAGAGGGCGCGGAGCAGCGTCTCGTAGGATAGTCCGGCCTGCTTCATCGCGCGGGCGACCGCGCCCCCCTCCTTCATGAGGGCGAGGACGAGATGCTCGGTCGAGACGAAGTCGTCCTTCAGCCGTTCGCGCTCGCTGTCCGCCTCGTCGAGGACCTTCCGGAGGGTGGGATCGAGGTAGAGGTCGGCCGAGCCCTGCACCCGCGGGAGACGGTCGAGGGACGCGGCGATGTCGCGGTCGAGCGAACCGCGGTCGGTCCCGGCCTTCTCTAGGAGCCTCGTCGTGAGGCCTTCCGGATCCTGGAGCAGGGCGCTCAGCAGGTGCTCGGGCGTGAGCTGCTGGTGGCTGCGCGAACGGGCGAGGCGCTGTGCCGCTTCGATCGCCTCGCCCGCCTTCACGGTCAGCTTGTCCGGCTGGAACGTTCCCATCGTCGTCCCTCCGCGCCGCCGGGCGGAGGGAGGCGGTCCCTTCCGGCAGCCGTCTATCGTACGTGGGCCAGCTTCTCGATTTTCTCGAGGCGGCCCTCCGGTCCTTCCACGCTCAGCTTGTAATAGTAAAGCCCATTGGCGACCCGGTCGCCGTCCTCGTCCCGGCCGTCCCAGTAGACCGGGGGATCGCTCAACCCCTGTCGAACGGGAAGGCCGCGAAGCGTTCGGATGAGCTTGCCGCTCGTCGTATAGATCCGGATCGACGCGGAGTGCATCGAGGCGCCGAGGTTGTAGAAGAACCAGGTCTCTTTCTCGAAGGGATTGGGCACGTTGTACAACGCCTCGATCGCGAACGCCCGATCGGTCTGGATCGTGATCGGCGTCGCCGGGAACTGCGCCCATTCCCCCTCGGGTTGCCGCACGCGCAACGCGAGGGTTCGCGGACTGCCGTTGGCGATCGGACCGGACGCGACGAGCGTCCAGTGCCGCGCCTGTCCATCGACCGGCTCGGCGGGGATCGACTCGACCGGGAAGGCGACGCCGTCCAGGAGCATCTCGATCGAGGCGGCGTCGAGCGTGCGAGGGGCGTCGACCACGACGCGGATCGAGTCCTCGTCGAGAACCCGCTCCCCGCCCGCGATCGAGACCCACTCCTGTCCGGGCCGGCGGATCTGGAAGGTCGCGTCGAGACGGACGGGGAACTCGAGGACCGACTCCCGGCCCGTTCCGTCCTCCGCGCGGATCACGACGGAGTAGTTCCTCGGCAGGACGGTGGTGCGGTAGCGGGCCACGAACCCGCGGTCGCCGACCGTCGTGTCGGGCACGACGACGATCCGGTCGGGCGGCACGGCGCCACCGGCGTCCTCGATCGTCAGCGAGCGCGCCCAGACCTCGTCGCGCACCGCCATCTCGAAGTCGACCGAGTCGCTGCCGGCGGGAAGGACGAGCGGAGTGCCGCTCGTGATCGGCGCGCCGTCGAGCGTGACGGCGACGCGCGGCGGCGCCGCGTCGAGGATCATCCCGGGGTCGCCGAGCATCACGTAGGTCATGCACATGCTCTGGTAGTCGGTCCCCGGCCGCGAGAGAAGGTTCGCCTTGCTCTGCGTGAACACCTCCCCCAGGACCCAGCGCGTGTGCCCGTCGGATTGCGGCGGATTGCGGAAGAAGGCGTCGGCCATCGTCGTCGCCGCCGCCTGCGTCGTGCTGATCCATTCGTAGCCGGTCGAGGCGATCGAGGCGATCGATCCCCCGGTCGGCGTGTAGAACATCATGTTCTCGCCGACGCAGTCCCCCTTGCCGAATCGCTTCTCGTCGGCGCCGGAGAACTCGTCGAGATGGCAGCCGTACCCGATGTAGACGAAAGGACGGCCGCTGTTCCCGAGCAGGCCGATGTCGAGGAAGCTCGTCCCGTCGTTGTGCCGCAGAATGTACTCGTGCGACATCAGGCGCGCGTTCGCATGCCCCGCATAGGTCATCAGCAGGTAGCCGCGGCTCGCGGCGGCGGCGAGGAGCGGGCGGACGACGCGGATGCCGTAGTCCCGGTTGTCCTGCTCGTTGGTCGGCTGCCCGTTCAGGATCACGCGCCCGGAGATCGGGTCCCGCATGCATCGTCCCGTGTTCTCGTCGATCACGCAGCGGCCGAGGCTCGGGACGGAGTCCATGTAGGTGTAGACGTAGAAGGAGTCGACGCCGAAGTCCGGGGCCGCGCCGTACTCCCGGAGAATCCGGCGGGTCGCCCGGGCGGAAGAGAGGAACGCGCTCTCGTAGTCGCGGAAGCGGTAGTCCTCGGAGAAGCTGATGCTCGAAGAGTACTGGTCGTCGCTCACGAGCAGCATCCGGTTGCGCCACACCTGATCGGGCGCGAAGGACGCGTAGGCGAGGAGCCGGTTCTCGATCGTCTGAAGCTGTTGCAGGCTGCCGGCCGGGAGGCGGCCGACGTGCATGTCGGGCAGGAAGTCGAGGTCCTCCCCGGTGCCGGTCAGGTTGTCGACGAACCACATGTCGGACGCGACCAGCTCGGGCCCCTGCGCGCCGTCGTAGGAGCTGGAGAAGACCGTCTGCGTGGGCACCCAGTTGCGGTCCGCCAAGACGAGGGGATTGTCGAACGCGTCGCTCGCGTCACCGACCAGCAGCAGATAGGACGGCCCCGCGCCGCCGCCGCGCCGGAACATCGCGCGCAGCATCGAGCGGATCGCGTGCGGCCAGTGGTGGCCTCCGGCGAACTGGTCGTAGACGTCCTCGATCGCCGCGGCGAGCACGTGGTGCCCCTCCGAGGTGCGCAGGTCGATCAGCGGCTGGAGCGCTTCGAGCCACTCGCGCGGCGCGATCATCACGTAGTCCTCGCCGCCGCCGGCGAGCAGGTCGACCGGCTGCGCGAGCGCGAGCGTCTCCGGCTTGGGAACGAGAGCGGCTTCGCCCAGCGAGAAGCGGCGCGCGTTGCCGTCCAGCTCCCACTGGAGGCGCAGCTTCGGGGGACCGCCCTGCACCTGGGTCGGGTCGATCGCCAACGCGCGGGGGTGCAGCGGATCGGTGTACTCGATGCCGACCGGATCGGCCGGCGGACCGATCAGCCGCCACTCCTCGGCGCCGGTCAGGTCGGCGGTGTCGATGTCGATCCGCCCGTCGACGAACTTCGGCGCCCGGTCGTACTCGACCTCGAACCAGTCGAGCGCCGCCCCGTAGAGCGTCTCGTCCTGCAGGTGGACGAAGGCGTTGTTTCGCTCGCGCAGCGGGAGGCCGGCCAGGTCGTCCGCCGTGAAGTCGATCCGCTTCGTCCCCTGGAAGTCGATCGTGTCCGGGTTTCCGGGCAGCGCGACGCGCGGGCCGTCGCCCTGCAGGAACAGCGACACTCGGTGCTCCCAGCCGCCCGGCGGCTTCCGTGTTCCCTGCATCTGCACCGACATCGCGCGAGCCGAGACGAAGCCGGGAAGATCGAACGGCACGCTGTAGACGTTCGCTTCCTCGCCCCCCTGGTTCGTGTACGGATCGCCGCCGAGCCAGTAGGCGTGCTTCGAGCGGACCGCCGCCACGCCGCGTCCGATCTGTCCCTCGAGGTCGATCGAGTTGCTCGACCCGGCTCCCATCTTGCCGTAGACCTCCGCCTCCTTCTCGAAATGCTCGCGCCAGGGAGAGGAGACGACAGGGTTCAGATCCTCGCGGCCGAGCCACGTCGATGCGGACTCCATGCGGGCGTTGTCGCCCCCCGGACGGAGCGCAAGCCAGTAGACGTGGCGGCGCCCGTAGCGCTTGAGATGCCAGGGGGCCTCCGGATAACGGTCGTAAAGGATCTGGGCGTAGAAGAACAGCTCGTCCCCCGCGCTCCAGGTGCCCGAGCCGTCGTTGTCGCGCAGGAGAACGGGGATCTCGGTTTCCTGCGCGAGCGGGTCGCTCGCGTCATCGCTGTCGTAGAGGACGTCGTAGAGCCGGAGGTCGGCGAGCGGAGCGCCGGCGCCGCTCCATCCCAGCGGGGCGACGTCGTCGTAGGCGATCCGGCGCAGCCCGCTCGACATCACCTCGATCTTGACCTCGTCGCCTTCGGCGCCGGGACGGCGCGCGGCGGGCGCGACCGCACGGGGCGCTCTCGCCCAGGCCCGCGCCTCGCGCGCGTTGACGAGGAGCGCGTCGTAGGTCCGTTCCCAGGAGGGATCGTCCGCGCTCACGGGGACCAAAGACGCCCCGCGCGCCCCGCTGCGCGGAGCCGGGCCGGGGACGAAGGAGACGTGCACGCGGACGCGTCGCGCGACCCGCAGGACGCCGCCCGAGGGATCCCATCGGGCCGGAAAGATCGTGACCGGCACGGCGCGCAGGTAGCGCATCCCCGCCTCGCGCCCGGCGACGGCTGTGGCGGGCGGGAAGGGCGAGCGGTACGCCTCCTCCGACTCCTCGAGGGATTGGGAGTAGACCGCCTCCCCCGTCGGCCCTGTGTCCCAGCGAGGCGTCGGGACCGGCATCGGGCGGATGCCGTCCCACTCGTCCTCCTCGAGCGGCTGGGCGTCGACCTGCACGCTCGCTCCAGGAGGCACGCCGACCCAGAAGCTGAGCGCCGGAAGCGCCGGGACGCCGTATTCCGCGGCGGGGACGCCACCGTCGATCCGGATCTCGTGGTATCCGGGGTGGTCCGGGTCGGCGAGGACCGAAGCGGGCGGAATCTCCATCTCCGCCTCGAGCCCCCGTTCACTGGAAGAGAGGATCTGGATGCCGGGGGCGGCCCGGCAGACGCCGGCGAACAGGGTGAGGATAGCGAACAGAACGGCCAGTCGAACCGAAACGCGGCCAACGCCTCTCAGCGTTGCGCCTCTCTCTCCACCGTCTCCCGGCACGCGAAGCATCCGCATTGCCTCCGCAGATAGTCCCAGGGATAGATCCCGGTACTATGCCCATCGCCCCACACGATCTGGATCGCGTACCGCCCGACCGGCGTGATCCGCACGATCCGGTTCGATTGCTCCGAGTTCCCGCCATGGGAGCGGAGCCGTCCTTCCTGATGCTCGGGACCGCGGCAATCGGCGCAGGGACAGCTGCGCCTCAGTTCCTCGAACGCGTAGCGGGTCTGATGTCCGTCGGGCCAGTCGATCAACAATCCGTCGTCCATGACTGCGATCTTCGGGTCCATCGATACGCTCCTTCGGTTCGTGATGGTCCCCCCGCCCATGCCGAATGATCGCATCCCCGCCGGAAGGGGGTCAACGACGGCGCCCGGGCGGAGCGGCGCCCCGAGCTTCTCCGTGGTCGCAGTCAGTCCCCGCAGCGATCACGATCCCTCGACCCTGCCCCTCGCGAGAAAGACTTTGCTGTCGAACGGCATCGAGTGGATCGCCTGCCGGTCGACCCACACCTCCGCCGTGGCCTGGGAGGCCAGGATCGAATCCACCTCCCTGCGCTCGCGCTCCTCGAGGATCGACCGCAGCAGCTCCCCTCGGGCGTCCTCGAACGTGCGCGCGTGGGCCGGAGAGATCTCGTCGACACGCGCGACCGTGAACCCGCCTCGATCCGCGACCGGCTCGCTGACCTCGCCGGCTTTCAGCGAGAAGACGACCGGGTCGTAGACGGACTGGCGGCGAGGCACCAGGCCATACCCGCTATCGGGGGTGACGCTGATCGTCAGGCCGGGACCGCGCAGCTCCTGGGCGATCTCCACCGGGCCCCGCCCCTCGCGCAGGGCGGCCGCCGCCTTCGCGGCCAGGTCGGTCGTCGGGAGATTGATCATCACGTAGCGCCGGCGCTCCGGCAGCGAGTGCAGGCTCGGGGTTCGGGCCCAGAGGGAAAGCAGCTCCTCCTCGGTCGGAGTGATCTTCGGGAGGATTCGCTCCCGCCGGTAGGCGCGCCACTGCACCCAGCGCCGGAAGTTGAGAAGCTGTCGCACCACCTCGGGCCGCTTGTCGATTCCGCGGTGGAAGGCCTCCCGGACCTGCACCCGGTAATACATCGCCTCGTCGCATAGATCGATCACGTTCTGCCGGTCCTGGAAGAGGGGCCAGACCAGCGTCGGCTTGAACACCAGCTGGTCGATCACCCCGAGAGCCGTCAACGTGTCGCCGTCGATCCAGGCGACCGGGCGGGCCGCCTCCTCTCCCTGCAGGGGCGCCTCCGACCAGAAGGGCCCCTCGTGCGGATCGCCGAGCCGGACCTCGGACTTGTCGAGCTTCGGGTCATAGGTGCGCCGGGCGCTCGCCGTCTCGCGCTCGAGGAAGGCTCGCAACCACTCGGCCGCCTCATCGTCCCATCCGAAGCCGTACCGGGCCATCAGATCGTCATGCATCTCGCGCCCCACGCGGCCGAGCTCCAGCATCGCCAGGGAGCGGAGGATCGTGTCGCGCGACTCCTCGAAGGCCGGGACCGTTTCGACGGGCCGCTCGCCGAGGATCTTGTAGAGGACGTGGAAGTTGGGCTCGGGGAGCACCGGGGAGACAGCGCCGGACGGCAGATTCCAGAGGGCGCGCTGATGGGACAGCGGGAGCTTCGTCGCAGGAACCCAGCCGAGATCGCCGCCCATGCCCGCGGTTCGCAGGTCCTTCGAGAAGCGGCGCGCCACGGCGCCGAACTGCGCGCCGTTCGCGAGCGCCGTCTGAACCGAATCGATGTCGACGAGCGTCGGCACCTTGATCACGGCGAGGTGAAGCTCGCGCCCCAGGCGCTCGTGGATCTCGCGCAGCGTCGCGTCGTCGGTCGGCATGTAGTCGAGCAGCAGCTCCTCGCGAAGCGTGGATTGCAGGAGCATGTCGCGATTCATCTCGATCGAGTAGCGGTCGCCGCCGCTGAAGACCGAGGTGTCGGGGAGGATCGCGGCGTGAAGGCGGATCGTGCGTAGGTAGCCCCGCAGGAAGCGTTCCACGCTCGCCGAGTCGGGCTGCAGCGTGGAGGTGTCGGCCTTCGCCTCGTAGTGGAAGTCCCGGGAGAACTCGTCGAGCGTGACCCCGATCGGGCCGACGCGAATGACGACCGGGCTGTCCGGGGATTCCCCCGGCTTGCCTGCCTGCGCGGCCGCCTGCGCAGCGAGGAACGGCAGCGAAAGCGACAGCGGTAACGGCAGCGGGAGAAGCGGCACGAGGAGCGCCAGCGACAGGAGCAGCGGCAGCGGCGGCCGCAGCGGCGGCGCGGCGAGAGTCGAGCGGCGGAAGCGCCGAGCCGCGGCCCGGCCTGCATTGCGGGCTTCCGGGGGCTCTGTTAGAGTGCGGTCCTGATGTCCGTCCCCGGGAATCGCCAGACTCGGAGAGCAGGCGGCCGGGGACAGGAGGGACCCGGGCGGACACGGAGTATGGATGCCGCGATCGGATAGTCTTTCCATCTTCTTCCCTGCCTACAACGACTGGGGCACCATCGCGAGTATGGTGGTCCTTGCCCACAGGGTCGCCGCCCGGCTGACGGACGACTTCGAGGTCCTCGTCGTAAACGACGCGAGCCCCGACCACCTCTCGGAGATCCTAGACGAACTGGCGCCCCGCTTTCCCCGCCTGCGCGTCGTCACGCACGAGACGAACCGGGGCTACGGCGGCGCCCTCCGCAGCGGGTTCGCCGCATGCTCCAAGACGTTCCTCTTCTACACGGACGGCGATGCCCAGTACGACGTGCGGGAGTTGGAGAAGCTCTGGGAGCAGCGCGACGCGGCCGATCTGGTCAACGGCTACAAGATCCGGCGCTCCGACCCCTGGTACCGTGCCGTCATCGGGCGACTGTACCACCATTTCGTGCGTTTCTGGTTCCGGATCCCGATCCGGGACGTCGACTGCGACTTCCGGCTGATCCGCACGGAGGCGCTACGGGGCGTCCCGCTGACGCAGGACAGCGGCCTGATTTGCGTCGAGCTGCTGACGAAGTGCACCCGTGCGGGCTTTCGGATCCGGGAGGTGCCGGTTCACCATTATCATCGGATGCACGGGAAGAGCCAGTTCTTCAACTTCGCGCGTGTCGCCAAGGTGTTCGCCGGCATGGCGGGGCTCTGGTGGTCGATCTTCGTGAAGAGGAGCAAGCAGCCGGCCGCCGGCGCGGCCGGACGGAAGGAGGCGGGGGGTGGCTGAGCGGCCGGGCGCCAAGGGGCCGGTGGCGGAGGGGATCACCGGCTACGAAGGGCGCGACGTCCTCGTGACCGGCGGGCTCGGCTTCCTCGGATCGAACCTGTGCCGCGCGTTGGTCGAGCTTGGCGCGCGCGTCACGGTCGTCGACTCCCTGCTTCCCGAGTACGGCGGGAACCTCTGGAACGTGCACGGGATCGAGGACCGGATCCAGGTGAACATCGCCGACGTGCGCGACGTCCACTCGATGCGCTATCTCGTGCGCGGCCGCGAGGTGATCCTGAATCTCGCCGGCCAGGTGAGCCACATCGACAGCATGCGCGATCCGTATACCGACCTCGAGATCAACTGCCGCAGCCAGCTCTCGCTGCTCGAGGCGTGCCGCGAGAGCAACCGGGACGCAAAGATCGTCTATGCCGGAACGCGGCAGCAGTACGGCCGGCCGCGCTACCTCCCGGTCGACGAGAACCACCTCGTGCAGCCGACCGACGTCAACGGAATCAACAAGACGGCCGGCGAGTGGTACCACATCCTCTACGCGAACGTCTATGGAATGCGGACGACGAGCCTGCGATTGACCAACTGCTACGGTCCGGGGATGCTGCTGAAGCACGGCCGGCAGGGGTTCATCCCCTGGTTCGTGCGGAAGGTCCTCTTCGGCGAGGAGATCGAGATCTTCGGCACCGGGGAGCAACGACGCGACATGACCTACGTCGACGACGTGGTTCGGGCGTTCCTGCTCGCGGGGGCGACCGAGGAGACGAACGGAGAGGTGTACAACCTCGGCGGCCTCGACGTCGTGAGCCTGAAGGAGTTCGTCGAGATCCTGATCGAGGTCGCCGGATCGGGAAGCTACCGGATCGTCCCGTTCCCGGAGGAGGGAAAGAAGATCGACATCGGCGACTACTACGGCGCGTACGACAAGATCCGGTCCGCCGTCGGATGGCAGCCGCGGGTCGGCCTGCGGGAAGGCCTCGCCGCCACCCTCGACTACTACCGGCGCCACCTTCGCCACTACGTGCCGGAGACCGCCTCGTGAGCGGCGCCGACCGCGTCCCTATCTGCGATTTGACAGCGCAGTACGCGACGATCCGCGAGGAGGTCGACGCGGCGATCGCGCGGGTCGTCTCGCGCGGATGGTTCATCCTCGGCTCGGAGCTGCAGGCGTTCGAGGAGGCGTTCGCCTCCTTCTGCGGCGCGCGGTTCGCGATCGGCGTCGGCTCGGGGACGGAGGCGCTCCACCTTGCGTTGATCGCGACCGGCGCCGGCCCGGGCAAGGAGGTCGTCACCGTCGCGAACACGGCGGTTCCGACCCTGTCGGCGATCTCGTTCACCGGCGCGCGCCCCGTCCTCTGTGACGTCGAGCCGCGCACGGCGACGCTCGATCCCGGCCGGCTCGGACCGCTGCTGAGCGAGCGAACCGCGGCGGTCGTCCCGGTGCATCTCTACGGGCAGTGCGCCGACATCGACGCGATCCGCGCTCTCTGCGATCCGCTCGGCATCCCGGTCGTCGAAGACGCCGCCCAGGCGCACGGGGCGCTCTACCACGGGCGGCGCGCCGGGACGCTCGGCCGCGCCGCGGCCTTCAGCTTCTACCCGTCGAAGAATCTCGGAGCCTACGGCGACGCCGGGCTGATCACGACCGACGACGAGGAACTGGCGGGCCGGCTCCGCCAGCTCCGCAACTACGGCGAGCGCGACCGCTATCATCACGACGTGGTCGGCTTCAACTCGAGGATGGACGAGATCCAGGCGGCGATCCTCCGGGCGAAGCTCCCCCATCTCGAGGGCTGGAACGCCGAACGGAGGCGGCTGCACGGCCGCTACGTGCGCGCGCTGGAGGGGCTCCCGATCGGCTGGAACGAGGAGACGGAGGGGCGCGAGCACATGCGTCACCTCTCGGTCGCGATCGTCGACCGGCGGGACGAGTTCCGGGCGCATCTGGCGGAGCGCGGGATCCAGACGCAGATCCACTACCCGGTGCCGATCCACGAGCAGCTCGCCTACCGCAGCCTCGGCTACCGGGCGGGAGACTTTCCGGTCAGCGAGTCGCTCGCGTCGCGGATCGTCAGCCTCCCGCTCTATCCGGAGATGGGCGAGGCGTCGCAGGACCGCGTCATCGAGGAGATCCGGAGATGGTTGCAGCGGACCGCCTGACCGCGCTCGCTCTCGTCGTCGGGGCCGTCTGCCTCACCGTGACGGGCGAGACCTTCCTGAAGAGCGGGATGAACCGCGTCGGGACGGTGGAGATGGGCGCCCTGTCCGCGGCCGCGTCGCGCGCCGCCCGCGTCCCGCAGCTCTGGATCGGCTTCGGCTTCATCGGCGCCGGCGCGATCCTCTGGCTGGCGGCGCTCTCGCGCGCCCCGCTCTCCTGGGCCTATCCGATCCTTTCGCTCGGCTACGTGCTCGTTCTCTTCTCCGCGCGCTTCATCCTCCACGAGCCGGTGAGCTGGCAGCGGTGGGCCGGCACCCTCGTGATCGTCGGCGGCCTCTGGCTCGTCTTCCGAAGCTGAGGCTTGCGCTCGATGGAGCCCGAGGAGTACGAGCGGACCTCCCTCGCCGAGGAGTCGCACTTCTGGTTCGACGAGATGCGCTCCATCTGGATGGGGCTGCTCGAGTGGACGGGGGAAGCGCCGCGCATCCGCCTCGCGCTCGACGCGGGATGCGGTACGGGCGGCAACCTCTGTCGCCTCGGGCGGGACCGCGCAGCCGTCGGCATCGACCTGAGCCCCCTCGCCCTCGCCTTCGCCCGCCGAAAGTGTGCCTCGCCGCTCGCGCGCGGCACGATCCTCTCCCTGCCGTTTCGCTCGGGATGCTTCGACCTCGTCCTCTGCTCCGACGTCCTGTACCACCGCGCGGTGCCCGACGACACGGCGGCGCTCTCAGAGATGCGGCGCGTCTTGCGCGCGGGCGGCCTCCTGATCGTCAACGTCCCGGCATTCGACCGGCTCCGCTCGGCGCACGACCGGGCGATGCACACCGTGCGGCGCTACTCGAAGGACGTCCTGGCCGAGCGGCTGCTGCACGCGGGCCTCGAGCCGCTCCGCATCGTCTACTGGAACGGGCTGCTGCTGCCGCCCGTCGCCGTCGTGCGGCGGCTGCGGCGCGGGGCGCACGGGTCGGAGATCAGTCCGCTGCCGCCCGCGGTGAACCGGATCTTCGGCGCCGTCGCGAAGCTCGATCGCGCCGCCGCGATGCGCGGGATGCTCCCCGCCGGCCTCTCCCTCGCGGCCGTCGCGCGCAGGGTCGGCTGAGGCGATGGCGGCGCCCTCGCTTCCGTCCGGCACGGCGGCCTCCGCCCCTTCGCTGCGGCGGTGGCGGCCTGCCGCCGTACGCCTCGCGCTCTGGATCCTGATCGGGCTCGCCCTCCGCACCATCGCGCTTTCCGGCGACGGCCTCTGGATCGACGAGGGATATACCGCGTGGACGGCGCACCTCCCGGCGCGCGAGCACGAGATCGCGCGGAGCCACGACGACGCGCCGCCGCTCTACTACGCGATTGCGAGGGCCGTCGTCCCCCGCCTGCCTCCGACCGACGCCTCGGTGCGCGCGCTCTCCGCCGCTGCGGGGGTCGCAGGGACGGTCTGGCTCGCCCTCGCTCCTCCCGTGCCGGGGGCCCGGGAGGCGGCGGTCGCCTTCTTCGCGGCTGGCACCTACGGCGTGCATTACGGCCGGCAGGCGCGTTCCTACGCAGTGCTGATGCTCTGGACCGTGGTCCTGCTCACCGCCTCCGCCCGCGTGATGCAAGGCCGATCGCCGTGGTGGTTCGTCGTGGTGGCCGCGTCCGAGGCGCTCGCGCTCTGGACGCACAACGTCGCGGCCGCGCTCGTCGGCGGCGCGAATCTCGCGTGGCTGCTCGCCGGCCTGCCGCGCCCGCGCGGCTGGTTGCTCGCGCAAGCGGCGGCGTTCCTCGCCTGGCTTCCCTATCTGGTTCGGGCGATGCCACAGCTCTCCGTCCACGCGACGCTGAACGTCTGGATCGAGAAGTACTGGGAGCGGGTGCCGCTCGCCATCGCTCCGCTCGCAAGCCTCGAGGCGTTCACGAGCGGCGCGCGCGTCTGGCCGAATCCGCCCGTGCCGCTGTGGATGTGGCGGGGTCCCGGCTCGACCGTCCTCGCGATTCTCGCCTTCGCCGCGGTGGTCCTGCTCGGCGTGGCGGCGTTGCGGGGCGCGCGGAGGCGCGAGGCGCGGCTCGCGGCGGGCTTCACGCTCGGTCCGCTGGTGGCGATGACGGTCCTCTCGCTCGTGACCACGCCGAGCTACATCCTCGGCAGGACGGATGCGGTCGCCTATCCCGGCTTCGTGCTCTGGATGGCGATCGGCGCCGTCTCGGTCGAGCGCCGATGGCTGCGCAGGGCGGCGGTGGGCGTGCTGGCGCTTTCGACGATCCTCGGGACGGCCAGCGGTCTTCCCCTGGGAGACCGCGGCGCCGACCACGACCGTCAGGTGGGACGCGCGGTCGCCGGAGAGCTGCGCCCCGGCGACTGGATCGCCTACGTCGGGCTCTCGCGCCCCTCGATCGACTACTACGTCTCGGGCGGACGCCCGGGCTGCGTCGATCCTGTCCACCACCGCCTCGACTACCCCGCGATCTTCGGCGACAACCCGGCGGCCGTCTATCCGACGCCGGCCGAGAGCCTGGAGGTCTGGAACGAGGAGGCGCGCGACGTGCGCCGCTCGTTCGAGCGGCAGGCGGCGCCCGGCGCGAAGATCTGGTTCGTCGGGCCGATCCAGCCGGGTGCGCCGCGGGAAGCGACGGCCGAGGATCTGCCCTACCCGGGCAGCCTGCTCGCCTACGCGCTGAACGGGCTGCGGCCGCTCGATCCGCTGATCCGGCTGCGCGGGGACGCGGTCGGCGTCGACTGGATCGCTTTCGCGGTGGAGCGAGACTCGCTGATCCCCGAATCGGAGCTGCGCGAGGTGGAGGCGGCGCCGTGAGCCGGCGACCCGAGAGCCGCCCGCCGCGCACGGCGCTCGCGCTCCTCGCCATCTTCGCCCTCCTCGCCGCCGCCGTGCTTCCGCACCTCGGCGCGCTGGGCAACGGCTTCGTCTTCGACGACCGTGGCGTGATCGTCGAGAACTCCGCCGTCACGAGCTTCGATCTCGGCGGCATCTGGAGCCGGCCGTACTGGCCCTCGCTCACAGGCGGCGCGAACCTCTTCCGTCCCCTGACGACCACGAGCTTCGCGATCGACTGGGCTCTGGGCGGCGGACGCCCGAGCTTCTTCGTCGCCACGAACCTTGCGCTGCACGCGATCACCTGCCTGCTCGCCTGGGCCCTGATCCGCCGTCTCTGGCCCGCGCGCGCGGGGCTCGCGCTCGCCGCGACTCTCCTCTTCGCCGTGCATCCGATCCACGTCGAAGCGGTCGCGGGGATCGTGGGGCGCGGGGAGATCCTCTCGGCCCTTCTCTCGCTGCTCGCCTACCGAGCCTGGCTCGACGACGAGGGGCGGCGCCTTCGCGCGCGGGCGGGCGGCACGAGCGCGCCGCGCGCGGCGATCGCCTGGGCCCTCGCCGCTCCGGCTCTCTGGCTCCTCGCGCTTCTCGCCAAGGAGGGCTCGCTCGGCCTTCCGATCCTCCTCGCCGCGCACCGGGTGGGCCTGCTTCGGATCGAGGCGGCGCCGGCGGAGCGCGGCCCACGCGCCCGCGACCTCGCGTGGCCGGCCGCGCTCGCCGTCGCGGTCCTGCTGCGCGCGCACGCCCTCGGCCGGCTCGACGCTCCACGTCCCTCGCTCCTCGACAATCCCCTCGCCCACGTCGGGCCGCTCGCGCGCGCGCTCGGCGCCGGAGGGGTCCTCGGTCGCCAGCTCGCGCAGATCGTCCTGCCGCTGCACCTCTCGGCGGACTACTCCTACCGGCAGGTCGCTCCGGGTGCGGCGCTCTATGTGCCGGGGGCGCTCGTGCTCGCGGCGTGCGCCGCCGGCGTGATCGCCGCGATCCGTTCCGGACGGGCGAAGCCGTGGGGATGGGGGATCCTCTTCTTCACGTCCTTCTGGATCGTGACGAGCAACCTCCTCGTGCCGATCGGAACGGCGCAGGCCGACCGGTTGCTCTATCTGCCCCTGCTCGGCCTTGTCGTCGCCGCTTGCGCGGGGCTCGGGCGCCTGCTCGCGACGGCGCGCCTGCGCGTCCTCGCGCCGTGGCTCGCGGCCGCGCTCGCCGGAGCGCTCGTCGCCGCCTTCGCCGTCCGCTCCGCCGTTCGCGTCCGCGACTGGCGCGACGACGGGACGCTCTTCGAAGCGGCGGTGCGCGACGCGCCGCGCAGCATCAAAGCGCGCTCGAACCTGGCCGCGGTCTGGCTTCGCGACCAGCGCCCGGAGACCGCCCGGCGCGTTGCCGCTCTCCTGGCGCCCGTCGAGCCGGAAGGAAGCGAGTTCGGCTCGTTCCTCCAGAGGAAAGCGAAGGTGGCGATGTTCCTCGGCGAGCGCGAGCGCGCCCGCGATCTCTATCGTGAGTCGCTCGCGCGCGGCGCCGACTCGTCGGAGGTCTGGATCGAGTTGGGGAATCTCGCGATCGAAGCGGGAGACGGCGCCGAAGCGCTCTCCGCCTTCGATGCGGCGGCCCGCCGCGGCCGGCTGACGCAGCACGTCGCGATCGGCCGCGCGTCGGCGCTCTCGATCCTCGGCCGCACGAGCGAAGCGGCCGACGCCTGGCTGCCCATCGTGGCGCAGCTTCCCGACTCGGTGCCGGTGCGGACCGCGACCGCGTGGAATCTGCGCGAGGCGGGGCGGACGGCGGAGGCGGTCGCGATCCTGCGGGATGGCATCGCGCGACGCGACGATCCTCGCCTGTGGGACTCGCTCGCGCGCACGCTCCTCGCGTCCGGCCGGGCGGGCGAGGCGGTCGTCGCGGCGCGTAGGGCGGTCGAGCTGTCGCGATCCGAGGAGAACCGGACGACCCTCGCTCTCGCGCTCGCGGAGTCGGGCGAGCCTGGCGAGGCGCGGGCGATCCTCTCGGGAATCGACGATCCCGATCTTCGATCGGAGATCGAAGCCGCCCTCAGCTCGCCTCGCTGACCCGTCGAACCGTCTCCGACCGGGTAACCGGCGGCGGACTCAAACGCGAGGAGCGAGGGAAGAGCCTCGCCCTCCCCTCGCTCCTCGCTTTCGAAGCGCTTTCGCCCGCCGCTTCGGCGGTCCTCTACCGGAACAGCGACTTGAGCGCGCCCCAGGTCGACACCCGGGTGGCGGTCTCATTGCAGAACCAGAAGGAGTCCGCGCTCGTCCCGTTTGTCGTGCAGAGGTTCGAGATGCCGTTGAACACGCCGCTCCACGTCGGCAGCGGCTGCGTCGGGTCGGCGACCCGTGTCATGCACTCCGCCTCGGTGGTAACGATGCACACCCGGTTCTCGCCAGAGCTGTAGCAGCAGGCGCTGCAGAGATCGCAGGAGCTGCCGTCGCCGAGATAGACGCCGGAAGAATCGGCGCACACGGTGTAGTCGACCACTTCGCAGCGAGCGTCGTCCTGGAAGCAGCAACCGCCGAGCAGCGGGGGCTCGGGGCAGTCGTTGGTGCCGGGGCCCTGCCACTCCACGCGCCCGAACTTGAAGATCTGATCCTCGACGGGCGGCACGGACAGGTCCGCGACGAGTGCCTTGCCGATGCCGGGATAGACGCCCGTGCCGAAGTAGCTGCCCGGTCCTTGTCCGTAGGCTGCGAACCAGTAGAACGGAAAGATCGTGTCGGTCATCGGACTGGCGAAGCCGACCAGGTTGCCGGACGGGCTCGTGTCGGGCCAGCCCGCATCGGGATTCTCGAGGACGCCGCAAGAGCTGTACTGCGGGACGTACCCCTGGCCGGGGGGAAGATTGTGGTCGACGCCGAACTGGAGGCCACCGACCTGGGGGTGGTGCTGCGGAGTGAACGCGCAGAGGAACCAGATCAAGGCGAGCTGATCGGCGGGCTTGTCCGTGCGCGTGTTCGCCGACGCGCAGTCGGCCGGCGCATGGGCCTGATAGTCGGCGCCGCAATAGGTTCCGGACGCGGTGAACGTGATGCTGTCGTCGGTGTGCACGATCAGCGCTCCGTTGTTGTTCCTTCCTGCCAGTGCGGGCCCGGATGCCGCGACCAGCATTGCGAGAGCTGCCAGCAGAATCCTTCTGGACATTTCGAAAGCCTCCTCCTCTCGGCGGGCGCCACGCCGCTCGTTCGGAGCACCGCCGCGCGTCCTCGGTCTCGATCCATGACGACCAAGACCGACGCTGTTCCCCTCACTCCCAGCGTCGGCAATCCTGAGGGGAAGTATCGAGGACCCCGCGAGCGGGGCGCAACGGAAAAAGCCCGCGTAACGGCGAGCCTGCGGACCCACCGGACGGCCGGAAGCCTCTTCTGGCTCGGGCTATCGGTAGTTCGCCTTGACCCGCCCCCAGGTCGTCGACTCCGTGGCGACCGGCGGGCACACGACCCCCTCGCAGTTCGGTAGACCCATCCATTCGCCGCCCACGGCAACGCAGTCCGGCTCCATCATCTCCTCGCAGTCGCCTTCGATGCAGCACGCGCCTGTCTGCGGATCATCGTCTCAACGCCGGGCGGTTTGTTCGATTGCGTCACTGCCGTCACGCAGTCCGACGGGTTGTAGATGTCGCTGCAGAAGTCGGCTCCCGTCGGTGTGTAGTTCACCGCGTCGTTCGTGTGCACGATCATCGCCCCGCCCGCGTTCTTCCCCGCCAGCGCCGGAGTGGCAGCCAGGGGCAGAAAAGAGAGGGCGCCGAAGAGAGTGAGCAAGAAGGCAGGCGAGTAGCAGGAGAATCTCATCACGGCACCTCCGTGCGTGAGGAAGGAGATGAGAACTGGAAAGCGGTGGGCCCGCCCCAGGAGGGACGGGCCCACGCATCGTGACTAGCCGCTAGCTCTCGGGAAGAGAACTACCGGTAGTTGGCCTTGATCTGGCCCCAGGTGGTGGACTCGGTCGCGACCGGCGGCGGGCACTCGACACCCTCGCAGGTCTCCTGATTCATCCACAGACCACCCTGAGCCGTGCAGTCGTCCTCGAGAATCACCGTGCACTCGCCAGCGATGCAGCAAGCACCCGGCGTCGGCGGAATCGGGCACTCCGCCACGTCGCAGGTCGGCCACTCGGGGTGGAACGTCCCACCGTTGGCCTCGCACTGCTCGGCCGTGAGGACCTCGCAGCTACCGTCGTCGTAGCAGCAGGCAGCCGGCGGAGTCGGGCAGACGAACGTATCGCAGTTCGTGCCCTCGCCCTCAGGCGTGCCACCCGCAAGCGTGCAGTCCGCCGCCAGCAGGTTCTGGCAGGAGCCATCCTCGAAGCAGCAAGCCTGCGGCTGCTCGCAGGGGTTCGGGTCACAGGTCGTGCCCTCGCCCATGAAGTCGCCGGTGCAAGCGGTCTGCTCGAGAACCTCGCAAGTGCCGTCCGGATAGCAGCAAGCGCCCGTCACCGGAGCGGTCGGGCAGTCGTTGTATCCGGCCTCCATCCAGCGAACCTCGCCAAACAGGAAGCAGAGATCCTCGACCGGCGGAACCGAGTCGTCGGCGAACTTTGCGAGTCCGTCGCCCGGGTACACGCCAGAGCCGAAGAAGCTGCCCGCGCCGTTCTGGTAGGCACCGAACCACGCGAACGTCTGGAAGTTGCCAGCGATCGGAGCCAAGCGACCGATCAGAGTTCCACCCGGGGTATCGGGGAAACCCTGATCCGGCAGAACGAGAGCGTCCGTCGGGCAGGCGCTCCAGTGAGGAACGTAGCCCTGCCCCGGCGGCAGGTTGTGACGCACGCCGAACTGGACGCCGGCGACGACCGCATCCGCTCCCTCGGGGAAAGCCGCGAGGAACCAAATGAGGGTCTCGGTAGCCGCGTCCTTGTCCGACCGGGTCACTGCAGAAGCACAGTCGGCCGGCTTGTACTGATCCTGGCAGAAGTCCAGGTTCGTGTAGTTCACGGCGTCGTTCGTGTGAACGATCATCGCGCCGCCTGCGTTCTTTCCTGCCAGTGCCGGGCTACAGATCAGGGCCAAGATGCCCAGCGCCAGTAGAAGTTTCTTCATCGCGTTTCGACCTCCCTAGGGTTGTCACGAAATCGAAGTACTCGGAACTCCCAGCTCGCGCGTTTTGCCGGGAGTCGACTCGAGACGGCGCCTGCCGTCTCGCACCACCTCCACCCCACCCCGAACCCGCTCACCTCGCAACCCGGGCCCGGCGAAACCCGGATCGCCACACGTCCTGCGTCAGGGCGTGCAGTCGCGGGTCGTCGAAAGCCAGGACTGACCGAAGACCGTGAAGTCGGTCAGGGTCATCAGTCCATCATTGTTGTAGTCGTGGCAGCTCGGGTTGTTGGGGTTGCCGAACGCCGCGGAAAGAGCCGTGAAGTCCGCGAGGGTGATCGACAAGCTCCAGAGACCGGGAAGACCGGCGTTGTCCGATCCACCGTAGTCCGGGCTGACCGCCGCGTTGAAGTTGCGGATCTCGACGCCGTTCGCACGGATGACGATCGCGTTCGGGCCCTTGTAGCAACCACCGCCGCCCAGGTTGATCGTGGCCTGGCCAGCGACGTTGGTCGTATAGGACGTCGTCTCCGACGCGCACAGCTTGGTCTTGTTGTCGGCGATGCCGCCGATCAAGATCTCGACGATCGCGTTGTTGATCGGATTGTTCGCGGCGTTCTTCACCGTGACGGTGAAGGTCGCCTGGCTGACCGGCGACGTCCCGTTCTCATCGGGGATGAGAAGAACGCGCTGCGGTCCGTCGAGGCTCGTCGAGCAGTTCGAAGGATCGGGTACGTCTGCGTTGGCCACCGTAGCGACCAGTGCAAGCGCACAGAAGGCGAAGAACAACCTCTTCATTCGTTTGACCTCCACGAAGTCAGTTGACCAGCTAGCCTACAAAGATCGTTGCTTGGTCGGAACAGGAAGCACCCTCGTGCGCGGGCCCCGAAGGGCTTCAGCAGGCGGATTCGTAGTTGCCGCACCTCCTTCTGAAGCATGCTCCGCTGTTAGGCTTGCACGGGAATAGTGTACCGCCCACCCCAGAGTCGGTCAAGCCGCAGTTTTTTCCTAACGACTCCGAGATCGTCGGTTACGAGGAAGGTCGTTCGCTCCTCCCCCCTGATACACTCCCGTGCCCGCCGTCCGACGAGGCGCCGCCCCCTCCGGCAGATCGGGGGCGATCGATCCTTGCGGCCGGTCCCTTCTTCGTTCGGCATGGGAGGCGAGGATCCCCAGCAAAACCCTGAAACGGCGCAAGCAGGATTCCTGCAAGACGATGGGGTGGCAGGCGGGGGGAGATCGAGGAGGCCGCCACGAGGCGGGCCGTAGGAGGACGGGCGGCTCGAACACGGCCAGGGGGCAGCGCGGCTGGTGGGCGAGACAGGGGTCGAACCTGTGACCTCCTGCTTGTAAGGCAGGCGCTCTACCGTTGAGCTACTCGCCCATTATGTTCAATCGTTCGTCCCGGGCGAGCTTGTACGTCCCCCCGTGGCTCCGCGGCCGGATCGATCCCCTCGGGCGACGATCCCCCAGGGAATGAGGACGATGTAGCCTCCGACCAGGAGCAGAGGGGCGAAGGTGATGTCTCCGAGCGCGAGAAGGACGAAGCCGATCAGGATGGCCGCTCCGCCGGCTCCGAGCAGAAGGAAGTTCTTGCGCGACCAGTCGAGATGGCTCTCCTCGCCGGTCTCCGGCGCCGCGCGGCGCGGGGCCTCCGCCGGGGGCTTGCGAATCCCCCGTCCCGCCTGCGTCCCTGCCTTGCGACCCCTGCTCGTGGACATTGCCGTAGCTCCTTTCTTCCCTTCGTCTCCCGGCGGCCGCATCCGCGCCCCGATGCCCGGCGCGCGGGAGCGATCGTCGTCGCCGGGTCAGTCCCCGCTCGCTCCGGCCGGATCCCCCTTCGACAGGCGCTCGCAGGGAGCGCGGTCGCAGGAACTGCCGTCCCCCGCCCAGGTCCCTCCCTCGCGCACGCAGTCGCGCTGCTGGACCATCCGGCAGGAACCGTCGGGCAGGCAGCAGGCCGCGACGGGAGCGCGGATCGTGCAGATGCGCGAGGTGCAGAAAGAGCCTTCCCCGAGGAACTCCGCGCCCTGGTAATAGCCCGCCTGAGTCCGAGTGAGCATGACGCAGAGCGAATCCTGGACGCAGGTTGCGCCCATCTCCGGTCCGGGGAAGATCGGGGCCGGGGCGTTGCCCGGGCGGCCGAAGCCGATCGCGCCGAAGCCTGCGAGCGAGGTCTCGACCGGCTCCGCCGTGCTGATCTTCCCGCCGAAGCGGGGATCGGGATGCGGGATCAGCTCCAGGGTCCCTTCCTTGGCCGCCTGCACGGCGAGCCATCCCAGCTCGACCACGCGCGAGGTGTCGGGATGGGTCGTGAAGCCTAGGAGGATCCCTTCGTCGCTCGCAGGCCAATCGCTGGTCGGCAGCTCGAGGCATTCCCTGCAGCGTCCCGTGCGCAGGACTTTGACCCCTTCGCTATAGCGGATGCCGAAGCATGCGCCGGCCAGCTCGGGCTTCGCGCTGTCCGGGAAGGCGGCCAGGATGTAGACGACGCGCGGCTGCGAAGAGGGGGAGATCGTGACGATGGCCTGCTCGGGGGACGGGGTGGCGGAGAGGCCGGTGTACTTGCCAGCCGGGTCGTAGGGAATCTCCGGGGCGAGGGACAGATAGAGGACGGCGCCCGAATTGTCGCCGACCGCACGCGCCTGCTGCGCGAAACCCAGCCCGAGCACTCCGGCCGCGAACAGGACGGCCGCGCTCCAGCGCCGCGCTCGACCCCTCTTCATCGCTCCATCCTCATTGCTCACTCCTCATGGCTCATTCCTCATCGCTCACTCACTCCTCCTGGCGGCGCGGATCTCGCGTCGCGCCCGCTCGTGTTCCGCCAGCGTCCTGGAGAAGTGGTGCTCTCCATTCCCCTTGGCGACGAAGAACATCATCCGGCTCGTCGAATCGGGCCAGAGCACCGCGCGGATCGCATCCTCCCCGGGGTTGTCGATCGGGCCGGGTGGAAGCCCGGTCACGCGGTACGTGTTGTAGGGAGATGCGATGTCGAGATCCTCGATTCGCAGCGGCCCGGTCGAACGCTCGTGAGCATACAGGACGGTCGGATCGGCATCCAGCCGCCAGCCCAGGCGCAACCGGTTGTGGAAGACGGCCGCGATGCTCGGCATCTCGCTCGAGCGGGCCGCCTCCGCCTGGACGATCGAGGCGAGGATCAGGACCGAGTCGCGCGTCCAGCCGATGCGGCGGGCGCGCGCTTGCATCTCGGGTGTGAAGCGTTCCGTCCCTTCGCGCACGATCTTCTCGATCGCCTGGCGCGGGGAGTACTCCTTCGGGAACAGATAGGTCTCGGGGAAGAGGTAGCCCTCCAGGCGCGCGCGCGGCAGTCCGAGAGAGGAGCGCAGGAAGAGCGTGTCGCGCGCGACGGCGAGGACGGCGAGGGAGTCGACCTCGAGCGAGTCGGCCAGGAGATCGAGGATCTGTTTCTCCTTCCATCCTTCCGGGATCGTCACGCGAGTGCGTTCGACGTCGCCCGAAGCGATCCGCAGGATCACCTGGCGGGGCGAGGCGCCTCGCGGGATCCGATAGCGGCCGGGAAGGACACGGCGGTCGAGCCCCTCGAAGCGCGCCCAGGCGCGGAGCAGAGCGGGAGCGCGCACCCATCCCGAGTCGGCGAGCGCGGCGGTGACGGTGCGCAGCGGGGACCCGGCCGCGACACGGACGATGCCGCCGCGGGAGAGGGCGCGGGGCGTCGGCCGATCGAGAGTCGAGCGGACGGCGAGGGCCGCCGCGAAGGCGAGAGTGATCGCGCCCCCTGCCGCCGCCGCGAGGAGCCACGTGCGGGGCCTCATGCGTGTCGCCGGGCGCCGGTCACGGCCGGCTCCTCGCCCGCTCGTCGAGGTAGGACTGCAGGAGCACCGCGGCGGCCGCGGCGTCGGTCTCCCCCTTCGCCCGAGAGGCCTTCCGGCGAGACCCGGGGGCAGCGGCGTCGAGCCGCCGCTGCGCTTCCCAGCTCGTCAATCCCTCGTCCCATAGGATGACCTCCCAGCCTCGCCGGCGCAGGCGCTCCGCGAGATCCTCGATCTCCGGGGAGAGATCGCCCGGCCGCCCGCTGGCGTGACGCGGATCGCCGAGAACGATGGCGGCAGCTCCGGCGGCTGCCGCCTTCTCGTGCACGCGGGCGGCAAGGTCCTCCAACCCGCGTGTCGTCACGAACCCGGAAGGAGAAGCGAGGATCCCGTCCGGATCGCTGGTCGCGAAGCCGGTGCGGCGGCGGCCGTAGTCGACGCCCAGCAGGGGGGCGCGCGGGCGCGAGGACACGATCTAGCGGGGTGAGGAGCCGTTGCTCCGCTTGAGCTTCACGAGCTGCACCTTCGTCCCCTGCTGCGGGCGGATCTCGAACTCCACGCTGTCCATCAGCGCCCGCATGATGAAGATCCCGCGCCCGCAGCTCTTCAGGAGGTCTTCGGGACGGGTTGGATCCTTCGAGAGAACGGCGGAGACGTCGAAGCCCGGGCCGGAGTCGCGAACCGTGACGAGGAGGTGATCGGGGAACATGTCGAAGCGGAACTCGACCATCTTCGAGGGATCCTGCCGGTGGCCGTGCTGGATGGCGTTCGTCCCCGCCTCGATCACCGACATCGCCACATCCCCCGCCTGGTCCTCGTCGAACTCCATCTGCTCGGTGATCCCCTGAACGAGGCGGTCGAGGACCGGGAGGAGCTCCAGACGGCTGGGAATCGAGAGGGTGATGATTTCGGATCCCGCTGGGTCCATCTAGACCGTTCTCCCCTTGCCCGCGCTCACCGCCGGCCTCACTTCACGTTCCGGAGATCGGCGAGGCCGAGACGCCCGGGGGCGGCCCGTCGCCCGGCTGGATCTCGAAGACGGTGTTCAGACGGGTGACCGAGAGGATCGCTTCGATCCTCTTCGAGACGTGGAAGAACTTCAGATGCCCCCCCGCCTTGCGAAGCGCCAAGTGCGCCGCGATCAGGATGCCGAGCCCGGCGGAGTTGACCCAGGGCACCTCGCCCATGTCGATGTGGATCTCGCGCACGCCGCGATCGATCGCGCTCAGGATCGCCTCGCGCAACCCCTCCGCCTCGAGCCCTCCCATGAGCTGGCCGCTCAAATGGAAGGCGACCACCCCGTCGCGCGTCTCCTGAGAGAACCTCATCCGCCTTCCCCGATCGCCCCCGTGGATTCCCGGGACAGGTCCTGCAACAGCTCCTCCAGGTCGTCCGGAAGAGGGGATTCGAAGATCCAACGACGATCGTTCCCTGGGTGCCGGACCGTCAGATGATAGGCATGCAGCGCCTGGCGGTTCAAGCGGCGCAACCTGCGCGCCCAGGCCGGACGCTCGGCCGGAGAGAGGCGCGAGAGGAACGAGCCGGCTCCCCCGTAGGAGGGATCCCCGAACACCGGGAAGCCGGCGTGCTCCATGTGGACGCGGATCTGATGCGTGCGACCGGTGTCGAGAGCGATCTCGAGCAGGCTCGCCGCCGCGCCGAAGGAGCGGAGCAGGCGGTAGCGGGTGCGGGCGGGCCGGCCTCCGCGCGGGACGACCGCCATCTTCGTGCGCGCCCGCGGGTCGCGTCCGATCGGCGCCTCGATCGAACCGTCCTTCGCTTCGGGAATTCCCCAGACCAGCGCGACGTAGCGACGCTGCGCCTCGCGCCGCGAGATCTGCTGCTGCAGGGAGAGATAGGCGCGGTCGGTGCGGGCGATGACGAGAAGCCCGCTGGTGTCGCGATCGAGTCGATGGACGATTCCCGGCCTCTCCGGGGAGCCGGGCCAACGGTGATCCGGCTCGCGGTAGATCAGTCCCTGGACGAGGGTCGGCTGCCGCCGTCCCGCTCCCGGATGCACGGAGATTCCCGGCTGCTTGGAGACGACCATCATCTCGTCGTCCTCGTGCACGACGTGCACCGGCACCGGGGCGGGCTCGAGGACCGGCTCCATCGCTTCGGGCACGTCGAGGACGATGGTCCATCCCTCCTTCAGGAGCAGCGACGCCTTCGGCTCGGGAGCCGCGCCTTCGGACGGATCGATGCGTGCGCGGCCCTCCTCGAGCCAGCGCTGAATGCGGCTGCGCGAGACTCCGGCGAGGCGGGAGGCGAGGAAGCGATCGATCCTCTCGCCCGCGGCTTCCGGCGGGACGGGGATCGAGAGAGGCATCAGGCGGGGCCCGTCCCTTCGCCGGGGGTGCCGATCTGCATCGCGTCCCCGCGCTCGTGCGGCTCGGATGCCGGGCCGGCGCCGGCGGGCTTCGCAGGAGGGTCGGACGCGCTGTCGTAGGAAGGTCCCGCCAGCATCTTCCCCGCGAGGATGAGGACGCCGAGGGTCACGCCGATGTCGGCGACGTTGAAGGTCGGCCAGCGGTGGCGGCCGAGGCCGACGTCGATCCAGTCGGTGACCGCGCCGTAGAGGATGCGGTCGACGAGATTGCCGAGCGCGCCGCCGAGGATCATCCCGAGGGCGATCGCGTAGCCGCGCACCCGATAGCGCGGGGAGCGCGCGAGCATCAGGATCAGCGCGAGCGAGACCAAGCTGAAGCCGATGAAGAAGAAGCGGCCTCCCTGGAAGAGCCCGAACGCCGATCCCTGGTTCTGCACGTACGTCCAGCGGAGGAGATCGCCGAGCACCCGGACCGAGATGCCATGGACCGGGAGCGACTGCGTCACGATCCACTTCGTGACGAGGTCGAGGAACAGGACGATCGAGGCGACGAGGTAGATACGGCGCAAAGAGAACTCCCTGCCTAGAGGGGCAGCTTCTCGGCTCGTTCCTGGCACTTCAGGCAGAGCCGCACCTGCGGGAGCACCTCGAGCCGCTTCTTGCCGATCTCCTTCCCGCACGACTCACAGGTGCCGTACGTGCCGTCCTCCAGACGGGCGATCGCCGCGTCGATCTCGCGCAGCTGCCGCCCTTCGGCCGAGGCGATGTAGAGGTCCTTCTCGCGGTCGATCGCGTCGGTGCCGAGATCGGCTGGATGGATCGAATAGGCGGAGAGATCCCCCGCGGAATCACGTTGGGTCCGCTTCAGGACGGAGTTCTCGAGCTTGTCGAGCGTCTGGGCGAGATTCTCCCGCTCCTCGCGCAGCTTCTTCTCGAAGTACTTCAGGTCCTTCTTGTTCAAGAACTCCTCCTGCCGGACCGCGTGACGCGGACGACTGGATGGCGCCTGTGCCGCAGGATACCTACGCCGGGCTCGGCCCCTCCTCCGGGAGCCGCTCGAGCAATCCGGTGATCAGCCGGGAAACCTGAGGCGCTGCGCTCGCGGCCGCCGCGAGGATCTTCGAAACGTCGGCCGGCTCGAGCGCATCCGGCAAGCATAGATCGGTGACGACGCTGAGCGCAGCAACCTTCATACCGCCGTGCACCGCGACCAGGTTCTCCGGCACGATCGACATGCCGACAACGTCCGCTCCGCACCATCGCAGGAAGCGGTACTCGGCCCTCGTCTCGAGATTCGGGCCGGCAACCGCGATGAGCACCCCGGTCGACAGAGGGATTGCCTGCTCGAGGGCGATCTGCTGGAGGGTTCGACGAAGGCCACGGTCGTACGGCTCCGACATGTCCGGGAAGCGTGGGCCGAGCGATTCGTCGTTGGGGCCGATGAGAGGATTGTCCCCCATCAAATTGATGTGATCGGCGACGAGGACGATCTCCCCAAGGGAATAGAGCGGGTTCATTCCGCCGACGGCGCCGGAGATCACGAGGGTGCTCGCCCCCAGGCCGCGCAGGACGCGGATCGGGAACGTCACCTCCTGCATCGAGAACCCTTCGTAGTAGTGGATCCGCCCGCGCATGAAGGCGACCGGGACCTCGCCGAGCCGGCCGAGGACCAGCTCGTTCGCATGGCTCTCTACTTCGGAGCAGGGGAAGTGGGGGATCTTCTCGTAGGGCACCACCGTTTCGGCGTCGAAACCGCTCGGGAGCGAGCCAAGGCCGGTGCCGAGGACCACGCCGGCGCGAGGGACGAGGCCCGTTTGGCGGCGAAGATAGGCGACCGCCTCTCGGATCCGTTCCCCCTCCCCTGCCCGGCCGCTGTTCGCGGCGCCTGACGCCATCCCGCCTCCTCCTTCGTCGGTCGTCGTTTCTCGGTCGTCTGTCCTACCGGCCGTCTGTCCTATCGGTCGTCGATCCTATCGGTCGTCGCTCTCCGTACGTCCGCCGCGCGCCAGCGCCCTGGTTCTGCTGCCGGCGATCGCCTTTCGTTCGTCCATCCGGCTCCGTCTCTCAAGGACGAGGATGCTCGTCCTCCTCGGCGGAAAGCTCGAAGAACCCCTCCGCGCGCTCCGAGTCGTCCTCGTCGTAGGGCAGGGGCGCGGGCGCGGGGGCGCGCGGCGCCGGAGCCGGAGCCGCCGGCGCGGGGGCGGGGACCTGCCCGGGCGCCGGAGCGGCGCCCCGGGCGGCGCGGTTGGCATCCGGCGGCGGGACGATGCGCGGGTCGGGGCGCGTATCGCGCGACAGCCCGCGGCCGCTCGGTCCCACCGTCCCGGCCGGCGAAGCGGACGGACGCGATGGGTAGCCCTCACGGCTCGGGGGAACCGGAGCGGCACCGCCGCGAGACGATGGCGCCCGCTCGGCGCCTCCGTTCTCGTAGACATTGCCGCCGGGATGCGCGGGAGCCGAAGCAGCGGACGCCGACGCGGCCGGCGCGCCTGGACCGGAGGCCGCGGAGGCGGCTGCGCCGGGGGCGGCGGAGACGCCCGAGGTGCCCGGCGCGACTCCCGGTGACGGGACGGCGGGCCGCGGCTCGCCTCGCCGCGCCCGCGCGGAGAGCATCGATGCCTCTTCCGCGAGCCTGTCGACCCCTTCGAGGTACTCGTCGCCACGTCCGAGGAGGTCGAGCTGGGCCTCGAGGAAGCTGCGCATGTGCTGCGCGTAGGCGTCCTTCTTCGCCTGGAGCTGGCGGATCTCCTCGGTCAACCGGCTCAACCTCTCGCGCGCATCGTCGAGCATCTGCTTCGCGCGCCATTCGGCTTCCTGGATCAGGAGTCCCGCCTCTCGCTTGGAGGACTCGCGCGCCTCGGCGGTCAGACGCTCCGCGGTGAGAAGCGAGCTGCGCAAGGTGGCGTCCATCTCGCGGTACTCCTCGAGGCGGTCCTCCGCGTGACGCAGGCGGTCGGCGAGGTTCCCGTTCTCCTGGAGCAGGCTCTCGTACTCGATCGCCACGAGATCGAGAAAGGTGCGGACCTCCTCGCTGTCGGCGCCGCGGAACACCGTCCGGAAGGTCTGATTGCGAATATCGAGGGGAGATATCTTCAAGGTCGCCGTCCTCCCTTCCCCTTTCGGCCCCATTCTCAGGGGCATGCGGCGCGGAGGCGGCCGTCGTCACGCCTTCGCGGCTCTCGCTCCCCGTGTCCGTCCCCGGGGCGCCGACGGCGCAGCGGGTGGCGGTTTCCCGAAGGGCGATACTATAGGAAGCGCTTCCGGAGGGGGCAAGGGCAAAATGGGCGATCCTTCCGCACCTCGTAATGCTTCCCGTATACTGCGCGGACCGAATCTCGCCCGATCGGGACCGATCGGTCCTTGCGGGCGACCGGCCGCGCCTCCTTCGCCCGCGATCCACCGCGGCGGGCGGCGGACCCCGGCTCGCCGGACACAGGAAGGGACGAAGACCGCATGACCGACGGAAGCAGGCAGATCGGGATCACGTTCAGCCAGCACGTGGCGGAGCGGCAGAAGCGGCACCCCGAGGCGACCGGCGCTTTCACCGCCTTGCTGCAGGAGATCATGGTCGCCGCCAAGATCATCTCGCGCGAGGTGCGGAAGGCGGGACTTGTCGACGTCCTGGGCCTGACCGGGCGCACGAACGTGCAGGGAGAGGCGGTGCAGATCCTCGACGAGTTCGCCAACGAGACGCTGATCCGCAACGTCTGCCATACCGGGCACCTCTGCGTGATGTCGTCGGAGGAGAACGAGGACCCGATTCCGATCCCGAGCCAGTACCCGACCGGCCCGTACGCGATGACGTTCGATCCGCTCGACGGGTCGAGCAACATCGACGGCAACGTCTCGATCGGGACGATCTTCTCGATCCATCGCAAGAGATCCCGGGGACGGGACGGAACGCTCGCCGACCTGCTCCAACCGGGGCGCGACCAGGTGGCGGCCGGCTACATCGTTTATGGGACCTCGACGATCCTCGTCTACTCGACCGGCCAGGACGTCCACGGCTTCACGCTCGATCCATCGGTGGGAGAGTTCCTGCTCTCCCATCCGTCGATCCGGATCCCGGAGAGCGGGAGGATCTACAGCGTCAACGAGGGACGCTCGGCAGCCTGGGACGAGACGACGCGGCGCATCGTGGACGGGCTCAAGTCGGGGGACAACCCGCGCGGCGCGCCCTACTCGACGCGCTACATCGGATCGCTGGTGGCGGACTTCCATCGGAACCTGCTCTACGGCGGCGTCTTCCTCTATCCCGCCGACCGCGAGCATCCGAAGGGGAAGCTGCGGCTGCTCTCCGAAGTGGCCCCGATCGCGTTCCTCGCGGAGGCGGCCGGCGGGCGCGCAACGACAGGGCGCGAGAGGGTGCTCGACGTCATCCCGGCGGAGCTGCACGAGCGGGTGCCGCTGATCGTGGGGAGCCCGCGCGAGGTCGCCTGGGCGGAATCGTTCTACCGGAACGCGCGCTCCGGCTGAGAGGGCGAGTTCCGAGCGGCGCGCGGCGCAGAGTTCCGAGCGGCGCGGCGCAGAGAGTTCCGAGCGGCGCGCGGCGAAGACCGAGGGACCGAGGAAGGGAGGAACGTGGCGATGGACAGGGCGGACGACAGAGAGGCGAGCCCCGCAGGGCCTCCGCGGATCCCGCGACTCGGGGTCGAGCAGGCGCAGGGAGAGACGCGGGCGATCTTCGAGCAGTACCAGAGGGAGCGCGGGAACGTCCCGAACATGTTCCGGACGATGGCGCACCGGCCCGAGCTGTTGCGGACGATGATCGCGCACTTCCGCGCCGTGATGGCGCCGGGCGCGGTGGACGTGCGGCTGAAGGAGCTGCTCGCCGTCGCCGTTTCCGGAATCAATCGCTGCGAGTACTGACTCGCCTCACACTCCGTCCTGGCAGGGCGGGCGGGAGCGAGCGAGGAGGAGATCCGGGCGGCCTGCGAGGGCCGTTACGAGCGGTTCGGCGATCGGGAGCGGATCGCGCTCGAGTTCGGGGCGGCGGTGACACGCGATGCCCATGGCGTCGGCGACGCGCATTACGCGGCGCTCGAGGCGCGATTCGGAATCGAGGAGATCGTCGAGCTGACTGCGGTGATCGGGCTCTTCAACTACTTCAACCGCTTCAACGACGCGCTGCGCGTCGAACCGACGAAGTGACGGGAGAGGCGTGGCGCGTCTGATCGAGAGGCTGGCCGAGGATCCCCGCGCGTTCACATGGCTGCGCAAGGTCGCCGAGGCGAACTTCACCGCCGTGCGGCGCGCCGCCGCGGCGGAGCTGCCGCTCGAGCAGCCCGCGCGCGTCCTCGATCTCGGCTGTGGAACCGGCGAGATCGCTCCCTTCTTCGCGGGACAACGCTACCTCGGGATCGACGTAAGTCCCCGCTACCTGGCCTACGCGCGGCGCCGCTTCCCTCGCCTGGCCTTCTGCGCATCGGACGGCTCCCGCCTGCCGTTGCGCGACGCGTCGTTCGACTGGGTCTGGATCTTCGGCGTCCTGCACCACATGCCGGACGATCTCGCGCGCGCCGTCCTCACGGAAGCGGCGCGGGTGCTGGCGGGCGGCGGACGTTTGCTGCTGATCGAGGACAGCCGCGAGGTACCCGGGTGGAACGTCCCCGGGAGGATCGTGCATGCGCTCGACGCGGGAGAGAACATCCGCAGGCAGGAGGAGTACGAATCGCTGCTGCCGGCCGGCGCATTCGATCTGGCGAAGCGGTTCTCGTTCACGAGCGGCATCTGCGTCTACCACGCGTTCCATCTGATCCGCAAGAGCGGATAGGGCGGCGCGCGCTCCTCCCCTGCTGCGCGGCGCCGTTCCTCCCCTCAGACGCGGCGCTGCTCGTAGAGCGCCGCGAGCGCCTCGGCGTACTCGGCCTCCAGCTCGGGCCTGCGGATCTTCAGCGTCGGCGTCATCGTCCCGCTCTCGAGCGAAGGCGGCTCGCGCATCAGCGCGAACGCGCGGATCCTTTCGTGCGCAGCGAGGTCCGCGCTGCAGCGATCGATCTCGCGCCGCAGCAGGGCGCGTAGCTCCGGATCGGGGTGCAGCGGCGAGGAGACGGCGCGCGCGTGGTCGAGCGCGCGAGGGCCGAGCTGCGTGGCGAGAGCTTCCCAGTCCGGAAGGATCAGAGCGACCAGGTAGGGACGGCGGTCTCCGAAGACGGCCGCTTCGGCGATGAGAGGGCTGCGGCGGAGGCGATCCTCGATCGTCTGCGGCGCGATGTTCTTTCCGCCCGAGGTGACGATCAGATCCTTCTTCCGCCCGGTGATCCAGAGGAAGGAGTCGTCGTCGAGGCGTCCGAGATCGCCGGTGTGGAGCCACCCGTCACGGAGCGCCCCTTCGGACTCCGCCGGGAGATTGTGATAGGACGGCATGACGCTCGGACTGCGCACGAGGATCTCGCCATCCTCGGCGATGCGCACCTCGAGTCCCGGCAGCGGCCGCCCCACGCTGCCCACCCGCCAGGCGCCGAAAGTGTTCACAGAAACGACCGGCCCCGCCTCGGTGAGCCCATACCCCTCGAGCATCGGCAGGCCGATGCCGCAGAACCAGAGCGCATCGGCCGTGGAGAGAGGCGCGCTGCCGCTCACCACGTAGCGAAGGCGCCCGCCGAAGCGATCGCGGATCGGCTTCCAGACGAGACGGTCGAAGAAGCGATCGAGGCCGCGCGGCGGAATCGTCGGCGACGATCCGTCGCCGTGGATCGCAAGCGAAGGCCCGGCGCGGCCGCGGCGGATTGCGGCGCTCTCTGCCGCGCCATAGAGCCGCGAGGCGAGGGGGCCGCGCTGGCGGGCGTTCGCGCGCGCGGCGGCGCGGATCCTCTCGTAGAAGCGCGGCACTCCGAGCAGCAGGGTCGGGCGCACCTGGGCCGCGTCGCGCGCCACCGTGTCGATGCCGCGCGCGTAGCCGATCGGCGTGCCGCCCGCGATCAGCGCGTAGCTGACCGTCCTCTCGAGGATGTGCGCGAGCGGAAGGAGGGACAGGTAGCGGTCCGACGGCAGGAAGCGGAGCGTGCGATGGATCATCCGGACGTTGGAGAGCAGGTTCTCGTGCGTGAGGACGACTCCCTTCGGGGTGGCGCTCGTCCCGGAGGTGTAGAGGATGGTCGCAGGATCGCTGCCGCGGATCGAGGAGCGGATCGCTTCGAACGTCTCCCGTTCCGCCGGCTCGATCGTCTCCTCCATCCCGATGCGTGGCGCGAGCGAGAGGACGGTGGCCGGGATGGCCGGTCCCGCGGGCGCCTCGCCCTCCAGGAGGAACGCGGTCTCGATCTCGTGCGGGATGCCGGTCGAGGCGCGGAGAAGCCGCGCGAGCTGCTCGGGGCGGGTGACGATCGCGGCGCGCGGCGTCGAATCGGCGAGAGGGATCGCGAGCTGCGAGGCGGGCAGGTTCGGATAGACCGGAACTGTCCAGGCGCCGCAGGAGAGGATGGCCAGATCGCTGATCATCCACTCGTAGCGCGTCTCCATCATGAGCAGCACCCGGTCGGACGGTCGAACGCCGGAGGCGCGCAGCGCGCTCGCCACGCGCTCCACCGCGTTCCAGAAACGCTGATAGGAGATCGGGCGGAAGCGATCCTCGCGCGGGACCAGGAAGCCTGCCGCCGCGGATCGTTCCGCGACTGCGCGGGCGACCATCCCGGGAAGGCTCGAGGCGTCGAGGGGATTCATCGTGAGGAGGGCGCGGCCGCGGGAGGCGAAGGAGGCGCGGAAGCCGCGTCGAGCCAGCCGACGGTGCGGAGGCGGCCGGAGAGCGCGGCGACGATCGGGTCGGACGGCGCGGGGGCGATCCGGTCGACGGGCGGGGGCGCGACCCGGTCGACGAGCGGGGGCGCGACCGAGTCGGCAGACGGGGGCGCGACCGGCGCGGTCTCCTGTGCGGCGGCGCGGAGCGGCGGCGACGACAGGATCACGAGGAACGGGTCGCTCGAGCGGGAGGCATCGGCGATCAGGATCCATCCGGAGGATCGTCCGCGGTCGCTCGCGAGGCTGTGCAGGACGCGGTCGATGCGGCCATAGACGCGAGGGGCGCTCGAGCGCAGCCGGTGGAGGAACAGGCGCCGGGCCGCAGCTTCGTCCTCGCTCGTTCCGCGCGAGGTGGGACCCAGCGGAAGCGGCGTCTGTCCAAGCTGCTCCTCTGTCCAGGGGAGAAGCTCGTCCTCGTAGGCGAGCGCGAGTTCCTGGACGACGAAGATCCTGCGCGCGGTCCCTCCCGCCCCCTCCAGCAGCGCGGCGTTGGCGAAGAGCTTGTCCGCCGCGTAGGCGCGGCGAATGCGCCAGAGCGGGTCGCCGCCGGTCGCGACACGGGAGGCGAGGGAGCGGCGCTGCTCCGGCGTCATGCTGAGGAACTCCTCGACCTCCTCCGGGCGCAGGCGCTCCCCGATCCCGGCGAGGTGGCGCATCGTCCGCCAGTCGGTCTCGCCCCGCCATGCGAGCGCGAGCTCCGCCGAGGGTCGTCCGGCGGGAGTCGTCCACGATTCGGCGTCGCGGAGCGATCCGTCGAGGGAGAGGATCGCGCGCCCGGCGGGGAGCGCTCCCCGCTCCCCCGCGTCGACGTACGGGACCGGCGCCAGGCGGATGGCGCGGCGCAGCGAGTCGAGCGCCGCGGCCGAGCCGGTATGGCGCAGCGGGTGGAGGGCGCCGCGGCGCGAAGCGTCCCGGAAGAAGGGCAGCAGGCCGGAATCGGCGAGAGAGCGGACGCGCTCGAGGCGGGCGCCTGGAATCTCGATCCAGACGACGACCGGGGCGCCGGGCGGCGACGCCGCTCGGCCGGAAGTCGCGACGAGCCCCAGCACGACGCCGAGCGCCACGAGCGCCGGCACGAGCGCGAGCGCGCGTGCGCGGGCGCGTGCAGGCAGCGCGGGCGGAGAGAGCGCAAGCGGCGTCCGGCGTCTGTAGAGCCTCATCGGGGCGTGAGAATACCACGCCCGCGCAGGCGGCGGGCGGCGGGCCGGCGGGCCGGCGGGCGCGCCGGTTCGCAGGGCGAAGCGGCCATGGACGGAGCGGCCGCGGGCGGGTGGCAAGACGGCGCGCCGGACCGACCCGGCGCGTCGCCACGTGGCGTCGCGGGCGGCGCGCTGCGATACTACCGCTCGGCTATGAGTGACCGCCGGGACGAAACGCGTCGAATCCTGCACCTCGTGACCGATCTCCGGCTCGGGGGCACGCAGCGGATGATCCTCGAGCGGGTGCGCGGGATCGGCGGCTGGGAGCACCACGTGTGGGCGCCGGTGCGGGTCAGCCGCCACGCGCGGGCGGATCTCGTCGAGGAGCTGCGGGCGGCTGGCGCTCGGGTGCGCTACGGGCGGCGCGGGATGCTCGGTCTCGGCCTCTGGATCGCCGGCGGGATCGCTCGCGCGCGGCGCCTTCGCTTCGACGTCGTCCACAGCACGCTCTACCACACGCACCTTCTCGCTCCCTGGTTCGCGAACGCGTGCGATGCCGCCTGGATCCTAGGGAAGGAAAGCACCGACGACTGGATGACCTGCAAGCAGGCGCGGCGCGAGGTGCTGCTGACGCCACGGGTCTCGGCCGTGGCGGCCGTATCGCGCGCAGCGGCGAAGGCGATGGAGCGGGCGGGGCGGATCGAGGTCCCGGTGCGGATCATCCCCAACGGCATCCCGGACGGGCCGCCCCCTTGGGGCGTGGCGCCCGAGCCGGACGCGCTCCCGAGAATCGTCTACGTGGGACGCCTCGACCCGGCGAAAGGGCTCGCCGATCTCGTGGAGGCATGCTACCGGCTGCTGCGCGAGGGGCGCGGCTTGCGTCTGCAGATCCAGGGGGAAGGACCGGCCGATGGGGCGCTGCGAGCGGCGTTCGCGAACCCGCCGTTCGCGGGGCGCGCGCGCGTGCTGGGGCGCGAGGAGGCGCGAGCGGAGGCCGGCGCAGCAAGCGCAGGCGAAGGGGCGCGGGCGGCGGCCGGCTCGGAGCCGGGAGGCGGTCCGGCGGTCTTCGTCCTTCCGAGCCACTTCGAGGGGTTCGGCGTCGTCCTGCTCGAAGCGATGCGCCTCTCGCTGCCGATCGTCGCGACGCGCGTCGGGGGCATTCCGGAAGTCGTCGAGGAAGGCGTGCAGGCGCTCCTCGTGCCGCCGCGTGATCCGCAGGCGCTCGCCGGCGCGATCGGGCGCCTGCTCGACGACGACGCGCTGCGGACGCAGCTCGGCGCGGCGGGCCCGGCGCGCGCCGCTCGATTCCCGGCGCACGCGATGTGCGACGCCTATGCCGAGCTTTACGAAGAGGTGCGCGCCGGCGTGCGGGCGCGGAGGCGACGCGCGTGAGGGCGGCGCAGATCATCACTCGCAGGATCGTGGGAGGCGCGCAGCGGATCGCGCTCGAGACGGCGGCGGCGCTGCGCGCGCGCGGAGACGAATGCGAGATCTGGTGCGGCCCGCAGACCGGCCCGGAAGGGGATCTCGGCGGCGAGGCGCGAGAGAGGGGCGTGCCGCTGCGGATCGTCCCCGACCTGGTTCGCGAGGTCGATCCGGCGCGCGACCTGCGCGCGCGAAGCTGGCTGCTGCGCGAGATGCGCGACGGCGGCTTCGACGTCGTCCACACGCACAGCAGCAAGGCCGGCATCCTCGGACGCCGGGCGGCGCACGAGGCGCGCAAGCGTCCGGCCGCAGGCGTCCCCGCGCCGCGCGCCATCCTGCACACCGTCCATGGATGGGGATGGTCGGACCGTACGGCGCCTGCGGCGCGCGTCCTCTTCGCCGCCCTCGAACGCGCCGCTTTCGGATGGGCCGATCGCGTCGTCGCGGTCTCGGAGCGCGTCCGCGAGGAAGGATTGCGGCAGGGAATCGGGCGGGAGGAGCCGGATCGCTACCGCGTGATCCTTCCCGGGATCGACACGGCGCCGTTCCGCGCGCTCCTCGATGCGGAGGCGGCGGCGAGCGTCCGCGCGAGGTCACGCGAGGCGTTGGACATTCCCGCCGATGCGGTCGTCGCCGGGACGGTCGGGCGCCTTTCCTCGCAGAAGAACCCAGAAGCGATCCTCGCCCTCGCGGCGCGATTCCCGGATCTGCACCTTCTGCTGATCGGCGACGGCCCGCTGCGAGCGAACCTCGAGCGGACGATCGCGCAGCGCGGATGGAGCGCGCGCGTGCGCATGCCGGGCATCCGCACGGACGTCGCCGCCTGCCTGGCGGCGCTCGATCTCTTCGTGCTCCCGTCGTTGTGGGAAGGGCTGCCTCTCACGATCCTCGAGGCGCGCTGCGCCGGGCTTCCGGTGATCGCGTCCGGCGTCGGAGGGGTTTCGGAAGCGATGCCGGAGCCGGCGGCGGGATGGATCGTCCCGCCCGGCGATGCGGGCGCGCTCGAGCGCGCGGTGGCCGACTGGTTCGGACGCCGGAGGGAGGCTCGAGAGGCGGCGCTCGCCGGACGTTTCGACGTCCTTCAGAAGGGATCGCGGTCGCGAATGCTGGAGGAGATCCTCTCGCTCTACGACTCGCTCCTCGGCTCTCCCCCTCTTGCTCGCTGAGCCCCCCGCACGGCGCCCGTCGAAGAACGCCTTGGACCTTTCCCCCCCTGCCACCCTAGAATCGCACCTTGATCCGCGGCCAGGAGGGGCCGGGCGCCTCCCGCCCGGCTTTCGTGTGACCGTCATTCAGGGCTCGAATCGTGGGCCCACAACCGGGCGTCCGCTCCGGAGGTCCTGCCCATGCGAGGAACGTTCGACCGCACCTCGGCTTTCGAGAACGCGCTGCGCCAGTTCGACCGCGCCGCGGGGATTCTCAAGCTCACGAACAACCAGATCGCCGTCATCAAGGAGCCTCGCCGGGTGACCGAGGTCCGGCTCCCGGTGCAGATGGACGACGGCACGGTCGAGGTGTTCACCGGCTATCGGGTGCAGCACAACGTCGCGCGCGGGCCGGCCAAGGGCGGCGTCCGCTTTCACCCGAACGTCACGCTCGACGAGGTGAAGGCGCTCGCGTTCTGGATGACGTACAAGTGCGCGGTCGTGAACATTCCGATGGGAGGCGGCAAGGGGGGCGTCGTCGTCGATCCGCGGAAGCACTCCCAGGCCGAAATGGAGCGCCTGTCGCGCCGCTACTTCGCGGAGATGATCGACCTGTTCGGAGCGGGCAAAGACATTCCGGCTCCCGACGTGAACACCGGGCCGCAAGTGATGGCCTGGTTCATGGACACCTACTCGATGCACCAACAGGCGTTCGTCCCGGAGGTCGTGACCGGAAAGCCGATCGAGCTGGGCGGATCGCTCGGCCGCGAGACGGCGACCGCCGACGGCGTGGCGATCTGCATCCGGGAGGCCGCGCGCCACCGGAAGATCGACCTGGGCGGCGCGCGGGTCGTCGTGCAGGGCTTCGGAAACGTCGGCGGCTACACGGCGCTGAATCTTCATCGCGAGGGATGCCGGATCGTCGGCATCGCCGACGAGTCGGGGGCCTATGTCAACGAGGACGGCATCGACGTCGCGAAGTTCCACGAGTTCGCCAAAGTCCACAAGGTCCTGCGCGGGATCGAGAAGATGGTGCCGGGCGTGCGGGTGCTCGACGATCCGCAAGCGATCCTCGAGTGGGACACCGAGATCCTGGTGCCCGCCGCGCTGGAGAATCAGATCGACGCCGAGAATGCTCCTCGCATCCGGGCGAAGCTGATCGCCGAGGGGGCGAACGGTCCCTTGACGACCGAGGCGGACGACATCCTCGAACGCAAGGGAGTCTTCGTGATTCCCGACATCCTCTGCAACGCCGGGGGCGTCACCGTCTCCTATCTCGAGTGGGTCCAGAACCGCATGGGGTACTACTGGTCGGCCCGCCGCGTCTACGAGGATCTCGAGGAGATCATGGTTTCGGCTTTCCGCACCGTTCTCGAGACGAGCCTCGAGTTCGGCGTGAACCTGCGGGTCGCCGCGTTCATCGTCGCGATCAAGAGGGTGACCCAGGCGGCGGAGCTCCGGGGCCTCTACGCCTGATCCGGGACTCAGAAGACCGGATAGTCCTCGATCGGCTGCCACGCCCAGTGGAACTCGACGCGCCGCTCCGGGCGGCTCGCATGCTGCTCCGAGATCTGGACCTTCGCATAGTGGCCGTCCGCCGTGAGGATCGCGTAGACGTGGCCGACCGCGACCGGAACCTCGAGAAGAAACGGAGCGTCCAGCGGCGCGGCGATGGACCACTCGCTGCCCGCATCCTGGATGCGCGTGACGCGCGAGGCCCAGCGCGGATCGCGGTACTCCAGCAGGCTCGGGCTCTTCAAACGGAGCGACCCTGCGCCATCCTGGGGGTCGGACGTCCCGAGATAGAAATCAATCGAGTCGGGCATGGCGGGATCGGCGAGACGGACGATGCCGCCCGGCAGGCGGACGCCGAAAAGCCCCCGGCGACTGCCCGCCTCGTATAGAGGCCCGGTCCCGAAGCCATCGAGCCTCGCGGCGGTCTCGATCGAAGGGCCGCTCGCCGACCGCTCCACCACCCCCTGATAATCGCGCCGCGAGCGGATCGTGAAGAAGAGCGCGCGCCCGAGCGGAACCGGAGAGACGCGCTGCTGCAGCCGCTGCAGCGGCACCGGAGTGATCGAGTAGCGGGACAGGCTGTCCATGGGAAGCCCCGAGAGATCGTGGTCGGCCAGGAACAGCTCGTAGCCGGACCACGACTCGACCCCCTCGTCGTTGCTCGCCCCCCAGGAGAGATCGATCACGCTCTCGCCGTTCACCGCATGGATCGACTCGGGAGGCGCGACGGTCGCGATCGCGACGGGCAGCGTCGCGGTCGCGGTGTCCTCGAAGTCCGTCACCCAGACCTGGAGCGTCTGAGGAACCACGGCGACCGGAGTTCGCCACGTCACGGTCGGCAGCACCTTCCCCCGAGGGAAGCTGCCATCCGTCGCCATCCACCAGTACTTCAGCTCGTCCGCGTCGTCGCGATCCCGTGCCCGGCACGACGCCAACACCTCCTCGGCGGCGAGCACGTGATCCTGGAGGATCTTCACCTCCTGGATCTCGGGGGCGTGGTTGCGAAAGCCCGGGGTGGTCGAGGTCCCCTGTTTGTCGCAGGCGGAAAGCAGGGCGATCACCAAAGCGAGCGAGGCGGCGCACGCGAGAGCGCCGGCGAAGGAACGGCCGGGCCTCATAAGAGAGATCAGCAGATCGGTCCGCTCCATGGCGCACCCCTCGCGCGTCCACCCCGGCGCACTCCGAGTATGCAGGGGAGCTGCCGGCCAGGCCAAGGGGAGATCCTTGCTCGTGGGCCGTGGGGAGGAGAGAACGCCGAAGCCCGACCGGAGTCTAGGCGGGAGGCGGCGGGAGGCGCATCTCCTTCGCGAACACCTTCTGCTCCTTCGACTCGGTGTAGCCGAACTTCTCGTAGAAGCGGTGCGCGTCGGTCCGGCTCACCCGCGACCGGATCCGTATCGATCGGATCCCCTGCCCCCCGGCCCACGCTTCGGCGGTCTCGAGCAGGCTCCGACCCACGCCGCGTCCGCGGAACAGAGCGGACACCACGAGCCCGCCGATCTCCACGAAGGCGGACGATTCGAGCCGCAGGGATACGAAGGCGTGGATCCAGCCGACTGGGGTGCCGTCGAACGAAGGGGAGCGGGGCGGCGGGCCGCCCTCGCCGCTCGCGCCCTCTGGCGATGGGTTGGGAGCGTGTACGGCGACCCATGCCCGGTGCCCGGGTTCGCGCAGGATCCTGCGGATCCGCTCTTCTGCCTGCTCCGGCGTCGACGGGTAGCCGAGCTCTCCGGATAGACAGGCGACGGCGGCGGCATCCTCGATCCGGACCGGACGGGTCCAAGCGGATTCGTCGCGCATCGCGCCTCCCGCATCGCGGAGCGGCCCTCCGCCGCCTCGTTGCCTGCAGCTCTACGCTTCCGTCGTGCGGCGAGCCCTACGCTCCCCAGAGGTGCTCGGTGCCGACATTGCGGCCCATCAGCTTCAAGTAGTAGAAGAGCTGCCCCTTGTGCTGGGTGAGGTGGGCGACCATATGGCAGCAGTGCTCGAAGAGCGTCCGCTCCGGTCCTCCCCAGGGAGGAGCCATCTTCTTCGCCGTCAGATCGGACTCCCCGACCTCATCGAGCGACCGCAACGTGACAGCGCGGTCCGCCGCGAGGAGACGATGCGCCTCCTCGAGGCTCGAGACCGAGGGGAGCCGCTCCGCCGATGGCAGCATCTCCTCGGGCGGAAGGTCCTCGATTTTCCTCCCGTCCGGCATTCCCCAATCCCCCGTCACGAATCCGCGGATCGGTACGCCGCAGGCTTCCGTGCAGTGACGCAGCAGCTGCCCGACGGTCATCCAGTTCGCGCCGGCCGGCGGCTTCCACGAA
Source organism: Candidatus Eiseniibacteriota bacterium (assembly GCA_041946735.1). Classification (GTDB taxonomy): domain Bacteria; phylum Eisenbacteria; class RBG-16-71-46; order CAIMUX01; family VGJL01; genus JBHGAY01. The sequence goes on from JBHGAY010000001.1 coordinate 169,541, forward strand.
AGGTCCGCCGGCTCGAGCATCGCGAAGAGACGGTCGGTGACGTCGTAGGCATCGGTCGCTTCGCGCTTCAGGAACTCTCGCGCTTGAATCATTCCTCGGCCTCCTCCCGGACCGCCTCCCCCGGCGGCCTCGTCCCGGCGAGCGATTCTACCGCATCTCGCCAGGCCTCGGGCGACCGGCGACTGGAGTCTACGGTTTCGCGGTCGGTTCGCGCGGCGATGAGTCTATCTCGGAGAGGGTTCCGAGGCGGAGAGGAGCGCGGGCCCGACGCGGAGGTACTGAACGCTGAACCAGCCGCGCTCGTCCGTCCACACGCGCTCCACCGTGAAGCCGGCGGCGCGCGCCTGGCGGGCGAATCCGTCGAGCGTGTACTTGTGCGAGTACTCGGTGCGGATCGATTCGCCGTCCCGGAAGTGGACGGTGCGCTCGCCGATCTCGATCGTCTGCTCGCCGTCGCTGACCAGGTGCATCTCGATCCGCCCCTCGGCCTCGTCGTAGAAAGCTCGATGGCGGAAGCGGTCCGGATCGATCGTTACGCCGAGCTCGTCCCGCATGCGACGGAGGATGTTGCGATTGAACGCGGCGGTGACGCCCTGGGCGTCGTCGTAGGCGGGCTCGAGGATGGAGCGGTCTTTTCTGAGGTCGAGGCCAAGCAGCAGGCCGCCTCCCGGGCCGACGAGCCGCGCGATGTTCGAGAGAAGGGCGTGCGCCTCCTGAGGCGTGAAGTTCCCGAGCGTCGATCCGGGAAAGAAGACGGTTCGGCGGCTTTCGGGCGGAAGCCATGCGGGAAGGTCGAACGGGATGGTGTAGTCCGCGCAGAGGGGCGCGACGCGGAGCTTTCGATACCGTTCGCGCAGCTCCTCCATCGCCTCGGTCATGTGATCGCAGGAGATGTCGACGGGGACGTACGCGACCAGCTCGGCGGCCGCCTGATCGAGCAGGATTCGGGTCTTGCGTCCCGATCCGCTGCCGTACTCGATCAACAGTCCGCGCGGCCCGAGCAGCGATGCCATCTCGCCGGCGTGCCGCTCGAGAATCGAGATCTCCGTGCGCGTCGGATAATACTCCGGCAGATCGGTGATCAGGTCGAACAGGCGCGAGCCTTCCGCGTCGTAGAAATACTTGCACAGAAGGGTCTTCGGATCGGACCCGAGGCCGTCGAGAACGTCGGCGAGGAATCTCTCGCGCGAGGAGCCTCCGGCAGGCCCGGCCGGCGGAGCGGGCGCCGAGTCCCCGGCGCGCGGCGACGCGGCTGCGCGCGGCAAAGGTCTCGCCGCGTGCGAAGGCGCCGCGGCCGCCGGCTCGGCGCGCCGTCCTTCCGGCGTGTCGTGATGCCGCGCGTCCAGGGGACGGCGCCAGCGCTTCTGCGCGCTCACCGGCTCTCCGTCGCCAGGCGGATTCCGGTGAACTGCCACCGGGCCTCCGGGGGGAAGAAGTTGCGGTAGGTGGCTCGGATGTGGTCGCGGGGCGTGACGCAGGATCCGCCGCGGAGAACGTACTGGTTGCACATAAACTTTCCGTTGTATTCGCCCACCGCGTCAGGACTCGCGCGGAATCCCGGGTACGGAGAGTACGCGCTGGATGTCCATTCCCAGAGATCGCCGAACATTTGGACCGGCTCCGCTCCCGAACGTATCGGGGAGGCCGCCGGCGCGGGTAGCGGCCGCAGTTGATCGTCCTCGAGGAAATTGCCGGCCGGACGAAGGGGCGCTGCGATCGCCTCCCACTCCGCCTCGGTCGGCAGGCGCGCTCCCGCCCAGCGCGCGAAGGCGTCCGCCTCGAAGAAGCTGACATGCGAGACCGGTTCCTCGGGAAGGATCGGAAGCATGCCGTTCAAGGTCATCTGGCGCCAGGCGCCCTGGTCGTCCCGCTCCCAGTAGAGCGGGGCGCGAATCCCCCGCGAGCTGACGAAGTCCCATCCGAGCGAGAGCCAGAGATCGGCCCGCTCGTAACCTCCGTCTTCGAGGAAGGCGAGGTACTCCCGGCTGGTGACGAGACGCGAGCCGAGAGCGAACGGCTCGAGGAAGACTCGATGCGCCGGTCCCTCGTTGTCGAACGCGAAGCCGCCGCCGTCGTGGCCGATCCGGACCACGCCTCCGGGGTGCGAGACCCATTCCAGTTTCGCCGGCGTCGAGCCGCCGGCGGGCTTGACCGCCGAGAGAGCGTGCGGCTCGCGATAGGCCGGACGCAGCGGGCTCTTGCTGAAGAGGTGCTTCAGGTCGGTCAGGATCAGTTCCTGATGCTGCCTCTCGTGCTCGATCCCGAGGCGGACGGTCCCCGCGATCGCCTCCCGTTTGTCGCCGTTCGCCCGGCCGAGCAGCGATTCCATCGCCTCGTCGACCTGGCTGCGATAGCGGTAGACGTCCGGGACGGTCGGCCGGGTGAGCAGTCCCCGCTCGGGGCGCGGATGACGGGATCCGATACGCTCGTAGTACGAGTTGAACAGATAGGCGTAGGAGGGATGAGGGCTCGCGTAGCCATCCAGGAGCGGCAGGAGGAGGAACGTCTCGAAGAACCAGCTCGTGTGAGCCAGGTGCCATTTCGCCGGGCTCGCGTCGGGCATCGACTGGACGACGTAGTCCTCGATGGCGAGAGGTCGGCACAGCCGCTCCGTCCATGCGCGCGTCTCGCGATACAGATCGAGCAGGGCGTCGACGCGCTCCTCCGGATGGGCTCGAGCGGAACCGGACATGGATCCTCCTCAGTCGCCATGACGCTCGCACCCGCCTGCGGCCTCACCGTGCTCCCGATCGGCGACCCGACCGGTCGAGTGTACAACCGCATGCCGGTCGAGGGGACGATTCCTCGAAGCCGCGCACGAAATCGAATGTGATATTACGAACGCTTCATCTTTCCGGTGCCGGGCCTTGTCGTCGTCTGCACCCGGTCCCAAAGCGCGAGGCCGAGACCTCCGAGGATCGCCGCTGAAGAGGCGAGCAGGCGGACGCTCGGGCGCTCGGCGAGCAGCAGGACGCCGCCCGCGGCGGCGAGGACCGGAACGCTGAGCTGCACGGCGGCGGCCTGCATCGCGCGCAGGCCACGGAGCGCGGCATACCACGACACGTATCCGAGGCCGGAGGCGAGCGCGCCCGACGCGGTCGCGAGCGCGATCCCGTCGAGATCGAAACGGAGGCGCGAAGCGAGCGGGACGCAGGCGGCCAGCACGAACGGGACAGAGCGGAGGAAGTTGCCGGCCGTCGCGCGGAGCGGCTCGGCGTTCCTCCTTCCGCGCAGCGAGTAGATTCCCCACGCGTGCCCCGCGATCGCCATGAGGACCGCGCCACCGAGCCGGGGCGCGCTGATCCCCGGCGAGACGAGATAGAGGAGACCCGCGGTCGCCGCGGCGAGCCCGACCCACTGCAGCCAGTGCGGCCGCTCTCCCGACAGGAGTCCCGCCGCGATCATCGTCACCTGGACGGCGCCGAAGAGGATGAGCGCTCCGGTGCCGACGGAAAGCGAGCGGTAGGCGAGGGAGAAAGCGAAGGCGTAGGCGAAGAGCAGCAGGCCGGAGATCCAGCTCGAGCCGGAGGGAGAGGCCGCCGCGCGGCTCGAGCGTCGGGAGCCGCCCGAAAGTCGGGAGCCGCCCGCGCGTCGGGAGCCGCGAGAGCTGCGCCCGAAAAGGAAGACGAGACCCCAGAGCGCGATCGTCCCCGACGCAAGCCGGACGGCGGTGAAGCCGGCCGGATCGATGCGGTCGAAGCGAAGCGCGAGGCGGCAGAGGATCGAGTTCGCGGCGAAGCCGATCATCGCGAGCGCGCCCGTGGCCAGAACCGCAAGGCGAGAGGGAGCGCCGAGCGGGGCGCTCACCGCCGAAGCGTCCGCTTCCCGCCCGGTCGGCGAGTGCCGCGACGGCCTCGACGGCCGGGAAGGACGCGGCTCAGTCCCGCCGCCAGCCATCCGGAACGCGAACCGCGACGACGAGCGCCTCGGCTCGCACCTTCCCCCCCGAGCGGACCGTGCATCGCAAGGTCGTGCGCGTTCCCTCGACTTCGTCGATGCGCGCCCGCAGCTCGATCGGCTGGTCGATCGGCGTCGGTCTCCGATACTCGACCTCGAGCCGGCGAGTGGCGTACCAGATCGCCGGGTCCGACCCGATCGGCCGCCCCTCGCGCCGGTACTCCCCCGCGATCGCCGTGCAGACAGAGTGGCAGTCGATCAGCGTCGCGAGGATCCCGCCGTTGACGTAGGACCGAGGGCCTGCCGAGTGGTGCGGCGAGGGATGGTAGGTGCAGATCGACTCCTCGCCGTCCCAGAAGGAGCGGATCTTCAATCCCGCGTCGTTCTGGACGCCGCATCCGAAGCAGAGGTTGTCGGGGATCAGATCCTGAAACGCCATCTCGTGGCTCAACGGGGCCTCCCGTCCGGCCGAGGCTCGCACGGCGCGTGGATGGAGCGCGCCCGCCCTGCCTCCTGGGAGAGAGCCGGACGGCAGAGCATACCGTGCGCGGGGCCATCCGGCATCCGGCGGCCCACACCGGCGGCTGCCGCCGCTCCCGGACGGAGGAGGCGCGGCACGGAGGAGATCGCCCGCTGCCGGGGGCAGCAGCTCAGTTCAGGCCTCGAAGACCGCGCCGCCTCGCGTACCATCCGGAGGCTGCGGCGCGCACGCGCGACCCGGCCGGACGGCCGGGAGACGGTCCGAAGACGGCCTGAAGACCGCGCGAAGGAGAGGGCGGAGCATGACCGAGAGCGAGATCCGGCTCTTCTACGACGACCTGATGGCGGGCCGGGCCGATCGGATCGCCGAGAGGCTCGACGAGCACGTGATCCTGGAGTTCCCCGGACGGCGTTTCGGGGGCCGGTATGCCGGGAGGCGCGCCGTCCTGGTCTTCCTCAAGCAGAACCAGCGGCTGTTCCGCGGAGGGCTGCGCTTCGACGTCGAATGGGCGGCCGTGGCCGGCGACCGCGCCGTCGCCCAGTGGAGCAACGAGGGGACCACGCGGGCAGGCGAGGCGTACCGCAATCGAGGAGTGACCGTCTTCCGGTTCCGGGGCGAGTCGATCGTCGAGATCCAGGACTACCTGGACACCGAGGCGATCGCGGAAACCTGGCCGGGCCGAGAGGGGACGACGACGTGAGCGCGCCGGAGAGACCTCCGGAGCCGCCTGCTGCGCGTCCGATCGCCCCGCCGCCGGGAGTCGACCGGTCCGGCGAACGCCTCTTCCCCTTCCTGCCGGACGGCATCTTCGCCGGACGATCCGCGCTCGTGACGGGAGGCGGGACCGGGCTCGGCCTCGCCGTCTCGACCCGTCTCGGACGTCTCGGCGCGCGCGTCGCCTGCGCAAGCCGGGATCCGCGACGCCATGAGCGGTTGATCCAGACCGGATCCGAGGAAGGATTCGAGGTCCTGAGTTTTGCCTGCGACGTCCGGGATCCGCATGCGGTGCGGCGAGCCGTCCGGGCGACGGTCACCGCGTTCGGCGGCTTGGATGTGCTCGTGAACAACGCGGCGGGCAACTTCGTGCGTCCGGCCCTCGCGCTGGCGCCGAAGGCCTTCGCCAGCGTGATCGACGTCGCGTTGAACGGCGTCTTCTACGTCTCTCGCGAGGCGGCCCTCGTGATGCGGGAGCGGGGCGGCGGCGCGATCGTGAACGTGTCCGCCCCCTACGCCAGGGACGGCAAGCCGGGCGTCGTGCACTCCGCATGCGCGAAGGCTGGAGTGGAAACGATGACGCGGACGCTCGCAGCGGAATGGGCTCCCCACGGGATTCGCGTGAACGCGGTCTCGCCCGGGCCGTTCGCGAGCCGGGGCGCCGCGGACCGGCTCTGGCCTTCGATCGAGCACGAGGAGGAAGTCCGAAGGAAGATCCCCTCGGGCCGGTTCGGCGCGCCCGAAGAGATCGCGGAGCTGGTCTGCTTCCTCGCTTCCCCCGCAGCGGGCTGGATCATGGGCGCCGTGCTTCTCGCGGACGGCGGCTTCAGCCTTCCGGCTCCGCTGCTCGAAGGCGCGACGGAACGCGGGATCGCGAGGCGGCGTGGCGCGGCGGACGCCGCGGGAAAGCCGGAGGAGCCCGCGGGGGGATGACCGGCCGGCGGCGGGGGCCGGCCGCTACGTCCGCGATCTCTTGCGGATCTCCCCTTCGACCTCCTCGGCTCCTTTTGCGTAGAGCCGCTTCTCGTCGGGCGCGAGCTCCTCGAGCAAGCGCAGGAACTCGCCCGCGTGCACCCTCTCCTCGTCGGCGATCTCCTGCAGCACGGTCGCGGTCAACGCATGGTCCGTCGACTCCGCGAGCTGCATGTAGAGCTGCACCGCCTCGTACTCCGCGGCGATCAGGAAGCGGATCGCCCGCACCAGCTCCTCGTGCGTGAGCGTCCGCTCGCTGCTCAGCCCCGCGAACGGGGTCGCGAACTCCGGCATCCTCGTTCCTCCTTCTTTCGGAAAGGCCGACCGAACATGGACGGCACCTCGCGGGCCCGGTGGATGGCCCGCACCGAGGGTAGGGAGGAGGGACGAGCTGCCGCAAGCGGAACGGGCCCGCGGGAGATGCGGGAAGGCCGCCGCACGCGGATCGAGCCGGGGGCGGGAGATGCGGGAAGGGCCGCCGCAAGCGGATCGAGCCGGGGGCGTGAGACGCGGGAAGGGCCTCCGCGCTTCTCAGGTCAGGAACGTGGCGACGCCGATCTTGCCGGAGAGGCGTCCGTGGCGCTCCCCATTGCGTCCGAGGAACAGGTTCAGCGCAACCACCCGCCCGCTTCCTTCCGTCACGCGCGTCGCATGCCGGACCCCCGGCTCCACGGAGATCATCTCCCCGCGGCTCACCGTCATCCGGTCCTCGCCAATGTGGAACTCCAAGGCGCCTTCCTCGACGATCGTCACCTGCTCCTGCGGGTGGAAATGCTCGGGATAGTCGGCCCCTTCACGATAGACGCAGCGGACGGCGGTGATCCGGCCGAGCTGCGCGACCTGCTGCTCCAGATAGCGCTGCGCCTCGCTCGCTTCGAGGTCCTTCCAGCTTCCGACGGTGAACCGACCGGGCGACGTCCGGTTTCCGATGCGACCCACGTGTGCCCCCTTGCTCCCAGCCTCGCGGAGATTCCGCTGCCTCGCTCCATGCCGATGCCTGCTCGACCCGCTGGGGGCCGCGAATCTCGGCGCAAGTCCCTCGTGAATGACGCCGGGGAGACGCTGCGGCGCCCGGGATCCGGCCCCCGGGCCTGTTATCGGCGGCGGGAGTGGGCGGCTGAAGGGGTCGCCCGCTTGGCGCGCGGCGGGGCGGCCTTTGCAGGATCGACCGCGCTGGATTCCGCGTCGTCGAGGCTCGAAGCCTCTCGATTTGCAGGACCGTCCGCGATCCCGGCGCCGTTCGCGGGGACGGATCCGGGCGCGGGGACCGGTCCCGCCGCGGGAACGGATCCGGCCGCGCTCGCCGTCGTTGCGGCCGCGCGCTGCGCCACCGCCTCGACGGCGGCCTCCAGCTCGGGGAAGCTGCGGGCGAAGGCGTCGGGCATCTGAGCGTCGCAGGCGGGGGCTATGCGGCAGATGCTCGCGCGGAGCTGGCTGGCGAAGTAGAGCTTCTCGTATTCCCCGAACGGCTCGTACCCCTTCAGCTCGTGAGGGAGCTGGAAGAGGATCGTCCAGAGCCCGACGGCGCGCGCCGGCGCGATGTCGTTGTCGGGGCGGTCCCCGATCATCACCGCTTCGTGCGGCGCGCAGCGTGCCTGCTCGCAGGCCCAGCGGTAGAGAGAGGTGTCCGGTTTGCGGATGCCGACCTGCTCGCTCACTGCGTACACTTCGATGCGCTCTCCGAGACCGGCCTCGCGGAGGGCAGGAATCACTTCCCGGAGCTGGTTCGCCACCACACCGATCCGGTAGCGGCTCGCGAGGCGCTCGAGCAGCTCGGGCGCTCCGGGGAGCACCTCGTGGCATCCCATGTAGTCGTTGCGGATCTTGCGGGCGCAGCGCTCCATGAGGCGCCGGTGCCCGCCGTCCCCGAGGTACTTCTTCCCGAGGATTCCCCAGTGTTCCGGCCCGCGCTCGCGAATCAACGCCTCGCGCTCCTCGAGGAGGCGCGCGAAGGGGATCCGGTAGCCGGTCTGGCAGATCATCCGATGCAGCTCGCGATAGAGAAGCGCCATCGCCGGGTCGTCGTTCATCAGCACGTTGCCGATGTCGAGAAAGACCCAACGCAGCATCGTCTCTCCTTCCTCCTCGCTACCGGGCTGCCAGGACGGAGTCCCGCGCCCACGCGAGCAGCGTCGGAACGCCGGGGAGGATCCCGTCCGGACCGAAGCCGGCCCACAGCACGGCGAGCGCGCAGACGCCGACGACGGCCGCGGGGATCCACGCGCGAGGCGCGGTCACCTTGCCGGTGTCGGGGCGCATGTAGAGCGTCACGAGCAGGCGCAGGTAGTATGCGACCGAGAGAGCGCTGTTCAGCACGGCGATCACGACGATCGGGATGCGCCCGTGCTCGACCGCGTTCGCGAAGATCGCGTACTTCCCGAAGAACCCGGCCGTCGGAGGGATTCCGGCAAGGGAGATCATGAAGAGGCTCATCGCGATCCCCGCCGCCGGGTAGCGCCAGCCCAGCCCGGCGTAGTCCCCCATGTCGAGGTGCTCGTTCCCCTTCTCGCCCCATACGATGACCACCGCGAACGCTCCGATCGTCATGAATGTGTAGGCGAGCAGGTAATAGAGGATCCCCGTGACGGCCTGCGGGTCTCCCGTTCCCAGGAATACGGTCACGCCGACAAGAATGTACCCGGCGTGCGCGATCGAGGAATAGGCGAGCATTCGTTTGACGTTCGACTGTGTCAGGGCGGCGAGATTGCCGACCGACATGGTGAGGACCGCCAGCCAGAAGAATAACTTCTCCGCGGACACCGTGGAGAGGGCGGGCGCGCGGAGCGAGACGACCCGCAGCAGGGCGCCGAACGCCGCTACCTTGACCGCGGTGGCCATGAACGCCGTCACCGTCGTCGGAGCCCCTTCGTACACGTCGGGGGCCCACATGTGGAACGGGACGGAAGCGACCTTGAAGAGGAACCCGGACAGCAGCAGCACGGATCCGGCGGCAAGCAGCCCCGGCCAGGGCGAACCGGCGGCCGCGATCTCCCGGAGGTCCGTCGTGCCGCTCGCGCCGTAGAGCAGCGCGATCCCGAGCAGGAACGCCGCGCTCGAAAACGAGCCGAGCAGGAAGTACTTCAGCCCCGCCTCGCTGCTCTTCACGTCGCTCCGGACATAGGCGGAAAGGATGTAGATCGGGATCGAGAGCAGCTCGAGCCCGAGGAAGAGCATCAGCAGGTCGGTCGTCGAGGCGAAAAGAACCATCCCCGAAGCGGAGAAGAGCAGCAGCGCGTAGAACTCGCCGCGCGGGCGTCCGATCCGGGCCAGGTAGGAGTCGGAGAGCGCGACGGTGAGGAGCGCCGCCACGCAGACCAGGCTCGCGACGAAGAGGGCGAACGGGTCGGCGACGGCGAGACGGTCGAGCGGTCCGCCGGCCGGAGGGTTCTGGAACAGCGCGAGGATCGACCCGAGAGCGGCCGCGAGCAGGATCGCGGCGGGCACCGCCCAAGGGATCCGGGGGCGCCGTCCCGCGATCGTATCGATCAGGACGAGGAGCAGCCCTCCACCGGCCAGGAGGAGGAACGGCGTCAAGGAAGCCAGATCGGCGAACGTGCGCGGCATCATCGGCCAGCCTCCTCGATCGTCCCCGGAACCGTAACGGCAGGGATCGCCGTCCCGTCCTCATCGGGCGCGGGCGGCGGCGAGACAGCCGCAGCCGGCTCGTTCGCTTTGGGCAGCAGGAAGGCGTACCAGGATCCTTCGCGGAACGGCCCGTCCGGACGGCCGTGGCGAAGCGCGGCGGCGGTCTGCACGGGCGCGAGCGAGGCGTCGAGCGCCGGCGACATCCGATCGAGGAGCGGCCGCGGCTGCACCCCCATCATCACGATCAGGAGCAGGACGGGCGCGAGCAGCAGGCCCTCCCGCAGGTTCAGGTCCTTCAAGCTCCGGTTCTCCTCGTGGCGCATCGGCCCGAACAGGAAGCGCTGCGTCAGCCAGAGCATGTAAGCGGCGCCGAGGACCACTCCGGTCGTCGAGACGATCGCCGCCGTGCGGTTGGCCCCGAAGGCGCCGAGCAGGATCAGGAACTCTCCGACGAAGCCGTTCAGTCCCGGCAGGCCGATCGACGAGAGAGTGACGAGCAGGAAGGCCGCGGTGTACAGCGGCACCCGCTTCGCGATACCGCCGTAATCGGCGATCTGTCGCGTGTGCCGCCTCTCGTAGAGGATCCCGACGAGGAGGAAGAGCGCGCCGGTGGAAAGCCCGTGATTCAGCATCTGGTAGAGAGCGCCGCTGAACGCCTCGAGGTTGAAGGAGAACAGGCCGAGCATGACGTAGCCGAGATGGCTCACCGACGAGTAGGCGACGAGCTTCTTGATGTCCGTCTGCACCATCGCGACCAGCGCGCCGTAGACGATGCCGATGGCGGCGAGAGTGAGCAACAGCGGCTGGAACCGCGCCGCCGCGTCGGGGAACAGCGGGATCGCGAAGCGCAGGAACCCGTACGTCCCGAGCTTCAGCAGCACCCCCGCGAGGATCACCGAGCCGGCCGTCGGCGCCTCGGTGTGCGCGTCGGGGAGCCAGGTATGGAGCGGCCAGATCGGCACCTTGATCGCGAAGGCGAGAGCGAACGCGCCGAAGAGCCAGGCCTGCGTGCCGGGCGGCAGCGCCGTCTCGCGCAGCGCGATCAGGTCGAACGTCCCGACGCCGGTCTGTCCTCGGTGCAGGAAATAGAGCGCCAGGATCCCGACGAGCATCAACAGCGATCCGACGATGGTGTACAGGACGAACTTCACCGCCGCGTAGATGCGGCGCGGTCCTCCCCACACGCCGATCAACACGTACATCGGAATCAGCATCAGCTCCCAGAAGATGTAGAAGAGGAACAGGTCGAGGGCGACGAACGCCCCGAGCATGCCGACTTCCAGGAGCAGGATCATCGAGTGGAAGGCGCGGACGCGCTCCCGCACGTCCCGCCAGCTCGAGAGGACCACGACCGGGGTCAGGAAGGTCGTGAGGAGGACCAGGAAGAGGGAGATGCCGTCGACGCCGAGGTGGTAATGGATGCCGAAGGCGGTGATCCAGGGGATGTTCTCGACGAACTGCATCGCCGCGTTCTTCTCGAAGCCGGCGAGCAGGGGGAGCGAGGCCACGAACGTCGCGAGCGAGATGCCGAGCGCGAAGAGGCGGCTCGCCTCCGGCCTGTCCTTCGGCAGGAACAGGAGGAGGATCGAGCCGGCGAGCGGCAATCCGAGGATCAGCGACAGAAGCCCGGGTCCCTGCATGGCGCCTCTCTTCCCTTCCCTTTCCTTGCCCTAGAACATCACCCAGAGCAGCACGACGACGCCGATCAGGACGGCCGCCGTGTAGAACTGGACGTAGCCGGTCTGCACGAGCCGCAGCGCGTAGCTCCCGGCCCGGCTCAAGATCCCGACGAGGTTGACGGCCAGATCGATCCCCTTCACGTCGACGCCGCCGAAGAGCAGCGAACGCGAGCCGCCGACGAGCGGCCGGACGATCGCCGCCTGGTACGCCTCGTCGACGTAGTACTTGTTCGCGATCACGCGGTAGAGCCCTCCGGCTCTCGCCGCCACGCGACCGGGCAGCTCGGGCCGGCGCAGGTAGAAGAGCCACCCGAGACCGATCCCGGCGGCCGCGACCGCGAGCGAGAGAAGCATGAGGCCGCGCTCGAGGCCCGCGCCCCCAGCCGCCTCCTGCACCCCCTCGGCCGCCGTCGCGCCGTGCCCGCCGCCGGCGAGGACCGGCGCGAGCCACGGGCCGAAGCGGTTGGCGCCGTGAAAAAGGGCGTCCGGGACCCCGAGAAACCCGACGAGAAGCGATCCGGCGGCGAGGATCACGAGCGGGACGGTCATCGATCGCGGCGATTCATGCACGTGATGCGAGACCTCGCGGCTCATCCTCTCTTTGCCGAAGAAGACGAGCCCTGCGAGACGCGTCATGTAGAAGGCGGTGATCCCCGCCGTCACGATCCCGACCGCCCAGAGGAGCTTCGGCAGCCACGGCGCGATCGGATTCTGGGCGGAGAAGGCGGACCAGAGGATCTCGTCCTTCGAGAAGAAGCCGGCGAACGGGAAGATCCCGGCGATGGCGAGCGTCGCGATCAGGAAGGTCCAACCGGTCACCGGAATCCGCTTGAGCAGCCCGCCCATCTTGCGGATGTCCTGCTCCCCGGAGAGGGCGTGAATCACGGAGCCGGCGCCGAGGAAGAGGCACGCCTTGAAGAAGGCGTGGGTGACGACGTGGAAGATCCCTGCGCCGAAGGCGGCGACGCCGACGCCCAGGAACATATATCCGAGCTGGCTCACGGTGGAGTAGGCGAGCACCTTCTTGATGTCGTTCTGCGCGAGGCCGATCGTCGCCGCGAAGAACGCGGTCGCGGCGCCCACGATCGCCACGACGGTGAGCGCGAGCGGCGACTGCACGAAGAGGAACGACAGCCGCGCGACCATGTAGATCCCGGAGGTGACCATCGTCGCGGCGTGGATCAGCGCCGAGACCGGGGTGGGTCCCGCCATCGCGTCGGGGAGCCAGACGTAGAGCGGAAGCTGCGCCGACTTGCCGGTCGCCCCGACGAAGAGAAGCAGGCAGGCGGCGGTCAGCGTGCGCGGGTCGATGGCGTGGACGGCGGCCAGCAGCTCCTGATAGCGGAGGCTGATGGCGCCGCCGGCCGCTCCGGCGGCTCCGGCGGCTCCGGCGGCTCCGGCCGCGTGCGCCGCCTGCGCGCCCGCCTGAGGTCCGCCCGCCGCTCCTGCGACCGCCCAGAAGAGGGTGAAGATCCCGAGCAGGAAGCCGAAGTCGCCGATCCGATTGACGAGGAACGCCTTGTTCCCGGCGATCGCCTTCTCTTCGTCCGTGTGCCAGAACCCGATCAGCAGGTACGAGCAGAGTCCCACACCCTCCCAGCCGATGAACATCGGGAGGAGGCCGTCTCCGAGGACGAGCAGGATCATCGCGAACGTGAAGAGGTTCAGATAGGCGAAGTAGCGCGCGTAGCCGCGGTCGTGCGCCATGTAGCCGATCGAGTAGATGTGGATCAACGAGCCGATGCCGGTCACGAAGAGCAGCATCGTCGCCGAGAGCGGGTCGAACAGCAGTCCCAGGCCGACGTCCAGCCGCCCGGCCGCGATCCAGGAGAAGAGCGTCTGTCCGAGAACCCGGCCCTCCTCCGGCATTCCGAGGAGCCGCAGGAACGAGACGAGCACGACGGCGAAGGAAAGGATCGGCGCGGCGCAGCCGAGCAGGGTCACCGCGCGCCGCCCGGGCGCCTTCTCGCCCGGGACGTGGCTCGTGGCCAGCGCGATCGTCCCGTTGGCGATCGCCCCCAGGAGAGGGAAGAGCGGAATCCATCCGAGGATCGTCGAAGCCTCCACAGCCTGCTTCCCCCTACTCGTTGAGCGCGGTCAGGTCCTCGAGATCGACCGTCTCGCGCTTGCGAAAGATATCGACCAGGATCGCGAGCCCCACTCCCGCTTCGACCGCCGCGATCGCGATCACGAAGAACACGATCACGTGCGCGTCGACGTTGCCCCAGAAGCGGGCGAAGGCGGCGAAGGCGAGGTTGACGGCGTTCAGCATCAGTTCGATCGACATGAGGACCACCAGGGCGTTGCGCCGGGCGAGCACTCCGACCACCCCGATGAAGAACAGGACGATCGCGAGGGCGACGTAGTGTCCGAGACTGACGGCGGGCATCCCCTCACTCCCCCTTCTTCGCGAGCACCACGGCTCCCATGATCCCCACGAGGAGGATCAGCCCCAGGATCTCGAACGGGATCAGGAAGCGCGTAAAGAGCGCTCCCGCGACGTCCTGCGCGGTGCCGAACTCCGGCGGAACCGGCCGCCAGAGACCGGGCAGGCCGGAGAGCGAGCGGAGCACGAGCGCGCATCCCGCGGCGGCCGCGATCGCGGCGACCGCGAACTTCCCCTTCTCGACGGCGAGAGGCGCGAGGTCCTCCTCGCGAAGATTCAGCAGCATGATCACGAAGACGATCAGGACGACGATCGCCCCCGCATAGACGAGGATCTGCAGGATGAACAGCAGGTGCGCCGCGAGGCCGGCGAACAGCCCAGCGACGGCGACCAGCGAGACGGCGAGCGCGAGGGCGCTCGCCAGTGGATTCTTGCGGGTGATCGTCACGAGCGCCGCGCCGACGGCGATCGCCGCGAGGATCCAGAAGACGAACGGATTGGGCTGCATCGTCGCTGCTCCCCTCACCAGGACGCCGGGACCGGCGGCCGCGGCGGCGTCGCCGTGACCGGCACCCCGTCGGGGGGTTCCTGCTCGCCCTCCGGCGAGGAGGGCGGCTCGGTCAGCGGCGCCTCGGGCTCGGCGGTCCCGCCGCCGATGGCGCTCTTGTCGCCGTAGAGGAGGAACTCCTTGTGGAAGAGGAACGCCTCGCGCGTGTCCGCCACGATCGTCACCTCGCCGGTGTCCATGCGGATCGCGTCCTCCGGGCACGCTTCGACGCAGTAGCCGCAGAAGACGCAGCGGAGCATGTCGATATCGAAGACTTCCGGGCGCTTCTCGAAGGCGGCGGTCGGCGATTCCTCCGCGACGATGTGGATGCAGCGCGCCGGGCAGGCGGTCTGGCACATGAAGCAAGCCACGCACTTCGGCGATCCGTCCTCGCGGACGGTCAACCGGTGGCGCCCCTTGATCCGCACCGGGAGCGGCTTCGGCTCCTCCGGGTACTGGACCGTCGGCATCGCGCTCTGATGGAAGATGTTCTCCACCATGTGGCGGATGGTGACGCCGAGGCCGCGGATCACCTCGACCAGGTAGATCCGCTCGTACCAGGAGAGCTTCGGGCTCGGCACCTTCATCGATCCTCTTCCCTCCCTCTGCCTGGACCCGCCGGCCGACTGACCTGCGGGCCGGCCCCGATTGCCGGAGAGCTCGCTTCCATCGGCCGCCTCACCTTCCCAGGAGCCGCAGCACCACCGCGGTGGCCGCAACGTTGAGCAGCGCGAGCGGCAGCAGATTCTTCCATCCGAGATTCATCAGCTGGTCGTAACGGAAGCGCGGAAGCGTCCAGCGGACCCAGATGAAGAAGAACGCCCAGAAGACGACCTTGCCGAAGAACATCCCCATCTGGGCGATGCGCGCGAACACCGCCGGAGCGATGCCGGTGAGCGGAACGAGCGCCACGGCCGCGGCCCCGGCGAGGCAGATCAGCGCGACGGCCGCGAACACGCCTGCCCAGATGTCCCCCTCGCGGCGACGGGCGTCGGTGTAGAGGCTCTTCAGCCGCTCCGACCAGCGGAGGGAGGCGATGACGACGACGATCGACAGCGCCGCGACGGCGAGCAGCGTGACGAGGAGAACCGGCTTTGCGTGCTGCTCGAGCGCTCCGGTGGGAAGCCAGGGAATCTGCCATCCCCCGAAGAACAGGGTGGTGACGAGCGCCGCCGAGACGACGATGTTGACGTACTCCGCCATGAAGAAGAGCGCGAACTTGAGACTCGAGTACTCGACGTGATAGCCGACGATCTCGCTCTCCCCCTCCGGGAGGTCGAACGGCGTGCGGTTGCACTCCGCCACGGCGGCGGTCAGGAACAGAATGCCGGCGAGCGGCTGGACGACGATCCCCCACATCGGCAGGAAACCGAACAGGAGCTTCCCCTGCTGCTGCGCGATCTCGTTCAGGTCGAGCGTCCCGAAGATCATGAGGATGCCGAGGACGGAGACGCCGAGCGCCAGCTCGTAGCTGATCATCTGGGCGGTCGAGCGCATGCCGCCCAGGAGCGCGTAGCGGTTGTTCGATCCCCAGCCCGCCAGGATGATCCCGAGAACGCCGAGCGAGGAGATCGCGAGGATCCACAGGAGCCCCGCGTCGATCTTCAGCGCTTGCCAGTGGAGCATCTTCCCGCCCGCGATCAGGTCGTCCGCGACCGGGATGACGGCGAAGGTGGAGAGGGCGACCGCCATCGAAAGCGCCGGCGCGATCGTCCAATAGAAACGATGGACGTTCGCGGGGCGAACCTCCTCCTTGTAGACGAGCTTCACGACGTCCGCGATCGTGTGGACCATTCCGCCGAGACGGATGCCGGCGATCGCCGCGCGATTGGGCCCCGTCCGGTCCTGCATGTATGCGGACGCCTTCCTCTCGAACCAGACCATCAGGGGGATCATCGACAGGCCGAACGCCCAGACGAGGACCGCCGTGCCCGCGTGCGCGAGGAACTCCGCCATCGCCCTCCTAGCCCCTTTCCGCCGCCTGCGGCTCGGACTCGCCAGCCGACCCCGCCGTCCCCGCCGCGCGCGGCCGGAGCGAGGCGAGCAGCATCCCGGAATCCCCGATCGCCGAAGGGCTCATCCCCTCGAACTCCGGCACCGCTCGGGCCATCTCGGCCCAGATCGCGTTGCGATTCACCCACCCGAACTCGACGCCGAGGCGCGCCGCGATCCGGCGCAGCAGCTCCATCACCGTCAGCGCGTCCCCTCGCGGCGTCACGCTGCGCCGGAAGAGCTGCACCCGCCCTTCGAAGTTCGTGAAGCTGCCGTCGAACTCCGAGTGCGGCGTCACCGGATGGACGATGCCGGCAAGCCGCGAGGTGGCGTCCTCGTTCGTCGCCAGATAGAGAACCCGCGCGTACTTCTCGAGCAGCCGCGCGAGGGCGGGATCATGAGCGGCGAGGTCGTTCTGGATCACGATCGCCAGCCCCCCTCCTTTGCCGATCTCGGCGGCCAGGTCGTCGGTCCAAAGGCCGAGCGCCTCGCACCCGCGCCGGTTGGGGGTGCGGTCCGCCTTGCGCAGGATCGCATCCTCGACCCCGGCCGGCTTGCGGCTGCCCGCCACGATCGGCGCGCCGTCGAGCACCTGCCGGGCGAAGGCGCGCGCGGCGTAGAGCGCCTCGTTCGACATCTCCGGGGAGAGGAACATCCGGACCGCGCCGTCTCCTCCCTTCTCGCGGGCCGCGCGGATCGCGGAGGCGATCGCCTCCAGCGCTTCCTCGTGCGTCACCTCTTCACCGCCGATGCTCGGGACCTCGCAACGGTTCTCGTTCAGCGGGACGTAGGTCCGCCTCCCCTCGTCGCACATCCACCAGCGGTTGACCTCCTGGTTCTCGCGCGGGCGAAGGCGATGGATCGTCCCCTCGTTCTGCTCCATGTAGATGTTGCAGCCGCGGCTGCAGCCGGCGCAGATCGACTTCGCGGAGGAGAGGAACCAGACGCGGCACTGGAAGCGGAAGTCCTTCGAGGTGAGCGCCCCGACCGGGCAGAGGTCGACGGTGTTCAAGCTGTAGGGATTGTCGAGCGGCTTGCCGGGGAAGGTGCCGATCTCGCTACGATTGCCGCGGTTGATGATCCGGAGCTCTCCGGTTCCCGTGACGCGGTCGCAGAAGCGGACGCAGCGCGTGCAAAGCACGCACCGTTCCGCGTCGAGCACCACGCGGGGCCCGACGTCGACGACCTTGCGCTTATGCACCTTCGGGAGATCGAGGCGGCTCTCGTACTGCCCGTGGCGCATGTAGAAGTCCTGGAGCAGACATTCGCCGGACTGATCGCAGATCGGGCAATCGAGAGGGTGGTTGAGGAAGAAGAACTCGAGCACCGCCTTGCGCAGCTCGTGGACTCGCTCGGTCTCGGTCCGGATCTTCAACCCATCCTTGACGAAAGTGTTGCAGGCAACCTGCGGCTTCGGGATCCCTTCGACCTCGATCAGGCAGAGCCGGCAATTGCCGTCGACCCCGAGGCCCGGGTGATAGCAGAAGTGCGGGATTTCGATCCCGAGGAGCTTCGCGACCTGAATCATGTTCAGGCCCTCCGGGACCTCGATCGCGCGGTCGTTCACATAGACGGTCGGCATTCTGCTCTTCTTTCCTCCTGCCTGTCTGCCTGCCTGGTCCTTCTTCCTGTTCTGCCTGCCTACCTGCCTGTGCTGCGAGCCCTGCCCGGCCGGTCAGCGACCGACGGCCGCCAGCGCGGGGCGTGGATGGCGCAGCGGGCAGCGCCCCGCCCCGACGTGCGCCTCGAACTCCGGCCGGAACTTCTGTACGAAGCTGGCGGCCGGCATTGCCGCCGCGTCGGACAGGACGCAGATCGTCGTGCCGATCATGTTCCGCGTGATCGAGAGGATCTTGTCCATGTCGCCGGGGGTCCCTCCCCCCGCTTCCAGCCGGGAGACGAGATCGCGCAGCCATCCCGTCCCCTCCCGGCAGGGGGTGCACTGGCCGCACGACTCGTGGGCATAGAACTTCTCGATGATCGAGAGCGCCCACACCATGCAGGTGTCCTCGTCGATCACGATCATCCCTCCGGAGCCGAGCATCGTCCCGGCCGCGGCCAGGGCCTCGTAGTCGAGATTCACCTTCTCCGCCTCGGCCGCAGTCAATACCGGCACCGAGGAGCCGCCCGGAATGTTCGCCTTCATCTTCTTGCCGTCGCGGATCCCTCCGCAGAGGCCGTAGACCAGATCCGGCAGAGGCAGGCCGAGCGGGATCTCGTAGACGCCCGGGCGGACGACCGGCCCGCTCACGCTGAAGAGCTTGGTGCCCGGGGATTTCTCCGTGCCCCAGGCGTGGTACGCATCCGCTCCGTTCTCGAGGATCCAGGGGACGGCGGTCAACGTCTCGACGTTGTTGACGACGGTGGGACCGCCGAACACGCCGACCAGAGCGGGGAACGGCGGCTTGATGCGCGGCTTGCCGGTCTTTCCCTCGAGCGACTCGATCAGCCCGGTCTCCTCGCCGCAGATGTACGCGCCGGCGCCGCGATGGATCGTGACGTCGAGGTCGAAGCGGGAGCCGAAGACCGACTTGCCGAGATACCCCTTGGCATACGCCTCCTCGACCGCGTCTTGCAGGCGGTGGTAGGGCAGCCCGAACTCCCCGCGAATGTAGACATAGGCGGAATGGATCCCGACCGCCCAGCAGGTGATGACGATCCCCTCGAGGAGCGCATGCGGGTCGCGCTCGAGGAGATAGCGATCCTTGAACGTTCCCGGCTCGCTCTCGTCCGCGTTCACGCAGAGGTACTTCGGCAGCTTCGACTCCTTCGGGACGAAGGACCACTTCATCCCGGTCGGGAATCCCGCGCCTCCGCGCCCTCGAAGGCCGGACTTCTTCACCTCCTCGATCACCGCGGCCGGCTCCATCGCAAGCGCCTTGCGCACGGCGCGGTAGCCTCCCGCCCCTTCGTAGGCGTCCAGCGTCCACGAAGCGGGATGGTCGAAGTTCCGGGTCAGCAGACGGACTTCCATCAGGCGCGGGCCTCCTTGCGCAGCCGGTCGAGGAGCCGGTCGATCTCCTCCTCGTCGAGCGGACCGACGAACTCCTCGTTCACTTGGATCATCGGGGCCATTTCGCAGGCCGCCAGGCACTCGACCTCCTCGAGCGTGAAGAGGCCGTCGGGGGTCGTCTGCCCGAGCTCGATACCGAGCTTGCGGCGCAAGCAGTCGAGCATGTGCTCGGCGCCGAGGAGCTGGCAGGAGAGGTTCGTGCAGATCTGGAGGTGGTAGCTCCCTGCCGGCGAGCGGCGGAACATCGTGTAGAAGCTGACCACGCCATAGACATGGGACGGAGCGACCTCGCAGAGCTCCGCGACAGTCTCGACCGCCTCCTGCGGCACCCAGCCGTATCTCTCCTGCACCATCCACAGCAGCGGCAGGATCGCCGCCTTCTTCGTCGGATAGCGCGTGAAGAGCCGCTCGATCCTCGCCTTCTCGGCATCGGAGAAGACGACCGGCTCTCCCAGCTCCTGCAGCGGGCAGAGCCTCCGCGTCGTCGGATCGTGGGCGGGATCGGGATTCTCGAACGGCTGCATCTTCTCTTGCTTCTCCTACCGGTCCAGCTCGCCGGCGATGACGTTCAGGCTTCCGAGGACCGCGATCGCGTCCGCGAGCATGCCTCCCTCGATCAGCCGGGGGTAGGCGTTGTAGATCTGGAAGCAGGGGGGACGCACCTTGCACTTGTATGGACGCATGGAACCGTCGCTGACGACATAGAAGCCCAGCTCGCCGTTCGCCGCCTCGCTCGCGACGTAGCCGTCCCCGGCCGGCACCTTGACGCCGTGCATCACGATCTTGAAGTGGTTGACGAGCCCTTCGATCGATCCGTACGTCTTCTCCTTCGAGGGGATGATGATCGAGGGGTGCGCGACGTTGACCGGGCCGCCCGGGAGCCGGTCGATCGCCTGCCGCACGATCCGCACCGACTGGCGGATCTCCTCGAAGCGCACCATCATCCTGTCGTAGGTGTCCCCCTGGTATCCGCTCGGAATGTCGAAGTCGAACGTGTCGTAGAAGTCGTACGGATCGGCCTTCCGCAGGTCGTATTCGAGGCCGGTCGCGCGCAGGCACGGGCCCGTGAAGCCGAAGGAGATCGCCTCCTCGGTCGAGATCTTGCCGATCCCCACCGTCCGGTCGAGAAAGATCCGGTTGCGCGCGATCAGCTTCAACGTGTCGTCGACGTGCTTCGGCACCTCCTCGAGCACGGCGCGGACGCCGTCGAGAAAGTCGTCCGTCACGTCCGCCCAGAGTCCGCCGACGCGCGTGTAGGAGTTCGTGAGGCGGGCGCCGGTGACGCTCTCGATCAGGTTGTAGATCTTCTCGCGCAGGTTGAAGAGGTACCAGAAGTTCGTGAGAGCCCCGAGGTCGACCAGGTTCGCCCCGTTGCAGACGAGGTGGTCCATGATGCGCGAAAGCTCGCCCAGGATCACTCGAACGAACTTGCAGCGGTCGGTCACCTCGATCCCGCACATTCCCTCGATCGTGCGGGCGTAGGCGATGTTGTTCAGGATCGCCGAGCAGTAGTTCAGCCGGTCGGTGTACGGGACCACCTGGTTGTACTCATGCGTCTCGGCCGACTTCTCGAACCCGCGATGGAGGTAGCCGATCTCGGGGATCGCGTAGACGACCGACTCCCCTTCGAGCTCGACCAGGTTGCGGAGCGTCCCGTGCGAGGCGGGATGGCTCGGCCCGAGGTTCAGGAGCATCGTCCCGCGCTCGTTCACTCCGGGACGCGGATCGAGCCGGCGTCGGCGCTCCAGCTCATCCTCGAGATCGTCGACCTCGTGGAGCCACTGGCCTCGATAGATGTCGTAGTCCTTGCGGAGCGGGTGTCCGACGAACTCCTTGTGGTTCAGGATCCTCTTGAGATTCGGATGCTCCCGGAACTCGACCCCGTACTGGTCGTACGCCTCTCTCTCCGTCCAGTCCGCGTTCTTGAAGACCTTCGTGGCCGAGTCGATCCATGGATCCTCCTCCGGGACGGCGCACTTGACCGCCGCCCGCGCCTCGCGCGTAAGGGAGTGGAGGAGGTAGACGACGTCGAACCGGTCGCCATCGTGAAGGCCCAGGTTGTCGACCACCGTCAGATCGGTCATCTGCTCGAAAGAGAGGCCTGGTTCGCTGCGAAGGAAGGCGAGAGCGTCCCGGATCGACTCGCGCTTCAAGCGAAAGACGGGGATCCCGGTCGTCATCGACTCGCGCGAGACGATCGCCGTACCGAAGCGCGCCTCGAACGAGGCGAAGTCCGTCCTTTCGGCAGCCGTCCTCACCGCCATCTCTCTCCTCCGCGGGGCTCGGCGCAGCTCGGGGAGCCGCTCACCGGGCCGCCTTCTCGCGGGTGATCTTCTCCTGGATGTGGATCAGGGCCTCGAGCACCGCCTCCGGGCGGGGCGGGCACCCGGCGACGTAGGCGTCGACCGGGATGACCTTGTCGATCCCCTGGAGCGTGCAGTAGTTGTCGTAGAACCCGCCGGAGCTGGCGCAGACCCCCATCGAGATGACCCACTTCGGGTCGGCCATCTGCTCGTAGATCCGCCGCAGGATCGGAGCCTGCTTGTAGGTGACCGTCCCGGCGACGAGCAGCAGATCGGCTTGCCGCGGCGAGAACCGGACCAGCTCCGCTCCGAACCGGGAGAGGTCGAAGACCGAGGAAACGGTCCCCATGAACTCGATCGCGCAGCAAGCGGTGCCGAACGGCAGAGGCCAGAGCGAGTTCTTGCGGGCCCAGTTCAGGGTCTGATCGAGACGGGTGAGGATCGCCGAGCCGGCCAGGACCGACTCGTCGCCCTGACGCATCGCCGCCGGAAGAGGGATCGGCCGCCGGACATCCGGCATCGCCTCGCGCCTTCGCTCGGGCATCACTCCCATTCCATCGCCCCCTTCCGCCACTCGTAGGCGAGACCGAGAACCAGGATGAGGAAGAAGATCGCCATGCCGACGTCTCCCGCGACCCCCAGCGCCTTGCGATGGATCGCCCAGGGGATCAGGAACACGGCCTCGACGTCGAACAGAAGGAAGAGAAGCGCGACCAGGTAGAACTTCACCGGCACGCGATCCTTCGGCAGCTTCTTCGGCAGCACGCCCGACTCGTACGGCGTTCTCTTCTCGTCGGTCGGCCGCTTCGGACCGAGCCGCGGCCCCAAATAGAGGAAGACGGCCGGGATCGCGACCGCGAGCGCGAGCACGACGAGAACCGGCGCGTACGGGTTCATTGCACCCCCTCCCGCTCCACCTCACCGATTTTTCCGGGCGCGCAATTCCGGAACGGGCGGTTCTCCGTGGGGTACCGACCGTGACGGGCACGCCATGAAGATTTCGACATTTGAGATTGCAATCCTTTGCACAAGTGATAACGCTGGACCGTAGCACAAGGCCGTATCGATGACAACGTTCGGGCGCTACCGAATGGCCTTTTCTACCAAGAAGGACGATTAACCACAGTGCATCTGAGCGCGGCGGTCCCCGCCCCCTGGCGGGGCTTCTGGGATCGGTTCGCCTTCCCTCCGTCCGAAAGCGCCGAAGAGTCCCGAGCCTTCCGCGAGCACCTGCTCTCCTCCTTCTGGGCAGGCACTTCCGGAGGCGTGTTCCTGCTGACCGACGTCATCCTCGCGAAGACCCTGAACGCGACCGGATGGCAGATGACTTTGATGGCGAGCCTCGGACCGATCGCCAGCCTGATGTCGTTCGCCTGGGTCGGCCTCGTGACCGGCAAACGGCGCGGGTCCTCCTTCTTTCTCGCCGCGCTCCTCGGAAAGATCCCGATCGTGCTCGTCCTCGTCTTCAAGACGGCGACCTACATGGTCTTCATGACGTTCCTCTCGAGCCTGATCGGAGCGTTGATGATGACCGGGACGAATTCGATCTACCAGGCCTGCTACTCCGAGAAAACGCGCGCGCACCGCTACGCCCTCGCGACCTCGGTCGGCACGGTCTTCTCCATTCTGAGCGCGCAGGTCTCCGGTGCGATCCTCGAGAGGAACGAGCGCGTCTGGCCGTACCTGTTCGTGATCTCCGCCCTGATGAGCTTGCTCGCGGTCTACCACACCTACCGGATGGACGTCGCCTCCGGCGACCGGCGGGACGCGCGCGCCTGGCTGCGCATGGGAGCCGAGAGCCTGCGATCGAGCGTGCGCACCCGGCCGCACTTCGAGCCGGCCGGCGTCGGCCGCAGCTTCGGGGACGCGGTGAGGATCAGCCGCGAGAATCCGGAGTTCTTCCGGTTCGAGATGAACTTCATGGTGTATGGGATCGCGTTCCTCGCGATCCTCCCGATCTTTCCGCTCTACATCGTCAACGAGCTGAAGATGAACTACACCCAGCTCTCGGCGACCAAGGGAGTCTGGTCGCAGGCGGGACAGATGGTGCTGAGCCCCCTGCTCGGGATCCTGCTCGTCCGCATGCGGCCGATGCGATTCACGGGGCAGTTCTTCCTGCTCCTCATGCTCTATCCGCTCTGCATTCTCGCCTCGACGTTCGCATCCGGCGACGAACGCATCGCCTGGGTATGGGGAGCGGTGTTGCTCTTCTCGGTCGCGATGGCGGGCGTGAACCTTTCCTGGAACATGTCCTCGATCTACTTCGCGGGCGAAGCGGACGCTGCTACGTTCCAGGGGCTGCACATCGCGATGACCGGCGTCCGCGGGCTGTTCGCCCCTGCGCTCGGCTACTTCCTCTATGCCCACGGCGGGACCCGCGTCGTCTTCAGCTTCTCGACGGCGCTATTCGCCGTCGCGGCCTGGATGATGTTCGCTCAGGAGAAGCGGACTCGACAGAGCCGGCTTGCGACGGAGGCGCTGGAGCGAGGGGCGGCAGCCTAGAGCCGCCCCTTCCCCGCCGCGGGCACGAGCCGCGCTCTCGCGGCCCCCGCGGCCGCGCCTTGACCCTCCTCGACAGCGGTTCCTATACTCGCGCGGTGTTACCGGCGGGGCCGAGCGGTTTCGTTGTACAGGCGGTTTCGTTTCAAAGGAGTGGCGGGGATGGCGGAGCGGATGCGGGCGGTGGTCAAGACCCAGGCGCGGCCTGGCGCCGAGCTCCTGCAGGTGCCGATCCCCCGGATTCAGCCCGACGAGGTGCTGGTCCGGGTGAAGGCGACCACGATCTGCGGGACCGATGTTCACATCTACCAGTGGAACGAGTGGGCGCAGGGACGAATCAAGAACCTGCCGCAGACGCTCGGGCACGAGCTGGCCGGAGAGGTGGTCGAGGTCGGCTCCACCGTGACGACGGTCAAGCCGGGGGATTTCGTCTCGTGCGAGACGCACATCCCGTGCCTCCACTGCGTGCAATGCCTGACCGGCCAGATGCACATCTGCGCGAACCTGAAGATCCTCGGCGTCGACCGCGACGGCTGCTTCGCTGAGTACGTCGCCGTACCGTCGATCGTCTGTTGGAAGAACGACCCGGCGATTCCGCCGGAGATCGCCGCCGCTCAGGAGCCGCTCGGCAACGCGGTCTACGCGACGCTCGTCGAGCCGGTCACCTCCCGGTCGGTCTTGATCTTCGGCGACGGCCCGACCGGCCTCTTCGCGGCGGGGGTCGCGCGCGCGAGCGGAGCGTCGATCGTCTTCCTCGTGGGAGTGAACGACGCCCGGCTCGAGATCGCGCGCAAGATGGGAGCCGACGTGGTCCTCGACGCGAGGAAGGACGACGTGCGGAGCGTCGTGCTCGATCGCACGCATGGCGTGGGGGCGGACGTCGTCCTCGACATGGTCGGCCTGCAGTCGGTCCTCGACCAGGGGCTCGAGCTGGTGCGCCGGGGCGGACGCTTCTCCGCGTTCGGCCTTCCCGACGGCCGCCTTTCGATCGATATGAACAATGGGGTGATCTTCAAGGGGCTCCGGCTCTATGGGATCAACGGCCGGCTGATGTTCGAGACGTGGCTGCAGGTTTCGCAGCTTCTCCGTTCCGGAAGACTGGACATTCGGCCGGTGATCACGCACAAGCTCCCGCTCGAGGAGTTCGCGCGCGGCTTCGATCTGCTGCACGAGGTGCCGATCAGCACGGGGAAGGTGGTGCTCATCCCTTAGGCGCGCCGGTAGCGGGCCGGCAGTAGGCCGGCGGCGCGCCGTCTCTGCCGTCCCAACTCGACAATCCGCTTGACGAAGCGCCCCTCAGAGATGACTCTGGGGGGCGTCCTTCTGACGTCGTCCCCGCAGAGCCCGCCAGGTTTGCGGATCGTCGGAGTCGCGTCGGCGAGGAATTCGAAACGTTCCGGTGGTCTCACCTGGTCGCAGGCTCTAGGAGTGCACTCTCGATGGGACGGAACCTCTACGTGGGCAATCTTGCCTACAGCGTCACGGAAGACGAACTTCGCAACCTCTTCGAGCAGATCGGCGCCGTCGAAACGGTCAACATCATCACGGATCGTGAAACGGGCCGTCCCCGTGGGTTCGGTTTCGTGAAAATGACGACCGACGAGGATGCGCAGAAGGCGGTGGAACAGCTCAATGGCCGCCCCTTCCTGGATCGCGCTCTCGTCGTCAACGAGGCCCGCCCGAAGGGGGATGGCGGAGGCGGCGGAGCAGGCTACCGCCGCTACTGATTCTTCCCTCCGCGGCTCTCTGAGGTAGGCGCCTCACAGGGCTGGATCGATCCGTCGTTCCGGCCCTCCGGAACACCCTGTCTTCGCGCGCTACTTCCAGACCAGGGAGACGACGTAGATCAGGATCGTCGGGATCCCGACGATCAAGATGAGGTCGAGAACCACCCGCTTCGTCGACCGATGGTGTTTTTCGTGACTCGGGCTCTGCGAAGCCATTCGAAACCTTCCTCCTTCTTCCCGCCCCTCGCGCGGCGGCAAACGACGTCGCCGATCGTACCCGGATCTCGCAACTAACGGAAGAGCAACCGCAGCCTCCCCCAATCGACCGTCGCCACCGCCGTCGGCTCCTCGCACCCCGCGTCCAGCGCGCCGATCCGGCCGCAGCCGGCCGGCCCGTGGCCCGGGAGCAAGGGGGAATCGGAGCTCGGGGCATAGTCGCCGGCGCCCGGATCGCAGAACCGGGGATCCGCCACGAGAACCCTGTCGCCCGTGAAACAGGAAGGATCGACCGCCTCGGCTGGCCAGAGCACGGCGCAGTCGAGATACGCCGGCGGCACGCCGGCGCAGGAGAAGACCTCGCCTCCGCCGGCAGCCTGCACCACCGTGGCCGTCATTTGAAGCGCCGCGCCGTCCTCGAGCGAGATCGCCGGTGATTCCCCCGGGTCCGCCCGGTTGCCCGCGATCGTCGCGCCATCGACCCGCAAGGAGACGCCGGTGGCGAAGATCGCCCCACCTCTTTCCGCGAAGTTGTCGACGAGCCGGGAGCCTTCCACGCGGCAGACCGTCTCGCCCGGCAGCGTCAGGTGGATCGCTCCTCCGTCGACGGCGCTGTTGCCAGCCACGACGCAATCGAGGAGCCGGGGACCAGAGCGGAAGCCGGCGAACCCGCCTCCCGTCACCGACGCGTTGTCGACGATCTCGCAATCCTCGAACGTCGACCCGACATCGATCAGAAGGCTCACCCCGCCACCGTTTCCGGCCGCGTTTCCCGCGATCCTGCATCTCCGGAGCGTCGGCCAACCGCCGATGATCGCGACTCCCCCGCCGTCCGTGCCGCCGTTGCCGGAGACGACGCAGTCCTCGATCCGCGGGTGGGCGCTGTCGATCAGGATCCCGCCGCCGTAGCGGCCGTCCCGCGGGAGCGGAACGTGTAAGGGGGCCTGGAGCGGCGTGCCGATCCCGTTCTGGAAGGTCAGCCCTCGGACGACCGGTTGCCCGTTCGGCGTGAACGGGATCCGGAGACCAGAGCCGAGCCCGGTGGCATCGACGATCGTCGCCGCGGCGCCGGCGACACCGGTGAGCGTGATGACCTTCGACTGGAGGAACAAAGACTCGAAGTAGGTGCCGGGGAAGATGCGGATCTCGTCGCCGTCGTGCGCCGCATCGATCGCCTGCTGGATCGTCGGGAAGTCGGCCGGCCCTTCCTGTGCGACCGTCCAGACGCGGGCCAGGCTCGAGCCGGGATCGAGAGCGAGCAGCAGCGCCGGCGCCCCGAGCAGGATCGTGAGCGCGAGGAACACGGCGGCGGGGGCGGCGGCCCGGATGGGCATCGATTCGGCGTGAGGCAGGGAGCGCATCGTCACCTCCCGATCTTCCCCGGCGGGCCGGAGGGAAGACTCGTGCGAAGAATGGTAGCCCGGCCGGGTCCGATCCCGCCACGGTGGCCCACCTCTCCGGCCGAGCGGGCGAGGAGACGCCGCGGCCCGGGCGAGGAGACGCCGCGGCCCGGGCGAGGAGACGCCGGCGGGCGGGGAGCGGAAGCGCCGGGGGCGGCGAAGGCGGCGAACCGGGCGAGGGCGCGGTCGTTGTCCGTCCGGAAGGGCATCTGTTAGGCTCGGCGGTCCCACAGGAGAGAGAAGCTCGCGAAAGAGGCGCCGCCGCGACGGCTCCGATTCGACCGCGGCAGCAGCCGCAGCGGCACCCATGGAGGAGGAGCGATCGCATGAGCGAGACGGCCCCGCTGGGCGTACGCGGAATCGATCACGTCGAGATCTGGGTCGGCAACGCCGCGCAGGCGGCCTACTTCTACCGCACGGCGTTCGGCTTCGACGTCGCCGCCTACTCCGGGCCGGAGACGGGCGTCCGCGACCGGGCCAGCTACGCTCTCGAGCGCGGCAAGATCCGGCTCGCCGTCACGGCGCCGATCCTGCCCGAGGGCGCGATCGCCGCGTTCGTGCACAAGCATGGCGACGCGGTACGCGACATCGTCTTCGAAACGGACGACGCGGAGGGAGCGTACCAGGAGGCGATCCGCCGCGGAGCGCTGGGGATCGAGACGCCGCGCCTGATGAAGGACGAGGCGGGAAGCGTGGTCCGCGCTTCGATCCGCGCCTACGGGGACGTGGTCCACACCTTCCTCCAGCGCAGCGACTACGTCGGCCCCTTCCTTCCCGGTTACGCGGAGCGGCGGGCCCCGGGTGGCGACACGGGGCTGTTGCGCGTCGACCATGTCGTGGCGAACGTCGAGGATCAGAAGATGGACGCCTGGGTCGGGTACTACAGCTCGATCTTCGGCTTCCGCCACTTCCTCACGTTCGACGACAAGGACATCTCGACCGAGTATTCCGCTCTGCGCTCGAAGGTGATGGCGAGCGAGAGCGGCGCCGTGAAGCTTCCGATCAACGAGCCGGCGCCCGGCATGCGGCGCTCGCAGATCCAGGAGTACATCGACTTCAACCTCGGACCCGGCGTGCAGCACATCGCGCTCCTGACCGGCGACATTCTCGAGACGATCGGGGATCTGCGCGAACGCGGCGTCTCCTTCCTCGAGGTTCCGGACGCCTACTACGACCAGCTTCCCGAACGCGTGGGCGAGATCGAGGAGGATCTCGATGCGCTGCGCCGCCACAAGATCCTGGTCGACCGGGATCAGGACGGCTACCTCCTCCAGCTCTTCACGCGACCGGTCGAGGACCGTCCCACCCTCTTCTACGAGGTGATCCAGCGGAAGGGCTCGCAGGGATTCGGCAAGGGGAACTTCAAGGCCCTCTTCGAAGCGATCGAGCGCGAGCAGGCGCTCCGCGGGAACCTCTGATGCCGATCTATCGCCGCGAAGGGGAGATCCCGCCGAAGAGGCACACGCAGTTCCGGCGTCCCGACGGAGGCCTCTACTACGAGGAGCTGATCGGGACCGAAGGGTTCTCGGGGATCTCCTCGCTCGTGTATCACCTGCGCCGCCCGA
Source organism: Candidatus Eiseniibacteriota bacterium (assembly GCA_041946735.1). Classification (GTDB taxonomy): domain Bacteria; phylum Eisenbacteria; class RBG-16-71-46; order CAIMUX01; family VGJL01; genus JBHGAY01. The sequence goes on from JBHGAY010000001.1 coordinate 198,517, forward strand.
CGCAGGTGCGATCGGCCCGGCGCCTCGGACCGGTCGTCTACGAGGCGAGCGAGCCGGGGCCGCTCCGGCACCGGCACGTGCGGACGCGAAGGATCCCCGAGGGAGGGGACCCCTGGACGGCCCGCCGCCCGCTGTTCTGGAACGCGGACGTCGTGATCTCCGTCGCGCGCCCCACCCAGAGCTCGGAGACGTTCTTCCGCGACAGCCAGGGCGAAGAGCTGATCTACGTCAGCGAGGGGAGCGGCGCTCTCGAATCGATCTTCGGCGACCTGCCCTACGGCAAGGGGGACTACCTCGTCATCCCGCGGGGCACGATCCATCGCTTCCGCTGCGATCCCGTCCCCCATCATCTGCTCGTCGTCGAGTCGCGCGGGCACGTGCGCACGCCGAAGCGCTACCGCAACTCCTTCGGGCAGCTCCTCGAGCATTCCCCGTTCTGCGAGCGGGACATTCGCACTCCCCGCTTCCGCGAGCCGCGCGACGAGACCGGGGAGTTCGAGATCCGGGTCAAGCAGGGAGACGCGATCCACGCCTACCTCTACGCGGCGCATCCGTTCGACGCGATCGGCTGGGACGGCTACTACTATCCGTGGGCGATGCAGATATCCGACTTCGAGCCGATCACCGGGCGGATCCATCAGCCTCCCCCGGTGCACCAGACCTTCGAGGGGGACGGCTTCGTCGTCTGCTCGTTCGTCCCGCGGCTCTACGACTACCATCCCGACTCGATTCCCACCCCCTACCATCATGCGAATGTGGGGAGCGATGAGATCCTCTACTACGCCTCGGATCGTTTCATGAGCCGCAAGGGGATCGAGCACGGCTCGATCACGCTCCACCCCGACGGCCTGCCGCACGGTCCCCATCCCGGGACGATCGAAGCCTCGCTCGGCGCCCGCGAGACCGACGAGCTGGCGGTGATGATCGACACCTTCCGCCCGCTCACGGTCGGCCGCGAGGCCGAAGCGATCGAGGACGAGAGCTATCTCACGAGCTGGCTCGAGCCGGGAGATCGTCCTTCGGGCGGGTGACGCCGACGCCGCGCAGGAGGGCGAGCGAGAGGATCGCGACGCCCGCGAGAGCCGCGGCGGCCAGGAGCAGAGGGGCGGCGTCCCCGAGCGAGGGAACGAGCAGCCCGCCGGCGAGGGGCAGCAGGAACGTGCCGGCGCCGAGGAGCGCTTCGTGCACGCCTGTGTTCCGTCCCCTTCCCCGCTCCCTATGGATGCTGTGGAAGAAGCTCTCGGTGAACGCGACGCCGAGCGCGTAGCCGATGGCCGGAGCGCAGAGAAGGATCCAGAGATCGCGGCCGACGCCGGCGAGGACCGCGGTGGCCGCCGCTCCGGCGACGAGCGGCAGGACGAAGAGGCCCCTGCGGTACTCCCAGCCGTGGCGCAGGCCGAGCCAGGCGAAGGTCGCCGTCTGCGCGAGGCCCAGGAGCCCGAGGAAGTTGCCGAGGTCGGCGGCGTCGTGGCCGAGCGCGAAGAGCCTCCGCGGATACTGGTATCCCAGCGTGGAGCCGACGCCGAAAGCGATGCCGTTGGCGATCCAGGCGGCGATGCGGAAGCGGCGGCGGACGGCGGCGGGGGCGCCGCTCGCCTCTTCCGGCGCGGCCCCGGCCTCGCGCGGCGCGATGTCCGGCGGCGCGAAGAGCAGAAGCAGCCCCTCGAGCAGCACGGCGAGCGCGAGCGGCGTATCGACGCCGAAGGCGTGCGTCAGGTGCCCCGCGACCCAGAAGCCGCTCATCTTCCCCGCGGACCAGCAGACGTTGTACCAGCCGAGACGCCGGAGCATGCCGGGCCCTTCGATCCTCTCGCCGAACTCGGCATGGATCGCCGGCCAGAACAGCCCGCCGCCGAGCGAAACGAGCGGCAGGAAGACGAAGAGCCAGGGGAGGCCGGGAGAGAGGCGAAGCAGCAGCGCTCCGGCGGTGACGAGCAGGCAGCCGAAGCGGGCCATTCGCATCCGGTGGCCTCTATCGGAGAGGCGGCCGAACGCGAGGGCGGAGATCACGTAGACGGTCGAGGAGACGGCGGGAAGCAATCCGAGGGCGAGCGGACCGGCTCCGAACTCGATCGCCTTGAGGGGAACCGCCGTGAAGACGAGATAGAGGACGAGATCGGCCGTGAAAACCGCGGCCCCGAACCGGCCCGGACTCGCCCCTCCTCTCACCCGATCGACGAAAGCTTTGCCTTGGCCTGGCGCGCTTCGTCCGACTTGGGATAGCGGCGAATCAGATCCTGAAGGACGTCACGCGCCGAGGAACGGTCCTCGAGCTGCAGGTGGCTGAAGGCGATCTTCAGAAGCGCCGCCGGGACTTTGTCCCCCTTCGGGTAGTCCTGCTCGACCTTGCGGAACTCCTCGATCGCGCGCCGGAAGTCCCGCTGCGCGTAGTACGACTCGCCGATCCAGTACTGCGCGTTGTCCGCCAGCTCCGACTGCGGGTCCTTGGCCAGGAAGTCCTGGAAGCCGAGCAGCGCGAGGGCGTAGTTGCCCCGCGTCATGTCCAGATAGGCGTTGTCGTAGATCATCTTCGCCTCGGCCGGATTGACCGCGCCCCGGGCGCTGTCTCCGCTCGCCCCGGCCGGCGACGGCGGCACCCAGCTCCGGACCGGGGGCGCGCTCGGGCGCGTGAGTGCATCGTCGAGACGGCTGCCGACCGTCTCCACCGACTGGGTGATCTCCGTGAGCGTCGTCTGCGTGTCGGCTCGCAGGGCGCGGACCATCTCCTCCTGCCGGGCGAGAGACTGTTCGAGCGCGGCCAGCCTCTGCTCGAGAAGCTCCTGCCGCTCCGACAGCGCCTTCACCGTCTCGTTCGTCTCGTCCACCGCGATCGGCTGCCGGAGGAGCTTCGCGCCGTAGCAGCCGCTCGAGGCGAGAACGGCCAACGGCAGCAGCACCCGGATCCCACGGGACAGCAATCGTGACATCACCCATCCTCCCCCGTTGTGTTCCCAAGAGAAAAGGGAAAGGGAACAACCCCGTCGCGCGATGGCGACGGGGCTGCTCGACACGAACCCGAGGAACGATCCCATCATTTCTGGATGACGAAGTGGGCCCGTCGATTCTGGGCCCATGCGGACTCGTCATGCCCCTGCGCGAACGGCCGCTCCTCCCCGTAGCTGACCGTGCTGATGCGGCCCGGATCGATCCCGTAATCGACGAGATACCCCTTGGCCGCCTGGGCGCGGCGCTCTCCGAGGGCGAGGTTGTACTCGACCGTCCCGCGCTCGTCGCAGTGCCCCTCGATCTGAACGCGCAAGTCCTTGTTGCTCGCCATCGTCTCCGCGTTGCCCTGCATCGTCTGCCTCGCGTCACTGGTGAGGTTCGACTTGTCGTAGTCGAAGAAGATGTCGTTCAACGTCGCCTCGCGTGGCGTCTCGACCGGTTGGGTCTCGGTCGGGGGCGGGGGCGGCGGCGTGGACGGTTGCGTTGGCGCCGACGTCGTCACATCGGTCGTCGGCTTCGGCTTCTTGGAACAGTCGACGCTTCCGGCGATGACGAAGGCCAGCGCCAGCATCGGCAACAGGCGCAGCGAATGCGAAAGAAACTTCATCTTCGGCTCCTCTTGGAAGGCGTTGGCTGACTCAATCCGATGGTCCGCGTGAAGATTCCAAGCTCAGTTGCGGTGACCATGCGGGATTGTATTGGCCACTTCTTCCGGAGGTCAAGGCGCGTTTCCCCGAGCCATCGGACGCCATGACGTAGAGAGACCGCCGGCCGCCTTGCAGCTTCGAATAGACGAGATGGCGGCCGTCGGGCGCCCAGCGCGGATTCTCGTGCGTTCCCTCGTCGCCCGTCAAACGGACCAGGTCGCTCCCATCGGGCCGGACGGTGCAGATGTCGAAGACGCCGTCGAGCATCGAAACGAAGGCGATCCGGTCTCCCTTCGGGGACCAGTCGGGACTGTCGTTCTGGCTGCCGTAGAACGTGATCCTGCGCGCGGAGGCGCCGTCCCGATCCATGACGTAGACCTCCGGATGTCCGCTTCGGTCGCTCGTGAAAGCGATCCGCCGGCCGTCCGGACTGAAGCTCGGCGACGTGTCGATCGAAGGGTTGTAGGTGAGGCGCGTCGGATCGCCTCCCTCGGCGTTCGCAACGAAGATCTCGAGATTCCCCGAGAGGCTGCGAGTGAAAGCGACCTGCTGCCCGTCGGGCGACCAGGCGGGCGAAGCGCTCATCGCGCCCGGCTGCGAGATGTTCCACGTCCTGCCGTCGCGGATGCGGTAGCCGGCGACGCCCGCCTGGCCTTGGGCGAAAGTCGTGAACGCGAGGCGGTCGCCGGTCGGAGAGAAGGCCGGGGAGAGGACGATCGTGCCGAAGCGGGTGAGCTGTTGCTGGTTCGCTCCATCGTAGTCGATCAGGTGGATCTCTCGGTTCTGTCCCGCTTCCTGGATGAAGGCGATGCGGGTCTCCGCGATTCCGCGCTCGCCCGTCATGTAGAGGACGATGTCGTCGGAGAAGGCGTGGATCGCCCAGCGGTCGGGGGGATCGCCCAACGGATAGTCTCGCGAGAAGATCTTGTTCTGCGTCTTCGCGTCTCGCAAGGTCCCGGAGAGGACGGGCCGGCCCCAGGAGCTGCCGATCGAGGCGGAGGCGATGGCGCGTGTCCCTTCGGGGATGATGTCCCCGCCCGGGCCGCTCGCGAAGGAGCCGAGGCTCACCGTGAAGAAGTCGGAATAGCGGAGATCCTGGCCGAGGATGATCTCCGCCCGGTCTCCTCCGGGGAACGACAGCACGACTCCGCCCTGGTAGACGAACTGCTCGATGTGGATCGGGATCTTGTAGAACGAGCCGGAGACGATGTCGGGAAGCCGCACTTCGTCCTCGCTGCGCGCGGGGCGCCCGAGGGCGAGGATCGAGGCTACGGCCAGGATCGGCAGGAGCAGCGCCGCCGGGCGGCGGACGCGCGGGCGCGGGCGCCAGCGCGGGCGGCGGCGCTGACGGCGGCGCGAGCGCGGCTGCTTCGGTGGCTTCTCGAACGGCGGCATCGTCATCGGTGTCCGCTCCTCCTCCTCTTCAGCGCTTTCCCGCGCGCACCGGGCTTCCTCAGTCCTGATAGACGAACCGGAGATGGATGCCGAGCCACTCCCCGTCGTACTCCTGAGGGAGCGGCGGGAGCGGAGCGGCCATCGTGACCGCCCGCAGCGCCGCCTGGTCGAACAGCGTCATACCCGATGGCTCCTCGACGTAGCTCGCTTCCACGTTCCCCGTCCGGTTGATCCGGAAGCTGATCATCGCGGAGAGCTGCGACACCGAGCCCGGCGGCGGCTCCCAATAGGACGCGATCTTATCCCGGACGATGCTGAGGTAGTAGCTGTAGGCGGTGATCGGGCCCTCGACGCCGATCTCGAGCGCGCCCGATCCTCCGCCCGGCAGCGCCACCTCCGTCCGCAGCGCGCGAGCGTCGCCGCCCGCCGCCTCCGTTGCGCTCTGCCGTTGTCCCTCGGCAGCCTTCTGGCGCGTCGGCACCGGGGTTCCTTCCTTGCCCGGCTTCGCGGGCGTCGGCTTCTTCTCCCCCGCCTTCTTGGTGCTCGCCTCGATCGGCGGCGCCTTCGGCTTCGTTTCCGGCGCCTTCGTCTCGGGCTTCTTGGCCGCTGGCTTCGGCGGGGTGGGCTGCGGCGGGCGGGGCGTGCCGGCGCGCGTGCCGCCGCCTCCCGCCTTGCCCGGAAGTCCCACGAGATGCACCGGGATGCCGACGAGGCGGACGGGCGGCTTCGGGCGGCTCGGAATGCCGATCGCGATGGTGAGGCAGATCAGGAGGTGGATGCCGAGAGAGACCCAGGCGGCGCGGCGGAGTCGCGAGGGATGAAGCTCCCGCTCCTGCTTCCACCTTCTTCCCCACCGCTCCCTCGGCTCCGTCCACCAGCTCAATGAAACTTCCCCCTCGCCCCGGCGCTACCCCTCGCTCGATGACGAGGTTCCATGATCTTGCCGCCGGACGTCGCGGGCATCGCGCGTGTCGCGAGTTTCGCGAGCGCCGCCCGTTTCGCGAGCGCCGCGGGCATCGCGGACGCCGCCAAGATCGCGGCCCTCGCCCCCGCGGGCGCGGTCCGTCTCGTCGGGCGAGATCCGGAGGCGATCGAAGAGCATCGCGATTTCCTGCGAGCGCACCTCCGCCAGGTCGCCACGCGGATGCTCCGCGAACGCGCCCGGCCCTTCCCCGGCGATCCTCTTCGCGACGGCGTCGACCAGATCCGGAAGCCGGCTGGGACCCCTCTCGCGAGCGAGGAGGTGCGCGAGCGCCGTGGCGAGCGTTCGCGCCTGCGAAGGATGCACCAGCGCGCCGCTCGACGACAGGTCGATCTCGCTCGTCCCTACGCGCACGCGCCGCAGGCCGGTCGCGCGAACGCGCGGGTCGCGCGCTCGCAGACGATCCAGCGGCAGATCCCTCCGCGGCTCGGGCCACGTCGCGCGCGGCGGCTCGACCCCGGGCCCCATCTCCCGCCGGATCTCGACCATGCGCCGCGTCTCATCGACGGGACGGTACGCGTCCATCACGACGACCCGATCCGCCGCCCGAAACGCCTCCCCGCTCCCCCCGACCACCAGGACGGTGGAGATCCCTAGATCCGTGTACATCTCCCGCAGCCGCGAGAGCAGAGGGACGATCGGCTCTTGCTCGGGCCGGAGGAGCCTCGCCATCCACGGGTCGCGCAGGAGGAAGTTCGTCGCCGAGGTGTCCTCGTCGATCAGGAGACAGCGGCATCCTGCCGCGATCGCCTCGACGATCGAGGCGGCCTGCGAGGTCGCGCCGCTTGCGTTCGCCGTCGTGAAGCGACGGACGTCGCGCCCGCCGGGCAGGTTGCGCAGGAACGGGGACAGATCGACGCCATGGACCGACCGGCCATCCTCCGCCCGGATCATCATCGCGGTCGGGTCGGTCGCCACGCGCTCGCGCCCGTCTCCGGGCACGTGCGGCCAGACGGCGGCCGCGAGGGACCGCAGCACGGTCGACTTTCCGTGAAAGCCGCCGCCGGAGAGGAGCGTGATGCCGCGCGGGATCGCGAGGCCGCGCAGCCGGCCCGCATGCGGGAGCGCGACCTCCCCCGCGAGCGAATCCGGCGCCTCGAGGGGAAGATTCCCCTCCTCGAGCGGGACGTCCTCTTCGCCGGAGCGGCGGGCGAGGCGCGAGCCGTCGGCGAGGAACGCGACCCACCCGTGTCGGGCAAGCAGCGACTGCAGCGCCGCGTGGTCCTCGGCGGCGGCGCGGTGGCGAGCGAGAAGCGCCGCGTCCCAGGATCCCTCGAAGAGCGTCTCGCGAATCATGCGCGGGATCCCGATCGCAAGCGCCGCCGCCGCCCGCCGCCCCTCGATCCGCCTTCCCCGCGCGGGAAGCGAAGCTTCGAGGAGAAGTTCGATCCTGTCCTCCGCGAGGCGCAGCGCCGTGCGACGCAGGATCTGCTGCGAGGGAGGATCGATGCCGACGATCGAGCCGATCTCTTCGCGCTCGCGCAACCAGGCGTGAAGGCGCCGCGCGAGAAAGTCCTCGATCGCCGTCGTTCCCTCCGGTCCCGCTCCGGCCAACGGCAGCCCGGCGAGGGCGAGCGGGACCGTGACGCGCAGGATCGAGGGAGGCGCGAACGGGTCGGGCTGGACGTGCAGGATCTCGAGCACGACCCCGCCAGGGGACAGGTCATGCAGGCCGCGCAGGTCGCGGTAGGCGGGATAGGGAGCCCCTTCCCGTTCCCGAAGCCGCTCCTCCAGACCGCCTGCGCTGCCGGCCGGTGTCCTCCTCCGGTCGCGCGACCCTTGCTGCAAGATGCGATCCTCCCTGGTCCTGCCGCGGATTCTCCGATAGGGCGGCCGGCAAGTCCAATGCGGAACGAGAATTCGACCAGCGGCCGGGATCGCGCTCCTCCGTTCCGGCGCATTCGGCTGGCACCGCGCGGCCGGCGCTCCGGGTTCGAGCCGCTTGGTCGGTCCGCAGAGAATCGGTACACTCATCTCGATGCTTTTCAGCCCTGGCGCCGGTGGAGGCCCCCCGGCGCCCTCGCACACCCGCCTACCGTCTTGGAGGAGATCATGGCGAAACCACGCCTGAGGGTGGCCCTCTTCGCACTGTCCACCCTGCTGCTCGCCGGCAGCGCGCTGGCCCTCCACGCTCCCGAGTTCTCGGGACCGCGCCCAGGACCGCACGCCTCGGAGATCTCGGCCGCGACCGACCCGCTGGACGCGGTCCCGAACGGACTCGTCAACCGGACCAGCGGCGTCCTCGCTTCCCTCGTCAATCTGCACGACGGCCCCTTCCCCGGGACTCCCGAGCAGGCCGCCCGGGCGTTCCTCGCCCAGCGCGCCGGCGACTTCGGCCTCTCGCGCTCGGGAGACGACCTCGCCGTCGACGCGGTCCAGCAATCCCCCGGCAACGTCCATGTCCGGATGCACCAGACCGTCGGCGGGGTCCCGGTCCTCGGCGCCGACGTCGTGGTGACGCTCGATGCGGCGGGCCGGATCGTCGAAGCCGTCTACTCCGCATACGACCCGATCCTCGCGCACAGCGCGGTGCCGTCGGTCGCCTCGATTCCCGCCTCGCGGGCGCGCGAGGCGGCGGTGAACGCCGTCGGCGTCACTCCCGACACCCGGTGGATCGGCGAGATTTCCGAGTCGCTCTGGGTGATCCGGGACGAGCCGCGCGTCGGCAGTCCGGCGCACCTCGCCTTTCGGGTCTCCGTCCCGGTCGAGACGCCGATGGGCGACTGGGTCGTCGACGTCGACGCGCTTTCCGGTTCCGTCCTCAGGGTGTACGACCAGGCGTTCTACACCGACGGCAGCGGCATGTCGTTCGATCCCGATCCGATCACGACGGCCGAGGTCGTCTACGGTGGCAACTACTCCGACAACAACGACCAGGACAACGCGTACCTGAGCGCAGAGCGTTTCCCCCGCTCCCTGCGCGACATCACCCTGATCAGCGGGATGTGGAATCTTCGCGGTCCCTGGGTCTACCTGGAAGACTTCGAATCGCCGGTGAGCCCGCCGGTCACCAATGCCGATCCGAACGCCTTCAACTACTCGCGCTTCGACCAGGGGTTCGAGGACGTGATGGCCTACTTCGGGATCGACCAGAGCCAGCGCTACATCCAGTCGCTCGGCTACAACAACATCCAGCACGGTCCGATCCACGTCGATCCGCATGGCCTCAGCGGGGCGGACAACAGCCACTACATCCCCAGCTCGAACAAGATCGCATGGGGAGAGGGAGGCGTCGACGACGCGGAGGACATGGACGTGCTGCTCCACGAGTACGGCCATGCGCTGCAGAACAGCATGGTTCCCGGCTGGGGCGGGAGCGTCCAGGCCAGGTCGATGGGCGAAGGGTTCGGCGACTACTGGGCGGGAAGCTACTCGCAGAGCATCTCCGACTTCCGCTCCGAGTGGGTCTTCAACTGGGACGGTCACAACACGTTCTGGGGCGGCCGCGCGCTCAACTCGACGCTCACCTACCAGAACATCAACGGCGACATCTACCACGACGGCTCGATCTGGGCGGCCGTGCTCTGGTTGATTCGGAGCGAGGTCGGCCGGAAGGTCTCGGACGACGACGTTCTGAAGCTGCATTTCGGCCTCGGAACCGGCCCGACGATGGCACAGGCGGCCGCGAGCATGATGCAGGCCGACAAGACGCTCTACGGCGGCCTCCACGCGGGGAGCATCGACTTCTGGATGGTCCAGCGGCGCTTCTTCACCGAGGGCCAGTACGACGTTCCGTCGCTGACCCACGTTCCGATCCCGGATCAGAACGTCGCCGGACCGTACCCGCTCACCGTGACGATCGCCTCGGGGAGCCCGATCGTCGACGGCAGCGTCAAGGTCAAGTTCGGAACCGGGACGGCATTCGATCAGGAAGCGGTCCTCGCTCCGACGGGAAACCCGAACGAGTGGGGCGGCGCGATTCCCAACCAGGGCGGGAACGTGGACATCCGCTACTACTTGATCGCCGACAACACAGCCACCTGGCGCGGTGCCAGCCCGCGCGGCGCCGAGAACCTCTACTACCAGTTCCACGTCGGACCGCTCGTCTCGGTCGAGGAGCTGCAGCCGGGCGCGACGCTCGCCCTCTACCGGCCGAGCCCCAACCCCTGCAGCCCGATGACCAGCCTGCGCTTCGACCTTCCGCAGGCCGGAAATGCCCGCTTCGCGATCCATGACCTGCAGGGCAGGACGATCCGCACCCTCGCCGACGGCGCCTTGGTCGCCGGCCGCCACACCTACTCGTGGGACGGACGCGATCAGGGCGGCCATCCGTTGCCGGCCGGCCTGTACTTCGTCCGCCTCGAGGCCGAGGGCCGCACGATGACGGAGAAGGTGCTCTTGACGAAGTAGGAGAACGGAAGGGCCGGGCGTCGCCGCTGCGTGAGCGTGCGGCGCGCGTGTCTCTCGATCCGACATCATGAGGGCCGGGGATCGCTCCCCGGCCCTCTCTGCGTTTGCGTTCCGCCGGTGCGCGGGCGGCGGGCGCTAGAGCGAAAGCTCCACGTGGATCATCTTCCCATCCTCGCTCGCGCCGGTCTTGCGGAAGCCGAGCTGGCCGATGATCGCGAGCATCCCCTGGTTGTCGGACGAGAGGCTCGTCGTCAGCCTCTCGAGCCCCTCGTCGCGCGCGAAGTCCACGAGCCGGCGGACGATCTCCTTGCCGAGGCCCCAGCCCTGGTACGGATCGCCGACGAGGATGCTGAACCGTCCCTCCTCGGCGCCGCGCAGCTTGCTGAGGCGTCCGACCGCGAGGATCTTGCGCCCGTCGCTGTCCCGGTCCTCGACGACGAGCGCCATCTCGCGGTCGTAGTCGAGGAAGCAGATGCGGGACAGACGCTCGTGAGCGACTCGATGGGAGAGCAGAAGCGGGTTCATGTAGCGCAGCCGGACGCTCTTCTCCGACAGGACTTCGTGAAAATCGACCAGGAGCGTCTCGTCGTCGGGACGGATCGGCCGGATCACGACGCGCCTCCCGTTCTTCGTCGTCCACTCCTTCTCGTATTGGCTAGGGTAGGGCCGGATCGCCAAACGCGGCAGCTCGCTCTCCTTCTTCTCCGCCGGATGCAGGACGACGCGCGCGTCGAGCGCGAGAAGCCGCTCCGGCGAGGCGAGCAGCGGGTTGATGTCGATCTCCGCGATCCGGGGCTGCTCGGCCACCAGCTCGCTGAAGCGGACCATGAGCTGCTCGAGGCCGCCGAGATAGACCGGCCGGCGCCCGCGCACCCCTTTCAACGCCTTGAAGATGGAGGTCCGCTCCATCATTCGCCGGGCGAGCGTCGTCGTGAGAGGAGGAAGGCCCAGCGCGCGGTCCTTGAACACCTCGACGAGCTGCCCGCCCATTCCGAAGAGGAGGACCGGCCCGAACTGCGGATCGGGGCTCGAGCCGAGGATCAGCTCGTAGCCGTCGAGCTTGACCATCGGCTGGACGGTCACCCCTTGGAAGTGCTCCGCGCCCGCCTTCGCCGTCACGGAGTCGCGGATCTCGCCGAAGGCTCGCCGCACCGCCGCTTCGTCGGAAAGCGAGAGCTTCACGCCTCCCACGTCCGTCTTGTGCGTGATCGTCTCGCTGTAGAGCTTCAGCACGGCCGGGTAGCCGATCTCTGCCGCCGTTCGGGCGGCTTCGTCCTCGGAGCGTGCGATCCTCGTCGTGACGGTCGGAATCCCGTAGGCGGCCAACAGCTCCTTCGACTCGTACTCGGTGAGGATCGTCCGTCCCGATGCGAGGACGGCCGCCAGGATCTCCTTCGCGCGGCCCCGATCGACCCCCTTGCTTCCACTGTCGATAGGCGCCGACGGCGTCTCGTAGAGCAGGCGGAGATTTTCCGCGTAGCGCCACATGTAGTTGAACATCCGCGCCGCGGTGTCCGGATAGGCGAGCGTCGGGATGTTCGCGCGGTTCAGGATCGCCTCGCCGGGAGCGACCTCGTCGCCTCCCATCCAGCTCGCGAGAAGCGGCTTGCCGGTCGACTGCGCGTACGGCTCGAGGTGCTCCGCGATCGCCGTCGGATCGGTCATCGCCTGCGGCGTGAGGATCACGAGCATTCCGTCGGAGTTCGGATCCTTCGCGGCGATCTCGACCGCGCGCGCATAGCGCTCCGGGCTCGCGTCGCCGAGGATGTCGATCGGATTGTTGCGGCTCCATGCCGCGGGAAGGATCTCGCCATAGCGCTGGAACGCCTCGGGAGAGATGTTGCTCAGCTCGCCGCCCCCGGTCAGGAGAGCGTCGGTCGCTAGGACTCCCGGGCCGCCCGCGTTCGTCAGGATCGTCAGCTTGCGCCCGCGCGGCCGCGGCTGCTTCGCGAGCAGCTCCGCCATGTGGAAGAGGTCGCTGATCTCGTCGACGCGCAGGACGCCCGATCGCCGGAACGCCGTCTCGAGGACCTCGTCGCTGCCGGTCATCGAGCCGGTATGCGAGGCGGCCGCCTTCGCCGCCCCCGCGGTCCGTCCCGGCTTGATGACGATGATCGGCTTGACGAGCGAGACCTCGCGGGCCGCCGACAGGAAGGACCGCGCGTCGCCGATCGTCTCCATGTAGATCACGATGCTCTGCGTGAGCGGATCGTCGCCGAGGTAATAGATCAGGTCGCCCCAGTTGACGTCGAGCATCGAGCCGATCGACACGAACGCGCTGAATCCGACGTTCTCCTTGAAGCTCCAATCGAGGACGGCGGTGCAGAGCGCCCCGCTCTGGCTCAGGAAGCCGACGTTTCCGGGCCGCGCCATAGCGGTCGCGAACGTGGCGTTCAGCCCCGAATGCGTGTTCATCACGCCGAGGCAGTTCGGCCCGATGATGCGCATCCGGCCGCGCTTCGCCTCCTGAAGCACCTGCTGCTCCAGTTGCTGACCTTCCTCTCCGATCTCCTTGAATCCGGCCGAGATGACGATCGCGCCCCGCACCCCGTGCTGCACGCACTCGCGGATGATCCCAGGCACGGTCGTGGCAGGAGTGACGATGACGGCGAGATCGACCGGGTCAGGAACGTTGCGGATGCTCGGATACGCCTTGATCCCGAGAATCCCCGCCCGGTTCGGATTGATCGGATAGACCGTGCCGCCGAACGGGCTCGAGATGAGGTTCCAGAGGATCGTCCGGCCAACGGATCCTTCCTTCTCGGTAGCCCCGACGACAGCGACGCTCTTCGGCGCGAAGATCGCCTGCAACGCTTCCCGCCCGTAGTGCAGCACATCGTGCACCGGATCGAGAGGCGCAGCGATCGAGCGAACTGCGGACTCTGTCTTCTCCATGGAGCGCTCCTTCAGACACACGTACCCCATGATCGGCGAGGTATTCCGACGATCCGATGGATGGATCCGACTGGAAATTGCGCGGGGGGCCCACGCCGATCCCCTTCCCCACACCGGCCCCACGGATGACTCTAGGAGAGCCGGCCGAGGATCACAACGAGCCACTGAAGCGAGGGTGCGTGGAGAGGCGGGGGCTGCGCGCGGCGTCGAGCCGTCGCCTCGAGAAGGACGGTCGATGCTCCGGCGCCGCGCCGTCTGCATCAGCTATTCCGGAAAGATGTTCCCCGGCGCGAAGATTCCTGCAGGATCGACGGAGCGTTTGAGGGCCCGCATTCCATCTATCACCCATTCGGGATACTGATACCGGACGTACTCCCGCTTCACCTTCCCGACGCCGTGCTCGGCAGTCACCGTCCCTCCCCGCTCGATCGCAAGCAGCGCGAGGCGATGGGTCGCCGCACGGGCGCGCTCGAGCTCGGCGGGATCCGAGGCGAGCAGATTGAAGTGCGGATGCCCGTTGCCGACGTGCCCATAGCGGACGAAGGGGCCGCCGAAGGTTTCCCGTACGATCCGCGTCGCTTCCTCCATCGTCGCCGGAAGTGCGTCGAGCGGAACGGCCCAGTCGGTCGAGAGCTTGCGGCCTCCTCCCGCGCGCGCCCGCGCGCCCCGCTCGTTCATCTCGGCGGGGAGCGCGTGCCGCAGACGACGCAGCTCGCTCTGCGGCTCGCTCGCCGTCGCGACGATCGTGTCGTCCGGGAGCGCGCCGGCATGCGCTTCGAGCAGCCGGAACCATCCTTCCAGCGCCCGCTCCTCCTCGCCCGGGCCGCACTCCTGCTCGAAGTAGATCGCCGCGCGCGCGTCGTGCGGAATCCGCAGCCGCCCGGCCTGAGGCCGGATCACGTCGAGCGAGCCGTCGTCGAACAGCTCGAGGCATCGAGGAGCGAGCGTGTGATCCCGGCGCGCGCGATCGGCGGCGAGCACGAAGGCGAGAGAGTCCTCGAGGGCGCGGAAGAACGCCAGCGCGCCGAAGTAGCCGGGCGGCGCGGGGATCAGGCGCAGTGTGACGCGCGTGACGATCCCGAGAGTGCCCTCGCTTCCGATCACGAGGTCGATCGGATCCTGGAAGCCGAAATAGCCGGTCGTGTTCTTCGTCGAGCGCCGCCGCGTCAGCTCATCGACGGAACCGTCGGCGCGGACCAGCCGCAGCGACACGACGTACGGGCGGGTGGGACCGTAGATGTAGGTGCGCGAGCCGCTGGCGTTCGCGAGCACGCTCCCGCCGACGGTGCATTCGTTCTCGCTCGTCGGATCGGGCGGGTAGAAGAGGCCGGTCCCGGCCAGCGATCGCTTGAAGTCGCCGAGGTTCGCCCCCGGTTCGACCACGGCGATCCGGCGCTCCGGATCGATCTCGAGCGTGGCCGCCATCCGTTCGAGACTGAGCGCGATCCCTCCCATCGCGAGCGGCGCGCCGGTCGTGCTCGACCGGAGCCCCTGCGCCGTGATCGGAACCTTGCGCGAGGCGGCCGCCCGAACGATCTCGACGACCTCGGCTTCGGTACGTGGCCGGGCGACCGCGTCCGGGACTCCGATCAAGCCCGAGGCGTCCTCCGAGTAGGCCCGACACGTCTCGGAATCGGTGGACCAGTGAGGATCGTCTTCCATTCCGCCTCCGTTGCTGCCGGCATCATAACGGAGAGGGACGGGGCAGGCACCGCCGGGCCGGCGGCCGGCGCGAGCGGCGAGCGGCAGGCCCGCGAGCCGCGACCGCGAAGAAGCGGCCGCGGAGAAGCGGCCGGAGCACCCATGAAGAAGCCCCGGGTCCAAAGGACCCGGGGCTTCGAACGGACGGAATCGAATCGGCTGACTAGCGGAACATCGACCGGATCTGGCCCCACGAGTTGTCCTGGGTCGCGACGGCTTCGCCCGTCGTCGCCCAGATCGTGAGGTTGTTGTCCGTGAACGGAGTCGTGCACTGGCAGCTCGTCGACCAGTAGGTGTTGCCGTAGGGCGCGCTGTTGTAGTCCTCGCCCGTGACGGCCCAGAAGTCACCGATGGGGCAGAGCATGATGCAGGCATCGCCCGAGATGCTGACATCGTCGATGTCGAAGTCGTTCATCCCCTCGACCGGCTGCACCGTCGTCCGCGAAACCTCGACGCCGTTGTCGTAGACCACGATGTCGAGCGATCCGGGAATGACGAGGAACTCGGTGTACCAGCCGACCGCAAGGATCGCGCCCGGAGCCTGGCACATGATGCCAAGCTGCTGGCCGAGTCCGAGAGTCCAACCTTGGCCAGGAGCGGTGTCGGTGTAGCCGTACTGGCAGGTGCCGTCACGCGGGCCCGACTCGAACTGCCCCGGGGGACCGTACGACATCAGCGGCTCGGCGACCGCGGAGCTGGCCAGCAACGCGAGAACGGACAGAGTAACAAGGAGCTTCATGGGACCTCCCTTCCGAGTGATCGGGAATCGGCCGTTGACAGACCGAAACGGTCGCAATCGGACGAGGAGAGAATACGTCGAGATCGGGAGATGCGTCAAGGAATAGTGAAGATGAACTGATGATCGGCAGAAGAAAATGTTTTCGGCAATCTCGGATCGAGTTGCACGCCGGCCAGGCAATTCCGGCGCTGCGGTCGCGGTCGATGGCGGAGCGCCTTCGACTGCCATTCGCGCGTCCGGTCATTCCGACAGGGGGCACTAGCCAATTGATCCAGCGAGCCTTGGACGTATCTCGCTTCGTGCGTCGCGCGAGTGCGCGCGTTGCCTGCGCTCGATCCTCAACCGGACATCACGAGCGCGACGCCGAGAACGGCGAGAATGGTTCCGATCCAACCGGCGGGCTTCATCGTCTCGCCGAGGAAGACCGCGGAGAGCGGGGCAACGAAGAGCGGAGACGTACCGGTCAGTGCCGCCGTGATCGCGGGATCCGCGTAGCGGACGGCGACCTGGAAGAGGAAGAAGCCGACGAACGATCCGAGGAGAGCGGCAGGGAGGATCCTTCGGAGCGAGGGAGGTCGGATGGCGTGCGAGACCGTCGCCGCGAGCCGCCCGCGCAAGAGAGAGAACAGCAGCACGCCGAGCACTCCGGCGAAGATCCGGATCGTGCTCGCCTGCAGGACGTCCGCTTCCTCCAGACCCAGCTTGGTGAGAACGATGCCAAGCGCCTGGCAGAAGGCCGCGAGCAGTGCGAACGCGAGCCCCGAGATCACCTTTCCTCGGACGATCGTCCCGTGCGGGCGCTCGCGGAGGACGAGCGCAAGCCCCGCGACCACGAAAGCGACGCCGACCGCCGCGAGGCGACCGGGAAGCGGCTGGCCGAACGCCGCCGAGAGAGCGGCGGCGAAGAGCGGCGTCAGGGTCTGGATCAGCATCGTCCGCGTCGCGCCGATCCGCCCCAGGGCCGCGAAGTAGGCGCTGTCGCCGAGCGACATGCCCGCGACACCGCTCACGAACAGAATCGCGAAGGAGCCGGCTCCGACGCCGGCGAGAGCGGGACGCGGGCCAAAGAGGAGCAGCACGAGAAGGAAGAGCGGGAAGCAGAGCGCCGTCTTGAAGAGGTTCATCGCTTGCGGCCAGGAGACGGCCATCTGCCGGGTCCAGAGGATGCTCGTTCCCGCCCACAGCGCCGCCGCCGCGAGCGCGGCCGTCTCACCGATCGGCAGATGCCCCACGATCCGGCCGGGCTTCCGTCAGGCTCGATAGCCGAGGCGGCGCAGGGCCGTTTCGTCCCGCCGCCACTTCGGGACAACCTTCACGCGAAGCTCGAGGAAGACCGGGCGCCCGAGGAAAGCCTCGATCTCCTCGCGAGCCGCCTCGCCGAGAGCCCGGATCGCCGCTCCCTTGCGGCCGATCAGGATCGCCTTCTGCGACTCCTGCTCGACGAAGAGCGTCGAGGCGATGTAGTCCTTCGCCCCCTCCCCTCGCTCCCGGAAGTCGTCGATCTCCACCTCGACCGAGTACGGAATCTCCTCGTAGAACCGCAAGAACACCTGCTCGCGGATCATCTCCGCCACGAAGAAACGCTCCGGCTGGTCGGTGACCTGATCCGGAGGGTAGAGCGGCGGGCCTTCGGGCAGGCTTCGCGCGAGAACACGCACGAGATCGTCGATGCCATCCCCTTCGAGAGCCGAGATCGGGACGACGTCGGCGAAGAGCCCGCGCGCCGCGATCGCATCGAGCACCGGCAGCATCGCCTGCTTCGGCTTGTAGAGATCCACCTTGTTGAGAGCGGCGATGCGAGGCCCGCGGAACTCCTCGATCGCAGGCGGGATCGGGAGCCGGTCGGGGCGCGCCTTCTCCGCGTCGAGCAGCACGCACGCGACGTTCGCGTCCCCGAGCGCTTCCTGGACGGTCCGCATCATGGCGCGCTGGAGCGGGTAGCGCGGGTCCAGCATTCCCGGCGTGTCGAGCAGGATCATCTGGAAGCTCTCGCCGCCGACGATCCCCAGCGTCCGGCGCCGCGTGGTCTGGGGCTTCGGGCTCACGATCGCGAGCTTCTGATGGAGCATCGCGTTCATGAGGGTCGACTTGCCGGCGTTCGGCTCGCCGACGAGCGCGACGTACCCGCTGCGGTACGATCCGTCCCCGGGCTCGTCCATCGAGGCGTCTCCTCCCTTCGGTCCAGGGAAGAGTAGCGGAGGGGACGCCGGAACGACAGGGAGCTGCCGCGCGCGCCGCCTGACCGGGCGCCTCACTCGCGCAGGAGAACCATCCGGGCCGCGGACCGCTCCCCGCCCGCCTCGAGCCTCGCATGGTAGACGCCGCACGGCAGCTCCCGGCCGCCGGAGTCCCGGCCGTCCCAGTCGACGGCGTGCCAGCCGGCTTCGAGCAGCCCGTCGGCGAGCGTGCGCACGCAGCGTCCCGCCGGATCGTAGATCCGCAGGATGGTGACCGCCGCCCGCGGGAGCGCGAAGCGCAACGACGTTCCGCCCGCGAAGGGGTTCGGACGGCCGGGGGCGAGAAGCAGAGCCGCCGCGGCGCCGCCGCCGGACTCCGGGGCTCCGCTCACGTCCTGCACGATATGGATCAGCCAGCCGTCCGGATCGAGCGCGACCGACGTGGGAAGATTCGCGACATGCAGCTCGAACGACTGCGTCTCGAGCGAGTCCCACACGACGAACCGCTCCTCGCCGGCCTGGGTCGTCACCGCGACGTCGATCGGCATCCGGAAGATCGGACCGACCGTCTGCACCTGCTCGAGCTGCAGCGTCACCTTGTAGCCCCCGCCGTCGGGCACGCTTCCCCAGGCCAACTCGTACTCGGGGCATCCGGGCTGGTAGATCCACTCATCGAAGAACCAGGCGAGATCGATGCCCGACGTCGCCTCGAACGCCGCGCGGAGGTCTTCCGTCGTCGAGACGCCGTAGCGCAGGTCGGGGTCGCTGACGTACTCCGTAATGCCCGAGAAGAAGGCATCCTCGCCGATCACGTGACGCAGCATGTGGAGAACCCAAGCGCCCTTGTAATAGATGGCCGCGTCCAGAGGCGGGTAGATGTTGTAGAGGCGGCGGCCGGCGTAGTCGAGCGGGTGCATCTGATCCATATAGTCGTGATAGTACGACTCGCCGTACTTGTCCTCGAAGTACAGCGCCTCGCAGAGCGTGCCGAATCCCTCCTTCGTCCACGCGTGGCTCCACGTCCGCATCGTGATCATGTCGCCCACCCAGGAATGGGAGAGCTCGTGCGCCACGACGAAGTCGTTCGAGTTGTCGCCGGTGATCCAGACCCACCCCATGCTCGTCGCGGTCTGATGCTCCATCGCGCCGGGATGCTGGAACTCCGCGATCGCGTACTTTTCGGTTAGGAAGGGGTACTCGCCGAAGAGGGTGGCGTAGTACTCCATCATCTCGATGTTGCGCCCCCAGCTCGCCTGGGCGTCGGCGAGGTCCTCCGGATACGCGTAGTAGTCCACGTCCATCGTGGTGACGCCGTCGAGAGCGGTGTACGTCTCTGTCCAGGAGTCGAAGTTCGTCGTGGCGATCGAGAAGAGGTAGGGAGACATCGGGTAGTCGTGCGTCCAGTTGCAGGTCGTGGTCCCGTCGTGATTGTCGACGACCGACTCGAGCGTCCCGTTCGAGACGGTGAACAGGTCGCTGGGCGCCCGGACGTGGACCGAGAAGCTCGCCTTGTCCTTCGGGTCATCCTTGCAGATCCACCAGGCGGGCGCGCCGTACGGCTCGGAATAGCTCAAGACCATCGGGATCGAGGCGCCGTGCGTCATCCAGCGAAACGGAACCCCGGTGTAGCTCGGCGTGCCGTGGTAGGTGGAGCGTACGGTGAACGGCTGGCCGGGCTGCAGGATCGTTCCGAGATTCACCCGGATCGTGTTGCCGAGGTCTGTGAAGATCGCGGGAGCGCCGTTGACCGTCACTCCGTCGACGAGCATCGGCGAGTAGAGGTCCAGGACGATCTGCGAGAGGTTCGCGACCTGGGCGAGCGCCTCCATCTCGACGACGCCGTAGATCGTGCGGTTCGGGATGTCCAGTCGCAGGTCGACGTCGTAATGCGTGACGCCGTACTCGTCGTGCACCTCGCGCAACCCTTCCGCTTCGCCCGCGAGCAGCCCGGCGGTGTGAGCGTCGAGAAAAGCCTGGCGCGTTTCGGCCGACGGGATCGGAGGCGGCTCGCCGGCCGTCGAGCGAAGCAGGTCGGCGGCGAGGAGCATGCCCGGGAGGAGGATCGCGGGGATCGCGGGGATCGCGACGGCGAGCAGGACCCGGACGACCAGGCTGGCGTGGCGGTTCATCGTTGCGCTCCTTGACCGAAGGATGGAGAAGGCGGCGCGGGCCCCCCTTGGGCGGCGCCATCGAACCGGCGCGAGGAAGTATAGCACGGCGGCGGCGGAAAGCGAGGAGCCGGCGACCCGCGGAGCGGGCGCCGGCCCTCGATCGCCTTTCAGACTGCCGGCAAACGGCCTCAGTCGAGCTTGCCGATCGCCTTTTCGACCGCCTCGAGGATCTCCCCCGACTCGACGACCGCCGCGAGACGGTTGATGTCGGCGTGGAGAGGCCTGTCCTCCTCGAGGAACGCGACGTGCTTGCGAATCACCTCGTAAGCCGCCTCGGTCCCCTTCCCCGCCTTCAGCGGGCGGCGGAAGTCCATCGCCTGCGCCCCCGCCATCATCTCGATCGCGAGAACCGCCTGCGCGTTCTTCAGGATCTGCTTCGCCTTCAGGGCGGTCGTCATCCCCATCGAGACGAAGTCCTCCTGATCGGCGGCGGCCGGGATCGAGCCGGTTGCGGCGGGAGCCGAAAGGATGCGCGCCTCGCAGCACAGCGCACCCGCCGTGTACTGCGCGAGCATCATCCCGCTGAACATTCCCGCTCCCTTGGTCAGGAAGGCCGGCAGGCCGCAGCTCAGGTTCCGGTTGAGGAGCCGGTTCAGGCGCCGCTCGGAGAGGACCGAAACGGTGGTGATCGCCGTGCCGAGCATTTCGAGGCCGAACGCCATCGGGGTTCCCTGGAAGTTCGCGCCGGTCAGGTAGGTGCCGCCATCGTCGTCCGGGAAGAAGATCGGGTTGTCGCCGACGCCGTTCAGCTCGATCTCGATCTGCGAGCGGGTGTACTTCAGCGCGTCCCGCGCTGCGCCGGCGACCTGGGGAGTGGAGCGGAGCGAGTAGGCGTCCTGCACCTTCTTCCCCTTCTGCTGCAGCATCTCGCTCCCGGCGGTGATCCGGCGGACGTTCCCCGCTTGCACCTGGGCGCCCGGGAAGCCACGCACGCGATGAATCCGCTCGTCGTAGGCGGCCATGTTGGCGTTGACCACCTCGAGCGTCATGGCGACCGCGATGTCCTGCTGGCGGAGCCATTGCTCGGCGTCGCACACCTGCAGAGCTCCCATCCCGCTGATGCAGTTCGAGCCGTTGATCGAGGCGAGTCCGTCTCGCGCTTCGAACTGGACGATCGGGATTCCGGCGCGCTCCATCGCCTGCCGCGCCGGCATCCGCTCCCCCTCGAAGAACGCCTCTCCCTCTCCGATCAGGACGAGGGCGAACTGAGACATCGGCGAGAGGTCGCCGCACGCGCCGACCGATCCCTTTTCGCACATGACCGGCGTCACGCCCCGGTTCAGCATCTCGACCATCGTCTTCACCAGCACCGGGCGGATGCCGCTGTGGCCTTGGCTGAGGACCGAGATCCGGGACAGGACGGCGGAACGGGCGTCGGGAACCGGAAGCGGATCGCCATAGCCGGCCGCGTGGCTGTAGACAAGGAAGCGCTGGAACCGCTCGGTCTGGTCCGGATCGAGGATCGTCTCGGACAGCTCGCCGATCCCGGTCGTGATGCCGTACATCACGGCGCGCTCGCGAACCTTCCTCTCGACGAAATCTCGACAGTGCTGAATGCGCCCGAGCGCCGCGGCCGAAAGCTCGACCGGCTCCTTCCGGCGCGCGACTTGGTAGACGTCCTCGCAGGTCAGTCTCTTCTCGCCGATCGTGATGCTCATGGGAATGCCTCCCCCCCTCTCCCGCCACCCCGGTGGGAATCCTGGCGGCGACAGCGGCCCCAGGTTCGACAGGGGCGAGAATAGCCCGGCGGCCCCGAGCGGGTCAAACGCCGAGCATCGGCCCCGAGGTGACCCGAACCGATCAGTCCTCCTGCCCCCAGTCCTCCGTGGCCAGCTTCTCGAGCGACTTGTCGACCGTCGTCGAGAGCGAGAGGATGCTGCCGCTGATGTCGGAGATCTCGTCGGAGATCGCGCGAACCTTCTGAGAGGACTTCTGAACCTCCTGCGCGACAACGTCGAACCCGGCCCCCTCGTGCCCGATCCTCGCCGCCTCGACCCGCGCGTTGATTCCGACCACGTGCAGGGCGTTGGTGATGGAGTAAATGTCGCGCACCTGCTGGCTGATGCGTGCGGCGCTCTCCGCGATCCCGGTCCGGATCCGCCGGATGTCCTCGATCACGTTCTCATTCGTCAGCCGATTGAGATCGAAGACGACGCGGAACAGAAATCGTGCCATGTCGTGCTCGATGACGCTTGCGCTTCCCCCCGCCGGCTCTCGGCATCCCGGCGTCCCCCCTCAGCTCTCCTTCACCGGTTTCGCCGTGAAGACGCCGTTGGGCTGATAGATCCGAACCTCCTGCACCACGTCACCCGGTCCCATCTGGAAGCTCACGCTGAAGCCATTCGCCCCTTTCAGACGGAACTCCGTTCCCCGGTCCGGTAGGAGATCGTACGGGGGCTGCCCGGGCACCACGAGCACGAGGCTGCTGCCCTTCTGCTCGACCCGCAAGGTCTGGTCGAGCAGGTCGTAGCTTCCGGCGAGCTTCGCCAGGAACGCCGGATCGGACAGCCGGGCATCCGGTTTGCGCGTGAAGACGATGTCGGCGACCATCGGCTCGATCGCAACCTTCAGCCCGTCGATGTTGCCTCTCATGTCCATCGTGAACTGCACTTTCGTGTCCTCGAAGGTCGGGTCCGGCGCGTCGTTCGCGCAGTTGAAGACATCGTAGTGCCAGTGTTCGAGCGGATCGGTGATGTGATTGAAGGTCACCGCGAGGGACTTCCCCACCATCTCGACCTTCGCAATTCCGTAGCCCGGATGCTCGTACTCCCCGACGTAGTCGGCGAGCGGGTGGGACGGCTTCGTCCCCTTCACGCGCGTGATGTCCGCCTTCTGCTTCGCCTCCTCGAGCGCCACCTCCCCTTGGGTCTTCTTCGTGAGCGCCTCGGCGATCCAATCCTTCCCCTCGATTCCGAAGATCCTGTCGAGCGCAACCTTCTCGAGAAGGTAGGGAAGGCCGGTACCGTTCTTGTTCGTGAGGATCACGAAGCCGACGTCGTCCTGCGGCAGGAAGGTGACGAGCGCGCTGAAGCCGTCGATGTTCCCGCCATGCTCGAGGCGGTAGTGCCCTCGGTACGGCTGCACGAACCACCCCATGGCGTAGGAGGTCGCCGGCGTTTCGGGAGACTCCGGATTCGGCGGGGAGGCGATGACCATCTGCGGGGTGTGGATGTCCGCCAATGTCGCTTCCTGGATCAGCGTCTTGCCCGCGTACTTCCCGCCGGAGAGCTGAACGAGCACCCACCGCGCCATCTCCTCGACGTTGGAGTTGATCGACCCGGCCGGGCCCATGTTCGTGATCACGCGGAACGGGATCCGCTCGATGACGCCGTCGTCCTCCTTGTACCCGAGCGCGTAGTCCGCCGCTTTCTGGGACTCCTCGACCGAGAAGTTCGATGCGGTCCATCCGAGCGGCTCGAAGATGCGCTCGCGGACCGACTCCTCCCAGCTCTTCCCGGTCAGGACCTCGGCCAGGTAGCCGGCGGTAAGGAACGCGAGGTTGTTGTACTGCCAGGTTTCGCGCAGGCCTTTGTTCGGCTCGAGATAGGCGAGGCGCGAGACGATCTCCTTTCGCGACAGCTCCGTGTTGTTGTACCAGACGAGATCGTGACGCGGCAGCCCGGAGCGATGCGTGACGAGGTCGCGCGGCGTGATCCGGAGCTGCGCCTGCTCGTCCTTCAGCCGGAAGTCGGGAAGGTAGCGGATCACCGGCTGGTCCCACTCGAGCCTCCCCTCGTCCACGAGGGTGCCGAGCGTGAAGACGGTGAACGCCTTCGTCGACGACCCGATCGCGAAGAGCGTCTTCTCGGTGACCGGGAGCTTCTGGTCGATGTCGCGATACCCGTATCCCTTCGAGAGGACGGTTTCGCCCCCCGCGATGACCGCGATCGCCACGCCGGGAACCTTCAGATCGGCCAACGCCTTCTCGACGATCGCGTCGAACCCCTCGAGGGCCGCCCGGGCCTTCGCGGCCGGGCTGTCACCGCTCGCCAGGCGGAACGGAAACGTCTGTCCCGCCTGCGTGAAGTCGCCCGTGATCGTCCCCGCCGCGGCATCCCAGATTCCCTGGAACGCCGGCTCTCCCGGGATGCCGGCGATGGCGAAGCGGACGGCTGGCCCCTCGATCGAGACACCCTGAAGCGGCAGATCCTTCACCCCTTGCGCGGGGATCGAAATGTCTCCCGCCCAGGCGCCGGGTGCGCCGGTGAGATCGACGTCGATCTCGAGCTTCATCCCGGGGATCTCGATCGCTCCC
Organism: Candidatus Eiseniibacteriota bacterium; assembly: GCA_041946735.1. GTDB lineage: Bacteria > Eisenbacteria > RBG-16-71-46 > CAIMUX01 > VGJL01 > JBHGAY01. Next base: position 222,775 of record JBHGAY010000001.1, read on the forward strand.
GCCCAATGGCCGGCCGGCGCTGCAGCATCGGCCCGCCCGGTGGACGGAAAGAGCAGGACCGCGGCGAGCACGGCCGCGAAGCCGGCGAGGAAGAGAAGGAAGGGCCGGATGCGGCGGGCGGCACCCGGGTTGCGTGGCGTAGCCATCTTGCACTCCTTGCTTGGGTCGTTCGTTCCGCGAGGCCGGTTACCGAGCAACAAGAGAAGACGATCCGGCCGTGCGGGTCAACGAGGATCTCGAGCGCCGGTCGCGAGTGGACCCCAGGAGCAGGTCGGATCCGGAGTGCGGATGTCGTAGCCGGATGTTCGGCGCAGGTGTCTGCCGATGTCGGCCGCAAGGCCGGCGCGGGTTTCCCGGCCTCGCCTGTCGGGCGTCGAAATCTCTGGTTCCGGGACGGCGGATCGTCCACCATCGCGGAATGACTCGAAACGAAAGCAGCAGCCACAAGAACGAGACGATCCGAAACGTCGCGATCATCGCTCACGTCGATCACGGCAAGACGACCCTCGTCGATGCCATGCTCCGCCAAAGCGGGGTCTTCCGCACCAACGAAGCGGTCGTGGAGCGGGTGATGGACTCCAACGAGCTCGAGCGGGAGCGCGGCATCACGATCCTCGCGAAGACGACCGGGATCCATTACCACGGACTGAAGATCAACATCGTCGACACGCCCGGGCATAGCGATTTCGGGGGCGAGGTGGAGCGCGCGCTCGCGCTCGTCGACGGAGTGATGCTCCTCGTGGACGCCAGCGAAGGCCCCCTCCCGCAGACCCGCTACGTGCTGATGAAGGCGCTGGAGGCGAAGCTTCCTCCCGTCGTCGTCATCAACAAGATCGACAGGCCCGACGCCCGCCTCGCCGACGTCCTGAACGAGATCTACGACCTGTTCATCGATCTCGACGCGACGGAGGATCAGCTCGACTTCCCGGTGATCTACACGAACGCACGCGACGGCATCGCAAAGGCGTCGCCCGAGGAGGAAGGACGCGACCTCCGCCCCCTCTTCGACGCGATCGTCACCCACATCCCGGCGCCGTTGGGCGATCCGGAAGCGGTCCTCCAGGCATTGGTCGCCAACCTCGACTACAACGACTATCTCGGCAGGATGGGGATCTGCCGCGTCCTGGCCGGCACGCTTCGAGCAGGCGAAGAGGTCGGGATCGCCCGCCGCGACGGCACGATCCAGCGCACCCGGATCACGAAGCTCTTCTCATTCGAGGGGCTGAAGCGGATCGATCAGAGCGAGGGACGCGCCGGAGACATCCTCGCGATCGCGGGAGTCGAGGGGATCCAGATCGGCGAGACGCTCACGAGCCTCGAGACCCCGCGCCCGCTCCCGCCCCTCAGCATCGACGAGCCGACGATCGGAATGATCTTCACGATCAACACCTCGCCGTTCGCCGGGCGCGAAGGGACCTACGTGACGTCGCGCCATCTGCGGGAGCGGCTGCAAAAGGAGCTTCTGACGAACGTCTCCATTCGAGTCGAGGAGGCGGGCGGCCCGGAGAGCTTCCAGGTGATGGGGCGAGGGGAGCTGCAGCTCGCGATCCTGATCGAGATGATGCGGCGTGAGGGATACGAGCTGGCGGTCGGGAAGCCCGAGGTGCTCACGCGGACGGCGCCGGACGGCACGCTCGAGGAGCCGCAGGAGCTGCTGGTCGTCGACGTGCCGGATGCCTTCCTCGGCGTCGTCATGGAAATCGTGGGGACCCGGAAGGCGAAGATGACGAAGATGGTCAATCATGGCTCCGGCCGCGTGCGGCTGGAGTTCCACGTCCCCTCACGTGGACTGATCGGCCTGCGCGGCACCCTCCTCACCGAGACGCGCGGCACGATCATCCTCAACTCCCTCTTCCTCGGCTACGTGGAGTGGCAGGGCGAGATCCCGATGCGGGTGACCGGCTCGCTCGTCGCGGACCGAGCCGGGCGCGCGACGTCCTACGCGATCTTCAATCTGCAGGAACGCGGCGAGATCTTCGTGACACCTGGGACCGACGTGTACGAAGGGATGATCGTCGGCGAGAACGCGCGGCCCCGGGACATCAACGTGAACATCGTGAAGGAGAAGAGGCTGACGAACATGCGCGCTTCGACGGCGGAGGAGGGGATCCGCCTCGTGCCTCCGCGGATCCTGAACCTCGAGCAGGCGATCGAGTTCGTCAACGAGGACGAGCTGGTCGAGGTCACGCCGAAATCGATCCGCTTGCGCAAGAAAGTCCTCGCGGCGAACCAGCGCTGGGTCTGACCGGCGCCGGCGCCGGCGTCGGAACACCGGCCAGGCTTTCACAGCGAGCGCCAAGCGCAGCGAAGCCCCGGGTGTCCACCCGGGGCTTCTTCATGCTGCCGTCGTTCGGGACCGATCTCGATCGAAGGATCTCGATCGTCCCGTGGATCTCGGGGGCTAGTAGCGCCGCCCGCCGCCGCCGCCGTACCCGCCACGACCGCCGCCACCGCCACGGTCCTCGCGAGGCCGCGCTTCGTTGACGGTGAGATCGCGTCCCTGGAAGTTCTGGCCGTTCAGCGCCTGGATCGCCCTCTGCGCCTCGTCGTTCCCAGCCATCTCGACAAATCCGAACCCCTTGCTGCGTCCCGTATCCCGATCCATGATCACCTGCGCGCTCTGAACCGTCCCATGCTGCGAGAACAGCTCCTCGAGATCGGAATCGGTCACCCGGAAGCTCAGATTGCCGACGTACAACTTGGCACCCATGTGCATCTCCTTCTGACAGAACAATGGACCCGTCACGGAATTCCTGGGTCCGCTAGGAACGGGTCCGACCATCGGACCCCGGGGAAGGGCGAGTGGGACCGAGCAGCGAGGACACTATCACTACCACGTGGCCAAGTCTCAGCCGACAAGCCGATCAACCGGGACACTAGAGAGATCCCGGTAAGAAGTAAACACGAGAGGTCGTTTTGCGGGGCTTTCCCCGCGCCTTCCATCCGACTCTTTTCTCGGCAGGACCGGCGGCGGACTGAACCGGCGAGCTGCGGAGAAGCGGGAATCCCGTCGGCCTCGTCGGCATCCGCGGAGGCAGACCCGGCGTCCCTCACGGGGCAGCTGCCCCGAGCCCCAGGAAGGTCGACCGCGGTAGTTGAATACCGGGCAATGGATTACGGCCGTAGGTCGGACATCCGGTCGCTCTCCTTCTTTCGGCGCGAAGCCGCGGGGCCGGGAGATCGCTCCGTCCGGCCCGCCTTCGCAGGAGTCGAGGATGGCGGGGCCGCCAAATCGGGAGGAGCCCGATGAGAGGCTCGAACCTCCTCACCGGCCTTGGAGACCGGCGGCCCCGCGCTACGTCCCGGACTGCCGGCGACCGCTCTTCTCGCCGGCGCGCCGGCAATCCGTCTTGACCATGTGACCGTCCGCGTCACTCGACGAGGATCACACGACGAGCTTCGGTCCTTGCCGCCGCCTCGATCCTGCAGAAGTAGGCTCCAGGCGGCAGCGGGCGCGCCACGAGTGCCTCCCAGGCGAGCTTCGTCTGCCCAGCCGGCAGGACGCCCCGCCAGGATCCGACCTGTCGTCCGGCGGGATCGACGAGCGTCAGCGTGACGCTGCCGGCCTCCGGCAGCCGCAGCATCAGGCTCGCCTGGTCGCGAACGGGATGGGGCAGAACCGTCAGGAGAGGCTGGAGTCCGTTCCACGGCTCGGGCGTCGCTGCCAGATCGAGTGTCGCCTTGACGTAGGTGACCTCGTTGGTCTGGCTGTTCCAGGCGAGCAGGTGGGCGACCGCGCCGCGAACCTCGAGGACCGGCCCCTCCCCGTCCGCCGTCGAGTCGAGCACCTCCTGAGCGACGAAGCCGCCGGCCGTCTCGACCGCGAGCATCAGCTTCCCCTGGCTCACGTCGTCATAGGCGACGACCGCGAGGCCGCCGGTCGCGATGTCGACATCCGCCTGGCCGTATCCCCAGCTGCCGGGGGGCGTGACGGCCGTCGACACCCATGTCCCGCCTGACTTCCGTGCGATCCAGATGCGGTCGCCGGTCTGGTAGCAGACGGTCGCAGCCCCGCTGGCATCGAGCGCGAGCCAGGATTCGTTGCCGATCCCGGGAGCCGAGGCGACCGGCTCCCACTGCCACGCTCCCGAAGCGTCGGTGGCGTATCGAATCTGCTGATCCTCGTAGAAGTAGTAGGCGATGTGCCCATGATCGGCCGGGTCGACGACCAGGTCGGGATACCGTCCCGCGAAGGTGCCGATCTCTCCCGAGCCGTCCACGACCACGTGATTCCAATTCCCGCCCGGGGCCATCACGCCATAGTTCAGGCCGCTGTAGTTGTCGTAGTACGCGCAGCGCGGCAGCTCGGCAGGCGCCGGGCCGAGATCGAGGGCGAACCAGCGCATATCCGGCCGGACCTCGGTGGCGACCCACGAGCCGCTGCGATTCGTGGCGTAGAAGAAGTCGTCGATCGCGCGGCCGCCGTCGTAGGCGACATGCCCCTTGCCGGCCGCGTCGACCGTTCCGGAGACGTTGAGCGAACCCCAGTCGCTCGTGTGATCGATCAGGATGGGCTCGCTCCAACTCCCCGACAGGTTCGTCCGGTAATAGAGGAGATCGGCGAGGGTATCGTCGAGATACGCATGTGCGAAGCCCTGCGAATCGACGCCCAGGTCGTAGTACCAGATGAAGCCGTTGTGAATGACTTCCGTTTCCACCTGCAACGCGGCTGCGGGCGTTACGGCGGCGACAACGAGGACCGGCAACAGAAACCGTGCGATCGAAGCGAACGGCAAGCAGGCGGGCTTGCTCTTTCGAGAGATCGTGCGAGAGATCGTGCGCATGCTTCACTCCCCCCTCTAGTCGAAAGGCTGCGATTGGCGGCGCTCGATCCGATCCGCTCGAAGAGGCGGCGTCCAGCTCACGGTCACGTGCGGATCTCGAGCGCGACTGAAGATACGCCGATTCTGCCGGGAATGGAAGGGCGCCTGGCGACCGCCTAGCGACCGTGCCCCGAGGGGTGGTGTCCGGGGGCGCAAAGGCTCTGCAGCGTTCCGAGACGCACCCGCTCCTCGGGCAGCATCTCTCCACGATCGATCTCGTTGCCGTCGGTATGGAAGGTGAAGCGCCTCCCGGCGGGGACGCGCTCGCTCGATCCGCTTCCGAGGACCGAGACCTCCACCGTCCCTTCGAGGACGCAGACGCAGGTTCCGAACGGCGGACGGATGACGGCGACGGTCGTGCCGCTGACGACGACCGCGACCTCCGGAGTCTCGACCGTGAGGCGGGCTCCGGGGAAGCGAGGCCCGGTCGTGATGCGCACCTCGCCCGTCGCGATCGATGCGTGCACGTCGCGTCCGAACCACCTGCCCGGAGCCGGCGGAATGTCCATCTGGGTGCCGGGGAGGATCTGCAAGTAGACGTTCTCCGCGCTCGCAATCGTAACCAGAACCGAGTCGGCCAGATCGACGCGCGCCCCGCCGGTAAGGAGCTTGCCGAGCGTGGATCGGTCGGAAAGGGCCACCGTCCGGCCGTCGATCCGGATCGATCCCTCGTGCGGGCCGTCGAGCAACTGCCAGGAAGGGCCGCGGTTCGTCAGAAGGACCAAGGCCACGCTCGCCGCCAGGACGGCCGGGATCGCGATCCACCCGGGACGGAGAAGCCGGTCCAGCCACCGGCGGCGCGCGCCGGCCCCCGCAGCGGCCCGCGGAGCGAGCCGGCCGGCGACGAACTCCTGGCGCATCCGATTGCGGAATGCATCCGAGGGGCGCGGCTCCGGCAGGGCCCTGAGAAGCGAGCGCACCCGCTCCTCCTCTCCCGCCGGCGGGATCCGCCCGCCTGTCCGCTGCTCGCCTTCGTGCCCGCTCATCGGTCCATCCCCTTCAAGCTGCGCGCGAGCTCGGCGAGCGCCCGCGAGTAGCGCTTGCGCGCCGCCTCGTGCGTTACGCCGAGAGCCGCCGCGATCTCCTTGTGATCGAGCCCTTCGTAGTCATGGAGCAGGACCACCTCGCGCAGCGACGGATCGAGTTCCGAGACGGCGCGCGTCACCCTCTCGTTTCGCCGGCGCTCCGCAAGCAGGTCCTCGGGAGTCGGAGCGCGCCTGCCGTCCCACGCCTGCTCGTGCACCTCCTCGATCGGCACGCTCGCCTGATCCATGCGATACCGCGCGGATCGCCAGACCGACCGGCAGGCGTTGACCGTTGTCGCGAGCATCCACGGAACCGGATCGCGTTCCGGGTCGAGGCGTGCGGCGCCGCGCTGGATGCGATAGCACACCTCCTGCGCCACCTCTTCTGCCGCGGGCCGTGTTCCCAGCAGGCGATGAGAGAGGGCATAGATCCGGTCGAAATAGAGATCGAAGAAGACCCCCAGAGCCTCGGGATCTCCGCGGCGCACCCCCTCGAGAGTCGTCGCGTCCACCCGAGGCCAGCGGCGCGACGCTTCGCGGTCGGGCGCGCTAGAAGAGGGAGCGGGAGAGGAGGCGGCCGCGACCCCGCCGCTCGAGTTCCCCTCGGGGACGGACTGGGGACGATCGTCGCGGCGATCTGGATCGAGCGGCTTCACGAGTCGAAGAGAACCTCCGTGCGGTACGGGACCCTCTCGGCTCTCCTCCCGCTTCCGCTCTTGCCACGACCAGCCCTCGCCCCTGCGCCGGGGCGCCTCGAACGCAATGAGGACCGTACGGAATTCTCCCATCTCTTCCCATCCCGACCGGCGTACGGTGCGCGCCCGTCCGCTCCCGCCTTGCCTCGCCCGCGCGCATGCGGCGCGATCGATCCTTCCCTGGGAGAACTACGCAAGAGGAGTCGAATCGTGACCCGCGTGCGGCGGTCGCGCGGAATCGTGTCACACGCGGCGAGGCTTCCCGTACTCCCCATGTCCGGCTGCCCGGGCGAAAGGCCATCGCCCGGCCGCGCCGGCCGGTCCCACCGACGGTGGGGCCACGGGCAAGAGACGGACGAACAGGCTGCAAGACGAACCCAAACGATCGCAGACAAGGAGGGCAACGATGAAGCATCAGAAGCATCGAACGAGGATGATCGCTCTCGCCGCGCTCTTCTCGACGACGACGCTGATCGCCGCGGCCGGGGCGATGACCTACGAGATCACCGTCGAGAACGCCGTCACGCCGGGCGGGATGGAGATGGGTCAGCCGTTCTCACGCCCGGTCGCAGTCGTCCACGGCGCCGGCTACTCGCAGTGGGCGCCGGGCGGCCAGGCCTCCCCCGGGCTCGAGCTCGTCGCGCGCGAAGGCAACCCGACCGTGCTCGCGATGGAAGCGGAGAACAACGCCGACGTCTACGACGTCGTCGTGGGCGAAGTGGACCCTTCTTCGACTCGGTCTCCTTCTCCGTCGAGGGAGACCCTGGAGATCTGTTCTCGATCGCGTGGATGCTGGGGCGCACGAACGACCTCTTCGCCGGTCTCCACGACGTTGCCCTTCCCGCGCAGGGGGTGGACGTCCAGGACGCCGACGTCTGGGACTCGGGGACCGAGGTGAACACCGGCATGATCGAAGACCTGGGCTTCTACGGGCACCCGAACACGGGACCTGACGAGGACGCGCCGATCACGTCGATCGCGAGTTACACCGTCTACGACGACCCGACCTATGGCGAGCTGACCTGGAACTTCCCGCCGGGCGGGCGCGTCACGATCCGCTCCGTTCCACCGACTGCCACGAGCGAGACGACTTGGGGCGCGGTGAAGTCGCTCTTCCGTTGATCCTTTCGCTCATCTGAATCATCAAGCAGAAGAGGGGTGGACCGGCTCGAGGACGGAACGGGCCAGGAGATCCATCCGAGCAAGAGCGCCGGCCGGTCCAGGAGCGACTCTGGACCGGCCGGCTTATCTGTCGCGAATCTTCGCCCAAACGTCGAAACGTCTAGCGGAACAGGCCCTTCACGGCGCCCCAGGTCGTCTCCTCGACCGCCACCGGTCCACCGGCGCCGACATCGTAAGACTCCCACTGAGCGGTGTTGGCATTGTACAGATAGACGAGGCCGTCGAGGCCGACGCCGAACGAGAAGTCCGTGTTGAAGTCGCCGGGAGAACCGATCGGCACGTTGCACTGGCCGATCCGGTTGCCCGCGAGATCCCACTCGGACACGACGCCGTTGGAGCAGGTGAGGATCCTGCCGTCGGCCGTCGTTTCCATCTGGACGTTGTCCGGATAGTCCGTCTCGCCTCCGCCCATGCCGATGAGCGGCACGTTACCGATCGGCGAGCCGTTGGCGGCGTCGAAACGGTAGAGTGTCGGCGCCGCGAACACGTAGAGCTCCGTGTCGTCACCGTTGAGGCTGGCGGCGGACTGGCAGTCCGGATCGGAAATCCCGTAGAGGAGCGTGGCGACGCCGCTCTGCGAGATCGAGTAGACGTTGCCGCAGAACTCCTTGGCGTAGAGCTGCCCGCCGTTGCTGGCGTAGAGCGAACGGAAGTCGATCTGCGGGTAGTAGGTGTTCAGGAGCGTCCCGTCGACGCTGTACTGGCTCAGCGGGCAACCGGGGTTGCCACCCGGCGCGAGCCAGACGTAGGTCCCGTCCATTTCGGCCGTCATCGTCGTCCAGCCCTGCGAGTTGTCAGGGTAGGTATAAACGAGAACGCCCGTGTCGCTCAGCGTCCCCGAAGCGAGCGCCGATCCAGTGGCGGCGAAGGCCAGGACGAAGAGAGCTACTACCAATTTCTTCATAGAATCCACCCTCCCGTATTTGATGAGCCCGGATAGAACGGCCGCTTTACCGGCGCTTGAATGTTACGCTGGGCGACAGGATCCGTCAACGAATGCGGGGCGCACGCAGTGTTCTGCGAATGGATTTCGATCCAGCAAACTCCCCGAGACCCGCCCCATCTCCGGTTTCATGGAAATCATCGCCCTTTTCGTAGGACAGACAGGAAGGGGCACCACCGGTGGCGGTCGGCGGTCGGCGACCTGAGGCCGGCAGGCGCCGGTTGGGAATCGGCCCTTACGTCTCCCGGCTCCGCCGAAACGCCCACGACAGGAGGATGGGGTCCCGAGCGGCCTCGGTGCACAGCATCTCCGGCAAGGGCCGGATTCCGATGCGTCCGAGGTCGAGACGGTCCGCGTCCCAGCAGGTCTGGATCGTCACGTCCGCTTGCAGCTGGCCGTGGCTATGGTCCCGGCAGGCGAAGAGGAGGAGGTCGAGATCCTCCTTCTCGAGCTGGAAGGCGTTGCCGGCGAGCGAGAGCGCGAAAGCCGCGGCCCGCAGGCCGTGGTCGCGGTCCTCCGTATCCGAGACCCGGCGGGCGTCGTGGATCAGCGCGAACAGCTCCACGACCGGCTGCTTCGCCCCGGTCAGCGGCGCGAGCCGGATCCCGTTCTCCAGCACCCGCTTCCAATGCGGCCTCCCGTGCACCCCTTCCAGATCGAGCAGGAACTGGCGTTCGATCGTGGAGAGAAGCAGCGGGTAGCGAATGGTCCCGGGCTGCAGACCGCTGGCCGGGGGGGGCCCGGCCGGCTCTTGACGTCCGGGCCCGTCGTGAGGCACTCCCGTTTCTCCCGTTTCTTCCATCACCGGGAACGTATCAGACGGACGGTCGCTCCACCCTTCCCTTCGGTCGTCACGAGATACACTCCGGCCGGGACTTCGCGGCCCTGCTCGTCGCGGCCATCCCAGACGACCGTTCCGTCCGGCGCTTCGAGCATCCGGACCCGCCGTCCGGACAGGTCGACGATCGCAGCCCTCCGTCCCGTCGACAGCCGGATCTCCGTGGCCCGTTGGAACGGATTCGGCACGGCGGCGATCGTAGGGACCGCTGTCGCCGTGACGCCCGGCTCCGGGACGGCATCCGGACGGAGCCATGCGATCCGCTTCTTGTAGATCACGCCCTGGAAGCTCGGAAGGAAGCCGACGCACCAGACGTCCGCCGAGTCCGATACGAGGGGCTCCCAGTCGATCGCCGACATCTCGGCCCCCGTATCCTGATCGAGGTTCCAGCTGTTGCCGCCGTCGAGCGACTCCCAGATTCCGCCTCCGGCGTTGTTGAAGCGCGTCCCGCCGGCCGCGAAGCCGTGGAAGAGATCGAAGACCTGGACGACGCGGATCGGATAGTTCGTCTGCAGCACCCTGCCGCTCCAGGTCGCTCCGCCGTCGGAGGAGCGGTGGACCCACCCGCTGACCGGCGCGGAGATCTGTCCCCCGCCCGTCCATCCCAGAATCCCGTCGGCGAACGAAACGCCGCCGTCGAAGACGTTGTCGACCGAGTGCCGGGAAGACCAGGTAAGGCCGCCGTCGGTGGAGTTGCAGAGCTGGATCCCGGTCACCCAGGCGCGGAGGGCCGCATCGAACGTGAAGTTGCCTGCGAACCAGCCGCCCGTCGGGTCCGCCTGGATCTTCGTCCAGTCGGCCGCTGTTCGCCCTCCGTTCGTCGTGACGTAGACATATCCCTGATAGCCGTAAGCGATCCCGTGCATGGAGTCGGCGAAACGAATGTTCAAGAGCCAGTTGGCCGGGTCGAGGACGACGTCCGGCGACCAGGTCGCGCCACCGTCGTCGGTCCAGCGGAGGATTCCGGCCCCGCTCTGGTTCTGGAATCCCGCGACGACCGCCGTTTGGGCGGAGAAGGCATGCACGCCGTACCAGTAGTACGGGAAGCCGACGTTCATCGCCGTCGTCCAGCTCGCGCCCCCGTTGGTCGTGTGGTACACCGCGCCGAGTTCGGCCGACGCGAAGCCGTTCAAGGGATCGGCAAAGGAAACTCCGGTCAAGACGTTGGAGACGGTTTGCTGCAGGACCCATCCGGTCCGGTCGCCGGTCGGAGCTTCGACCGGCTGTTGCACGAAGTCCGGACCTCCCGAGACGGGGATCCTCTGCAGAAGAGCCTCCCCGGCACGAAGGTCGCGGCGCTCGGGGCTGATCGCATCAGCCTGCGATAGGAGCGGCGAGAGCAGGAGCGACAACAGAATAGAGGAGGAAAGAGCGAGGAGACAGAAGCGTGGAGATCGCATGCTGCACCTCCGGGATTGTCCGTATTCGGTTGCGGGGCTCGCGCTGGCGGGCCTCCTGAAGCACGCGCAGAAGGATACGGCAGCGGCATGGACCTGTCCATCCACGCTGCGGGCCGCGCTACCGCCGGCGACGCAGGCGCGGAGAACCGGGCCAGGGTGGACCGGTCTCCGTCAGAAGAAAAGAGACGGCGAGCTCGGGCAGGCGCGAAGCATGAAAAGCGTTGCGGCGGCGGCCGCGCCAAGGACGAGGAGCAGCAGGCCCACGAGCGCGAACGCAGAGATCCGCGGCCGGGAGACGCGAGACAGGACGAACGGCACCCGGTCGCGAACCCCGGCCGGGGACTCGCGGCGGAGCTCAGCGCCCATCGCGGTCTCCGGCCGGCGCTCCGTCCGTCCCGGTCGCCGCCTGCCGCCGATCCGGAACGTAACGACGGAAGAAGACGATCCCGTTCAGCTCCTGCTTCGGGAAGTTGCGGTTCGGCCGCCGGCGGTCGCGCAACTTGTACGCCGCGTACGAGCCAACGGCGAGGACGATCGAAGCGATCGTCGCAACCAGGATCGCCATCGAGAAAAAGCCCATCGCGTTCATCGTCGTCCTCCGGGGCGACGCTCCCGCGCGCCGCCGGTGCGGGTCCCCCAAGCGAGCTTCAGATCCGCCCCCGGCGCTCGAGCTTCCCCCATCCCATCTCGACAGAAAGGGTCTCCTCGACGAGCGCGCCGACGCGGCACACGTCGAGGCAGAGCGTGAAGAAGAGTCGGTAGGGGATCGCGTAGGGAACGAGGCGCAGATCCTCCTCCTCGGCGACGACGCAGAAGAGGCCGGCGACGAGATCGAGGACCGTGAGCTGCAACCACCAGAGCAGCAGCAGGCCACCCGACTGGTAGGCGCTCGCCATGTAGAGCAGCCAGACCTGAGCCATGAGGTTGACGAGAGGCCACAGGAGGCCCTCGAAGAGCAGGTGGAGAATCGAAAGCGAAAGCAGCGCGTTGTCGCATCGGATCGCGGGGCGCACCCGCTTCTTCACCGCCTGCAGCAGGCCGCGCGACCAGCGGTAGCGCTGCTGGAACAGGTCCCGCATTCCCTCCGGGGCTTCCGTGAAAGCGATCGCGTTCGGCTCGTAGCGCACCCGCCAGCCCCGCTCGAGGATCTTGAGCGTCAGGTCGGCGTCCTCCGCATACGTATCCTCGGAGTATCCGCCCGCCTCGCGCAGCACCCGCCGCCGGAACATTCCGAAAGGCCCGGGAATGATCGCCACCGAGCGGAAGAACGCTTGCGCGCGCCGCGACATGTTCAGCCCCTCGACGTACTCGAGCGCCTGCAGCCGCGTCAGGAGGTTCCGCCGGTTCGCAACCTTCACGTTTCCCGCGACGGCGCCGACCTTCGGGTCGCCGAAATGACGCACCGCGGCTCTCAGGCTTCCTGGCTCGATCCTGGAGTCCCCATCGACGCAGAGGATCAGGTCCTCGTGCGCGGCGGAGATGCCGAGATTCAATGCGCTCGCCTTCCCGCCGTTCGCTTTGTGCAGCACCCGCACGCGGGTGCCGGAATAGCGTCCCTCCATCGCGCTCGCGCGCAGGAACGTGTCGTCGGTCGAGCCGTCGTCGATCACGAGAATCTCGAAGCTCGGATAGTCCAGCTCGAGGAGCGATCGGATCGATGCCTGGATCGTCACCGACTCGTTGAATGCGGGCACGAGGATGCTCACCGGCGGCAGCGCCTGGCACTCCGGCTCCGCCCCCCCCTCGATCCCGTCGAGGTAGGCGAACCACATGAGGATGAAGTGCCGGAGGATCAACACGCAGAGGAAACCGAAGAAGAACGCGCCCGCGCCGCGGGTCCAAGCGGGAAGCGCCGGCAGCGGCTGGCGAAAGAGGATGCCGGCCAGAGCGAAACCGAGCGCGACGAAGAAGCCGGCGAGGAGGACGAGGAGCAGGAAGTAGCGCACTCTCCTCACCGGCTAATGTCTCCACTCCAGCGCGAGCCGCACGCTCCGCGATTCGTAGCGGGAGATCCGGCGGGTCGCCGAGATCTCGCCGGTCGCCACCGCGTCGAGCGAAGAGGCGATCGGAGCGCGGAAAGCGAGCTTGCCACCGCCTGCCTCGCCGGACCCCGTCCTGTTTCCGACGGCGCCGAACCATCCCGACGCGTCGAGGGAGAAGAAGGCCGGGAGCGGAGGCGAGAGATGGATCCAGGCCGCGGCGGTCCATTCGTCCCTGGGCGCGTAGTAGAGAGAGGAGCCGCGCGAGTAGCCGGTCCACTGGGCGGCGAGAGCGGCGCGCAGAGGCCCCGCAAGCTTCGCGTCGAGCGCAACGTCGCTCGAGCGGAAGGCGTTTTCGTCGTCCCAGCTTCCCGCGCGCAGGCGCATGTAGAGGCCGGCGCGGGGCGAGAAGGAGAGGTAGCCGGAGAGGCTGCCGTCGACCCCTCGCAGGCCCGCCTCCTCCGCCGCAACGCTCTTCAGCTCGTAGCCGCGATCCGCGAAGGCGGCGGCGGCCTGGAGCGAGGCTCGCGCGAGCGGGCGAGATCGGAAGACAGCGCGAAGGCGCGGGCAGGCGCCGTCCGCCGAGCCGGCGCCCGGAATCGAGACGCCCGCCTCGAACGCGATGGAAGACCGGGGTCCTGTCGCGATCTCGGTCCCGGCCTGCAGCAACTGCCTCTCCGTCTCGCTCGCGCTCTCTCCCGCGCTCTCTCCCGGCCCAGGCGCGCCGGCTCCATCACGCGTGAGGCGTTCGCTTCCCGCCGTGATCGTCCACGCGGTGGCCGGCCCCGTGTCGAGCCGCCCGTGGATCGCGAAGGCGCGAGCGCTCACTTCTCCGGAGTCCTCGAAGAAGTCGACGCTCGCGCGCACGGCCGGATCGCATTCGCGGGCGAGCGACCGTTCGAGAGAGCGCAGATCCTCGTCCTCCGGGTCGAGGCGGCGCAGGCGACGGACCGACTCGAGCGCCTCGCCCGACCGTCCCGCCCAGCGCAACGCGTTCGTTCGCGCGCGCAGCACCGCCCGGTCCGCGGGCGACTGCCGGAGCAGATCCTCGTAGAGGGGGATCGCGGCGTCGGGATCCCCTGACCATGCGAGGGCGTTGGCGAGATCGAGGCGCGTGGCGCGGTCTTCTGGATGGCGCACGAGCCGATTGCGGAACACGGGGATCGCGATCTCCTCGTTGCCCGCCCAGTGTTCGGCGCGCGCGGCGGCCAGGAGGCTGTCCTCAGGGGAACCGACGGCGTGCGACGGCTGTGCTCCGCGCGCCGGAGAAGCAAGAAGAAGCGAGAGAGCGGCGAGCGCCGCAGCTACGGTGGCATGACGGGTGCGGCCGCGCGCCGGGCGGCCCGTGACGCGAGCCGGCCGCGCCACGGCGCCCTGCCTCATGGCGCGACCGCCAGGCGGCGTGTCCCATACGCGGCGAAGCCCGGATACCGGAAGAGGTCGAATTCCGGCTCCCGGGCGCGCCGCATCACCTCGTCGGGATCGGCGAACGGCACCCCATCGATCGGCTCGACGACGTCGTAGGAGCAGCGGATGTGCGGCGGCTCCCCGTCCTGCGGCCGCGGCCATTCACGACGCAGCCGGGCGATGAAGCCGAGCGTCCCCTCGATGGTCTCCGCATGCAGCACGACGAGCGCCTCGCCTGGACAAGGGAAGGTCAGCAGGTCGTCCGGGCGGCTCAAGCACTCGAGATCCGCCGGGATCGAGGCTGGCGTGTCGGACGACGGATCCCACAGGAGCCGGACCACGCCGAGGCTCCGGGCGAAGGCCCGGGCGTCTTCGCACGCGCTCTGCAAGTGCGTGCGGAACTCTTCCGGCGGCAGCGCTCGGACGCGGGCGAGCGACAGGAGATCTTCGACGTCGGCCGCCGGCGGAGCGGCCGGCGCGACGAAGAGGCGGCTTGCGTTGCGCACCTTCTCGATCACTTCGCGCAGCTCGAAGGGCTTCGAGATGAAGTCGTTGCCCCCGAGTGACAGTCCTCGGACGCGTTCGTTGCGATCCTGAATCCCGGAGACGAAGAGGATCGGCTGGTGGAAGCCCGAGCCGCGGAGGGCGCGGCAGACGTCGAAGCCGCTGAGCTTCGGAAGCTGGACGTCCAGCAGGATCACGTCCGGGGCTTCGCGGACCGTGCGGGTCAGCGCCTCCACTCCGTCCTCGGCCATCAGCAGGTCGAACTCGCTGCGCAACGCCTTGCGCAGGAGCGAGCGGATGAAGGGGTCGTCGTCGGCGAGCAGCACGCGCTTGCGCGGGTGCGGCACGGCCGGCGGCCCGGCCGGCCCGCCGCTGGAACGCGGGGCGGAGACTTGCGACGCGCTGGCGCTCGCGCGAGATGTCGAAGCGTCCCTCTCGCCATCCGCGGTGACGCGCGTCTCGACCAGCCCGGCTCCCGGCACGATCTGGAACGGGATCTTTCGCATCCGGTCCGACGGCTGGCGGAGCTTGTGGATGAAGAGTCGCTTCGAGGACTCGAGACTCTCGACCTCGTCCTGCAGCTCGAAGATGCCCTGGCAGATGTCGGAGAAGACCCGGTACAGGGACGGATGGCCTTGCGTCGCGCCGCGATCGTTGAGGAACAGGGGGGTCCATCCCCATTCGGCCAGCGTCTCCGTGAGATAGCGGAGGTCGTAGCGGAGCCGTCCCTCCTCGGTGCTGCCTCCGAAGAGGGGATGGATCGGATCGAAGACGATCCGGCGATACGCCGCTTCGGCGCGAAGCTCGGCGAGAGGTTCGAGGAAGCGCTTCCACCCGTAACGCATCAGCCGGCTTGTCACGTCCTGGTCGTACTCGAGCAGGCAGAGGTCGCCCCGCTCGACGGCCGGGTAGGGATCGAGCGCCAGGCTGGCTGCCTGCGCGAGGAGGTCGGCCGGGCGCTCGATCGTCATCAGGATCGCCGGCTCCTTCGAGCCTCCTCCGAGCGCGTACTGCAGGCCGAGCAAGGTCTTGCCGGTCCCCGCCTCGCCGAAGACCAGGTATGGCTTGCCCCGGAAGAACCCTCCGATGTGATCGTCCAGCAGACCGATTCCCGTGCGAAACGTCCCGTCCATCGCCCTGCTCAGCCTCCCTGTCGACTTGCCGTTCCACGGTCCGGAGATACACCGCGTCATCTCCCTATCGGACGACGCGGCTGTTCCCTCCAGCATTCGGCGAGTTCCTGGAAGCGCCCGATTGGCGCGGGAAAGGGTCGCTCCGGTCATTAGCCAGCGCGCCATCAGGCATCACGATTGATCGCTCGGCGCTCCTGCGGGGCCGGTGCGATGATCGTTGCTCCGGAACGACTGTGCCTGGGTCGCAACCGATTGGCCGCATCGAGGTGAACCATGACTCGCTGGATGCCTGCCGCCGGCCGCGGCCGCCTGGGAGCAGTCTCGCTCGCCATCGCGGCCACCTTGGTATGTGGGATCGAGGGAGTGGTTGCGCGCGCCCCGATCCGGCAATCCTTCTTCAACGCCTATCCGTCCGCCGTCGGGAGCCGCCTCGACAACCTGCCGAGCATTCAAGGGCACTGCGGCGTCTGTCATTACCAGTTCACGGGGGCCGGCCCGCGCAATCCGTATGGACAGAGGATCGAAGGGCTGCTCGGCAGCTACCCGAACAACGACGCCGGTCGCCAGCGCCTCATGCACGACATCGAGAACGAGGATGCCGACGCGGACGGCTACGCCCAGATCACGGAGATCACCGACCTGATCCACTACGGCAACACTCCGACGTTCCCGGGCTTGACCCCCTCGAACGTAGGCCAGGTGAGCGGCGTGAACGCACAGGACATTCTGGCCTTCCTCGTCCCGGCAGTGGGCGGAGACGTTCAGGCGCCTACCGTGAATGTGATCTCCCCCAACGGAGGAGAAAGCTGGCAGGGAGGGACGCAGCACACGATCGCGTGGACCGCCACGGACGACGTCGGAGTCATTTCGATCGACGTCTTCTATCGCGCGACCGACGCCGAGCCGTGGACGCCGCTCGCGCTGTCGATCGCGAATGCGGGAACCCTTCCATGGTTCGTGCACAACACGCCTGGATCACGCGCGCTCGTTCTCATCAAGGCGCGCGACGCCGCCGGCAACGTTGGGCAGGACCTGAGCAACGCCTTCTTCACGATCACCCGCGAGACGGGGTCGACCGCCCCGACGACGCTGCGTGACTTCGAGATGCCAGGGACGCACCCGCTCCAGGCCACGGGGCTGCAGGACCGCTCCGGGTGCTCAGGCTGCCACGGAGGGTATGATCCTGCCGTCGAACCGGAGTTCGTGCAGAAGGGGAGCATGATGGCGCAGGCGATGCGCGATCCGCTCTACTTCGCGACGCTGGTCGTCGCCGAGCAGGATGCGTCGTCCTCCGGCGACCTCTGCCTACGCTGCCACACTCCGCTCGGTTGGCTGTCCGGACGAAGCAATCCCACCGACGGCAGCCAACTTACCGCGTTCGATCGCGACGGCGTGACCTGCGACTTCTGTCACCGGGGCGTCGACCCGAGTTACGTCTCGGGGCAGTCTCCCTCGGTCGATCTGGAGATTCTCGCTGGTCTCGATGCGGTCCCACCCGGCTACTCGAACGGAATGTACGTGATCGATCCGCAAGCGCGCCGGCGCGGGCCGTTCGCGGACGTCGTCGCCCCGCATCCATTCCTCGTCTCGCCGTTCCACGTCTCCAGCAACTTCTGCGGGACCTGCCACGACGTCTCCAATCCGGTCTTCGAGAAGGTGGCGCAGGGGGATTACGCCCCGGGGCCGCTCGACCAGCCACCGGAGACGATCCTCTCCTCGGTGACGCTGCCGGTCGAGCGAACCTACAGCGAGTGGCTCCACAGCGAATTCCCGGGCGGCGTCTACGCTCCGGAGTTCGCGGGAAACAAGCCGGGCGGATATGTGTCGACCTGCCAGGACTGCCACATGCGCGACGTGAACGGCAAGGGGGCGAACGATCCCAACGCGCCGATCCGTCCGAACCTCCCGCTCCACGATCAGACGGGAGGCAACTCCTGGGTGCCGACGATCCTCGACGAGATCTATCCGAACGAGGTCGATCCGGCGGCGCAGGCGGCAGCTTCCGCGCGGGCCGTCTCGATGCTCCAGCTCGCTGCCCTGCTCGATCTCACCGTGACCCAGACGCAGCAAGGGCTTCAGGCCGATTGCCTCGTCACGAACCGGGCCGGCCACAAGCTGCCGACGGGATACCCCGAGGGACGCAGGATGTGGATCCAGATCCGTGCGTACGACGGGTTCGGTCAATTGGTGTACCAGTCGGGGGCCTACGATCCCGCGACCGGCGTGTTGATCCAGGACGCGGACGCCGTCGTCTACGAGGCCAAGCCGGGGCTTTCCGGATCCTGGGCAGGGGCGCTCGGGCTCCCAGCCGGACCTTCCTTCCACTTCGCGCTGAACGACTCGATCTACAAGGACAACCGGATCCCGCCGCGCGGCTTCACGAACGCAGGCTACGCGACGTTCGGCGGCGAGCCGGTCGATCCGCACCACGAAGGGCCGGGGCCTCGCTACGCGGACGGGCAGAACTTCGACGTCGCCAGCTACCTTCTGCCCGCCTCCGCGCGCAAGATCGTCGCGACTCTCTTCTACCAGACGGCGTCGAAGGAGTACGTCGAGTTCCTGCGGGACGAGAACGTGACCGACGACAAGGGCCTGCTGATGTACAGCCTGTGGCAGAACAATGGAAGGTGCGCTCCGGTGATGATGGTCCGCGACAGCGTCCTCTACGTTCCCGGGGCGGCCGAGGACGGATCGATCGCCGGGCGGCGTCTCGAGATCGAGGCGTTCCCGAGTCCGTTTACCGACGGGCTGTCGATCCGTATGAACATTCCGCGTCCGCGCGAGCTCAAGGCGGAGATCTTCGATCTTCAGGGGCGCCTGGTCTTCCGCCGCGCCTGGCCGCCCATCACCGGAGCGCTCTCGCTCCACTGGGACGGACGGGATGGCGCTGGACGCCCGGTCGCGCCCGGGATCTATTGGCTCCGCGTGGAATCGGGCGGGCAGGCGCAGACGAAGCGATTGGTCCGCATCTCCTGAGCCGAGCGCGCCCGCGGCCCTCGCCGCCCGCAGGCAGCCGCCCGCCCAAGGCAGTCGCCCTCCCTGCCGCCCGCAGGCCCATCGGCCGAGCCGGGCGGCGGGGACGGACGGGCAGAACGCGAATCCGCGTTGACAACCGACAGGCGCCGGATCAGATTCTTCCTGCCGAACGTTTCTCCGTAGGGACGACGGCAGGGCGCCTTGCGCGACCGTGCTCCCCATCTCCCTTCCGCCCCGCCGGGATCGCCCCGCGAACGCGATCGTCGTGGTCTCTCGGAGGGTGGAAACATGCGCCGCCGTTCTTTCCCGAGTTTCCCAGCCGCGCTCCGCGGTCCGTGCCACAGCGTGGCGACCCGTCGCTCCGCAGCTCCGGCGATCCTCTTCCCGCTGGCTCTCGCTCTCGCCCTTGTCACGCAGGGTTGCGTCGCGTGGCGCGCGCCAAGGAAGCCGATCGAGCAGGTGATGACCGACCGGCATCCCGAAGTGGTCCGGGTCAGCGTGCGAGAGGCGGATGGAGACGTGAGCCGCCGCCTCGTCATGACTCCGTGGATCGAATCGGACAGCCTGCTCGGCTACGAGGCCGATACCCTGGCCGCGCGATCGAATGTCTATCGGGTGATGCCTCCGAAGACTCGCGTCGCGATTCCCCTGTCGTCGATCCAGCAGACCGAGATCCGCAAGCCGGCCGTCGGCGCCGGGACGATCATCGTCGGGGCGGTCGCCGCGGCGCTTCTGGTCGCGGCGCTCACCGCCGACTTCGACACCGGTGGCGACGGTGGCACGCTGAGCGATAGCGGCAACATGGGCAGCTGCCCCGTCGTATCGAGCTGGGATGGCTCCCGCTGGAGACTCGACTCGGCGACCTTCGGCGGGGCGATCGCAGAATGCCTCCGGCGCACCGACGTCGATCTGCTCGAGTTCGCTTCCGCCTCTCCGGACGGGCGGGTACACCTCGCGATGGAGGATCCGCTCGACGAGACGGAGCACGTCGATCGCGTCACGCTCCTCGTGGTCGAGCACGATCGCGGCGTTTCGATCGCGCCCGACGCCGAAGGCCGGCTCTGCACGCTCGGTCCGCTCATCGCGCCGCTCTCGGCCGCCGACTTTGCGGGAAACGACGCGCTCGACCGGGTCGCGGCGCTCGACGACTGGAGCTGGGAATCGGTGCCGGCAATCCGCGACACCTCGGATGCGCAGACACTGCGGGACGGCCTCGTGCTCCGGTTCCCGTGCCCTTCGGGCGCCAGTCAGGGGAAGCTCGTCGTGGACGGGCGGAACAGCTCCTGGGCGAACTACCTGATGTACGTCTTCGTCGCGGCTCACGGAAGCGAAACCGGAGCATGGTACGAGGCGCTCGCCGCCGATCCGGAGAGGGCGCGGCGGGCGATCCCCTTCCTCTTCCGGGATGCCTTCCTGTCGGTCGAACTCCTCACCGATCAAGGTTGGCGTCCGCAGGGAACGCTGTACGAGGCGGGCCCGGAGGTGCGCAAGCGGCAGGTATGCCGCCTCGATCTCCGTGATGCGGCGGGCGAGGAGACGATCGAGGTGCGGGTTCGGTCCCTCCCTTCCTTCTGGGTGATCGACCGGGTGGCGATCGACACGAGTGAGGATGGAGTGATCGACGTCCGCGAGATCGAGGCGGAGTCGGCCGCCGACCAGGACGGCAAGGACATCCGGCGATCGATCCGGCGGATCGATGCCGAGGAGTACCGGATGGAGCAGGGCGACCGCGCCGATCTCGTCTTCGATGCCGGCGGCCCGCCGGCCGAGGGGCGAGCGCGCAGCTTCGTCCTGCAGACGAGCGGGTGGTACTGGATCCACAGCCGCGACGATGGCAAGCCGGACATCGCCATGCTCTCCCTCCTCGAGCGGGATCCGGCGGCGCTCGGGCGGCTCGCCGTGGCGCGCGCCAACCGGGCGACCGCGCTTCTCTCGCGGGCCCGCCCGTAAGGCAGGGAGGATCTTGAGAACGCGCGGGAGGACGCCGCCTCGCGGGCTCTTCTACGCGATCAGCATCGTCGCGCTGGCGGTCGGCCTGTGGGGGTATCTGCGGCTGCCCGCGATCTCCCTGCCTCCGGCCAGCGTTCTTGCGGAGAAGCTCGATTCCCCGGTCCGCGTCGAGGGATGGACGGTCCGCGATCGCGCCCAGCTGCGATTCGTGACGCAGTCGATTCCGCCGGGGCGCTCCATCGTGATCGAGCCGGTCGAAGTGGCGACCGGCGGCGGGCGGCCAGGCCAGCCGGCCGCCCCGCAGACGCGGACGATCACGCTGATTCCCCAGATTCCGACCAGGCAGCGCGCGATCATCCTCGCCGTCGGGCTCGTCTTCTTCGCGGTCAACCTGCTCGTCTTCGCTCCCCGAATGCGTGACCGCTCCGTCCATGGCTTCTACGCTTCGACGCTCCTCTACGGGACGGCGATCCTGATCAATGGCGCCTATCTCCCGACGGGCCCCCTTTGGCCGGACGTGGTCCCTGCGCTGGTCTGGCTGATCGCGCTCGCGCTCCTTCCGGTCCTCTTCCTTCACATCGCGCTTACCTTTCCCAAGCGCCACCCGCGGCTCGACCGCGTCCCCCCGCTGTTCCCCATCCTGTGGATCGGGATGGCCGGCCTGGCGATCGCGGAATGTATAGCCCTCCTGGCCTATGGAAGCGACAGGTCGATCGAGCGATGGGTCCTCTTCGCCTCGCTGCGGCACGCGGCGGAATGGCTCGTCCCGCTCCTCGTGTTCGCCGCGATCGTCCTGCTCTTCCGAGCCTCGTCGCGCCTGGACATTACGCGGCAGCGGCTTCAGGCGCGGTGGCTGCAGTGGGGATTCGCGATCGGCGTCCTTCCCTACGTCTTCCTGCGTTCGCTGCCGCGCCTCTTCGGAATGGAGTCGCCGCTGGATCCGGAGTTCGACCGCCTCTTCGAGCTGGCCATCCCGGCCGGCTTCACGATGGCGGTCGTGCGCCACCGGCTCTTCGACATCGATCTCGTCGTGCGCCGCAGCGTCCTTTATTCGACCCTCGCGGCGCTTCTCGCGGCGGTCTACTTCACCCTGACGCTTCTCCTCGGGCGGGTGGCCGGCATCTCCTCGCCCGGCCTCGCCGCAGCGGTGTCGGCGCTGGGAGCCGGCGCCGCCGTGGCGCTCTTCGCTCCCACGCGCCGCGCCGTCGGCCACTGGATCGACCGGACTCTGTTCAAGCTCCGCACCGATCACGCACGAGAGCTTCGGGCGTTCGAGGCGTCCCTCGAAGAGGTAGCCGGGCCTCAGGAGGTGGCGGAGAGCCTGCACCGCCTCGTACAGCGCGCGCTCGAACCCCGTCGGGCGCTGGTTCGCATGCCTGGATCCCAGGGGGAAGACGGGGCTGGCGCAGGGGACCGCGACCTCTGGCCGCCCGAGCAGGCCGAGGCGCTCACGGACGGCCTTCCGACGTGGACGATCCGTACGATCTATGCCGCAAGCGAGAGCACCGGAACTCCCGAAGAGGAGTGCGCCGACTATCCGGGCTGGTTGCGCCGTCGTGGCGTCGTGCTCGCCGTCCCGGTCTTGATCGACTCCTCGGACCCCGGTTGGATCCTGCTTGGCGAGAAGCGGAGCGAGCGCCGCTACATCGACGAGGATCTCCGCCTGCTAAGGGACGCCGCTCGCGCGGCCGGCGGCGCAGTCGACCGGATCTTGCTGATCCAGCGGGCCGCGGCCGAGGCGGCCGCCGCTCGGCGCCTCGACGAGCTCACGCGCCTGAAGGACGATTTCCTCGGCCGCGTGGCCCACGACCTGCGAACGCCTCTCACCGCGATCGACTGGTCGCTCCGCAATCTCCAGGACGGGCTCGCCGGTCCGCTCGCTCCGCGGCAGTCCGACTATCTGCGGTCGATCCGGGCTGCAACCGATCAGCTCGGCCGGCTCGTGAGCAATCTGGTCGAGCTGACGCGCCTCGACTCCCCGGCGGTCGAGCACCTGATCGAGGCCCTCTCGCTGCGAGAGATCGTCTGCGACGCGCTCGCGATGCTCGCCCCCGTGGCGGCGGAGCGAACCGTCCGCCTCGAGCTGCGGGCCACCACGCCGCTCCCTCCAGTACGGGCCGACCGGCGCTGCCTCTCCGGCGCGGTCATGAATCTCATCGACAATGCGGTCCGCTACTCTCCGGACGGTGAGACCGTCGAGGTGTCGATCGAACGCGTGGCGGGCGGCTCCCAGACCCTTACAGTGCGGGATCACGGTCCGGGAGTCGCGCCCGAGGATCGGGAGACGATCTTCGAGCGATACGGCACCGGGAGGCGCTCCCCCTCGGATCGCCGCCGGGCCGGACTCGGGTTGGGTCTCTACGTCGCGCGATGCGGGATCGAGGCGAGCGGAGGATCGATCGCCGTCGACGACCATCCCGAGGGAGGCGCGCGCTTCGTCTTCACCCTGCAGGATTGGAGGGAGGTCTCCGATGGGGACGATCCTGATCGTCGATGACGACGCGGCGCTCCGGCGCGCCCTCCGCGACCGGCTCGAGTTCTGGGGACACGCCCCGTTCGAGGCGAAAGACGGTGCGGCAGCGCTCGAGCAGTGCGAAAGGCGGGAGTTCGATCTCGTCCTGCTCGATCTGGCGATGCCGGGAATGGGCGGGCAGGAGGTGCTGGAGGAGCTGAAGCGGCGCGGTTCGGCCGCGGCGGTCGTCATCTTGACCGCCCACGGCACGATCGGCGCCGCGGTCCAGGCACTGAAAGCCGGGGCGGAGGACTTTCTCTTGAAGCCTGCGGACTTCGACCTGCTCCGCTCCGTCATCGATCGCGCCTTCGAGTCGCGCAACGCGCGCCGCGTGACGCACGCCCTGCGCGAGGATCGTGCGGGCGAAGCGGCCGGATTCGTCGAGGCGGCCTCCCCTACGATGCGCAAGCTTCTCGAGACGGCCTCGCGCGCCGCTCAGTCCAACGCGACGATCCTCGTCACGGGCGAGAGCGGGACCGGCAAGCAGGTTCTCTCCGAATACGTGCACCGGCAGAGCGCGCGCGCGAAGGGGCCGTTCGTCTACATCAACTGCGTCGCCCTCTCGGACGAGCTGATCGAATCCACCCTCTTCGGGCACGAGAAAGGGGCGTTCACCGGGGCCATCGCTCGCAAGGAAGGGCGCCTCGAGGCGGCGGCGGGAGGTACCGCCTTCCTCGACGAGGTCGGCGACATCAGCCCTCGTCTGCAGGCGAAGCTGCTCCACTTTCTCGAGACGAACGAGTTCGAGCGCGTCGGCGGAACCCGCACGATCCGCGTCGACTGCCGGATCATCGCAGCCACCAACCGGGATCTCGACGCCGCCGTCCGGGAGGGACGCTTCCGGCAAGACCTCTACTTCCGCCTGAACGTGATCCGGCTCGACGTGCCTCCGTTGCGCGCGCGCAAGGAAGACGTCCCGATCCTGGCCGAGGCGTTTCTCGCCCGCTTTGCCGGTGAGCTGCGGCGACCCGGTCTCGCCTTCACGCCTGCCACGATGCGCCTGCTCGCGCAGTATCCGTGGCCGGGCAACGTCCGGCAGCTCCGCAACTCGATCGAACGCATGGCCGTCCTGGCGACCGGCGCCGCTCTCGATCCCGATCTGCTGCCTCCCGAGCTGTTCACGGTGGAGATCGGAGGGATCGAGCCGAGGACCGAGGGGCGAGGCGCGCCGGCGGGCGGGGCGCTGCCCTTGCGGGAGGCCATGCAGGACTTCAAACGGGAGTACATCCGGCAGGCTCTCGCTCGCGCGGGGGGGAACCAGACCCGAGCCGCCGAGGCGCTCGGCCTGCAACGGACCTTCTTGAACCGCTTGATCCGCGAAATGGGGCTGTGAGCAAGACCGCCGCCGCGGCGACGCGACGGAAGCGGCGAGGATGGCGGGCAGGTCCCAGCGCTCGGCGATGCGCTGAGACCTGACCTGCGTCGCTAGGCGCGCCTCGGGCCTTTCAGAGACAGCGGGTCAGAATTCGGAACTGCTTCGGTCCCCCCTCGCGCAGCTTCAGGGAGACGATGCGAAGCTCCTTCCCTTCCGATTCTTTCGCGACCTTGGAGTCGTCCCAGGTGACGTGCCACCCGCCTTCGTTCCGCAAGCCGCGATGCGACCCCTTGACCGTCGCCGGGTACGGGTCGCCCGCGGGAATGTTCTCGAAGACATCCCACGGCGTGATGGTCAACTCACCGGAGTAGGAGGCGTCGCAGAGGTAGTTGCCGCCGGGCAGGACCTCCGCCTTCTTGTCGAAGGTGACGGGACCTTCGACGAGGACGAACTGCGAACCGTCGTTGCAGAACGGCTTCGGCACGATCTGCTGGTAGACCTCGGTGACCGTCTC
Organism: Candidatus Eiseniibacteriota bacterium; assembly: GCA_041946735.1. GTDB lineage: Bacteria > Eisenbacteria > RBG-16-71-46 > CAIMUX01 > VGJL01 > JBHGAY01. The sequence goes on from JBHGAY010000001.1 coordinate 247,971, forward strand.
GCTCCAGCTCCCAGGAAGGACCGCCGCCGCGGCCGCGAGGTACAGAATCGTCGCCTGGCCGTCCGTCGGGATGCCGACCGGCTCTGCCACCTGCTCGGGCGCGCCAGGACCGAGGATCAGAACCTGCAGGTCCCGGGGCAGGGCGTTGTAGATCTCGGCGGGGATCTCCCGGAAGGTCGGCGCGTCGTTGATCAGGCCGGACGGCATCATCGGAACGCTGGGATCGAGGAGCCCGGTCCGGACCATGTCGGCGATGACCAGTTGCTCGGCCAGCTCCCAGTGCAGCACCTGATGGTCGGCCGTCCCCGGTATGAGGATCTCGAAGTGGGCGGCAGCGACGGTCCAGGTGCCGTCCCCGAAGGGGCTGTTCGTCTCGAAGAGCCGCATATGCACCCGTGCGGGGTCGTAGTGGCCGCACTGCAGCTGCACGTAGTTGGCCGTCCAGCCCTCCGCGCCGGCCCAGCATGTCTGGACGTCGCCATTCGCCTCCGACCACGTGCCGTTGAAGGGATCGACATCGGGGAATCCGAAGGCGGTGCGATCGCCGTCGAGCGCCATCAGCGCGGCGCGGATCTGCAACGGTTCCGCCTGACCGACGAAGATCAAGTTCACCGGGTCGGATGGCTCGCCGTCGAACGAGCTGCCCGTGTAGGGCCAGAGATCGAGGGACGGATCGCCGAAGTGGACCGTGACGATGCCGGATGGAGGAGCGGCATCGCGTGTCTCGTGCTCGCTCGCCCCCGGAAGACCGGCAAGGCTGGCGTCGTCATCGTCCCCGCTCGAGAAGGTGGGTCCGGCGGGATTCCCGTCGTCGGAACACCCGGCGAGGCCGCCGAGCCCCGCGACGAGGAGCACGATAGAGAACATTCCGAACAGCGACACCAGAGGAAGATGGGAAGCGCGCATCGGGTCCTCCTGAGGAAACGGAGCCCGCGTCCTCGGACTCCTCAGCCTCGGTCCACCGCTCGGCTCCTTCGCACGATGGCTCCCACGTTGCCTTTGTCGTCGCGTGGAGCCGCTCGCCGGTGAACCTGGCGTCTCTGTCTGCATGCTCCGTGCCGAAGCGCGTCGGGCATGACCCGGCCGGCCCGCCCGGAGGCGCCGGAAATCCGCGACCCGTTGGCGACAACCGTTTGCGCGATCCTGCTTGTGCCCCCGATCCGCCGCGATCCCGGGCACGCGCGGCGGGAACGGGCGGGGGCGTATGCGGCGGCAGACGGACGGGTATCTTCCGGGATGCATGGAGGCGGACGGCCGATGCCGGCGACGATCGGTCGCAATCCCGCAGCCGGCTTTCTCCGGGAGCCTTCGGCCCTCGTTTCGCCGAAAGGCTCAGCGACGGCTTCTCGACCGCAGTTCCGGCTTCAGGGAGGCGGCCTCGGCCGCCAGGGCTTGCATGCGAGGCGAGGGGGACAGGTCGAGATCCTGGGCCAGGCGCTCCTCGTAGCGGTGGTACGCCTCGAGCGCATCGTGCCGGTTCCCGGAACGAGCCAGCGCATGGATGAGGTGCCAGGCGATCTCTTCGCTGTACGGATCGTGGAGCAGCCCGCGCCGGGAAAGCGGAATCACCTTCTCCCATCCCCGTCCGCCCGCGTGGATCTCGATCAGCCGCCGCAGCGCGCTCAGGTAGAGGTCCCGAGCATCCTCGCGGGCCGCCGCAAGGAACTCCTCGTACGGACTCTCCTCGAAGAGATCCCCGCGGTACAAGTCGACCGCCTCCTGAAGCGTCTTCTCGGCGCGGCGGCGGCGGCCCTGGTCGAGCCATCGCTCCCCCGTCGCGATCCTGCGCTCGAACTCCTCGAGATCCGACTCGCCTCCTTCGCCTGGGTCGAAGCGGTACGCCTCGTTACGGAAGCGCACGTACGGGGAAGCGTGCGTTCCGCCGGCGTCGCTCTCCAGAGCGCGCCGGAGGAGGTGCACGCTCTGGCGCAGGTTGTTCCGCCCCTTCTCCGGATCCGCATCCGGCCAGAGCGTCTCGAGGATCAGATCGGCCGGCACCCAGCGCCCTCTCTGAAGGAAGAGGTACTGCAGAAGGCGCGTCGCGCGCGCGGAGCGTAGGCGCTCGGGCCCGATCACCTCGCCGCTCGGCAGCAGGATGCGGAAGGGACCGAGGACCTGGAGCCGCAAGGGGACGGCAGGAGCGTTCTTCAGATCAGCCGCCGCGCTGCGGGCGGCCCACCCCGCGTCGGAGTCCTTGCGCCCCTCGCGCTCGAGGATCCGTTGCGCCCGGAAGCCGCCTATCTGGGCGAGGGTCTCGATGAAACGGCGGCGGACCGGATCTTCCACCTTCTCCATCGCTTCCTCGATGGCAGGCACCGCCCTCTCGCCGATTGCCGCGAGCATCGCAGCCGCGAAATCGGGCTCGATCTCCTTCGCGATCGCCCTGGCGAGGACGACCACCGCCCGGTCCGGCTCGATCTCCGTGAGCAGGAACCGGTGATCGAGCCGGGCGATCCCGGCGAGGAACTCCGCCAGCGCCCTCGCTTCCCGGCGTGGCGCGACGTCTCCGGCGGCGAGGCGCAGGAGCAGCACTTCATGGAGACCGAAGGATGACCCGATCCTCCGGTAGATCGTTTCCGCGCGCCGCCACCAGCGCCCCGCCACCGAGGCGGCAACGGGCGACGGCGGCCGCGCGCGGCCGAGCGTTACGTAGCATCGCGCCTCGACGTAGGGAGAGCGACCGCGGCGCGTGTGCGCCAGCACCTCCCGCGCCAGGATCTCCGCGGCCGGCCGGTTGCCTTCGAGCAAATGGGCAGCGGCGAGTCCGAGCTGCGGCCACGTGAGAAGCGACAGTTCCCCGAGTTGCTCGCCGAGCTGCCTCGCACGCCCGAGGTGCATCCGGGCGGCGGCCGGGTTCCGCGCAAGGAGCGCGCAGATGCCGAGCGTGTAGTGGCAGTATCCTTCCGCCATCCGGTACTCGAGGCTTTCGGCCAGGCGGAGCGCCCGCTCGGCGAGATCGCGCGCTTCGCGCGGCTCTCCCGCGGCGGCCGCATGCTGCGCGATCCCCATCATGGAATGGCAGATCCAGTGCGGATCGCCCAGTCGCTGGAAGAGGACGAGCGCCTGCCGTCCCGCCTCCTTCGCGCGCCGGTAGTCGCCACGGTAGTAGTGAACGTTCGCCGCGAGCAGGCAGAGGACTCGCCCTTCCCCGCTCGCATCGTCGATCCCTCGAAAGATCCGGATGGCTCGATCGAAATGTCTCTCCGCTTCCGCCAGCCTGCCCATCTCTCCGGCCGAGACCCCGAGAAGGCAGAGCACGCGACCTCGAAGCTGCGCGGACTTCCTGCCGGGCTGCCGGAGCGCCTCGACGCAGGCCCGCTCTCCTTCGCCGTATTCTCCGCGCCGGATGTGCGCCTGCCCGAGCAGGCTGAGCAGCTCCGCCTTCGCCAGTCCCCGCGCGACGAGAATCGCCTTCCCATACGTCCGCCGCGCCTCCTCCCACTCGCCGTGGGTTTCCTGCATGCGCCCGAGCACGGTCAGAGCCGCAGGATGCTGGGACAGCATCGAGTCCGGAATGCTCTCGAGGGCGCGGCGCAGGACTCGATAATTGCCCGCGGGCAGGAGCTTCTCCCCGAGACGCTCGATCACGGCGAGGGTGGCCCGAGGATCGCCGCCCTCCGCATACTCCATCGCCGCCTCCGCCCAGGCTCCCGCCGCCGCCAGCTCCTCGGCGCAGCGAAGCCTTAGCCGTCGCGCCTCCTCCGGGTCGCTCTCGCGGGCGAGCCGGTCCTTCAGGAACTCGCGAAAGAGGTGGTGATAGCGATACGAAGGAGGGTCGCGGCGAATCGGGAAGGTGAAGAGGTTGCGGGAGCAGAGCGCCTCGAGCCGGGCGGCGCTGTCGTCAACGCCGAGAACGCGGTCGCACAGTCCCGGCTCCATGGAGGGCAGGACCGAGGAGCGCCGCAGAAACTCCCGCGTCGCCGGATCCAGGTCGCCCAGGACCTCTTCGGCGAAGTAGGCGAACCACCCGGCGCCCGCCTGCGTCGAGCGATCCAGCGCCTCCTCGATCGCCCACGGCGACCCGCCGGAGGCCTGGAGAAGGATTTCGATGCCGGCTGCCCATCCTTCGGTCTCCGAGAGAAGCCGGCGGACCAGCGCCGGCTGGATTCCGGCGGCCGGGAAGCGTTGCAGGAGGAACGACGAGAGCTCCTCCTCCGTGAACTGAAGATCGCGAGTGCCTATGCGGGCGACGGAACCGAGCGACTGCAGCCGCGCCGTCGCCATGGGGACCGGTTCGCGAGACGAGAGAACCATCGAGCACGAGTCGGGGAGCGCCTGCGCCAGGCGCTCGAGGAACCGTAGGGCCTCGGCGCACTGCCCTACGTGCTGGACGTCATCGAAGAGAAGGACGATTCCCGAATCGTGAGCGATCGCCGCCCGGAGAAGGCTCGCGAGGAGGGCCGAATCCGAGAGCCTCCCGGCCTTGTGGGCGAGCGCCTCCGCACGCGCCGGCGAGCGCGAGTCGAGATCCCGGAGGGTGCCCGCCAGACGCGAGGCGAACGTCGCCGGGTCGGCGTCCAGCTCCTCGAGAGAGTGCCAGATCACCGGGCGGGCGCTCTTTCGAGCCTGCTCGGCGAGGAACGAAGTCTTGCCGAAGCCCGCGCCAGCCGTAACGAGGATCAGCCGATGCGCGGCCGCCTGCTGCCAAACGGCGTCCAGGCGCGGGCGCGGCAGGTAGTGAAGAGGCAGGGGTGGCGTGTGAGGCGTCGTCACGGCCATCGACCCGGCCTCGCTTTTGCGACGGCATTCAGGCAGTGAAAGAGATCCTCCGTCGCGGTTGCCGGCCGGTTCGATCCCCACGGAACCATCGGCCGCAGGGACGGAACACTTGCGCATGCGAGGATAGCGGAGGGGGGTCGCAGCGGCAACGGCGATGCCGCTGCACGCCGGGGCCCGGCCCGCGAAGGCCCCGCGATCCCAACCGGCGGGGAGCCGGCACCGCAACCCTTCCCGGCCGCTCTTCCCCGCCCTTCTTGCGTAACTCCCGAGTAACTGGCCGCTCCTACGGTGCCGGCGTGCTCTCGTCCAGGCCGGCAATGCCACGAAACGGAACGAAGACAGACGAAGACAGACGAAGGCAAACGAAGGCAGAGGAGAGCCGTGGAATGTCGACGTTCGTCATCCGCTTCTTCCAGAGCGACGCGGAATCGTTTCGAGGCCGCGCTAGGCACGTGCGAAGCGGAGAGGAGACCTCCTTCTCCTCACGCTCGGAGTTGTGGTCGTTCCTCGAGCGGATGAACGCGAGCGGGCGGGCGGACCCCGATCGCGAGCCGACCGCCGATCGGGATCCCGGGGCAGCTCCGGCCGGTGGCTCCGGCATCGCGACCGCCGATCTCGGCGGCGCGCGATCGCCGGAGCGGACGCCCCCTCCGGAGGCCCGGCAACGAGGGAGGGGAAGAACCACGGGACATGCGTGAGCGCCGTCCGAGGGCTAGCGGCCGGTCGTGACCGTGTTCGGCGGGGAGAGCGAAAGGGACAGGCTCTTCCGTCGCAGCGAGACGGTGATGCGGCGGCCCTCGGACGGCTGATTCCTGGCTGATTCCTGGCTGATTCCCGGCGGCCGGCTGCCGCCGACTCCCGGCCAAGCCGACTCCCGCCGGATCCCCGGCCCCACTCCCGGCCCCACTCCCGGCCCGACACTCCGCCTTGCTGAGCGGTCCCCTGCGGGCGATCAGCGCGGCAGCAGGACGACCGCCCGCGACTCCTCGATGCCGGACCCGGGCAGGAAGAGCTGCACGAAGTAGACGCCACCCGGGAGGCGAGGCGAGACGCCCTCGCCGCCGGCCTGCCAGCGGAACGTATGCGCTCCCGCCGCCAGCTCGCGATTCACGAGTGTCGCCGCGATCTTCCCCTCCGCCGTCACGATCCGCAGCCGGACCCGCTCCGCCTCAGGCAACGCGAGCGTGAGCTGCACCTCTCCCGGGGACGGATTCGGCCACGGCGGGGCGAGGAGCAGACGCCGTCCGCTCGCCTCCTCGGACCCATCCGGAGGGATCGCGGCGGCCGGGCAACCCGCGCCGAGAGCGCCGACCCAGGACTGGCAGGCGCTCAGATCGGGGAAGCAGGCGGACTGCCTCGAGACGGTGTAGTCGCCGTCGAGCGTGGGAGCGTCGGTGCAGAGAGCCGGGCCGCAGAAGTGAGGATCCTCGAACCGGTTGCCTCCTTCGTCGAAGATCTCGCCTCCGCTGATCGAGACCGCCTGTGAGTCGGCGACGGAGCACGAGAGGTGGATCGTCCCGTAGGAGGCGAGGATGGAGGGGCCGACCGCCGCGCAGTTGCCCGCCACCACGCAGCCGACGATCGTCAAGGAGCTGTTCATCGACACGATCCCGCCGCCCTGCCAGATCCAAGCGTCATTGCCTGCGATCGTCGTCCTCTCGACGAGGTTGTGGCCCCCGTAGGAGGTGATCCCCGCCCCGAGCCCCGAGACGTTGCCGGCAACCACGCAGCCCGTGACCACCGCATCGCCCCCGAGCAACAAGCCTCCTCCCCAACCGGAGTCGTCGAGTCCATTGCGCGCGTCGTTGCCCCGGATGTCGCAGTCGACGATGCGGGGCGCTCCGGTCCCCCCGCAGTCGATCCCGCCGCCGTAGCCGCCGGAATTCTCGTAGATCCGGCAGTCCCGGATCGTCGGGCTCGACCCGAGCCGGCAGGCGATCCCGCCACCGTAGCTCGCCGTGTTTCCGCGAATCGTGCAGCCCTCGATGAGGGAGTTGGAGCTCCAGAGCAAGATGCCGCCGCCGTCCTCGCCCGTCAGGGAGACGAAGTTGTCTGCGACGACGCAGTCACGGATCGTGGGGGACGTGTAGTCGCAGAAGATGCCCGCGCCGCCGGTGCCGGGCTCGTACCCTCCGCGGATCGTCAGCCCCTCGATCACGGTCGAGGGACCTTCCCCCGCGGAGATATGGAATCCGCGATGCCCCAGTTCCGGGGTCCCCTCGACGTCGAGGATCGTCACCTCGGCCCCTTGCTCCGAACGGACGACGATCGCCTTGCCGGCAAGCGAGATGTCGCGGTTGCCGGTGCCGGTGTACGTCCCGGGAGCGATCAGGACGGTGTCGCCTTGCTGCGCGGTGGCGATCGCCTGCTGGATCGTCCCGTATTGCGATGGGACGCGAAGCGTCGAGGCGCGGGCAGTCCCGCCGGCGATGATGAGGACGGCCACTACGGCCGCAGCGAAGGGAGCAACGCCGGACCGCGCGAAACCGCAGATGCGCACGAGCATGAACGGTCCTCCTCCATGGAAGATCGAGCCCCCCGGAGTGCTTCCGAGAATGGGAATTTCGGAGGCATGAGCCCGTCCGTCCTGCAGCATTCGCATGGCCGGGCCCCTCGTCGGCGTCGTCTGCTGGCTGCGCACGTGTGTCGATCTGCGATTGACGGAAGACAGTATATCGCAAATCCAGACGTTCGGTCGAGTTGCCGCCTCGCCGGACCGGGCCTGCCCGGCCGGACACGGCCGCCGCGCCGCTCGCCGCGCCGGCCCCTACCGCGGCATCCCTCGCGTCGCCGGCCGCTGTCCGCCGCCCGGGCGGGCTGCTAGAATCGAAAGGTGCCGCATCAACCGCGAAGGGACGGGGCATGAGCGAGTCGCGCTATTACCGCAAGGGGTTCGACAACCGGGCCGAGATCCTTCCGATGCTGGAGCAGGACTATCGGAGCGGCGTCGTCGAGTGGATGCAGACGCATGGACGCCGCCTCCGTCACGGGGAGACGACGCTCGTCCTCGCTCGGGAGTTCGGCTTCTGCTATGGGGTCGACCGCGCGATCGAGTACGCATACGAGACGCGGCGCCGCTTTCCCGAGCGCCGGATCTTCATCACCGGCGAGATCATCCACAATCCCTGGGTCAACCGGCGCCTCCAAGAGATGGGGATCGAGCGGCTCCCGCACGGCGAGAATCAGGACGAGCGCTTTGCGGAGGTGACGGCCGACGACGTCGTCCTGATCCCCGCCTTCGGCATCGAGCGGCCCGAGCTCGACCGCCTGCGCCAGCGCGGTCCGATCCTCGTAGATACCACCTGCGGCTCCGTGCTGAACGTCTGGAAGTCGGTCGGCCGTTACGCGAGCGAGGGATACACGGCGATCATTCACGGCAAGCTCGATCACGAAGAGACGCGCGCGACCTGTTCGCAGGTCCGGGAGAAGAGCGGCTCCTTCGTCGTCGTGCGCGACCTCGAGCAGGGCAAGAGGCTCGCCAGCTTCCTCGAGGGGAAGCTGGATCGTGACGCCTTCGACCGGGAATTCGCGGGGGCCGTCTCCCCCGGCTTCGATCCCGACCGCGATCTCCGGCGTATCGGCCTCGCGAACCAGACGACGATGCTCTCCTCGGAGTCGCTCGCGATCGCCGAGTCGCTCCGCGCAAGCCTGGTCCGCCGTTACGGCGATGAGGAAGCCTCTCGCCGCTTCCTCTCCTTCGAGACGATCTGCAGCGCGACGCAGGACCGGCAGGACGCGGTCGAGGAGATGCTCGCCTCCGGCCTCGACGTGCTCGTCGTGATCGGAGGCTTCAACAGCAGCAACACGGGGCATCTCGTCGAAATCGGAGCCGAGAAGATACCGACCTACCACGTGGAATCTGCGGACGATCTGCTGTCCCGCCGCTGGATCCGCCACAAGCCGCTCGGCGATCCCGATCCGATCACGATCGGCGCATGGCTCCCCGACGGCCCGGCCACGATCGGGGTCACCGCCGGAGCATCGACGCCCAACAGCGAGATCGGCCGCACCATCCTGAAGATCCTGCGGCTGCGGGGCGTTCCCGACTCGTTCCTCGCCGAGCTGGTCTCGACCGCTCCCCAGGATTGACAGGCCGGGAGGAGCCATGTCGGCCTCCGGCCCGCGCATCCCGGCAGCAGCGCCCGTCCTCGCGCTCGCCGCGACTGCGATGGCCCTCGCCCTTGCGCTCGCCCCGGTGGCGATCCCCGCGCTCGCGTCGATGGCGATCGGCTCCGCCCCGGCGGCCGCGATCGCCTTGCCCCCCGGCGGCGGCCATCCCGACGATCCGGCCGCGAAGGAGGCTCTCGCCCCCCTCCCGCGCGCACGGGACCGCGTCGCGCCTCGCCGCCTCGCGCCCCGCCCCCTCGCGCGCGACGACCGAGGCTTCGATGCCCAGGATCTCCGTCTCGCCATCGACATCGACTTCGACAGCCGGACGATCGAGGCCTCAGCCCGGCATCGCTTCCTCGCCACCGCCCCGCTCGACACCCTCGTTCTCGACCTCACCGACTCGCTCGCGGTCGACGCCGTCCTCCGATCCGACCGGCCGCTCGCCTTCTCGCACGCAGGCGGGTTGCTCTCGATTGCGCTCGCTCCTCCCCTCTCGCCCGGCGACACCGGTTCGGTCACGGTCCTCTATCACGGACGCCCTCCTCGGACCGCCCTCCTCGGCTTCGCCTTCGAGACGCGCGACGACGGGTCGCCCGGCGCGTACACCCTCAGCGAGCCGGACGGCGCTTCGAGCTGGTGGCCGTGCAAGGACGTCCCGAGCGACAAGATGACCGCGACGATCGACCTCACCGTCCCCGACACGCTCTGGGCAGGATCCAACGGGCGGCTCGTTTCGGACGAGGTCGCAGCCGGTCGCCGCCGCCAGGTCTGGCGCGAGAGCCATCCGATCGCGCCGTATCTCGTCAGCATCGCGTGCACGAACTACGCGCGCTTCGGCGGCACCTTCGTCTCACAGGACGGGATCGAGATGCCGCTGCTCTTCCTCGCATGGCCGGAGGACAGCGCCGACGCGGCCGCTTCCTGGGGACGAACCGCGGCAATGCTCGCCGCCTTCGAGGATCGCTTTGGCCCCTACCCGTTCCTTTCGGAGAAATACGGGATGGCCGAGTTCTCGTGGGGCGGAGCGATGGAGCACCAGACGCTCTCCTCGATGGGGGCCTATTCCATCGACGGCACCGACGGCAACGACTGGATCGTCGCTCACGAGATGGCGCACCAGTGGTGGGGCGACGATGTCACCTGCGCGGACTTCGACCACATCTGGCTGAACGAGGGGTTCGCGCGCTACGCGGAGGCGATCTGGTTCGAGTCGCAGGGAGGCATCGAAGCCTACCGCGACTGGATGCGAAGGATGTGGCGGCCTTCCTTCCCCGGCGCGATCGTCCCGCCCGACTATCTCTTCAACTCGACCGTCTATTTGAAAGGCGCCTGGGTCCTGCACATGCTACGGGGGATCCTGGGGGACGAAGCGTTCTTCGACGTCCTCTCGCTCTATCGCAGCCGCCACTCGGGCGGCGCGGCGACGACGGAGGATCTGATCCGTGCGGCGGAGACGGTCGCCGGCCGTTCCCTCCGCTGGTTCTTCGATCCCTGGATCTACGGCACGGGCCGGCCCGCCTACCTCACGAGCTGGACGACCGACCCCGGGCCGGAGGGGACCGCAATCGAGCTGACGATCGAACAGACCCAACCCGAGCCTCCCTTCCGGATGCCGATCGAAGTCGAGATCGAGGACGCGCTGGGAAGTTACCGGGTGCGGGTCGACGACAGCCTTCGCGTGCAGACGTTCCGGATCGCAATCCGGATGCCGGTCGAGGGCACGCGCCTCGACCCGGACGACTGGATCCTCAAGGACGGGATCGGCGGCTCCTCCGTCGCGGATCTCGACGGACTGCCGTGGATCCAGAACCCGATCCGGCCTCCGCGCCCCTCCCCGGGCCGCCCGCCGTTCCGGATCGAGCTGGCGCCGCCCCTGCGCGGCGCCGTTCTCGAGCTGTTCGATCCCTCGGGAAGACGGATCGCCGTGTTGCCCGCCGCCCGCGAGGGCGTCACCGCCTGGGACGGACGCGACGCAAGCGGGCGCGAGGCGGCGGCGGGGCTCTACTTCCTCCGCTCCCGTCCCTCGCCCGAGCGGCCGGCCGCCACACGGAGCCTGATCGTCCTGCGGTGACTGCCAGGCGATGGCGGTCTCGACCGTCCGGGCCGTGAGCGTCGCGCCCCGGCGCGGGGCCCCCGCGCGACACCTCGGCGGCCCCCTCGCGCTCGGCCGCCGGCACCGCCGGGTGAGCCGCCCGGCGATCCGCGCGAGAGATCCGTGCGAGCGATCCATATCCGTTGTGGCTGGGCTGGGCGATCCGCGATACTCTCGTTTGGCAATCCCCCACTCCTTTCGTGAGGCCGCGGGGGCGCCGGCACGGGCCGCGAGTCGCCGGCATGGGCGGGGAGGATGAGGTTCGAGGCCTCGATGCACCCATCAAGGAGTCCCTCCGGATGACCGAGAACCGATGCGCTCTCGAGGGGAAGAACTATGCGATCCGCCGGCGCCGCGTCCTGACGCCCGGCCCCGACGGGATCCTGGAGTTCGTGGTCGACGCGCCGCTCGTCGCGCGCCACGCGCAGGCAGGCCAGTTCGTGATCGTGCGGACTTCGGATCGGGCCGAGCGGATCCCGCTCACGATCGCCGCCTACGATCCGGACGCCGGAACGATCACGTTGATCTTCCAGATGGTCGGTTTCTCGACGCGGGAGATGGGAAAGCTCCAGGAAGGCGACGCGATCCTCGATCTCCTCGGCCCGCTCGGGACGCCGATCGCCGTCGCGAAACATGACCTGCCGGTGATCGTGATCGGCGGGGGCGTCGGAATCGCCCCGATCTGGCCGAAGGTCAAGGAGCTCCACGCGAGGGGCAACACGGTGATCACGATCATCGGCGCCCGCACGAAAGACCTCCTGATCCTCGAGGACGAGCTGAAGCCGATCTCGACCGAGCTGCACGTGACGACCGACGACGGCTCCTACAGCCGCAAGGGATTCGTCACCACGGTTCTCCACGAGGTGCTCGAACGGCTCGAGGGACGCGCGGCCGAAGTGATCGCCGTCGGTCCCCTCCCGATGATGGAGGCGGTCGTGAAGGAGATGGCCGGCAAGGGATTCCGCGACTCCTACGACCCCTCGATCGACTACGACCCGCGGAGAGTCCCGCTGCTCGTCAGCCTCAATCCGATCATGGTGGACGGAACGGGAATGTGCGGCGGCTGCCGCGTCAACATCTGGGACCCGAAGAAGGGGGAATACGCGACGCGATTCTCCTGCGTGGACGGTCCCGCGTTCGACGGCTATGCGGTCGACTTCGCCGGCCTCACCCGGCGCAACCGTCAGTACGTGAAGCTCGAAAGGCTGGTGAGAGATGGATCGCGAGCAGGCGAAGAAGGACGCGCTTAGACAAAGGACCAAGACCCCGATGCCGATGCAGGACCCCGAGGTCCGCGTCCGCAACTTCTCGTCGGTGGAGCTTGGCTATTCCCCGGATCTCGCCTGGAACGAATCGAACCGGTGCATCCACTGCAAGGATCCCCGCTGCATTCCGTACTGCCCCGTCGAGATCGACATCCGCTCGATGATGGACGCGGTGAAGGAAGAGGACTACGCGAAGGCGTATCAGGTCATCGTGAAGTCGAATCTCTTCCCCTCGATCACCGGACGGGTCTGCCCGCAGGAGAGCCAGTGCGAGATGGTCTGCGTCAAGGGGATCAAGGGGGAGCCGGTCGGCATCGGGTTCGTCGAGAAGTTTCTCGGCGACTGGGCGCGGGAACATGGGGTGCGTCCCGACTCGAACCTCCCGCCGTGGAACGGCAAGAGGATCGCGGTCATCGGATCGGGACCTGCCGGGCTGTCCGCCTCGGCCGACCTCGTGCGGCTCGGCTACCAGGTGGTGATGTACGAAGCGCTCCATCGCGCCGGCGGCGTTCTGCAGTACGGGATCCCGGAGTTCCGCCTCCCGAAGAAGATCGTCGACTTCGAGATCGACAACCTTCGCTCGCTCGGGGTCGAGATTCACCTGAACACTCTCGTCGGCCGGACGATCACCATGGACGAGCTGATCGACGGCTTCGACGCCGTCTTCATCGGCACGGGCGCCGGACTTCCCTACTTCATGAACATTCCCGGCGAGCAGCTCTCCGGCGTCTACTCGGCGAACGAGTTCCTCACGCGCGCGAACCTGATGGAGGCGCGCTCCTTCCCCGAGGCTCCCACGCCGATCCACGTCGGCAAGAGGGTGGGCGTGGTCGGGGGCGGCAACGTCGCGATGGACGCCGCGCGCGTCTCGAAGCGGCTCGGCGCGGATCGGGTCGACGTGATCTACCGGCGCACGAAGGCGGAGATGCCGGCGCGCGCGGACGAGATCCACCACGCGGAAGAGGAGGGGATCCAGTTCCTCTACCTGCACTCCCCCGTCGCGATCCTCGGCGACGACGAGGGATGGGTGAAGGAGGTCGAGATGATCCGGATGGAGCTGGGAGAGCCCGACGAGTCGGGCCGGCGCCGTCCGGTCACCATTCCAAACTCGAACTTCCGCGTCGAGTACGACGTCCTCATCATGGCGATCGGCCAGGGTCCCAACCCGCTCCTGTCGAGCCTGACCCCGTACCTCAAGACGAACAAGTGGGGGCAGCTCGTGATCGATCCGAAGAGTCTCGCCCTCGACGGGCACGGCGCGGCCGAGAAGCTCGGGGGCGAAAGGGTGCCGGACATCCCGATCCTCTGCGCCGGCGGCGACATCATCGGATCGCAGGCCGGAGCGGGCGGGACGGTCATCGCGGCGATGGGCCACGGCAAAATCGCGGCCCGCACCATCCACGAGATGCTGGAGGGACGGCCGCCGAAGAAGCCTCTCGCCGTCTCGTAGCCCGCCCCGATACGATCCGGGGGTGAACCGGACCCGGATCTCCAGGCTCTTCCTCCTCGGACTCGCCGCCGTGGCGCTCGCCGCCGCGGCTTCCTGTTCGCTGGCACCTCGCCCCGCTCCCCCGATCCTCCTCGGACAGCAGTGGGAGAGCGCCCGGCCTCGCCTCGACGCTTGGCGGGCCGCCGCGACCGGAGGCGTCTCGCGCGCCTACGACGCGCAGCAGATCGCCAGCGCAGAGGTGCGCGAGTTCCCGCCGCTCGACTCCCTGCTCCTCGCCGACGTCTATCGCAGAGCCGGGGTGCGGGACAGCCGCTTCCTTCGCTTTCCGCCGGCGCCGGCGGAGCACGGCCGGCTCTGTCGCGAGAGCTACATCTTCTATCTGCGAGAGAACCGGATCGCGGGGGTCGAGTACCGGGCGGTCGTGTCGAACGGCGCCGGCGGGTACCGCCAGGACGCCGACGCGATCGGCGACATCCCCGGAGCGATCCTCACGGGAACCTGAGCGCCCGGAGACGTTCGGTGCGAACGTCAGGCGGCGATGAACCTCGATCCGGCCAAAGGCGAAGGAGGGGATCTGCTCACCCGGCGCGGTCTGGTCGGCTGGTGAGACGCGTCACCATTCGCTCGATCCGGCTGGCGATCTCGGCACCGCTGCTTCTGGCTTCGACTTCACTTCTCCTGGCGGGCGGGCGCGCCGAGGCCGCCGCCGGAGCGCGCGAGCTGCGCGGCCTGGTCCTCGATCACGAGACGGGAGAGCCGGTCGCGCAGGCGATCGTGCGAGCCGGGAGCTCCTCGCGCGCGGAGTCCGACTCGCTCGGCCGCTTCCGCTTCGCCAGCGTTCCCGACAGCGCCTTCGATATCGAGGTGACGCGCGTCTCCTATCTTGCGTGGAAGAAGCGCATCGGAGCGCTCGGCGAAAGGTCGAGCCATTCGCTCGAGATGACGATTCGCCTCCGGCCCGATCTCCGCACGCTCGAGATGATCGAGGTCGGCGCGCGGCGGCCCGACCCCGAGGTCCCGCAGGGGAAACGCGAGATTCCCGCCATGACGATTCGCAAGAGCGCGGGGACGGTGGCGACCGATCCGCTGCGCGCCGTGCAGGCGCTGCCGGGCGCGGCGGCGGCCGGCGACGACTTCGCCGACCGCTACGTCGTGCGCGGCGGCGATCCCGAAGAGAACCTCGTCCTCTACGACGGCTACCCGTTGCTTCAGCCGATCCACCTCGAAGGATTCACATCGGTCGTCTACGACGATCTGATCGGCGCCGCCGACGTCTATCCCGGACCGCTGCCTCCCCGCTATGGCGACGCGCTCTCGAGCGTCACCTCGCTCTCCCCCGCGACCGTCGCGTCGAACCGGCGCGTCTTCCGCTACGACCTCGGGTCGATCGCGCTCGGCGCGCTGCACTCCACCGGGAGCGCCGACGCGATCGCCGCGGCGCGCACGAGTTTCTACAACCTGGTCGTGCGCCGTCCCCCGGGGATCGACGATCGCTCCTTCCAGGACCTGGCCGGGCGCCTGGCGATGCCGCGAGGGGACCGCGAGGCGAGCCTCACCTTCGTCGGCTCCCGCGACCGCGAGTCGGGCGACATCGATCGCGACGCGGACGCCTGGCTCGCCGGCGTGCGCTACGCGGCGGGGAACGAACGCAAGGGATTCCGCGTCGAGGGGTATGCGACCGAGCGCGACCGGACGACCGTCACGGAGAAGGCGAAGGCGAGGACGCGGGCAGACCTGCAGAGGATTGCGATCGCCGGCGGCGCCCGCGGCCCCCTGGGACGCTGGGTCTCGGGGAGCGCCGACCTGGAGTTCCGGTCGGATCGCTTCGAAGGGGAGCGGTTGCCCGCCCGCTCCTCGGCCGGCGGATTCGTCTCCGCCGAGGCGACGCGGACCGATTCGAAGCTCGCGATTGCGGCAGGCGGAAGAATCGAGAAGATCCCGTTCACCGATGGAGTCTGCGCCTCTCCCTACGCGTCCCTGCGGTACCTCGGATGGGGGCGAGTCGTGCCGGGCGCCGGCGCGCGCATCGTCCGGCAGAGCCCCTTCCTTCTCACCGAGGCTCCGGAGGTCGCGGGCCTGCCGGTCGATCCCGAAGATCTGCTGGCGGCCGGAGACGGGAACGTGAAGCCGCTCGAAGCGCGGCACGCGGCCGCTTCGCTCCAGGCGGACCTCGGCGCCGGCCTCAGCGCCGGCGTGGAGGCGTACTGGAAGGAGTACCGTCATCTGCTTCAGTGGGACGGGGACGCGCAAGGAGGGATAGCGGCGGGTGTGCGCGACACCGGCACGGGGCGCGGGCGAGGCGTCGAGCTTTCGGTGCGCCGGGACGGAGAGGCGAGGCGCGTGCGCGGATGGATGACGCTGTCTCTCTCGAGCACGAAGAAGGCGGAAGGTCCGTCGGCGGAGATGCGTCCCGCCGATCAGGACAGGCCCTGGATGGTGCAGGCTGCCGTCGACCTGCCCATACGGGGCGGCACCTCCTTGAGCTTCGGATACCGCGCGGCGGCCGGGAGGCCGATCACTCCTCTCGTGCCCGGAGGAGGGGGGACGCTGATCGCCGGAGAGGTGAACAGCACGAGGCTGCCGGACTATCACCGATTCGACGTGAAGCTGGAACACCGAATCGCGGGGAAGGGGGACGGAGGCGAGGAGGCATTCCTGTACCTCGACGTGCTGAACCTCTTCAATCAGAAGAACGTCGTCGACGTCGTGCAGTACGTCGGAGCGGGCGGGACGCCGGCGAGGATCGAGGTGCAAGGCGTGCGCATCCTGCCGATCGCCGGGTTCGGCTTCTACTTCTAGTCCGGCCGGTCAGGGCAGGATCTCGACGGGTGTGCCGTCGGGCAGAGCGGCGTACAGCTCGCGGATGTCGGGGTTCGTCAAGGCGACGCAGCCGAGAGTCCAGTTCTGCCCCAGATCCATCGTGGCCGGATCGACGTCGCCCGGCAGCACCCCTGCCCTTCGACCGGCGTCCGCCTGTTCCTCGCGCAGTCTCTCGGTCGTCTTCGGGTCCTGACCGTGGAGGAAGATCTCACCCCCCAGGGCGGTCCCCGCCCGCGGGCACACGCCTTGCGCCCGGTGCTTCCGCAGCTCTTCCGCTTCGTCGGAAGAGATCCACAACGAGTCGAGCCCGCGCGCGATGTCCGCCTCGTTCGGATAGTCGATCTGCAGGCTCAGGTGGTAGCGAGAGTTCGGGTTGTGGTGGCAAATGGCGTAGGAGCCTTCCGGCGTCCTGCCGTCCCCGTAGAAGCGTTTCGGGCCGATCGGCTGCCTGCCCAGCTCGATCCGGTAGGTCTTCAGCAGCCGCTCTCCGGAATACAGCTTCAGCATGTACGCGCTCTTCCAGACCTCCACTCGGGCGGCGGGGACGAACGGACCTGCGACACCCAAGCCCTGGAGGATCTCGGGAAGTGGAATCTCCGGACCGTAGAGCGCGCGGTCGTAGGGGATGCAGCAGGGGGCAGGAGCCGTTTGCTGCGCTCCGGCAGGGCCGGCAGCGATCGCCAGGACAAAGGCAAGGAGTCGCGCGCGGGAACCCATCTCGAGGAGAAGCATACTCGCGCGGCCCCCTCCGGCCACCGGCATCCGCCGCGGCTGCGGGTTGCCAGCCGCGCGAGGACCATGTTAGGGTGGCCGGTCGTCATGGGTTTGCATCGCCACAGGGCCTTGCGCATCGCGCTGGGCGGATTGCTCCTCCTGACCCTTCTGGGCCTGGGCGGTTTCGACGTCGTCTACTGTCACGGTTCCGACGGCCATGTCGGGGTCAAGACGAACGGCAGTTCCTGCTGCCCCTCCCCGGCCGCCTGCGGCCAGGGAGCGGAGGATGCCGCCTCGCTCCGGTCGGCTCCTCCGGACGCGCCGGGGACCTGCCAGGACACTCCGCTGCTCCAAGGAATCCAGCATGCACATGCCGCGGCCCTGACTTTCGATGCGCCGGTCGCGACGATCCTGCGGCCGCCCGCGATCGCAGCCACGGCGGCCATACCGCTCGACGCAGCCCCATCGATCCTGCTGCATCTCCGGTCCACGACCCTCCGGATCTGATACCCCCCGGCTTCGGCGAAGGAATTGCCGTGCTGCCGCTTCCGGCGCGCGGGAGTCGCTTCACGCCTCCAGGGGGAGAAGATGCTCCGTTTCCATGGTCGGACCGCCGCAGTGTGTCTCCTGGCCGGTACCGTCTGTTTCTCGCCGGCCCATGCCGATCGCACGGACGCCGCCTCGGCTGGACGGCGGCTCACTCTCGCCGAAGCTCGCGAACGAGCGCTCGCCCATAGCCCCGATCTGCTATCGGCCAGAGCCGCCGCGGCCGCGGCTGCGGGCGCCGCCCGCCAGGCGGGCGCCTGGGCGAATCCGGAGTTCGAGATCGAGGCGGAGGAGTTCGGCGGCGATCGGCCGGGATGGGACGAGGCGGAGCTGACGTGGAGCCTCACGCAGCGCCTCGAGCTGTTCGGCACGCGTGGCACGCGGGCGCGGGCCGCCCGGCACCTGCAAGACGCAGCGGCATCGTCGGCCGACGCGGCCCGCCTCGACCTCTTGGCGGAAGTCGACCGCCGTTTCGCCGACGCGCTGCTCGCCCGCTCTCGCGTCGAGGCTTTCGAGGAAACCGATAGCGTCGCGGCGGAGGCGGTGCGCGCCGTCACGGCCCTCGTCGAAGCCGGCGAGGAATCCCCGATCGAGATCGACAGGACCGAAGCGGAGCGGAGCCTCGCCTCGAGCCGGCTACGAACCGCCCGCTTCGAACACGCGAGCGCCCTTCGGTCCCTCGCCCGGCTTTGGGGAGCCCTCGAGCCGGACTTCGACGGCGTCGAGGGCTCGCTCGAGACGGTCGCCGGCGGCCTCGGCACCCTCGACTCGCTCGCGATGCGTGGAAACGGCCTGCCCGATCTCCGCCGCGCCGAATCCGAGGTCCGGCGCGCGGAGGCGGAGGTGCGCTTCTCGCAGCGGTCGCGGCTCCCCGATCTCGCTGTCCGGGGAGGATGGAAACAGCTCCGCGCGAACGGCGAGCACAGCTACGTCGGCAGCCTTGCATGGACGCTGCCTCTGCTCGACCGGCGCGGCGGCGCGATCGAGGAAGCCAAGGCCCGGCTCGAGCAGGCGCGGGCCGAGCGCGAGGCGACCGAGAGCCGGATCGCGCTGGCGCGCGCGACCGCCCAGGAAGAGCTGGCGGCGGCGCAGGAAGCGTCGCGCGCTCTCCGGGAAGGGAGCCTCCGGCGCGCCGAGGCGGTCCACGCCGCAGTGCAGGAAGGCTACCAGCGCGGGAAGTTCCGGCTCCTCGACCTGATCGACGCGCGCCGCTTCCTGCTGCAAACGAGGCTCGAGTATCTCGATGCGATGCGCTCCGTCTGGGTCGCGCGCGCCGAGCTCGAGCGATGGACAGGAGAAGGAATGGCCGGAACGAGAGGAGAATCGCGATGACGCTCCATCGATGGATCCCCACCGGGAGGATTTCGCTCCTTGCTCTCTTCGCCCTGCCCCTGAGCCTCCTGGCCTTGGGATGCGGCCGGGAAGCCGGAGACCTCGCACGGGCGGAGTCTCCTGCGGACGGGCGCGCCGTTCCCGCCGGCGAGCCAAACCCCGGACACGGCGACGGACACGGCGACGGCCACGGCGACGCGAATGGCGACGCGCATGTCCACGAGCATGGCGAGGAGGGCGAGGAGGGCGAGGCCTCCGACCTGGACCGTTCCGTCGACGAGCTGATGAGCCTCCGCTGCGAGCACGAAAGGCCCACCTACACCTGCGACGAGTGCCGGTACGAGGTCGGAATGGTCAAGGTGGCGCCCGACCTGCTCGATGAGGACGGCCCGCTGCAGACCGCACGGGCGACGCGCCGGGCGACGGAAGAGTCGATGGCGCACAACGGCGAGGTCCGTCTGAACGAGGAGCGCGCCGCGTGGCTCAGTCCCCGAGCGCCCGGGACGGTGCGTTCCATCCTCGTCGACATCGGTTCTCACGTCCGGCGCGGGCAGGTCCTCTTCACCGTCGACAGCCCGGAGTTCGGAGAGGCCCGCTCCGCGTATCGGATCGCGCGCGCTTCGCTGAAACTCGCCGAGGAGACGCTCGAGCGGGAGCGGGAGCTTTACGAAAGGAAGGTCTGCCCTCGGAAAGACCTCCTCGAGGCGGAGGCGGCGCGCGACGAGGCGGCCGCCACGGTGCAGGCGGCCGAGGAGCGGCTGCTCGCGAGCGGCCTGACCGGCGAGGAGATCGCGCGGCTCGCCGGCGGTATGTCCACTTCTTCCGCCGGTTCGTCCGCTTCCTCCGCCGCCATGCCGGTCATCGCGCCTTTCGACGGGACCGTGCTCGAGCGGAACCTCGGCATCGGCGCGCTCGTGCAGCCGGGACAGAATCTCCTCCTGCTCGCCGACACCTCGGAGATGTGGGTCTGGACCAGCCTCTACGAGCGCGAGATCCCGGGTGTGCTCCGCGAGCAGGCTCGCGGAACGATCCAGGCGCATGTCGAGATCCCGGCGTACCCGGGGCGTGTCTTCACGGGCCGGCTGGAGCGCATGAGCGGGACCGTCGACGAGGCGACCCGGACCGCGAAGGTCCGCGTCGTCGTCGACAACCGCGAGGGCCTGCTGCGCGCCGGGATGTTCGCGCGGGTGCAGCTGGCGGGCGGCTCTTCGTCGCAGGCCCTGGCCGTCCCGGCCGACGCGGTCCTCGAGGACGAAGGGCGCGTGTTCGTGTTCGTTCCCGCCGAGCCGCCCTATTTCATCCGCCGTCCCGTTCTCGTCGGCCGCCGCTGGCACGACTGGGTCGAGGTGACGCAGGGGCTCGAGGAAAACGAGATCGTGGTCAGCCGCGGCGCGTTCGCGCTGAAGTCGGACGTCCTTCGCTCGAAGATGGGCGCCGGCTGCGCGGACTGAGACGGAGCCGGGGCTCAGGGGGCAATCGAATGACGAGCTTCTTCGTCTTTCTCCTTCGGAAGAGATGGTCGGTCCTCGGGGCCGGAGCGCTCCTCGCGATCGTGGGCGTGATCGCCTGGACGAGGCTTCCGGTCGACGCCTTCCCCGACGTGACGAACATTCAGGTGATGGTGCTGACGAAGGCGCCGGGCCTCTCGACCGAGGAGTGCGAGTCGCGCATCACCTATCCTATCGAACAGCAGATGGGGGGACTTCCCCGCGTGCGGCTCGTCCGGTCGCTCTCGCGCGCCGGCCTCTCGCAGGTGGTGGTCGTCTTCGAGGACTCCGTCGACCCCTACTTCGCGAGGCAGGTGGTTCTCGAGCGCCTGCAGGAGGCGAGGGACGCGCTGCCGGAGGGGCTCGAGCCCGAGCTGGCCCCTCTGAGCACCGGCCTGGGCGAGATCTTCCAGTACACGGTCGAGGGGGAGGGTCTGAGCGCGATGGAGCGCCGGACGATCCAGGACTGGCTGATCGCGCCCCAGCTGCGAACGATCCCCGGCGTCACCGAGGTCAACAGCTTCGGAGGTCTCGCGCGGCAATACGAGGTGCGGGTCCATCCGGAGAAGCTCGTCGAGTACGGCCTTGCCCTCCGCGACGTGATCGATGCGGTCCAGGCGAACAATGCGAACGCCGGGGCCGGCTACATCCTCGCGGGATGGGAGCAGTACTACGTCGTCGGCAAGGGGAGCTTCGCTTCCATCGGGGACATCGAAGCGGTCGTGCTGAAGGCGAGCGACGGGACTCCCGTCTTCCTGCGTGACGTCGCCGACGTCGGGATCGGCGCCGTGACGCGGCAGGGAGCGGTCACGCGCGACGCCAAGGGGGAGACGGTGGCGGGGATGGCGATCATGCTCCGCGGAGAGAACTCCAAGACCGTCGTCGAGCGCGTGAAGGAGGCGGTCCGGCACATCGAGGCCGGCTTGCCGGAGGGAGCGCGGATCGACGTCTTCTACGACCGCACCGAGCTGATCGAGGCCTGTCTCGAGACGGTGATGGACGCGCTGCTCATGGGCGCCGTCTTCGTCATCCTCGTCCTGTTCCTCTTCCTCGCCGAGCTGCGGACGGCGCTGATCGTCGTGCTGTCGCTGCCGATCACCTTCCTCTTCACCTTCGTCCTGATGCGGCCGCTCGGCATCTCGGCCAACCTGATGAGCCTGGGCGGGCTCGCCTTCTCCGTCGGTATGGTCGTCGACGCCTCGATCGTCATCGTCGAGAACATCCGCCGCCACCTGGCGGAGCACGGGGCGCGCGAGACCCGCCGGTCCGCCGTGCTTTCTGCCCTCTCGGAGGTCGCCCGGCCCGTCGCCTTCTCCGTGCTCATCATCGCTCTCGTCCTGGTTCCGCTCTTCACGCTGCAGGGAGTCGAGGGGAAGATGTTCCATCCTCTCGCCCTGACGTTGCTCCTCGCTCTGCTCACCTCGCTCGCCGTCGCGCTGGTTCTCGTCCCGCCGCTCTCCGAGTGGCTGCTGCGAGCGAGCGCGGAGCGGGAGTTCGGCTTCGTCCGCCGCTTTCATCACGGCTACGTCCGATTCCTCGACCGCGCGATCCACCGTCCGAAGTGGACCATCGGGATCGCGCTCGGCGTGCTTCTCGCCGCCGCCGGGTTCGTCCCCCTCCTCGGGATGGAGTTCCTTCCGACGCTCGACGAGGGGGCGATCGCGATCAACGTGGTGCGGCTGCCCAACGCCTCGCTCGATGGATCCGTCGTGATCGCTCAGGAGATGGAGAAGCGCCTGCTGCGCTTCCCCGAGGTCGCCACGGTCGTGACGAAGACCGGCCGGGCGGAGATCTCCGAGGACCCGATGGGCCCCGAGCAGAGCGACGTCTTCGTGATGCTCCGGCCGCGCGACGAGTGGCGGAGCGGCCGGAACAAGCAGGAGCTGATCGAGGCGATGCAGCAGGATCTCTCAGCGATTCCCGGCCTGCGGCTCTCCTTCTCGCAGCCGATCGCGTTACGCGTCAACGAGCTGATCTCCGGCGTGAAGAGCGACCTGGCGGTCAAGGTGTTCGGCCCGGACCTGGATCTGCTGAAGGAGCGAGCGGACGAGATCGCGACCGTGCTGAACGGGGTGCGGGGCGCGCAGGACGTGAAGGTGGAACAGATCTCGGGAATGTCCCAGGAGATCATCGATCTGGACCGCCAGGCGATGGCGCGCTACGCGCTGAACGCCGCGGACGTGAACGAGCTGCTCGAAACCGGCGTCGCCGGCCGGGAGGTGAGCACCTTCCTCGAGGGACAGCAAAGGTTCCCGATCTCCGTCCGATTCGCGGAGGGCTCGCGCGACCGCGTCGAAGCCCTGCAGGCGCTCCTCGTGCCGGCGCCGGGCGGCGAGCGGGTTCCGCTGGGACAGATCGGCCGGATCGTCCGCACGGACGGTCCCGCGCAGGTGAGCCGCGAGAACGGGATGCGCCGCGTGGTGGTGGAAGCGAACGTGCGCGGGCGGGACCTGGGGGGATTCGTCTCGGAAGTCCAGCGGGAGCTGCGGGAAATCGAACGGTCGCTGCCCCCGGGATACTTCGTGAGCTACGGGGGGCAGTTCGAGAACCAGCAGCGCGCGATGCGGCAGCTGGCGATCGTGGTCCCGATCGTCCTGCTCCTGATCGCGGTGCTGCTCCATGCCGCGCTCGGCTCGATCCGCAACTCCGCTCTCGTGATCCTCAACTTGCCGTTCGCCCTGATCGGAGGGGTCGTGGCGGCGGTGGCGTTCCGGATGCATCTGTCCGTCTCGGCGGCCGTGGCGTTCATCGTCCTACTGGGGATCGCGGTGCAGAACGGCGTCGTCCTGCTCGCCTTCTTCCGCCAGTTGAAGGAGGCGGGGCGAAGCGCGCGCGAGACCGTTCTCGAGGGATGCCGCCTGCGTTTCAAGCCGCTCTTCATGACGGCGCTGGTCAGCTTCATCGGACATCTGCCGATGCTCTACGCCACCGGGTCGGGGGCCGACATCCAGAAACCGCTCGCCGTCGTCGTGATGGGCGGGCTCGTTACCTCGACCCTGCTCACCCTGGTCGTGCTCCCGGCGGTCTACTACTGGCTGGAGACCCGGAGGCCCGCGCAAGCGGCTGTGCCGGCGGCGCGCGCGCGCGTCGCCGCCGACTAGTAGGCGATAGCTCGGGGCGGCGGGCGCGGTCGCTTCCCGCTACGCCGCCCGCTTCGACTCGGAAATCGCGTGGTCGACGAGGACGAGCAGCGTCTTGGGATCGTAGGGCTTGGTCAGGTAGTGGCGGATCCCGCGATGGAACGCCTTCATCTGGGACTTCTCTTGCGTGTCGGCCGTCAGGAAGATCACCGGAAGGTTCGCCATCCCCTCTTCGCGGAGCGCGTCGAGGACGGCGAAGGCGTTGCCCTGGGGCATGTTGATGTCGAGGATGGCGAGGTCGGGCTTCTCCGCACGGATCGCCTCGATCGCCTCCCGTCCATCCGAAGCTTCCACGACCTCGTATCCGGCCGATTCCAAGCGGATGCGGAGGGCGAGCAGGATATCGGGATCATCATCGGCGACGAGCACTCTCCGGCGGTTCATCGTGACTCCTTCGGCTGGAACCATCTCTGGAGGATCGCCTCCGCCATCGACTCGGCCCCGCCGAAGTCGTCGGAGTGGAGGCGCCCTGCGTTCTCTTCCCAGTCGACCTGGATCCCCGACTGGAAGCACAAGCGCTCGGAGAGCGTGCGGAGGATCCCTTCGATCGAGGACTCCAATCGCGAACGGCTCCCCGGAAGCAGGAAGCAGATCGCCGCGTCCGATCGCGAGGCGCAGCCGCCGAGCACGACGTCCTGCACCCCCATCGTGCGCGTGAGGATCTCGCGGGCGCGCGCGAGCGCCTCCTGGCGGGAGGCGCGCACCGCCCCGCGGCAGGCCCGCATCTCGGCCCGGACGAACCCGATCCCGCCGACCCGGCCGAGCGGCGAAGCGGATCCTTCCAGGATCAAACCGGTCAGCATCCGGCGGGGATCGAAGCGCGGGAACGAGAGCACGACCTCCGTGCCCCGTCCCGGCCGCGAACGCACTCGAATCCTTCCACCATGCAGCTCGACGATCTCCTTCACGATCGACAGGCCCAGCCCGAGGCCGCTCGTGCCGCCCGCCTGATCTCCCCGGTAGAAGCGCCGGAAGAGATTCCGGCGCGTTGCGGGATCGATGCCGAGCCCGTCGTCCTTGACGCGGATCTCGACGAACGGCCCGCACGCGCGCGCCCGCACCCGGATCGAGACAGCGTTCCTCGAGTACTTGACCGCGTTGTCGACCAGGTTGCGGACCGCTTCGAGCACCCTGTCCGAATCGACGAAGACGTCCGGCAGGCCGCGCGCGACCGCCACCTCGAGCTGCACCGTCTTGCCGCGGGGCGGCGCCTTCTGCATCAGCGCGTCCGGCGAAAGGACGCCGGCGAGCGCCACGCAGCGACGCGCGAGATGGAGGTTGCCTTCCTGCATCCGCGCGAGGACGAGGAGATGCTCGATCATCTCGGAAAGGGTGTCGGCGTTGCGCAGGGCGATCCCGAGGTACTCCTGCTGCAACCCGCTCAGAGGCCCGGCGAGGCCGTCGAGGACGATCGAGAGGAACTCCCGGAGTCCCGTCAGGGGCGTGCGGAGGTCATGGGAGACGCTGGCGAGGATTTCGAACGGCAGCGAGGGGAGCGCGCCGCTCGCGTCGCCGGCCGCCGGGATGTCGCCCGCCCGCGCGGCGGCTCTTCCCCGGCCTTCGGCGCCTCGGCACTTCTCTTCGCGGCCCCGCCGCTTCTCCGGCGATCCCGCCCTGCCCGCGCTTTCCTTCGTCGCGAGGAGCGCGGAGGCGAGGTCCTTTGCCTCCTGCTCCGTCCACCACGCCGTCATCCTCGGCCTTCCTCGGGAGCCGGAACTTCTGCGACTCCCGATGGATCTTTCGGCCGATCGGACCGGTCTCTTGAGCATCGATCGGGTGGGATTCCCCGGAACGCGGCGAGTAGCCAGCGGCCGCGCCGCGCCGGCGGCCGGACCGCGCCGGCGGCCGGACCGCGCCGGCGGCCGGACCGCGCCGGCGGCCAGGCTGCTCCGGCGGCCGGACTGCTCCGGCGGCCGGGTCGCGCGCGGCGCCGGCATGGCCGGCCATCCTTTCAGGCCGCGGGATTCAGAACTTGAGTGAGCAGATCTAGGAGCGCCTTGCGGCCGAACGGGAGCGTCAGCGTCGGCAGTCCTTCGGGAAACGGATTCTCCAACGGGAGCAGATGAGCGGAGACCAGCACGACCGGGATGCCGAGAGCGCGCGCTTGCCGGGCCAAGTCGGCGCCTCCCGAATCGGCGAGGTCGAAATCGAGAATGCAGACGTCGGGATGGAGCCGCTCGATCCCGGCTCGAAGGGTGGCCACTTCCTCGTGGAGCGAGACCTTTGCCTCTTCGCGTTCGAGCCGGCGGCGGAGAGCCTCGCGGAAGCCTGGATCGTGCACGGCACCCGCCACGACCCGACCCCGAAGCCTCGAACCCATGGGTTTTCTCTCTCCTTCCTGTGAGCCTTGTCGCAGGGGTCGTGCCAACGCGGCCGGCCCGCGCGGCCGAAGCGGGACTCGCGCATTTCCAGCCGTTTCGGGGCGGGTCGAGCCCTAGGGGCCCACGAGGGAGGCGCGCAGGAGGCGAAGGCGTCCCGATCGGGGGACGATCCGAAGCGGGAGGGTCGCGCGACCGGGACGTGGAGGAGGCGGGGTGCCGGAATCGATTCGACGAACGCGATCCGACATGGAGGGACTGCGGCGGATAGCTTCGTGCGGAAAGCTCCGTGCGGAAAGCTTCGAGGCAACTTCGAGCGGGGAGCTTCAGGCGGGGAGCTTCAGGCGGAATGCAGCGCGTTGGCGCGGAGCGGGCGCGGAGCGCCGGGGTCGACTCCTCCTCTCTCGCGCGTCTCAGGACTCCCCCGCGGCTTCCGCCGGTGACGGGCCGCCCCGGCCAGCCCCGCCGCTCTCACCCGCGGATGCGTCGTTCGGCTCCCTTTCGGCATCGCGCCGCCGGAGCGCCGGCCCCCCGGTCGCCCCTCCGTCCCGCCTGGCGCCAGCCTCCCGATCGGCGCCGGCCTCCCGCGCGGCGCCGGCCTCCCGATCAGCGCTGGCCTCCCCTGGCGCCTCCCCGTCACGCGATGCGTCCGGCTCATGCCCGGTATCCGCTCGACCGGTCGCCTCTCCCCCCTCTCCCGCCGACTCCTCCTCGGACAGGTTGCCGAGCCGCCGGTAGAGGGCGCTCCGCGAGAGGCCGAGCAGCTTCGCCGCTTCACGCTTGTCGTCGTCGACCGCCTTCAGCGTCTGCCGGATGATCTCCCGCTCGGCGATCTCGAGCGACGTTCCGACCGGAATCTGGATCGTCCGCGGCCTCTCGGGGCGGATCTCGGCCGGCAGGTGCTCCACGCCGATCGGTCCCCCCCTCGACAGCACGAAGGCGTGCTCGATGACATGCTCCAACTCGCGGACGTTTCCGGGCCAGGAATACGCGGCGAACGCGCGCCAGACCCGCTCGGTCACCGGCGGCACCGTCCGTCCCGCCTCGGCGGCGAGCCGCGAGAGAAACGCGCGGGCCAGCGGCGCCAGATCATCGCGCCGGTCGCGCAGCGGGGGCAGGTGGATCTCGATGACGTGGAGCCGATAGTAGAGGTCCTCGCGGAACCGCTTCTGCGCGGCCAGCTCCCGCAGGTCCTGATTCGTTGCCGCGATCACGCGCGCGTCGGTCTTCCGCGTCTGGGACGATCCCACCCGCTCGAACTCGCCGAGCTGGAGCACCCGCAGCAGCCGCGCCTGCGCGGACCACGACATCTCCGAGACCTCGTCGAGGAAGATCGTCCCGCCGTTCGCCACCTCGAAGCGGCCGGCGCGCGTGCGGTCGGCTCCCGTGAACGCTCCCTTCTCGTGGCCGAAGAGTTCCGACTCGATCAGGTTCTCCGGCAAAGCGGCGCAGTTCACGCGCACCAGCGGTCCGGCGGCGCGCGGGCTGTTTCCATGGATCAGCTCGGCGACGATCTCCTTGCCGGTCCCGGTCTCGCCGGTGATGAGCACGGTGCTGCGCGAAGGGGCGGCCAGGTCGATCAGCTTGCGCACCTCCGCGATCGCTTCGCTCTCCCCTTCCAGGCGGGGACGGTCCGACGGAGGCCCGGCCTGCCCGGCCGCTTCGCCCGCTGCCGCCTGCTTGCGCACCTTCGCCAGCACGGCGCGGAGCAGTCCCAGGCGGACCGGCTTCGAGAGGTAGTCGAACGCTCCGAGGCGCAACGCCTCCACCGCCGACTCGACCGACGCGTGGCCGGTCACCATCACGAACGGGACGGCCTCGCCCGACGCGCGCAAGCGCCGGAGCAGATCCAGCCCGTCGAGCCCCGGCATCACGAGGTCGCACAGGACGAGATCCGCCGGCTGGCGGCGCAGCATCTCGAGCGCCTGCTGCCCGCCACCCGCTTCGCGGACTTCCCATCCCTCGCGCTGCGCGATTCCCGCCAGGCTCGAGCGTGTGTCGGCGTCGTCGTCGACGATCAGGATCCGTTCCGCCATCGCTCCCCGTTTCCGCTGCCGCTCCCCGCGTCAGGCTTCGCTCCCCGCTTCTGCGGCGGGCAGGACGATCCGCGCCTCGGCTCCGCCCTCGGGATGGTTCGCCAGCTCGATCGTCCCGCCATGGGCGAGAACGATCTCCTGCACGAGGTGCAGGCCCAGCCCCGAGCCGCGGCTCTTCGTCGTCGAGAACATCTCGAACGCCCCACCCTGCTGCAGGCTCGGCGGCAGGCCGGGGCCGTTGTCCCGCATCCGGATCTCGACCCGCCGGTCGTCGAGAAATCGCGCGCGGATCGAAAGGACCGGCTCCGTATCTTCCCCCGCCGCATCGAGCGAGTTGCCGGCGAGGTTGATGAAGACGCGGAGCATCTGCAGCGGGTCGATCTGGACGATCCGCCGCCGCTGGCTCGCTTCGCACTCGACGCGCACCTCGAACGGCGGCCGTCCCGTCATGGAAAGCAGCTCGGTCTTCACGTTCTCGAGGAACTCGCCGACCGTCATCCGCGAAGGATGCGGCCGGATCGGCCGGATCATGAGCAGATAGTCCTCGGCCAGCCCCTCGATCCTCTGGATCTCTCGCGCGAAGAGCGTCAGCGTCTCGCGCACACGATGGACCAGGACAGGATCGGCTCGGTCCCCGGCGGAGCCGATCAGCTCGTCGATCTCCTCCGAGAGGATCTCCGAATGCAGAACGAGGACGCCGAGCGGGGTTCGCAGCTCGTGAAAGACCTTGCCGACGACGCGCGCGAGCGCGTTCAACCGTTCCGCCTGGAGGAGCTGCTCCTGCATCGAGAGCTTCTCGGTCTGGTCGAGGAGGATCGACGCATGGCCGGCGAGACGACCGGCGCGATCGCGCACCGGGGCGCGGAAGACCTCGACCGGCAGGATCCGGCCGTCCTTCGCGATCCTCTTCGAGGAGTACGAAACGACGCGCTCCTCCTCGGCGGCGCGCCGGATCTCGCGGTCCTCCATGGCGACCATCTCTTCGGGAAAGAGCTGGCTCAAGGGACGTCCGAGGATCTCGGCGGCGGCGTAGCCGAGCAGCCGTTCCGCTCCCAAGCTGAAGACGCGGATGCGGCGGTCGAGATCGGTGACGATGAACGCGACGGGGATCTGCCGGACGACCGCCTCGTAGTAGCCCTCGAAATCCGCCGGCTCGTGCGGCCCACCGCTCTTGCTCCCCGCCTCGCCGCCGGTCCGCCCCTCCCTGTTCATATGCGCCGCAGTCTAGGCTCGCCCGCCCGGGACGGTCAATCGGCGCGCCAGGCCCGGCACAGAGGCGTTCGCGCGGGGGGAGGCGGACAGACGCCGGCGCTCGACGCGAGATCAGGGGCGCGAGATCAGAACCGGAGGACGATCTTCGTGTCGGCCGTCAGGTTCGGCGCGAGGGTGCGCACGTATCCCGGGTCCATCTCCAGCTCGATCAGGATCGCCTCCTTGCGAAGCTGGCGGAGCTGATTCTCGATCGTCCCGCTTCGGAAGGAGCGGACGAAGGCGTCGAGATTGCGACGCGTGCGCTTCCACCAGGAATCCGGCGGGATCCAGCCGTCGAGCACGACGACGAGGTTCCTGTCGAAGCGGAGCGTCGCGACGACCGGCACCGTCTTGACCTGGTTGATCCGGGTCCAGGTGGTATCGGCGCGGCTGGCGATCGCCGCGGAGTCCTTCACGGCGAGCAGAGGGATCTCCTCCCACCAGGTGTCGCGCTGCAGGACGAACGGCACCTCGCTGAAGGCGATTCGCGAGGTGTCGGCGATCAGCTCCTTCGACGCCCCGTTGTATTCGATCTCGCGAAACGGAACGCGCGTGAGGGGGACGCCCTGCATCTCGAGGCGAATCTCCTTCTGGGGGACGTCGAGAATCAGGTAGGGAATATCCTGCTTGCTCAGCGCAAGCCGGGCGCGGAGCACCGCGTTGGCGGTCCGCAGGCGGAAGTACTCCTCGGCGAGGTTCTCCTTCGCCTTCGCGTCCGTCGTCGCTTGCGGAGCCGGCTCGGTGGCCGGGGGCTGCTTCCCCTTCGCTCCCTTTCCCTGCGCAGCCGCCACGGCGCCCGGAGCGAAGCCGGAGATCAGAGCCAGGACAAGAATCAGGAGGATCCAGACGGTCCGGATCCGGACGCGGCCGAACGGCTTCGTCACTCTCGGTCCCCTTCCACCCTTCCCGTTCGAGCTTGT
Source organism: Candidatus Eiseniibacteriota bacterium (assembly GCA_041946735.1). GTDB lineage: Bacteria > Eisenbacteria > RBG-16-71-46 > CAIMUX01 > VGJL01 > JBHGAY01. The sequence continues at coordinate 278,171 of JBHGAY010000001.1, forward strand.
CGAACTCTCTCTGCCTCTGCGCGGCCGATCCTTCGCGTGGGATCGCGCCGCGTCCGTGCGACATCGATCACGCGCTGCGTCCGCGGTCGTTTCGGAGCGGCCCCCAGCGCAGCCCCCCGCTCGGGCGGCACGTCTCGCACGCTCCCTCGCCGCGACATCCTCTTCAAGATGCGGATCAGAAGATGTAGATCGGCGTGCCGACCTTCGTGTTGTCCCAGATCGTCTGCAGGTCGCTTCCGCCTACGCGGATGCATCCGTGGGTGACGCTCTGGCCGATGAACCTCTCGAAGATCGTCCCGTGGATCAGGTAGCCATTGCCGAAGTACAGGCCGTAATCGCCGAGCACTCCCGGCATGAACCGCTCCGCCGCATGCGCCGCGGGAATCGGCTCGCCGGCTTCGACGAACGCCCAGTCGGGCTGCACCCAGACCGGATCCTCCATGCGGTTGCGCACCCGGTAGACGCCGCGCGGGGTCGAGAAGAACCAGCGCCGCCTCCCGAGGGAGTCGATCAGCTCGGTGTTGCTGCCGGTGGAGCAGGGAGCGTCGAGGAGGACATCGTCGCCGCGACGCAGATAGATCCGATTGAGCGTGGTGTTGACGACGATGAAGTCGTCCTTCGGAACGAGCTTCTCGAGCCGGCTCTCGAGCTTGCCGTTCTCCTTCTTCAGCTCCGCGATCTTCTTCGAGAGCATCCCCTCGTCGAGTCCGAGCGCGCGCGCGGCCGCCTGGTCCCCGCCCTTATCCTGGCAGCCGCCCAACAGGACTGCGCCGAGCAGGACGAGACCCGCCACCCACAAGAGCTTCATTCCGTTGTTCTCGAGTTGGATTCCCATGGCCCTTTGCGACAACCCAGCGCCGCCACCCTTCCCTTTCGTCAGGCGAAAGCCGCCTATCGAAAATCGCCGATCATGGAACGGGCGGGCGGCCGGCCTAGAGCCTGCTCACCCGCCCTTTCCAGATCGTACTACACGAACCTGCTTGCGCCCACCCCACGTAGTGTGCGGGGGAAACGGGACGGACTACTGACCCGCGGGGGCCCTGCCCATCATCTTGTCGATCGCCCCCTGGACCTCGGTGCCCAGGCTGCGGGCCTTCTGCGTCGCCTCGCCCGCCATGCGGGCGGCTTGCTTGTACTTCTCCTGCGCCTGAGCCGCGCGGACGTTCTCGAGAGACGCCTCGGTGGCATCCAGCTCCTGGCGGATCTGCTCGATCGCCTGACGCGCCTCCTTGGCGCGGACGAGCCGCTTCCCTTCAGGACTGTCGAGTTGCGTGCGGACGTCCGCGATCGCCTGCGTCGCCTCGGCGAGGTTGCGCTCCGCCTCCTGGCGCGCCAGCTCCTTGTTCTTCACCGCAGCGTCGGCAGCAGCCGCGCCGGCCGTCTGAGCGGAGGCAGCCTTCACCTTCGCCTGCTTGTAGCTCCGGAACAGAGCGAACTTCGCATTCTGCCGATCGATCTCGCTACGAGCCGCGGCGAGGGAGTCCTCGGCGGCGCGCAGCTCTTGCGGCGCATACTCCGCCGCTTCCTTCTGCTTCGCCTGATCGATGGCGGCCTGAGCCGCGCTCATCTCTGCCTCAGGCGGCTTCGCGCAGGAGGCAAGACCGAGCACCAAGAGAACCAGCACACCCGACCAAACCGCCAGCGTGTAACGCCGGGACGAGCTTCGCCGACTGGGACCGCTCATGTTTACGGACATCTCCTTTCGTCTCCTTGCCAGCACCCCCACCACATCCCCCGTGGATGCAGCTTCCTGCCGAGCGCAAGACGACCTAGCCTTTTGCATAGGCCGTGCCAGAGATTGGACCCGCTCCGGAGGGCCGTCAAGCGCGATCTCCGGGCGGTTTCCCGACCCGGGAACGGTCTCCCCGGACCTCGCCCGGCCCGATTCGAACCCGGCCGGGTGCATGAGTGGGATCCGAACGGAACATTCCGTCCCACGGATGGGACGGGTTTCGGGCTGGACGAGGGGGGCCGGGGAGGCAGACCCCGCCGCGGGCGAGAGCCGGCGCAGAGCGGCGGGAGGAGGGGGCGCGCGGGATGAGGAGACGACGGCCGGCGGCGGGAGGAAGGGGGGACGGGGAATCGTGAGGAAGTGGGGCGGGAAGTCGTGAGCGGGCGGATCGCGCGCGCAGCGGCGACAGGCGCGCACGAGGCGGACCGTCTTGCCGATCCCGAGGGGTTGCGGCGCGCTCTGCTGCGCTGGTACGGCGCGAATCGACGGGATCTGCCCTGGCGGCGCAGCCGCGATCCGTATCGCATCTGGGTGGCGGAGGCGATGCTCCAGCAGACGCGGATCGAGACGGTCCGTGACCGCTACGTGCGGTTTCTCGAAAGATTCCCCGACGTCGAGTCGCTCGCCCGCGCGGCCGAGCACGAGGTCGTCGCCGCCTGGTCGGGCCTTGGCTACTACCGGCGCGCCCGTAACTTGCGCGCGGCCGCGGCCCGTATCGTCGACGACCACGGCGGCGCCTTCCCCCACGATCCGGCCGCGGCCCTGGCGCTTCCCGGCGTCGGCCACTACACCGCCCACGCGGTCCTGAGCATGGCGTTCGACCTTCCACTTGCCGCCGTCGACGGCAACGTGACGCGCGTGCTCGCGCGACTCACTGCGGCCCGCTCGATCGGCGACGCGCAGATCCGGGCGCTGGCCGCGCGCCTGCTCGATCCCCGCCATCCGGGCGAGATGAATCAGGCCTGGATGGAGCTGGGAGAGACGATCTGCGTGCCGGGCCGGGCTCCGCGATGTCCGGCCTGTCCCGTTCGGCGATGGTGCGTGGCGCACGCGAGCGAGACGGTCGATCTCCACCCGGGACGCAAGCCGCGCGCCGCCCCCATCATCGAGGAGGGTTCGCTCTGGATCGTTCGGGACTCGCGAGGCCGGATCCTGCTCGAGCGGCGCGAAGCGGCCCCGTTGCGCGGACTCTGGATGCTTCCGTGGACGAAGCGGAGCGCGGGGACGGGCGCCGGCGCGGCGGCGCCGGGCGGACGCGGTGGCCCTTCCCGTGGCGGGGAGCCGCTCGTCCGTCACGCGATCCTCGATCGCCGTCACATCTGCGCAGTCATCGACGCCGGGCGCGATCGCCAGGCAGTCCCTGGAGCGCCGGCAGGAGAGAGGCGCTGGTTCGCGCGAACGCGAATCGCCGGGCTCCCCCACTCCTCGCTCCTCGACAAGGCGCTCAGCGCGTGGGATCTCTCCCGTCGGCGGCGAGCAGCACGTGCACGCGCCACGCCGGAGACGCCTCTGCCCCACGGGGCGGCTCCCCTTCCACAAGGGGATCGACGCCGACCCAGCCGCGCATCGCGTCGCGAAGCCGACCCGCCCCATCCGGCGAAGCCTCGGCCGCGATCCTCTCGAAGCGAGCCGCCGCCTCCTCGAACGACCCCGCGCGGACGACCGCGATCGTGAGGAGGCCTGCCTCGGCCGCCTCGAGCGCGATTCGCGCGGCCGCGGGCGTTCGGGCAGGATCGACGATCAGTCTCGCCGGGGCATAGTCAAGAAGCAGCTCGAGCGGTGGCGGAGCGTCCGGATCCCCGACGTGCCGCAGGATCGCAGGCGATCGCTCCCACCAGATCCGCGGAGCCGCCTCGAGGAGGAGCGACACGTCTCCGCCGCCGGTCTCGACGAGCCAGGCGGCGAGCAGACCTCGAGCGGCCTCGAGGTCCTCCGACGACCAGAGGACGAGCCCGTCGCGGATCCCGGCGACCGGCGCCAGCTCTCCCGCGACGCCGGCATCGATCGTCCCGATTTCGCTCGGCTCTTCCAGCGCTGCGAGGTGGACCTGCAGTCCCATCGCCCCGCGGCGCGCCCGCACGTGGAACCGGCGGCCCCGTTCGTCGAAGCGGGCGAACGTCGACGCGCCGCGCGGCGGAAGCGCGATCGCGAAGCGTCGCAGCAACTCCGCCGGATCGAGCGCGCTCGCGATCGAGCGCGCCGCCGCCCCGCCCCGGCACGCGATCGCTCCTGCCGGACCGAAGGTGAGGTAGGCGGGACGAACCGGCCGCCCCGCCTCGCGGGGATCCGCCGCCAGTTCCCCCAGCAGGGACTCGACCGGATCCTCGCGGCCGTGCAGGCGCGATCCGCCGGAGACGGCCGCCTTGAACGCCTCCGCCAGCTCCCCGGCGAAGATCTGGCGCTCGCGGAAGACCGTCTCCTGTCCCGGCCCCTCTCCCTGGGTCCCCTCGCGCGCGCGCTGCTCGTCGATCGTGCGAGCCGCCTCGAGCAGGATCGCCTCGGTCGACTCCGTGATCCTCCGTTCGATCCCGGGAGGCGTCGGATCGAAGGCGAACGTCCCCCGCGTCCACTGGACGGCGGTGAGCAGAAGCTTCTCGCCGGTGCGAAGCCCCTCGTCGGCGATGTCGAGGATCGATCCTTCCTCGAAGAAGACCCGGATCGTCCGGTCGCCGTGGCGAACCGACAGCGTGCCGGTCCGCCGGTTGAGCAGAAGAAACTGGCAGACGTCGAACAGGGGGATCGCTTCGAGCTTCCCCGAGAGAGCCGCTGTCGCGCTGGTCGGATTCACTTTCAGGATCTACGCCGCGAGGCGCGGCTTCGGTGCGAGCAGCGCCAGAAACGGCTCTTTCACTTGCGCCTGCACGACTGCGTCCTCGGCGCGCACGGTCCCGTCCTTGACGAGCTGCATCAGGTGAGCGTCGAGAAGCTGCATCCCGTCCTTCTTCCCGGTCTGCATCAGGGTGGGAATCTGAAACGTCTTGCGCTCGCGGACCAGCGAGGAGATCGCCGTCGTCGAGATCAGGATCTCCACCGCCGCAACCCGTCCCTCGCCGTCGGCCCGACGCACGAGCCTCTGCGCGACGACGCCGCGCAGGCTCTCCGCCAGCATCACCCGGATCTGCGCCTGCTTCTCCTCGGTGAACGCGTCGATGATCCGGTCGACCGTCTGCGCGGCGCTCGCCGTGTGCAGCGTCCCGAGGACGAGCTGGCCGGTTTCGGCTGCGGTGATCGCGAGCTGCATCGTCTCGAGATCGCGCATCTCTCCCACGAGGATGATGTCCGGATCTTCGCGGAGCGCGGCGCGCAACGCCGATGCGAAGCTGACCGCCGAGACGCCGATCTCGCGATGATTGATCAGGCAGCGCGCGTTCTTGTGCACGAACTCGACCGGATCCTCGATCGTGATGATGTGCCTCCGCTGCCGCTGATTGATGTGGTGGAGCAGCGCGGCGAGCGTGGAGGACTTCCCGCTCCCCGGCGGGCCGGTCACCACCACGAGCCCCTTGCTGAGGTCGGCGAAGCGGGCGATCTGCTCGGGCAGTCCCAGCTCCTCGAGGGAGAAGATCTGCGTCGGGAGGAGCCGGAAGGCGCCCGCGATGCCACGGAGCTGCTCGAAGACGTTGCAGCGCACTCGCAGCTCCCCGGGCAGCTCGTAGGCGAAGTCGATGTCGCGGTCGCGCTCGAAGTGCTCGCGCTGCTCCTCGGTCATCATCTCGAGCAACAGGCGGCGGGCCTGATCTCCGGATAACTCCGGATGGGCGACCGGGAAGAGATCGCCGTGCAGGCGAAGCATCGGGACCGAGCCGGTGGAGATGTGGAGGTCGGACGCCCCCTGCTCCTTCACCATCCGGAAGATCGCGTCGATCCGTGCCGTCTGCCCCTCCTGGCCGCTCCGGCCGCCGGGCGGCCGGGCGCCCCATGGTTCCTCCGGAGCGCCGAAACCGCTCCTTCGTAGATCGACCCTTTCGGCCGGCGGATTGACGGATTCGAGCCTTGGGCTCCCAACGGCGGGCGGCAAGCGCGCCAGGGACCGCCAGGACGCCCGGGACCCCAGGACGCCCGGGACCGCCAGGACGCCCGGCCCCCCAGGGCCCGTCGAGGGGCCCGGCCAGGCGGAGCCGGCGGCGGCGGAAGTTGGCGCGGGGACGCGCATCGGCGAGAATCGAAGGGATGGTGAGGGGGGCCATCCCGGAGGACCGATGCGCTCTACGAAGGTTCCCAAGGCCTCGAAGGCCTCCCAGGCAGCGAAGACCCAGGTGGCCCAAACGGCCCAGGAGACCCAGAAGGCTCAGGAGGCCCAGAAGGCTCAGGAGGCTGAAAGGGCCCCAGAGGCTCCCGAAGCTCCCCCGCCTCCCGCTTCCGGCCGCCCTCGCCGCGCCGGCCACGCGGCCCCTCCTCCTCTCGAGCGCAACATCCGGATCCTCTCCGGGCTCCGGGTCCGGGCGAGCCGGAGCCGCGGCCCGCAAGACCGGATCGCCGACGCCGTCACCCGCTTCTCCGGCAGCATGGCGTTCGTCTGGATCCACGCCGCATGGTTTCTCTTCTGGATCCTCGCGAACACGGGACGATTTGGCGTCCGCCCGTTCGATCCGTTTCCCTATGGCCTGCTGACGATGATCGTCTCGCTCGAAGCGATCTTCCTCGCGACCTTCGTGCTGATCACACAGAACCGGCTCTCGGCTCAGGGCGATCAGCGCGCCGAGCTGGACCTGCAGATAGGGCTTCTGTCCGAACACGAGATCACGCGCGTGTTGCGCATGGTCGACGCGATCGGCAGGAAGCTGGGGGTCGAGGAGGTGGCGCAGGAAGACGTCGCCGATCTGGAGAAGGACATCCGGCCGGAGGATATCCTGCGGGAGATCGAGCGGATCGAGGAGCGGGTGCTCCACCTGCATCACCCGCACGGCAAGGAGCACGGGGAGCACGGGGAACACGGGGAGCACGGAGAGCACGGGGAGCACGCTTCCCACGAGCACGCTCCGACCGTGCGGCAACCGCCCGGATCCGAGCAGGGCGAGATCGAGGAGCCGCGCGAAACGTGATGCGCCGGCAACAGGCCGTCCGGAGGAGCGACCAGGAGCGATGATCCAGATTCGGAAGGCCGCCATCTTCGGGGCAGGGGGAGCGACCGGCTACTGGATCGCCCGCGAGCTGCGGTCTCGGGGGATCCCGACGCGCGTCGTCGGGCGCGACCGCGAGCGGCTGCGCGCCCGCTTCGACGGCACGGGCGCCGAAATGGTCGCCGCGGATGTCGCCGATCTCGACGCCGCCCGCCACGCCGCCGCCGGCTGCTCGCTGCTCGTTCACTGCATCGGGCTTCCCTATCCGGAGTTTGCACGCCATCCGGTCCTCGCGCGAAGGACCGTCGAGGCGGCGCACTCCGCAGGCGCGCGCATCCTGCAGGTCAGCAGCTACTACTCCTACGAGCCGGTCGTTTCCAACCCGGTCACGGAGGCGCATCCGAGGAATCCCCGTTCCTGGATCGCTCGGATGCGGAAGGAGGCGGAGGACATCCTGCTCGACGCGGGCGCCGCGGTGACCCACCTTCCCGATTTCTATGGTCCTCAGGCGGATCTCTCGCTCGCGAACCCTGCGATCCGCGCCATCCTGCAAGGCAAGCGCGCGGATTGGATCGCCCCGCTCGACGTGCCGCGGCAGTTTCTCTTCGTTCCCGACGCCGCCCCGATTCTCGTCTCGCTCGCCCTGCGCGAGGAGGCGTACGGGCAACGTTGGAACGTCGCGACGACGGGGGCGATTCCCGCCCAGCAGTTCCTCGAGATCGCTGGCCGTCTCTCCGGCAAGCCGGTACGCGTCCGCGCGGCCGGACGGAACCTCCTTCGGATGGCGGGGCTCTTTCGCCCCTTCCTCCGTTTCCTCGCGCAGCTCTACCCGCTCTACGCCCACCCGCCGATCCTCGACGCCTCGAAGATCGGGGCGCTCCTCGGTCCCTTCGAATCGACCCCATACGAAGAAGGGATCCGCCGGACCCTCGACTGGATGACCGCGTCCTCCTCCGTTTCCGCCGCGACGGGGCCTGCCCCGCCGCCCGCCGATCGGTAGAATCCCGTAGAATCGCGAGGATGGAAGCGGCAAGAGACAGAGACGGGGAAAGCCGGCGCGGCGCGGGAAGCTCGCTTCCGCAGGCTATTGAGTCGCTCCGCGACGCGCTCGCCGGGCCGCTCCCCGGGACCGCCTCCCATGGCCTCGTCATGCCTCCCGGGCTGCCGCGGCGTGCGATCCCGGCCGGCGCCGAGTATCAGAAGGCCGCAGTGCTCCTCGCTCTCCATCCCGGAGGAGACGGCGGGACGGATAGTTTTCGCTTTCCTCTCATCCGGCGCCCGGACGGGATCCTCCACCATCCCGGCCAGATCTCCCTGCCGGGCGGCCGCCTCGACGAGTGCGAGGAGCCACGGGTGTGCGCATTGCGCGAGGCGTGGGAGGAGGTCGGCATCGATCCCTCGGAGGTCGAGGTCCTCGGCCGCCTGACGCCGATCGCGATTCCGGTGACGCTCTACGAGGTCGAGGCGTTCGTCGGCTGGATCCCTCGCCCGCCCCGCTTCCGCCTTCAGGAGGAGGAGGTGGCGGAGCTGCTCTCGGCCGACCCCGACCGGCTCGCCGTCGAAGGTCCCACCCTTTTCGTCGAGCGCGTGCGGGACGGCGGAAGCTTCCGCTTCCCCGCCTACGACGTAGCGGGCTGGAAGGTCTGGGGCGCGACCGCGCTCCTGCTGTCGGAATTCCTGGAGATCTGGAGGGCCCGAGTGCGGCGCGCGATGCCGCCCGGAGGGAGGAACGCGTGACCGACCGCGAGACGAGCCGCGAGGCGACCGACGCTCCGGAAATTGCGCCGGGGCTGTTCCATCGATTCTTCGAGGACAGCACCGATGCGATCGTCGTCACCGATCGCGAAGGGAAGATCCTGACGGCGAACCCGGCATGGCTGTCCCTCTACGGCTACCGGCTGGAGGAAGTCGCGGGCCGGAGCACGTCGATCGTCAAGAGCCCGCACACCACGCCGGAGATGTACCGCTACATGTGGTCGAAGATCGGCGATCCGTCCCAGGGATTCTGGAAGGGGGAGATCGTCAACCGCAAACGCGACGGCACCGAGGTCCCGGTACTGCTCACGATCACGCCGATCCGCGACCGGGACGGCGGGATCGCCGGCTACACCGGCATCGGGATCGACATGACGGAGCGGCGGCGGGCCGAGGAGATGCGCGAACTCTACGAGATGGTGGTGCGCCACGACCTGAAGACGCCGCTCGGGTCGATCCTCGCGCTCGCGGAGACGCTGCGCGAGGGATACGCGGGGCCTCTCGACGAGCGCCAGCGCGATCTCGTCTCGCGGATCGTCGGTTCGGCGCTGCGCATGCGGGAGATGATCGAGACCGGGTTGGACCTGAAGCGCTTCGAGCGTGGAGTGCTGCGGCTGGATCCAGCGGACATCGATCTCCTCGACATCGTGCGCCGCAGCGCCGACGGATTGGCGCCTCTGGCGCGGGAGCGTGAGGTCGTGGTCGCCGTGATGGCGGGCGGCGGGCGGGCGGCGCGTCCGGAGGATCGGCTGCCGCTTCGCGCCGATCCCGTACACCTGCAGCGGGCGATCGACAACCTCGTGAAGAACGCGATCGAGGCGTCTCCGCGGGGGGGCGATGTCGTTGTGACGGCGGCGGAGGTGAAGAGGGCAGATGCGGGCCCGGGCACGAGCCCGGGCGCGAGCGCGGGCGCGGCCCCGGGCGCCGGCGCGGCCGCAAGCGCCGGCGCGGGCGCGCCCGAGGCGCGGAGGGTCCGCATTGCAGTCCACAACGGCGGGGCGCCGATCCCGCCGGACGTGCGCGCGACGCTCTTCCATCCGTTCAGCACGTACGGCAAGAGAGGCGGCACCGGCCTCGGGATCTACGGCGTCCGCACGATCGTCGAAGCGATGGGCGGCACGGTCTCCTACGACAGCGGCGAGGACGGAACGACGTTCGAGATCGTCCTGCCGGCGGAGGCGGGCGGGGGCCTGGATTGACGCCGGAACGCCCCGCCGGCCTTGGCCCGCAGGGCGCGACGGTCCCTGCGATCCGCAGCTGACAATCGGTAGCCTGGGCAATCCCGGCTAATCGGTAGCCTGGGCAATCCCGGCTAGGAGTTCACCCTCGCGGGCGCCGGCTCCGCGCCCCAAAGTCCGGCCATCCCGAGCGTCTGCTCCGCCTCCTCGAGCCGGCCGTCCATCCGCCGCTGCTTGAGGATGAACGCGTACGCCGGCGGTCCGGCGACGACGTGCATCGTCGCGGAGAGCAGGAGCTTCAGCGGCTTCGGCCGCATGACGATCTCACTTGCGAGCGCCGCGACCGCGATCTTGCGCGCGACCGGCATCTCCCGCAGGAACGTCTTCTTCGGGCGGAACGCCTTCTGCTTGAGGAAGACGAGATCGATCGCCTCCCCCACCTCCTCCATGAACTCGAGGAAGCCGGCGTGGCGCGGGACGGCGCGCGAGACCCCGGCGCGGATGTTCTGGAGGAACTCCTCCGGGGTGCGCCCGGGCGCCATCGTGTACGCCTTGGCGACGCGGCCGGTATGCGAGTCGGAGGTGGCGACGACCTCCTTGCCGAAACGCCGCGAGAGGTCGAGCGTGCGACGGTTCAGCTGCGGGATGCGGCCGGCGTTGAGCTCGATCACCGGGAACTGGTGGATCAGCTCCGTAATGACCTCGAGCCGACCGCGCTCGCGCCGTTCGAACCAGAACGGATGGTTGTAGGCGTGGTAGAGCGACTCGTCGCGGCAGAAGGCGAGGAAGTCGTCGACGGAGTGGCGGCGCCGCGCCAGCTCGAGCCACTGCCGCTGGTCGAGGCCGAGGATGTTCACGTGGATCGTATGGCCGATTCTCGGATCGCGGACCTTGATCTCGATCCCGTTGATGACCGGAATCGGCGGCTCGTCGCCGAAGTCGCGCTCCAGCTCTCGCCGCAGCGCGACGACACCGCGAATCGTCTCGTGATCGGTCAGCGTGAAGAACCCCATCCCGCGCGCGACCGCCTTCTCGTAGAGGGCCCGCGGCGACAGCTCCGGAAGGTTCAGGACGTCGTAGGAGTAGTTGGAGTGAAGATGGAGATCCGCCTTCCGGTACTCCAGCCCGGGACGGTACGCGGAGCCATCGATCGGCGTGCAGCGACGATCCTTGCTCGCCGCGCCGGAGCGTGTCGCGATCGGTCGGGAAGTCTGCGGGGTGTCGGAAGCGGGAGAGGGAAAGGGAGCCGGCGACAGGGCCATCCGATGAGTTCCTCCAAGTCAGCAGCGCACTGGATCGCACATGCGGCCAGCGACCCCTCAGTGTATCGGCGAGAGGATGAAATCCTCGTAAAGAATCTTCGGAAATTCCCGGCTGGCGCGGCCGGCACGCGGGTGGGCCGGGTCCGCCGGCGCCGCCGGTGAGTCGCGCCGAGCGGGGAGGGGTCCGCCGCGGAATTCCGCGGCGCGCGCGCCAGCCGGCCGGTCATTAGCGCAACGCCAGAAAGAGATAGACCCAGTTCGCGGCGAGGAGGATCAAGAGGACGCCCAGGGCCCGGCCGCGCGTGAACGAGCGCCCGAAGCCGGGCGGAATCCGATGCGCCCACGGAATCACGGCGAGCGAGGCGACCGCGAGCAGCGCCGCGGCCGCCGCAGCGAAGACGACCAGCGGATTCGCCCGGGCGGCCGCTTCCCATCGGCCGGCGAGGAGCGCGGAGACGGCGGTCGTCCCGCCGCATGCCGGGCACGGGATCCCGGTCAGGAGTCGTAGCGGACAGCTCGCCATCCTCGCGAACGGGGTGAAACGGAAGAACGCCAAGGCGGCGGCAGCCGCGCCGGCGACGGCGAGGGGCAGGACGAGCAGGTCGGTGCGGCGCATGGAGCGGCGGCGGGCTACGCCTCTTCCGCCCGCCGAACTTCCTCCACGAACCTCCGGTGCACGACCGGGGGATCGCTCAGCTCCGGATGGAAGCTGCCTCCCCAGATCGTCCCCTGGCGCACGAGGGCCGGCTCCCCCGCATGCTCGCCGAGCACCTCGACCCCTTCGCCGACGCGGACGATCCGCGGAGCGCGGATGAAGACCATCTCCAGCGGCTCGGGCGGGCCGCCGTTCCATCGCACCCGCCCTCCGGCAATGAAGCTGTCGACCTGCCGGCCGTACGCGTTGCGCCGGACCGTCACGTCGAGCAGACCGAGAGAGGGTTGCGGAGGATCGAGCACCTCGCGCGCCAGAAGGATCAGGCCCGCGCAAGTCCCCCAGATCGGCCGCCCGCGCCGGTGGAATCGCTCGATCGCCTCGACGAAGCCGTACTCCTCCATCAGGCGCAGGAAGGTCGTGCTCTCGCCCCCCGGCAGGATGAGCCCGCGCGCTGCGTCGAGCTGCTCGGGGCGGCGCACCTCGATCGGCGCGCCGCCGGCTTGATCGATCGCCCGCAGGTGGGCCGCAAAGTCCCCCTGCAAAGCGAGGACTCCGATCGGCACCGGGCCGGGGCGCGGCGGCGCTTGCGATGCTCGCGGCGCTCGCCGTTCCTGGGGGCGACTCTGCGCGCCGGATTCCGTCACTCCTTCACCATCCCCTCGTCTGAAGCAGCTCGCTCTCGGGCATCTTCGCCACGTCGAGTCCCGGCATCGCGTCGCCCAGATCCTCGCTGACCTCGGCCAGCACGGCCGGATCGTTGAAGTGCGTCGTCGCGCGAACGATCGCCTTCGCGCGACGCGCCGGGTCCTCGCTCTTGAAGATGCCGCTGCCGACGAACACCGACTCCGCGCCCAGCTGCATCATCAGCGCGGCGTCGGCCGGAGTGGCGATCCCACCCGCCGAGAAGTTCGGCACCGGGAGCTTGCCGCTCTTCGCCACCATCCGCACCAGCTCGAATGGGGCGCCCATCTCCTTCGCCTTCGCCATCAGCTCCTCGTCACGGAGGATCGTGAGCTCCCGCATTCCACGGGTGATCGCGCGCATGTGGCGAACCGCCTCGACGACGTTGCCGGTCCCCGCCTCGCCCTTGGTGCGGATCATCGCCGCCCCCTCGCCGATCCTGCGGAGAGCCTCGCCCAGGTCGCGGCAGCCGCAGACGAACGGCACCTTGAAGGCGAACTTGTCGACATGGTGCGCTTCGTCGGCGGGGGTCAAGACCTCGCTCTCGTCGATGAAATCGACCCCGAGCGCCTCGAGGATCTGCGCCTCCACGAAATGGCCGATCCGGCACTTCGCCATCACCGGAATCGTCACCGCGGCCATGATCTCCTTGATCTTCTTCGGACTCGCCATCCGAGCGACCCCGCCATCCCGCCGGATGTCAGCGGGCACCCTCTCGAGCGCCATCACCGCGACCGCCCCCGCCTCCTCGGCGATCTTCGCCTGGTCGGCGTTGACGACGTCCATGATGACCCCGCCCTTCAGCATCTCCGCGAGCCCGGTCTTCAGTCTCAACGTTCCCGTCTCCATCTCTCTTCTTCCTGTTCTCGATCCCAGCCGGATCGGTTGCGTACGCTCGAAGCGTTCGGTCTCGAGATTCGATCGATCTTTCCATCCAGCCAGCAATCCATCCATCCATCCAGCCAGCCAGCCATCGATCGATCCGCATCTCCTCGACCCACGGTCTCTCCGGAGATTCGCGATTCGCGCCTCAGAGAATCGGGGCCGCGGCGGCCCGCTCGCGGCCCGACCGGCCGGAACGCGCGCCGAGATCCCGGATCGTGTCAGCGAGCAGCCGGGTCCCCTCGCGAATCCGCTCCTCGCTCTCACGGACGAAGCTCAGCCGCAGCCCGTCACGCCCGCCGCCCGCCGGGCAGAACGCGGTCCCGGGAGTCAGAGCGAGGCCACGGCGCAGCGCTTCCTCCGCGACCTCCTCCGAATCGACACCGGACGGAAGCCACAGCCACAGCGCCATCCCGCCGGTCGGCCGCGTCCAGCGCGCCTCGCGAGGCATCGCCGCCTCCAGGGCATCGAGCATCGCGACCAGGCGGCGGCGATTGCGGGCGCGCACGCGCTCGAGATGCGCGTCGAGGTGGCCGCGACGGCAGAACTCGTCGAGCGCCATCTGGGTGAGCAGTCCGCCCGAGAGATCGGCGCACACCTTCATCTCCGAAAACGGTCCCAGCAGCGCCTCGGGCACGACCATCCATCCTACCCGCAGCCCCGGGAAGAGGATCTTGCTGAAGGTCCCGAGCAGGACGACGTTCTGCGGGGATCCGTGCGAAAGGAGCGGCGGCGGCGCATCCCCCCGATAGTCCAACTCGGCGTCGAAATGGTCCTCGACCACCGGCAGCTTGCGCTCCGCGGAGAGCGAGAGCAGCCTCTCCCGGCGCTCGGCGGAGAGGTTCAAGCCGGTCGGATTCTGGAAGACCGGCATCGTGTAGAGCATTCCCGCGTCGGTCTCGTCGAGAACCCGCTCGAGCCGGTCGATGCGAAGACCTTCGGCATCCAGAGGCACGGCGGCGACCGGAAGGCGCAGGGCGCGCGCCGTCCGGAGGGCCAGGTGGTATGTCGGCTCCTCGAGGATCAGCGTCCGCCCCTTCGGCACCAGCATGCGGAAGACGAGATCCAGCCCCTGCTGCGAGCCGTTGACGAGGAGCACCTGCGACGGATCGACGCGGACCGACTGGCGGGCGAGGCGCTCCGCGATCAGCTCGCGAAGCGGCCCGTATCCGTCGGGCGGACCGTAGTCGAGGCTGCGCGCTCCCTCGCGGTCGAGAACCTCCTCGAGGACCGACCGGAACTCGTCGATCGGGAATCCGTCCGGATCGGCCGTCGGAGAGGTGAAACGGATCGTCCACGCCGGGGCCTGCGTCTCGCTCTTCGCCTCGGGACGCGGCAGTTCCTCGATCCTCGACGACCAGAAGCCGTCCCCCTCGGCGTCCGCGAGGACGCCGGCGCCGGTCCCGGGACGGCTCTGCACGAGGTTGGCATCGCCGCCGAAACCCAGGGCCCGACCGGTCACATAGGTCCCGGACCCCACGCCGCTGCGCACCCAGCCCTGAAGGCGCAGCCAACGATACGCCTCGACGACGGTGGCCCGGTTGACCGATAGCGCGTCGGACAGCTCTCGCGTGGCAGGCAGCTTCGCGCCGACCGGGAGCCGCCCGGAGGCCATCTGCTGGCGCAGGATCTCGCCGAGCTGCAAGTAGAGCGGCTTGTCACCGGACCGATCCAATTGGATCGAATCGACCAGGTGATCGCCGGCATTGGTTGGCCTACGCTTCGCGCCCATCGGCCAATACGATGCCTTCCGGTCGGGCCGGTCGTCAATCCAATTCTCGCGCATACACAAATCGGACCCGTCCAATACGGCGAAACTCCCCGCTTGCTCGACGCCTGGGCGCGGCTACGCTCGGCGACGTGCAGCCGCCCTCGCCGTCCGTCCTGCTGTCGTTCGTCGTCGCGGAGGAACACCATCGTCTCCGCCTCGACCGATTCCTGCAGCACGCAAGCCCCGGTTTGGGGCGCAAGCGCATCGAGCGCCTGTTGCGAATGGGAGTCGTCCGTGTGGATGGTGTGGCGCGCGACCGCCGGCACTTCGTCAAGACGGGCGAGAAGGTGGAAGTGGCGATCGAGGCGGGCGCGGAACCGGTCGGACCGCCGAGCCCGCCGATCCTCCTGGTCCGCACGCCGCATCTGCTCGCCGTCGGGAAGCCCCCGAATCTTCCGACCAATCCCGTGCGGGAAGGTGAGCCGAGCGTCCTCTCGCGGCTCGAGGAGCAGGACGCCGCCGGTGAGTTCCCGGCGCCGGCGGCGCCGGCGGCGCCACCGCGACCGTTTCCTCCCGGCATCGTGCACCGTCTCGATCGCGACACTTCGGGGCTCCTGCTCCTCTCCCTCACGCCGGAAGCGCACCGCCTCCTCACGCAAGCGTTCCGCGACCGCTCGATCCGCAAGCGCTACCTCGCCCTGGTCGCCGGTCGGATCCGGCCTCGCCAGGGGACGATCGACCGCCCGCTAGCGCGCGTCCCATCGGGGAGGATGCGTGTGACGGCCTCCGGGTCCGGGATGCGGGCGGTGACGCGTTACCGGACCCTCGCGTCGACAGCGGAGGCGAGTCTCCTCGAGGTCGAACCGCAGACCGGCCGCACGCATCAAATCCGCGTCCATCTCGCCTCGATCGGCCATCCGGTCGCCGGCGATCCGCTCTACGGCGAGGCCCGCACGGCGCTCGGCGCGCCGCGGCTCTGGCTCCATGCTTCGCGGATCGAGCTGCCCCCGGCGCTCGCGCTCGCTCTCGAAGCCCCCGCGGCGATCGACTGCCCGCTCTGGGAGGACCTCCGCGCGCACCTCGCAAGCCTCGGGATCCGCTCGCCGTTGGCGGACGGAACCGGCAGCTCGCCACCGGACGGCCCGGCCGGCGGCTCGCCCGGTCAGGACGCGAGGAACACGTAGCGCAGGACGAACAGCAGGCCGAGCAGATACGCGAGCGGCCGAACCTCGCGCGAGCGCCCGGCGCACGACATCACGATCGGGTACGAGACGAAGCCGATCGCGAGGCCATCGGCGATCGAGTAGGTAAGCGGGATCCCGATCGCCGCGAGGAACGCGGGGAGCGACTGCGCCGGATCGTCCCAAGGGAGCTTCGCGAGCGAACGCGCCATGAGCGACCCGACGACGATCATCGCGGGCGCCGTGACCGGGTAGAGGAAGATCCCGGGCGCGCTTTCGTAGCCGCCGCCGATCGAAGCGACAAGCGGGCTGAAGAACAGAGCGACGAGGAAAAGGCCTGCCGTGACGACGCTCGCGAAGCCGGTCCGTCCGCCGACCTGCACACCGGCGGCGCTCTCGACGTAGGCCGTCACGGTCGACGTCCCCAGGGAGGCGCCGACGATGCTGGCTGCCGCATCGGCCGACAGCGCGCGGGTCGCTCGCGGGAGCCGGCCGTTGCGGAGCAGCCCCGCCTGCTCGCCGACGCCGATCAGGGTTCCGATGGCGTCGAAGAGCGCCATGTAGAGGAAGATCAGCACGACCGGCCAGAGATGCGGATTTCCGAGCGAGCCGAGGTCCATCTGCATCAGCGTCGGGCGGATCGAAGGTGGAGCGCTGACGATCCCATGGAAGCGGACGATCCCGCGGGCGAAACCGAAGAGCGCGGTTCCGAGGATTCCCAGCAAGATCGCCCCTCGGATGCGCCGGGCGAAGAGGATGATCGTCAAGAGCAGACCGACGAGCGCCGTCTGCGTCCCGGGATCGTGGAGGTCTCCGAGCCGGACCGGAACGACCGGAGAGATCGGATGCCGCACCACGATGCCGCCGCTCACGAGCCCGATCAGCACGACGAAGAGGCCGATCCCGGCGGCGATCGCGTGCTTCAGCACCTCCGGGATCCCATCGAGGACCATTTCACGCACCCGCACGATGCTGAGCAATAGGAACAGGCAACCGGAGAAGAAGACCGCCGCCAGCCCCTGCTGCCACGTGATCCCCATCGTCAGCACGGCGCCGGCGAAGAAGAAGTTCTCGCCCATTCCCGGCGCGAGCGCGATCGGATAGTTCGCGAGGAGCCCCATCAATAGCGAGCCCGCCGCCGCGGCGAGGCAGGTTGCCACGAGCAGCGCCCCGAAGTCCATACCGGTCTGAGAGAGGACGGCCGGATTGACGAAGACGATGTACGCCATCGTCAGGAACGTGGCGAGGCCGGCGGCCGCCTCGGTGCGGACCGAGGAGCCCCGGGCACGGATCCGGAAGAACGAGTCGAGGGTCATCGCGCCTCTCTTCCGGCGCGAGAGTGTAGCACCGTGGAACGTTCGCGCAACTGTCTCGACGGTGGCGCCTCGACGGCCGAGCGGGGGCCGGACGATGACAGCCGAGGCGAGGACGGCGGGGCGGCCGGCGCCGGGCGGCCGGCCGGGCGAGGCTAGCCGGCCGTTCTTCGGATCACTTCGAGGAGGCGACCGGCGTCGACCGGCTTCGTCAGGTGCTCGCGGAAGCCGGCCTCATGGCTCTTCTGCACGTCGTCGTGCGTGCCGTAGCCGGAGAGGGCGATCGCCGGGAGGTCCTGCCTGCATTCGCGGATTCGCCGCATCAGCGTCAAACCGTCCACGTCAGGGAGGCCGAGATCGCTGATCAGCAGCCGGTGGCTGTCGTTGAGCATCCGCAGCGCCTCGGCCGCATCCCGAGCGACGTCGATCTCGAAGCCGTGGCTGCGCAGGAGCATCGCGATCATCGCAGCGCTGTCGCGGTGGTCCTCCACGAGCAGGATTCTCATGCTGCGAGGTCGACCCTGTGTCGGTTCTTCCGCCTTCGGGGCGCTCCTGACAACCGGTTCCCCCTCGCCGAACTCGCGAGAAGCGAGCGGGAGCGAGAGGAGGAACGTCGAGCCGGTTCCGACTCCATCGCTCTTCGCCTCGATCGAACCGCCGTGCGCTTCGAGGAGCTGCCGGGTGATGAAGAGCCCGAGTCCAAGCCCGCGGATGCTCTCTTGCCTCCCCTTCTCCTGCACGAACGGGTGGAAGAGGTCCGGGAGGAGCGAAGGATCGATTCCGGCTCCGCTGTCCCGGATCTCCGTGTAGAACACATCGCCTCCCGTCCAGGTGCGCAGCGTGATCCATCCATGCTCGGGCGTGAACTTGATCGCATTGCGGAGGAGGTTCCAAAACACCTGGCGGATGCGGACCGCATCGGCGGTGGTCTGGTCCGGCTCCGCCCGGAGCGCTACCGTCAGGTCGATCCCCTTCGCGGCGACGTCCTCCGCGACCTCGCCGAGCACATCGTTGACGATCTCGTGCAGCGCGACGGGAGAGCGATCGATCCGGAGTTGGCCGTTGACGATCCGGCCCACATCGAGGAGATCGTCGATCAGCCGGGCCTCGATCTCGATGTTGCGGCGGACCATCTCGAGCAACGGATGATGCTCGGCCGGGACGGTAGGGTCATCGACCAACATGGACACGGCAGCGAGAACCGGGGTGAGCGGAGTGCGCATCTCGTGGCTGAGGATTGCGAGGAACCGGTCCTTCGCCTCCGACGCGAGCCGGGCGCTCTCTTCCCTCAGGGCTAGCTGCCTCTTCTCTTCCTCCGCCCGCTTCCGCTCCCGAAGATCGATCATCGCCGTCGGAAACGACCCGTCGCTCCGCGCGTGATGGCGCCTCCGCGTCACGAGATGGACGGGCAGCGGATCCCCGTCGGCCCCCTCGAGCGAGATCTCCGTCTGGACGTCCCGATCGCCTCTGCGGCAGCGGGTGAGATGATCCAGGAAGAGCTTCCGGTCCGGACCCGCGAGGTGGGCGAGGAAAGGAGAGGAGATCAGGCGGTTGCGCTGCTTCCCCAACAACTCGGCTCCCGCCAGGTTGATGTCGACGATCACGCCCTGGCTGTCGAGCGTGACGTAGCCGATGGGTGCGGCGTCGTAGAGTTCGGCGTATCGATCCCGCGACTGCT
This sequence comes from Candidatus Eiseniibacteriota bacterium, assembly GCA_041946735.1. GTDB lineage: Bacteria > Eisenbacteria > RBG-16-71-46 > CAIMUX01 > VGJL01 > JBHGAY01. Next base: position 297,259 of record JBHGAY010000001.1, read on the forward strand.
CGAGGAGCTGGCGCGTCTGCAGGAGCGCGTTGTTCTGGGCGCGGATCTCTTCCTGATGGACGAGCAGGTCCTGCCGGACCCGCTCGAGCTCTTGCACCGTCCGCTGCAGCCTCTCCCGTTCCTCGAGCAGACGCCGCGTGTCGGGAAGGGAGCTTTCCGGCCGTTGCGGATTCTCGGGCTCGATGTCCCGGCTCATGGCCGCCCTCTCTCGACCTCTCTATGCCGGATCATGAAGCCAGCTCATGAATGGTAACGACGAAAAGGATGGGATGATCCGCCGCCTCATCGATCCGGGTGGTCTTGAGCAGAAAGCGCGCCTTCGCACCGCCGGCCCCCGGGATCTGCACTTCGGAGACGATCTCCCTGTCCGGCGACACGAGGGCCCGCTCGAGAGCCTGCCGCGCCTCCCCGACGCCGGCGAGAGTTCCGCCACTCTTCGGTTCGAGCAGCGAGCGACCTCGCTGTGCCGTCGCGGAGAAACGGTCGCGAAACGCTCCATTCGCCCTGACGATTCGCTGTTCGCCATCCAGAACCACCAGAGGATCGTTCATCGTCTCGACGATCGCTTCCGCGAGGTCGTGCGCTCGTCTCGCCTCCGCCTCCTTCTCGCGCACCCGGGTAATGTCGAAGAGCGCGAGCACGGCTCCGTCGATCTTGTTCTCTACAGTCTTGTACGGCCGGATGCGCAGAGAGTACCAGTTTCCCATTCGATCCGGGACGTCCCGCTCCACCGATGAGATCTGGTCGACGACGCCCCGCACCATCCCTTCCAGCTCGGGGCAATCGATGTTCGGGCGGATGTCGCTGAAGGGGCGGCCGATGTCGGTCGGGATCAGGTTCAGCACCTGCTGCGCCATCGGCGTGAACCGGCGAATTCGAAGATCGGCGGAGACGATGACGATCGCGATCTGCACGCTGGAAAGGAGGTTCAGCAGATCGCTGTTCACGCGGCTCAGCTCCTCGTTGCGCGCGTGCAACTCCTCGTTGACGGTGTTCAGCTCCTCGTTCGTCGACTGGAGTTCCTCGCGAGCGGTGTCCAGCTCCTCGTTGGTGGACTGCAGCTCCTCGTTGCTCGACAGGATCTCCTCGTTGGCCGACTGCAACTCCTCGTTCGCGGCCGCCAGATCATGGATGATCGCCTGCAGGTACTCGCGATTGGCGACGAGCTCCTCCCGAAGACGCCTCGCCTCCTCCGTCTCGCCTTCCGCCGGCTCCGGCTGCGCCGCCGGCTCCTTCGCCTTGTTTCCCTCCCATTGCGGTCTCTCCTCGAACAGGATCAGGAAGTGGGTCGGCTGCTCTCCTCCGACCGGGAGGATTTCGATCTTCAGCTCCTGCACGTTGCCATTCCATCGCAGCCGGACTCCCTCCCTCCGCACGGCCTTGCCCGTGCGTCGCGCTTCGTTCAAGGAGGTGCTGAGAATGTGGAATAGCCCTTCGCGGGCCATCTTGAGGATGTTCAGGCTCGCTTCGCCCGAAGACAGCTCCAGGTAGCGACCCGTCTGGCCACGCACCTGGACGATCTGGAACTCGTTGTCCACGATGACCGCCGGTGGCGCGAACCTCGAGAGCAGAAGGACGTCGACCTCGCGGAGGACCTTCGGATAGCCGCCTTCCTCCTGGCGATCGACCTGGGGGCGCCCGCGAGACGGCTGCGCGAAGCTCACCTGCAGGTCGTTCGCCGCCTGCCTGCGCGAGTAGATCCGGTTCTTCTTGTCGAGGATCGCGAAGAGATCGGAGAGAGTGCCCACCGATTCGGACGCCCCGAGCATCAGGAAGCCCGAGGCCCTCAACGCGTAGTGGAAGAGGTTCAGCAGCCGCCTCTGCAGCGAAACCGAGAAGTAGATCAGGAGATTCCTGCAGATGATCAGATCGAGCTTGGAGAAGGGAGGGTCGCGCGTGACGTCCTGCCGGGCGAAGATGCACATTTCGCGGACGAGCTTGCTGACCTTGTACCCGCCGTCCGATTCCATGAAGTAGCGGCGCAGGACGTCGGGCGGAACGTCGGTAGCGATGCTCCCCGAGTAGAACCCGGCCCGGGCGTGATCGATCGCGTCGTCGCTGACGTCCGTCCCGAACACCTGGATCGGGCCCGAAGGCGTGCCGCCGAGGAACTCGAGCATGCTGATCGCAACGGAATACGCCTCCTCTCCCGTCGAGCAGCCCGGCACCCAGACGCGGCAGGGATGGTTCGCTCGACGGCCCTCGAGGATCTGGGGGAACACGATCGCGGCGAGGCTCTTGAACGACTCCGGCTCGCGAAAGAAGCGTGTGACGTGGATCAGCAAGTCCCGGTAGAGCGCAGCGACCTCTCCGCGGTCCCTCTCGAGAAGGGCGACGTACTGGCCGAGATCGTTCACCTTGTGCAGCACCATCCTTCGCTGGATTCGCCGCTGGATGGTCGGCTGCCGGTAGCCCCCGAAATCCACTCCGCTCACCGACCGGAGGAGCGAGAAGACCCGCTCGCTGTCCTCTTCGGGGAGGATGGGCGTCCCTCCCGATGCGGTCGCCCCCCTGACGAGCGGGTGGCGTGCGATCCGCTCCAGCTCCACTCCCATTTCATAGGGAGGAAGGATCAGATCAGGATCAGCCGTGGCGATGGAAGCGCGCGGCATCCCATCGTACTTCGCCGACTCGGGCGATTGGACGATCACGAACCCGCCGGCGGCCTTGATCTCGCGGGCGCCGACCGATCCATCCGTTCCCGATCCGGAGAGGATGATCCCTACAGCCTGCGATCCGGCGCTCTCCGCAAGCGACGTCAGGAACAGGTCGATGGGCGTGTGGAGGATCCTCGCCTCCGATCGCGGGGCGAGATGCAGGGTCTCGCCGGTGATCGTGAGGTCCGCCTTCGGAGGGATCACGTAGATGTGATTGGGGAGGACCCGGACGCCGTCCGATGCTTCCTCGATCGGCAACGGCGAGCCCTCGCGGAGCAGGCTCGCGAGGATGCTCTCATGATCGGGGGCGAGATGCTGCACGAGCACGAGGGCGATGCCGCAATCATGCGGCAGGCCGCGGACGAGCTGCGAGTACGCCTCGAGCCCGCCGGCCGATGCGCCGACGCCCACGATGCAGGAGGGCCTTTGCTCGGCGGCCCGCAGCGTCTCGCCGGCGCCGGATCCCGGCTCGTTTCGAGCTTCGACCGGCCGGCCCCCTCCCTCCTCCGCGTTCTTGCCTTCCTTAGCCCTCGACATCGGTCCCTCTTCCGTTTCGTCTCATTCGCCAACGATCGAGCGTAGGCGTGCGCCGAGAGAAGATCGCGTGGACCCTTCGGGTCTCAGTCCGCAGACGGATCCTGGCCCTCCATCTCCCCCGACAACCGTTTCCCCAACGCGAGCAGATCCTGGATGTCCTGCGCTCGCTCCCGGGCCGCTCGCGCCCTCGCTTCGTACTCGCGATGGAGCGCCTCCCATCCGGACTCGCGGGCATGCAGCGCCATGCGATCGCTGAGCGACGCCTGCTCCTCGAGGGCTCGAAGCGCCGACCAGAGAGCCGCCTCGATCCGGTTTCGCTGCCTGGCAAGAAGCGTTTCCGGCCCGAACGCGTGCCCGACCCGGCAGCGGTATCGCCGTACGCCTCCTCGCTCCACCTCCCACAGGCTTCCGCCGCAGTCGGGGCAGGTATAGACGGAGACTTTTGGCGTGGTCGCGCTCGGCTCGGCGGTTCGCCCTCCCACGCCTTCCCCTTCCGGCTCGGACGGGACGCCCTGGGTGGTTGCCGGAGATCGGGCGAGACGCTCGAGAAGGACCGAGATCTCCGGAACGGGGACGACATGGTCCACCTCCACGCTCCGCAGCGCGCTCAAGGGCATCGACGGAAAGAGCGCTTCGGAAGGCTCCTGGACGATCGCGATCCCTCCCTGCTCCTTGATGGCAGCGAGCCCGTAGGTTCCGTCGTCGAGAGAACCGGAGAGCAGTACACCGATGACGGAAGGACCATACGCTGAGGCCGCAGAAATGAAAAGAGGATCGACCGCGGGACGGAAGCCATTCTCTCGCGGCCCGCGCACCACGCGAACATGCCCGTCGCCGACGAGCAGATGCCGGTCGGGCATCGCGACGTAGACGCGACCGGCGCGGATCTCCTCTCCGTCCTCGGCCTCCTTCACCGGAAGGCCGGAGGATCTCGAAAGGACACGGGGCAGACCGCCCCCTCGACGAGAAGACCCATGGATCACGACCAGCATCGCGGCGGGAAGATCACGCGGAAGCGGATGCAGTAAAGCGAGGAGCGGCTGGATCGCCCCCGACGAGCCACCAATGACGACGAGGCGGGTCATGAGTCCTCCGTTCGGTCGAAGGGCGATCGGGGAACGGCACGTCCGGGCTACCCGGAAGCCGGTCGGCGATGGCGGCGAGTCCGGAACGGAGGGTCGTTGAGGACCGGGAGGGTCGGAGTAGATCAACCGGCCATGATCCGAACCTCGTATCCGGCATTACGGAGCCTCTCGACATCCGCCACGGGGAGGCAGTACTCCGCGTCCACCGTGCCGTCCTCGAACGCTTCCCGCACAACGAGCCCTCGCTTCATCATCTCACGAGCCTGATCGAATCGGCTGGCAGGAAACCGAACCCGAACACGGATCCGGGTGCGCGAAAGCTCGTCTGCAAGACGCCCCCGAAACCGGTCGATATCGGCCGGATCGAGCGCGGAGACGATGATCGCATCCGGGTAGCGCAGGCGCAGCCCCGCCGCCGCCATGTCGTCCGCGAGACGATCCGCCTTGTTCAGGATCAGGAGCCGAGGCACCTCGCGATCGAGAATCTGTCCGAGCACTTCCTCCACGGCGCGCATCTGCTCCTCGCGCATTGGGTGGCTCGCATCGATGACGTGCAGGATCAGATCGGCTTCCCGGACGTCGGAAAGGGTCGCGCGGAATGAGGCGACGAGGTGATGGGGCAGTTTGCGGATGAAGCCGACCGTGTCGGAGAGCAGAAACTTCTGCCGATCGGGCATGACGACCAGGCGGGTGGTCGTGTCGAGCGTTGCGAACAGCTTGTCCTCGGCGAGCACCCCCGCGCGAGTGAGGGCGTTGAAGAGCGTGGACTTCCCGGCGTTCGTATATCCGACCAGCGCCGCGCGGAACAGCTCGCTCCGCCCTTTTCGCTGGGTCTCGCGCTCCTTGTCGATCTTCTCGAGCTTCTCCTTCAGCAGCGAGATGCGGTGGCGCACGTGCCTCCGGTCCGTTTCCAGCTGGGTCTCCCCGGGACCTCGCGTACCGATGCCGCCTCCGAGGCGTTCGAGGTGGCTCCACATGCGCGTCAGCCGAGGAAGCAGGTACTCGAGCTGCGCCAGCTCGACCTGGAGCATCGCCTCTCGGCTGCGCGCGCGCCGGGCGAAGATGTCGAGGATCAGCTCGCTCCGGTCGACGACGCGGACCTCGAGTTCCTTCTCGAGGTTGCGCGCCTGAGCGGGCGAAAGGTCCTCGTCGAAGATCAGGAGCTTCGCCTCGCTCTCACGCAGAAGATCATGTACCTGCGCTCGCTTGCCCTTGCTGAGATAGCTGGCCGGGTGGATCGACTCCCGGCGTTGAACGACCGATCCGACCACCTTCGCTCCGGCGGTATCGGTCAGGAGGGAAAGTTCTTCGAGGGACTCGTCTGCGGATCCGGGGGTGTCAACCCCCACCAGGACCGCCTTCTCTACGGAGACGGCGGTGCTCGTCGGCGTTCTGGGAATCTTCTTCTGCCTCCTGGGCTCGCTGGCCCTCTTTCACGCGTCGCCCCGGGCGGGCCGGCAACTCGCCGGCGGCCGCTGTTCGAGCGCGGCTCCCGCATGGCGACGATCTCGCGCTCAGTCTACCACTCGCCCGACGAAGCGAGGCGCCCACCTCCTCCGCTCGGAAAAGGACCGGGACCGGGGGCCTTTCGGACCGCCCGGTCCCGTCCCGTCGCGCTCCCGTCACGGATCCCCGCGACGGCCGTCACGCGTTTCGGTGTTCCGGTCTAATACATGCCGCCGAAATCGCCACCGCCACCCGGCATCGCAGGAGCCTTCTCCTTCTCCGGAATCTCGGTGATCAGCGCCTCGGTCGTGAGCATGAGACTCGCGATCGAAGAGGCGTTCTGCAGCGCGCTCCGGGTCACCTTCGTCGGGTCGATGATCCCGGCCTCGAACATGTCGACGTACTCGTCCTTGTCGACGTTGTAGCCGAACGTCTTCTTGCTGTTCTTCTTCACTTCCATCACGACGACCGAGCCCTCGACCCCCGCGTTGTTCGCGAGCGTCCGCAGAGGCTCCTCGAGCGCCCGGCGGATGATCGAGACGCCAATCGTCTCGTCCCCCTCGGCCGGAACCTTGTCGAGCGCCGGGATGCAGCGGATCAGAGCCACGCCACCGCCCGGAACGATCCCTTCCTCGACCGCCGCACGGGTCGCATGGAGGGCGTCCTCGACGCGGGCCTTCTTCTCCTTCATCGCCGTCTCGGTGGCCGCTCCGACGTTGATCACGGCGACGCCGCCCGCGAGCTTCGCGAGCCGCTCCTGCAGCTTCTCCTTGTCGTAGTCGGACGTCGCGTCCTCGATCTGGCGCTTGATCAGCTCGGCGCGAGCCTTGATGTCGGCCGCTTTGCCGGATCCCTCGATGATCGTCGTGTTCTCCTTGGTGACCACGATCCGCTTGGCGATGCCGAGATCGCCGAGACCGACGTTCTCCAGCTTGCGACCGAGGTCCTCGCTGATGACCGTGCCGCCGGTCAGGATCGCGATGTCCTCGAGCATCGCCTTGCGGCGGTCGCCGAAGCCGGGAGCCTTGACCGCGCAGCTCTGCAGCGTGCCGCGGAGCTTGTTGACCACCAGGGTCGCCAGCGCCTCCCCCTCGACGTCCTCGGCGATGATCAGGAGCGGGCGGCCCGACTGGGAGATCTTCTCGAGGAGCGGCAGGATGTCCTTCAGGCCCGAAATCTTCTTCTCGTTGATCAGGATGTAGCAGTTCTCGAACGCGACCTCCATCGCCTCCTTGTCGGTGATGAAGTACGGCGAGAGGTATCCGTTGTCGAACTGCATCCCCTCGACGAGGTCGAGGGTCGTCTCCATGCTCTTCGCCTCTTCGACGGTGATCGTCCCGTCCTTGCCGACCTTGTCCATCGCGTCCGCGATGATCTTGCCGATCTCGGTGTCGCCGTTGGCGGAGATCGTCGCCACCTGCATGATCTCGGTGCGGTCCTTCACCTCCTTCGAGAGGCTCCGGAGCTCGCTGACGATCGCCTCGACCGTCTTCTCGATCCCGCGCTTGATGTGCATCGGGTTCGACCCGGCCGTGACGTTGCGCAGCCCTTCGCGGAAGATCGCCTCGGCGAGGACCGTGGCGGTCGTCGTGCCGTCACCCGCCACGTCGCTCGTCTTGCTGGCGACCTCGCGCAGCATCTGCGCGCCCATGTTCTGATACGGATCCTCGAGCGAGATCTCCTTCGCGACCGTCACGCCATCCTTGGTGATCGTGGGGCTCCCCCACTTCTTGTCGAGGACCACGTTGCGTCCGCGGGGACCGAGGGTCACCTTCACGGCCTTCGAGAGCATTTCCACACCCTCGAGGATCTTCTGGCGAGCCTCTTCCTTGAAAACCAGTTGCTTCGCAGGCATCGTTCACAGCCTCCTTCTTCGGAATCCTTCTGGACCAGGACGCGGACGCGCCCGCTACTTCTGGATGATCCCCAGGACATCGTCCTCGCGCAGGATCAGGTACTCCTCGCCGTCGATCTTGACCTCGGTGCCGGCGTACTTGCTCATGAGCACGCGATCGCCTTCCTTCACTTCCAGCTTCTGGACCTTGCCGTCGTCGAGAGTCCGACCGGGGCCGATCGCGATGACCTCGCCCTGCATCGGCTTCTCCTTCGCGGTGTCGGGAATGATGATCCCGCCGCGGGTCTCCTCGGTCTCCTCGATCCTCTTGACGAGAAGCCGGTCCCCCAGGGGACGAATCTTCACTGCCATGCATCCCTCCTCTGTGCGCGGCATCCGCACCGCCGCGCTTTGTGCTCCTTGCTTCGCCGAGATCCGGGGATGAGCCGGCCGCGGCTTCCGATCCGCGCGCAAGCTCCCGCATCGCGACCCGCCAGAGGCAAACGCCGTGCCGCTGCCCGTTCGAATGGCGTAACCGATTAAAAGCATTGAAGGTCGACGGCTGGAGGGCGGCTCGGCGGAGGTCCGTGCCGGCCCCTCCCGCCTCGGACGCGTGCCAGTTTGACACGCGTCCGGGCCGCCTCATGGAGTCGCCTATTCGGATGAACAGCAAACGATTAGCACATCGCCCCCGTGGATCAAAGCGAAGAGTGGCGTTTCAAGTTGGCACGATGCGCCATTCTGGCACAAGCACAAGCGCCAAGCAGTAGGATGATGGGCACCGCCGTCCGTCTAACTCTGTCCGGCGCATCGGATAGCGCCAGTCAAAGTGGCGTGGCGACAGCGGCCGGCCGGCCTTGCAGCGGGAGGGGCGGGAAGGTCGTGATGGTCGGCGGCTCGTTCGTTGTCCGCACGCCGTGGCGAACTGCCCGCGCGGTCGTCACGGCGTGGCGAGGCCCTTGCGGTCAACGACGCCGCGAACGCGGCTGCTTTCGTATGGGGCCATACTCGGACAGCCGGCGCTGCAGGGTGCGCAGTCCAATTCCCAGGATCCGAGCTGCCCGCGCCCGGTCGCCGCGCGTATGGGCCAGCGTCGATTCGATGAGCTTGCGCTCCGCCTCGGCGATCGTCGATCCGATCGGGATGCGGATCTCCTCCGCTTCTCCGGCCGGACCGCTTCGGATCTCTTCGGGAAGATCCGCGACGTCGACGGGACCCGAGCCCGAGCCGGCCAGGACCATGCCGCGCAGGACACTCTTCAGCTCCCGGACGTTCCCCGGCCATGCGTAGCGGACGAGGCGATCGAGAGCGGCCGGCTGGATCCCCTGAATCGACCGCCCGCTCTGCCCGGCGATCTCGCCGAGGAAGTGCTCGACGAGCAGTGGAATGTCCCGGCGACGCTGACGCAAGGCGGGCAGCTCGATCGTGATGGAGCGGAGCGCGTCGAAGAGATCGCCACGCAACTCCCCCGATTCCGCCTTCTGCCGGGTGAGGTGCGAACCGATCGCGAGGATGCGCGCGTCGAGCTTGCGCGTCCGCCGTCCTCCAACCCTCTCGAACGCACGGGATGCGACCAGGCGCAGCGCCTTCCCCTGCGTCTCGGCCGGCAGCTCGTCGATGCGATCGAGCACGAGCGTGCCGGACGCGGCACGCTCACAACGTCCGGGCCGGGACGGATCCCCCTCGACTCCGAAGAGCTCGCGCTCGAGCGCGTCCGCCGCGATGCCGCCGCAATCGATGCGCACGAGCGGGCCGGAACGGCGCGCGCTGTTCTGATGGATCGCCTGCGCCACGAGATCCCGTCCGGTCCCCGGCTCTCCGACGATCAGCACGGGCTCGTCCATTCCCGACACCTGCAGGATGCGGCTGTAGACGCGGACGATCGGCGTGGAGGAGCCGATCAGGTTCTGGAAGCCATACCGCCGATCGAGACGCCGGGCGAGCTCGTGCATCTCGCCCACGAGCCTCTGGACGGAAAGGCCGCGCCGGAGAACGGCGAGGATCTTCTCGACGTTCAGCGGGCGCGTCTGGAAGTCGTGGGCCCCCTCGTCGAGGGCGTGCGTCGCGAGAGGCACCTCGGAAGGGGTCGCGACGAGGATTGCCACGACCTCGGGATTGCGCATCCGGGCGATGCGCAGCAGTCGCAGTCCGTCGATCCGCGGAGCCCGCGTCTCGCACAGCAGGGCGTCGATCTGCTCGGTGTCGAGGATGTTGTAGCCGGCCGGCTCGTCGGAAACCCGGAGCGCCTCCATCCCCTCTTCTTCCAGGCGTTCTGCGATCCTGCGCGCCTCGCTCGTCTCGCTCAGGACGAGCAGCACGCGCGGAGGGGGGATGGTGGCCGGCGCTCCCGCTTCCATGCGCCTCACTGTAGAAAGCTGGCATGTGCCTTGCAACACGACCGGGTCGCGACGCCCCCCGGCCGCGAGCCGGGAGAACCCCCGTCCCGTAGCCGGTCGTGCAGCCGACGATGCGAAGCGGTGTTGGCGACGCCTCGCGCCCGTTCCGGTCGAGTCTCCACCGCCGCTGCGAGCCGCCCGCCCGGTGCCGGGATTGCAGGTCGCGCGGTTGCCTCCCCCCGATCGTGCCCTTTGCGTCGGGGCGGAGAGAGCGTCGAGGAGGCCCCGATGCGAGAGAGCCTTGGGCACGAAGCCGGCGTCTGGTTCCTGGAGAATCTGGCGCATCTCGTCCCCGGCTATCAGGGTTACCGGGAACGGGACCTCCGCCGCGCGGAGGACGCCCGCTTGCGCGCGCAGGTCCTCGAGCGGATGGCCGACATCCGGGCGGCGATCGAAGCATGGTCCGAGACGCTTCCCGACGGGATCGATCAGGACTGCGCGCAGGCGATCGAGCGACGCGCCGCGCGGCTCGACTCTCTGGCCGACGCGATCCGCTACGCGCCGTACGCTTTCAGCGGCTTCTTCGATGCGACGGTCGTGCGGGAAGAAACGGTCGAGCGGGTCCTCGAGCTCGACCTGCTCCTCTTCGAGGACCTGCGCAAGCTCGACCTCCTGCTCGACGTCGCCCCCCGGCCCCCGCGAGCGCTCGCACGGATCGAGCCGCTCTTGAGCGAGTTGGACGCGACGATCGAGGCGATCGAGGTCCACCTGATCCAACGCGACAAGGCCCTCGGCGACTGCTGAGGCTGCGCGGGCGGGCGGCCGCCGGCCGCCGCGGCAAGCGACGGCTCGCGCATGCCGGCCCCGTCACCCGCGGACGATCGCGACCACCTCCGCCGCGGTCTCCTCGATCGCCTTGTGGGAAACGTCCACGACTGACCATCCCCCTCGATCGAAGATGTCCTGGCAGAACCGCAGCTCCTCTTTGATGTGCGGAATCTGCGCGTAGTCGAACGCCGCCCCGGCCGACATCCGGCGCGCGCGCATCTCTCGAACCCCCTCGAGCCACGCCGGCCTGGCCGTCAACCCGACGACCCGCGAGGGATCGGCAGCGAACAGCTCCGCGGGTGGATCGATCCCGAGGACGATCGGCACGTTCGCCACGCGCCAGCCCCGATATGCGAGGAACATCGACAGCGGAGTCTTCGACGTGCGGGACACGCCGATCAGGACGAGGTCGGCGAGCGGCAGATCGGCCGGGAGCAGCCCGTCGTCGTGCTTCACGGCGAACTCGATCGCCTCGGTGCGCCGGAAGTATTCCTCGTCGAGCTGCCGGAAGATGCCCGGCTCAGCGCGCGGCGAGACCCGGAGCACGTCGGAGAGGCGGCGGAGGATCGGGCCGAGAAGATCGATCGTCGAGACGTGAAAGCGGCGCGCCTCGTGGAGCAGATGGTTGCGGTGATCGGCGGAGACGAGGCTGTAGATGACCGTCGCGTCCCGCTGGGAGGCCAGGGAGATGGCCTCGGAGATGCGCTCGAGGGTGCGCACCTCCGGCACGCGGACGACCTGCACCGCGTCGGGCTCGAACTGCGTCATGGCCGCCTGGACGACACGCTCCCCGGTCACCCCCGACCCGTCGGATAGCGCGAAGACGAGATGTGGATCTGCGGGGCCGGTCTGTCCCGTCGGATCGTGCCGCTCTTCATCCTCTGAGGATCCTGGACGTCGTTCGGTTGGCATGCGAACGAGAGTATTCCGTTCGCTCGCCCCACGCCACAGGATCCGCGGCGGGGGAGCAACCGTTTCGCCGGCGCGCTCCCGCGGGCGCCCCGGCCTGCCGTAGACTCGCGGTCATGAGGCCCAACCCGCTCTTCGATTTTGTCGCCCCGCCCTTCCCGGCCGCGCTTCACGCAGCCGCGCTTCTCGCAGCCGCGCTTCTCGCAGCCGTTCTCCTTGCGGCTCCGCCGGCGGCCGGCGCGCCCGCTCCCGACGCTCCCTATCCGAACGTGCAAGTCAACTCCAGGCCGAACAATCCCGAGGAGACGGCGATCGCGATCAACCCGCGCAACCCCGACAACGTCGTCGGCGTGGCGCAAGTCCCCTGTCACTGGTACGCCAGCTTCGACGGCGGAGCCGGCTGGACGGAAGGCGACCTCCCCGATTTGGTGGACCTGGGCGACCCGTCGATCGTCTTCGACGCGGACGGCTACGCGTACTACGCCTTCATCGGGCTCTTCGACCACTCCGGCATCTTCGTGAACCGCTCCACCGATGGCGGCCTGACCTGGATGCCGAATGCGACGCCGGTCGTGGAGCACCAGGGAGGCGAGCCGTTCGAAGACAAGTCCTGGCCGGTCGCGGACTGGACGAACAGCCCCACCCGGAACAACCTCTACGTCTCCTGGACGCGCTTCACGCGCTACGGAAGCGCCGATCCGGCCGACAGCTCCACCATCCTCTTCTCCCGGTCGACCGACCGCGGTCAGAGCTTCTCCGCGCCCATCCGGATCGGCGACGAGGCCGGTGACGCCATCGACTCCGACGGCACGGTGGAGGGGGCGGTGCCGGCCGTCGGCCCGCAAGGGGAGGTCTACGTCGCGTGGGCGGGACCGCGGGGGATCGAGTTCGACCGGTCGCTCGACGCGGGCAGGACGTTCGGGCGGGACCGCGTGATCGCGGACCAGCCGGGAGGGTGGGACTTCGACGTTCCGGGCATCTACCGCGCGAACGGCCTCCCCGTCACGCGCGTCGATCTGAGCGGCGGGCCGTTTCGCGGGCGGATCTATGTCAACTGGTCGGACCAGCGAAACGGCGATACCGACGTCTTCCTCATCCACTCCGACGACCGGGGCGGGAGTTGGTCGGCGCCGCGACGCGTCCACGGAGACCCGATCGGCAATGGCAGGGACCAGTTCTTCACCTGGTTCGACGTCGATCCAGTCACCGGGGCCGTCCGCGTCGTGTTCTACGATCGACGGCAGCACCCCGACAACCTCACGACCGATGTGTTTCTCGCGACCTCCTTCGACGGCGGCGAGACGTTCCTCGAGGAGAAGATCAGCGCCTCGAGCTTCATCCCCGACCCGACCGTCTTCTTCGGCGACTACATCGGGATCTCCTCGTTCGCCGACCGGGTGCGGCCTCTCTGGGTCCGTATGGATGGCCGCACGCTTTCGATCTGGACGGCGTTGATCGATCCGCCCTCCGCCGGCGTGTGCGATCCGGCCGGCTGCTCCCCTCCCCACCTCTCGATCCTGCCCAATCCGATGCGCGCCGAAGCGACGATCCTCTGCTGCGACGGTCTGACGGAGCCGGTCGTGCTCACGGTGCACGACGTGAGCGGCCGTCGCGTGCGGGAGCTACGCGCAGGCGGCCGGACGGCGGGCGGGGCGCAAGCGGTCGTGTGGGACGGCCGAGGCGAGAACGGGGACCGCGTGCCGCCGGGGATCTACTGGATCTCCGGGCGCGCGATCCCCGCATCGAGGATCGTGGTCGTCCACTGAGCGGAGGACGCCGGGCCGGCGGCGCCTCGGAGGTGCCGGCCGGCCGCCGCCCTCAGTCGAGGAGAACGAACAGGCGGCTGAACCGGCGCTCTCCCATCTCGACAGAGAGGAAGTAGACCCCGGCCGGCAGCCCACCGTCCGGACGGTCCCATCGCAGCGCATGATCCCCCGCAGCGAGTTCGCCCTCGAGAGGCGTCGCGACGATCCTTCCCGCGACGTCGAGGATCCGGGCGCGCACGGACGCCGCGCGGTCCAGGCGCAACGAGTAGGCGATCCCAGCGCGGCTCGGGTTCGGGACGACGCTGCCAAGCGACAGGCCCCCCTCTGCCGGCGATTCGGGAGCTGCGCCGGGCAGCAAGCAGAGCCCGTTCGGGTTCCGGTCGCCCATCGCCAGCGCGAACAGCTGCAGATCGGCCGGCGTGCAGGTTCCATCGCCGTTCAAGTCGGCGCACGGATCGTTCTGCGCGCACGCCTCCTCGAACCACTCCTGATCCTTGGCGTCGACCTTCCCGTCGGCGCGCTCGCCGTCCCAGTCGGGACTGACGACCCTCGAGTAGTGACGGATCTCGATGCCGAAGAACAGGACGCTGAAGGCGCATTCACCGCAACCGCCGATCTTCGGATTGAACGTGACCATCCCGTCGGCGTCCGTCCACTTCGGCCCCATGTCCGGATCCACCGGGTCGATGCAGAGGTCGGGGCAGTCGGTGCGTAGGACGACCTCCACGCCTTCCCACGCGTCGCCGTGGGCGTCGACGGCGACGATCGTCACGCTATCGACCGCCGAACTTTGCGGGGAAGCGCCGGGACTGACGAGGGCGTGCTGCATCACATCCCAGGGGCGCACCTGCTGCATCCAAGGCTCGATCGGCCCCCCGCCGCAAAGCCCGCCCGGGTTCACGCTCCCCGTGCTCTGCGCGAGGAGCTGCATGTCGGAGGCGGAGCAGACGCCGTCGCCGTTGTAGTCGACGCACGGGGGGAGAGGATCCATGCCGCAGGCCACGTCGAAGAAGGTCCAATCCCCATCATCGACGATGCCGTCGGCCATCCAACCGTCCCAATCGGGACTCACCACCGTCGTGAAGTGACGTATCGGGATCCCGTCGGCAACCACCTCGATCCCGCAATCGGCGCAACCGCCGACACGGGGGTTGAACTCGACCCGCCCCGCACCATCCGTCCGCTTCGGTCCGAGATCGGGATCCTCCGGATCGATGCAGAGGTCGAGGCAGTCCTGGAACACGATCTCGACCGCGACGTCGGCCATCGGATCGCCGAACACGTTCCGGACGGTGACGGTCACGCGGTCGAGAGAGACCGTGCTGCCCGGAATGACGAGCACCCGCCCCGTTCCGTCCCAGGGAAGGACGCTGCAATGTTCCGGATCAGGAACGTACTGAGCCATCGAAGTCGAGGACATGCTCGAGAGGAACCAGAGCGAAAGACAGAGAGCCGCGATCCGCGTCATCACGACGTGCGCCTTCATTGCGAGCACCTCCGTATTGCCGGCGACCAGCAGCCAGGAGGAGGGGGGAAGGACCTTGGCGGCCACCGCAGGTCTCATATGTTTTGGGCCGGGCGCTGCATCCGGCCCGACTCGGTATGGATCGACGCCCCACAAGAATAGAGCAGGCTCGCGGAAATGACAATGCGCGGCCCGCCTCGCCGCGCAGCAGCGACCGCCCGACGGCTCGGCGACGGCTCCGTGGCGGGTCAGCGGCGGGTCAGCGGCGGGTCAACGGCGATGCCCGCGGGGCAGGCGGATCCGGAAGGTCGTACCCTTCCCCGGTATCGACTGGCAGGTCACAAGACCGCCGTGCTCCTCCACGATCTGCCGCACCACGGCGAGGCCGAGGCCGGTGCCGTCCTGCTTCGTCGTGAAGAACGGCTCGAAGATCCGCGGCAGGACGTCCGGCGAGATTCCGGGGCCGTTGTCGTCGACCTGGATCTCCGCCCCGTCCTGCATGGCCGCCGTGACGACCATCACCTGCCCGTCGTGGGGCGGAACGACGTCCATCGCGTTGCGGATCAGGTTGAGCACGACCTGGCGGACCAGGCGGCTGTCGCACGCCACCAACGGCCGGCTGTCGTCCAGGTTCAGCACCAGGCGGGTGCCGCTGCGGCGCAGCTCAGGCCGGAGGAAGTCGGCGAGCTCGAGCAGGACGGCGTTCAGGTCCTCCTCCCGCCCGGTCGGCTGCGGCATCCGCGAGAACTGCAGGTACTCGTCGGTGATCTGCGAGAGCCGCTTCGTCTCGCGCTTGATCGTCTGCAGGATCTCCCGCGCTTCACGCTCCTCCGGCGTGTCGCCGACCCCGAGGTTGTCGAGCAGGATGTCGCAGTTGAGATTGATCGAGGCGAGCGGATTGCGGATCTCGTGGACGACTTTCGAAGCCATCTTGCCGATCGCCGCCATCTTCTCGTTTCGAATCAGCTCGCGCTCCAGCTCGCGCGTGCGGCTGACGTCGCGGAGGATCTCGACCGCCCCTGCTTCCTGCCCCGTGGCCGGGTTGCGGATTCGTGAGCGCGTGAGCGAAACCTCGACGAGCGAGCCGTCCTTGCGCCGCCGTTCCGTCCGGAGATCCCGCACCTGCCCGCGCTCGAGGAGCGCCTCGGTCATCGCCCGCTCGATCACCGCCCCCTCGGGCAGGAGCAGCGAATAGGGCTTGCCGATCGCATCCTCCGGCGCGTAGCCGAAGGTCTCCGACGCCCCGCGGTTCCACAGCCGTACCCGGTCGGCCGGGTCGAGGACGAGGATCGCGTCGGCGGCATTCTCGACGACGTCCTGGAGCATGGAACGGGTCTGCTGCAGACTTGCGACCGACTCTCCGGCGCCGGAGGCCCGGCCGCGGCGCTGCCCGATCCAGATCAAGAGGATCGTGAGGACGCCGATGCCCGCGATGAGAGCGGCAGCGACGGGAAGCGGTGAGGTTGCGGCCATGCCGATCGTGCGCCTCTCGCTACTCGAGATACTCGGTCAGGCCGTACTCACGGATCTTCCTGTACAGGCGGGTGCGGGAGATCCGGAGCATCGAAGCCGCCCGGGACTTGTTTCCGTCCGCGGCTTTCAGCGCGCGCTCGATCGCTTGCCGCTCCGCATCGGAGAGCGGGCCCGTGCCGTCCAGGTCGTCGGTCGCTGACGCCAAGCCAGAGCCAGAGGTAGAGGTAGACGTAGAGGCGGAGACCGAGCCGTCGAGACCGCCCGCGCGCACCAGCTCCGGCAGGTCCTCGACAGTGATCGTCCCCTCGACGCCCATCGCATAGACCGACTCGATCAGGTTCTCGAGCTGCCGGACGTTGCCCGGCCAGCGGTAGTGCTGGAGAGCTTCGAGCGCCTGCGGGTCGATCCCGTGGATCCGGTTCGGGAACAGCCGCGAGAACTTCTCGAGGAAGTGCTGGACCAGGAACGGGATATCCTCGGGCCGGGCGCGCAGCGGCGGGATGTCGATCCGGATTACGGCAAGCCGGTAGTACAGGTCCTGCCGCAGCGCCTGCTCGGCGACCGCCTCCTCGACGTTGCGATTGGTCGCGGCGATGAAGCGCACGTCGACCTTCATCTCCGCGACGTCCCCGACCGGCCGCACCGTCCTTTCCTGGATGACCCGCAGCAGCTTCGCCTGCGTCTCGATCGGCATCTCGGCGAACTCGTCGAGGAACAAGGTCCCACCGTCCGCGGAGCGAACCAGCCCGAGCGTCGTCGCGCTCGCCCCCGTGAACGCGCCCCGCCTGTGGCCGAACAGCTCGCTCTCGATCAAGCCGCGCGGGATCGCGCTGCAGTTGACCGGCACGAACGGCCCCTTCGCCCGCGTTCCGCTGTAGTGGATCGCGCGAGCGACCACCTCCTTGCCGGTCCCGCTCTCGCCGAGCACGAGCACCGAGCTCTCGTTGCGCGACGCTGCCTGGATCAGCGAGAAGACGCGTTGCATGCCCGGCCCCCGCCCGATCAGGTTCGGATAGGAGAAGGTCTTCTGCAGCTCGTCGCGAAGCCGATGGATCTCCCCCTTCATCCGGCGCGACTCGAGGATCTGGTTGACCGCCCGAAGCAGCTCGTCCCGGTCGAACGGCTTCGTGATGTAGTCGGTCGCTCCGATCTTCATCGCCTGGATGGCGTTCTGGATCGTCCCGTACCCGGTCATCATGATGACGTCGATCTGGGGATGGTCGCGCTTGATCCGTTGCAACAGCTCCGCGCCGTCCATGCGCGGCATTCGGAGGTCGGTCAGGACGATCGTGTAGGAAGGATCGGCCGCGAGGAGGTTCAGCGCCTCCTGCGCGTCGTACACGGCATCGGCGGCGAGACCGGCCTTGCGGAAGATCCGCCGGCAGGTCTCGGCCATGTCCACGTCGTCCTCGACGATCAGTATCTTCTCATCCACCCGAAGCTTCTCTTCCACTTGGAGCTTCTCTTCCCGCTCCCATTCCCCGGATCGTCAGACGGGCGGCCCGCCGACGCGCGGAGCCGCCCGGACGGCGCGTCCCTCGGATCTGATCTAGCGGGCGCTTTCTGCCGGATGACCATCCCCCGCGGCCGCCAGCGGCGGCTTCGCCCCGCGAGCCGGTTCCGCGAACTCCGCCCGGGAGACGTAGGTCAGCCACGTATCGTAGCGCGGACGGCGGCCGCTGACGATCTCGTAGAACTCCTTGCGGATCCGAGTCGTCACCGGCCCGACCTTCCCCGTCCCGAGAATCGTCTCGTCGATCTGATGGATCGGCGTCACCTCCGCCGCCGTCCCGGTGAAGAACGCCTCGTCGGCCGCCTGGACGCCGGCCACGGTGAGCGGCACCTCCTCGACCTCGTACCCGAGGTCCGAAGCGAGCTCGAGGACGGAGGCGCGCGTGATCCCCGGCAGGATCGCGCCGAGCGGAGGCGTCTTCAGGATCCCGTCCTTGACGAGGAACAGGTTCTCGCCCGGCCCTTCGGCGACGTAGCCGTTGTAGTCGAGCAGGAGCGCCTCGTGATAGTCGGACTCCTTCGCCTCCTGGCTCGCGAGAATCGAGTTGACGTAGTGGCCGCAGAGCTTCGCGTTCGCGATCGTCGAACGCGGATGGATCCGGATGAAGCGGCTGACCTTGACGCGGATCTTCTCGTCGTCGAGGTACTTCCCCCACGGCCAGGCGGCCAGGACGACGCTGACCGGGTTGTTGCCGGGATTGAGCCCGAGCATCCCGTAGCCGAAGAAGACGAGGGGCCGCAGGTAGCCGGACTCCAACCGGTTCACCCGGATCAGCTCAGAGCACGCCTCGCAGATCTCCTCCTTGGTCCAGGCGATCTTCATGTGAAAGACGCGCGCGGATTTGTACAAGCGGTCGATGTGCTCTCTGAGGCGGAAGATCGCGGGGCCCCGATCGGTCGCGTAGCAGCGGATCCCTTCGAAGACCCCGCTGCCGTAGTGGAGCGTGTGAGAAAGGACGTGGATCTTCGCTTCGTCCCAGTTGATGAGACGGCCGTCCATCCAGATCTTGTCGACTTTGGGGAATGACGTCATCCGCTCTTCTCCGAACGCTCCGCCGCGCCGGCCGCCAGGTGCCGGAGGGTGACGAGGAGCTCCGACGGGTCCTCGGACTTCTCCGCCATCGCGTCAGCGACCCAGGCGGAAAAGTCGCGGCCGATCTGATACGGGTTGCGAGTGTGGAAGACGACTCGCGCGTCCTTGTTGACCCGGGTCATCTCGAGGGCCACGTCCAGGCCGCGGCCCTCGAGTCCGGGATCCATCACGATGACGTCCGGGCGATGCAGGAGGTTCATGGCCAGGGCGTCGGCGAAATCGCACGCCGTGATCACATGGTACCCACACTGCCGCAGCGCCGCGCTATGGGAGTTCCTCAATGTCGGCTCGCCTTCGACGATCAGGACTACTGTCACGGAACCCACCCCCTCCGCGCACGCCGTCCCGAAGGAATCAGGCAAGATCGCGCACGAACGCCGCTCCCTTCAAGATGGCCTGCTGGTTCATCGGGATCGTCTTCTTCGCTTTCATGTAGCTCGGGAGTGCATCGATGACCGACTGCAGGTCCAGGACGCCGCTCTTCTCGATGTACGCGCCCATCATCACCATGTTGGCGCACTTCGTCGTGCCGATGGCATCCGCCATCTCCGTCGCGGGGATTTTCAGGATCTCGATGTCGGTCCTCTGCGGCGACACCTCGATCAGCGAGCTGTCGTAGAGCAGGAGTCCGCCCTTCTTCAGATCCCCCTCGAACTTCTCGAGGGAGGGGCGGTTCATCGCGACGAGAACGTCCGATTCGGCGACGAGCGGGCTTCCGATCTCCGTTTCGGAAATCCGGACGTGGCAGTTCGCCGTCCCTCCGCGCATCTCGGGACCGTACGAGGGAAGCCACGAAACCCGGTAGCCGGCCTGCATTCCGCACTCGGCCAGCGCGACGCCGAGAAGGAGGATTCCCTGGCCGCCGAAGCCGGCCATCTTGATCCGCGGATTCGCGTAGCTCGGAGAGCGGAGGGTCCCGCGCCGGGCCGCCGCCCCTTCCGTCTCGCGGATGTCGAGCAGCTCGTGGATCCCGTCGCTCTGGAAGACGAGCTTCTGCCCGGGACGCTTCTCGGCCGTTTCGGTCAGGTCCTTCGTCGCGCCGAGCTTGAAGTGCTTCTCCATCGCCTCGTGGATCCAGACGCGCGCGTCGACCGGGTTCAGCTTCCAGCCGGTCGGGCACGCAGAGAGGGCCTCCACCATCGAGAAGCCCTTGCCGTCGATCTGGTTCTGGATCGCCTTGCGGACCGCGGTGCGGGCCCGGTTCATGTGCTTCGCGTCGGTGAGAGCGACCCGCTCGATGTAGACGGGAGCTTCGAGCGTGGCGAGCAGCTCGCTGACGCGGATCGGGTAGCCCTCGTTTGCCGGTGACCGGCCTAGCGGCGTGGTCGTGGTCCGCATTCCCGGCAGGGTGGTCGGCGCCATCTGGCCTCCGGTCATCCCGTAGATCGCGTTGTTGACGAAGAGGACCGTCAGATTCTCTCCGCGGTTCGCTGCCTGGAGGATCTCGTTGCCACCGATGCCGGCGAGGTCGCCATCGCCCTGATACACGATCACGATGGCTTCCGGATGCGCTCTCTTGATCCCGGTGGCGACGGCAGGTGCGCGTCCATGAGCGGCCTGGATGTTTCCGCACCTGAAGTAATAGTACCCGAAGACGCTGCAACCGACCGGGGAAATGAAGATCGTGCGATCCTGGATCCCGAAATCGTCGATCGCCTCGGCAATCAACTTGTGAAGGTTGCCGTGCCCGCAGCCCGGACAGTAGTGAGTCGAGAGCTTGTCCGGTCCGGACTTCCTGTCGAAATCGACGTAGAACGATTGCGCCTTACGAAACACGTCCCGGGCCATGCCCCACCTCCTCCAGTTCGTGAATCCGATCGAGCAGCTCGAGGGCGGTCGGGACGCTTCCCCCGACGCGATGATAGAAGCGGACGGGGCGCGCCCCGTTCACCGCGAGGCGCACGTCGTCGACCATCTGGCCGGTCGACAGCTCGACGACCAGGAAGTCCTTCACCCGGCCGGCCAGATCGACGATTTGCGGCACCGGGAACGGGAAAAGCGTGATCGGACGAAGCAAGCCGACCTTGATCCCCTCCTCCCTCGCCATGTCGACCGCCGATTTCAGGAGGCGAGAGACGATGCCGTAGCCGATCACGACGTGCTCGGCATCTTCCACGCGATACGCCTCGAAGCGGATCTCCTTCTGGCGCATCTCATCGTACTTCCGCTCCAGCTTCTCGTTGTGTCCCTCGAGCTCCTCCGGGTCGAGGTAAATCGAGGAGATGAGGTTGTCGAGCCGGTCCGGGGAGGGCTCGATCGCCCACGGTTTGTCGGGCAGCTTCGTGACCGGCGGCGGGAACTCGCATGGCTCCATCATCTGTCCGATGAATCCGTCCGCCAGCACGTAAGCCGGGTTGCGATACCGGTCCGCGAGGTCGAAGGCGAGCATCGTCAGGTCGCACATCTCCTGCACCGAGTTCGGCGCGAGGACCGGGACGCGGTAGCAGCCGTGGCCGCCCCCCTTGACGACCTGGTTGTAATCGCCCTGTTCGGGCGCGATGTTTCCCAAGCCGGGGCCGCCGCGCATGACGTCGATGATGACGCAGGGCAGTTCCGCACCGGCCATGTACGAAATCCCCTCCTGCTTCAGGCTGATGCCGGGCGAGGAGGAGGCGGTCATCGCGCGGATCCCCCCGGACGCCGCGCCGTACACCATGTTGATTGCGCCGATCTCGCTCTCGGCCTGCAGGAACGTCCCCCCGGCTCGGGGGAAATAGAGGGCCGCGGCTTCCGCGATCTCGCTCGCCGGCGTGATCGGATAGCCGAAATAGGCGCGGCAACCTGCGAGAATCGCGCCCTTCACGACCGCTTCGTTTCCCTTCAACAGGTTCTTCGCCATCTTCTTCTTCCCCTCCTACCGAACCGGCTCGAGCTTGTAGACGGTGATCGCGCCAGGCTCCGGGCAGGCGTAGAAGCAGATGCCGCAGCCGGTGCAACCCTCTCCCAGGTAGGACGATGGGTGGTATCCCATCCGGTTGATCTCCTTCGAGAGCACCAGGCATTTCTGCGGGCACTCCTGCACGCAGTAGGAGCAACCTTTGCATTCGTCCACGCGGATCTCGACCCGTCCACGCGGACCCGTCCGCACCCGCTTCACCTCTTCCATCGCCTCACCTCCGCTCTTGGAAGACCCGAGGGCCTATCCCTCCTTCTCCGACGATCACGACCCCGCCGCGCGGGACGCTCGCGCCGCGCGGATTCCGTCCTCGATCCATCGAACCCACCGGTCCAGGCCCTCGCCGGTCGCGCAGGAGATCTCCATCCGCTCCGCCTTCGGGTTGATCCGCTCGACGGAGCGCCAGAAGGCTTCGCGGTCGAACCGGACGTACGGCAGCAGGTCCACCTTGTTCAGCGCAATGACGGCGGCCTTCTCGAACATGAACGGATACTTCTCCGGCTTGTCCTCTCCCTCGGGAACGCTCGTGAGCACGACCCTCGCCGATTCCCCGAGATCGAAGCTGCTCGGGCACACGAGATTGCCCACGTTCTCGACGACGATCGCGTCGTGCGCCGCGAGGTCGACCCCCTCGAGCGCTGAATCGATCATCCGCGACTCGAGATGGCAGGTGCCGTTGGTGACGATCTGGATCGCCTCCGCCCCGGTGGCGGCGATGCGTTCCGCGTCGCGCGCCGTCCGGAGGTCCCCTTCGATGACGAGGCAGCTCAGGCGGCCGCGCAGGCGGCCGAGGGTCTCCTCGAGCAATGTCGTCTTGCCCGCGCCGGGGCCGGCGAGCAGGTTGACGACGAAGAGGCCGCGCTGCCGGAAGCGGGCGCGCAGGGCCGCCGCGATCTCGTCGTTGCGCGCGACGATGTTTCGCTTGAGGTCCAGGATCCGCACCTTGGGAATGGCCGCCGGTTCGCTCACGCTCTCCTTCCTCCCTCCTGCGCCGCTGCCTCGGCCTGCTCATCCGGCTCGCCGCAGACGATGCGCCGCACCTCGAGCTCCCGTCCCTCCGTGAGCCGGAACGGCGCGACGCCGCAATGCGCGCACTCCCCTTCCCCCTGTCCGAGGAGGAAGGAGTCACCGCAGCGCTCGCACACCGCGCGCGCCGGCACGAGCGTGATCGAGAGGCGCGCGGCCGGACATCCCGCCTGGAGCCGCATCGACTCCCACGCGAAATCGAGCGCCTCGGGCTCGACGCCCGACAGGGTGCCGATCCGGACGCCCACTTCGCGCACGTCGCGCAGCTCGCACCCCGAGCCCCCCGCGCGCGCGATCTCCGCCCCGACGATCTCGAGAATCGAGAGGGCCAGCGACAGTTCGTGCATGGCGCGTCAGCCTCTCGCCCGGCGATCGCCTTCGTCGTGGCGATCGTCGAGGAGCATCCCGCTCGGACGGAGCCGGGAACGGACCGGCCGCTTCAGGCTCTGGCGCATCACGCGGACGATCTCGGAAAGCTCCGAGCGATGACCGTAGTAGAGGACTCCGGCCGCCCGCGCCTGACGCTCGACGTCGACGTCCGAGGAGTCGAAGGCGAAGACGATCGGCAGCTCGGCGCGCAAGGAACGGATCAAGCCGAGCAGTTGCGTGGCCGGCTTGTCGCGGAGGGTCGCGTCCAGGATCACGCCGCGCACCCGCCGGTCTTCGACGAGGATCAGCGCCTCCCGAGCCGAATGGGCGAGCACGAGGATGCCTTCGAGGTCGGGCGCCTCACGCCGGAGGCCGAGCCAGAAGGCGGAGTCCTCGGAGACGACGACGATCCGCTCCCGCGCGACGGGAGCCCTCGCCTGGATCGTGATTTCGTGGGAGCGTCGGAACATCATGGTTTCCCGTTGCTTCCGGCATGCAAGCAGGATGCCATCGGCAGGCTCGGGTCTCCGGCAAACTCCTTGCCATGTAACAAGGTCGAAATGGACCGGCGCCGGGAGATGCGTCGCCCAGCCGCCGAATTGCCACGAAACGCTACAGTCGTCTCGATCCAGGACAGATCGGCGCCCTTGCCCGAGCCGCCGGAGGCGTCGGGGGCGCCCGAGGCTCCCGAGGCGCCCGGGCTGCCTGGGACCACCGGGCTCATGCAGGCGACCCGCCGGCTCATCGCGATGGCCACCTCCACCTCAGCAGATCCTCGGAAGCTGTTCGCCCGAGAGCATGTCGAGCACGCGGCGCCCGCCGATCCGGGTCTGGAGCGCCACGCGACCGGGGTCGCCGGAGACGATCCGTCCGATCGGCGCCGCCTCGCGCCCGTACGGATGCGCGCGGAGGGACTCGAGAGCGGCTTCGGCCCCGTCCTCGCCCGCGACCACGATCATCCGTCCCTCGCAGGCCACGTAGAGGGGATCGAGACCGAGGATCTCCGCGAGCGCGAGGACGCTCGGCCGGACCGGAATCGCCTCTTCCTCGAGGAGGATCCCGAAGCGGGCGCCGGCCGCCAGCTCGTTCAGGGTCGTGGCCAGTCCTCCGCGGGTTGGGTCGCGCATCCAGCGGACCGACGGGCACGCGGCGAGGAGCGAGCGGACCATGCCGGCCAGCGGAGCGCAGTCGCTCAGGATCGGCGCCTCGATCCGCAGGTCGTTGCGCGCGGAGAGGACCGCCATGCCGTGATCTCCGATCGGGCCGCTCACGAGGATCCGGTCCCCCGGCCGCACGCTCGCGACTCCGCCGGGCAGCGGCGACTCCAAGAGCCCGATGCCCGCCGTGTTGACGAAGATCTGATCGAGGCTGCCTCGCTCGACGACCTTCGTGTCCCCCGTCACGATCGGCACGCCGACCTCTTCGCAGACCGACCGCATCGAGTCGAGGAGGCGCTCGAGCCGCTCGATCGGCAGTCCCTCTTCGAGAAGGAAGCCGGCCGACAGGGCGAGCGGCTGCGCGCCGAGAGCGGCGAGATCGTTGACCGTCCCGCAGACGGCGAGCTTCCCGAGATCGCCGCCGGGGAACTCGATCGGCGAGACGACGAAGGAGTCGGTCGTGAAGGCAATCTGGCCGCCGCACGGGAGCTCGAGGCGCGCCGCATCCTCGAGCGCGGCGAGCGCCTCGTTGTGGAACCGCGGCAGGAAGAGATCGCGCACGAGATCGTGCGTGCGTCTTCCGCCCGCTCCATGGGAGAGGAGGATTTCCGGGCCGCCGCCCCTGCTGCTCATGATCGCGCCCCGTAGCGGTGATACGCGGCGCACGTCCCTTCGCTCGAGACCATGCAGGGACCGACCGGCGTCTCCGGCGTGCACGCCCCGCCGAAGAGCGGGCAGTCGACCGGGGCGACGCGCCCGCGCAGGACCTCGCCGCACAGGCAGCCGGCCGGTTCGCGCGAGACGCTCTCGATGCGTTCGGCCTCGCCGGTGGGGAGCAGAAGCCGCGCGTCTCGATGGGACAGAGGGCGGGCGATCGCGAGGCCGCTCGCCGGGATCGGCCCGAGCCCTCGCCAGCTCGCCGTCTCGACCTCGAACACCCGCTCCAGAGCCGCGCGCGCGCGCCGGTTCCCCTCGGGCGTGACCGCGCGGCCGTAGCGGTTCCCGATCCTCGCCTCACCGCGCGCACGCATCTCGAGCAGATCGAGGACGCCTCCGAGAAGATCCGCGGGATCGAACCCGCAGACGACGCCGGGTACGGCGAAGCGCTCGGCGACGAAGCGGTAGGCGTCGGAGCCGAGGATCACGCTGACGTGACCCGGCAGGATGAGCCCGTCGATTGCGGGCGCGTCTGAGGAGAGGAGCGCTTCGAGCGCGGGCGGAACGAGCTTGTGGCCGGAAAGGACGCGGACGTTGGCGGTCCCCTCGCGCTCGGCCATCTCGATCAGCGTGGCGACTCCCGGGGCTGTCGTTTCGAAGCCGACTCCCAGGAAGACGAACGTCTCCTGCGGTCGCGAGCGCGCAAGCGGCAGGACGTCCAGCGGCGAGTAGACGATCTCCACCCGGGCGCCGAGCGCACGCTCCCGCTCGAGCGACGATTCGGAGCCGGGCACGCGAAGCATGTCGCCGAATGTGGCGACCGCGATCCGCGGCTCGCGTAGCAGCCGGAGCGCCAGATCGACGTACGAGGTCGGGGTGACGCAAACGGGGCAGCCGGGACCCGAGATCACCTCGACGTTGCGTGGCAGCATTCCGCGCACGCCGGTCCGGAAGAAAGCGGTCGTGTGCGTGCCGCAGACCTCCATGAGCCGGACATGGGGCTGGCGGGACGCGAGAGCGACGATCCGCGCGTGGAGAGCGCGGCAAAGCTCGGGATCTGCGAACGAGGACGATGGGGACGCGGAGGGGCCGCCGCGAACGGCCGCGCGGGTCATGTGCGGCCCCCGGGGAGCCGGCCGCCCGGTCGCTCGCGCTTCGTCTGCTCCTTCGGACCCTCCTGCCTTTCCAGGTTCTCCTTGTTCTGCGGGTTCTGCCGGTCGTTCTTCGAGCCGTGCGGGCTCTGTGGGGTCTGCGGGGTCCGTGGGCTCTGTGGGCTCTGCGGGCTCTGTGCGCTCTGCGGCCCGGCCTGCTGCGCCGGCTGCTCCTCCGCCTCTGTCGACTCGCCCGCGTGGTCTGGCGCCGCCTCCCCTTCGCACAGGAGCAACTCCCGCAGAAGAGCCAGGTTCTCCTCGGCCCGCTCGGGCTCGAGCTTCTCGATCACGAATCCGGCATGGACGAGAACGAAATCGCCCGTCGAGAGATCGGGGACGAACCCGAGATGGACCTCCCGGCGAACGCCGGAAAGCTCGACGATTCCGCGCTCCCCCTCGACGGAGACCAGCCGCATCGGGATGGCGAGACACATGCGCGGAGATCCTCCCTTCCCCTTCCACCCTTACCCGCGTCCGAGCTTAGCACGTCTCCGCGCGAGGCCTGTCTCCGAAAGGCAGCGCATCGGCCCCGCAACCGCCGACCCGTGCGTTCGCGCGCGCGGCCGACTTCCCCGTGGCGCGCGGCTCCCTCCGTCAGCCGTGCGCGCGCAACTCCCATGCGGCGGCGACGAGCTGCCCGTAGGAAATCCCGCCGTCGTTCGCCGGCACGCGCAGCGGCAGGAGCGCGGCGAGACCGCGCGCGGCGAGGCGATCGAGGAGCAGGCCGAGCAGCAAGCGGTTCTGGAAGACGCCGCCGCCGAGAGCGACGGTTTTCGTCCCCGTCTCCTCCGCGAGCCTCGCCGCCGCCTCGGCCGAAGCGCGCGCGAGCAGGTCATGGAACAGGAAGGCGAGGACCGCTTCGTCCTCCCCGCGCCGCTCCATCGCGAGGATCGCACGAAGCCCTCCGCCCAGGTCGACGCGGAACCGGGAAGGCCAGGCAGGCTCGCCGGGGTGAGCCCGCCCGTTCTCCTCCCTCTCGACGATCATGAACGGTGGATCGTCGGACGTGCCGCTCTGCCCGGCGCCGGCGCCGTTCCATCTCGCCGCGTCGCGCGTTCCCATCGCGCCGCTCGTCACCTTCGCTCCGCGGTCCGCCGCGCGCCATGCGAGCGCTTCGAGTTCCATCGGAACCTGCCCTTCGAAGCTGTTGCGCGTGCGGCGCAGCAGCAGGGCTCCGATCGCATCGAAATAGCGCCCCGCGCCCGAACTCCACGGGCAGTGGACGCCGCGTTCCAGCATGCGCGCGACGAGGTCGATCGACCCGGACGGCACGAGCGCGGCGAGCGGCCCGAGCGCCTCGTGCGGATCGGCTTCCGCGTCGAGCCTGCGCAGCAGGGCCTGGGCCGTCCTCCAGGGCTGAAGGATCGCCGCGTCGCCGCCGGGGAGCGGGAGCGGCGTGAGCGAGCCGGCGCGTTCGAACGATCCGTCACGGAAGAGGAAGAACTCGCCTCCCCACGAGGTGCCGTCCTCGCCGAAGCCGGTCCCATCGAACGCGATTCCCACGGCGGGGGAGGAGACGCGGTGCTCGCCCAGCACGGCGGCGACGTGCGCCACGTGGTGCTGCACGCCGATGCGCCGGCGCGCGGGGAACTCGTGGGCATAGCGCGTCGACAGGTAGTCCGGATGGAGATCGTGAGCGACGGTGTCGGGATCGACGTCGAAGAGGCGCCGGAAATGATCGACCCCTTCCTCGAGGCTCCGAAGCGTCTCGAGATTCTCGAGATCGCCGATGTGCGAGGAGAGGATCGCCTCCTCCTCGCGCCCGAGCGCGAAGGTGTTCTTCAGCATCGCGCCGACGGCGAGCACGGATCGCGGGAGCGGAGGGAAGAGAGGGACCGCGGCGGGCGCGTAGCCGCGCGCCCGCCGGAGCAGCTGTGGCGCGCCGCGGAAGACCCGCGCGATCGAGTCGTCGCAGCGCAGATGGATCGGCCGGTCGTGCATCAGAAAGTAGTCGGCGATCGCCTGCAGCCGCTCCCGGGCGTCCTCCTCCCGAAAGCAGATCGGCTCCTCGCTGCGGTTGCCGCTCGTCATGACCAGCGCCGCCGGGCCGGGCGGATCGAGCGGGCCCGGCCGGAAGAGCAGGTGATGCAGCGGCGTGTAGGGAAGCATGAATCCCAGGGTCGGCTGCCGCGGCGCGACGCCGCCCGCCAGATCATCCCCCTCCCCCTTCCTCTCCAGGAGGACGATGGGGCTCGCCGGCGAAGCGAGCATCTCGCGCTCGCGCTCGCTCACGTGGACATGGCGCTCCACCTCGGCCAGATCCGCCGCCATCAGCGCGAACGGCTTCTCCTCCCGCCCCTTTCGCTCGCGCAGCGCCGCGACCGCCATTTCGTTGCGCGCATCGCAGGCGAGGTGGAATCCGCCGAGCCCCTTGATCGCGACGATGTGTCCGCTCGCCAACAGCCTGCGCGTCTCGCCGATCGGATCGACGGCCGGCATCCGAATGCCGTTCCCGTCCTCGATCCATGCCCGGGGACCGCAGACGGGGCAGGCGGTCGGCTGCGCGTGGAAACGCCGGTCGGACGGGTCCTCGTATTCCGCGCGGCACGCATCGCACATCGGAAAGCCGGCCATCGTCGTCAGGCGGCGATCGTACGGGACGTCGCGCACGATGGTCAGGCGCGGCCCGCAGTGGGTGCAGTTCGTGAACGGATAGCGGTGGCGCCGGTCGTCCGGATCGAGAATGTCGCGGAGGCAGCCGGAACAGGTGGCGGCGTCCGGCGAGACCGGGACGCGCCGCCGCTTCGCCCGCGGACTCTCCCGGATCTCGAACCCCTCATGGCCGGCAGCCGGCAGTCTCGTCGTCCGGATCGATTCGATCCGCGAGAGCGGGGGCGCGTCGCGGCGAATCGCCTCTCCGAGGCCCTCGAGATCCTCCATCCGTCCCTCGACCTCGAGCAGCACGCCGCGGTCGTCGTTCAGGACGAAGCCGGCGAGGTGGCGCTCGGTGGCGAGACGATAGAGGAAAGGCCGGAATCCGACCCCCTGCACGATCCCCGTGATGCGGTAGACGAAGCGAACTCTCATCGATCGAGAATAGCCGCGGCCCGTTGTTGGTTCCAGACGGACGGCAGATCCGGAGACGGCAAGATCAGGAGACGAGCGGCGGGCTCGGAGAGGAGCGTCGAATCAAGAGGCGCACGCCACCTCGCCGATCCACCGGCGGACCTGGTCTTCGGCGCCTGCGAGCGCCTTCTCCGCCTCCACCGAGAGGCGATCGGTCCAGTCGATCCGGACCGGGACGAAGCCAAGGACGGTGATCTCGGGAAGCTCGAGGTGGAGGGCTTCGGCGAGCCGCAGCAGCCCTCCGAGCGAGCATCCATGCAAGGATACTCGGGGGTCGGGGTTCAGGAGCTTCACCCTGTTCAGCCGGAACACCACCACATCACCTGGAGCCGGCTGGCCCGGAGGCGCTCCTCCGGAAGCCGGCTCCCCCACAGCCCCCGAACCCCGATCCCGAAACGAAGTGCGCTCCGCCGGGCTATCGGCCCGCGCTGTCTCCGCCACCCGTCTGTCGTCCATCCTTGGGCCGGGCCGGAGCGCGTCGATCAACAAGACCCGATCGAACTCCTGGAGGCGCGGCAGCAGATCGACTCCGCCGACGCCTCCATCCTCCACGACGAAGCTCTCCGGCACCCCCCCGCGCTCGAGCCGCCGGACCAGATGAGGACCGAACCCTTCATCCCCCATCAACAGGTTCCCGATCCCGAGGATCAGGCTACGCGGCGCGTTCCGCTGGCCGCTCGCGGTTGCCGGCAAGAGAGCCTCCTTACACGAACTCGATCTCCAGGAAGTGCGTGGCGCAGGAGATGCAGGGATCGTAGGCGCGCACGAGCATCTCGAGGCCGCGCTGGATCGACGCCGGCTCCTTGCCGGCCATGTCGCCGACCAGCTTGTGCATGTCCCCTTCGATGTTCGCGAGGTTCTGTCCGGTCGGGATGATGCAGTTCGCATGCGCGATCCGGCCGTCCTCGCCGATCGTGTAGTCGTGGTACAGCAGGCCGCGCGGCACCTCCGTGCCTCCCACCCCCCGCCCGTGGCGGGTTGGCTCCTTCATCCGATGCACGTACCCCTTGCGCGCCTGTAGCTCGTCGAGCAGGCGGAAGGAGTCCTCGTAGCAGTGGAGCACCTCGAGCAACTGCGCCGTGTTGTTGTGGAACGGATTGGTGACCGGCGGCTTCAGCCCGAGCGCCTTCATGACCGACTTCGCCCAGGGAAGCAACTGCTCGTGGTTGATGTTGAAGCGCGCGAGCGCCCCGACCGCCACGCTCGACTCGGTCCCTTTGACCTGCTTCGCGGCGGAGTGCGCCACAACGCGCTCGGAGATCCGCTCCAGGTAGGTCTGGACCGGCGTCACCTTGCCGAACGACGAAGCGATGTCGCCGTTGAGGAAGGCGTACTCCCCCGCCTTCTTCAGCGCGAAGTACTCGGTCGGCCGGTCGAGCTCGGGCATCTTGATCCCGCGGAACAGCTCGACCGTCGCCTCGAGATCGGGGCGAGCCGCCTCGAGGATCGAGCGGACGCGGCGCAGGTCCTCCGGAAGCGGCCAGCGCGTGAATCCGCCCGGCATCATGCCGATCGGGTGCACCTTGCGGCCGACCAGGATCTCGCACATCTCGTTGCCGAGCTTCTTCAGGCGCAGGGCGCGCTTGACGACCTCGGGATGGGTCGTCGCGAGCGGCACGACGCTCCCGACCTCGAAGACGTCGGGGGCAACGAGGAAGTAGAGGTGGAGGATATGGCTCTGGATGGTCTCGCCATGGAGGAGCAGCTTGCGCAGCAGCGTCGTCTCCTCGTCCGGAACGATTCCCAGGGCATCCTCTGACGCCTGGATGGAGGCGAGCGTGTGCCCGAGCGCGCAGATTCCGCAGATGCGAGCGGTGATCGACGCCGCATCCTGCCAGGGACGCCCCTCGAGCATCACCTCGAACAGCCTCGGCGACTCGACGATCTCTAGCCGGAGATCCTCGATCTTCCCGTCCTTCACGTTGACGACGATGTTGCCGTGCCCCTCGACGCGGGTGATGTGATGGACGTTGATCTCGTAACCCTTCATGTCGGCCTCCCGGCGCTCCTCAGGTTTGGCTGCGGATCGGGTCGGGGTCGGTTCGGTTCACCCGTTTCGTCCCCCTGCAGGCTTCCCACTCCGACCCCGAACCCCTCCGAATCCGAAATCAGTTCGCGAAATACGGGTTCAGATCGACCGGCTCGAGCGCGTTGAACTGCGTCAGCCGGTCCTCGACCTCGCGTCGCGACATCCCCTTCGACTTCATGATCTCGACCATCGAGGCCAGGTTCGGCTGGCTCACGAAGCCCCGGCAGCCGTGGCAGGCCTCCCCGAACGTCGGGCAGATGGCGCCACAGCCCGACCGCACGATCGGACCGAGACAGCACTCGCCCTTGTCATAGAGGCAGACATTCGCCTTCGTCTTGCACTCGGTGCACAGCGCATGCTCCGAGGGGAACGGAATCTGCCCGAGAAGGAGCGACTTCGTGACCCGGAGGAACTCCTTCTTGTCGATCGGGCATCCGTTCAGCTCGTACTCGACCGTGACGACGTCCCGCACGCGCTTCGTCGGCTCGCTCGGGAAGTGGCGCGCTCCGTCCCCGTACACTTTCTGCCGCGCCTTCGCGAGATCGTGCAGGTTCTTCATCCCGTTCACGCCTCCCGTGCAAGCACACGAGCCGATCGCGACCAGGATCTTCGCGTTCTCGCGGATCTGCTTGACCTCCTCGATCTCCTCGGGCGTCGTGATCGATCCTTCCACGAACGCCACGTCGTAGTCGTGGCGGCGATCGTCGATCGCCTCGCGGAAGTTCACGAGCTCGATCGCCCCCAGCAGCTCGAGCATCTCGTCTTCGAGGTTCAGGATCGTGAGCTGGCAACCTTCGCAGCTCGTGAAACTGAAGACGCCCACTTTCGCCTTCATCAGAGCGCCTCCCTGATCTTCTTGACGTCGCTGTAGCAGAAGACGGGGCCTTCCTGGCAGACGTAGATCCCGTTCATCTGGCAGTGACCGCACTTGCCAAGGCCGCACCGCATCCGCCGCTCGAGCGACATGAAGATGCGGCTCTCCATGATCCCCCGCTTGAGAAGCTCGAGGACCGCGAACTTGTACATCACGGGCGGGCCGACGATGACGGCGACCGTTTCGAGAGGATCGACCTCCACTCGCTCGAAGAGCGTCGTGATCACGCCGACGTTGCCCTTCCAGCCGTCCTCCGCGATGTCGACGGTCTCGTGCAGCTCCATCCGCTCGTCCTTCCGCCAGGCGAGCAGCTCCGACTCGAACAACCTCTCGTTCGGCCGCTTGCACCCGTAGAGGGTGATCATCCGCCGGAAGCTCGGCCGGTTCTCGAGGCAGTAGAGGATGAGCGAGCGCAGCGGAGCCAGCCCGAGCCCGGCGCAGACGAACAGGACGTCCTTCCCCTGGATCTTCTCGACCGGGAAGCCGTTGCCGTACGGACCGCGGATCCCGACGATCTCGCCGGGAGTCATCGCGTGGAGCGCCCGGGTGAGCGAACCGACCTGGCGCACGCACAGCTCGAAGGTCTGGCTGGATGTCGGGGACGAGGAGATCGAGATCGGGGCCTCGCCGATCCCCGCGATCGAGACTTCGACGAACTGGCAGGGACGGTGCCCGAGCGGCCGATCGAGGCTGATCTCGAACACCTTCTCCTTCGCAGTCAGCTTCTCGACCCGGAGGATGCGGCCGGGTTCCGGAACGAACAGCGACTTGCGAGTCGCGGGTAGTGTCTCGAGCACGGCGTCAACCTCCCAGGACCTGGTTGTACAGATCGGTCAGTCGGATCGAGGCCACGCAGGCGCTGGAGCAGCGCCCGCAGCCGACGCAAGCGCTTCGGCCGTACTTCTCGAACTGGAAGACCTCCTTCTTGAACAGCCGGTGGCGGTTCCTGGAGGAGGACTTGCCGCGGAAGTTCTCCCCGCCGGCAACCATCGCGAACGTCGGGCTCTGGCAGCTATCCCAGATGCGGCAGCGACGGCCGTTCTCGAGATCGAAGCAGACCTCGTCCTCGACGTCGTAGCAGTTGCAGGTGGGACAGACGGACGTGCAGCTCTCGCACGAGAGGCAGCGCCTCCCCACCGCTTCCCAGAGCAGGCTGTCGTAGGCGTCCTTCAGGGCGCTCGGCAGGCGGTGGACCGGACCGTTCAGGCGCGGCTTGAAGCTCGCCGTCTGCTTCTCGCGGGCCTTGCCCAACGCCTCACGATCGGCCGGCGTGGCGGGACGAAGGCAGGCGAGATCCTTGATCATCCCCTCGCCGGCGGGCGTCCGCGTGAAAATGAAATAGCGATCCCCGAGATCGACCAGAAGCAGGTCGTATCCCCACTCGACGCGATAGGTCCCCTTGTCGAAGCAGAGGTTGTAGGCGCTGCACGGGCCCTGGCATTCGAGGGCGATGATCTTCGCCTGCGAGCGGCGGGCCAGATAGTTCGCGTCGTAGGGGCTGTCGGAGAAGACTTCATCCAGCACGTTGATCCCCTGCACGTCGCAAGGATGCACGCCGAGCAGCACGATCGGCTCCGTCTGCACCGACTCCTGGGTCGACGCGACGCTGCTCCGCTTGAACCGGACGAGCTCCTCGCGATTGGGGAAGAGCTGGCGGCTGGGCGGGAGGATTGTCGTCGCATAGTCGAGAGCGAGGTCTTCGGGATCGTGGATATGGTCGAAGACGAACTGGCTCTCCTTGCGGCGGGGCCCGATGACCCGCGCCTGCTTCTGCAGTTCTCGGACGAGCGCCGGCACATCCAGCTTCGAAAGAACGAGTGTCTTCATCCAGCGGCTCCCTTTGGAAAAGAACGGGCCCGCCGGACCCGAGTCCGGCGGGCCTCCTTCAGCTACCCCACCCATCCCCACCCGGCCGGGGAGGGCCCTCCCTCCCCGACCTCGAAGTTCGTCCCGGAAGCCCGGACAGGGAGACTACGCCCGACCGTCACCACATCCCGTCCAGCCACCCGACCGGACGGCCGGACGAAGTCCCCCAACGACTCACCCATCCCGGACCCGCATCCCATACCCAGCCCATCCACTGGGTCCGTTTCCTCACCACCCCGACCGGGGCTTCCGGAACCGTTCCTATTCCTTATCAAGTCCCATGCCAAGTGAACCGTTTCACATCGCCATCGGTAAGCCGTTGTGTTGGATGACCCTACCGTCATCTTCCGGAACCGCACGATCGGCTGGAAGGGGCGGAAAGTGTAGCGCTTCGCTCCAACTGTCCCAGGTCAGGACAGAGCGAGGCGCACGATCACCGGACAGGACCTTTCGCCGCGTCCCCCCTCGGCGGGGCCGGCGGCAACAAGGCCTACCGGCAGGCTCCCCGGAGACGGCTAGGAGACCCGTTCAAGGCAGAAGCTGGACCTTCCCTCCCGTCTCGATTCCATCGATCCGGAGGAAATACGTGCCCGGCGGCAGCCGTCGCCCGGCATCGTCCCGGCCATCCCACTCCGCTTCAGCCGCGCCGGCTGCGAGCGGCAGCGAACGAACGCGACGCCCGCGGAGGTCGAAGATCTCCAATGCGAAAGGTCCGAAGGGCGAGGGAGCCGTCGCGCCTCGGAGTTGAATGCGGATGACCGGACCCCCGGCAGGATTGGGGCGAACGGCCAGCGACGCCGGTCCCGGAGGCGAAGCATCCTCCAAGGTGGCTGCCGGAAGGGCGACCTCCGCCAGGCGGCGGCTGACGTGCGTCACTCCTGTCGAGGGATGGACGAGCACCTCGTCGAGCGAGCCCGCGGAGTTCGAAAGGAGCACGTCCCACACGAGCCGGTCGGCATCGGGCGTCGTGCTCGGGTCGATCAGGCCGTGCGGAGCGCCGGGGGCCTCCGGCGGCAGGATCGGAAGATCGAACCCCATCCTTCCCGCCGGCGTGACGACCCTCCACAGGAGCTGCGGCACGACGGTCGTGTCCGCAGGGTCGAGGGCCGCCAGCGTGATCCCGGCCGCCGACCAGGTCGGCTCCGGCTCCGTCCCCGGGTCCGCTACCTCGCTCCATCCAAAATGAAAGCCCTCCTGGTCGAGGACCGGCGGATCGTAGAAGTCGCGGAGGACCCGCGTCGCCGGAAGCGTGAACGGCCCCCGGTCGACGCGAGCCGAAAGGAACGAAAGCGCCGCGGAGGAATCCATCCACGCGCCGAACACGAGGTTCCGGACGTCGGAGATGTCCCCGGCCGGGACCGACGAGGTCATCAGGAAGTCGCCCAGCGTGTCGGAGAGCGCAGAGTCGGTGTCGTAGAGCAGGAGCTGTTCGGCTCCCGAAGGCGCCTCGAGACTTCCTGCGCTGACCGTCTGGACGGCCGCACCCGCCGGCGCCTCCTCCACGCGCACCGTCAACTCCGTCCGGAGATTGTGGTCGGAGTTGATGTTCACGTTCCCCCCGTCGCCGATCGGACGGTCCCTCTCGACGCCCAGCTCCCGGATCTGAGCGATCTTCAGAAGCTGGAGCGGGTCGTCGCCCACCCCGTTGAGGAGCGCATCGATCGGGATCCTCGCCGAGACTGAGTAGAGCGTCTGGGTCGTCTGCGCGGGCAGGTCGATCTTGTATTGCGTCTTCGCGAAGGTGAAGAAGAGCAGCTCCACCTGGCTCGGCAGGACGACGTTTCCGGGGAACGCGACCTCCCCGTAGATCGGAAAGTTCGCGACGTCGGGCGGAACCTCGAAGGGCACGCCTCCGACTCCGAGGACAACGTTGTCGGGCGAGATCGCCGGAAGAATCATCGCCGCGTCGAAGTTGCCGTCGTTGTTGACCGTCTCGATGTTGTAGACGGTCCCCGTGACCCGCGCCTTCGGACCGTAGATCACCGTGTCCGACAGCGCCGGGTAGAGCGGGAGCTCGACGGATCCCTCGACCGACTCGATCAGAGCGGTGTAGGCGTAGCTCGCCGCACCGGCGGTCACGGTCTGCGGGCCTGCGATCGCGCCGTCGTCGAACACAATCGACCCCGAGGCGGAGGTCGTGCCGCTGTTGCCGGGAAACGGATTGCCCGGGGCGGGTCCGACCATCACGAATGCGCCGGGAATCGGGTGGCGGTCGCGCGAGTCCACGACGGTCACTTCGAGGACCGCGGCAGAAGAGGGGATGGACGCGGGAAGGCTGGCAATCCATAGCCATGCAAGGATGGAGATGGCGCGCCGGCGATGGCAGGCGAGAAGCATGGGACCTCCCGATTTCCGAAGCGATGCGGATGTTGCTGCGGCTCGATGCTCTCCGGAACGCCGCACGCAGGCGCGGCCGCGGCGAGCGCGCGGACCAGCGCACGACGACGTGCGTCGAATTCTAGCGGGTCGGACACGTGCGATCCAGAGACCACGCAGGCTCTCCCGCGCCGGCGCTGCCTCGTCGTCCCTCCCTTGGGCAGCAGGAGCCGATCACCGGCAAAGGTCGATGACGAGCGAGGGCGATCAGGAGGGCGGGCGCGGCGGATGCAGACGCGAGGCCGAATCCACCATCCGCTCGAACGCGGCCACCTCCGGATCTTGGCGCAGTTCCTGTGCGAGCTGCTGGGCGAACGGCAGCAGGTCCGCGATTCCCCCTTCCTCGATCCTGCCTCCACCCCGGAGCATCTCGGCGAATGTGCCGGCGATGACCGAAAGGCGATAGCGCGCGGGGGAGATCTCGAACGGCCGGGCGACGTCGGAGGCAAAAGCGACTCGCGAAAGGGTGTCCTCGAGCGTCTCGGTCTCCTCGCGGTCCGCGGCCCGACCGTCGACCGGCTGGTAGTCGAGCCGGACTTCGAGAAGGCGAGCAGCAGGCTCGACTCTCCGCAGCTCCACCTCGTAGAGAGCCGCCACTTCCGTCCCTGACAGGATCACCGGTTCCTCGCTCCGCAGTCCCGGTGGACGGTCGAAACCGAGAAGCCGGTAGCGCGAGACGGAGCGGGGATCGAATCGCACCTCCAGGCGCGCCGAGCGCGCGACAGGCTCCGCGTCCCCCGCCGCATCGCCGCGCGCCCGGACGCCGATGCGAATCACACGGCGGCCGATCCGGAAGGGAGAGGGACTGCCGTCGACGTGCAGGGCGAAGTCCCCGCGGGAGACGACCGGGTAGCCCTGGCGGAAGCGGTTGACGAACTCCTCGATCCGCACGGCTTCGGGCGGCGGCAAGGCCCCGCGGTCGATCCATTCCATCGCTTCCTCGTACGAGCCCGTGCCGATCGAGAGCGCGAAGGTCGACACCGAATCGGTGCGCGGATCCTGGAAAGGCGGCACGAGACCGGTCCGGCCGATGCGCAGGCGGGACGGAACGGCTCCCTCGCCGGTTCGCACCTCGAGCGCGACCGCCGGGTGGGCGATCGGGGTCGTCTTCGTCGCCTCCTCCGGCCGGTCCTCCTCCCGGGAGGTCCGCGACTCGCGGATCAGCAGGAGCGCGACCACGGCGACAGCAACCACGGCGAATCCGAAAGAGAGTCCCCAGCGCCGCAGGCCCGGTTCCCCCGCCTCGAACCCTCGCCCGGAACGCTCGGCTCGCAGCCGCGCCAGGATGCGCCGGCGCTGCCCCTCGTCCAGTCGCGGCCGGCAACGTTCGAGAGTCTCTTTCATCTCGCCTGTCCCTCCGCGGTCCCCGTCGCGATCGCCCGGAGTTCCATCCCGAGGATCCGCCGGAGCTTCTTTCGCGCCCGTGAAGCATGCACGCGGGCCGTCCCTTCGCCGCAGCCGAGCATCGCGCCGACCTCGCGGAACGAGAACCCTTCCCATTCATGGAGGAGGAAGCAGGCGCGCTGCACGCGGCTCAGCAACCCGAGCGCCCGCCGCGCTTCCCGGAGGCGGGCGTCGTGCCACACCCCGGTCGCGGGAAGCGACAGGGGCAGAGCGGCCTCCTCGAGCGGGACGTTGCGCCTCAGCCGCCTGAGGACCGTCCTTCTCCAGTCGATCGCCTTGCGGATCGCGATCACGCGCAGCCAGGTCTCGAGCGGCGCCTCGCCCCGGTAGTCGCGAATCTTGCGGAACGCCTGGAGATAGGTTTCCTGCAGGAGGTCGAACGCCTCCTCGCGATCGCCGAGCTGATAGCAGAGGAGGGCGTAGAGGCGATCGCCCGTGCGATCGAGGATGCGCTCCCACGCGCTCTCCTCGCCGTCCGCCGCGCTCCTCGCGAGCGCGATGTCCTCGCTGCAGTCCTGCATCGCCCGGTCCTCTCCCGCCTCCGTCTCTCTCTCTCTCTCTCTCTCTCTCTCTCTCTCTCTCTCTCT
>JBHGAY010000010.1:0-139529 GCA_041946735.1 Candidatus Eiseniibacteriota bacterium
TTCTCCTGGCAGCCGTTCACGAACCTCATCGTGAACTTCTACAACCAGTCCTGCCCGCCCAACCAGGTCGCCGACTACTCCTACACGGTTCCCTATGCTGACCTCAACGCGACCCAGGTCTACGCGGGTAGCTGGTACGTCTACCAGTGCACCGCTCCGCTCACTCCGCCCGTCGTGCTCGGCTCGGCCATGTCGATCGGTGGCATTGTCGACCTGAACTGGGGCCAGAACCCTCCGTACG
Source organism: Candidatus Eiseniibacteriota bacterium (assembly GCA_041946735.1). Classification (GTDB taxonomy): domain Bacteria; phylum Eisenbacteria; class RBG-16-71-46; order CAIMUX01; family VGJL01; genus JBHGAY01. The sequence goes on from JBHGAY010000010.1 coordinate 242, forward strand.
CTGGCCTCGCGATCACCGATTACGTGTTCTACGGCTGTGAGCTGTACTGGGATGCCGAGTACTGGGGATACTCCCGCTGGATTCCGGGCTCCCAGTACTTCGGTACGCAGGTCGACCTCGCGTACTGCCTCCAGACCGGCGTGCCTCCTATCGCGACGGAGGAGTCGAGCTGGGGTCAGGTGAGGAGCCTGTTCCGCTAGTTCGAGCTTCCGACCAATCGCCGGCTTTCGAGCCGGCGTGAGGAGTGGGACGGCCGGCTGGGTTTCGACCCCGCCGGCCGCCTCCTTCTGCGCCGAGGAGTTCGAGTCCTGAAGTCCTGAAGCGCCTGTTCGACGGATCACAGCTTGTCCGCATCCTCGCGAAGGGCGCGGTAGGCAGCGACCAGTCCGTCGATCTGATAATGGGCGTTCAGTCCGCTGGGGTTCGGGAGAACCCACAGCCGCGACCCTCCCAGCTTCTCCTCCTGCAGTCCCACCTCCGCTCGCGCACGCTCGAACGCCTTGCGATAGGCGTCGACTCCGAGGATTGCGGCGATATGCGGCGCGAAGCGGACCGTCTTGCGCTCGAGAACCTTCGCTCCGCGCCGCAGCTCGTCTCTGGTCAGCTCCGCCGCGGATGCAGTCGGGCGTGCGACGAGATTCGTGATCCCGCAACCGAAGCGGAGTAGCTCGCGCTCCTCGGACGGCCGGAGAAGGCGATCAGTGAATCCCGCCTTCCAGAGGGATGGCCAGAACCGGTTGCCCGGCCGCGCGAAGTGATGGCCCGCAGCCGCGGTGTAGAGCGACGGGTTGATGCCGCAGAAGAGCACGCGCAGGCCCGGAGCGATCACATCGGGCACCGTGCGCCCGGCAGCGGCCGCGGCTGCGAGGTCCGCTGCGGTCGGCCGCCGCTCGGACGGTTGCCTGGGGCTCGGTTCGCTTCTCACGCCGACAGTCTAGTGCAGCGTCCGTCCTCCTAGTGCAGCGTCCATCCGCGGTGGCGGTGGCTCTCTCCCTTCGATGCACTCCGCGTCGCTCTTTCCCTTCAACGGGCACCGTGGCAGGAGCGTCTAGACGTGCGAGCCGGGGGACGGTCCCGCCGGAAAGCGGGAAGGATGCGAACAACAGGAAGGTGCCCCATGAAGCTTTGGATCGGGCCTCGCGCGAGAGCGAACGGGCAAACGAGCGGTCGAGATCTCCTGGGGCGCGGGGCGGCGCATCGCTCCGATGCCGTTGCGCGGGCAATCCTCTTGTTGCTCGCGATCCTCGCCTTCCCCGCGGGGCGCGCGCTTGGATCGTTCGCCGCGTTCCTTCCACCATCCGATGCGGGAAGCGGCGCAGCGAGTCCCGCGCCACTGGCAAAGGGGGCGGTCCCGGCTGTCAACGCCTACCTGGTTCCACAGGGGAACGAGATCCGCCTCGACGGGCGGCTCGACGACGAGGCCTGGGAGCATGCGGAGTCCGCCTGCCGTTTCCGGATGTGGCATCCGGATCGGGGGACCGCTCCGTCCGAGACGACCGTGTTCAAGATCGCCTATGACCGCGAGGCCCTCTACTTCGGCGTCGCCTGCATGGAGAAGGATCCGTCGAAGATCACGCAGCGCCTTTCGCGGCGCGATCGCGAATCGGGCTCCGACGAGGTCAGCATCTACCTCGATCCCTACTTCGACCAGATGACCGGCTACAGCTTCCAGGTGTCGCCGCTCGGCGTGCAGCGCGACAGCTACGTCTTCAACGACGGCGAGGAAGATCCCGACTGGGACGCGGTCTGGGAGGCGGAGACGTTCGAGGACGCGGATGGCTGGTATGCGGAAGTGCGGGTTCCCTTCTCGTCGATCCGCTACCGGCCCGACAGCGGGACGTGGGGCCTGCAGGTCTTTCGCGTCATGCATGGCCGCGGAGAGCAGGACTCCTGGGTCACATGGGACCGGGAGACGCCCGGATTCGTCAGCCGCTTCGGGCACCTGGTCGGAGTGAGCGGGATTCCGGCTCCGCGACAGATCGAGGTCCTCCCGTACGCCGTGGGGCGCGTCACCGATCCATCGGCGCCCGGCCCAGAGAAGAGAGAGACGTTCGAAAACTTCGGGGCGGACGTGAAGTTCGGGATCACGGCCGACCTGACGCTGAACGCGACGATCCAGCCCGACTTCGGACAGGTCGAGGCCGATCCTGCCGTGCTGAATCTGTCTCCCTACGAGACCTTCTATGAGGAGAAGCGGCCGTTCTTCGTCGAGGGGAGCCGCTTCTTCCAGCACCCGGCGTTCCAGCTCTTCTACTCCCGGCGGATCGGAACCGGGAGCGAGAACTCCCGCATCCGCTATGCCGCCAAGCTGACCGGCAAGACTTCGCACGGGATCACGGTCGCCGGACTCGCGGCGGCCGCGGACGAGACCGATCCGGGGCGAGCGCACAACCTCTTCCGAGACGGCTCGCGGGGTTCGCGCTACCTGGTCGGCCGCATCGGCAAGGAGTTCGAAGGAGGGAAGGGCAGCATCCACTTCCTGCAGACCGCGGTCCAGCATGACGCGTCGCGCGAGCTCTACGGCGACCGCGCCTCGCGCGAGGCCTACACCTCCGGCATCGACTGGAACCTCTTCCTGCACGATCGCGCATGGGCCCTGTCCGGTTCGGCAGTCGGGTCGATCCTCGATCCGGAGAAGATCGCCGGTACGGCGAAGGAGCCGGGGAACATCTATGGAACCGGGGGCAACCTGGTTTTCCAGAAGTCCGGCGGCGATTTCCGGGGATCGGTCTCCGGACGCTGGGAGAGCGACCATCTCGATCTCAACGACATCGGCTACCTGAACGCCGCCGACGAGATGAACGCGGGACTCTGGCTGCAGTATCGTCTCCACCCGAAACAGGGGACGGGCCTCTTCACGAACGGGAACCTGAACTACAACCTCAATGGCAGCTGGCTCTACGGATCGAGGACCGGCTACGACCTGGCGACCGGAGAGAAGGTCTGGCGCTACGGGAAGGGCCATCCGGGATTCCAGACCACCAACGTCAATGGCTGGGCGCAACTCCGCTCCTTCGCCGAGGTCTGGTTCGGCCTGCAGTACAACCGCTGGGGGACGCAGCGCTACGAGACACGCAACACGGTGCTCACGAAGGACGGGCGGCGTGTCGCGATCGCCGGCGGAGGACCTCTGCTGGGAGAGCCGGCGACCTATGGCGGCTGGCTCGGCGCGAGTTCCGATACCCGCAGGCGCCTCGTCGGGAGCCTGGAGGGGAACTACTACTACGACGTGGCGCACAATATCCAGAACACGCTGACCGGCACGGCGACATGGAATCAGACGAGCGCGCTGCATCATCAGCTCTCCGCGCAGTACTCCTACCGGCGGGACGACACCCAGCACATCGACAACTTCGAGAACCCAGGCGGCGGGATCGGCGGCGTGAGCTATGTGTTCGGGATGATCCGCCAGCAGACGCTCGACCTGACGTTGCGGACGAGCCTGCTGTTCGACCGCCGCCAGTCGCTCGAGATCTATGCGCAGCCCTTTCTGACATCGGGGCGATTCTCGATGCCGCGGGAACTGGCTCGAGCGGACAGCTATCACCTCGTCCCCTACCAAGCGGAAGGCTTCGACGTCTCCAACAGCGACTTCCGCTACGCCTCGGTCAACCTCAATGCGGTTTACCGCTGGGAGTACCGTCCGGGCAGCGCCCTCTTCCTCGTCTGGACCCATTCGCGGGCGAGCTATGAGGAGCGGGCCTTCGCGGGCGAGAACTTCGATACCCGGCTCGCCGGGGATGCCCTGTTCCGCAACGAGCCCGAGAACCTCTTTCTGGCCAAGATCACCTACTGGTTCTCCATCTAGCGCGGGCTGGGGGATGGACGGAGCGAGGAGAATGCGCCATGGATACCCGCCGCCAGTCCGCTTGGCCTCCCCGGTACGCCTGGCCTGCCCGGTACGCCTGGCCTGCCCGATCCGCCCGGCCTTTCCGGCCCGCCCGGCCTGCCCTGCCTGCCCTTTCGATCAAGGGATTCCTGGGCTACCTTTTCGCCTTGAACGAAACGACCCCGCGGTCCGTCTCAGCTTCCGTGGGGAGCGCAGTCCCCGGGAGGTCCTGTCTTGGAGTCGATGACCGACGAGCAACTGGTGGTCCTGACCCAACAGGGCAACTCCCACGCCTTCAACAGCCTCACAGCTCGTTGGCAAGACAGCGTTTACCGGTTCGCTTACCGCAATCTCGGGAATCCGGAAGACGCGAGGGACGTCTGCCAGGAGGCCTTGCTGAAGGCCTACCAGAACATCGAGCGACTGCGGGAAGGGGCGAAGTTCCGCGCCTGGGTGCACCACATTGCCCTGAACCTCTGCCGGGATCGCTACCGCTCCGCCGCCGGGCGCACGGAGACCCTCCCCTACGAGGAGGAAGGGATCGAGTCGTTCCGGCTGGGAGCGGGAGGCCGGGAGGACGGGGCGGCCAGCCGGGCGGACCGAGCCGGTCTGTTCCACGCGATCGAGAACGCGCTGCATGCGCTGCCGATCGAGCAGCGCTCGGCCATTCTTCTCCGCGAGTACCACGGATTCACGTCGGAGGAGATCGCCGATATCACCGGGGTGCCGTCGGCGACGGTGCGGTCCCGAATCTTCTATGGGCTGAAAGGGATTCGCAAGCGCCTGCGGGAACGAGGAGTCGAGTGAGCATGCCACGGCACGACTCCCGGCCGGCATCGCGGCCGGGATCCGAGAGGGAGCGATAGAGATGGACAGGAACAGAGAAGAGCAGAAGAGACCGCCGGGAAGCCCCCTCGACCCTCGGTGGGAGAAGCTCGTCGCGCTGCTCTACGGAGAGCTTCCGCCCGAGGAGGAGCAGTCGCTCCGGATGGAGATCGAGAGCGATGCCGCGCTGCGCGCCGAGTGGGAGGAGATCTCGGGCGCTCGCAGCCTCCTTCAGAGCTGGGAGGTGCCGGAGACGGCAAAGGAGCCGAGCTTCGTGTTCGTGACACCCGAGCCGGCCCGGCGGCGGAATGGCTCGGCGCGATCGGCCGCTACCGGATGGCGCGAGCGGCTGTCCCGTCTCCTTCCTTCCGCACCCTGGGCCATCGCTGCGACGGCGACGGCCGTGATGCTCCTCGCGGTGAGCGGAGCGAGGATCGATCGGTATGACGGCGGCTTCGCGCTCCGCTTCGGCGCGCGCCCGCAGGCGGTCCCGACGATGGCGGAGAGCGCCCAGCCTTCGGCAGGCGCCACGCCCGCCTCGATGCCGTTCGTGCTCCCCGCATCGGGGACGCTCGGGGCGCTGGGAACGAACCCGGTGCAGACCGTCCGAGGAGACGATTCCCGTTACGTGACGAAGGAGGCGTTCGACAGCTATTCCCAGGGGATGACCCGCACTCTGGTCGCGTTGCTCAACGAGTACACGCTCCAGCGGGACCGTGAGATGGGCCAGGTCCTCCGGGTGGGGTTCGACGGCTTCTCGCAGAAGCAGTCGACTGACTACGAGGATCTGAGGCAGCGTCTCGAAGATCTGCGGGTCGCCTTCGCGCAGCAGCAGCTCCAGACGGACACGCAGCTCGAGTATCTCATGCAACACACGGAGCAGGAGGCCCTGCAGCCGGAAAAGGGAACCCCTCTGGAGGGTTCGGAAGGAGTCGGAAAGTGATGAGTCACGCGCCGCGCCATCGAAATGCGAATCGGATGCCGATCCTCCGGGCTGTCGCCTTGGCGCTGCTCGCCGCGATCGCCGGAGCGCTCGCCGCCGTCGCCGCCGGAGCGGCGCCGGGATCAAGCGATCCCCGGCCCGAGAAGATGCTCCGGCAGATCGGAGTGATGGAGAAGATCATCGACAAGGTGCTCCTCGAGAGTCCGAACTTCCTCGTGAGCCGGGGCGACAACGCGCGTGGGCTCTACCTGGACAGCTTCGGCGCGGTCTTCACCTTCGACGCTTCGATGACCACTCCGCGCTTCGCCCTCGAGAACTACTTCCAGAACCTCGGAGAGCGCTTCGAAGTCTCGACCGACGACAGCGGCGGGACCGTCATCCGGATCAAGACGAGAGAGCTGGAGAAGGACGCGAAAGAGCTCGAGGCGAAGGCGAAGGACCTGGAGATGCAGGCCAAGAAGGCGGAGGCGAAAGCACGCGCCATGGCTGAGGATGCCGAGGGCGCGAAGGGCGTCGTCTACGAGAACGCGAAGGCTGAGCTGGTGCAGGTCCTCCTCGACTATGGCGACACGATGACCGCCCTGCGGGCCGGTCAGACGCTGCTGGTCGCCGCGTTCTTCCAGGGAGCGGGACCGTTCGAGGAGAAGCGCCCCACGCACCTCGTCGTCAGCGCGAAGATCGACGACCTCCGCGCCTACTCGGACAGGGAGATCACCGAGGAGGAGGCGCGCTCGCGGATCAAGATCGACGAGTACTAGATCGTCCTTTCCGAAGGGCGGGGGTCTGCGAGTCGCCGTCGCGCCGGGGTCCGATCGACGGCCTCATCGAGCTCCCGCCCGATCTGCGTCCTCCGCTGCTGCTTCGTGCCCATCTCGCGTCCGGCTGCTCCTCCGCGATCCAGCCTTGTCCCCCGTCGTGCTGGCGTTGGCCCGTCCTGCCGTGGCACCATCGCCGGCAGCGAAGGCTGGATGTCTTGGTAGGAGGGTATGGTGGGACGAGATCCGAGAGAGGAGCGGAAGCGGGGGGCGCCGAGCGCAGCGGAGGCGCCGGGGCGCGCGATGGCCGAGCTGTTCGACCTGCTTGCCCCGGCCTACGAGATCATCGCCTCGGATGCCCGGATACGGACGGAGATCGATGCTCTCGAGCCGCAGCTCCGGGCCCTCGGAATCGGGACGCTGCTCGACGCCGGCTGCGCGGTTGGCGGGCACAGCCGGGAGCTGGCGCGGCGAGGGTTTTCGGTGGCTGGCATCGACCGGTCGGCGGCGATGATCGCCGAAGCCCGAAAGAGGACCGGCCGCTCGAAGCTCGGGATCCGCTTCGTCCAAGCGGACCTCACGGACGCTGCCCGGATCGCGGGCGCTCCATTCGATGCGATCCTATGCCTCGGGAACACGATCGGCTCGCTGAGGACGGAGCAGGAGCGCCGCGCCGTCCTGCGAAGCTTCTGCGCCGGCCTACGTCCGGGTGGCTTGCTCGTCCTGCAAATGCGAGACCTTTCCGCGGTCCGCGACAAGGGGCATGTCTTCCCCGTCCGCTCCGCGCGCAAGGGACGGAGCGAATGGATCCTGCTGAGGGAACAAGAGCCGGCCGGCGGGAAGATCGTCTTTCGCACGACACTCCTCCATCGGCGTTCCGTGCGGGAGGAGTGGCAGGCGTTCCGCTCCTCCTCGGTGCTGCGGATCGTCCCTGCGAAGGGCTGGATCGAGCAGCTTCGCCAGGCGGGATTCGTGCGGGTGCGAGCGGCGTCCGATCTCCATGGGACTCCGCGTGCGAGGACGGGAGGAGCGGATCTCGTCCTGTTCGCGAGGGCCGGCGCTTGACTTCGATCGGACGGTGAATCGTCTGCCTCCTCGCCCTCCTGCCGCGCGACCCGTTACTCTCCTTCGTTCTCGAGACCGAGCGGCCGGGCGAACGACCGGCGGGTCCGCGACCCGTCCGCCCGCGCTCGTCTCGTCGAGTCCGACCGGGTCGCTCGACAGGAGGAGGTCCGTTGCGATGAAGGGGAGATTCGTTCTGCTGCTCGCCGCGCTCGCAGGCGCCGCTTCGGGGATTGTCGCCACCGTCTCGCACGGGGCGATCCACACGGAGACGGTCGAGTATCGACAGGGCGACACGGCCCTGGAGGGATACCTCGCTTACGACGACGCGAAGACCGGCAAGAGGCCGGGCATCCTGGTGGTCCACGATTGGCTCGGAGTGGGCCCGTACGTGAAGCATCGTTGCGAAATGCTCGCGCAGCTCGGGTACGCCGCCTTCGCGCCCGACATCTACGGAAAAGGGATCCGCCCGAAGGGTCCGGAAGACGCGGCAAAAGTGGCGGGCATCTACGCGGGGGATCGGGACCTGATGCGGGCGCGCGCGAAGGCGGGGCTCGAGAAGATGGAGAGCTTCGATGTCGTGGACCCGAGCCGGGTCGCTGCGATCGGGTACTGCTTCGGCGGGGGAGTCGCTCTCGAGTTGGCTCGGTCCGGCGCGGATCTCGACGGGGTGGTGACCTTCCACGGAACTCTCGACACGCCGCGCCCGGCGAAGCCGGGGGAGATCAAGGCGAAGGTCCTCGTCCTGCATGGCGCGGACGATCCCTACGTGCCCCTCGACCAGGTTCACAAACTGATCGATGAGCTGAAAGGCGCGAATGTGGACTGGGAAGTGAACCTCTATTCCCACGCGGTGCACAGCTTCACGATACCGGACGCCGGCAACGATCCCTCGAAGGGGGCGGCATACGATGAAGAGGCGGATCATCGTTCGTGGGAGGCGATGCGGTCGTTCTTCGGCGAGATCTTTCCCTAGAATCGGGAGAATCGGGAGGATTCCGGCGCCAGCCAGCCGTTCTCGCGAACGAAGCTCAGCATGCGCAAGCGGGAGGATCGACTCCCGCGCGAATCGATGAAGTCCGTGAGCCTCCTCTCCTTCGTTACGAACGGATGAAATCCGGTGGAGAGATGCTGGCCCTGCCTATAGTCGGAATTGGCGACCCAGTCGGAGTCTCGAGCGATCTGAGACAGAGTCGGCGCCATGCTCTCCTCCGAGTCGACAGGCGCGGCGGCCTTCGCATGGCGTGCGCCGCCCCAGGATCCGACGGAACGTAACCCGGGAGGGTCTCATTGTCCGATTCCACTGTCCGCGTCTGGCCCGGCAGCCCCGTTCCGCTCGGAGCGAATTGGGACGGAGCGGGCGTCAACTTTGCCCTCTTCTCCGAGAACGCGACCGCCGTCGACCTCTGTCTGTTCGAATCGCCGGATGCAGAGCGCGAGTCGGCGCGCATCCGCATGCCGGAGCAGACCGACCTGGTCTGGCACTGCTACCTGCCCGATGCCCGCCCGCGGCAACTCTACGGCTATCGGGTGCACGGTCCCTGGGAGCCGGAGAAGGGGCACCGCTTCAATCCGAACAAGGTAGTCTTCGACCCTTACGCCAAAGCGGTTGGGCGCGAGCTGCGCTGGGCGGACGAGATGTTCGGCTACCGGATCGGCGATCCGGAGGCCGACCTCGCTTTCGACGAGCGCGACAGCGCGGCGTTCGCCCCGCTCGCGATGGTCGTCGATCCCGCATTCACCTGGGGGGACGAGCGATCTCCGAACGTAGCCTTCCGAAACACGCTCATCTACGAACTGCACGTCAAGGGGTTCTCGAAACAGAACCCCCGCGTTCCGGAGCGGGCGCGCGGGACCTACGCGGGACTTGCTTCGGAAGAGTCGATCCGCTATCTCCACGACCTCGGGATCACCGCGGTCGAGCTGATGCCGGTCCATCAGTTCCTGAACGACCGGCATCTCGTCGAGAAGGGGCTCGGCAATTACTGGGGCTACAACACCTACGGATTCTTCGCGCCGCATCTCGGCTATTGGTCGGGCGATCCGGCAGTCGACGTCGTGACCGAGTTCAAGATCCTGGTCCGCAACCTGCACCAGGCCGGGATCGAGGTGATCCTCGACGTGGTGTACAACCACACGGCGGAAGGCAACGAGCTGGGGCCGACGATCACGTTCCGCGGAATCGACAATGCCTCGTACTACAGGCTTTCGGCCGAGAACTGCCGCTACTACCAGGACTTCACCGGCACCGGCAACACCCTGAACATGCGCCACCCGCGAGTTCTGCAGCTCATCATGGACAGCCTGCGGTACTGGGTCACCGACCTGCATGTCGACGGCTTCCGCTTCGATCTGGCAAGCGCGCTTGCCAGGGAGCTTCATGAGGTCGACAAGCTGAGCGCCTTCTTCGATATCATCCACCAGGATCCGATTCTCTCTCGCGTAAAGCTGATCGCGGAGCCGTGGGACGTCGGCGAGGGAGGCTACCAGGTCGGCAACTTCCCGGCGGGTTGGGCCGAATGGAACGGCAAGTACCGGGACGCGGTGCGCCGCTTCTGGCGCGGGGATGGAGGGGCGGTCTCGGAGTTCGCGACGCGAATCGCCGGCTCGAGCGATCTGTACGAGAAGAGCGGTCGCCGTCCCCATGCGAGCGTCAACTTCGTCACGGCGCACGACGGCTTCACGCTTCACGACCTCGTCAGCTACAACGAGAAGCACAACGAGGCGAACAAGGAAGACAATCGCGACGGCGAGGGCAACAACCTGAGCTGGAACTGCGGCGCCGAGGGCCCCACCGACGATCCGGAGATCCTCGCGCTGCGCGCGCGTCAGATGCGGAACTTCCTCACCACGCTCCTCGTATCGCAAGGGATGCCGATGCTGTCCCATGGGGACGAGATGGGCCGGAGCCAGAACGGGAACAACAACGCCTACTGCCAGGACAACGAGCTGGCCTGGATGTCGTGGGATCTCGACGAATCGAAGAAGCGGCTTCTGGAGTTTACCCGCGGGCTGATCCGCTTGTGGCGCGAGCAGCCGGTCTTCAAGCGGAGGAGCTTCTTCCAGGGAAGAAGCATCCGAGGCAGCGAGGTCCACGACATCGTGTGGCTGGATCCGAGCGGCCAGCAGATGTCGGACGATGCGTGGAACGCCGGGTTCGTCCGGGCGCTCGGCGTGCTCCTCGGCGGCGACACCGGAGAGGTCGACGAGAAGGGGGACCCGATCGTCGGCGACACGATCCTCGTCCTCTGGAACGCGAGCGCCGAGGAGATCCGCTTCCGGATCCCGAATCAGCAGACGGGGGCCTGGGAGCGTGTCGTCGACACGTACGAGGAACAGGCGCCACCAGAACAGGTCGCGGGCAACGAGGAGTATGTCCTGCGGGCACGCACCACCGCCGTCTTCCGCGTCCCCCGTGTGAGGACGGACCAGGGGGACTCGGGTCGATGAGCCGGCGCTCGCGCGAGGCCGCGAGCGCTGCAGGCGAGGGGCTCCCGCGGCCGGAGGAACTGCACCCGTCCCGCGCGGCTGTCTCCGGCATGAAGCTCGGGGACAACCGCGCGAGGGCGGAGAGGATCGCGATCGAGCGGATCCATCCGGAGATCGAAGGCGGCCGGTTTGCGGCGAAGCGCGCGATCGGCGAGACGTTCGTGGTCGAGGCGGACGTCTTCGCCGACGGGCACGACGAGGTCCGCGCCGTGCTCCTGTACCGATCCGAGCGGCGAGACCCCGCCCCGGAGAACTCCCGAGCCGGGAGCTTCGCCTGGGCGGAGATACCGATGGAGCCGATCGGCAACGACCGCTACCGCGCCTCGTTCCGTCCGGACGCGCTCGGCCGGCACTGGTACACGGTCGCAGGATGGATCGACCCCTTCGCGACCTGGCGCAAGGGGATCCTGAAGAAGATCGAGGCCAAACAGGACGTGGACGTCGACCTCCGGATCGGCGCGGCGCTGGTCGAGGAGGCGGCGGCGAGGGCGACGGGAGAGGATCGCGAGTTCCTCGCATCCTGCGCGCGCAAGCTCCGCGGGGACGGCGGGGACGGAGCGGATGGCGCGGCTCGCGGGAGGATCGCCGCGAGCGCCGAGCTGATGGATCGGATGGCGCGGTGGCCCGACCGGAGCGGAGAGGCGCGTCGCGATCCCCCCTTGCCGCTCGTCGTCGACCGGGAGCGCGCTCGCCATGGCGCCTGGTACGAGATGTTCCCTCGCTCGGTCTGGGGGGCGCAAGGCGAGCACGCGACTTTCGCGGATTGCGAGAAGCGGCTTCCCTACATCGCGTCGCTCGGCTTCGACGTCCTCTATCTGCCCCCGATCCATCCGATCGGCGTCGCGCATCGCAAGGGCCGCAACAACACGCCCTCGGCAGGGCCGGACGATCCCGGGAGCCCGTGGGCGATCGGATCGGCGGAAGGCGGCCATGATGCGGTGCATCCCCGGCTCGGGTCGCTCGCCGACCTGCGCCGGCTGATCGCGCGCGCACGCGAGCACGGGATCGAGATCGCGCTCGATCTCGCGCTGCAGACCTCTCCCGATCATCCGTGGACGCGCGAGCATCCGGAGTGGTTCCGGCGGCGGCCGGATGGGACGATCCAGTACGCGGAGAATCCTCCCAAGAAGTACGAGGACATCTACCCGATCGACTTCGAGTCGGCCGACCGGGACGCGCTCTGGCGGGAGGCGCGGCGGATCGTCCGGTTCTGGTGCGATCAGGGGATCCGCATCTTCCGCGTCGACAACCCGCATACGAAGCCGTTCGCGTTCTGGGAATGGTTGATCGAATCGATTCGCGAGGAGCACCCCGACGTGCTGTTCCTCGCCGAAGCGTTCACGCGGCCGAAGATCGTCTACCGTCTCGCGAAGCTGGGATTCAACCAGTCGTACAACTACTTCCCGTGGCGAAACTCCAAGTGGGAACTGACCGACTACTTCACGGAGCTGACCCGCGGCGAGGCGCGCGAGTACTTCCGGCCGAACCTCTGGACGAACACGCCGGACATCCTCACGGAGTACCTGCAGGTGGGCGGGCTGCCAGCGTTCCGTGTGAGGCTCGTCCTCGCCGGGCTTCTGGGCGCGAGCTACGGCATCTATGGCCCCGTCTTCGAACTGGGGGAGAACCTTCCGTCCAAGCCGGGGAGCGAGGAGTACCGGGATTCCGAGAAGTACGAGATCCGGCACTGGGACGTCGACCGCGCGGATTCGCTGGCGCCGCTCATCCGGGAGGTGAACCGGATCCGCCGGGAGAACCCGGCCCTGCAGCGTGACGCGGGGCTGCAGTTCCACCCGATCGACAACGACCGGATGCTGGCGTTCACGAAGGAGTCGGAGGACCGCGCCAACGTGGTGCTCGCTGTCGTGAATCTCGATCCCCGGAATGCGCAGTCCGGGTGGCTGCATTTCCCGCTCGAGCCGCTCCGGCTCGACCCGCGCCGCCCGTTCGCGGTAGAGGATCTGCTCGAGGGGACGCGGACCCTATGGCAGGGGAAACGGAACCTGGTGCGCCTCGATCCGGCGCTCGGGCCGGCGATGATCGCGCGGATCCATCCGCACATGCGAACCGAGCAGGACTTCGAATACTTCCTCGGATCTTGAGGAGGAGCGCGAAGAGACGCGCGGAGAGGTTGGGCGAGGCGGGGCGGGGCGAGGCGACGCGAAGGGTATGCGGCGCGAGAGAGAGACAGAGACGCAACGCGAGGGGCGCGGAGGATGGCCAACGGCATGGTCGAGAATGGACAGGAAAAGGATCACGGCCCGGAAGATCCGCTCTGGTACAAGGACGCGATCCTCTACGAGGTGCACGTCCGCGCGTTCTCCGACAGCGACGAGGACGGGATCGGCGATTTCCGCGGCTTGACCGGCAAGCTCGACTACCTCAAAGACCTCGGAGTCACCGCGATCTGGCTGCTGCCGTTCTATCCGTCCCCACTGCGCGACGACGGCTACGACATCGCGGACTATGAGGGGGTGCATCCGTCCTACGGGACGATCGGCGAGTTCCGCGCCTTCCTGCGCGAAGCCCACCGGCTGGGGATGCAGGTGATCACCGAGCTGGTGATGAACCACACATCCGATCTGCACCCGTGGTTTCAACGCGCCCGGCTCGCCGCGCCCGGCAGTCGCCACCGCGACTACTACGTATGGAGCGACTCGCAGGAGAAGTACGCGGACGCGCGGATCATCTTCAAAGATTTCGAGGTGTCGAACTGGACGTGGGACCGCGACGCGAAGCAGTTCTACTGGCACCGCTTCTATTCGCATCAACCCGACCTGAACTTCGACAATCCCCGGGTGCACCGCGAGATGCTGCGCCTCGTCGACTTCTGGCTCGGGATGGGCGTCGACGGGCTGCGGCTCGACGCGATCCCGTATCTGTTCGAGCGGGAGGGGACGAACTGCGAGAACCTTCCCGAGACGCACGCGTTCCTCCGATCCCTGCGGCGGCATGTCGGCGCGAAGTTCCGCAACCGTATGCTGCTTGCCGAAGCGAACCAATGGCCCGAGGACGCTGTCGCCTACTTCGGAAACGGGGATGAATGCCATATGGCGTTCCAGTTCCCGGTGATGCCGCGAATGTTCCTGTCGATGAGGATGGAGGATCGCTTTCCGCTTCTCGACATCCTGCAGCAGACGCCGGCCATCCCGGAGAATGCGCAGTGGGCGGTCTTCCTGCGCAATCACGACGAGCTGACGCTGGAGATGGTGACCGACGAGGAGCGGGACTACATGTACCGCGTCTATGCGCAGGAGAGGCAGGCGAGGCTCAATCTCGGGATACGGCGCCGCCTCGCTCCGCTCCTGGACAATCACCGGCCGCGCATCGAGCTGATGAACGGCCTGCTGTTCTCGCTCCCGGGCACTCCGGTCCTCTACTACGGCGACGAGATCGGAATGGGAGACAACATCTACCTCGGGGATCGAAACGGCGTGCGGACGCCGATGCAATGGAGCGGAGACCGAAACGCCGGCTTCTCGCGGGCGAATCCGCAGCGCCTCTACCTCCCGGTCATCATCGACCCCGAGTACCACTTCGAGAAGGTGAACGTCGAGAGCCAGCTGAAGAACCGCCACTCCCTCCTGTGGTGGATGAAGCGGCTGATCGCCTTGCGGAAGAACTACAAGGCGTTCGGCCGCGGCTCCCTGAAGCTCCTCTATCCGCGCAATCCGAAGATCCTCGCCTTTCTGCGGGAGTACGAGAACGAGAAGATCCTCGTGATCGCGAATCTCTCCCGCTTCACGCAATACGTCGAGCTGGACCTCCGCGAATATGCCGGCATGGTGCCGGTCGAGCTGTTCGGCCGCACGCAGTTCCCTCCCATCGGCGAGACGTCGTACCTCATGACGCTCTCGCATCACGCCTTCTACTGGTTTGCGCTCGAGAGAGCGCAGGCGCCGGTCGAAGCGTCGGCGGAGCGCAAAGCGGACCTTCCCTCGATCCGCCTCCGCGGAGAATGGGACTCGCTCTTCGAGGACGGAGACAGGTCGAAGCTCGAGGCGCTGCTTCCGCGCTACCTGGCCGGCAAGCGGTGGTTCGCGGGGAAGGCGCGGACCGTGCAGGGCGTGGAGCTGCTCGACGCGATCGAGATGCCGGGAGCCTTCGCCGCAGGCATCGCGACGGGCGGAACCGCGGCGCCGGGCGCAACCGCGGCGCCGGCCGCGGCCGCGGCAGCGGGCATGGCCGGCGCATCAGCAGGCGCCGGCACCGCGGCGGGCATCGGAACGAGCATGGGGACGGGCGCCGGCGGCGGCGCCGGTCCCGGATCGTCGCGGTCCTCCTTCTTCGTCCTCGTGCGGGTCGATTACACGGAGGGAGACTCCGAGAACTACTTCCTGACTCTCGGCTACGTGACGGGGGAGGAGGCCGAGAAGGTGCGGGCGTCTTCGCCCACGCTCGTTCTCGCTCGTCTGACGGCGAACGGTCGGGAGGGATTGCTGATCGAGTCGATGGCCGAGGAGTCCTTTTGCGAATCTCTGCTGCGCGCGATCGAGCGACGCCGCCGCTTCGGCAGGGAAGGGGAGGTGCAGGGCCGGCCGACCGCCTCGTTCCGCGCTCTTCGCGGCGATCCGGCCGAGCCCCTCCCGGTGAAGGTGACCGGTGGCGAGCAGAGCAATACCTCGATGGTCTACGGAGATCGGTTCATCCTGAAGCTCTTCCGGAAGATCGACGAAGGGGTGAATCCGGACCTGGAGATCGGGCGGCATTTGTCCGAAAAGGTGCGATATCCCAATACCCCGCTCGTCGCCGGCTCGATCGAATACCGGCGCCCGGACGCCGCCGAGCCGATGACGCTCGCGATCCTGCAGCAGTTCGTGCCGAACGAAGGCGATGCGTGGCGCTACACCCTCTCGAGCCTCGCCGACTATTTCGATCGAGTGCAGGCGGCCCGCCATGATCTGATGCGGCCCGACCTGCGGCAGGCCTCGGTGGTCGATCTTGCCCGCGCCGATCCCGATCCGAAGAGCTTCGACCTGATCGGTCCGTACCTGAGCATGGTCCAGCTCCTCGCCGAGAGGACGGCGCAGCTCCACATCGCGCTCGCGGCCGACGCGCGCGATCCGAACTTCGCCCCCGAACCGTTCGGCGCGCTGTATCAGCGCTCCCTCTATCAGTCGATGCGGACGCTCACCGTCCGGTCGATGGAGCTGCTGCGACGCCGGCTCGCCTCGCTTCCGGACGCGATTCGTGGCGAGGGGGAGGAGATCCTGCGGGCGCAGCCGAAGATCGAGCAGAAGTTCCAGCGGCTCCTGCAGGGGAAGATCAGCGGGCGGCGGATCCGCGTGCACGGCGACTATCACCTGGGGCAGGTGCTGTTCACCGGGAAGGACTTCCTGATCATCGATTTCGAGGGAGAGCCGGCGCATTCGTTGGGAGAGCGGCGGATCAAACGCTCGGCGTTGCGCGACGTCGCGGGGATGCTGCGGTCCTTCCACTACGCGGCGTACACCGCGCTGGCGACGGAGGCGGAGCCGGGAGGGGTGGCACACTCCGCCGATGGAGTCGAGCCGATCGAGCCCTGGGCCCGCTGGTGGTATATGTGGGTGAGCGCGGCGTTCCTCCGCCGCTACCTCGAGCGCACCGCCGGCTCGGGGCTTCTCCCCTCGACCGATGAGGAGTTGAAGATCCTGTTCGACTGCTATCTGATGGAGAAAGCGGTCTACGAGCTCGCCTACGAGCTGAACAACAGGCCGGACTGGGTGCGCATTCCGATACAAGGGATCCAGCAGGTCCTGACGGAGGTGGCGTGAGCCTGCGGCGCGACGATGAGCTTCTACGTCCCCTGCAGCTTCTCGCACGCTCGCACGGGATCCAGACGGAATACCGGGACGTGTTCGGGCGCGAGCGCGTTGCCGACGCCGAAACCTTGCTCGCCGTGCTGCGCACGCTCGGCGCGCCCCTCGGGCGGCCGGAGGACGCGCGCGAGGCGCTGCACGAACGGCGCCTGCAAGGCTGGCGGCGTCTCTGCGAACCGGTCGGCGTCGCGTGGGACGGGAAGGCTAGCGGCATCGAGGTTCGTCTGCCCGGAGGAGATGCGGGCGGTGGCGGGCGCGGCGGCGGTGGCGGCCGCGAGCGGATCGGTTACGAGCTGCTCCTCGAGGACGGAGGCGAGGTGCGCGGGTCTGTCGCGCTCGGCGATCTCACGCCCGATGTCGTGCCGGTCGGCGGAGAGCTGTTCCGGCGCTATCGTGTCGATCTTCCCGACTCCCTTCCGCTCGGGTACCACCGGCTCCGGCTCGACGTCGCATCGGGCGCTTGCGATCAGATGCTGATCGCCGCGCCGGCGCGCGCGTTTCCGTCCGAAGGCGATCCTCCGTTGCATACCTGGGGGATCTTCCTGCCGCTCTACGCGCTGCGCACGGCGCGAAGCGAGGGGACCGCCGACCTCCGGGATCTTCGCGACTTGATCCGCTGGGTGAACGCGAAAGGAGGGGGATTGGTCGCGTCGCTGCCGATGCTTGCCGCGTTCCTCGACGACCCGTTCGAGCCCTCTCCCTACTCGCCGGTCAGCCGCCTGTTCTGGAACGAGCTGTACCTCGACCTCGAAGCCGCGTGCGATCTCGCCGGCCGGCCGGAGGTGGCGGTCCAGCGGCTATCCTCCGAGCAGCGCCGCGCCGAATCGGCCGCGCTCCGCCGGGAGGATCTGGTCGATTACCGGCGCGCGATGGCGCACAAGCGTCCGATCCTCGAGGAGCTGGCGCAGTCCTTCTTCGACGAAGGAAGAGACCGCAGCGATCCCGACTATCGGAGCTATCTGGAGCGCGCTCCGAGAGCGGAGGACTACGCGCGGTTCCGCGCCACGGTCGAGCGCCATCACGCGACATGGCAGGCGTGGCCGGAGCGGCAGCGCGATGGGACGCTCCAGGACGGGGACTTCGATCTTGCGGCCATGCGCGCCCACCTCTTCGCCCAGTACGCGCTCGATCGCCAGTTCCTCGATCTCGCGGAGACGACTCGTCGCAGCGGTCCCGGCCTTTATCTGGACTTCCCGCTCGGAGTCAATGGCGGAGGCTACGACGTCTGGCGGGAGCGCGATTCGTTCGCGATCGGCGCTTCGGGAGGCGCTCCGCCGGACCTCTTCTTCCGCAAGGGGCAGGACTGGGGCTTCCCGCCTCCGCATCCGGAGCGGATCCGCGAGACCGGCTATCGCTATCAAATCGATTCGCTGCGCCGGCATCTCCGCTATGCGGGGGTGCTGCGGATCGATCACGTGATGGGACTCCATCGTCTCTACTGGGTGCCGTGGGGGATGGAAGCGACGCGGGGAGCCTACGTCCGCTATCACGCGGACGAGCTGTTCGCGATCCTCGCTCTTGAATCGAGGCGGGCCGGATCCATGGTCGTGGGAGAGAATCTCGGGACGGTGCCGAAGGAAGTGAACGAGGCGATGGAGCGCCATGGGATCCGGAAGATGTTCGTCCTGCAGTACGAGATCGTCGAGAGTGCCCAGGAGCTGCCGGCCGTGGTGCCGCCCGATTCGGTGGCGAGCGTGAATACGCACGACATGGCCACCTTCCGGTCGTTCCTCGAAGGGCTCGACATCGCGCGGCGCGTGGAGCTGGGCTTCCTGTCGGAGGAGGCGGCGGAGGAGGAGCGGGCCGGGAGGCGGCGGGTGCGGTCGAAGCTCGTCGAGTCCCTGTCGCAAGCCGGATGGATCGAAGGGCTGGCGGGGGACGATCCGGGCACGCGGACGATCCTCGAAGCGTCGCTCTCCTACCTGGCCGCGAGCGAGTCGGAGGTCGTGGTGGCGAGCCTCGAGGATCTGTGGCTGGAGGCGCAGGGGCAGAACGTGCCCGGGACCACGCAGGAGCATCCGAACTGGCGGAGGAAGGCCCGCTACGACCTGGAGGGGCTCGACCAGTTGCCGGCCGTGACGCAGCTCCTCGCGCGCATCGACAGGCTGCGCGGGGAGCGCGATGGCGAGGCGGGCCGGAGCGGAGAGCGCGATCGCGAGGAGGGCCGCCGCGAAGGAGAATCGGGAGCATGATGGAGAGGACTCTCGGCGCGGTCTATCAGGGGGATGGCCGTTGCCGCTTCCGCGTCTGGGCGCCTCGCGCGAAGCAGGTGGAGGTGCATCTCCTCGGCGCGACCGACCGCTTCGTCGAGATGTCGCCGCGTCCCAGCGGCTACTGGCAGGTGACGGCCGACGGCGTCGCTCCGGGCACCCGCTATCGCTACCGCCTGGACGGCCAGCGCGAGCTGCCCGATCCTGCTTCGATCAGCCAGCCGGAAGGCGTTCACGGTCCTTCGCAGGTCTTGGATCCCGGCTTCCCCTGGAAGGACTCCGCATGGCCGGGGCTCGTTCTCGACGATTACGTGATCTATGAGATCCATGTCGGCGCGTACACGCCTCAAGGGACCTTCGACGCGATTCTCCCGCACCTTCCGGAGCTGCAGGACCTCGGGGTGACGGCAATCGAGATGATGCCGGTCGCCCAGTTCCCGGGCGAGCGCAACTGGGGATATGACGGCACCTATCCGTTCGCGGTGCAGAACAGCTATGGAGGGCCGCAAGGGCTGAAGCGCCTCGTCGACGCGTGCCATCGCGCCGGAATCGCGGTGGTGCTCGACGTCGTCTACAACCATCTGGGTCCCGAGGGGAACTACCTCTTCGAATACGGGCCGTACAACAGCCGGCGGTACAAGCCGACCTGGGGAGATGCGCTGAACTTCGATGGCCCGGGGAGCGACGAGGTGCGCCAGTTCTTCATCGAGAACGCGTTCCACTGGCTGCGCGACTATCACGTGGACGCGCTGCGTCTCGACGCCGTCCATGGGATCTACGACTTCTCGGCGCGCACCTTCCTTCAGGAGCTGGCCGGCGACGTGCACGATCTGGGGAAGCAGATGAACCGGCATGTCTACCTAATCCCCGAGAGCGACTTGAACGATGCGCGGCTGGTTCTCAGGCCCGAAATCGGCGGCTTCGGCCTCGACGCGCAATGGAACGACGACTTCCATCATGCATTGCACACGCTGCTGACCGGGGAGCGGATGGGGTACTACCGCGACTTCGGGGAGCTTTCGTACCTCGCGCGCGCCTTCCGCGAGGGGTTCGTCTATTCCGGCCAGCGGTCGACGTACCGGAACCGGCGCCACGGAAGCTCTTCCCGGCTCGTTCGCGCCGACCAGATGGTCGTCTTCATCCAGAACCACGACCAGGTCGGCAACCGGATGCGCGGCGAACGGATCGGGCGCCTCGTGGAGGAGGCGCGGCTCCGGCTGGCGGCGGCCGCGGTCATCCTCTCGCCCTACCTTCCGCTTCTCTTCATGGGAGAGGAGTGGAACGAGACGGCCAGTTTCCCCTACTTCATTCAACACGGCGATCCCGGGCTGATCGAGTCGGTGCGCAAGGGACGGCAGCAGGAGTTCGCCGCCTTCGAATGGGAGCAGGAGCTGCCGGATCCGCAGGCGAACGAGACTTTCGAGGGGGCGAAGCTCCACCACGAGCTGAAGGAGCAGGAGCCGAACGCCGCGCTCCGCCGCTTCTACAAGGAGCTGCTGCGGGTGCGGAAGGAGATCCCGGCGCTCTCCCATCTCAGCAAGGACGACATGGACGTGCTCGGACTCGAGGGGGAGAAGCTGCTCGTCGTCCACCGCTGGAAGGAGCGGAGTCAGGTCTATCTGCTCTTCAACTTCTCCAACCGTGCCGAGAGGGTGACCATCCCGGGATTCGGAGGGACGTGGGAACGGATCGTCGATTCGGAGGATCGGCGCTGGGGGGGCAGCGGGAGCGGCTCGCCCGAGACGCTCGACTTGCGCTCCTCGCTTCCGATCGAACTGCCTCCGCTGTCGTGTCTGGCCTACGCGAGTCGCGCGTGGAGGCTGTGAGCCGCTAGCCCTTCGACCGGCCGGCCTTCGGCCGGCCTGCACGCTCTCCGTCTCTATGAATTCGTCGTCACGTGGACTTCGCTCTGGCGTTCGCCTCGCGCCTCATGAGAATCTTTTCGCGATCCATCGGAGCGCGGATTGCGGAGGGCGAATGCGCCAGGCTCAGCTCTTCTCCGTCCTGTTTGGCGTAGTCCTCGGCATCGCCGGGGGGCTCGGCCTTACCACCTTCCTCTACGCGAGGGGGACTTCGTACCTCACGAACGATCCCGACGCGTGCCAGAACTGCCACGTCATGCGGGAGCAGTACGCGGCGTGGCAGAAGTCCAGCCATCACGCCGTCGCCGTCTGCAACGATTGCCACGCCCCTCACGAGCTGGCGGGCAAGTATGCGACGAAAGCGACGAACGGTTTCCGGCACTCCTTCGCGTTCACGTCCGGGGACTTCCCGGAGCCGATCCAGATCACGGAGCGCAACCGCCGGATCACCGAGGCGGCCTGCCGCTCCTGCCACCAGGAGATCGTCGAGGGGATCGAGGGGCACGGCGGCGCTTGGGAGGAGATCTCCTGCCTCCGCTGCCATCGCTCGGTCGGGCACATGCACTGATCGTTCCCGGCCGTCACGGCCCGGGATGGGGAGAGCAATCGGATGCGAAGTACGACGCGCTGGATCCTTCTGGCGGCTGTCGTGACGGCCGCCGTGGCTGCGGGCACGACCGCGCTGCTGATCAGCATCTTCGAGCACAAGCAGGAGGCGAGAAACCCGTTTTATCGGGTCGTCGAGCTGAACGACGACGTCTCCGATCCGGCGGTCTGGGGGAAGAACTTCCCGCTCCAGTACGACCTGTACAAAAGGACCGTCGATCAGGTGCGCACCCGCTTCGGGGGAAGCGAGGCCGTTCCGCGCACGCCGGACGACGTCGATCCGCGCAGCGTGGTCTCTCAGTCGCGTCTCGAGGAGGACCCGCGCCTGCGGACGATGTGGGCCGGCTACGCCTTCGCGGCCGATTTTCGCGAGGAGCGCGGCCACGCCTACATGCTCGACGACCAGTCGTTCACTGAGAGGCAGCGCGTCGCGAAGCAACCGGGCACCTGCATCCATTGCCATGCGTCGGTCTTCGTCCCCTATCGCAAGCTCGGCGACGGAGATCTCTTCCGCGGCTTCGAGCGGATGAACGCGATGGATTACTCGGAGGCGAGGAAGCTGGTCGAACATCCAGTGGCGTGCATCGACTGCCACGATCCGGCAACGATGCAGCTGCGCGTGACTCGCCCAGGATTCCTCGAAGGGATCCGCGTCTGGAAGGCCTCGCAGGGGATCGCAGGCTATGACGTGAACCGCGACGCGACGCGACAGGAAATGCGCGCGTTCGTCTGCGGGCAGTGTCACGTCGAGTACTACTTCCAGGGGAAGGAGAAGCGGCTCGTCTACCCGTGGAAGAACGGCCTGCGCGTCGAGCAGATCCAGGCGTACTACGACTCGATCGGCCACAAGGACTGGACCCATGCGAAGACAGGGGCTGCCGCGCTGAAGGCGCAGCATCCGGAGTTCGAGATGTGGAATCAGGGGATTCACGCTCGCTCCGGGGTCGCCTGCGCCGATTGCCACATGCCTTACCGGCGCGCCGGCGCATTGAAGATCAGCGACCACCACGTCCGCAGCCCGCTGCTCAACGTGGCTGCCGCCTGCCGGACGTGCCATCCCTGGCCGGAGGAGGAGCTGCGCGCGCGGGCCGAGCAGATCCAGGAGAGGACGCACGCTCTGCGTGATCGGTCGATGGACACTCTGGTCGAGCTGATCGACGAGATCGAGCAGGCGCGGGCGAGCGGCCGTTCCGACGAGGCGGTGGCGCGTGCGCAGGATCTCCAGCGGCAGGCGCAGTTCCGCCTCGATTTCGTCGAGGCGGAGAACTCGAGCGGCTTCCATGCTCCCGGAGAGGCGGCTCGCATTCTCGCCGAGTCGATCGATCTCGCGAGACAGGGACAGATCGCCCTGCGGGACGGGGCGCGCTCGGTGCCCGGCCGGGACGCCGAGCCTGCGGCCGCCGAGGCTGCGGCCGCCGATGGCTCGGTCCCCGATGGTGCGCCCGCCGGGCGCGCGGCTTCATCGGCGGGACTCTAGGAACCGGCGCGCCCGGCTCGTCCCGTCCCCTTGCGCGTCGCGGCGCATCCCGGCGACTCGCGGAATTCCTGCTCGCGATCTTTGGCGAGCGATGCCGGCGTGCATTCTCTCTCCGCCCTCTCCGGCCCTGGACTCTCTCCTCTCGATCGTGGATCATGGGGCGGCGCGTTACCGCGCTTCGGCCGCGTTCGGACGGGTCCCCTTGCTGCCGCCAACGGGTTCCCGCAGGAGAGAGATGAGGATCCTGATCAGCGGATCCTCGGGTCTGATCGGGACCGAGATGGTCCGGGCTCTGACGACTCGAGGAGACAGCGTCCTACGGCTCGTGCGCCGAGGCCCGGCGCGCGCCGGGACGACCGTCCTCTGGGACCCGGGCGCCGGGAAGCTCGACCCCCGTGAAGTGGAAGGGGTCGACGCCGTCCTGAACCTCTCGGGAGAGAACATCGGCGGCGGGCGCTGGACGCGGGAGCGCAAGCGCCGCATCCTCGAAAGCCGCGTGCGCTCCACTTCCCTCCTCGCCTCGACCCTCGCGCGCCTCGACAGGCGCCCGCAGGTCTTCGTCAGCGCGTCGGCGATGGACTACTACGGCGACCGAGGGGACGACCCTCTCACCGAGGAGGCGCCTCCCGGCGCCGGATTCCTCTCCGACGTCGTGACCGCGTGGGAGCAGGCGGCCGATCCCGCCAGGCAGGCGGGGATCCGAGTCGCGCATCCGCGATCCGCGATGGTCCTCTCCGGGAAAGGAGGGGCGCTTGCTCCGCTGCTTCGCGCCTTTCGCCTCGGCCTGGGTGGTCCGATGGGGTCCGGCCGGCAGTTCTGGAGCTGGATCGCGATCCAGGACGTCGTCTCGGCCCTGCAACTGCTGATCGACCGCGCGGACCTGTCCGGCCCGTTCAACCTGGCGTCGCCCGCCCCGGCGCGGCAGAGGGAGTTCGCTTCCACGCTCGGCCGCGTGCTCGGGCGCCCGGCCTTCCTGCCGGCCCCGGGCTGGGGTCTGCGCATCCTGCTCGGAGAGATGGCCGGCCCCCTGCTGCTGCACAGCAAGCGGCTGGTCCCCGCGCGCCTGCAGTCAGCCGGCTATCGCTTCGTCCATCCCGAGCTCGAATCGGCCCTGCGGGCGGCGATCGAGGAGGATGGCGGGGGAGGTTGATGTCGGCGATGGGACGGCGCTGGGGAGGGAAGGGGGCCCGGCCGGCGGGACGACGGAAATCCGGGCATTCGCAACCGCGCGATCGCACGGCCGCATCCGCAAGGAGGATCCGCAAAGAAGATCCGCCAGAAGGATCCGCAAGGAGGACACGACGAGCCAAGGACGAGTCGGCCGCGCTCGGACTCGCATCGATCCACGGTTCGGCGCAACCCCACGAGGTGGGGCGGGCTCAACGGGCCGGGATCTCATCCGCAAACGGAACGGGACGAGGGAGGAGGAGCGCGAGATGGACTTTCGTTTGAGCGAGGAGCACCGGCTGATCCAGGAGACCGCGCGGGATTTCGCCGAGAAGGAGCTGCGCCCCCGGGCGGCGGCTGTCGACGCGGAGGCACGTTTCCCGGCGGAGTCGGTGAAGAAGCTGGCCGAACTGGGATTCCTCGGGATCTTCGTCCCCGAGGAGTACGACGGCTCCGGTCTCGACCAGCTCTCCTACGCGATCATCGTCGAGGAGCTCTCGCGTGCCTGCGCGGCGACCGGCGTGATCGTCAGCGCGCACAACAGCCTCGTCTGCTTTCCCCTGCTCCGCTTCGGAACCGACGACCAGAAGGACCGGTATCTCCGGAAGTTGGCGCGCGGCGAGGTTCTCGGCTCCTTCGCCCTCACCGAGCCCGAGGCAGGCTCGGACGCCGCCAGCCAGCGCACCGTAGCGACATCCGACGGCAGCGATTTCCTCCTGAACGGCTCGAAGATCTTCATCACGAACGCGACGGTGGCGGAGGTCTTCATCGTCTTCTGCCTTACGGACCCCACCGCCGGCGTGCGTGGCATCTCGGCTCTGATCGTGGAGCGAGGAATGCCGGGCTTCACCGTGGGGCGCAAGGAAGAGACGATGGGGATTCGCGGATCGGGAGCCTGCATGCTGAGCTTCGAGGACGTGCGCGTCCCGCGGGCGAATCTCCTGGGCGAGGAGAATCGTGGCTTCCGGATCGCGATGGCGACGCTCGACTGCGGAAGGATCGGCATCGCGGCCCAGGCGGTTGGCATCGCGCAAGCCTGCCTGGACGAGTCGGTTCGATACGCGAAGGAGCGGCGCCAGTTCGGAAAGCCGATCGGGAGCCTGCAGGCGATCCAGTGGATGATCGCCGACACGGCGACGGAGCTGGCAGCGGCGCGCCTTCTGACCTACCAGGCGGCGGTCAAGAAGGATTCCGGGGAAGAGGTGACGCTCGAGGCTGCGCAGGCGAAGCTGTACGCCAGCGAGGCGGCGGCGCGCGCGGCGCATCGAGCCGTCCAGGTGCATGGAGGATACGGCTACACGAAGGAGTTCGCCGTGGAGCGGCTCTTCCGTGACGCGCGGATCACCGAGATCTACGAAGGAACCTCGGAGATCCAGCGTGTGGTCATCGCGAGCCAGGTGCTGCGCTGAGCTTCGCGGCGCTCGGGCGTCACACGCCGGGCGGGTCGCCATCGACCCGCCGGCGATCGTTCGCTAGATCCGGAGGTGATTCGATGCGTCGTCTGCTCGATCGAAGCTCGCCTGGCAGCACGGGTCGTCGGCCCATGGGGGCCGCCGTCCTGCCGCTCCTCGCGGCGCTTGCGTTGTCGTCGCTGCTCGTCCTCTCGCCGCTTCCCGTGCTCGCGGACGACGGTTTCCTCCACGGGGAGAAGTCGGACGGGTCGGGTCCGAGCGAGCCGGACGACGGACTGAAGGCGTTCGACGAAGTCGTCTCGGGGCTGGAGCGGACCGATGGCTTCTTCCCGATCTACCGAGACCGGGACCGCGGAAAGCTCTACCTCGAGATACCGCCGGAACAGCTGGGGCAGGAGTTTCTGCTCGCCATCACGCGGTCCGGCGGCGACGGAGATCTCTTCGACAACGCGGCGATGCTCGATTCCTACGTTTGCCTCTTCCGGCGCGAAGGGAAGAAGGTGCAGCTGTACCGGCCGAACCCCTCGTTCGTGGCTCCGGGAGACTCGGCGTTCGCCCGCGCGATCGAGCGCGGCGTTTCGGGGAGCGTGGTCATCGCCTTGGACCTGGCGGCGCGCCCGCATCCCGAGCGCAAGTCGCTGCTGGTCGACCCTTCTCCTTTCCTGCTTCAGGACAACGGCTGGGTGGCATCCTCGCTGCGCGACCATCCTTCCGGCTACCGGCTCGACGGCGGGTCGAGTTACGTGGATCGCATCCAGTCCTTCCCGAAAAACCTGGAGATCGATGCGGTCCTCACCTTCCGCACCGACATCCCCAAGGCTCCCATGCCGAACGTCGTCGACTCGCGCAGTTTCTCCCATCGCTATCACTACAGCCTCGTCGAGACGCCGCCGGCCGGATACGTTCCGCGGCTCGCGGACGATCGGGTCGGCCACTTCCTCACGATGCTGCAGGACTACTCGAACACGCGGAGCGAAACGCCCTACGTTCGCTACGTCGATCGTTGGCGGCTGGAGAAGAAGGACCCGGCGGCCGCGCTCTCTGAGCCGGTGCAGCCGATCGTCTACTGGATCGAGAACACGGTGCCGGTGGAGTACCGGGACGCAGTTCGCCGGGGCATCCTCAACTGGAACCGGTCCTTCGAGGCGGCCGGCTTCAAGAACGCCATCGTCGTGGAGCAGATGCCGGACACCGCCACCTGGGACCCCGCCGACCTCCGCTACCACGTGGTCCGCTGGATGCTCCAGCCGGGGGCTTCCTACGCGGTCGGTCCGTCGCGCACCGATCCACGAACGGGAAAGATCCTCGACGCCGACATCCGGGTGTCGGCCGACATCGCGCGCGTCGTCTACCGCGAGTGGACCGACCAGGTCGCTCCGATCTCGATGGGACCGGGGGTGGACCGCGCCGGCTTCGAGACGCTCGAGCGCGTCTACGCAGAAGGGATGGCGAATCAGGCATCGTTCGGGCTGGGTCTCGCCGGCGCTCGCGGCCTGTTCGATCCGGACAGCCCGGAGGGGAGGCGCTACCTTGACGCCTACATCGAGGGGCTCGTCTGTCACGAGCTCGGCCACACCCTCGGCCTCCGTCACAACTTCAAGTCGAGCACCGTCAACGACCTCCAACAGCTCCAGGATCCGGACCGGACGCGGCGGGTCGGCATCACCGGCTCGATCATGGACTACACGCCGGTCAATCTCGCGTCGGCCGGGCAGACCCAGGGCGAGTACTGGCAGACGGGTCCGGGCGCCTACGACGACTGGGCGATCGAGTATGCGTATCGTCCCTTCGGAGCGTCGACGCCCGACGCGGAATGGGACGAGCTGCAGGCGATCGCATCGCGCGCTTCCGAGCCCGAGCTGGCCTACGGCACCGACGAGGACGCCAGGGGATACTCCTCCATCGGGATCGATCCGACGGTCAGCCTCTTCGACCTCGGCTCCGACCCGATCGCATGGGCGGGTGTTCGGCTCGACCTCGCCAACGAGCTATGGGGGAAGATGGACTCCTACCTCTCGAAGGACGGAATGCGCTACGTCCGCTATCGCCAGGTCTTCTCGCAAGGCCTGGGCGAGTACACGATCGCGGCGATGATCGCTTCGAAGCACGTGGGAGGGGTCTATCACCATCGCGATCACATCGGCGATCCGGGTGGAAGGATTCCGTTCCAGCCGGTCCCGGCGTCGAAGCAACGCGAGGCTCTCGACTTCCTCGCGACGCGGATCTTCTCGGAGAGCTCCTTCCGGATTCCGCCGGAGCTGCTCAACAAGATCGCTCCGGAGCGCTTCCCGACCTTCGAAGGCCAGCTCTGGTACACGCAGCGGATCGATCCTCCGATCCATGGGATGGTGCTCGCGCTCCAGCAAGGGCCGCTGGCGCGACTGTTCGATCCCGTCACCTTGAGCCGCATCCAGGATTCGGAGCTTCGCTTCGCGCCCGGAGAGGAGCCGTTCCGGATGATCGAGATGTTCCGCGAGCTGCGGAAGGCGATCTGGAGCGAAGCGGATCAGGGCCGGCCCGTCTCGAGTTTCCGGCGCAACCTGCAACGCGCGCACCTCAATCATCTCGTCCAGCTCGTGATCTCCCCCGAACCTGGGACCCCCGAGGACGCCACGACGCTGGCGCGCGCCGATCTGAAGGCGATCCGGGCGGCCTGCGAGCGTGGGGCGGGTAACGCCGGGCTCGACTCCATGACCCGCGCGCACCTCGACGAGACGCGCGACCGGATCGGCTCGATCCTCGAGGCTCCCGTGGTGCGGTCCGCTCCGGATCCGCGAGCGGGACCGCGGACCTGAGGGGGGTGGGAGGCGCTGCTGCGTTCAGCCCAGGGTGCGGCGGGGCGCAGCGACCGCCGCCTCGGGGCCCGAGGAAGCGGGCGCGATCCAGCGAACGATCCGGACGACGATGGCGGCGACCAGCATACGGGGGACGGTGATCCAGAACAGGCTCGCGCCGCAGGCCGCGAGCAGGGCGCTGTCTTCGAAGAGGGAATGAAAGAGACCGATCGAGACGTTCAGGTCCCGCAGATCCTGCGGCCTGTAGCGGTCCCCTTCGCGGGCCTCTTCCATGAGGAGGCCCGAACCGTAGGCGAGCCCGAGGACGATCGCCGTGATCCATAGGAAGGCGACGGCGCCGGACAGCCCCATGAAGCGCAGCAAGGGCCGCAGAGGCCGGGCGAGACGCCGGTAGACGTCGTGAGCCGCCATCCACTCGGTCGCGAGCATGAGGCCGATCAGGATCACGAATACCTTGAGCGCCAGGCTGCCTGCGCTTCGAAGCCAGCCGAGCAGGAACGGCCCGAAGCCGAGCGTTGCCTGGACAGCCGCCGAGGGCTGCGCGAGTGAGGGAGCGGCGCCTTCGCGCACGGTCGCCACCGCCACGATCCATCCCAGGACTCCGCCGGTCACGAGCCGCACGATAGCCATCAGCCACCAGGGCGTACCGGTCCGGTGCTGCACCGTCGCCTCGACGGGAAGGTTGTGCGCCGTCAAGGTCATCACGGCCAGGACGGTGATCTGGCCTGCCGACAACGGCAGGATCGCCATCGCCGCGACCGCTCCGTAGATACCTACGAGCCAACCGGAGACGAGAATCACCGCGGACTCCCCAGGGACCCGCCAGAGCTGCATGAGAGGACCGAGCAGGTCCCCGATCTTGTCGAGGAGCCCCAGCCAGTCCAGGAGGCTCACGGCGAACGACAGGGGCAGGATG
The DNA here is from genome assembly GCA_041946735.1 of Candidatus Eiseniibacteriota bacterium. Classification (GTDB taxonomy): domain Bacteria; phylum Eisenbacteria; class RBG-16-71-46; order CAIMUX01; family VGJL01; genus JBHGAY01. The sequence continues at coordinate 29,388 of JBHGAY010000010.1, forward strand.
ATCCGCAGGAGGAAGATGGCGGTGCGGGTGCCACGCCGGAGTGCGCGACTGTAGGAAGGCCGGGGGACGCGGCTCGTCGTCTCGCCGGGGGTGGTGGCCTCGAAGTTCTCCAGGGTCGGTCGATCCTCCTTCGGGAGTGGAGGTTACACCGGCCTTTCATGGAGGACAAACGAAGACGGCGCGCCTCGATCGAGACGCGCCGCCGATCCGTCTACCCCAGCCTGCGAACGGCAGAGCCGGTGCCCCTGCTTGTCGACGGTCGGGGCTAGGAGCGCTTGCGGCGGATCCGGGTCGCGAGACCCATCGCGCCGAACCCGAGACCGAGCAGCGTCAGCGTCGCCGGCTCGGGGATCGGGTTGACTCCGTTGACCTCGACGACGAGGTCGTTGAAGTCCTGGTCGCCGGGAGCCATGTCTTCCCACGCGACGATGTAGTTGCCGAGGACATTGTCGGGATGGCCGACGTTGTCGATGATCCGATAGGTGACCATGTGGTCGCCACTCGGACCGTTGTCGGCGTCCTTCGAAGACCAGTACTGATCGGTGGTCAGGTTGTGAAGCCCGAACCGGAACAGGTAACCGGTGACGTTGTGGTTGAAGACCGCGTCCCCGTTCACCAGGTAGCCGTAGAGCGAGGTGGAGAAGAGGGACTGGAAGCTTCCACCGTCCTCGCCGGTGTAGAAGCCGAACTCGTGCGAGTCGCTAGCCCACTTCGCGACGGCCTCGGCATGTCCGTTCGGGTCGTGCCAAATCATGTCGGTCTGGGCGCCCGCGTCGTGAATGCGCAGCAGGTTCCCCCAGCCGTAGAGGTAGTTGAGAATGTCCGTAGCTCCATTCCCTTCCAGATCGTACTCGGTCGGGTTCGGCACCACTGTCGTGTAGCTCGCGCCCGCGATGGACGGGATCAGCAAGCAGCCGGCGGCGGCCAACGCCAGTAGCGCCATTCCTGGTCTCTTCATGAGGCTCTCCTTTCCACGGTCTTCCGCCGATCGGAAGCGGGATCCCCGGATGGGACAGACCCGGGGAGTTACAACTGTACAAGCGAAGGAGGCTTTGTGTCAACAATGTACAAAAACGGGGACGTTTCGCCTTCTTCATCTCTGAGGAAGAGGCCGCCTGCGTGGCCCTGGCTGGCTATGGGTGTAACATTCCACGGCCCGGAAGGGGGTAGGCCCAGGCCGGGGAGATCGACCCGCCCATAATTGTCCTTTCTCCGGCTCCCGAGACCGTCGAGACGCTTGCAGGGAGGTTGGGTCGGGGCGCCTCTGGCGCGGGGTAGCCCGTCGCGGCGAGGCTACGGTTCCGTCATCCCCCGGCAAATGGATTCAGCGGACGTAGATGAAGCGCCGGCACTGCTCCGCGTTCAGCGCGCCTCCGCCCTGATCGAGCAGCCGGCGGAGCTGCTGGGTCTGAGGGGACCAGGGCGTCCTTCGGAACGATTCCTCGATCCGTTCTCGTAGTCCCGCCTGGTCTCCCCGGCACCCGGCGAGCAACGCAAGACCGAGAAGCGCGCGCGGCTGCGAGGGATCGAGCGAGAGGGCTTCGCGATAGGCCTCTTCGGCTGCCCGGTCCTGGCCGGCTCGCCGCAGCAGATCGCCCCAGGTGGCCAGGTGCTCCGAATGCCGGGGCTCGGAGGCTACCATGCGGCGGCCTTCCTCGAACGCCAGGTCGTCCCGCCCGGCCAGGACGGCGGCAAGCGCGGCGCCATGATGCGCGAAGGCGGGGAGTCCGCCCGCCCGGGCCACTTCATCCGCGTAACGGGCGAGGCCGGTCGCGACATCCTCGCCGTTGCGTGCCGATCGGCTCATCTCGAGTCCGGCGGCCATGCGGTAGCTGATCCGGTCCTGGGGGTCGGATCGGATCGCATGCAGGGCGTCGTCGATCGCCGCCTCCTGGTGTCCCGCCTGCACGTCGGTGGTGAGGAGGAATCTCCACGTCTCCGCGCCGCTCTCCCGGCCGAAGAGCCGCGGCTCGGAGGCGACCCGGCGGATTCGTGCCTGCGCGGGACCGGGGCGGTGATTCGAATCGATCCAGAAACCGGCATGCAGGAGCCCGGTCAGCAGGAGTGCGCCGGCCAGGGCATCTCGGCCAGCCCGTCCCTGCCGTGAATCGCGGAGCGTCTCCGCGGCGCCAAACGCCGCCCACACGCCGATGGCGAGCGCGGGGATGGCGAAGACGTCCCAGTCCCGGACGAAGCCGAGCTGCGGATTCGCGGCGAGCAGGAACAGGGCGGGGCCGATCGCTAGGACCGAGAGGAACGTCCCTCTCGGCGCTTCGGGTCGCCGGTAGAGAGCGAGAAGAGCCGGAAGCACTGGAACGACGAGGAGCAGGACGTTGAGGACCTCGAGCAGGTGCAAAGGGGAGTCGATGCCATAGGCGGTTCGAGATGTCCACTGCCCGAGGGGCGGGAGAAAGCTGCCGCCGCGGCGCGCTTCGCGAACGAGATCGCCGAACGGGTAGCGCAGGATCGCCAGGGCGAGAAGCGTGAGAATCGGTAGCAGCAGAAGCGCAAAGGCCGCTTCACGGCGCCGGCCGGACCGATCGACGCGCCAGAGAAGGTAGAGGAAGGCGGGGGCGGCGAAGATGATCTGCGCGTGCGCGACAATCGCGAGCGCATAGGCGGCGGCCACGAGCCACGCCCGCCCCGAGGACAAACCGCCTGCAGGCTCGCGCCGCCCTTCCAGCCGTTCGAGGGCGAGCGCGGCAAAGACCAGGAAGAGCGCCACTCCGACGCCGTAGTACTCCGCGTACCCGGAGTACAGCTGCAAGACGCCACCGGTGACGACCGCGGAGAGCACGAGCAGACGAGCGGCGTCTCCCTCGTCGGATCGCGAAGGCCCGGAAGGTCCCAACCGGATCAGCCGCGCCGAAGCTGCCAGGTAGATCGCGCCGAAGAGAACGCCGAGGGCCGAGAAGGTTGCGTGGGCGGAGAGCCCGAGGGGAGCCGAAACGTGAGCATGGACCGCGCGCACGATGCCTTGAGCGAGGGGCTCCCGGTGGGCGCCGCCTGCGACGCGCACCCCCTTCTCGAGGGCGGCGAGATAGGTCTGCGTGTCGCCCAGCAGGATGTTGCGCGAGCCGAGCAGGAGCAGGACTCCGAGGAGGAGCGCTCCCAGCGAAGCCGTGGCGGCCCGGGATCGAGAGAGCCGGCACGCGAGAAAGGCGGAGCGGCGCGCTACGGGTGGGAGGAGAACGACGGCGAAGAGAACGATGCCCAGCACGCGGAGCCACGTGGAGCGGTCGGTCAGGGAGTCGAGGCCCCAGAGCCACGGAGACGGCAGGAAGGTTGCGGCTGCCCGCACGAGGAGCAGGCCGATCAGTGCCGCGTAGGCGATCCGGAGGCGCACGGCGGCGAGTGTAGCCGATCGTCCGCCAGCCTCGGACTCAGACGTCCGGAGAGATCCGAAAAAGGAGGAGCAGGCGGAGCGCCGGGAGGATGATCCGGCGGGGGAGCGGGCGATCGGCTACTCCTTCTTGCCGGCGACCCGCACGCTCACCTGGTACTCGGCGATCGACCCTCCGTCGATCCGGCCGCGCACCTCCTTCACCTCGAACCAGTAGACCTTTTCGAGCATCCTGCCTGCTTCGGTCACGGCCGCCTGGACCGCCTCCTCGATCGAGCGAGGGCTGGTCCCGACCAGGTCGGCGAACTGGAAAACTCCTGCCATCGGTCGCTCCTCCCGCCTGCTGGGCGGCTCTGGGTTCTGACTCTTCCCCGGCTGCCTCCCCTCTCTGCCGACCGCGCGGCGGGCTATTTGTGGACGGCCCCGGGGAGGGTTGCGGGCGTCCGGGCGCGCGGGCAAGCAGAGAACCCCAGCATCCGACGAGGGATACGGGACACCCGACAGGCGCAGACGTCGCGACGCCGAAGATAGCATGCGCAGTTTCCGGAGGCTTTTTCTCTTGCGCTGTTCTTGCGTGCCGTGGAATCATACAAACGTATGAAACAGGAGAAGGCGACCCGGGATGCTCTGATCGACGCCGGAATCCTCGCGTTCGCGCGGCGCGGCTTCGAGGGGGCATCGATCCGGGAGATCACGAAGGCGGCGGGAGCCAATCTGGGAGCAGTGACCTACCACTTCGGCGGCAAGCAGGAGTTGTATCTCGCGGTCCTCGAGAGGCTGACCGCGTCCTTCCGCGAGGCGATCGAGGAGGAGCGGTCCCGTCCGATCCCGCCGATCGAGAGGATCGAGTCGGTCGTCCGTCTCCTCTTCGCCCACCTGTCCTCGCGGCCGGCCGTCGGCGCGCTGCTCCTTCAGGAGCTGTCGGTGGAGCGCCCGATCCCGAGCCCGATCCGAGCGCTCATGGAGACGAACGTCGGGACCCTCCAAGGCCTCATTCGTCAGGGCCAGACGGACGGATCGATCGCTGCGGGGGACTCCGAACTGATGGCGCTCAGCGTCGCCGCGCAGCCGATCTACTACGTGCTCGCCCTCAAGCCGCTTCGCGAGGTGATCGGGATCGACCCCCGCGATCCCGCCGCGTCCGAGCGGATCCTCGATACCATCCTCGCCCTCGTTCGAAGGAGCCTCGAAGCTCCGGGGAGATCGCGATGACCTTTCGTCCTCCTCTCTCGCGGCGCCTATGCGTCGTGACGCTCCTCGCCGGCCTTCCTTGGGCGGCGCACGCGGTCACGGAGGGTCCCACCGGGCCGCCCCGTGCGCCGTCGGCCGCTGCCGCACCGGCCGCCGCCGCACCGGCCGCTGCCGCACCGGCCGCCGCCGCACCGGCCGCTGCCCCGCCGGCCGCTGCCCCGCCGGCCGCCGCCCCGCCGGCCGCCGCCCCGCCGGCCGCCGCCGAGCCTCTCGCCCCGGCCGAGAGAGCTGCCGCCGGCCGGGCGGAAGCCCCGGGCCCCACCAACGTTCTCCGGCCCGCCGACGCGGTGCGACTGGCGCTGACCCACGACCCGTCGATCTCGGCGGCGCGCGAGGGGGCGGCCGGCGCTGCCGCCGCAGTGTCGGAAGCGCAAGCGGATGGCTGGCCCTTCCTGCGCCTCGCCGGCGCAGCTACCCGCTACCAGAAGCCGATGCTCGTCACGCCGATTCACGGCTTGGGTGGCGGGTCTTTGCCTCCGTTCGACCGGACGATCCTCACCGGCTCGGCGACGCTCGGCTACCTGCTCTTCGATGGGGGAGGACGAGGCGCCCGCGTCGGCGAAGCGCGACATGCGGAATCCTCTGCTGAGGCGGCCGTGCGCGAGGCGGAGCAGGCGACGATCGCGGAGGTGCTCGCCGCCTACCTCGACGCGCGGGCAGCGGGCGAGGCGGTGCAGGCGCACGACCTCCGCATCGAGGCGCTCCGCTCGGAGCGCGAGCGGGTCTCCCGCCGCCTGATCGAGGGGAAGGCAGCGCGAGTCGAGCTGCTCCGCGCCGAAGCGGCGGTCGCGGCCGCGCAGGCGGACCGCGAGGCTGAGGCGGCGGGGCTCGAGGTCGCCGAACGGCGCCTGGCGACCTTGATCCAGGAGCCGGTCGATTCAACCCGCTTCTCCCGGCTCATCGCCGTATCGCTTCGCGACGGCGGGATCGAGGATCGCAACCGCCTCGTGCAGCGGGCGCTGGACTCCAACGCTTCCGTCGCGCGCCAGCGGGAGGAGGCACGCGCAGCGGGCTCGAGACGGGACGCCGTCGCAAGCCGGCGCTGGCCGGAGGTTCGCCTCGCCGGCAACCTGCTGCTCTACAGCAATGCCGAGGATGCGGACGCCGAGGAGTGGAATGCGGGCGCCCAGCTCAGCGCTCCGCTCTTCACCGGGGGAGCGATCTCGAGCGCGATACGCCGGGCCGAAGCGGGGGAACGGGCGGCTGCCGCGCGCCTGCGCGCGACCGAGGACCGGGTCCGTAGCGAGATCGATCGCGCGCTGGCCGCTATCGAGGAGACGCAGGCTCGCGTCCGAAGCCTGGAGACCGCGGTCGCGAGCTACGAGGAGGTCGCGCGGATCGAAGCGCTGTCGCTCGAGGCGGGATCGGCGACGCAGAACGACTACCTGCAGGCCGAAGCGCAGCTTCTTCTCGCCCGAGCGAACCGCATTCGGGCAGCCAACGCGGAAGTCCAGGCGCGCGTCGCGCTCGCGCGTCTGATCGGCGTTCTCGATCCCGCATGGATCGAGGAGAGCCTGGAGGCGAACCGATGAACCATCGAGTCAAGGGCGGACGTCGCGCGCTCCTGCTGGCGCTGCTTCTCGGTCTCGCCGCCGTGGCCGCAGTCCTGTTGTGGGGACGTGGCAGAGACGCCGAAGGACTGCGCGCCTCGGGGACGATCGAGGCGACCGAAGCGAGGCTGGGGTTTCCGAGCCCCGGAAGAATCGAAGTGGTGGAAGTCCGCGAGGGGGAGACGGTCGCCCGGGGGCAGCAGCTCGCCCGTCTGGACCGGCAGGAAGCGCAGGCGCGCCGCGACCAGGCGTTGGCGCAGCTGGAGAGCGCCCGGGCCGTGCTCGCGGAGCTGGAGTCGGGCAGCCGCCCGGAGGAGATCGCGCAGGCGCGGGCTGCCCGGGCGGCCGCCGTCGAGAAAGCGCGGGACGCGGAGCGTGACCTCGTGCGGACCCGCTCCCTCGAGGAGGCGGGCGCGACAAGCCGGGAATCGCGCGACAAGGCGGAGCTGGCGGTGGAGGTCGCGAACGCGCAGCTCCGCACCGCGGAGGAACAGCTCCGGCTCGTCGAGGCCGGACCAAGGAAGGAGCGGATCGACGCGCAACGGGCCGGGGTGGAGCAGGCCGAGGCGGCCGTCGAAGCGTACGAGGCGGCGCTGCAGAATCTGACGATCGTCGCGCCGTTCGACGGCATCGTGACCGTGCGCGGAGCGGAGGCCGGCGAGATCGTTCCGGCGGGCGCCGCCGTCCTCACCCTCATGAACCCTGGCGACCGGTGGGTGCGGATCTACGTGCCTGAGACGCGCATCGGCGCGGTGCGGCTCGGCCACCCCGCGCGCATCACGACCGACACGTTTCCCGACCGGCGTTACACGGGAGAGGTGTCGTTCATCGCGTCGGAGGCGGAGTTTACGCCGAAGTCGGTGCAGACGAGCGAAGAGAGGGTGCGGTTGGTCTACGCGGTCAAGGTGCGGATCGTCGGCGACGCGGCCAACGAGCTGAAGCCGGGCATGCCTGCAGACGTAGTGCTGCCGGCGGTCGATGGGGAAGGAGGCCGCTAGGGTGCCGGATTCCTCCCCGGGGTTCGTTCGCGCCGACTCGCTCACGCGCCGGTTCGGCGACATCCTCGCCGTGGACCGGCTGTCGTTCTCGGTCGATCGAGGCGAACTCTTCGGTCTCGTCGGCCCCGATGGCGCGGGCAAGACGACCACCCTGCGGATGCTGGCCGGGGTGCTGCGGCCGACGAGCGGCGAAGCGTGGCTCGACCGGCTGTCGATCGCGCGCGATCCCGAGAAGGGGAAGCAGCGGATCGCATACATGCCGCAGCGTTTCGGCCTGTATGGCGATCTCACCGTCCTCGAGAATCTCCATTTCTATGCGGACCTCTACCGCGTCCCGCGCCGGGAGCGGCCGGAGCGGCTCGAGCGGCTTTTCCGCTTCTCGCAGCTCGCTCCGTTCCAGGACCGCCTGGCGGGCCGGCTTTCCGGAGGGATGAAGCAGAAGCTGGCGCTGTCCTGCGCGCTGATCCATCAGCCGGAGGTCCTGCTGCTCGACGAACCGACCTTCGGAGTCGACCCGGTTTCGCGGCGCGACCTGTGGCTGATCGTCCATGAAATGGTGGCGAGCGGCGTGACCGTGATCGCCTCGACCGCCTATCTGGACGAGGCGGAGCGGTTCGACCGGATCGCGCTGCTGCATCACGGGGTCGCGCTCGACGTCGCGGCGCCGGCGGATCTGATCGCATCGATCAAAGAGGAGATCCTCGAGGTCCGGGTGGACCGCGTCCGGGAGGCGAAGGCTGCCGTCGAGCGGCTGGCCGGCGTGCGGCGGACGACGATCTTCGGCGAGCGGCTGCACGTGACGATGGCGGGGAGAAGCGGCGGTGGGGCGGCGGGCGCCGCGGCGGGCGCCGCCGCCGCCGCGGCCGCAGCGATCGAGGGGGCGCTCGAGCAGGCGGGCTTTGCGGTCCAGTCGGTCGGGCGCGTGGAGCCGTCCCTCGAGGACCTCTTCATCGAGCGGGTCTCGGGCGAGGAGAGCCGCGAATGAGCGGGAACGAGGCGGCCCCGGCGATCGAGGTGCGGGAGCTGACGAAGCGCTACGGCAGGTTCGTCGCGGTCGACCGCGTCAGCTTCGAGGTGCAGGCGGGGGAGGTCTTCGGCTTCCTCGGTCCGAACGGGGCGGGAAAGACGACGACGATCAAGATGCTCGCCGGGCTGGTGGCACCGAGCGGCGGGAGCGCGCGAGTGGCGAGCCGCGACGTGCGGCGCGAGACCGAAGCGGTCAAGCGCTCGATCGGCTACATGTCCCAGCTCTTCTCGCTCTACCCCGATCTCACGGTCGGCGAGAACATCGCGCTCTTCAGCGGACTCTATGGAGTCCCTCACGACCGGCGGGCGCGACGGCGCGACTGGGTGATCTCGATGGCGGGGCTCGAAGGGAAGGAGGGACGGAGAACCGGAGATCTGCCGCTGGGCTGGAAGCAGCGCCTGGCGCTCGGCTGCGCGATGCTCCACGAGCCGCCGGTCCTCTTTCTCGACGAGCCGACCTCGGGCGTCGATCCGATCTCGCGCCGGAGCTTCTGGGACCGGATCTACGAGATGGCTGGACGCGGGACGACAGTCCTCGTCTCGACCCACTACATGGAGGAGGCGGAGTACTGCCATCGCCTCGCGCTCATGAACCGCGGTCGGCTGGTCGCCGTCGACTCCCCACGATCGCTCCGCGAGGGGATGCGCGAGCCGATCCTCTCGCTCCGCACGTCGAACAGCGCGGCGGCGATCGAGGCGGTGCAAGGCCTCGAGGGGGTGCTGGAGGCGGGAATGTTCGGCCGCGCGGTGCACGTGATCGTCGCGCCGGGAGAGACCCCCCGGCTGCGCGGACGGATCACGGAAGCGCTCGCCGCCGCCCGCGTCGAACTGCAGGCGGTCGACGAGGTCGAGCCGAGCCTCGAGGATCTCTTCATCGCGCGCATCCGCGCGGCGGAGCGGACGTGAGCTTGCGGGTCGATCCGGTCCGGCTGGCGGCGATGGCGCGGAAGGAGGCGATCCAGCTCTCGCGTGACGCGCGCAGCATGATCCTGGCCTTCCTGCTCCCCGTGCTGCTGCTGATCCTCTTCGGCTACGCCATCCAGTGGGAGGTGGAGTCCGTGCCGGTCGCCGTGCTCGATCAGGACCGGACGGCGCGCAGCCGGGAGCTGGTCGATCTCTTCCGGGCGTCGCGTTCCTTCGTCCTCCTGGGGCATCTCGAGGATGCTGCGGAGATCGACCCGTTGCTCACGTCGGGGCGCGCCGCGCTGGTCCTCGTGATTCCGCCCGGCTTCGCTGCCGACCTCGAGACGGGCCGGCCGGCGCCGGTGCAGGCGATCGTCGACGGTTCCGACGCGAACACCGCGTCGATCGTCCTTTCCTACGTTCAAGGGATCACGCAGAGCTACGGGCAGCGGGTTCGTCTTGCCGCGCGGGTGCCGGGAGGGGCGGGCGGACCGACGGCCGGAGGAGCGGGCGGAGGAGCGGGTGGGATGCCGGCGAGAGCGCCGCAGCCGGGGAGCGGGGCGGTCACCGCCGAGACGCGCATCTGGTACAACGAAGAGCTGAGCAGCCGCAACATGATCGTTCCGGGGCTCGTCGCCGTGATCATGATGATCATCGCCGCGATCCTCACCTCGCTGACCATCGCTCGCGAGTGGGAGCGCGGCACGATGGAGCAGCTCGCCTCGACGCCCGTCACGCGGCTCGAGGTGATCGTCGGCAAGCTCCTGCCGTATCTCGCGATCGGGATGATCGACGTCGCGGTCTGCACGATCTTGGGCGTCGCGCTCTTCGGTGTGCCGTTCCGCGGCAGCCCCTGGCTGCTCGCCGTCCTCTCCTTCTTCTTCCTGGCCGGCGCCCTCGGGCTCGGGATCTTCATCTCTTCGGTCGCGCGCACGCAGCTACTCGCCACGCAGATGGCGATGGTCGCGACGTTCATGCCCGCCTATCTCCTCTCGGGATTCATGTTCTCGATCGACGTGATGCCGGCTCCGCTGCGGCTCGTCACCCTGGTCGTGCCTGCGCGCTACTTCCTGGTCGTCACCCGCGGGATCTTCCTCAAGGGGGTCGGCGTGGATGTGCTGTTCGTGCCGGGACTGTCGATGGTCGCGTTCATGGCGGCCGGGCTTGCGCTGGCCGTCCGCGGCTTCCGCAAGGAGCTGTGATGGCGGGAGTGAATGGAACGGAGGAAAGGCGGGCCGCGACGCGCCGCGCTCGCTGGTGGCGGCTCTCCGGCCCCTTGCGGTCGGGGACCGTCGAGCGAACCGGGCAAATGGTCCGCAAGGAGCTGCTTCAGACCCTTCGCGATGCGCGGCTGCGCCGGATGCTCATCCTCGCCCCGCTCGTCCAGCTGATCGTTTTCGGTTACGCCGTTTCGACCGACCTGCGGCAGACGAAGACGATCGTGGTCGACCAGGACCGGACCAGCGCGTCGCGCGAGCTGATCGAGGCCTTTCAGGCATCCGGGTACTTTCGCGTCGTCGGGTGGTCGGACCGTCCCGGCGCGATCGTCGAGGCGCTCGACCGCGGCCGCGCCGTCCTCGGATTGCAGATCCCGCCCGGATTCGCTCGCGATGCCGCGCGCGGCGAGGCGAGGGTACAGATCCTGATCGACGGGACGAACTCGAACACGGCAACCCTCGCGCAGTCCTACGCGATGCGGATCGTCGGCCAGTACGGCGCTTCGATCGCCCGGGGGGGCGGAGGCGCAGGTGTTCGTGCGCTCGCGACGCCGGGGGTGGGGCAGGCCGCCGTCGCGATCCCCTCGCTCGACCTGCGGGAGCGCGCCTGGTTCAACCCGGGACTCGTCAGCCGCAACTACAACGTTCCGGCCGTCGCCGGCTTCATCACGCTGCTGTTCTGCCTCCTGCTGACCTCGCTCGCCGTCGTGCGGGAGCGGGAGCTGGGCACGCTCGAGCAGCTTCGCGTGACGCCGCTTCGCCCTTCGGAGCTGATCGCGGGAAAGACGATCCCATTCGGACTGATCGGCCTGCTCGACCTCGCGCTCGTGCTCGCCGTCGCGATCCTCTGGTTCGGAATCCCGTTTCGCGGGAGCTTCCTGCTTCTGCTCGGCGGCAGCGTGCTGTTCCTCGTCTCGGCGCTGGGGATGGGTCTCCTCGTATCGACCCTGGCGAGCACGCAGCAGGAGGCGTTCATGGTCACCTTCCTGATCCTGATGCCGACGATCCTGCTCTCCGGCTTTCTGTTCCCGGTAAAGAGCATGCCGCTCGTCTTCCAGTGGGCCACGCTCCTGATTCCGTTGCGCCACTACCTCGACGTCGTGCGCGGGGTTTTCTTGAAGGGGGCGGGATTCCGCGTCCTCTGGCCGCAGCTGCTCGCGCTCGCCGTGATGGGCGTCGCGTTCCTCGGGATCGCGGTCGCCCGCTTTCGCAAGCAGACCGGGTAGGCCGGGTGATGCGAGCCCCCGGACGGTCTGGACGGGAGCGTCCGTTGGGCGATCAGTAGCGCGCGACCGAGGGATCGACCTCGACCGCCCACGCGTCGATGCCGCCCGCGAGGTTCGACACCCGGCGGAATCCCGCCTTCCTCAACAGGAGGGTCGCGTAGGCGCTTCGGCCGCCGCTGTGGCAATAGACCACGTAGGAGCGGGCGGGATCGAGCTCGTGGAGGCGCGCGGGGAGATCCCCGAGCGGAATCAGACGCGAGCCGGGGATGTGGGCGATCGCGGCCTCGTACGGTTCCCGCACGTCGAGCACCTCGGGCGCCGACCCGTCCGCCGAGCGCAGCAGCCGGTCCAGCTCGCGCGGGCGGATGTCGACCGGGTACTCGTCGACCGGGTCGTTCGGATGCCCCGGGGCTGCAGACTCGCCCTGGCGCCGCAGGAGATCGTCTCCGGCCGGCGTTGTGCCGGCGGCCGGCGTTGTGCCGGCGGTCGCAGCCGCGTGCGTTCCTTCCTCCCGCCCGCAGTAGGCGTCGTAGTCGATCAGCTCCCGGATCGTCGGGTCGGTCCCGCAGACCGGGCAAGAAGGGTCCTTCCTGACTTGCAGTTCGCGGAAGGAGAGATCCAGCGCGTCGAACAGCATGAGACGGCCCGGCCGCCGGGAAACGGGCGCCCCCTCGCCCTCGCTGTCGCGGTCTTCCTCGCCCGCGACGCCGCCCTCGCCCGCGGCCTCGCCGTCTCCCGCGCCGGCCCCGGCGACAAGCCTGAGCCCGAGGGCGTCCCCGGGCCTGAGCCCGGAGTCGTCACCAAGCCCGAGCAGGAGCTTCAGCGTCTCGAGCGCCTGCAGCGAGCCGAGGATTCCGGGAAGCACCCCGAGCACTCCGGCATCCGCGCAGCTCGGCACCGATCCGGCGGGCGGCGGCTCGGGGAACAGGCAGCGGTAGCAGGGGCCGCGCTGGGCGTCGAAGACGGCGAGTTGCCCTTCGAAGCGGAAGATGCTCGCGTAAACGTACGGCTTGCGCAGAAGAGCGCACGCGTCGTTGACGAGGTAGCGCGTTGCGAAGTTGTCGCTACCGTCTGCGACGACGTCGTAGTCGGAGAGTATCTCCATCGCGTTCGCGCTCGTCAGGCGCACCGGGTGACAGACGATCTCGATCTCCGGATTCAGGTCGGACAGCCGCTCGCTCGCGGCCTGCAGCTTGGGCTTGCCGACGTCGCTCGTCCCGTACAGGATCTGCCGCTGAAGATTCGTGAGGTCGACCTCGTCGAACTCCACGAGGCCGATCCGGCCGACCCCTGCGGCCGCCAGGTACAGCGCGAGCGGCGAGCCGAGCCCTCCCGCTCCGACGCACAGAACGGAGCTTCGGGAGAGTCGCTCCTGCCCTTCCCGTCCGATCTCGGGCAGGCTGAGATGGCGCCGGTAGCGAAGCATCTCGCGATGAGACAGCGGCCGGTCGTGCAAGTCCACGTCCTCCACCTCCGTCGGTCCTCCGATCGTCAGCCGGATGTTCCTTCGCTCCACGGCGGGAAATGCGAGCTTTCCTACGCCCGGAGCATGCGCGCCTCCCGCGCCTCTCCCGAACCTTCCCGAGCGTTCCCAAGCTCCCGAACCTTGACGGTAGCATCCCGGTCCTGCCCGGCCCAATGGGGTGCCCGGCCGCAGATCACGTTGAGGCGCGGGTGGCTTGCCAGCCGGGCCTGCATCCAGCGGCGAAAGAGAAGCTCCCCTTCCTCGCTGGAGGAAGGGGAGCCGCTTCTCGGGATCGCTTCAGCCTCGCGTCAGCCTGCAACCGGCCCGATCGGCCTCACGAATCGGCGCGAGATCCGCTGGCGCGAGATCCTCGAGATCCGCCGGGTCGAGTCCCGCCGGGTCAGGCCCGGCCGTTCGCTCCGCCCTGCAGCGCGCGTCGCAACGCTTCGGCCATCGCGCTGCCGCTGCCGCGCGAAGCCTGCTGCTGGGAGGGCGAGGTGGCAGCATGCGAAGGGTTGGCCGAGGGGATCGCGAGGCGGATTCGTCCCTTCTCGTCGATCTGCTGGATCACCACCTCGAGCTTCTCGCCGCTCGGATACCGCTTCGCGAGGTCCCCGCCCTTCGGGACTCCGGTCTCCTCGACAGGCAGCAGGCCGCTGACCCGCGGGCCGAAGCCCGGCAGGTCGACGAAGATCCCGTACGGCTTGTGCGTGCGGACGAGCCCCTCGACCACCGAGCCGACCTTCATCACGACGGCCTCGTGCGGATCGGCCGCGTCGCGCATCGACAGTCCGATCCGCCTCCGCGGGACATCGACGCGAAGCACGCGGACCTCGACCTCCTGGCCTTCCTTCAAGGCCTCGCGAGGATGGGTGATCGGCTCGCTCGTGATCTCCGAAACGTGGACGAGCCCCTCGATCCCCGGGAGGATGCGGACGAACGCCCCGAAATCGGCGATGCGGACCACCTTGCCCGATCGCTTCTGGCCGGCCTGGACCACCTCCTCGATGTGGTTCCAGGGATCTTGCTGCGCGGCCTTGATGGACAGGGAGATGCGGTCGCGGCCCTTCGGATCGGTGCCAACCTCGAGCACCCGCACGCGCACGCGATCACCGATCTTCAGCGCGTCCTTGGGATGATTCACCCGGTCGTGGGAGATCTCCGACACGTGGACCATCCCGTCGAGGCCCCCGAGGTCGACGAAGGCTCCGAAGCTCTCCATTCGGACGACGGTACCGTCGCGCTCCTCGCCGGCCTTCAGCTCGGACCGCATGCGCGCCGCGATCTCGGCCTTCTGCTGCATTTGGACCGCCTTGCGGGAGACGACGACGCGGCGTCCGCCATCCGCCAGCTCCAGGACGCGGAACTCGAGGGTCTTGTGGACGAAGACGGACGGGTCGGGACAGTAGGCGATGTCGACCTGGGAGACCGGGCAGAAGGCCCGCACGCCCGCGATCTCGACCTCGAGGCCGCCCGCGTTCAGACCCACCACCTTCCCCTGCACCGGCGTTCCCTCGGATTGGGCCTGCCGCAGGACGGTCAGGGCCTCGTTCGGGGCTGGCGTGAAGCTCGGCGCGAGGACGATCCCATCGTCGCTCGACACCACGTATGCCTCGATCCGATCCCCGATGCTGACGCGCAGCGAGCCGTCGGCGTCCTTCAGGTGCTGTGTCTCGATGGTCGCTTCACTGCGCCCGCCGTAGTCCGCGAAGCTCCATTCCTCGCCGATCGACCGGATCGTCGCGTGGAGTTTCTGGCCGACCGCGGGAGTCGGCAGAACGCGCGTATCCGCCGCCATCGCGGCGAGGAACTCGGGCGAATCGTTGACGCGCGCTTCCTCTCCCGATGTGTTGTCGTGTCCGTTGTTGTTGCCGCTCTCGTGCATCTCATCCTCCCCTTGGGCGAATCCGGGCTAGAGACTACCAGATCCGGCGGAGGAGTCGGAGAGGTGAGATGGAACCTCCATCGTCCGGATCATTTGCGGCGCGGCTGTTGCTTAGCGACGATGCACGGCGACCGCGAAACCGTTTGGCGTGCCGATCAAGGCGGTGGTAGAACGAACCGCGGGCCGAGCCCCTCCCCGGGCGGGAGAGGTGCCGGCCCAGTGGTGGGGATCGGCGCGGAGGGCGCGGACCTGCGCCCGACGATCCGGCGATGCGCGCTCTCCAGCCCGAGGACGGCGGTCGAGAGCGCGGGCTGGTGAGTCGAGCCCCGGGCGGGAGGGGCGTATGCAGCGCGAGTCCGATTCGGCGGAGCCCTCGTTGCCGCGAGCGCTGCGGCTGCTGCGGGCGGCGTCGCTGCTTGTGCTGCTGCTCCTTCCGGCCGCGCTCGCGGCGCCGGCGCTCGCTGCCTCCGCATCGCCCACGGCGGCCCCGCCGTCCGACTCGCTGGCCGCATGCATCGCGGCTGCGGGCGATTCTTCACGCTGGGAGGGAGCGGGAGCCGTCCTCGTCTTCGATCGCACCACGGTCGATCTCGAGCCGACGGGCCTCGGCCACGTCCGCCGTCGCGCGCTGGTGAAGATCCTCACCGAGGGGGGAGCGCGCGAGCAGGCGACACAGCGCTTCGACTACGATCCGGCCTCCAACCTGATCCGGATCGAGAAGCTCGTCATCCATCGCGGGGACGGATCGCTCGAGCCGGTCGATCCTGCCTCCGCCGTGGACCTTCCCGCCCCGGCGGACATGATCTACTGGGGCGCGCGGATGAAGATCCTCTCGATGCCGCGCCTGGCGATCGGTGACGCGATCGAGCTCGTCACCTACAAGAAGGGATTCCAGATCGCCTACCTCGACGGCGCGGCGTGGGAGGCGGAGGGTGGCGCCGGCGGAGAGGATGCCTCGGCCGGCACGAGCGAAGAGGATGTCTCGGGCCGTGCGAGCGGAGCCGGACCCTCGGTTGCCACCTCCATGGCGCAGGGCGTCGAGGTGGCCGACGACGAGAAGTACCTCCCGCCCATGCGCGGGCACTTCTACGACGTCGTGACCTTTCAGGAGTCCCTCCCGATCGTCGAGAAGAGCTACACGCTGCGCACGCCGCGCGACAAGCCGGTGCAGTACGCGACCTACAACGGGGCGCTCCGCTCCTCGCTTACGTTCGCCGACTCGCTGCTCGTCTATTCCTGGGAGGCGCACGACGTCCCGGCGTTCGTCGAGGAGCCGCGAATCCCGGAGAGGACGGACATCGTCCCGAAGGTCGTCCTCGCGACGGTGGAGAGCTGGCAGGAGAAGTCCCGCTGGTTCTTCGAGATCAACGACCCGGTCTTCGCCAGCGACGAGGGGATCCGCGCGAAGGTCGACCAGCTGACGCGCGGTCTCCAGAGCGACGACGAGAAGATGGCCGTCCTGCTGCACTGGGTCGCGCAGGAGATTCGCTATGCCGGGCTCTCGATGGGCAAGGGGGAAGGTTACACGCTCCATCCCGGAACGATGACCTACGCCGACCGGTGCGGCGTGTGCAAGGACATCGCCGGAATGCTGGTGACGATGCTCCGCGCCGCCGGCTTCTCCACCTACCCGGCGATGACGATGGCGGGGGCGCGGGTCGAGGCGATCCCCGCCGATCAGTTCAACCACTGCGTCGTGGCGGTCGAGCGGCCGGACGGCTCCTACACGATGCTCGATCCCACCTGGGCCCCGTTCGATCGCGCGACCTGGTCGCGATTCGAAGGAGAGCAGCATTACGTCATCGGAAGCCCGCGCGGGGAAGGACTGTCGCGGATCCGTTCGTTCTCGCCCGAGGAGAGCCGCCTGCGCGTCGACGCCGTCTCGCGCCTGCATGCGGACGGCACGCTCGAAGGACGGCTCGACCTCCTTGGCCAGGGGGCTTCGGATTCGCGCCTGCGGGGCCTTCTGTCCGATGCGCCGGCGGCGGACTTCGACGGGGCGATCGCGGATCTGCTCGCCTCGCTCGGCCCCGCGATCGAGATCGTCTCGGTCGAGGCGTGCGATCCCCGCGACTTCTCACGGGACGCATCGATCCGGATCGACTTCCGCGTTCCGAGCTATGCCTCGGCCGGCGACTCGCTGCTCGCCTTCCTGCCGCCGGCCGCTCGCGTCGTCTCCGAGCAGCCGCGGCTTTGCCGGATGCTGTCGTTCGGAGAGGGAGAGGAGGGAAGGAGCGAGCGCAAAAGCGAGGCGCTGCTCTGGTTCTCTCAGGAGCTTCTCGCGACCGACCGCATCACGCTGCCCCCCGGCTTCCGGTGCTCCGGCCCGCTCGACACGCTTCGCGTCGATCACGATGCCGCCTCCCTCGCGGCGCGCTACCTCCCCGGCGGAGGGTCGGCGCGAACCGAGCTTCGAGCTGTGACGAGGAAGCGGACCATCCCCGCCTCGGAATGGGCGGGCGGCGCGGAAGCAGTCGATTCGCTCCGGGCGTTCGCCGAGCGGATCCGTCTCGCAAGGCGGGGACGGTGATGCGCCCGCGCCCGCGCCTGCTCGCGCGCCCGCTGCGCCGACCGCTCCGGCTGCGTCGACCGCGTCGACCGCGTCGACCGCGCCGACCGCGCCGGTCGCGCCAACCCGAAGCCGCCCGGCTGCGCGTCGCTGGCTGGCTGCTCGTCGTCGCGGCGTCTGCGATGGTGGCGATCGCGCCCGGCGAGGCGCGTGGGCAAGCGGATCCGCCCCTCGGTCCCGCCACCAGCGCCCTCGTCGCGTCGCCCGAAGGCCTCCGCCTCGGAGACGGCGCCGACGACGTCCTGCTCTATCGCGGCGTGTGGATCCGCCTGCGCGAAGACGGTCGCGTCGAACGGCGGGTTCGCGAGGTCCGGCGCTTGCGCACCGACCTCGCGATCGCGCACCTGGGCGACACGCGAGCCGCCTACGACACGACCCGGCAGGAGATCGAGATCCACGTCTGCCGGACGATCCAAAAGGGCGGGCAGGAGTCGCCCGCGCTGCCTCGCGCATGGAATCGCGTGACCCCCGAGAGGGTTGCGCGCTGCCCGGAACGCGCCGGGCTGCAGGAGGTCGTGATCAGCTTCCTCGGGGTCGAGCGCGAGTGCGTGACCGAGCTGGATTACACCGTCCGGGACCGCGAGGCGTGGCGGCCTTGGCTGGAGGGCGTGGAGCTGCTCACCGCCGCTTCGCCGGTTCTCTCCGCCGAGATCCGGATCGACGCGCCGGCCCTTCGTGCCCGCCCGGCCGGCGTTCATGCGACGCGCGGATGGACGGAGGTCGAGCCCGGCGTCTGGCGCGCCGGGCCGCTGCCGGCGCTTCCTGACGAGCCCGACGCGCCCGACCGTCCTCTGCTCGTCTACTCGACCTGCCGCTCCTGGGACGACCTGGCTCGCTGGCTCATCGGCCGGCTGGATGACGCCGCGCAGGCGGACTCCGCGATCGGCGCATGGGCTGGGGGAGATCTCCCGAGCGGCCGTCCTCCGATCGAGGATCGCGAACGGTGGGAGCGGATCGGCGCGCTCGTCGCCGACCGGACGATCCCGGCCGACGGCGGGGATCTCGACTGGTTTCTCCCGATCCGCCTCGCGTCGCGCACCTTCGCCTCCTCGTGCGGCAATCCCCTCGATCGCGCCGCTCTTGCGCTCGCCGCCGCGCGGGCATCGGGGCTCGGCGCGCGCCTCCGCGCCGTTCCGGCCGGCCCGATCGCGAAGGAGGTTCCCGCGTTCGCCTCGCTCGGCGAGTTGCTCCTGCAGACGTCCTCCGGAACCCTCTCGCTGCGGCACGGCGCCCTGGTGAACCGCCCCGGCGGCGCGCGCGTCTCGGAGGTCTTGGAGATGTCCGAAAAGGCGGCCTCGTGGATCGAGCTTCCCGCGCCTGCTGCCCGAAGCCGGCTGCGCGTGCGCATCGTCGAGTCGGCCGAGGGGGAAGAAGAAGGGACGGTACGCGGCGAAATCTGGCTCCGCCTCTCGGGAGCCGCTTCGGACGGATTCGAGGAGCGGCGACTCCGCCAGGCGATGGAGTCGCTCGCCGCGACGATCGTGGAGGGAGGCAAGCTCGCGGGACTGCGCATCGACCGCCTGGGGGCCGACTCGATCGCGGTCCTCGGCTCGTTCCTCGGTTCGGGCGTGGGGCGGCCGATCCCCGGAGGGAGCGGCGCCCGAATCCTCGAGATCCCCGAAGCGCCGGGCGCCTCGGAGTTCCTGCCGCCGGCGCGCTCGCTGCGCCGGTCCTCTCGCGCCGCTCCGCTGCTCTTTCCGGCGCTCCTCACGGAGGAGGTCGACCTCCGCCTCGAGCTTCTCCCCTCGACGCGGATCCGCGCGCTTCCCGCTCCCGCCGGCACGCAAACGACGAAGGCCGCCGGCGAAGCGATCCTCTTCGAGACCGCGATCGAGGAGCGGCCGGCCGGCTCGACCTCGACTACCCTCCTCTACAGGCGCCGGCTTGCGATCCGCGATAGGACGGTCGAAGCCTCCGCCTTCCCGCAGGCGCGCGAAGCCCTCCTCCTCCGATCCACGGAATCGGCGAACCGGATCCTGCTCGAGCGGGTGCCGTAAGCCTCGCGGTCGGCCGACTCGCTGTTGGTCGCGGGTCGTCGCCCGCGAGGGAAGGTTCGATAAGCCTCAGGCGTCCAGCGCACCGTCGCGCTTCGTGCGTCTGAATGCCCCCTCGTTCTGACAACTGATAGCAGTAAACGGAGATGGCGTCACCGTCACGCGACGGCGCGTCCAGGCTTTCTGCTTGACCATTCCCGGCTGTTCGAGGAAGATCCGCTCTGTCGGTGGCTGGAGCCTCCAGCCATTCCGCCCTTCGGCTTGGAGCATGGTTGGAGCGAAGAGACGCGGCGCATGAAGCGCCGCGCGAATCCGGAGCGGTTCTCACGGTTCGATCCTCGGTCGTCCGCTAGTTGCCCTCTCGAGATTCGTTCCTCGAAACGATGCAGGGAGCCGATGCGTTGTCGTTCCCGCGTCTCTTGCGGAGGCGGCAGCCGAGTCACGTCCGGAATGGGTATGGGTATACGGATACGGATGGCGGACCTCGCGAGGCCCGTCATCGGGTCGGCGATCGTGCCGTTCGGAAGGAGTCAGGATGGGTACGAACCTCTTCGTTGGCAATCTCCCCTATGCAGCGACCGAGCAGGACTTGATCGATCTGTTCAGCCAGGTCGGATCGGTCGTTTCCGCTCAGGTGATCTTCGACCGCGAGACGCGCCGGTCGCGCGGTTTCGGATTCGTTCAGATGGCCGACGAGGAGGCCGCGTCTGCTGCGATCCAGCGATTCCACCAGTCCGACGTGCTGGGACGGCCGTTGACGGTCAACGAGGCGAAGCCTCGCGCCGACCGCGGCGGCTCGGACGGCGGCTGGGGTCGACGGTACTAGTCGCGACCGAGCGAGGAACGGGAGGCGGGGCCGGGTGGCCTCGCCTCCGTCGTTGAGGCCTGAACCGGGGGGATGAGGATTGAGGAAGCAAAGGCCGTTTCACCCGAAGAAGCGCCGCCCGACTCCGGAGGAGCAACCGACTCCGCCGGCGAAAGAGAACGCGATCATCATGGAGGGAGTGGTTCTCGAGACCCTTCCGAACACCCAGTTCCGGGTCGAGGTCGCCGGCGGCCATCTTGTTCTGGCGCACATTTCCGGGAAAATGCGTAAGCATTTCATCCGCATCCTCGTCGGTGACAAGGTGCTCGTCGAGCTGTCGCCTTACGATGTGACGCGAGGGCGGATCACCTACCGCTTCAAGTAAGCCCGGAGGGGATGTCTTCCCGGCGACGGGAAGGCCTCCGAGCGCCGGTCAGCTGCCCGATCCGCACTCGGTCCTCGCGATGGACCGGGCTCTGCGCACCGTCTTTCTCCCCGGGCCTTGGCAGAAGAGAAGCTTCTACTCTCCCTAAGATCATTCCTTGTGACAACCTTCCCTTTCTCTTCTCTCTATCGACGGGTAACGAGTAAGCTGAGCATCGCTGCCAAGTGCGTCCCCGGCCCGCAATCCTCAGCAGGGCCGGAAGCGAGCTGCCGTCCAATTGGGGGGTAGAAGATGATCAGGCCCCATCGAGTCGTAGGGGGTTTGCTCGGGCTCGCTGTCGGAGACGCGCTGGGCGTTCCGGTCGAGTTCGAGTCGAGAGAACAGAGGAGAGAGGATCCGGTCCGCGAGCTCCGCGGAGGCGGCGTGCACGATCAGCCTCCCGGGACGTGGTCCGACGATACCGCTCTCACTTTTTGCACCGTCGAGGCGCTGCTCGGCGAATACAGCCTGGAGCGACTCGGCGGGCTTTTCGCCGGTTGGCTGCAAGAAGGCCGATGGACCGCGCGAGGAGAGGTGTTCGACGTCGGCGAAACGACCCGCCAGGCGATCGAGCGGATCATCCGAGGCGTCTCTCCTCAGGTGAGCGGGTCGATCGACGAATCGAGCAACGGCAACGGCTCGCTCATGCGGATCCTGCCGGTCGCGCTCGCCTTCTCGCGATGGTCGATTCCATTGATGCTCGATCGCGTGCACGAAGCCTCGCGAATCACGCACGCGCACACGCGGTCGCAGATGGCGTGCGGCATTCTTTCCCTGATCGTCCGCAACCTCGTTTTTCAGCGCCCGGCCGGCGCTGCCTACCGCTACGCGATGGAAGACGCGGTGAAGTACTACGCGCAGCCGCCCTGGCGGATGGAGAGGCGAACCTTCTCACGGATCCTTCGCGGTTCGCTCGCCGACGTCCCGGCTGATGAGATCCTTTCCGGCGGCCACGTCACCGAGACGATCGAGGCGGCGGTCTGGTCCCTGGTCACCACCCGCAACTACCGTGACTGCGTCGTCAAGGCGGTGAATCTCGGCGGCGACACCGACACGGTCGCCGCGATCGCCGGCGGATTGGCCGGTATCGCCCACGGGATCGACACCATACCGAAGGAGTGGCTCGACTCCCTCGCTCGGAAGGACGAGCTGCTCGCGCTCGCGAATCGTTTCGCCGTCGTCCTCTCTGCCTGAGAATCGGGAGGGTGACGGCAGAGAACTCCTCCTCGGCCGGGCGCGACTCCGCGCCCGGATCGCAGCCCGGATCGCCGCGTGGCGGGCGGGGCGTGTTGCGTCTGTCCCGGCAATCGCACATGTTCCGTCCGTTGCACGCGCTGCAGCAGTTGCGCTCGTCTTCCGGGCGGAAGCTCCTGTGGGTCGCGCTGCTCTACTTCGCGCAAGGGCTCCCGTTCGGCATCTTCCAGGAAGCGCTCCCCGTCTACTTTCGCGTCCATGGCGTGAGCCTGAAGCAGATCGGCTTCTTCTCGCTGCTCGGGCTTCCGTGGAGCGCAAAAGTCTTCTGGTCGCCGCTCGTCGACCGCTTCGGCCGGATGCAGGTATGGATTCTCGTTCCGCTGCTCGCCATGGCGGCGCTCCTGCTCGCGATCCCTTCGCTCGATCCTGCCCATCCCTCGCTCTGGCTCTGGACGGCGCTCCTCGCCTTCACGATGGCGTCGGCGACGCAGGACATCGCGATCGATGGCTACACGATCGGCTTCGTCGATCGCCGCCAGATGGGGACCGCCAACGGCATTCGAGTCTCCGCGTACCGGGTCGCCTTGATCCTCGGCGGCGGTGGCCTCGTCGCTCTGGCCGGCACGCTCAGCTGGCGGACGCTCTTCGCCGTTACGGCGCTCGTCTTCGTCGCGCTCGCCGCCTCGGTCGCGTTCACGCCGCGCATCCCGCGCGACCCGGCAGAGCGGCGCGATCCGATCCGTCCGTTGCTGCGGTGGCTCCGACGGCCGGCCGCTCCCGCCGCGCTCGCGTTCATCCTCGTCTACAAGCTGGGCGACAGCGCGATGGGACCGATGGTCCGCCCGTTCTGGGTGGACCGCGGCATGAGCCTCTTCGAGATCGGGATGATCACGACCACCTTCGGCGTCTTCGCGTCGATCGTCGGCGCGCTCGCCGGCGGGTGGCTCACCTCGCGGATCGGAATCCTGCGCGGCTTGTGGGTCCTCGGCCTCTTCCAGGCGATTTCGAACCTGGTCTACGCCGGCGTCGCATTGGCCGGCGGAGGACGCGCCGGGATCTACACCGCTTCGCTCTTCGAGTCGTTCTCGAGCGGCCTCGGGACGGCGGCGTTCCTCGCCTTCCTCATGTCGATCTGCGAGCGGGACCATGCGGCCACGCAGTACGCGCTGCTCTCCGCTCTCTTCGGGTTCACCCGCTCGATCGCCGGAGGACTGAGCGGCTGGGGGACCGAGCGGATGGGCTACGCCCCCTACTTCGCCTTCACGTTCCTCCTCGCGCTGCCCGCGTATGCGCTGTTGCCCTGGGTGAGCCGCTACCTGCGGGCCGCGCGCGCCGAGACGGAAGGAGAGGCGGGCGGCTGACCGGCCGCGGCGCCGCCTCCGCTCGCGCGGTTTCCCCGCGGGATGATCTCCCCGGCGCCCGCTGGCGCCGTACGTCCGCTAGACTAGGCGTAGAGCAGGGCCGCGAAGGTCCAGCCATCGAATGCGAGCGAATCTGCTGCCTTGCGAACGTGCGAATGGTTGCGACCAAGGAGGCAACATGACAGGTCCTTCCGCCCGGCTCTCCCCGAGGCGTTCCTTCCTCGACAGGCTCGGCGTCCTCCCGGCTTTCCTGCTTCCCCTGCTTCCCCTTCTTCTCCTGCTTCCCATGTTGTCCCTGATTCTCTGCTCCTGCGAGGTGTCGCGGCGTGACATGGACGGGGATCGCGCAGCCCGAGCCGACACACTCAGCGACGTGTCGACACCCGCCGGCGGCTTCGATGAGAGCGACAGCGCCGCAATCGAGATGGGGAGGTTCGACGAAAGCTGGAAGGGGCCGGCTGGCTCTTGGCGTCCGCGCGGGACGGGCCGAGACTCCTCCGCCTCGGGCATGGCGAGGGCCTTGGCCGCCGCCGCTCCGTTCGACTCGACGGATGCGTTCTCGATCCTCCGCTTGCAGATCTCGCTCGATCGAGCCCGATTCTCGCCGGGCGTCGTGGACGGCCGCTGGGGGAAGAACACCGCGAAGGCGGTCTACTGGTACCAGCGCGCCCATGAGCTCCAGGCGACCGGGGTGCCCGATGCCGCGACTCTTCGCAGCCTCGAAGGGACGGAGGCGGGCGCCGCGTCGCTGGACCCTTTGGCGACCTACACCGTCCAGGCGTCCGACCTGATGGGGACGTTCGTGGACGTTCCATCTGACATCTACGAGAAGGCGAAGCTGTCCTGCCTCTGTTACCAGTCTCCTGCGGAACAGATCGCGGAGCGCTTCCACACGACCTGGCGCGCCCTGGCTGCCTGGAACCAAGGGATCGATCTTTCCAGGCTCCAGAGGGGGACGGTCCTACGCGTGCCACGCGTGGAGCCGATGCGCCTGCCGGGCGCCGGCGAGGACGTCGCGGAGAGGCAGACATCCGGCACGAGGCCGGCGCTGGGCGCGCCCGGCGCCGCGGGCTCCGCGGAAGGCGCCGCCCCTCCGACGATCGCGCGCGTGGTCGTCTCGAAGAAAGGCTTCTATACCCTCGCGCTCGATCCCCAGGGACGGATCCTCTACGAGTTCCCGTCGACCGTCGGATCGAAGTACGACCCGTCGCCGAGCGAGACAGTCGAGGTCGATGCGATCGCCTGGAATCCCCACTTCCACTATCAGCCCGCGCTCTTCCACGAGGTGCCCGACACCGACCCGGATGCGATGCTCCCGCCTGGACCGAACTCCCCGGTCGGCCTCGTCTGGATCGACCTCTCGAAGCCGCACTATGGGATGCACGGGACGGCCTCGCCGGAGACGATTGGGTACGTGACCTCGCACGGATGCGTCCGCCTGACCAATTGGGATGCGATCTTTCTGGCGCAGCATCTCTCCAAGGGGACGCCGGTCGAGTTCCAGTAGTCCCGCTCGGTCTCGTCGCGGCGTGGCGGGGGGGCGCGGAATCGAGCCGGGGCCGCCGGGGCCGCCGAGCGGGGGGCGGGTGGCGGCGGCCGGCCGGCTCGTTGCTCCGGTCCGGCTGCACCGTTTATCGTCCCTCCACGTATGCAGCCGCAGCGCAAGCGAAGAGGGAAGGAAAGGATCGGGGCGAATCCTCGCTCGCTCCTCACGGGTGGGGCGCGCGAGCTCGCGATCGTCGCCGGTCTCGCGATCCTCCTCTACGTGAACCTCCTCGGCAACGCGCTCGTGTTCGATGACGCGGAGCTGATCCGCAAGAACGAAGCGCTCCACCGCCCGTTCGATCTCGAGGCGATCTTCGGCGAGAGGTACTGGGGGAGCGTGGTCGAGAACGACACGCTCTACCGGCCGCTGACGAGCCTCACCTTCGCCTGGAACTATGGGCTGAACCGCGCGCTCGGACTGCCGGGCGACGCGCCGGCCGGCTATCACGCCGCCAACGTCCTTCTCCACGGGATCGTGAGCGGTCTCGTCCTGCTCCTGCTGCGGCGCGCCGGGATGCGACACGGGGGCGCGCTCGCCGGCGCGCTGCTGTTCGCGTCGCTGCCGATCCACACCGAGGCGGTCGCGTCGGTCGTCGGCCGCGCCGATCTTCTCGCCGCGCTTTTCGGGATCGTGTTCCTCCTGGCGCACCGCGGACGGTGGCGCCTGGCGGCCGCGCCAGCGGCGCTCCTTCTCGCTCTCTTCTCCAAGGAGTCCGCGGTCGCCTTCGCCGTGGTGGCCCTCTGGGGCGACCTGCTCCTCGGCGCTCCGGACCGCGGTCTCGCCCGATACGCTTCCTACGCTGCGGCGATCGCGCTCTGGCTCGCCGTCCGGACTGCCGTCGTTCACGGCACGACGATGAAGATCCTTCCGCTCGACAACCCGCTCGTGACCGCCGCGGCAGCCGATCGGATCGCGACGGCTGGCGCCGTCCAGCTCCGCTACCTCCTCCTCGAGCTGCTGCCGGTCCGGCTCTCCTCCGACTACTCGCTCGCGCAGATCCCGCTCGCCCGCCCGTTCGCTCCCGCCTTCCTCGGCTTCGTGGTCGTCCTCGCTGCCGCCGCGTTCGCCGTCTGGCGCCTGCGCCGTTCGGCTCCGCTCGGCGCCTTCGCGATCGGTGCGTACGCGATCCTCTTTCTCCCGGTTTCGAACTTCCTCGTGACGATCGGGACGATCCTCGGGGAGCGGCTCGCCTACGCGCCGTCGATCTTCCTCTGCGCGATTCTGGGGCTGCTCGCCGTCGCGCTCGAGATTCGGATCGGCAAGCGGGGGACCGTCGCCCTCGTCGCGACCATCCTCGTCCTCTTCGCGGGCCGCACCGTCGCGCGGAACTCGACGTGGAAGAGCGAGGACTCCTTCTACCGGACGCAAATCGCGACCGCCCCGAACAGCGCGAAAGCAAACTTCAACTTCGCTCGCTTGCTTCAGGAGCAGGGAAAGTCGGGCGAAGCGATCGAGCGCTACCGGCGAGCCGTCGCCATCTGGCCGAACTACGTCGACGCCTGGAACAACCTGGGGGCCGTGCTGAAGGACTCCGGGCGGTTCGACGAGGCCGTTCCGGCGCTGCGCCGGGCGGCGCAGATCCAGCCCAGCTATCCACGGCCCTACTTCAACCTCGGTCAGATCTACCACCTGCGGGGAGACTTCGACGCCGCGATGGAGATGTACCGCATCGCGGCGCGGCTGAATCCACGCAACGCGGCGATCCTGTCCAACATGGCGGCGATCCACTTCGATCGCGGCGAGTGGGACGAGGCCGAGGCGCTCTGGCGCCAGGCGCTTGCGATCGACCCTGCCTACGAGAACGCGCGCCGAAACCTGCAGCAGCTTCAGGACGAGCGGAAGCGGACCGCGAGGCCGTAGCGCTACAGCGGGTGAGCCGGCCCACCCGCGATCGTGTCGCCCCCCGCGCTGGTCAGACGTGCGCTTACGGTAGTCAGATAACGCAGGACGAGTGTCGCTTGACGCGAGTCGAGCTTCGCCCGAGGCGCCATCCTCTCCATCACCGGTTCCCACCGCTCGGTAGCAACCGCCTGCGGGCGGGGGAGCTGGTGGCATCCGGCGCACTTCAGGAGATAGAGACGGTACCCCTCGTCCATGTCGGCGGCCGTCGCGCCGGGCCATCGCGCCGCCGCCCATGCGTCGTCGAGCGGGGTCGGCTCGAAGCGGGCCGCGGCGCAGGCGAGGATCGCGGCGGCGGCGACCGCGGCCGCGAGCGGCAGAGCCGCCGGGAACGGCAACCGCGTCGCGGGCGGCAGCGCCGCCGCGCGGCGCAACCGGACGATGCGGAGCGCCACCCTCACAGATCCACCCCGAGCAGCAGCCGCGCTTCGACCCGCTCGTGCCGCGCAAGGTCCAGGCCGTCCTTCGTCTTGCCCTCGAAAGCGGCGATCTGCGCGAGGACGGTCGCCGTCAGCCAGAACGAATCGGCCGCGTAGCGGAACACCGGCCCCGTGAAGAGGACGCTGCTTTCCAAGCCCTCCCCGGCGGGGATTTCGTTGACGCTGCGAACCTCGATGCCGCCGGCGACCGCGGGACCGACGAAGCGGCAGATGCCCAGGTCGCCCTCGAGCGCCGCCTCCCGCTCGGTCTCGGCCGCCGCGTAGTCCCACTCGTGCTCGAAGACCGCGTTGAACGCGCCGTACCAGTCGCCTCTGCGGGAATCGAGGATCAACTTCCCCTCGATCTCCGACTCCGCTGGACCGAAGGACGGCTCGACGTAGAGCGCGACACCAAGCGGCTGCGCCACCGGATCGGCGAGTTTGTACTTCCACTCCAGGCTGATTCCGTTCCATTCGAACTCGGAATCGCGCGTTCCTCCCGCGTCCTCTCTCTGGATGGCGGTCCAGTTGAGGTAGAAGGCGGCTTGCAGCCGGTCCGTCACTCCCGCCTCCAGCTCGAGGCGATGGTCGACACGCGCGTAGAAGCGCTCCCTTCCGAGGCGGAAGGTGGTCCACGGCTCGAGCTCGACGGCGCCCTCGTTCAGGACGTCGGAGCCGTAGACGTATCCGAAGTTGCGGATCGACGCGCTCGCCGGCTCCGCGCCGATCGTGAGGGTGAACGTGAGCGCGACTCCGAGCGCAACCACGAGTCCGGGCGCGAGCCCGAGTCCGAGCGCGAGCGCGCGCCCTAGCGCGAAGACGCGCGGGAGCGCGGGGGCAAGTGGGGAGAAGGCGACACTCGCTCTGATTGGCCTTGCGATCTTTGACATCCTCCACCTTCTTTCCTGGTGCCCTCTCGGCGGCAGGCGAAGCTGACGCGAGGCGGGGGTTCGGGTAAGGGCTCGGGGTGCAGGACCGCTGGCCTCTGGCTTCTGGTCTCGGGGCTCCTGGCTTGTCGGCAGCCTCCGGCGAGGGAGGCGGGATTGGCGACGGAATCGCCGCCCCTAGGTCCGGATTCGTGAAGATGCGGGTTCGATGCCGATCTCGATCTCCACCGTGCGCTTGCAGCGGCGGCATTTGAGTTCGAGGACGGAGCCCCGGCGTATCGCAAGGAGGCTGCCGCAGGCGCAGCGGACATCGCTCCCCGGCAGGGATGCGGACGCCTCTCCGCAGTGGTCGCAAAGCAGTCTGTTCCCTCGGGAAAGGGGAGCTCGTTTCTGGGGGCTCGTCTTCTCGGTCGGTCCGTCGAACAACGCCTGTCCTCCCTCTTACCTATTGAGACAAGGTCTCAACACAACGCAACCTGCGGAGACTACCGGCGGCCGGGCCGATCGTCAAGGGACGGACGAAAGGATTTCGCGGAGGATCGCCGCGCCGCCAGCGCGGAGCCGGCAGTGCGCAGCCGCCCGCGGGCAGCCGCCCGCGGGCGCCGCCAGCGCGCGCGCCGCCAGCGCTCAGTCGGCAGCGCGCAGCCGCCCACGCGCTGTCTCCCTGGAGCGCGGCCACGGCGCCGGGCGCTCCCCTGAGGCGTCGCACCGCCGCAATGGGGCCGTGCCGAGTTGAATTGCCATGCGAGAGGACTAGGCTTGGCAGTGGGCGATCCGACGGGGCGGACGCCCAAAGGGAGGTTCGAAATGCGCGGCACGAGCTTCTCGAGATCTCGGCCGCTCCATGCGGCCCACACCGCCCGGCTCTTTTCCCTCCTCGTCGCTCTCGGCTCGTTGCCTGCGGGGCAAGCGGCGCTCGCCGAGGAGCAGACCTGGTCCTTCCAGACGGAGACATGGCAGCTCGAGATGGGTCGCAAGCCGGTGCCCCCCATCCCGCTCGAAGCTCCGGAAACGATGGAGCAGATGAAGTCCAAGCCGGGCATGCTGGCGTACCTCGCGTCCAATGGCAATCTCGTCGTGCAGCGGGTTCGCGACACGCAGGAGACGATGGTCTGGTTCTCCGGGAGAATCGGACCGATCGCAAGCCTGGACGAGCATGCCGACGATACGTTCCTCTGGCCGCAGACCCATCGCCTCGTGCTCCTCATCTCCGGAGGCGGAGTCGTCCCGGTCCGCGAGATTCTCGCGATGAAGGGGTTCACGCTATCGACATTCGCCTGCCAGATCGCGTTCCTCTATCCATCCAAGAACCCGATCGCGTACCGGGACATCATGATGGAATCGCCGAGAGGGAAGATCTGCTCCATCTACCTCGGATTCCCGAAGACCTTCGATCCGACGAAGGCCGAGGAGATCGATCTCCTTCCCAAGGAGGACGTCGAGAAGAAGGACGCCGGGAAAGGGGGTGACGGCCAGTAGCCACCAGCGCGCGTCAGCCTGCGCTCGGCGCTCCGGCGGCTTCCGCCTCCGCTTCGCCGGCGAGATGGCTCCGCTTCTGCTCGATCAGGAGGAACTGGCGGTAGACGTCGCAGCGCCGGGCGAGTTCGTCGTGCGTCCCCTCGTCGACGATCCGGCCGTGGTCGAGCACGAGGATCCGGTCCGCTCGTCGGATCGTCGCGAGCCGGTGCGAGACGAGGAAGACCGTGACGCCGTGGAACGTTTCGGCGAGGGCGTTCCAGAAGAGGTCCTCGTGCCGGGCGTCGAGCGACGCCGTGCAGTCGTCCATCAAGAGCAGGTCGGGACGGCCGGCAAGGGCACGGGCGATCGCGATCCGCTGCTTCTGTCCGCCGGAGACGAGGGCGCCTCGCTGTCCGAGCTGCGTCGCGATCCCGTCCTTCATTCGCTCGAGATCGGGGCCCATCTGCGCCACCTCCAGGCACCGGCGCACCCATTCGGGATCCGCGTCGCGACCAAAGGAGACGTTTTCCTGGACGGTCTCGGAGAAGAGGAGGGATTCCTGGGGGACGTAGCCGAGCCGGCCGCGCAGCGCTCCCCACTCGATCGCGCGGAATGGGCGTCCATCGATCGTGTACTCCCCTTCCTGCGCGGGGAGGAGCCCCGCGAGTAGTCGGAGCAGCGTCGACTTGCCGCTCGCGACCGGGCCGACGATCGCGATCCGCTCGCCGCGCGAGGCGGCGAAGCACACGCCGTCGAGCGCCGGCGGAAGGTCCGGGCGGTAACGGAAGCCGACCGAGGCGAGCTCGATCCGCGCAATGCCCGCTCCGTCGCCGGAGACGTCGCGGGCGGCGATCCCGGCTTCCTCCGGAGCGCCCGGGGCGGCGCTGCGCCGCGCGCGAGCCGGAAGCGGCTCCGTCCCGTCACGTAGGGTCGAAACCGGGTGGCGAAGCACCTCGACCTCGCGATCGATCGAAACGAACGCCTGCTTCGCCGTCACGAAGAGGTTCGGCAGGTCCATCATCGGGTAGATCAGCATGTCGAGGTAGACGTAGAACGCGTAGAGCGTCCCGAGCGAGAGCCGGCCGTCGAGCACGGCGAGGCCTCCTACCGACAACACGATGACCTGGCCGATCCGGCTCGCGATGTTGTCCATCTCGTGCACGAGCACGACGAGCTTCGCGAGGCGCAGCTGCAGTCCGATCCGCCGCTGGAGAATCCGCTCGAGGCGGTGGACCTGTCCGGCCTCGCCGTTGAACGCCTTGACGATCCGCACGCCGGACAGCGCCGCTTCGATCGTGTCGTTCGTTTGCGAAACCGCCTCCTGCTGCTTGCGATAGGTGTTGCCCAGCTCCTTGCGCGCCACGTAGAAGACCCAGAGCATCAGTGGCACCGGGATCATGGCAAGGAGCGCCAGCCGCCAGTCGAGCAGCAGCATCGCCGCCACGCAGAAGAGGAACTTCGAGAGCGAATCGACGAAACGGAAAACGCCCGAGCAGCCGAACCAGGCGATGCGCGGGTACTCCGCGATGTCGTCGGTCAGCCGCGTCACGAGGTCGCCCGTGCGGAAGCGGGAGAAGAAGGTGAAGTCCTTCTCCAGGATCGATCCGAAGACGCGCTCGCGAACCCCCTTCTCGAGCTTGAGGTTCATCCAGGCTCGGAAGCCGGGGTAGAAGCCGGCGATCGTCCGTCCGATCGCGATCAGCCCCAGGATCCCTAGGAGTCGGTAGAGGGTCGCGTTCTCCGGGCGCGAGGTCGAGAGCGACGCGTAGACTCCGTCGATCACCTTGCGAAAGACGAGCGGGTAAGCGATCGCGACGGCGCTCGAGACGAGCGTGAAGAAGAAGAGGAAGACGAGGAAGCGCAGATGCGGCTTCCAGAATGCGTGCAGCCAGGCGATGCGCTGCCGTGTCGTGAGGAGAGGCGTCTTCTCCTTCTCCGGCCCGTCCGTCCGGTCGTCCCGCTCCGCGGGGCCGGGGTGCGCGTGCGAGGCGCTCATGAGGCGATCGCTCCGCTTCGGAACTGCAGGTCGAAGAGGTCGCGGTAGATCCCGTCCTTCGCGTACAGCTCTTCGTGGCTTCCTTCCTCGACGAGGCGGCCGCCGTGGAGGACGAGGATCCGGTCGGCGCTGACGATCGTCGCTAGCCGGTGAGCGATGATGAGCGAAGTCCGCCCGGCCAGGAGCCGGTCGAGAGACCGCTGCAGCCGCCGCTCGGTGGCCGGATCGACCGACGAAGTCGCCTCGTCGAGCACGAGCAGATCGGGATCGGAAACGATCGCCCGGGCGAAGGAGAGAAGTTGGCGCTCTCCCATGGAGAGGTTCGCTCCCCCCTCGGCGAGTGGCTCGTCGAGGCCCTTCGGCAGCCGCGCGATCAGCTCTTCGGCCCCCACGATCCGTATGGCCTTCGCGATGCGATCACCATTTCCATCGCCATCGCCCTCGCCATCTCCCTCGCCCTCGCCAACCATCGCGCCGCCGCTTCCGTCCCCACCCGCCGTGGCCGGCGGGCCGCCGTTTCCGTCCTCGTCGTCCGGGCACTGCGCGCCCCCGCCGGCCCGAACGGGCTCGTTCATCGCCCGGAGGTTTTCCGCCACGGTGCCCGGGAAGAGGTGGATGTCCTGCAGAACGAGACCGAGCTTCGAGCGCCAGGCCTTCTGGGTGTAGTCGCGGATGTCGACGCCGTCGAGCGTGATCGTCCCTTCGGTCGGTTCGTAAAAGCGGAGCAGGAGGTTCGTGATCGTCGTCTTGCCTCCGCCCGACCATCCCACCACGGCGACCTTCTCGCCGCGCCGGATCCGGAACGAGATGGAATCGAGCGCCCGTGTCCCGCTGTCGTAGGCGAAGGAGACATTCTCGAACGCGACCTCGCGCCAGTCCTCCGGGATCGCCTGTCGGGCGCCGGGCCGGTCAGGTGTCCGCGAGGGCGTGTCGAGGACGCCGAAGACGCGGTCGGCGCTCGCGAACGCTTTCTGCAGGAAGTTGATCTGCTCGGAGAACATCGCAAGCGGCCAGAAGACGCGCCGCGTGTACTCGATGAACAGCACCAGCGTTCCGACCGAGATCACGAAGCCGAAGATCTTGCCGGAGCCGATGAAGAGGATCACGATGACGGCGCAGACCTCGATGGCGGTGAGCAGACCGAAGAAGCCGTACTCGTAGAGCGCCGCGTTGCGCTCGGCGACGAGCTTGTCATCGTTCAGGCGCGCGAGCCGCTCCGCCGCCCGGCGCTCGTAGCCGTACATCTGCAGGATCGGCACCCCTTGCACGTACTCCGCCACGAAGGTGGAAATCCGTGCGTACAGCCCGCGCACGCGCCGGTAGAGCCCGCGCATCCAGCGGAAGAAGAAGATTGTGCCGGCGACGATCGGCGCCGCGAGGGCGAGGATCGTGACGGTGATCCGCCAATCGGTCGCGAGCATCACGGCGATCGTGCCGAGCACGAGGATCGACGTGCGGAGGATCGCGATGCCTACCTCGGAGAAAAGCGCCTGCAGCCGTTCGGAGTCGGATTCGACACGGGCGAGCAGCTTTCCCGGCGGATTCTTGTCGAAGTAGGCGAGCGAGAGACCGAGCAGGTGCCGGAAGACGCGGCGCTTCAGCTCGGTCACGACGGCAAGCCCCATCCTCGTGAGGACGACCACCTGGAAGTACCCGGCGATCGTCCCCACGAGGAAGAGACCGAGGTAGAGCGCGGCGCTGTGCATGATCCCGCTCGCGGAGTGCGCGCTGATGTCGCGGTCGATCAGCCGGCGCAGGACGATCGGCCCCAGCAGGTCGGAAGCGACGGCGACCAGCATGAGGGCGAGGCCCAGGGCGAAAAGGCCCCGATGCGGGCGCATCAGGGGGGCTGCTCGGCGGCCTACCTCGCGGAGCGGGAGATGACGGACGTACGCTTCGTCCTCGGGACGTTCCTCGTCATCCCACCACATGGAGCGTACAAGCTACGCCCCGCCGTTCGAGTTGACAACCGTTTCCTTCTCCTCGTCGCGTCTGTTGCCGCTCGCGAGGGCCGGCCGTAGACTCGCCCGGATCCCGTTCGGGGACGAGCGGGGAAGGGGAGGAGCGCCGATGTTCGCCGACGCCTCGTCGCATCGATCCGCGTCCCTGACGCGTCGCGGCCGACTCGCCGGGCCGCGTTCGGGCCCATCCCGAGCCCCTGCCGCTGCGGTGGTCGCGGCGTTCGCCTGCCTGCTCGTCGGCGGCTGCGTGGCGAGCGGGCCGCGAGTCTCCGTGCCCGCCGGCGCGGCCGTCCCCGCCCCGGGCTTGCCGCCCGCCCGCGCGCAGCGGGGCCTGACGATCCTGCACACGAACGACACGCACGGCAGGCTCCTTCCGTTCGACTACCCCGCGCCGGCCGACACCGGATCGGTGCTCGCGAAGCTGCCCGCCATCCGAGACGTCGGAGGGATCGCGCGGCGGGCGACCCTCGCGCGGTCGATCCGCGAGCAGGCGGGCGCGCGCGGGCAGCGCGTCTGGCTCGTCGACGCCGGGGATTTCTGCGACGGGACGCCGTTTTCGACGGAGTACCACGGCGAAGCGGACATGGCGGCGATGAACGCCGCCGGCTACGACTACGGCATCCTCGGGAACCACGAGTTCAACGGGACGATCGCGCATCTGGAGAAGCTCGTCTCGCTCTCCGATCACCCGATCCTGTGCGGGAACGCCTGGATCGACGCGACGGCGCGGCCGGTCGCCGTCCCGATGCTGATTCGAGAGATTGGGCCGGTGAAGGTCGGACTGATCGGCCTCGTGACGCACGAGGCGGCGTCCTACCCCGCCG
The DNA here is from genome assembly GCA_041946735.1 of Candidatus Eiseniibacteriota bacterium. Taxonomy (GTDB): domain Bacteria; phylum Eisenbacteria; class RBG-16-71-46; order CAIMUX01; family VGJL01; genus JBHGAY01. Next base: position 63,589 of record JBHGAY010000010.1, read on the forward strand.
CCCGCGAGGGGATCACCGTGGAGGACGAGGTCGCGCATGCGCGCCGGCTCGTGGCGGAGCTGAGGCCGCTGGTCGACGTCGTCGTCCTCTTCACCCACGTCGGCGAGGAGGTGGACGAGCGGATCGCGCGCGAGGTCCCCGGCGTCGACGTGATCGTTGGCGGGCATTCGCATACCCGGCTGCCGCAGGGCGTGCTCGTCGCATCGTCACGGCAGGAGCGCGGGCCGTCCTCCTCTTGCGATCCGGGCGGGACGATCGTCGCCCAGGCCTTCCAATGGGGTGGAGAGCTCGGCCGCCTCGATCTCGCCTTCTGCGACCGGCCGCGCCCGGGCATCGACCGTTATGAGGCGAAGCTGCTGCCCGTCACGAGCGCGCTCCCGGAGGATCCGGCGGTGCGGGAGATCGTCGAGCGCTACTGGAAGCCGATCGAGCGAAAGTTCGACGAGCCGATCGCGGTCGCGACCGCCGACTTCACGCAGCGCGGCCCGGACCTCGCCCCCTACAACCTCGTCGCCGATGCGGAGCGGGAGACCTTCGGGACCGACGTCGCGCTCGAGAACCTCGGAGGCGTTCGCGCCCCGCTGACCGAGGGAACGATCACCTATGGCGATCTCACGATGGTCGATCCGTTCGACAACAGGATGGTGCTGTTCGAGGCGAGCGGCGCCCAGCTGCGGGAGATCCTGCTGCGGGCGGAGCCTGCCGTCTCGGGGCTCCGCTACAGGATTGACCACGGAAAGCTCCTGGAGGCGACGGTGGGCGGAGAGCCGCTCGACGACGCGCGCCGCTACACCGTCGTCACCCACGACTACTTCGCTTCGACCTTCCTGGCCGGCATGCCGCTCGAGATCCGGCCGACGGAGCGCCGCCGCCTGCAAGTGATCGCCGATTACCTGCGCCAGAAGCAGACGGTCAGCCCGGTCTACGACGGCCGGAGGATCGTGACGAGGGACTGAGGAGGCTCCCGCGCCTCAACGCTCGCCGTCGCCCGTGCCCTTCTTTGGCTTCGAGGGGCTCGACGTCCTCGCGATCTCCCTCATGCGCGCTCGAAAGGCGGCTGGATTCTCGAACGGGGGAGTGCCGGCGGCGCGCGCGGCGGCAGCGCAAGCGGCCGCGGGCTCGGGGAGGCCCTGGTCGCCGAACTCCCCGATCGTCTCGTAGGCGAGGTGCGCCTGCAGGGCGAGGACCGAGTAGTTCGTCCCATCGAGGAATACGTAGGCCAGCGTGCGCCCGTAGCGGTCGAGGATCGATGCGCGAAGGATCTCGGCCCGTTGGGTGGTGGCCAGCGCGCCGAGCGCGAACCAGGTCGCTTCGCGTGCGTAGGGCTGGTCGTAGAGGATCTCCGGCGACTCGCCTTCGATCTCCGGGCAGTCGATTCCGAGCAGGCGGATCCTCTCCCGATCCCCATTCCCCCAGTCGATCGAGAAGGTGTCGCCGTCGTGCACCTCGATCCCCTCGATCGGCACCTCGATCCGCTGGCCGGCGAGGCGCTGCGGCGGGCGGCGCTTCGATGGGCGCGCCGCGTCGGCCGCGGCGGGGAAGATGAGGGTGACGGCAAGGACGGCGGCAAGCGCTATCGGTAGCGCCGCGGCGAGCGCCGCGGCAACCGTACCGGCGAGCGCCCTGGCGAGCCCGCCTCGGGGCGCGAGGCCTTCCTCTTCGGACCGGGACGGCTTCCTCAATCCGGAGATCCCCCGTCGCCTTCGAGCGCCTCGAGGAAGAGTTCGCGCTCGGCGCGCTCGTGCCGCTCCAGGAGCGAGAAGAAGTCAGCGGCCGCCGCTCGCATCGGCAGGTCCCTCTCCGCGTCGTTGGTGTCTCCGGCGAGCGCGCTCAGCTGCCGCGCGAACCTCAAGATCTCCTGATGCTCGAGCAGCAGACGGTCGAGGCGTAGCGTCGCGTTGGGAACGCGAGAGGCGATCTCCTCGTGCAGCCGCTCCGCCTCCTCGAAGCCGAAGTGCTCCTCGAGTAGCGGCACGAGTCCCGAGATCTCCTCGCGCACCTCGGCGATCCAGGGAGCGAAGTCGTCGACGACGTCCCGCGCAAGCAGGCCCTCGAGCCGGGTCTGCAAGGCGAGCAGGCGATGATGGTCTCGAAGGGCGGCTTCGATCGAGCGTCCGGGTCGTTCGGCCATGGCGTCCTCCCCGGCCGGGCCCGCGCGGCCCGACCCGATCCGGATGGAACCACAACCGGGACGAACGGGGAAACGGGGGAGTTCGCTCATCCGCGCATCAGCCGCGCTTCAGCCGCGCCGCAACGCCGCTCCCTCCTCTTCTTCCTGGCTGGTCATCCAGCCCATCTCTTCCACGGCGCGCCCCGGGATGTCGAGGATCGCCTCGCCGCGACGCACCGCCCTCACATGGCCGAGAGGGACGTAGAGATCGACGCGGAAACGGCGGTCGAGCAGGAAGTCGTCGTCCCGGATCCGCTTGACCCTGCCGATCGAGCCGCCGTCGTAGCCGCGCACCTCCATCCCTTCCCGCAGGGGCGGGACGGAGGAGACGAAGCCCGCGCGGCGGTACGGGCGCTCGATCATGGAGCGGCGGATGGACATCTCGTTGTGCACGTCCCACACGCCCGAGATCGACTCCGCGAGGTCCTCGGCCAGCCGTTTCTGGTAGCGGTCTTCGACCTGGCCGCGCAGCCGGACCTCCCCGTCATGCACAGCGACTTCGATGTCGCTCGCGTTCAGGTCGGCGTTCTCCGTGAGACGGTCGATGACGTCCTCCCGAACGCTTTCGTCGGAACGCCGGTAGCCAAGTGGCCCGTAACCCAGCCAGGGCCCGACGCCCGAGCCCCACATCCATCCGTAGCCGTAGCTCGCTCCGAAACCGGCGTACGGTCCGAAGCCCACCCCGTACCCTGTGGGATACCCGATCATCCCGTAGCCGGGCCCCTCGCGCCCGACCCCAGGCTCTCCGTAGCCCGCCTCCTCCACGGCGCGGCCCCATTCGTGGCCTCGTTCGCGGCGCCAACGTTCCGCCTCCTCCTCGCGTGAGCGGGGATGGACTTCGTCCCAGCGCCGGTCCCCGCGAGGGGACGCAGGCCGTGCATGCGATCCTCCGTCTCGCTCCTTCCGCCGCTCGCGCCGCCGGCGCTCCTCGCCTTCACGGTCTTCATCGCGAACCATCCGGCACCTCCTTGGCAGCGGCCGGGCGCAGCCCGCCCTTTCTTCGACCGTACCATCGCGCCTTGGCGATTCGCCGGCCGGCCTGCGCCGCCGGTTCGACCCCCGGGCCGCAACCCGTCCGGCAACCGGTTCGGCAACCGGTTCGGCAACCGGTCCGCAGCCACCAGGCCGCAAGCTCCGGTCCGCCCCGTGCCGTCCCGGATCGAATCCGCTAGAATCGCCGGTCGGCCCAGTCGCCTCGCCGGGAGCCTCCGCGGGCGTGCATGCTACCTTGAGAAAAATGGGCCGCCCAGGGCGAAGCCCGTCCGAACCCGCTCGACCCATACGGCAGGAGGAGGATTCGATGAAGCGGATCAAGGGTGAGACCATCGCGAGCGTCTTCGCCTCGATGATCCAGGAACGGCGTCTGCTGATCTCCGCCCTCGATGCTTTTCGTGACGAGGATCTGGATTTCCGCCCGGTCACGCCGAAGCCCGCCCACCTTCTGAGCGTTCGGGAGATCTTCCTGCACCTGATCGACGCGGATCGTCGTCTCGTGGAGAACGCGATCGAGGGGCGCGACCTCCATCTCCGCTACTCGGTCTGCGACGAGTCCGCTTCGGTTCTCATGAACCTCACGCGCGAGATCGTCGACCGCGAGGGGATCCGGAAGGCCTTGAAAGCGAGCTGGCGCGGCGTGGAGAGGATCCTGTCGCGTCCCGCCTCGGCGCTTCTCCAGAAGCCGGCGCCCGATCATCCGACTTCGCTTCTCACGCTCCTCGGCTTTGCGCAGACGCACGCGGCCCATCACCGCGGGCAGTTGCTCACCTACCTTGCGCTGCTCGGGCGGCCGCTCGGCGAGGAGTAGCGGTGGCGATGAGGGAGCGCGAAGTCCGCATTCTCGGCCGCACCTTCCATCTCGAATGGGGACGGATCGCGCGACAGGCCGACGGAGCCGTCATGGTCCGGGAAGGGGAGACGGTCGTGCTCGTGTCGGCGGTCGCGGACGCCGAGCCGCGCCAGGGCGTCGATTTCTTCCCGCTCACGGTCGAGTACCGCGAGCGATTCTCGGCCGTCGGACGCTTTCCGGGAGGCTATCGCAAGCGCGAGGGGCAGGCGTCGAATCACGAGATCCTGACGAGCCGGCTGATCGATCGCTCGATCCGCCCGCTTTTCCCCGACGGGTTCCACAATGAGACGCAGGTGATCGCGACGGTGCTCGCGAAAGAACCGGACGGCGACCCGGGTGTGCTCGCGATCCTCGGCGCGGCCGCGGCGTTGCAGATCTCCGACATCCCGTGGAACGGGCCGGTCGCCGGCATGCGGATCGGGCGCGCGCCGGAGGGAGGATGGATCGGCAACCCCACGCAGGAAGAGCGTCAGACGCCCACGCTCGATCTCCTCGCCTCGTTCCATCCCGAGGGGCTCGTGATGCTCGAGGGCGGTGCGCGAGAGCTGCCTGAGGCGGAGATCATCGACGCCCTGAGCTACGGGCAGGAGAAGCTCAAGCCGCTGCTCCATCTCCTCGTGGAGCTGAGAGATTCCGGCAAGCCGAAGAGGCCCTTCGATCCTCCGACGATCGATCCCGACATAGCGAGCGCGCTTCGGGAAGTCGCGGGAGAGGATGTGCGGCGCGCCGTAACCGTCGCGGAGAAGCAAGCCCGGCGGCAAGCGCTCCACGAGGCACGCGCGCGGGCTGCCGAGGCGTTGCGGGAGCGTTTCGGAGATCGCGAGAAGGAGATCGAGGCGGCCTTCGAGGAGCGGGTCTATGAGGCGCTTCGCTCCTCGATCCTCGACGAGGAGCGGCGCGCGGACGGCCGCGGCTTGCGGGAGATCCGGCCGATCTCGTGCGAGGTGGGGTGGCTGCCCCGCGTGCACGGATCCGCGCTCTTCACACGCGGCGAGACGCAGTCGATCGCCGTCTGCACGCTCGGCACGGGGCAGGACGAGCAGGAGGTGGAGGGCCTCGAGGGGGTCGAGCGCGAGACGTTCCAGCTCTACTACCGCTTCCCGCCCTACTCCGTCGGCGAGGTGAGGCCGGTCCGCGCCCCGGGGCGCCGCGAAATCGGCCACGGAGCGCTCGCCCGCCGGGCGCTGGCGGCCGTGCTCCCGGCGCGCGAGCGCTTCCCGTACACCATCAAGGTGGAATCGGAGATCAGCGAATCGAACGGCTCCTCGAGCATGGCGAGCGTCTGCGGCGGCTGCCTCTGCCTGATGGACGCCGGCGTGCCGATCCACGCCCCGGTCGCAGGGATCGCGATGGGGCTCGTGCGCGACGGCGAACGCACGGCGATCCTCTCGGACATCCTCGGCGACGAAGACCATCTCGGCGACATGGATTTCAAGGTCGCGGGCACCGGGAAGGGGATCACCGCGCTCCAGCTCGACAACAAGATCGGCTCCGTCCCCATCGACCTTCTGGCGGGCGCGTTGGATCAGGCGCGCTCCGGGCGTCTCCACATCCTCGCCGAGATGGCGAAGGCTCTTCGCGAGCCGCGCCCGCATCTCGCTCCGCACGCGCCCCGGATCGCCTCGACGAAGATCCCGACCTACCGCATTCGCGATCTGATCGGTTCGGGCGGGCGGGTCATCCAGGATCTGCAGGCCGATACGAGCACGCGGGTCGACGTCTCCGATGACGGGACGGTTCGCGTCTACGCGCAGAGCGAGCCGTCGCTCGAAATGGCGATGAAGCGGATTCGCGATCTCACCGGCGAGCCGGAGGTCGGCAAGTATTACCGCGGGACGGTGACGGGCGTGAAGGAGTTCGGAGCATTCGTCCGCCTCTTCGAAGGGATCGAGGGCCTCGTGCATGCTTCGGAGCTGGCGCCGGGCGAAGTGCGGAGCGTCTCGTCGATCGCGCACGAAGGGGACGAGATGATCGTGAAGGTCCTGGGAGTCGACCCGAACGGCAAGATCCGGCTCTCGCGCAAGCAGGCGATCGGCGTGCCGGCGTCGGAGATCGCGAACGACTAGAGGACTCCGCGCGGAGCGCGGAGCAGATCCGGGCGTGCGCTACCCCTCGGCATCCTCGTCGTCGAATCGATCGCCGCGCGCCGATGCGCCGCCGCGGGCGGCGGCGTTCCCGGCGGCTTCCCGGTTCCAGAACAGGAGCCGGTCCGGGGCGATCTCCGACAGCTCGCGAGCCGTTCGGTCGTCCACCACCGCGTACTCGCCTCGCACCGCCCCTTGCGTCTCCACGATCGCAGCCGCACCGAAGCTGACGCGCCGCAAGGCGACGTCGGAGAGATCGAGGAAGCGGATGCGGCCATCGGGAGCGGCGAAGAAGTAGCGGCGGTTCCCCGCGGTCGCCGTCCGCACCCAGCCGTTCAGGATCAGAAGCGAAACGCGGCGCTCGCGAGCTTGTTCCTGCTCGCGGCGCCGTCGTTCTGCTTCGCGCTCCCGGTCCGCTTTCTTGCGAGCTTCCAGTTCGGCCCGGAACTTCTCCTCCGAAGCCTTCTGCTCCGCCTCCACGCCCTGCTTGCCTACTTCGGCCGCGTGGATGCGTTCCTCATGCTTCGCTCGTCGAAGCTCCTTGTCGCTGACGAGACCGGCCTTACGGAGCTGTTCTCGTAGGTCGGACATCTTCGCCGTACCGTGTCTCCGTGTGACCGTTGCGATGACCGGGAGAGACGAAAGTCTCGATGCCGCGTCGCACCGCCACCGCGACCGCCAGGGCAGATCGCACCGGATCGAGCACTGCGCGATCGACTCCGGCTCCGATCTGTTCGACCTTCTGGCGGGCTCGCGCCGTGCTCAGCTCGACCTGGTCGATCTGACGTTCCGTGGCCTGGACGAGGTGGTCGACCGCTTGTCCCAAACCTCTGCTCGTCTCCCGGACCTGCAGCATCAGGTCATCGGTCGCGGTACGGACTCCGGTGGAAATCGACCGGACCTCGCTGGCGGTCGTCTCGATCGCCTGGCGGACCTGTCGAATGCTCGGCCCCAGGTTCGCGAGCTCGGGCTCCACCACGTTCAGTACCTTCTCGGCCCGCTTGGCCACTTTCGAGGCCACCCGGTAGAGGAGGAAGAGCACGACCAACTGGAGGACAGCGGCGACGATGATCACAGCGGCCAGAACTGCCTCGAAGGCCGACATGATACCTCCTTCGTGCGTGAGACCTCCTTCGTCTGAAGGGCTGTCGATCTACATCGACGTCGACGACTCGGAACGATTCCGCTCTTCGCGGTAGGCCTGCTTCCCAGCCTCGACAGCGTGCTGGACGTTGTCCTTCTGGCGCTCGACGGTCCCCTTCACCCTGTCGACTCCTTGGGAGACCCTGTCGCCGATCGAACGTGCGGCATCCGCTCCCTTCTGGTAGCCCTGACGGGACGCGCTCGCGATCGTGTGCCGCATCTCGCGTCCGGATTTGGGTGTGAAGAGCATCGCCAAAGTGGCCCCGATGCCGGCGCCAATGAGGAAAAAGGTCAGTCGATCACCGGCGGATCTTTCATCTGACATTGTAGTTACCTCCTCTCGGTCGAGTGCTGCACGCCCCTTGGTTGGCAGCCTAGCCGCTCAAGAAGGAAAGGGTCAAGCGCCGAGGGATTGGTTCCGAAGTTGACTGTAGCGCAGAAGATGGTAAATTCTTTGACAGCCCCATCGACACGGCGAGACGAAGGGCCCCTGGCTTGCACAAACACTTCGGGCCCGTCGCCGCGCTCGTGGACTGGATCCAAGCGCGGGGTCCAAGGTGCGGGCGTTTTCGAAGTCCATGGACTGTCCAATTCAATTTCCGCGTAGGGAGGAGCCAATGCGCAGACTGTTTGCTATCGCGGCTCTGGGTCTGCTGACCCTGACGATGCCGGCCTTCGCTGCCGTTCCGGGCGCCGACGATGCGAACCTCACCCCCGCTGGCGGTGGTGTTGGAACGCGCGTCGACTGTCCGGGCACCGTGGTGTGGGATACGGGAATGTACGATGAGTTCTCCCCGCCCACCGGCTGTTCCACGGCTGCGAGCTCTGGATGCTTCGTCGAAGCGATCAACGACGGTGGATTCCCGGCCGATGGCCGCCGCCTTGCCGACGACTTCTTCGGCACCGGCGGTGATCCGATCACGCACGTGAAGTTCTGGGCCCGTTACAACGCGCAGGGCTATGACTATCACGCGCTGGACCCGGGGACCCTCCACGGCTTCTGCATCAAGTTCTATCGCACCGACCCGGTCGCTTGCCCGGACGGAACGGTCCCGGGTGAGGAGGCGATCGGCCAGATCGTCTACGACGAGTATGTGCAGGACTTCGTCGAGGAGGAGATCTTCACCGGTCTCATCCGCAACTTCAACTACTGCGTGACCCTGCCCGTGCCGTTCCAGACCGAGGCAGACGTCCAGTACTGGTTCAGTGCCAGCGCCGACTTCGACTTCACCTCGTACGCCGACGGAGTCACTCAGTGGTTCTGGCGTGTGTACCCGGGTTACGGAATCAGCGCGTGCGAAGCCTCCTGGTGGGACACCTGGAACACGCCGAACACGAACTGGACCCCGGTCAGCATCGGCGTGAACATCCCGTGCTGGGAAGGCTGGGACGCCTCCATGGTTCTCTACTCGAATCTCGTTCCTCCGCAGGATGGCGCCTGCTGCCTGCCCGACGGCTCGTGCATCTTCGTCTCGCGTGACGAGTGCAACACCCAGGGCGGTGTCTATCAGGGCGACAACGTGCCTTGCGAAGAGGTTCAGTGCCCGCCGCCAGTCGCGACGGAGGAGAAGACCTGGGGCTCGATCAAGGCCAACTTCCGCTAGTCGGTTCGTCCGGACCGAGTCTACTCGGTCAGCCTGGGAGATCCGGGGCTTCGGCTCCGGATCTCTCTTTTAGTGCGCCCGGCATGGGCACCGATCTGGGCGTGCGAGTCCTGCCCTGAGCCGGCGGCCACGAAGCGCCGCCCGGGATGGCGCGGCGCAAGCGGCGGGGGGCTACGATTTCGAGGCGGCGGCGCGAAGGCTGTCGGGCCGCAGGGAAGGCTGGAGCGCCTCGAGAATGTGACGCAGCTTCCACGCGGCGCTCTTCAGCGGGGGCGGGCTGGGAAAGCGGATCTTGTCTTCCGCGAGGCTCAGGAGTCCGGACCGTCCCTGCCATGACCGGTTGTAGCCGACCGCCATGCCGTAGCGCTGGCCCTCGTGGCGAAAGAGCACGAGCCCGGTGATCCGCGTGTCATCCATCTGTCCGCCCAGCATCCTGTCGATCCATCCATCGATGTCCACCCAGACCGTTCCTTGGCGGACTCCGAAGAGGTGGACGTCGCTGAGCACCACTTCCTGCTTCTTCTTTCCATCCCGGTGCTCGAGCGACAGGCGTCCCAGATTCCATTCCCGAAACACGACGTTCTGGCTCGCACGCAGGCTGCCCGGGTTGTAGCCCAGGATCTGATACGGCACGGGGAGGCGCAGCGGTTCGCGGAACGAGGCTTCGATGCGCATCGTCGGGGAGTCCGGCTCGGGCTCGCGCGTCAGCACGCGGAGATGCTGGTAAGGCAGGCGGCTCTCTCGTGATGCCTGCCGGACGGTCGAGTCGAGCGTTGCCGCGTCGATCGAGCCGCAGAGATCCTCGTCCACGAGGCTCACCAGGAAGGCGAAGACGGGATCGCGGACCCCGCTCGCGGGGACGACGGCATCGAGGCGGACCGGATCGGAGCTTCCCGAATGGTGGAGAGACGCGAGCAACAGGATGGCGACGAGCCAGGTATGCATGTCCCGATTCTGCGCAGGCGGAACGGCCGAACGCAACCGAGTGCGGGCGGGAGGGAGGGGGTCGGCATGACGCTTGCGAATCGCAATGCCAGGCCGCGCGGGATCGGGCGGAGTCCAGCGGCAGGAGGCCGCCGCCGCGCCGGACTCATGAAGGCGCTAGAAAGCGCTTTCGCCGGCGAGTCCGCCCGGGGAGACTCGCACCGGGCGAACGGAGGGGGAGCGGACGATGCGCCGGCGGAGGGATCCAGAGTCGAGTCCAATCTTGCCGTGGGTCGGCCGCCGGAAGGGGGCGGGGCGGACCGCTCCGCCGATCGACCTCCATGCCACTTGCCTCGCGCAGATCGTCCGGATCGTCTCATTCATCTCGTTCGCGTTCGTGCTCGCGCTCGGGACTGGCTTCGGTTCTGGTCCCTTTCTCTGTCCCGGCTTTGGCTTCGGCTTCGGCTGTGGCTTCGGCTTTGGCCTCGGGCTGCGCGCGCTTCCGCCCGTCGTCCTCGGAGTGCAGCCGGCGCTCGCAGCTGAGACGCGCCTGGCGCCTGAGATGCTTCTCGCCGGCGATCGGGCTTGGGAGGATCTGGCGCGGCTCGAGGCCACTGGGGCGCTGCCGGTCGGCCTCACGGCGCTCCGGCCCGTTCCGCGCTGGGTAGCGGCCCGCTGGGTGGTAGAGATGCGTGATGCGCCGGCCGCCCAGGTCGATGCAGCGGCCCTCGCCCGGCTCGAGCGCGAGTTTGCGCGCGAGATACGCCGCCTCGGCTTCGTCTCGCAGGCAAGAGAGACGCCGCCGGCACTGCGACTCGCGGACGAGGACGCCGACGCATCCGCTGGCGAGACACGGCTCGCCGGAGAGGAGAGGGAGGCCGGCGTCCTCGATGGGGCCCGCTCGGAGCTGCGAGCGGGACCTACGGCCGCCGTGCAAGCGCGCGCATCGGGCGGGGAAGCCCGCTTCGGCGATTCGACTCGGGCGGGACTCTACTCGGTCCTGCTGCTCGGCAGCGCCGCAGCCTTTCAAGGAGAGCTTTGGATCGGCGAGGTCGAGCGCGGGCGCGAAATCGGCGATCCGCTCGTGGCGCACACCGATGTCCTCTACTTCTCGGAGGAGGCGGGCGCCGCCGTGGGTCTCGATTCCTTCCGCCTCCGCCTCGCGCGCGGCCGGCATCACTGGGGGGCCGGCCGGTCCGAGTCGTTGTTGCTCGATCGCCTCGCGCCGCCGCTCGACTTCCTCGAATGGGCCGTGGATCTTCCGCGCGGGATCCGCTTCGTCTCCTGGAGTGGGACTCTCGGAGCGCGCGACGAGCGGGGCATCGCCGCCCACCGTCTCGAGGTCCCTTTCGGGGACGGTCTGCGCCTCGCTCTATCCGAAGGGGTGCGCTTCACGGGAGGGCTCGACCATCCTCTCTACCTGCTCGGGATCTTCCCGTACACGCTGGTCCAGCGCTTCGACGAGCAAGACGCGAGGGATCCGGAGGACGAGGACCGCCAGCGCAACAACGTGCTTCTCGATCTCGAGCTGATGGCGCGGCCGCGTCCGGGATCCGTCGTGACGCTCGAGTTTCTCGCCGACGACATCGCGACCGAAGAGGCCGATTCGCCCGCCCGGCTCGCCGGCCGGCTTGGAGCGGGTATCGCGCCGCGGGTCCTCGGGGCCCCGCTCGAGCTTCGACTCGAGGGGACCAAGGTCTCCCGCTACACCTATGCCGTCTTCTATCGGGACGTGTGCGAGTGCGATTGGATTCAACAGGGCCGGGCGATCGGCGATCCCGACGGGCCGGATCAAGAGGCGTTGCGGCTGTGGGCCGGGCGCGCGATCGGACGCGATCATGAGGTCGCGCTCTCCGCCATTTGGGCGAACCGCGGCGCGAGCCCGCTCGGCGAGGCGTGGGTTCCGGGCGGGCCGGGACAGGAAGGATTGACGAGCGAGGCGCTACACGTCAGCAGCCCGGTCGAGCGCGAGCGAGGCATGGCGGGATCGTGGAGGTGGATGCCTCGCGACAACATCTGGATCGAGACGATCGCCTCGGTCTCCCGCTTCCGGAACGCGGGGAACCGGCCGGGCGGGGAGACGGAGACGGCCTGGCGTCTGGAGCTTCGGGCCGCGGCGCGCTACTGAGGAGCCGGGCGCGCGGCGGCTCCTCACCAGCTCTTCGGCTACTGGCGCTCCGGCGAAGTCCCTCCCGAGGAAGGATAGAAGCGCGCGCTTCGCAGCATTCCGAGAACCGCCTCACGGTCCGCCTTCCAGCGCTCGACGCTGCTCGCCTGATCGCGGAAAAGGACGAGCGCGTTCGGGACCGTGAAGAAGGCCATGCCTCGGTATTCGCCCCCATCGAGCGGCCCGTAGGTGTAGTACGGGATCTCCTCGCCCGCCATGGTCCGGACGATGGTGCTGTCTTTCGGGACGAACCCCTGCTTGCGTCCCTCGCTCAGGATGTACTGCACCGCTTCGGCGAAGGGAACGCCGCCGGCGCGCTCCTGCCTGTCGATCGTGAGCAAGGTCTCGATCTCCTGGCCCGGCTTCATCCCGGAGGGATGGAGGAACGCGCGGACATGGAATTCCTCGGCGAGCTTCAGGTTCGTTTCCCAGCCGTCCGCCGGGGCGATCTCGAGCACGCCGCCGGGGAGGCTGTAGCGCAGCTTCGTGCCCGGCTTCTCGGTGCCCGGTCCCCCTCCGAGCTGCGCGCCGCCTCCTTCCTGCGCGAGCGCGGAAGGCGGCGCGGACCACGCCGCTACGAGCAGCGCGGCGGCGAGGAGGAGGAGCGCCTGAGCGAAGGGACGGATCGAGCGCTTGCCTGTGTTCACCGGATCTCCTTCCTGCGGCATTCGGGCGCCGCCCGGCGAATCTATCACGCGGACCGCTCCTGATGAAACGCGGCGCGACGGCCACGAGGCCGAGAGGAGGCGGCGGCGCGACGGCCACGAGGCCGAGGAGGAGGCGGCGGCGCCGAGAAGCCGCCCGAGAGCGGCGCGCGGGCTAGGGATTGGCGCCCCGCTCGCGTATCCTTTTCAGATCCCCTTCGGACGGATTCGGCCGCGCCTCCGGCTCGGGACTGCGGGTCTGCGTCTTCGTCGATCCTGCGTCTTCGTCGATCGGTCAACGGAAAGGTGGAACCATGGATCGCTTCTCCTCGTCCCCTCGGTCTCTCGCCCCCACCATCCTGCTGGGCCTTCTCGCCTGCGCCGCGCTCGGTTACTGGGCGCGCACTCCCGTTTCCACCGGCGGCGTCCCGAGGCAGCACGCCAGTGGCCGGATCGCGCAACAAGAAGGGCGCGAGGCGAGCGCGAGCCTCGAGTCCGCCGAGGAAAAGCCGGCGGATTGGTTCCTCCGCCAGCGCGCCTACCCGGGCGCGACGGTGCCGATGGATCGCTACCGGGCGGCGCTCGAGCAGGCGCAGCAACTGCGCGCAGAGGGAGAGGACGGGCCGCGCGGCGCGATCCTTTGGCAAGAGGCGGGACCGACGAACATCATGGGTCGTGTCACCTGCATCACCGCGCATCCCGACAGGCCGGGACGGATCTTCGTCGGCTCGGCGGCCGGCGGGGTCTTTCGCAGCACGAACGACGGCGCTTCCTGGGAGCCGGTGACCGACGGATATGGTGCCTTCTCGATCGGCGATCTCGCGACCGATCCGAACGACCCCGACGTGATCTACGTCGGGACGGGCGAAGCCAACTCGAGTGGAGACTCCTACGCCGGCCTCGGAATGTTGAAGTCGACGAACGGCGGAGACACGTGGTCGTTCTCCGGACTTCCGGAGTCCCGTCACATCGGCCGGATCGCGATCGACCCCTCGAACTCCTCGCGGATCTTCGTCGCCGCGACCGGAACGCTCTTCGGCAAGAACCAGGAGCGCGGGATCTATCGCAGCGACGACGCCGGAGCGAGCTGGACGCGGAAGCTGTTCGTGAGCGACTCGACCGCCGCGATCGATGTCGCGCTCGATCCCTCCAACACGAGCGTCGTCTATGCGGCGATGTGGGAGCGGATCCGCAAAGCGTCCTACCGGAGGGCCGGCGGGATCACGAGCGGCATTTGGAAGTCGACCGACGCGGGGGAGACCTGGACGCGGCTCGCGGGCGGCCTGCCCGCTCCGTCGCCGACCGTCGGGCGGATCGGCCTCGCCGTCGCGCCGTCCGCGCCCTCGACTGTCTATGCCGTCTACGCGGACGATCCCGGATACTTCGCCGGCGTCTACAAGTCGACGAACGCCGGCGCAAGCTGGACGCGCGCGAACGACGGCGCGATCTCCGACGTCTATAGCAACTTCGGCTGGTACTTCGGCCAGATCCGCGTCGATCCGGCAGACGCGAACAAGATCTATGTGCTCGGCGTTCCGCTCTATCGCTCGACGAACGGAGGCGGGAGCTGGGGACAGATCGGCGGCTCGATGCATGTCGATCACCATGCGCTCTGGATCGACCCGTCGAACCCGCAGCGGATGCTCGAGGGGAACGACGGCGGCGCGTTCCGCTCGACGAACGGCGGCGGGGGCTGGACCGGATTCGGCAACCTCCCGATCACGCAGTTCTACGCGATCACGATCGACAACCTGCTGCCGCAGCGCCTCTACGGAGGCACGCAGGACAATGGAACGCTGCGGACGACGACCGGCAACATCGGCGACTGGCACTCCATCTACGGCGGTGACGGCTTCTACTGCCTCACCGAGCCGAACAACTCGAGCGTGATCTACGCGGAGTACCAGTACGGCGGCCTCGGCAAGTCGACGAACGACGGGGGATGGTTCAACGACGCCACCAACGGCATCAACTGGAACGACCGCCGCAACTGGTCGACGCCCGTGGTGATGGATCCGACGAACAGCCAGGTGCTCTACTACGGCACCTATCGCGTCTACAAGACGACGAACGGCGCTGCGAGTTGGACGGCGATCTCCGGCGATCTGACGGGTGGGACGACCGGAGGGAATCTGCAGTTCCCGACGATCACGACCATCGCGGTCGCGCCATCCAACCCGCAGACCGTCTACGCCGGGACGGACGACGCCCATGTCTGGGTCACCACGAACGGCGGCGGAAACTGGACGGACGTCTCGGCCGGCCTTCCGGACCGCTGGGTCACGCGCGTCGCGGTGGACCCGCTCAACCGGGACATCGCCTACGTGACGCTCTCCGGGTACAAGGAGGATTCCCTGGCTCCGCACGTCTTCCGGACGACGAATCGCGGGGCGATCTGGACGGACATCTCCGGCAACCTGCCGGACGGTCCCGTCAACGCGCTCGTGGTCGATCCTGACGCGCCGAGCACCACGCTCTACGTGGGGACCGACTTCGGAGTCTTCGTCACACGCAACCTTGGCGCCCGCTGGGACGTCCTGGGGGCGGGACTTCCGATCAATCCGATCCACGATCTGGTACTCCACGCCGGCACGCGCACGCTGGTGGCCGGGACGCACGGCCGGTCGATGTTCAAGCTGGCGCTGCCGACGGCCGCGGGCGCCGCGTCGCCCGATGCGCCGCGCGGCGCGATCGCGATCGCGCTCTCCGGGCCGAACCCGTTCCGGGACGGCACCGCCCTCTTCTTCGATCTGCGGCGCGAAGCGCAGGTCTCGGTGCGGGTGGTGGACGCGGGGGGGCGCCTGGTTCGCTCGCTCGCGGAGGGAAGCTTCGCGGCAGGCCGTCATGATCTTTCCTGGGACGGCCGGGACGCGGCCGGCCGGGCCACCGCCTCCGGAACCTACTTCGTTCGTGTCGAGGCAGAGGGAGAGCGCCACGCTTTGCGGGTCGTAAAGACGCGCTGACGATTCCGGGCGAGCACCGGCGGCGGTGACGATCTGGAGAGGCTAGAAGCCGATCAGGATTGCGCCGACTTCGGCGTTGTCCAGATAGCGGCCGCGGACGGGATCGGTCTCGTCCGCGGCTTCCTCGAAGCGATCGATCCCCGGTCCCTTGGCGAAGATCGGGATCAGCTGATTGGTGTGATTGGTCGCGTGCCATTCGTGTCCCGGCACGTTGCCGCGCCCACGGTTCTCGAGCGGTTTCCAGACGGGCGGATCCGCCGGCCGCTTGCCCGGTCCGGATCCGGGTCCCGTGAGGTAGCCGGTTTCGTGGTCGCCCGTCACGACGACGAGCGTCTCGTCCCAGCTCGACCTGCGCTCCACCCAGTCCACGACCGCAGCGACGGCGCCGTTGAAATCGATCTCCTCCTCGATCTCGCGGGAGAGCGAGTTGTCGTGGCAGGCCCAGTCGATCGCGCCGCCCTCGATCATCAGGAAGAAGCCGTCGGGATCGTCGTCGAGGACGTTCAGCGCGGCGCGGGCCATCTCGGCGAGGGTAGGGAGGGACTCCGCCCGCGGAACGGCGTACGGCGGCGCTTGTCTGTCTCCGCCTCGCGACTCCTGGAGAGTGCGGCCCACTTGGGGGACGCCGCAGAGGCGCCGGGGAACGGGACCGTCGGCCAAGCGCCGGAACTCCTCTCGCGACTGCACGAACGTCCAGGGATCCGGGGCGGCGTCGCCGTCGGCATCCGCGATCGTGACGTCCGGCTGTCCATCCCCCGTGGTGTCGAACACGGTGGCGCCCGCCTGCAGCGCTTCCCAGACGCTTCGTCCTCCGACGTACTTGAAGCTTGCTGGCTTCTCTTGGCGGCGGCCATCGTCGTCCCACCAAGGGTCCCCGCATCCGATGATCACTTCGAGCCGGCTGCGGAGGAGCATTTGACGGGCGATCCCTTCGTAATCGTCGCGACGGCGATCGTGAGCCACGAAGCCCGCGGGCGTCGCGTGGCTGAGCGGCACAGAGGT
This sequence comes from Candidatus Eiseniibacteriota bacterium, assembly GCA_041946735.1. Classification (GTDB taxonomy): domain Bacteria; phylum Eisenbacteria; class RBG-16-71-46; order CAIMUX01; family VGJL01; genus JBHGAY01. The sequence goes on from JBHGAY010000010.1 coordinate 80,136, forward strand.
GACGACGCCCGTCGCCTTTCCCCGGCGCTCGGCGACTTCGGTCGCATTCGCGATCGGCGCGCCGCTCGTGTCGACTCCGATGCCCGCGTCGTGAGTCTTGACCCCGGTCGCCAGCGCGGTGGCGGCCGCCGCGGAGTCGGTCGGCTTTCGCCGCACCCAGTCGAACTCGGACCACGCGGCTTTCGGGTCGTACGGTCCCGTTTCCACCGAGCCGGTGCAGATGGAGGCGCGGAACGGGAACGACTCGTACGGTTGCCTGCCGGTCTGCCCGTATTCGTAGAGGCTGGCGGCCTCGATCTGCGAGAAACCGCAACCGTCGCTGATCATGAGGACGATGTTGCGGGGAGCGGCCGGGGGCCGTTCGGGCCCCGGCCGCGCCGCCAAGGGCGGGCTCCCGTCGGGCAGGAGGACGGCGAAGCCGGCGGCGACGGCTAGGCTCGAGGAGAATCGATGGCGCCTGGACACAGCCGACAAGCTAGCGCTGCCGACCGGAGCCAGCAAGCAGTCTCCTGGCGCGCGAAGCTCTTGATGACCCGCCATTCGGATCGATATTCTGAGTCCGACATCGCGATTCGCCTGTTCGTCAAGACGACCGTTGCGCGACAGGAGCCGCAGGAGGATCCATGCCCCGCTCGAGCCGCTTCCGCGCCGACATCTCGGTAGCCGCGGCCGCCGTGCTGGGCGCGTTCCTGCTCTTCGCCTGCCCCTTCTTCGCCTGCCCCGCCAACGCCGTCTTCCTTTGGGGAGATCTGCGCGGCGCCTTTGTGGCCGGGTACGCCACGGCGTGGACGGAAATCGACGACGACCACTACTACTACGACAGCGACACCGTCGATCTGCAATGGCCGGGGGCCGGTCTGCCTCTGCAGGCATCCATCGACGCGTGGACTCCCTGCGCCTGGTCGAACGCGACAGGAAACGTCGCCGCCAACCGTGTCTCGCTGTCGATTTCGGCCGACGGCACATTCGGCTATCCCTCCTCCTCCCGCGCCTACATGAGCGGCGCTCTCCGGCGGGGATTCCGGATCGAAGGGGGTACCGGAGCCGTGCACGTCGACATTCCCTTCGCTTTGAGCGGCTCGTTATTCGGCGATGGTCCGACGGGACGGTGGGTCGCCCGCGTCCTCGGGGAGGGCCAGCCTCTCTCGGGCTCGCACAACGCGACCTTCCCCGGCGAGTCTCATGTCTGGTCGGGCGATCTGCTCTACGGGCAGGACTACATCTTCGAGATCGGGGCGCAGGCCTACGGGGGCGGTTTCTACGAGACCGCCTTCGTGCGCGACTACGCGATCCAACTGGCCGCGCCCATCCCCGAGCCCTCGTCTCTGTGGCTGCTCGCGGGGGGCCTTGCTGGTTTGCTCGGCCTGGCGCGGCTGCCGCGCGCGAGCCGTCCGCCGCGCAGCCCTCGAGGCATGCAGCGAGCCCGCTCGCGCTCCTCGCGCGGCACCGGCGTCTGAGTAGCCTCCCGCCGCCGGTCGACCCTCACGCACCGCGCATCGATTCGACTCGTCTCGGGATCGCGCAGCGGGACTCCGCGCATCCGAGCCCGCCGCTTGGTCCTCCGAAAGTTCGTATGCTATCATTTCCGAGGTCGATCGAGCGGCATTCCCAGCGCTTCGGGGTGCGATGACGTGTGCCGTCGCTTCGATTCCGCGTTGGCCCGCATCCGCGTCCTGCCCGGACGCGAAAGGAGAACAGGCCGATGATTCCCGCTGTCTTCCGGCGGCGCGCCTCGCTAGTCCTGGTTCTGTCCCTCTCCGGAACTGCGTTTCTCCTGGCCATGTCGCGTCCGTTGGTTCCCGCTGCTTCGGCGGAGTGCGAGGACTACGACGATCGTCTCCAGTGGATTTCCCATGCTTCGACGCCGACCGGTGTCGTGAACGTGACGGTCGCCGAAGGTCACATGTACGTTCCCGGCGCCGCTCAGGGCGTGGTCGTCTTCGACGTCTCGGATCCGAGGAACCCCGTCGAGGTCGGCGCGGTCGACACGGGAGGGACGGCGACCGACGTCGCATTCAAGGGGGACTACGCCTACGTCGCCGACCTCTTCCAAGGGGTGCAGGTCCTCGACGTCCGCAATCCCCATGCTCCCTTCTGGGTCGGCAACATCGCCACGGCGATGCCGGCGGTGTCTGTCTTCCTCGCGAAGGGATATCTCTTCATCGGAGAAGCAAACTTTCCCTTCTTCTCGCCTTCGGTGCTGGAGGTCGCGTCGATCGATCCGCCTCAGTCGCCGGAGATCGTCGCCACGATGGCGACCCCGAGTTGGGCGCGTGACATCGCGATCGCCGGGGATCAACTCTACGTAGCGGTCGAGGAGAAGGGGATGATCCGCGTGGACATCACGGATCCGGAGAATCCCGTAACGACCGCGGCGCTCGTCTTGCCGGGCGTCTGCGAGGGACTGGCGGTGGACGCCACCGGGGAGCATGCGTACCTCGCCTGTGGCCAGGCGGGCGGACTGCAGTCGGTTCGCATCTCCGAGAGCTCGCCACTCGAAGTGCTCGGGTCGGTGGCGATTCCCTCGGTGGCGGAAGCGGTCGCTCTGTACGGGAACTACGCTTGCGTCGCCGCTCTCTACGACGGCCTCCAGGTGGTCGACGTCTCGAATCCCGCTTCGCCCACGCTGATCGGGAGCCTCGATACCCCCGTGGAGGCCTGGGGAGTCACCACCCATGGCTCCAACGCCTATGTCTGCGACAACTACAGCGTCGAGATCTACGAGCTCGGGGAGGAGCCGCGAAACGTCGAGTCGATTCCGATCGTCGAGGACATCGATGCGACCGACATCGCCCTCGACGGCTCCACGGCGATCGTCGTAGGACAAAGTTCCGGCATGAATGTCTACGATGTCGCCGATCCGCTTCATCCCGTCGTGATCGGCAGCTGCGGGATCCCGGGATCGTGCGTCGGCCTCGACCTACAGGGGGACTACGCCTACACATCCTCCTGGTCGGGAGAGGTCGCTGTCGTGGACGTCCGCGACCCTCACGCCCCCTTCGTCGTCGGGGTCGACTCGCTCGAAACCTCGGCCTGCGACATCGACGTGGTCGGGAGCTACGCGTTTCTGGCCGCCCGCCGCTTCGCCGTCTTCGACGTTTCGAATCCGGCCGATCCCGAGCTCGTCGCGAACATTCCCACCTCGGCCGAGTCGCGCGCGCGGAAGGGGATCGTCTCCGGCGACTACGCCTACGTGGCCGACGAGGCGGCCGGGCTCGTCGTCATCGACGTCTCCTCTCCCCGGAATCCGGTCGTGGTTCGGACGGTCGGTGTCGACGGCGGTGCGTATGCCGTCGGCGTCTCGGGGGATCACGCCTACCTGTCCGGCAACGACAAGCGCTTCTACGTCATCGACGTTTCCGTCCCCGAAATGGCGGCGATCGTCGGCAGCGTCCCGCTCGAGTCGCGCGCGAATCGGATCTGGGCCGATGGGCAGGTCGCCTACGTCGCCTGCTCCTACCCGTGGGGCGTCTACGCGGTCGACGTTCAGGAGCCGACCCGTCCGTACCTTCTCGGCCAGTTGATCATTCCCTCGGTCGGCCTGGGGATCGAGGTGACCGACGATTGGGTCTACGTGGCCGGGAGCCCGTTCGTCGTCGCGGGCCCGCCGCACTGCTCCGATGCCGGCTCGAGCGTCGACGTGTCCGAGGAGATCGATGGCGGCGCCTCCGGACGTCTCCTCTCGGTCTGGCCGACCCCGGCTTCAGGTCCGGTGACGCTCGCGTTCGACTGGCGGGCGGGCGGCACGGCCGATGCGCTCGTCGGCATCTTCGATGCATCCGGCCGTTGCGTTCGCAGGCTGGCTGCGGCCGTGGGTGGGCCGGCGGGCGGACGGCAGGTCTCTTGGGACGGCCTGGACGAGCAGGGCCGGCCGGCACCGAGCGGCACCTACTTCGCGCGGCTCGATGGAGGAGTGGCGGCCGGCAGGCGTGCGGCGACGCGCATCCTTCTCTTGCGTTGATCGACGCCGCGACGACACGGAGGCGCGGGCGTGAAGGGCCGGTCCGCTGGCCGGCCCGCACTGCGCCTCCGGGCGAACGACGCGTGGCGTGAAGAGGTGGGGCACGGCCGCCGCCGTGCCCGCCCCCGGTGCCCGCCCCGGTGCCTGCCCCCAGCCTGCCCGCTGCCTGCCCCCAGTCCGCCCCCGGCCCGTCCCTCTGCCTCGTCCGCCGGTCCCGTCCGTCTGGCCGTCCTGTCTTTCTCCATCCTCGACTTGCAGCCGCCGGAGCTACGCTGCATCCTTTCCTCCTTGCTCGGCCGCGAGGCTTCGGGAGTCGTTCGAGGAAGGTCGTTGCCGTATGGCCACCGTCAAGGCGCCGCCGTCGAGAGTCCATGCGCCGTCCCCCTCTCCCTCCCGCATCCTCCAGCGCGCCCTGCTCCCGATGCTTCTGGTCTCTGCGTCTCTCGCGGCGCTGCATCCGATCCTCGAGGAAGATCTCTGGTGGCATCTCCGGGCGGGATCGGAGATGCTGCACGGCCTCGGGATCCCGCGGGTGGACACCTACTCCTACCCCTCCGCCGGCAACCCCTATATCGATCTGCACTGGTCGTTCCAGGCCGCCGCTTCCCTGATCCAGCGTGCGTTCGGCCTCGACGGCGTGATCCTGGTGAAGTGCCTCCTGGCGGCCGCCATCTTCGGGATCGTCTACCGGCTCGCCCGCCGTGGAGCGCCGGCGTGGATCGCAGCGTTTCTCACTGCGGCCGGCGTCGTTCTGGCGAGCGAACGCTTCCTCGCGCGACCGGAGATGGTCACCTATGCGCTCCTCGCCGCGACGCTCTGGGCGCTACAGCGGCATGAGGAAGGATCGCCGAGGGCCTGGATACTGTTGCCAATCATCACGCTGGTATCGGTCAACGTCGAAGGGCTCTTCGTCCTCGGGCTGCTCGTGATCGCGGCCCGCCTCTCCGGTCGCCCGCGCGACCGCAAACTGTGGCTCGGATTCGGCCTGTCGCTCCTCGCCACGCTGATCAACCCGTACTTCGCGACCGGCGCCGTGCATCCGTTGGTCCTCTTCACGCGGGTGAGCGGCGCGATGGCCATCTACTCGCAGACGATCGGGGAGCTGCGGAGCCCGTTCGCGCCGGGGATCCCCCATCCTGCGATCTTCGTCTTTCCGTACTTCCTCGCTCTCTGCGCCTTGGCTCTCGTCCTCCACGGGCGACGGCCGCGGCTCTGGGAGATCCTCCTGATGATCGCCTTCGTCTACCTCGGGATCCGCTCCCGCAGGACGCTGGCCCCTCTGGCGATCGTCGCGGTGCCGATCCTCGCTCGATGGATCGGGGAAGGACGGGGGACGGCATGGCTCGAAAGCAAGCTCGCGCCGCGAGCCCGATCGGCCGCGACGACGGCGGCCGCCGTGGCGATCCTCGTCGGACTCGCCGGCTACGACCTCTGCCTTGCGAACGGGATGATCCAGGAGGCGATCGGGACGAACCGGCGGCTCGGGTTCGGAATCGCGGAGACGGCGGACCTGAGGCGTTGCGCCTCGTTCCTTCATGACAATCGAATCCGCGGGCCGATGTTCCACACGCTTTCCACGGGCGGCTACCTGATCTACGGCTATCCCGAAGAGAAGGTGTTCATCGACGGGAGGCTGGAGGTGCACACCGCGGAACATTATGCGGCCTACCTCGCGATCCTCGGCGGCGGCGACGCCTGGAAGTCCGCGGACGCGCGCTACGGCTTCCGTTGCCTCGTGCTGAACTATGCCGAGGCGCCCAAGCTCACCGCCGAGCGTCTCGCCGATCCCGCGTGGGCGCCTGTGTATCTGGACGACTCGGCGATCGTGATCTTGAGGGACGATCCGGAGAACCGGGGGACGATCGAGAGCCATTTGCTCACGCGCGACACGCTTCCCCGGCGGTTCCCGAGCCTCGAGTCCGGCGGCGCGGTCGGCGCCACCCTTCCCTCGGCGCGAAGGATTCCGCTCATCGGGCGTCTCTTTCAGTTCGAGCCGATTCCGTGGTCGGAGCTCTACCTCGGGCAGTTCTTCTCCATGATCCGCATGCCAACGCTCGCCGGAGCCCAGTACGAGAAGGCCGTGAGGAGGTCGCCGCATTCGCTGACGGCGAGGCTCCTCCTCGCCGAGGCGCTCGGCGGGATGGGGGAAGAAGCGGCGGCGCTGCGCGTGCTGGACGGGGCGGCGCCGCTGGCAGGCCGCCCGGCCGACCGCCAAAGGCTTGCCGCGGCAAGGACTGCCATCGAAGCGGCCACCCGGGCGCCGCGCTAAGCGTCCGCCTTCCTGGAAGGCCTAAGGGCGCAGGCGCGCCCGCCCTGCGCTCGTCCCTCCGAGCGTCCGCCCGGCGCTCGTCCCTCCAGCCCGCCCGCGGGCGCGTGGCTCCCGGACGCCTCTCCGCCCCACCTTCCCGCCGGAGACCACCGCGCAGGATCCAGCTAACGCAATCGGGCGCTCGACGGTCTACAATTCCGGGCATGGATCGCATGCCGGGCCTGCGCGTAGCCGCAGCGGAGGACGGGGATCTGGTCGCGTGGAGCCGACAGGGAGACGCGGCCGCGTTCGAAGAGCTCGTTCGCAGGCATTCCCGGCTCGCCTACACCGTGGCAAAAGCGATCCTCCGCAACCGGGCCGATGCCGAAGACGTCTGCCAAGAGTCGTGGATGCGGGCCTTGCGTCATCTGGAGGAATGCAGGCAGCCGGACCGCTTCCTGTTCTGGTTCCTGCAGATCGTCCGCAACCGGGCTCGCAATCAGCTCCAGCACGACAAGGTGCGAGCGGCCGCGCCGCTGGAATCGATCGCCTCGCTTCCGGCGCGCGCCTGCCTCGCCGGGGACGCCGGTTCGAGCGGCGACCTGCTCGAGTGGGAGCTGGATCGCTCCGCGCTCACCGCCGCCCTTCGAGCGCTCCCCGGGAGCTATCGCGAGGTGCTCCTGCTGCACGACGTGGAGGGACTGAAGCACCGTTCGATCGCGGAGCGGATCGGCATCTCGGAGGTTCTCAGCCGCCAGAGGCTCTTTCAGGCCCGGTCCCAGCTGCGGCGGATGCTGAGGGAAGACTTCATGGGAGGTCCGGCGCGATGAGCGAGGATGACGCGGTGAGCCGCGGCTCCCATCGATCGAATCGAGGTCTCGTGGAAAGCGACTGGGATCAAGACGCGTTCGTGGAGCGCGTGATGCGTGCGGCGCAGCCGGAACTCCTTCGCCGGCGCCGCGGCCATCAGGGGATCGAGATGGCGATCGTGCGTCTCCGGATGCCGGTCCTCGCCGCCTGCGGCCTGCTCGCTGCCGCCTCCCTCGTCCTGCTGGCGGTTTCCCGTGAAAGCTCTGCGCAACCTCTGGAGCGGCCGCTCGCCGCGGCGCTCGGAGTGCCCGACCGCCTGGCCATCTGGGCCTTGTCGGAGGATCGGCCGGCCCCCGCCGAGCTGCTCACGTTCGACGAGGAACGGCGGTGAGGGATGGGATCGACGCGCTGGGGCGCCTGCGTCTCCAGGCCGTTCTGCTGTTGATCTGCGTCCTTCTGATCGGCGCGCTCGCGGGGATCGCCGTCGACCGCATCCTGCTCGATCGGGGGGACGGCCATCCTCACCGCCCGCCGCCGACCGGGCTTCCGACCGAGATCATCGAAGGGCTCGACCTGACCCCCGAGCAGTACGAGAAGGTCGACTCGATCGTCTGGTCGAGCCGGCCGCGGACGGACGCGATCTTCGACGAGCTTCTGCCCCGCATCCGGTCGCTGGCAGACTCGGTACGCGCGGAGATCCGCCTCGTCCTGAACGAAGAGCAGCGGGCGACCTTCGACCGGCGCCGGCCGATGGTGCTCGGAGAGGAGCGTATCCGCCCGGAGCCGCCGCCGCCGGGCGGAGGCCCGATGCCGGCGCGCCGTCCCGCGCCTGCGGCTCCCGGATCGAACCGATCCGGCGAAGCGCCTCGCTAATCGCCTGGCTGGGATCATCCCTTCATCGACCCGATCCGAAGAATTCCTGCCGGCAGCGCTAACGTTCCGTTGCCTTCGCCTGTCTTGCAGGCCGGGTGGTGGGTATCGCGTGCGAACAGCGCGATATCAGGATGCGACGGCCCGAGAAGCGGGGGGCGACGAACCGGTGCGCCCTGACACTTCGGCGCACGGCCGAATCGTGGCGACGGCTGTGGAAGTCGATGGCGCCGGGGCGCACCGGGATCTTTCCTGCCGCGAAGCAGGGGCGCCGACAGGGACTGGAGGCTGACCTGTTCTGGTAGATCACGGAAGAACGCGCGAGTCATCGAGTCATGAGAGGGCGGCCCGTCGAGAGACGCGGCCGCCCTCTCATGTTCCGGGCGCGCCGTCGGAGGGCGTGCCTTCCGCCGCGGGCGATCGGGCGGGACCCGACGATCAGGGGCGCGGCAGCAGGCGGAGGAGCGTTTCGATCGAGACCGGCTTCGCGACGTGGTACGCGAAGCCCGCCTCCAGCGCCTTCTCCCGATCCCGGTGCTGGACGTAGCCGGTCAACGCGATCAGGAGCGTGTGAGACAGGCGGGGATCGCTGCGAAGCGTCCGCGCCACCTCGTGTCCATCGATGTCCGGCAGTCCGATGTCGCAGAGGATGGCGTCGGGGAGCATCTCCCGGGCGCGCTCGATTCCCGAGTGGCCATCGCACGCGATTCGCGCCTCGTAACCGAGGATCTCGAAGACCTGCGCGAAGCTCGTCGCCGTATCGAGGCTGTCCTCGATGATGAGGATCCGGCGGCGAGCCGGCTGGGACGGGCGGGACGGATCCTGCTCGCTAGACGAGTCGTCCGCCTGGGAATCCTCTCGCATGCCGATGGGACCTCGACCCTCGTTCGCTTCGACCGTTCGTTTCCGACGCTTTTTTGGAGACCCGGATTTCAGAACGGCGATCTCGCGGGCCCGGGAAGAGGGTGGGCGACGCTGCGCACGTAACGAGTTCGCCGGCAGCCGACATGGCAGGCTAGCGTTCGCCCCGCCGGCGGTCAACGACGGTTTGCGCCGACGATGACGGATGGATGCCGGCAGCGCCCCCCGCGCGGGACGCTGGAATCATGCCGGTCACGCCAGTCATGCCGGTCATGCCGGTCCTCGCCGGCGATCCTTGACCGGTGGTGCAAGCGCAACTAGAGTGCGCGCCATGGAACTCGCGAATCGAATCGTATTCGTCACGGGCGCGAGCAGCGGGATCGGGGCGGCCTGTGCCCTCGCCTTCGCCCGGGCAGGAGCGAAGGTGCTGCTCTGCGCTCGACGGGAAGACAGGCTGGACGATGTGGTGGAAAGCCTGCGTAGGACCGGGGTCGAGGCGTACGGGATCGGGCTGGACGTGCGGGATCCGATCGCCGTCGAGACGGCGATCGGATCCCTGCCGGAGCCGTGGAAGTCGATCGACGTCCTCGTCAACAACGCGGGGCTCTCCCGTGGCCTGAGCCGCTTGCACGAAGGGCTCCTCTCCGACTGGGAGGAGATGATCGACACCAACGTGAAGGGGCTGCTGTACGTCTCCCGTGCGGTGATTCCCGGGATGATCGAGCGGGGCCGGGGGCAGGTCATCAACATCGGCTCGATCGCGGGGCACGAGTCGTATCCCGGCGGGAATGTCTATTGCGCTACGAAGGCGGCGGTGCGCGCGCTGACGGCCGGCATGCGGATGGACTACGTCGACACTCCGATCCGCATCTCGACGGTCGATCCCGGAATGGTCGAGACGGAGTTCAGCCTCGTGCGCTTTCACGGCGACCGCGAGCGGGCCGACAAGGTGTATCAGGGGATCACGCCGCTCTCGGCGGACGACGTCGCCGAAGTCGTCCTGTTCTGCGCAACGCGTCCGGCGCACGTCGAGGTCGCGGAGGTCCTGCTGCTGCCCACCGCTCAGGCTTCCGCCACGTTGGCCCACAGGAGGAGCGGCTAGCGCAGCGATCGCCGCCCGCTCCTTCGCCTCGGCTGCCGGCCCAGCTACGGGCTTAGTCCCACCAAGCGCGAACAGCGGTACGACCCGGGAGGGGAAGAGCCGGGGCCGCCGTCGCGTCCTCCCCCGTTGACACCCTCCTCGCGCGGGCGGTAGGACTCTTCGTTCCTCACTCCTTCCCTGGCGAGGAGGTTGCTCCCCGACGATGCGCTGCACACCGAATGCGACGACGAAGGCGACGCGGCGCTGCCGGTCGCTCCCTTGCCGAACGGCCCGCCCATGAAGCGCCCTGGCGAGCGTCCACGCGCGCGTCCACGCGATCGTCTCGAGAATCTGTTCCATCGGATCCTCGAGCTCCCAGCCGAACGGCGGGAACAGGAGCTACGCGCTCTCGCGGGCGCCGAGCCGGGTCTCGCCCGCGATCTCGCCGCCCTTCTCGCCGCTGCAGAAGCGCCGACCGGCTTCCTCTCCGTCCCATCCCTCGTCGAGCGCGAAGAACGCTCGATCCTTCCCGAGCGGCTCGGGCGATACGCGGTCCGGTCAGAGATCGGAAGGGGAGCGTCGGGGATCGTCTACCTCGGTCACGATCCCGACCTCGACCGTCCGGTCGCGATCAAGGTGCTCTCCGGCCGGCATGGCCGCCCGGCCGCGGACTGGGGCGACGAGCTGCTACGAGAGGCGCGGGCGCTCGCCGGGGTCGTCCATCCGAACGTCGCCCAGGTGCACTCGATCGAGCGCCTGGAGACGGAGTACGCGAGCGGACCGGCCGCTGCCACCGGACCGCCGGCGGCGATGCTGACGATGGAATACGTCCCGGGCCGGACGCTGGCCGATCTGCTCTCGGAAGGGCCGTTCACGCTCGACCGCGCGCTCGATTGCGCGCGGCAGATCGCCGCGGCCCTCGAGACCGCGCATCGCAGCGGCATCGTGCACCGGGACCTGAAGCCTCAGAACATCCGGATCACGCCCGATGGGCTGGTGAAGGTCCTGGACTTTGGGATCGCGGGGATTCTTCTCGCGCACTCGGCGCCGGAGCCGGGCGGCGCGCGCGTCCTTTCGTCCGCAGGGGGCGGGACGCCCGGCTATATGAGCCCCGAGCAGTGCCGCGGGGAGGAGGCGGGCGCGAACGCCGACCTCTGGGCTCTCGGCGCCTTGCTCTACGAATGCCTCACCGGATCGCCCGCCATCCCAGGGACGACCGTGGCCGACCTGCTCGCCGCGAACCGCACAGGCGAGGTCGATCTGGCACGGTTGCCCGCTTCGGTGCCCGAGCCGATCGAGCGCCTGCTCCGCGCTTGTCTGGCGGTCGACCCGCGCGAGCGGGAAGGATCGGCCACGACGGTCCGCCGCCTTCTGGGGGAGGAGCTGCTCCGACTGCGGGCCGGCGCGTTCGTGAGCGAGACGAGCCGCGACCCTTACCGAGCGAGCCCGACATCACGGGCTGGACGCGCGGACGGCGCCGCCCTGCCCGTGCGCCGCGCCCGTCTCCCGCGCCCGCTCTCTTCCTTCGTCGGCCGTGAGGCCTTCCTCGAGCGGCTCGAGCGGAGCCTCGAAGCGAACCGCTTGACCACGGTCACCGGCCCGGGGGGCGTCGGCAAGACCCGGGCGTCGATCGAGGGGGCGCGCCGGGCGGAGCGGCTCTACGGCGAGCGGATCTGGTTCGTCGACCTCGCCTCGGTGCTCCATCCCGCGGATCTCGCCTCCGAAGTCGCGCGCTCCCTCGAGGTCGGGCAGTCCGCGTCGGCGGGCGACGATCGAGGGATCGCGGAGGCGATCGGGCGGAAGGTGCGCGAGCCGTCGCTCCTCCTGCTCGACAACTGCGAACACCTCGTTGAGGCGGCGGGACGATTCGCGGCTCGGCTCCTCGACGCCGCTCCGCCTCTCGCGATCCTCGCGACGAGCCGGCAGCCGCTCGGCATTCCCGGCGAACAGGTGCTGCCGCTGCCGCCCCTCGACGCGACCGGGGGGGCGGAAGGGGTGCGCCTCTTCGTGGAGCGCGCGCAGAGCCGCGACCCCGCGTTCGCGCCCGACGCGTCGCAGCTCGACCGCGTCGCCGAGCTGTGCCGGCGCGTGGACAGTCTTCCCCTCGCGATCGAGCTCGCCGCGAGCTGCGTCCGCAGCCTTCCGCTGGAGGAGATCGAGCGCCGGATCGCCGAGGGACGGCCGCTCCCTGCCCCTTCCGGCGCGGCGTCGCCGGAGCGGCATCGATCGCTGCGCGATGTCGTCGACTGGAGCTACCGCCTGCTCTCGGGCAAGGAGCGAAGCCTCCTCCGCCGGCTCTCGATCTTCCGCGGCGGCTGCACGCTCGCGGGCGTCGAAACCGTCTGCGGCGGCTGGGACGGCATCGAAGGGTGGGAAGCCTGCGATCTGCTGGCCGGCCTCGTCGAGCGCTCGCTCGTCGAGCCCGATCTGCAGCCCGAGAGCGAGCACGCGCGCTACAGGCTCCTCGAAACGATCCGGGTCGTCGCGGCGAACCGTCTGTCCGAGCAGCCCGCCGAGGAGGCGGAGCTTCTCTCCCGGTATCTCGCGCATGCGGCGTCGCTCGTCCTTCTCCGTCCCGGGGAGAAGGGGCCTCTGCGGGGAGCGTGGGTGCAGCGAATCGAGCCGGACTATCGCAACCTGGTCCACGCGCTCGACCTCTCTCTCGAAGCGGGCCGGCTGGACCTCGCCTTCGCCATCGCCGATCCCCTGAGCTACTACTGGGTCCAGACCGGTCATTGGACCGAGGGGGCCGGCTGGCTCGACCGCCTGCTCGAAGCCCGCCGGCCCGAGCCGTCCCTCGAAGTTCCGACGAAGGACGGAATCGAGGGCCCGCGCGAACACAAGGGCGGCGGGCGCCGCGCGCCGCACCGGGCCGATGAGATCCGCCTGCTCGCGCAGGCCGGGCTGTTGCGCGCTCTTCGTGGCCGGCTCGACGAAGCGCAGCCGGTGGCCGACGAGGCGCTCGCACTGGCTGCCGCATTCGGCGAGCCTGGTCCGCTTGCGCTCGCGCACGAGTCGGCGGCGGTGCTGACCTACCGCCGCGGCGACGTGGACGGCGCGCAGCGCCACTTCGAACGGAGCCTCCGGGCGTTCGAGGAGGATGGGGATCGCGGAGGAGTCGCCGTCACGATCGGCAATCTCGGGGTCGTCCAGAGCACGCGCGGGGATCATCCCGCCGCGCTTCGCTTGTATCGCCAGTATCTCGATCTCGCCCGCGAGATGCAGGACCGCCTGGCCGAAGCGAAGGCGCTCACGAACCTCGGCTGGACGGCGATGACGATCGGCTCCGTGGACGAGGCGCGCGGCTACCTCGAGGAGGCGCGCGCCGTCCACGAGGAGAACGCCGACCTTCCCGGCCTCGCGCAGATCCACCAGCATCTCGGGGACCTCGCCGCAGGCCAGGGAGACGTGACGAGGGCGCGCGCGCACCTGCTCGAGTCGTGCCGGCTGCGCCGGAAGATCGGCGACGAGAGCGGCATGGGAAGCGGTCTCGCTTCCCTCGCCCGCCTGGCCGATCGGGAGTCGCGCCCGCTCCTCGCGAGCGAGATCGTCAGCGGCTTGCTCGCGCTCGCGGATGCGGGCCGCTTCCCGTGCCGGCCCGAGACGCTCGCCTCGCTCCGCGAATGGGCGGCCGATCTGGCGGGACGGATCGGCGAGGACGCCTGGCGAGAGGCGGCCGAGCGAGCCGGCGGCAAGGGGATGACGGAGCTGCTCGACCTCGCAGGCGAGGCCGCGCCGGGATCGCGATGAGCGAGACGGACCCGATCGGCGGAGGCGAGGAGCAGGGCGGGACGTTCGCGCCGGACCGGGAGAGCGCGGCCGAGATCGAGCGCTACGCGCGCGAGGTGATCGGGCGCGAGGTGATCGGGCGCGAGGCGCTGGCGCGCGAGGCGCTCGCCGCCGGTGACGGGACCGCGGGGGAGGTTGCTTCCCCGGCCGCCTCGCTCGACGCCCTTCTCCCTGCGATCTACGCGGAGATGCGCACGCTCGCCGCCTATATCCTGCGAGGCGAGGGAGTCGGCAGGACGCTCCGTCCGACCGCGCTCGCGCACGAGGCCTACCTGCGCCTCGCCCGCCAGACGCGATTCGCCCCGGAGAACCAGCGCCACCTGCTCGCCGTCGCCGCCACCATGATGCGCCGCGTCCTCGTGGACTCGGTCCGCGAACGAAAGGCGGCGAAGCGAGGAGGCGCCGCCGAGCGCGTCACGCTGGGGCGCATGGACGAGGAGGGGGAGGGGGAGGCGTCGGCGGCGGGGGAGCGGTCGCGCGCGACCGCCGCTGTCGATCTGATCGATCTCCACCGCGCCCTCGACCGCCTCGCCGCCGAACATCCCCGCAAGGCCCGGGTCGTCGAGCTTCTCTACCTCGCCGGTTTGACGCAGGAGGAGGCGGGGAGCGTGCTCGGGATCACGGCGCGGACCGTCCTGCGCGACTGGATGTTCGCGAGGGCGTGGCTCTGGAAAGAGCTGAGCGGGGAGGATGCGGCGCGTGCGCCGCAAGATCCTCCCCGCTCGATCGAGCGGAGTGCCGGGAACGAAGGGTCGCGGGAATCCGGCCCCATCCCGCCCCCGGTCAGTCGAGAATGACGATGCGGCCGGACTTCGATCCGGACGTCGATCCGTCCCGGAGCTGATAGAAGTAGGCGCCGGCCGGAAGCCTCCGTCCGTCGTCGTCGCGTCCGTCCCACTGGACGGCCTGGGCCCCCGCTGGCTGCACGCCATCGACGAGCGTCCGGACCCACCGTCCCTGCGCATCGTGGATCCGGAGCAGCACGGGCGCCGCTCCCGCGGCTCGGTAGCGGATCGTCGTCTCGCCTCGGGTCGGGTTCGGCCATGCGGCGACCGGTCCTGTGGCGAGGTCCTGCGAGCCGTCGACGCCGGCAACGTCGGTCGCGGGGATGCGCGCGACGTTCACCACGAACTTGCCGATCAGCCCCGCTTGGGAAACGGCGTCGGTGTTGAGGGTGAGCATGAGCTCCGAGCCCACGTCGGACGGCTGGGTGGTCCAGGCGCCTCCATCTCCGATCCAGTACTCGTTCGAAAGGCCGATCTGCCCAAAGAGAGCCCCGTAGGGAGCTCCGGTGTGAGGCTGCGTACCGCTCACGACTCCGAGCAGTCCTTCCGGGCCGAACCATCCCTCCGTATAGGCGGAGTTCGGCAGAGCCGGATCGCGCATGACACCGTAGGGCAGCACGACGAAGCGGTCGCCCGTGGCGGCGAAGAGCCCGGTGCCGATCGGGAGGGTGGTGGTGCGGCTGATCGTGACCTGCGAGACGTCCGCGGAGCCGGGAGGCACGACGATGAGCGTGATCGTCACCGAACCCTCCAGGCTTGCGAGATCGGCGTCGGAGAGGTTCAGAGCGAGCCGCAGCTCCTGTCCGACGTCCGCGGGCTGGACGCTGAACGAACCCATGCGGCCCAGGAACTGATAGGAGCCGATCACGCCATTGAAGCCGCCGATCAGCGCGCCGTACGGCATGCCATCGACGATCGGCTGTCCCGTCCCGGTCCAGTTCGTCTGGCCGGCCGGGCCGAACCATCCCTCGTCGAACCGTTCGGGAAGGGCTCCGACACGAAGGGATCCTTCTGCATAGAAGATCACCTCCTCTCCGAGCTGCGTGCCGATCAGCCCGGTCGAGAGCGGCTGTGCTGTCGACGCGTCGATCGTGACGACCCGGTGCTGTGTGTAGTCCGCGCGCGCGGGGCCGGCGGCGATGACGAGGCCGAGCGCGGCGATGGCGACGCCCGCGCCGGCGAGAAGCGAGGCGGCCAGGGTAGCTCTCGGCTTCCGGTCCACGTTCCTGCTGGTGCTCATCGAAGGTTCCTCCTGCCGTTCCGGCGTCTCTTGCGTTGCCTGGTGGTGGGTGCCCGTGAGGGTTCGTTCCGGCGTTGCCTGGTGGTGGGCGCCCGTGAGGGTTCGTTGGCTGCTCCGGTCGCGAGGATCGGCGGCCGCTCTCATTGCGGCACCCGGATCACTTCGACCTCGAAGCGGCCGTCGACGCCAGTCAAGTCGGCGGGATCGAGGTTGAGGTCGAGTTGGAGTTCGCGGCCGACGGCAAGGGTCCCCGACCGCCAGGTGCCGCCGTCGCCGATGTAGAAGTGGACCGGAGCGCCGTCGAAGTTGCCGTAGAGGCCGCCATACGGACCTTCCGGGTACGGCTGGCCTGCCCTGTTGAAGTGCGGCAGGCCGGCGGGCGTGTAGTAGGCGTCCGAGAACTGGAGGTTCGGCGATCCCTGCAAGGTCCCATAGGGCAGGACGACCCAGCGATCGCCGAATGCCGCGGTGAGCCCCGTCGGAACCGGCAGCGCCGTTCCATCCCGGATCACGATGTGGGCCATATCGGGGTAGCCGTCCTCGATGAGGAGGACCGTCACCTGCACTTGCCCCTGCAGGATCGCGAGGTCCGCGTCGGACATGTTCAGCGCAACGCGGAACTCGTTTCCGACGTGCTGGGGCAGGAGGTGGAAGGCTCCGATTCGCCCGAGGTGCCGGTAGTTCGCGATGTTGCTCGAGAAGCCGCCGATCAACGCCCCGTATGGCATCCCGTCAACTACCGGCTGGTCGGCTCGAGTGAACCTCGTTTCCCCGGCCGGACCGAACCACCCCTCGGTCAACCGATTGGAGTCGTCGATCGTTCGCAGGCTTCCCTCCGCCAGGATGATCACCTCTCCGTTCGATGTGGCGGGGATGAAGCCGGTCGGGACGGGCTGCGTGGTCGTCGAGTCGATCACGACGACATGGCTTTCATAGGACTGCGCGGCCGCCGGCGACGGAGCGACCGCGAGCAGGAGCGCGAGCGCCAGCGCCAGCGAGGGGCAGGAAGCGACTGCCAGCCCCCGTGGAGGGACAGCGGCTTGGTGTGTCGTGCGGGTCGCGACCTGGAGACGTCGGACCGCGGAGAGTCTATCGCGCGGGAACATGGTCTTCTCCTTTCGGGCCGGATCGGGCTCGGGGCCTGCCCGTCCCGTCCTCGTCGATGTCGAACCGTCTCGATGCGCGGCCGTTTGGTGTGGTCCTCGGACCTTCGGCGCCTTCGGCCTCGTGCGGCGCCCGGCGCTTGGGTCTCGGATCTCGGGTCTCGTCCAGAAACGCGTAGCCGGGGGGCGCGGACCGACATCGAATCGGAGGAAATGTGGCGGCGATCCCGGTGGAGGAAACCGCCGCAGGAAAACGCCGCACACCGGCGCGGGAAACGGACGTACAATGCGACCGCCATGAACCCAATCGATCGTCCGTCGCGTTCTCGTCCGGCTGCTTCCTCCGCCCCTCGCTTCTCGCGGCTTCTCTTTCCTCTGCTTCTGCTCCTGCTCCTGCTCCTTGCGCCCGCCTTCGTCTGGTTCGCCGGCGGCGCGGGCGCGCAGCCGGCGCCGGGCGCCGCGCCACCTGCGTCCGCCGATACGCTCGTCGTCCCCTCGTGGCTCGTGATCGGCCCTTTCCCCTCCGGCGTTCGCGAGGCGCTCGTCGATCCGATCTGGCCGGCGACGCCCTCGACGCTCGCGCCGTCGGAAGGCGACTCGATGGCCTCCTGGCTCGCGCCAGGCGGGTGGGCCAAGTGGACGCGGGTCGACGGAGAGGGACCGACGGTCAAGATGGAGTTCGCTGGCGTCGACTGGGACGGAGCGACGGGGCAGTGGGGTTTCGCGGGGATCTTGAGCGGGGCTCTCGCGTGGGGGGAACTCGATGTCCCCTCGAGCGGGCGCTTCCTCGTCGACGCGACGCGTGCCGGCACGCTCTACGTGGACGGCCGGCGCTACCTCGGCAATCCCTACTCGATCGGGACGTTCCAGGCGCCGATCCAGCTCGCCGCCGGACGCCACACGGTCCTGTTGCGGATCGGCGGCGCGGGACCGCGCGAGGCGAGCTTCCGCCTGATCCCGCAGGAGCACGGCGCGGCTTTGCTCGCCGCCGGCGCCACGGTTCCCGATCTGGTCGTCGGCGAGCCGCTCGACTCGTGGGGAGCGGTCACCGTCGTGAACCTCTCCGGCGAGGAGTTGCGCGGCGCCGTTCTGCGCTTCGGCGACGGCGTCCTGCTCGAGTCGGTGGAGGCGGCCGTTCCCGTCCTTCCGCCCGAAGGGATGCTGAAGGTTCCGTTTCGCGTGCGGAGCTTGCGGCCGGTGACCGAGAGCGATCGCTCCGCCGGCGGTTCCGGCGCTCGGACGATCCTCCGCCTGACCCTCGCGGACCGCGAGCTGTTCGCGGCGTGCTCGCTTCGCGTGCGCTCCCCGCGGGAATCGCGGCGCGTCACCTTCCTCTCCTCGATCGATGGCTCGGTGCAGAAGTACGCGGCCCTGCCTCCGTCGGTCGAATCCTCGGCCGAACCGTCGGGCGACCCCTCGGCCGATCCGTCGGCCGGCCCCTTCGCGCTCCTTCTCTCCCTGCACGGGGCGAGCGTGGAACCCGAGCCGCAGGTCGACTCCTACTCGCCGAAGGCCTGGGCGTACGTCGTCGCTCCGACGAACACCGGCCCGTACGGGTTCGACTGGCAGGATTGGGGACGCAGGAACGCGATCGAAACTCTCGAGAACGTCCTCGCTCGCTTCCCGATCGATCCCGACCGCGTGATGCTCGTCGGGCACTCGATGGGCGGTCACGGCACGTGGCACGTGGGGCTGTCCGATCCGGGCCGTTTCGCGGCGCTCGCCCCCAGCGCGGGATGGGGAAGTCTCGGCACCTATACCCCGTTCACCCTGCGCGAAGACGTCCTCGCAGGGGATCCGCGGTTGCGAGTCCTGTGGGAGCGCGCGATCGCGCCGGACAACACGCTCGCGTTCCTCGGAAACGCGCGAGGGCTGCCGGTCTTCGTCTTGCACGGAGGCGCCGACGACAACGTCCCGGTCTTCCATGGACGGATGCTCGCCCGCCGCGCGGCTGCCGCGGGAGCGCGCGTGGTCTACCGGGAGGTGAGCGGTCAGGGACACTGGTGGGACGCCTCCGACGCCCCCGGCGTCGACTGCGTCGATCTCCCCGAGATGATGGAGTTCCTGCGGGCGCAGCGGCGCGACACCGCTCCAGACACGATCACGCTCGCGACGGCCGACGTCGGCACGTGCGACCGTTCCCACTGGCTGCGGATCGTGGAAGGCGATCGCCCGTTCTCGCGGGTCGAGGTGAGCGCGCGCCGGACCACGGGGGGCGCGAGCGGCACGGACGGCGCGGGCGGCGCCACCCGCGGCTTCGCGATCGAGACCCGCGGCGCGCGAGCGATCGCCATCGATCCCGCCGGCCTCTGCTCGCCGGGCAGGATCCCGCTCACGATCGACGGCGCGAGCTTCACGCCCGACTGGCGGGCCGGCGAGATCCTCCTCGCGCGAGGCCCGAAGGGATGGTCGATCGCCGGCGGCCGATCGAAAGACGAGCAGGACGTCCGGCGGCGCGCCGCGATCAAGGAGCCGTACTTCGAGCCGTTCCTTCTCGTCTACGGGACCGCCGGGACCGGCGCGGAGACGGAAGCCGCGCGCCGCCTGGCGGTCCTCGACGCCCAAGGCTGGCTCCTGCGTGCGGACGGATACGCCGAGGTCATGGCCGACCGGGACGTGCCCGCCTCGCTTCTCGCCTCGCGCAACCTGATCCTCTACGGCACGCCGGGGACGAACGCCCTCCTCGAGCGCATGGCGCCGAGCCTTCCGATCCGGGTCGGCCGCGACGGAGTCGCGCTCGCCGGCCGGCGCTACCCGTCGGCGCCCGGGGATCCGCTCGCCGTCCGCTTCGCGTACGTGAACCCGCTTGCCCCGGAGCGCCTCATCGAAGTGATCGCCGGGACCGACGTCGAAGGGCTCGAGCTGGCCGCCGCGTCGAACCCGTGCTACTCCAGCTCCGGATATCCCGACTTCGTCGTCTACGGCAAGGAGGCGCGCCGTTCGGGCTGGGGCGGGATGCGCGCCGCCGGCTTCTTCGACCGCGGCGGGACGATCGACGCCTCGAGCGAGGACGTCTACTTGCGCTGAGACCCGAAGCGGTGCGCCGCGCGCGGCCCAGCGCCGCGCGTCGCGCGGCCGCTCAGCGGGGCGAGCGGCCGAACTCGAGCGACGGGTCGGGGAACTCCACCTGCGGCAGGATCCGCAACACCGTGCTCGTCATGACGGAGAAGGTGGGTGGCGCCGGCTCGTCGGTCCGCCAAGCGACCTCGATCCGAACCGGGGGCGAGGAGGCCTTCCTCGAGCCGAGAAGCAGGCCGAAGCCGGCGCCGGCTCTGGCTCTCTCCGTATCGATCGATCCGTCGCGCGAAGGAAGAGCCGCATCGACGAAGGCGTTTGCGCCGATGCCGGTCCACAGCACCTCCCAGCCGCTCCAGATCCTCTCCTCGAGCGTCAGCAGGAGGTAGTCCCTCACCTCGAACTCACGCACGGGGAAGCCGCGCAGGCCGGTTTCGGTGCCGAGGTAGTGCACCATCGTCGGCTCGCGCTCCCTGCCGACGTTGCCGAGGAGTTGGAGGATCGTCAGCGATCTCGCGAACGGCTGCCACCCGATCGAAGCGAGGCCGACGACGTTGCGAGGCCCGAGGCTGCGGTCCGACTGCACGAAGAGGCTCCCGGTCGCCTCGACCGAAAGGCCGATCTTGTGCCAAGGGTAGGCGCCCGCCGCGAACCGGGTCCGTATTGCGAAGGCGCGGTCCGGCTCGTCGATCCCCTCGAGGTTCGGACCGAACGCCACCTGGCCCGACCATCCCACCGGGACGTCCTCCACGTTGCCGTAGCGGAGCAGGTTCTCTCCTTGGACGAAGCGGCGCTTCATCCATCCGAGGAAGACGAGCGGGCCGCGGAAGCGATGGTCCTCGAAGCGTGGCGGCGGCGCATATCCGGGCTCGATCGCCTCCGGACTGCCTCGGGGGCGCATCCGGCGGTCGACCCATCCGGCGCCGATCGCGACTTTGCTTGCGCCGCCCGGATAGCGGCCGATGTACCCTCCCCATTCCTCGGACCGGTAGGGAGAGTTGCCGATCTCCGTCCCGCGATCGAAGAAGCGTTGCTGGCCGCGCGCTGCGATCCCGAACGTTCCCCATCCGATGTGATCGAACACCGTCTCGACGGGACGAGTGACGTACGCGCTCGCCTGGTCCGCATCCTGGAAGTCGTAGTAGACGATCGTCGCGACGGCGCGGGTGCGAAACGGCCGCCAGAGGTCCGCTCCGATCAAGGCTCCGGGCTGATCGCTCGACACGACCTGTGTCCAGCGCAAGGCGTGGCCGGATCCGAGCAGGTTCTTCTCGCGCACTCCGAATGTCCACTCCGTCAGCCCGGCCTTTTTCTCGAACGACGCATCGAGACCGAGCGTCCAGAGGTCCTGCGTACGTACGACGACCGTCCGGCCGCTGTCGGTCGGCACTGCCCGCACGCTGGCCCATTCGAAGATGCCGCGGCGGCGCAACAATCGCTCCGACTCCTGGAGTCGCAGGGAATCGGACGGGCCTCCCTCATGAACCAGGATTTCGCGACGCACCACCGATTCGCGGGTGCGCGTGTGCAGATGGTTCGCAATCCGTGTCAGCTCGCCGAGGACGGTGGAGGTCGTCTCCGGGAACACGGGCAGTCGCTCGATCCGCACATGCTCGGCGACCGTTGAATCGGCCGTTTCGGAGAGCGCGCGGGCGTCAGCGGGGCTGCCGTCAGCGGCGTCGCTTCCGCGAGCGGCGGCGCGGGCGAGGGACGGGGAGACGAGGGGCGCCGGGAGCGCCGCGAGCCCCGCCAGTGCCGCGAATGCCAGGAGCGCCCGGCGCTTGACCGTCACGCGACGCGCAGGGAGTCGCAGGGGATCGCGCGCGCGGACCGCGATCCCCGGAGGAGGAGGACGCGAGCCGGCGAACCGGCGTTCGTGGAGGATCGCACCGATTGCCCGCGTGCGGCCGGTCGGCTCTCGCAGGGCCACGAAGCGGAGGATAGCAGAGCCGCTCGACCGGGGCTTCTTCAGAGGCGACGCCCGGGCCCCTCTGGCCGGCAGGGCGGGCGATTCGATATCCTTGATGCGATTCGTTCGGCCGCTTTGCGCCCGGAAGAACATTCACCGAAGACGCCGCCAAGGGCGCTCCCCGCCCGAAAGGAGAAACCGCATGAGGATGACGGTCGGCTGCCTGGCTCTGGTGTTGCTGCTCGCCGCCTCCACCGCTGCGGAAGCGGTCCAATGCGCCACGCGTCGGGTCGATCCCCAACGAGCGATGGCGGCCGGCCTCCCTCGCATCGACAAGACGCGAACGCACACCGGCGATTCCCCGATGGCTCCTCCAGACAATCCGAACGTCGGCGATTCCTGGCTCTGGTGGACCTGGATGCTGAACGGTCCGCCGCAGGCGGTCCAGCGGATGTGCACCGTGCGAGGCGAAGGAGAGCACGTCTACGTCGTCGTCGAGGATTCCCAATGGCAGACGCGGGTCAACCAGGAGGACGTCGACGCGATCGTCGCTGCGTGGGACAACAGCAGTCTTGGAATCCATCCCGACTGGGGCATCTACCAACTCGACTCGACGTACTTCGGAGACGTTCCGGACGAGCTCGACAACGATCCGAAGGTCTACGTTTTGTACTACGACTTCGACATCAATGCCGACGGCTTCTTCTGGTACTTCGACGAGTACCCGGACGGGCAGTTCCCGTACCACTCCAACGAGTGCGAGGTGCTGTACATGAACTCGAGCGACAACGATCCGGGAGGAGACTATCTGATCTCCGTCCAGGCGCACGAGTTCGAGCACATGATCCATTGGCTTGCCGACGAGGGAGAGGACGCCTGGGTGGACGAGGGGATGGCGGAAGTGGGGATGTGGCTCTACGGCCATCCCGACGTCATCAGCTCCTTCAACGGGAACCCGGACAACGACCTCACCGACTTCGGCGGCGCGTGGGCCGATTATGTCCAGTGCTACCTCTGGTCGCTGTACTTCTACGAGCAGATGGGAGGACAGGCGGCGACCTGGGCGGTCCTGCACGAGCCGATGAACGGGGTGCTCGGATACGAGAACGTGCTCGACACGCTCGGCTCTCCGCTTTCGTTTGCGGACGTCTTCTCGAACTGGACCTGTGCGAACTACCTCGATGACCCGGCGCTCGACCAGGGGCAATACGGATACGTCGGGGAGGACCTGCCGCCCTTCACGGCCACGCTGAAGAACAGCTACCCGGTGCCACCCACGAACGGATCGGTCAACCGCTACGCGGCCGACTACGTCCGCTTCACGAACGGGCAGCCGCAACGCCTCCGCTTCGACGGGGCCGACACCGGGACGTGGCGGCCGCGCGTGCTCTTCCTCGGTGGTGGCGTGGCGCAGCACGTCGAGGCGATCCCGCTCGATGCTTCCGACTTCGGGACGATCGACCTCTCCGACTTCGGCGAAACGACCGACGAGGTCATTCTCGTCGTAGGCAAGACGGCGCCGAACGGCACGACCAGCTATCAGTACGGCACGGAGGGGATCCCGGCGGCCGCGGGAGATCTTCCCGCATCGCTCGCGCTTCGACTCCTGCCGGGTCAGCCGAATCCTCTTAGGAGCGGGGGAGGCGTCATCCGCTTGGAGCTGCCGGAGCGCGCGACCGTGCGCGTCGGCGTGTACGACGCCGCCGGCCGTCTCGTTCAGCGGCTCGCGGAGACCGATCTCGCGGCGGGAGTGCACCCCTTCTCGTGGGATGGACGCGACGCCACGGGACGCGAAGCGCCGGCAGGTATCTACTGGGTTCGCGCCGAGACGCAGGGACGATCGACCGCGGCGAAATGGGTGAGGGTCGACTAGCGGCCATCGCGTGTCTCCCGCGAAGCCGCCGACGCGGCTGACTCGTTGACGAGCGGGGAGGGGAAGAACCTCTCTCCGCTCGTCTCGTTCCGGTCCTCCGGATCGTTCCTCCGGACGCTGCGGTTCTTGCCCGCCTGGCCCCGCCTCGCCTCCGAACTCCTGTCCGTCCGCTGGTCCACGGCGCATCTCCGTCGTCGATCCCGCCGCTTCGCAATGTGAAAACGCGGTTGTAGGGTGGGAGAAAGACCGGGCCGTACTTGAAGGAGGCGAACGATGCCGAAGAAGAAAGGGAAGAAGGACGAAGCCGCAATCCCGCAGACGATCCTTCGGTCGGGCTCGCATGCGCAGCACATCTGGAAGAAGGCCCACGACAGTGCGGTGGAGACGTACGGCGAAGGACAGCGGTCTCACCGCGTCGCGTACGCGGCCCTCAAGCACGTCTACGAGAAGAAGGGGGATCGCTGGGTGAAGAAGGACGAAAAGGGTCCGTCCGATCCTCAGGCGCGTCGCGGCCCGACGACATCCCCGAAGTCGACCGACGAGCCGGCGGCCCCGACGGCGGGCGGCAAGGTCGCGAGGAACGAGAAGGAGGCGCGCGCGAAGGCGCGAGAGGCGAGGCGCGAGACCGCCCAGGCGCGCAGGAAGCGCGCGCGAGGCGCGACGGCGGGCCGCAAGAAGAAGACCGCCGCGAAGTCGAAGAGCGCATCGAAGGCCTCTTCGAGGAAGCGGGAGACGGCCAGGTCGCGCTGAGAGACATCCGCGGGCGACCGCGAGACAGCGGGCGGCCGGCAGGAGGGATCCTCCGCTCGGTCCGCGCGGTCCGCGGATCTCGTCAAACGAAGCGGCCCGATTCGGGATCTGCTCCCGAGTCGGGCCGTCTGCTCTGCTCTCCGCTCTGCTCGCCTGAAGAAGCTCGAGCGACTCTCGAGTTCCAGGCCCCAGCGCCGGCGATCGGCTCTCGCGTCTACCGTTCCGGCGAGCGCCCGCCGCGCCGGTAGCCCCGCTCGCTGCGGACGCCCCGGCTGCTGCTACCGCTGCCGCTGCTGCCGACGCCGCCGCCGCTGCCGACCGGGTAGACGTTCTCTCCCGGCAACCAGTACTTCTCGCGCGCGTAGTGCGCGTAGAGCCGGTCCTCGTAGTCCCGCGTCGGTGGAGCGGAGCGATCGTAGATGGGGGAAGAGGCGATCGTCTCCCGCTTCAGATCCACGTGCACGCGCTCGTCCGTCCAGCGGATCTCCTTGATCCAGGCGGGAGCGATCAGCACGTCGTGCCCCGAGAACCAGCCGCCGGTGTCGGCCACCAGGTAGCGGACGATCCACATGTTCTCGTCGATCAGGAAGTCGCGCACGTGGCCGATCTCCCCGTCTTCCGCCTCGATCCGGTACCCGTCGACCTCCTTCGCGCCGCGCAAGTGAGGATCGCCTTTCTCCTCCTCCTCTTTCACGGATTCCCACATCGGAGGCTCCTTCTCGTCCGGGCGCTCCCCGCTCGCCACGCGATCCGGATAGAGACCGAGCGTGCGCGCGCTCGCGAGCGACGAGCCTCCCCAATAGAGGGGCCAGCCGTAGTACATGTGAAGGGCGATCTCGTGCTGCCGCTCGACCGGCCTGTCGGTGTCGATGTCCGGCGCGTTGCGGATCTGCTCGCGCGTCAGCCGCGACGGCATCGCCTTCTCCCCGCTTCGCGGACGTTCGAAGGACGACGGGACGAGGAGAACCTTGCGACCCGGAAGCCAGCTTCCCGTGTCGACGACCAGATAGCGCACATCCCAAGTTGCATCATCGAAGTAGAGATCGTCGACGGACCCGATCTCGCCGTCACGGGCCGCGATGTGGAAATGCTTGAGGTGCTCGAACGAGAGCATTGTGGGCCTCCTTCCGGTGAATCGTCTTGCGCGCCCCTCTCCCGCCTTCCCCTTCCATTCCCTTCCTCTTCCTGTCCTCATCTCCTTCTTCCCATCGTAGGGCAGAGCATCGCCTCCGCTTCTCTCGCGCCGCGGACGATCGCATGCAGGCCTGGAAATGTGAGCCGCCGCCGGTTTCTTTTCCGGGTCGTGCAACATGAACTTTCTTGCCGGCATGAACCGTGCGTAATAATGTGGTGTGCGAAGGGTCGTGGTGGGGGCGGTGGTTCACTTTTCTGGGGGGAGGGCCCCGACGGGCCTTCCCCTCGGAATCCGGCAAAGCCGGCGCCCCGCCGGCTACGCCGACTTTCCTCGAATCCAACGCCCGCGCAAGCTTCCTGGGAACGGTCTCGGAGGGCAGGGAACCGTTCGGGGGTCGATCATGCGCGCTGCGTCTCGTGTTTCCTCGATTCTCCTCTTCGCCGCGACGCTCCTCTTCGCCGGGGTTCTCTCTGCGCAGCCTGCGCTAGACGGAGCGG
This sequence comes from Candidatus Eiseniibacteriota bacterium, assembly GCA_041946735.1. Taxonomy (GTDB): domain Bacteria; phylum Eisenbacteria; class RBG-16-71-46; order CAIMUX01; family VGJL01; genus JBHGAY01. The sequence goes on from JBHGAY010000010.1 coordinate 106,063, forward strand.
GCGGAGACGCGCTCGCCTCCAATCCGCGACCTGGAGATTCGCAGAGACCTGCCTCCGCCGACTCGATCGGCGATCCGCAGCCCGCCGTGTCGGCCGCGACGCAGGCCAATCCCGACTGGAACACGCTGCTCATGCGCTGCACCTTCAAGATCGAAGGGGATGGCGCCCAGAGGATCGTGTACGGCACGGCGTTCGTGCTTCGGGACCCGATCCCTGGAGATCCCACGGGATTCCGCAACGTGCTCGTGACGGCCCGCCATGTGCTCGCCTCGATGGTCGGCAACGATGCGATTCTCTACATGCGCGCCGCCGGCCCCGCGGGATCGGAGATGAAGATCCGTCATCACGTGCCGATCCGTCGCGACGGGCAGCCGCTCTGGGTCGGACACCCGGATCCGAACGTCGACGTGGCGGCCCTCGTGATCCCGCTTCCTCTCGACGCGGACGTCCCGATCGTCACGACTGACGCGCTGGCGACCGACGATGCGCTTGCAACGTTCGGCATCCATCCCGGAGACGAGCTGTTCTGCCTCGGCTATCCGTACGGGACCGAGGCGAACGAGGCGGGCTATCCGATTCTTCGCAGCGGCAAGATCTCCTCGTACCCGATCGTGCCGACGAGCCGGTACGGCTCCTTTCTCTACGACTTCGCGGTGTACCCGGGGAACAGCGGGGGACCCGCCTATTTCGTTCAGTCCGACAGGGCGCTTCCGGACGGGACCCGTTCCACCCAGCCGATCGCGTTCATCGCCGGAGTCGTCGTCGGCGAGCGCGTCAAGATCGAGGACGCGAAGACGTCCGGGGAATCCGAGGCGGTCTCGACCTTAGGCCTCGCTCGTGTCGTCCCATCTACGTTCGTCCGGGAAACGATTCGCAGACTCCTGCTTGGACGCGGCGAGCTGCGCTGAGGCGTTCCGTGAGACGCTGACCTCCGCATCCAGGCCGGGCGGCCCGAACGCCGATTTCGGGAGGGGTGCCGGGACGGCGGGATCTGGCCAGCGAAGGGGGAACCTGATAGCCTGCCGTCAAGCGGGCCGGAACATCCCCCAGGGCCCGAGCGCGCGGCCGCGAGGCGGCCGCCATGGATTCCCACCCGACAGATAGGAGGCCCATTGGGCTTCGACGATCCCTCCGAACAGCAGGGGAGAGAACCGGGACGGAGCAGCCGGATGCCGGACAGGCATCGAGACCGCCGTCGCCGCGCCCGGCCGACCACCGACAGGACCGAGGAAACCCACCCTGGCAGCTCCGCCGAGCTGGAAGGACCGATGGTCGGCCCCATCGAACGCCGCGAAGGTCCGCGGGGCAACGGAGCCTCTGGCGCCGGTCGTGAGCATCCCCGGTCTCGCGCCCGGGCCCACGACCGGGAGCGAAACCGCGCGGGCGACCAGGAGCGCGACCGAGACCGCAACCGCTCCGCTGACCAGGACCGCGACCACCGGGCGCGCGAGCAGGGCGGCGGCCGCAACCACCATGCCGGCCGCCAAGGAGGCCGTGAGCCGAATGCCGGCCGCCAAGCAGGCCGCGAGCCGAATGCCGGCCGCCAAGCAGGCCGCGAGTCGAATGCCGGTGGCCATCGCGAACGCGAGCAGCGAGGCGACCGCGGCCGGGACAGGGGTCGCGCCACCGGCGAGCCCGCCCGCGCTCCGCTGAACGCACGCCGGCATCGGCCCTCCGGCGGGAACGGCGTGGCCCCGGCCGCCGGGGACCGCGCCCACCGCGGATCGGGACGCCGCTCGTACGCGAGCGAACGCGGACCGGCGGCACGCGGGAGGGGAGGCGACCGGCGTGGAGCGCGACGCGACCTGGACGACCTCTTCCGCCAGCTGCAGCGAGGGACCAGCGTCGACCCGCACGAGTGGCTCCGCCTGGAGACGGAGCCGGGCGCCATCTCGATGCGCGCGATGGACCTGATCGCTCCGATCGGCAAGGGGCAACGCTGCCTGATCGTCGCTCCGCCGAAGGCGGGCAAGACCACCTTCCTGATGGACGTCGCTCATGCGATCGAGCGCAACCATCCGGAGGTCAGCGTCTACGCCTTGCTCGTCGACGAGCGGCCCGAGGAGGTGACGCATTTCCGGCGCGGCGTCCGCGCAGAGGTCTACGCCGCTTCGTCCGATCTTTCCGCGAAAGAGCACGTCGAGAAGGCCGAGGAGGCGATGCGGGTCATTCTCGAACGGGTTCTCGCCGGGGAGGACGTCCTCCTCCTGCTCGATTCGATCACGCGTCTCGCGCGCGCCTACAACAACGTGGTCGAAGGGACCGGCCGCACCCTGACCGGAGGACTCGATGCGGGGACGATGCAGGCGCCGCGGCAGGTGTTCGGCGCCGCGCGCAAGATCGAGGAAGGCGGGAGCCTCACGATCCTCGGCACCGCGCTCATCGATACCGGCTCGCGTATGGACGAAGTGATCTTCCAGGAGTTCAAGGGGACGGGGAACACCGAGCTGGTCCTATCGCGCGAGCTGTTCGAGAGGCGGATCTTCCCCTGCATCGACATCGCGAAGAGCGGCAGCCGCAAAGAGGAGAAGCTCGTCGATCCTCAGCTCCTCCCGAAGCTTCACCTGCTGCGCCGCGTTCTCGCCGGCAAGAAGGCCGACGAGGCGATGAACGGGCTGCTCGGGCTGTTGCAGCGATTCCCGACGAACCGGGAGCTGCTCCTCGGGATCTGAGGATCGCCGGACGGGCGGATGGGCCAATCGGCCGACCGCCGGATAGACGGATCGCCGGATCGTGACATGACGAACCGCCGCTGTTCTCGGCCCCTCGCCTACGCGCAGATTCGGATCCGCCCGGTCCCCGCGCGCGACGCGACCCGTCCGATCTGCACCGCCGTCAGCACCCCCCGGTTGCGGAACGCCTGTGCGAGATCGGCCGCCTGCGCTTCGGCGACGGCGATCAGCAGCCCGCCCGAGGTCTGCGGATCGAAGAGCAGGTCGTCGAGCGCCTCGTCGATCCAAACGCTCCTCTCCAGGAACGGCTCGACGTAGCGACGGTTCGCGTTGAGGCCGCCCGGCTTGTGTCCCGCCTTGGCGTGGTCGAACGACCCCGGCAGCAGCGGGACGGAGGAGGCGTCGATCTCGGCATCGACTCGCGAGGCGCGAACGAGCTCGAGGAGGTGCCCGAGGAGTCCGAATCCGGTGACGTCGGTGCAGGCATGGACCCCCACGATCTGCATCGCTTCCGCGGCCGCGCGGTTCAGCTCCTTCATCGACGAAACGGCGCCGCGCAGGTAGTCCGGCTCGAGCTCCCCTCGCTTCAACGCAGTCGTCAGCACGCCGGTCCCGATCGGCTTGGTCAGGAACAGCGCGTCGCCCTCGACCGCGGCGGCGTTGGTGAGAACCCGATCCGGATGGATCGTTCCGGTGACCGAAAGGCCGTAGAAAAGCTCCGGCGCCTTGACCGAATGTCCGCCGACCAGCACGGCGCCCGCATCGTGGACGACATCGTGGCCGCCTCGCAGGATCGCGGCGAGCGTCTCCCAGGGAAGCTCTCCCTGCGGCCACCCGACGACGTTCATCGCCGTCCGGGGGATTCCTCCCATCGCGTAGACGTCGGAGAGCGAGTTGGCGGCCGAGATCGCGCCGAAGTCGTACGGGTCGTCGACGATCGGCGTGAAGTAGTCGACCGTCTGGATGAGGGCGATCTCGGGCGTGAGACGATAGACCCCGGCGTCATCGTGGGTCTCGGTTCCCACGAGCAGATCGGGATGTTCGTCCCTCGGAAGCGTGGCGAGCACCTGCTCCAGGTCCCCCGGAGCGATCTTCGACGCTCACCCCGCGCAGGCGGCCATCTCGGTGAGCCGCTTGTGCTGCTCGGCGCTCACGCCTCCTCCTTCCTGTTCTTTGCGACGGACCGTCCGCTCGTATCGTACCCGTGAGACTTATCGTACCCGTGAGACCTATCGTACCCGTGAGACTTCTCGCACGCGTGCGACTTCCGCCGGGGAGATCGCCCGCCCGACTCGCCTGACCTTACCAGCCGCTTCGACCCCTCCTCAACGGGGGGCCGATCCCTCCGTCTCCGTCCCTGCATCGCCGGGCCGCGGCTCGAGGAAGAACTGCTCGAGACGATCGAGCAGCTCCTGCACGTCCGGCTGGCTCGTGCGCTTCGAGAGCGAGGAGACGATCGTCGTCCGAGTGGCGGACCCGAGGCCGGTCAGGTAGAAGAACGCCGCCGCCCGCGCAATGCGGGCCTTCTCTTCCGAACGGAGCGGCTGCTCCGGGTCTCCCGAGGCGACGTAGTTCAGGTCTTCCTGCACCTTGTCGAGGAGCCGCTGATGGATCGGCCGGTGGAACTCGGGATCGTAGGTGCCGCGGGAGGAGGCGCGCATGCGCACCGGAATCTGGCAGCAGTTCCCGCAGTCCGGCTCGCCGGTCACTCCCACTTCGGCGATGTAGCGGCAATCGCGCAGATAGTCGACGGCGAGATCGAGGGTCGGCCGCGACGGCTCCTCCGGATTCGCTTCGACCTGCTGCAGGAGCACCTTGCCGAGGCGCACTCCATAGGCGAGCGAGGCGGGATCGAGGATCGCCGGCCCCCCTTCCTTCACAGGATTCAGCTCGATCAGGGCCAGGCTGGAGCATCCGAAGCCTGCGCAGGTGCAGAACCGGCTGAGCAGCACCTCGGGATTCCCGTCGTCGTCGAGGTCCAGGCCGCCGCTTCCATCCCGGATCGACAGACGGCAAGCGTTGGGCCACCTCCCCAGCTCGTCCTCGGCCATCTCCGATGGGACTGCCTGCACCTCGGGGCTCTTCGGGGGCAGCAGCGCCACCTCCGCATTCCCGGTCGGAAGGAGGACGGCGAGCGTCGTCGTATCGCGCCCCGAGACTCGCTGGATCCGCGCGCGCGGAAGGGCGACCGCCGTTTCCCTCTCCTCGCCCCGGATCGTCCCGAGCGGCCGCGTCTCGATCACGATCCGCCATGAAGCCGCGCTCCCCGCGCCACCGGGAATCGCCGCCTGTTCCTGGAAGCGCCAGCTTCCCGGTCCGGGGATCCATTCGGCGGGACGGGGCAAAGCCCGCGCCGAGTCCGGAGCGCCGGGAGCCGGCTGCGAAGCCTCGCCGGCCGCTGACGAGGCCGCCGCTGCACCAGGCTGCGCGCCGGCCCCGCCGGCGGCGCGGGCGCCGCCGTGAGGATTGGCGAGCGTGGCGAACATGGGGAGTATCGCGAGGAGAAGCGCCGCGACCATCGCGACGCGCGCGAACGAGGAGGTGAGCTTTCGTGGCACGGGCATGCTCCATCTTGGGCGCGTGCGCAGCGGCGGTCAACCTCCGCCCCCAGGACGGCGAGACGCACGCTCTCGCACACTCGTGACCTCGATCCCGCCCTCCGATTCCACTCTGGCGACAGGACGGCCCGGAAGGCAAAATCCCGAGACGGCCACCGCGCCGGGAGGAAAGGATCGGATCGATGTCCTCACTCGGGATTCTCTCGCGAGCCACCGCCGCCTGCGATCCGGCGATCCTCGGCGGGCTCGCCGCCGTCGTCGATCGCGCCGCCTTTCGATCGTCGGCGCGGCGGGCGGACATCTGGCGCGCCAATCTCGAATGGCTCGCGATCCCGCCGCCCGCGGCCGATCCGGGCGCGCCACGCCACGCTCGCCCGCCGCGCCTGCTGGCGAACCATCTGAGCATGCACGCCGAGACCCTGGCGATGCTCGCGGGACGGCGATTCGACCTCGCGATCGCGGGGGAGGAGCACCTCCGAAGGGCGCTCGAGATCGCCGCGACCGGGAATGGTGCCGGGACCGCGAGTCGGGCCGCCACCGGGAATGACGCCGGGACCGCGAATCGGGCCGCGACCGGGAGCCGGACCGGAGACGTGCACGGGGACGCGGCGCGCGGCGGCCTCGTGTTGGCCACCGCCCACGTCGGGAACTGGAACCTCGGAGCTCTCCTCGTCGCGGAGATCGCCGGCCGGCCGGTCCATTCCGTGGCCGGCGTGCAGATCCTTCCCGCGTGGACCGCTCCGCTTCGCCGCGCCTACCGGCGTCTCGGGATCCGCGTGCATCCCGGAGGGACCGACGCTCGCCGGCTGCTCGCGATCCTGCGCCGGGGCGGCATCGTCGGCCTCCACCTCGACGGCGACCAGCACCGAGGGCCGTCGCTCGCTTCGCGTGGCGTGGCGCTCCTCGCGCTGCGCTCGCGCTCCCCGATCCTGCCGGGAGTCTGCCATCGCCTCCCGCGCGGCCGCTTCCTCGCGCGCTTCCTGCCGCCGATCGTGCCGGCTCGGCCCGGCGAGCGGCCGGACCTCGATGGCCTGCAACGGAGGATCGAGGAGGCGTTCCGCGCAATCGTCGCCTCCGCCCCGGAGCAGTGGATCCTTTTCCGTCCCCTCGGACCGCCGCCCGCAGCGCCGGCGCCGGAACGCTCATGCGCGTCCTGATCGTCACGCAGTCGTACCGTCCCGTGCACGGCGGAATCGCCGAGCACGCACGCAACCTCGGCCTCGCCCTCTGCGCGCGCGGCCACGACGTGCGCGTGCTCACCTCCGGGCCGGCTCCCGCGCAGGGAGAGGACGAACCTTTCCCCGTCCTGCGGGTGGGACGGCGCTTCCACGTGCGATCGAACGGCGCGCGCGCGAGCCTTGCCCTGCACGTCGCCTACCGGGAGGCGGTGCGGCCGATCGTGCGAAGCGCGGAGCTGATCCACGTCCATTCGCCCCTCGAGCCGTTCTTGCCATGGGCCGTGCTGAAGGAGGCACGAGTCCCGTGCATCGGCACCTTTCACAATGCGGGGGATCCTCACTGGGGATACCGGCTGCTCGGCCCGCTCCTAGCGCCGCTCGCCGCGCGCCTCACCGTTCGCACCGCCGTCTCGCGCTGCGCGGCAGCCTTCGCCGGCCGCCACTTTCCCGGCGAGTTCCTGCTCGTCCCGAACGGTGTCGATCCGGTCCGATTCCACCCTGCGGCGGAGGCCGGCCGCCGCCGACGTTCCGCGTCGCGCCCCGTCCTGCTCTTCGTCGGGCGCCTCGAACCGAGGAAGGGGATTCCCGTCCTGGTCGCCGCTGTGGAGAAGCTGCGCCGGGGCGGCGCTCGCTCGCCGCGCCTGATCGTCGTCGGGGACGGTTCGCTCCGCGCGCGCCTCCATGATGCCGCGCGCCGCGCGCACATCGATCTCGACTGGCGAGGCGCGATCGGTCCCGCCGTACTTCCTGCCGTCTACCGCGAAGCGGACGTCTTCATCGCCCCCGCGCTTTCGGGTGAGTCGTTCGGGATCGTGCTGCTCGAAGCCTTGGCGAGCGGGCTGCCGGTCGTCGCTTCGCGAATCGAGGGATTCGAGGAGCTCCTGGGCGGCTGCTGCGCGGCGCGGCTCTTTCCCGCCGGAGATGCGGGAAGCCTGGCCCAGGAAGTCGAGGCCGAGCTGCGCGGCCTCGAGGCGGAAGCGAGCGCGGATGCCTCCGAGGCGCGCACCGCGACCGCGGCCCGGGCTTTCGCCCTGCGATATTCCTGGGACCGGGTGGCCGCAGCGACCGAGGAGGCCTACAGGGAGGCGCTCGGCGAAAACCTGGCCTCCGTTCCTCGCCTGATCTTCCAACACCTTGAAGGGAAAGAAGTTGCGATTCATCCGGTATCGAGCCGCGAGACGGGCCGCGCCGGAGCCTGACCGTTCGTTCGCCCGCGCGCCGCGACCTCCCCGCCAAGTCCCGCAATCTCTTTTGTTGCGCAAAATCGTCCGTGGGGTTATCCGATTCAAGAGCTTTGCGCGATTTCCGGGAGACCCCGGAAGGCTCTGGTTCCCGCCTCCCACGAAGGAACGTGCCGGAGGAGGGGTAGGCGCACAAACCTAGGTAGGGAGGAACGCTATGAAGCACGGTCGGATGATTGGAATCCTGCTCCTCGGGCTCGCGCTGGTGGGAATCGCCAGCGAGGCGAACGCCGAGAGCCGCATCGGGGTCGGCTACTTCCGTCCGGAGGCGCCGATCGGAGTGCGGATCTGGGCCGCGCCGAAGATCGGCATCGATCTCGGTATCGGATTCCAGACGGAGGACGTTCCGGATCCCACGCAGCAGGACCCTAACAACACGAGCACCAAGGTCGGCTTCACGTTCGACGGCGGCGTTCCCATCGTTCTCGTCGGCGACGCGACGTCGACAGCCTTCTTCGTGCGTCCGGGGATCGCCTTCTCTTCGGAGCCGGTCAATGCCGACGACAATGCGACCGACATCGTTGTCTCCGGCCACCTCGGCGTCGAGCACCACTTCGCGAAGTGGTTCAGCCTCGAGGTCGCGCACGGGATCTACTTCAGCAGTCACGATCCGGGCACCCCGGGCTCCGACTCGACGACGCAGTTCGCGAGCGAGGCGTTCGGAATTTCGAGCCTCGGCTTCCACGCCTACATCTTCGGGGACTGATCCCTCTCGGGGACCGATCCCGCGAAATAGCCTGAGAACGGCGAAGGCCGGCTGTGGCGAGTCCCCAGCCGGCCTTCGTGTCTTCGAGGCGCTAGAGCCTCGCGTCCAGCCGCAGCGAGACGACGATCTCGTTGTCGAGGTCGATCTTCTCGCCCAGCACGAAGACGTCGTCGTTCAGGGTCCGATAGCGCACGTCGAGCACGCTCCGGAGGCTGTTCGAGTAGGCCTGCGAAACGCCCGCGAAGAGGACGGTCTGCGCGGCGGCGTCGGTGATATCCCCAAAGCCCGGCGATACCAGCTCGAGATCGTCGGCGTCGGTGTCGTAGTCGACGAGGTCGACGCGCGCGAACGCCTCGATCTTTTCGTTGAAGGCGTAGCGCGCGAGCCCGGAGATCACCTGCGAGGTAACCTCGTCGGTCCCATCGTTGGGAGCGAGGAGCGCAAACTTCCTCCGGCGCGCGTCGTACTGCACGCCCGCCGCGAGCTTCTTGCCTTCGTAGAAGGAGTGGGCGCCGTACCAGACCGTGTTGTTGTCGCCCGCGTCCGGGACTTGCGGAGCGTACTGCGCGTACCCGCCGATTCCCCATCCCTTCGCGACTCCCTCTCGAATCGGACGGACGTAGGCGCGCGCGCCGGCCGTCTTGTACTTCCCCTCGTCCCCGGGATCGCCGACCGACAGGTTATACGGCACGTGGTTCGCGACGAGCACGTCGCAATCGAGCGCGCCATCGAAGAGCAGCGCGCTCCAACCGGCGCCGAGCCAGGTCGTGCCGTTGCCGAGGTAGAGGTCGGGCGGCGTCGGGGCGACGATGCGGTAGCCCCAGGGACGCTCGTACCAGTTGGAAATCAAGCCCTCCGTCTGGCCGAAGCGAAGGCGCGTTCCCTCGAGGCCGAACGGGGCGCCGATCAGGATGTCCGCGGTCTTCAGCCAGACGCGCGGAACGTCGGCGGAGGTGTTGAAGTTGCGCACCTCGAGGCGTGCCCTCCCCGTATACCTCTCACCGATGCGGCTCTGGAAGGTCAGGTAGACGCGATCGATCTGAAAGGCGTTGAAGTCCTTGGTATCGTCACCCGGCGAGAAGTCCTCGACGTTGTAGAACCACTTTGCCCAAAGCACCCCGTCGAACGTCACCGGGTTGTTCTTCCCCTCCATCGGCTCGGCCCAGACGGTTCCTGCGAGCGCGACCAGGATCGAGATCCCCAGTGCGAGTCCCGCCAGCCGCCGTCGCGCGATCGTGAGATCCATTCCAATCCCCCTTGTTGACAATGGAAAGGCGGTCGTTTTTTGCGAATTCCGGCGGGATCGTACGAGCGGGGTTGGGGAGGGTCAACGAAAACCCCGCCGGCGCGAAGCCGGCGGGGGTGTCTGTGAAGGTCCGGTGAAGGAACGGTTGCGATCTCGTTCGCGGGATCAGCTCACGGTCCAGGTTTCCCCCGAGCCGATCAACGCCTCGAGCGATCCGCGCCCCTGCTTCTCGCGCACCTGGCTCATCTGCTCGTGAACGAGGACTTCGAAGGGAGAAGCCTGGACGCGCCGGAAGATCCCGATCGGGAGGGGGAAGCCAGGCTCGCCGCCGAGATGGGCAAGCTGCGCGGCGAGGGACGGATCGGCGCGCTGCGCGTCATGGACGAGCAGCCCGTCCGTCTCTCCGGCCGCGAGGTCGACCACCTCGAGCTGGTCGTCGCGCCGGCGGATCCCGCGCGTCTTCTCCTTGCCGAAGACGAGCGGCTTGCCGTCCTCCATCGCCACGACGCGATCGTCGCGGACGGTGCGGTCGGTCCAGCCGTCCCAGGCTCCATCGTTGAAGATGTTGCAGTTCTGGAGGATCTCGATGAACGCGCTGCCCTTGTGCTCCGCGGCCGCGCGCAGGGTCTCCTTCAGGTGCGGCGCGAAGATGTCGATCGAGCGCGCGACGAAGGTCGCGCCGGCGCCGAGCGCGAGCGCAATCGGGTCGAACGGACGGTCGACCGAACCGAACGGCGTCGACTTCGTCTTCTTGAACTGCTCGCTCGTCGGGGAATACTGCCCCTTCGTCAATCCGTAGATCCGGTTGTTGAACATCAGGATTTTCAGATCGATGTTGCGGCGCAGCGCATGAATGAGATGGTTTCCGCCGATCGACAGCGCGTCGCCGTCCCCCGTCGCCACCCACACGGATAGCTCGGGGTTTGCGATCTTGATCCCCGTGGCGATCGCCGGCGCGCGCCCGTGAATCGTGTGGAAGCCGAATGTGTTCATGTAGTACGGGAAGCGGCTCGAGCAGCCGATCCCCGAGACGACGACGAACTTCTCACGAGGAATCGGAAGCTCGGGAAATACCGATTGCACGGCATTCAGGATCGCGTAGTCCCCGCACCCGGGGCACCAGCGCACCTCCTGATCGGTCTGGAACTCCTTCTTCGTCCGCTTCGTTTCAACCGGATTCGCCGACATCACGCACGCTCCTCGAGCACCTCGTCGATCTTCGCGAGGATCTCTCCTTCAGTGAAAGGACGGCCCTGGATCTTGTTCAGCCCGATCGCGTCGACCAGATAGCGGGCGCGGAGCACCCAGAGAAGCTGACCCAGGTTCAGCTCCGGCACGAGGACGCGACGGAAGCGGGCGAGCACGTCCCCGAGATCGCGCGGCAGAGGATTCAGGTAGCGTAGATGCAGGTGGCCGATCTTCGCGCGTCCGGTCCGGCGCCGCCTCTCGACCGCCGCCGTGATCGCCCCGGCGGTCGAACCCCATCCGACGATGAGCAGGTCGCCCGATCCGTCTCCCTCCACTTCGCACGGCGGGAACTCGGCGGCGATCCGCTCCACCTTCTCCGCGCGCAGCCGCACCATCGTCTCGTGGTTGCGCGGGTCGTAGCTGACGTTGCCGCTTCCCGCTTCCTTCTCGAGCCCGCCGATCCGGTGCTCGAGCCCCGGGGTCCCAGGGATCGCCCAAGGCCGAGCGAGGGTCGCAGCGTCGCGCGCGTAGGGGCGGAACGTTTCGCGGTCCTCGTGGAACTTCACGTCGATCGGAGGCAGCTTGTCCAGATCCGGGAGGAGCCAGGGCTCCGCGCCGTTGGCAAGATAGCCGTCAGACAGCAGGAAGACCGGCGTCATGTAGGTGACCGCGATGCGGCACGCCTCGTAGGCCATACGGAAGCAGTCGGACGGGGTGGCCGCGGCGAGAACCGGGACCGGCGCCTCGCTGTTGCGCCCGAAGAGCGCCTGCATCAGGTCCGCTTGCTCGGTCTTCGTCGGCAGGCCGGTCGACGGTCCGCCCCGCTGGATGTTGCAGATCACCAGCGGAAGCTCCGCCATCGTCGCGAGACCGATCGCTTCGGTCTTCAACGCGACGCCCGGGCCGCTCGTCGTCGTGACGCCGAGGTTCCCCGCGAAGGATGCGCCGATGGCAGCGCCGACGGCGGCGATCTCGTCCTCCGCCTGGAACGTGATCACGTCGAAGTTCTTGTGCCGCGACATCTCGTGCAGCACGTCGCTCGCCGGCGTGATCGGATAGGAGCCGAGGAAGATCGGGATCCCCGCCTTCTCGCTCGCCGCGATGAGCCCGAGCGCGAGCGCCGTATTGCCGGAGATGTTGCGATACTTCCCCGGCGCGAGCCGCGCAGGCGGCACGTGGTAGCTGACCTCGAACAGCTCGGTCGCTTCGGCGAACGCGTAGCCCGCTCGGAGAGCCAGGCGGTTCGCCTCGAGCAGGGGAGGCTCCTTTGCGAACTTCTCCTCGATCCAGCGCAGGGTCGGGTCGAGGGGCCGCGTGTAGAGCCAGTACATCATCCCGAGCGCGAAGAAGTTCTTGCAGCGATCGACGGTCCTCGTATCGAGGCCGGTCGACTCCAGCGCCGTCCGGGTCAGCCGTGTCAGATCGACCTTGAAGAGCCGGTAGCCCTCGAGGGAGCCGTCCTCGAGCGGATTCGAGGCGTAGCCCGCCTTGTCCAGGTCCCGCTGCGCGAACGCGTTGGTGTTGACGATGATCACGCCGTTGGGCTTCAGGTCCTTCAGATTCACCTTGAGGGCGGCAGGATTCATGGCGACGAGGACGTCGGGCTCGTCGCCCGGCGTCGTCACCTCCGCCGAGGAGAAGTGGATCTGGAAGCCGCTCACGCCCGGGAGGGTCCCGGCCGGGGCGCGGATCTCGGCCGGGAAATCCGGCAGGGTGGCCACGTCGTTGCCGAACAGGGCCGACGTGGATGTGAACTGGCTGCCGGTCAACTGCATCCCGTCCCCCGAGTCTCCGGCGAAACGGATCACGACCGACTCGACCGTCTCTCGACTCTTCGAGGGCAGGCTCGTCTTCTCTGTCTGGATTTCCATGGCCTCGCACCGAGGGCGCGCCGGCGCTGCGGCTCTCCGCCGGGCCCGCGCGGAAGAAGGTTCCTGAAGTGGCGATCTTTCAGATTTTCAAGGACAACAAGGCTTGCGCACGGATCCGGCGAAGCTAGCAGACGGTCCGACGGAGGCGCAACGCGCTTTAGCAACACTGTATCATCGCATTCATCATACTGACAGGCCGATCCTCGGGGACCTCGGCGCCGCCCGAACGGAAGCCGCCGCCTCCGGGGCTATCCGCGCAGACCGCGAGCTTCGGATGGGGTCCGGTAGGCCGGGAGGAAGGGAGGGAACTGCAGCCGCCATCCTTGCCAGACCGCGCCGGTGCGGTAGCCTGAAAGCTCGCGTATCTGAAGGCTCGCGCGGCCGAGGACGGAAGCGCCGGGGGGAGCCGACCGGGGAGGGAGAAGCGATGGATCTCGGGATTTCGGGAAGGGTCGCGCTGGTAACGGGCGGCACGGCAGGTTTGGGGCTCGCGGCCGCGCAGGTGCTCGCCGAGGAGGGCGCGTCCGTGGCGATCTGCGGGCGGGATCGCGAGAGGCTCGATCGCGCCGGCGAGGCCCTCGCCCGCCTCGCGGGGGGCGGGCGGATCGCGAGGATCGCAGGGGACCTCGCACTCCCCGAAGAGCCCGGGCGGATCGTGCGCGAGGCGGAGGAGCAGCTCGGCGGCCTCTCGATCCTCGTCGTCAACGCGGGCGGGCCCCCGTCCGGATCGCTCCTCGATCTTCCCGAATCGGCATGGGAGAGGGCGGTCCAGCTGACGCTGATGAGCGCGGTGCGTCTCACGCGCGCCGCCTTGCCCGGGATGCTCGACCGAGGATACGGCCGGGTCGTCTACATCACCTCCTCGACCGTGAAGCAACCGCTGTCGCGTCTGATCCTCTCGAACGTCCTGCGCCCGGGCATCGTCGCTCTCGCGAAGACGCTCGCCGAAGAGTACGCGACCTCCGGCGTGACGCTGAACTGCGTCTGCCCCGGCCCGTACCGGACGGAACGGATCGAGGATCTGATGCGCGATCGCGCGGCCGCGGCGGGCATTTCCGTGGAAGAGGCGACGCGTCGCTATCTCGATGCGGTTCCGATGAAGCGTCTCGGCGACCCGAGCGAGCTCGGGCGCGTGATCGCCTTCCTGGCTTCCGACGCGGCCAGCTTCGTCACCGGAGTCAGCTGGTCCGTCGATGGCGGTCAGATCCAGGGGATCTTCGGATGAGCGCGCCACAGCGCAGCACGCCGCCCGGCAGCACGCCGCCCGGCAGCGCGCCGCAGCGCAGTGCGCCGCAAGCCAGCACGCCGCCCCTCACCCCGGCGGCCGGCTGGTTCGAGGAGCTCCGCCGCGACAACGACTCGGTCTGGGGGGCGATCCACTCGCATCCTTTCGTGACGGGGATCGGCTCCGGGACGCTCGATGTCGATCGCTTCCGCTTCTTTCTCTCGCAGGACTATCCGTACCTGAAGGAGTTCTGCCGCGTCCTCGCCCTCGCCGTCTCGCGCGGCGGACGGCTCGACGAAATGGCGTTCTTCGCGTCGCTGCTCCATGCCACGCTGGCAGTCGAGATGGATCTCCATCGCAGCTACTGCGCCGATTTCGGCATCTCGCCGGAGGATCTCGCCGCTACTTCGCTCGCCCCCACCGCGCACGCCTACACGCGGCATCTCCTCGCCATCGGGGCGCTCGGCACGCAGGCGGAGATCGCCGTCGCTCTCGCTCCCTGCATCGTCAGCTATGCGGAGATCGGACGGAATCTGGCCCGCGCCATCCCGCCGGGCGCTCCGCTGCTGGCCCGCTGGATCGAGGCCTACGCCTCCGACCCCTACCAGTCGATCGCGCGCGAAGCGATCGCGCTCGTCGACCGGCTGGCGGAGCGGATCGGTCCGGAGGAACGGGAGCGTTGCGCCGGCCATTTCCGCATCGGATCGCTCTACGAGTGGCGCTTCTGGGAGATGGCGTGGACGGGGGAGAGCTGGCCGATCCCGGGCGCCGAGCGAGCGCGGTGAGCGTTCATTCCCACCCGCCGGCCGCAGCGACGCGGCGATTCTCGATCGGCGACGGGGTGGTCGAGTTCCTCGCGCGCCGCCGCCGCCGCGAGGTGCTCGGCCAGGTGCGCGGGCGCCTGCTCGACATCGGCTGTGGCGACAACCGCCTGGTGCGCTCCTACGGGAACGGCCTCGGCGTCGACATCCTGCAGTGGGGCGACGTCGACCTCGTCGTGCCCGACACGAACAAGATCCCGCTCGAGAACGAGAGCTTCGACTCGGTGAGCTTCGTCGCCTGCCTCAATCACATCCCGAACCGCGAGGCGGTCCTCGACGAGGCGCATCGGTTGCTCCGTCCCGGCGGGCGCTTGATCGCGACCATGCTGAGCCCAGGCATCTCGCGCCTCTGGCATCGGATCATCGCGCCATGGGATCCCGATCAGCACGGCCGGGAGCTCGATGCGGGCGAGGTGTGGGGAATCTCGAACGACGAGATGCGGCGACTCCTCGAGCGCCATCGCTTCGACGTGGTGCTCCATCGCCGCTTCGTGCTCGTGAACAATCTCTTCGTTGCCGAAGTGCGGAAGTAGAAAGGGAGTCGGCGCGACCGGCGCCCGCCGGCCCGTCGCCCGCCGGCCCGCCAGCCCGCCGCCCAGCGCTCGGTCCGCCTAGATCGCCTCCTCCGCCGGGGGCGTCGCGCTCGGGAACCGGCCCTCCTGGGCTTCGCGGATGATCGTCTTCAGCGCGAGCGGAAAGTCCCTCTCGAGGATCCAGGTGATGTACTCCGGATCGACCTCCATCACCTCGCGCAAGCGCCGGCCCGCGTACTTGCCGAAGCAGAAGCACGCCTCGCCGTCCCGCCACTCGAGCTTGCGATCCGGATCGACGTGACGGTCGCTCGATCGCTTCGAGAAGAGCGCGAGACCGGGCGCCGTCGGATCGAGATCGCCGTAGCGCTCGATCTGCGCGCACAGGACGTCGAACGTCGCTTCCGTGTCCGCCTCCGCGCCGTGCGCCCCCTCGTGCTCGCGCCCGAGATAGAAGCGGACCGCCGCCGAGAGATCCCGGGGCTCGCGCCGGTGGAAGATCACCTGCACGTCGATCACGTCGCGCCCGTCGAGCGAGAACGACTCGCCGCAGCGCGCGAGCTCCGCAGTCAGAATCCTCAGGTCGAAGCCGTGGACGTTGAAGCCGCAGAGATCGGCGTCGCCGATGAAGGTGGTGATCTCGGAGGCGACCTTGCGGAACGGGGGGCAAAACTCGACGTCCTCGTTCGTGATCCCGTGGACGGCGATCGCCTCTACGGGGATCCGGATCTCGGGATTGACCCGGCGCTGGTAGCGCTCCTTCCTCCCGTCCGGGTGGACCTTCAGCATCGCAATCTCGACGATCCGGTCCCGGAAGGGGACCGAACCGGTCGTCTCGGTGTCGAGGACGACCAGCGGGCGGGACAGGACCAGCCTTCGCTCATTCATCGCGTTGCACCTCCGATCACCTGATCGGGGCGCATTCTACCAGGAGGAAACTGCCGGCGGGACCGGATCTTCGGGGATCGGCCACCGGCCCGGGAGCCGGGCGCGCCTGGCCCGCGAGCCAGTGGCGGCCGGGCGAGGCAGCCGGAGATTCCGCATCCCAGGCCCGATGCGGCCGCATATACTCCTTCCGACGCGAACGGCTGTGTAGCAAAAACTCCGCCGCCGCACGGGGAGGATCCGGTGGGGACCGAAGGCTTCCGGGAATCGCTTCGACGAATCCGGGATTCCGGAGAGCCGACAATGCACGCCCTCTTCTCCCAGCTTTACGCGGAGATCCGGCGGCAGGCGCGACGCCAGATGCGTGGCGAGGGAGGCGGAAAGGACCTCCAGGCGACCGAGCTGGTCGGGGAGGCCTACCTCCGGCTGCGTGAGGCGCGCGGTGTCGAATGGCAGGACGAGGACCACTTCCTGCGCACCGTCGCCCGCGCGATGCGGCGCGCGCTCGTCGACGAGGCGCGCAAACGGGCCGCAGAGAAGCGCGGCGGGCCGGCCGCGCGCCAGGTTGCCTACTTCACCCTCGGCGCTCGCACACGACTCGCCCTCGACGACCTTCTCGCGCTCGAGGATGGGTTGCAGAAGATGTCCTCCGGACCGGGCCAGCTTCCCCGCGAGGCGAAGGTGATCGAGCTGATCTTCTTCGCCGGAGCGACCAAGGAAGAGATCGCGCGCCTGCTCGAGATCGACGTGCGGCAGGTCTATCGCGACTACCGGCATGCCCGGATCTGGCTGCGCCGGGAGATCGGGTTGTGAGCGAAGCGGAGAGGAACCTCCCCGAGGAGATCTTCAACGATGCGCTCGAGCTCCCGAGCGAGGAACGCGTCCGGTTCCTCGAGCGCGCCTGCGCGGGGGACCCCCGGCTGCGCGAGGAAGTCGAGTCCTTGCTTCGCATCGCGGAGGACGATCCCTCTCTTCTCGCATTCCCCGAGCCGGCGCCGTCGGATGGCGAACCGTTGCCCGAGAAGATCGGCCGCTACCCGGTCCTCGACCGGTGCGGCGAAGGAGGGATGGGAGTCGTCTACCGCGCCGAGGATCCGCTGCTCGGACGCGCCGTCGCGCTGAAAGTCCTTTCCGTCCCGGGACTCCTGGCCCGACTCGACTCGACCGCCGGGCGCAAGGCCCGCGAGCGGCTCGAGCGCGAGGCGCGCCTGCTCGCGGCGTTGAACCATCCGAACCTGGCCACGATCCACGCGCTCGAGTACGTCGGCGGGTCGCCGGTGCTCGTGATGGAGTTCGTCGAGGGACGGACGCTTCAGGAGATCCTCTCCTCGGGAGAGGCGACCGCAGAGGAACGGTTGCGCATCTGCCGCGGGATCGCGCAAGGGATCGGAGCGGCGCACGAGCGGGACATCGTCCATCGGGATCTCAAGCCGGCAAACGTGATGGTCGGTCCGGGCGGAGTGATCAAGGTTCTCGACTTCGGGATCGCGGCCGTGGCGGAGCTTACGCTTTCGATGGCGGGGGAGGGAGCATGTTTTCCTGCCAACGATCGAAGACCGCAAGCTCCCGGCCGTATCGGGCCGATCGGGGAGGGGACGGCCCGGGCGGGCACCCGAGGGTACATGAGCCCGGAGCAGCAGGCAGGACATCCGGCCGATCTTCGTTCTGATCTGTGGGCCTTCGGGAGGATCATCTGCGACTGCTTCGAAGGTTCGGTGACGCGCGGTCCGGAGGGCCGGCCCGCCGTCCGCTTCGCCGGCCCCTCGCTTCCCGGCCGCGCGCTCCCCGGGCGTTCGCTGCCCGGCCGCGCGCGCCGCCGGCTCGAGCGGCTCGCTGCGCGTTGCCTCGAGGAGGATCCGACGCGACGTCCGGCGACGATGGCGGAGGCCGGGCGCGAGATCGACCGCGCGATCGACGAGGTTCGCCGCGCGCCGGCGATGCGCCGTCTCGCCCTTGTCGCGCCCGCTGCGTTGCTGATTCCCCTCGCCTTGCTCGGCGTGCGCCTGCGCGAGAGGGAGCATGAGCGTCCGATTCGGGCCATCGCTGCCGGGCGCACCGTCGAGACACACTACAAAGACGGCCGCGCCCGCGTCTTTCTTCCGCCCGACTCGGTCGCTCAAGCGCTCGACAGCGCTTACGTCGCGGCGACCGCGCGATCCCCCATCATCGTCGCGGTGACGGAGGAGCAGGAGGAGACGGACGACTTCCTGCTGTTCTGGGATGCCCATGGCAAACTGCTCCGCTGCATCCCGTCGACCCGGGACACCCCCTTCGACGCCGTGGCCGAGGAAGGGTCGGAGCTCTACTGGCGGAAGTGGTATCGCTCGATCCATCCGCCGTCGAAGCGGCATGACACCTTCGACGTGACCGAGGGGGCTCACTACTACCCCTCCACGCTCCGCCGCTTCGCGATCGCGTCCTCCGAGATCGAGGAGACGTATCGCCTCTACCACGCGGGCCATGTCAACTCCATCGTCTACGCGCCGTCGTTCGACTC
This sequence comes from Candidatus Eiseniibacteriota bacterium, assembly GCA_041946735.1. Classification (GTDB taxonomy): domain Bacteria; phylum Eisenbacteria; class RBG-16-71-46; order CAIMUX01; family VGJL01; genus JBHGAY01. Next base: position 124,681 of record JBHGAY010000010.1, read on the forward strand.
GACGGCGACGTGGCTCTGGATGACCGGCCGTGTGCGGGATGGTGGACTGCTGCGGGAGATCGCGGGCGGGGTGGAGCAGAACACGCACTTCCTCGCATGCTTCGAAGACTCCGCTCGCGGCACCGAGTACTTCCCCGCCTTCGCGCCACCTTCGGCGGCGTTCCTCCACAACCATCCGGAGGGAGTGCGGCCGGCCGTGCCGATCCTCTACTTCGTGATCCGAGGCTTTCTCTCCGACGGCGACAGCATCCTATGGGACAGGAGCCCTTCCATGCTGATCCACGAGGTGGTGCGCGCCGGGCCGCAAGATCTCGAGGTGCTGCTGATGGGCGCGATCCGCCTCGACCTTCATCGTCCGGGGACCGGAAGGGTCGAGGTGCAGGCGTCGACGAGCGGCCAGGCCCACCCCGCGATCGCGCGCAGGGCCCGGGCGCTCGGCGTGGACGCCGAGGAAGCGGTTCGCCGCTTCCTCGCGGACAGCGTCATCGTGCTCATCGCTTCGGCGCCGGGGCTCGAGGTCACGGGAGACTTCACGGACCGGCGTGGCGCTGTTCCGACCCAATGGAACGGGGCGCTCCCCGGCTGGACGGAGGATCGCCCCGTTTCTCGGTAGGTAGGTTCAAGGTTCGAACGGCGCCCCGATCGCGTCCGACGTGTCGTCTTCATGCTGCGCCTGCGGGACGAGGGCCGGGTGCACGGTACTTGGGCAGGCGCAACGAAGACGACGGCCGGGCTACATCGGGGGTGGCGGCGGGGCCTTGCGCCGCGCCCGCGCACCCGAAGCACCGCAGAGGAAAGCGCGAATCGGACCTGCGACCTGACATGCGTTCTTCGACCGCCGCGTATTGCCATCGCTTCTAGGAGCCTTACGGGAAGCCGGGCGGTGCTCGCGGGCGTTCCTCGCGGGGCGGTCGCCACGGGCGGTTGTCCCGGCGGTCGTCCCGTCGGTCGTCCCAGGCGGTCGCGGGGGCGGATTCCCGTAGCGGTTTCCGGGCTTGGGCCGCCGGATGCCCGTGGATCCTGCAGCCCCCCGCTGCTAGGCTTGCGGCCCGGGAACGAGACGCAGGAGCGCGAGGGGAGGGATGGCCGATGCCGGAAGATCGGACACAGGAGGCGAAACGAAGGGCGGGGATCGCCGCGGCCCGCCTGGTGGCGAGCGGCCAGGTGGTCGGACTGGGGACCGGATCGACGGCCGCGGAGGCGATCGCCGAGCTGGGGCGCCGGGTGCGCGAGGAGGAGCTGTCGATCCGCGGGGTGCCGACCTCGTATCAGGCGGCGATCCTGGCGCGCGCGAACCGGATTCCTCTGACGACTCTCGACGACGTCGACCGCGTCCACGTGGCGATCGACGGCGCGGACGAGGTCGATCCCGACAAGAACCTCATCAAGGGAGGTGGGGCCGCCCACACGCGGGAGAAGGTGATCGACTCGCTCGCGGAGCTGTTCGTGGTCGTCGTGGACGAGAAGAAGCTCGTGCGCCGTCTCGGCGAGGCGTGCCCCGTCCCGGTCGAGGTCATCCCGATGGCGCTCGCGCCGGTGCGCCGAGCGCTCGAGGCGCTCGGCGGCCGCCCCGAGCTGCGGCTCGGCGTGCGCAAGGACGGGCCGGTCGTGACCGACGAGGGCAACTGGATCCTGGACGTCTTCTTCCCCGGCGGCATCGGGGATCCGAGGCGCGTGGAACGCGACATCGACACGATCCCCGGCGTTCTCGAATGCGGGCTCTTCGTAGGAGTCGCCGACCGCATCCTGATCGCATCCCCGGACAGCGACGAGGTCCGCGCGATCTGATCCACGCCGGCCGCGGCGCGCGCAGCTCAGCGCAAGATCGTGATCCGGTCGAGCGCGGTCCGATTTCCCTCGCGCACGCGCAGCCAGTACACACCGCTGGGCAAAGGCCGCCCCGCGCGATCCTCGGCCCGCAGGACGAAGCTCTCCGCGGGGCCGGCCGGCCAGACGCCGCCGGCGACGCGACGGCCATCGAGCGAGACGATCTCCCAGACGACAGGCCCGCCCGTCCCGTGTGACCAAAGGACGGTGAATGGCCCGCGCCCCGGCATGGGGGCGACACGCAGAATCGGCGGCTTCAGTGACTCGCCGCCGGCCTCGGCCTCCGCCGTCACCAGGGCGACGACGGCGCTTCCCCCCTCGATCGCCACGGAGCGGGCGAGTTCCGCGTGCCATCCATCGGGGCCGAGCGTCATGAGCCGCCGCCCGGATTCCTGCGCCCGAAGGACGGTTCCTTCCGCCGCGGCGACCTCGAACGGTCCGGCGGCCGCCGTGACCCCCTCCGGCAGCGCCGGCACGGGCCGCGCGACCGCAAGCCAGGCGAGCATGCTTCCCGCCTCGCCCTCGGCCTCGATCGGTCCGCCGTCCCACGCCCAGCTCGCCTGTCCTCGAGAGGAGAGCGGGATCGCCCAGATCTCGAGCGATCTCGTTCCGGCGTTCCCCCAGCGGTCGAGGCCGCGGATCGCGAGGGTGTACGCCTGCGGCTCGCCGCGCAGCACCACGCGCGTCCGGTAGAGGAACCCGGAGGAGTCGGCGAGGCGCGTGACGGCCGGCGCGCCGTCGACCGTCACGTCGATCGAGTCGCCGCGCAGCCGCTCCTCGGCCGTGATCGATACCTCGAGGTAGCGAGGAAGGTGGGGGATCGAGGTCACGCCGACCCAGAAGGCGGGCGCGCTCGTGTCGGGCGAGAGGCGCAGGATCGACGGGCCGGTCCCGCACGCGAGGTGGTCGGCGTCGAGCATCTGCAGGCCGCTGAGCGGGCGGTCGAGCGCGTTGATCTCGAGGTCGTAGCGATACGGCTCCCAGCTCCTCCCGCCGTCGGCCGTCTCGAGGATCGTCGCGGAGCGGCCGACGGCCCATCCGGAGCCGTCCTCGGCGATCGCGACCGCGAGGATCGTGTCGGGGGCGGCCGATTCGACGGGGGCGTTCCATGGTGGGGCGCCGTCCAGGAAGAGCAGCCGGTCGCCGGCCGCGCAGAGGGCGCCGTCGGCGGAGAAGGCGAGCGCCCGGATGCCGGCGGCGATGCCGGCAGGGATCGCGCCGCTCGACCAGCTTTGCCCGGCGTCGGAGGTGACCGACAACCGTCCCTCTATCGACAGGACCGCCGCGGTGGAGGCGCCGCGCGACGCGAACGCGACGATCGGCTCTTCCATCTCGAGGACGGTCGACCAGCGAGCCCCATCGTCGCCGCTCCGCAGGACTGTCGAGTCCCCGTAGGCCCACGCGGCTCCCGAATCGGAGAACGCCCAGCCTCGCGCTCCGGCGAGCGCGGCATCCTCATCGATCGGATCCCAGTGGGCTCCGCGATCGAGAGAGTGGAAGGAGCGCGGACCGTCCGGTCCATCGAACCGTAGCCAGACCTCGTGGTCCCCACGCGCCGCGATGTCGCGAAGGCGGGAGGCGTCGTCGGGAAGCGGCTGGCGGAAGTAGCTCGATCCGTCGAGGCTCAAGAGCAGTCCTTCGTCCTGCAGCCACGTCGTCCGGCTCGTCGCGAGGAGCAGTCCGTCGAAGGCGGTGCCGGAGATCTGCTGCCAGCTTGCCGCGCCGTCCTCGCTCTGGTGGATGCGCGGTCCGGCCGTCACGATCCTCCCTCGATCGTCCACGTCGACGTCGAGGAACAGGCCGGTGCCCGAAGCGCCGATCGTCCAGCTCACGCCGCCGTCCCGCGTGCTCAGCAGCGCGTCGCCGCAGGCGAGCGCGCCGGCGCCGTTCGTCCCGATCGCGATGGCGCGAGCGCGGGCCGCGTAAGGAGCGAGCGACGGATCGGCGAGCGCATCGCTCCAGCGGGACCACGAAGCGCCGCTGTCGGTCGACCGCCAGAGAGCCAGAGTCCCCGACTCGATCGCCATCAGGTCTCCGTCGAGGATGCGGTCGAGGAGAAAGCAGCGGAACGGAGCCGTGGTCCACCCGGACGAAGGGCCACCGAAGCGGACGCTGTCGTCCTCGCTCCGCACGAGGAACGTCCCGGCCGACGCGACGCCGATCCACTCGATCGCGCCGCCCTCGAGCGTGTCCTGCGCCGTCCAGGAATCGAGTTGATAGAGTTCCGACTCGGCCGCCCAGATTCTTCCCTCCCGCGTCCCGACCCAGGCCGTCCACTCGTCGACCGGCCGGACCGCGGAGGCGACTCCGACGGTATCGGGCACACCGACGCCGCTCCATTTGCTGCCGTGGCCGTTCGCCCAGATCTGACCGTCCTCCGAGACCAGGTAGAGGTAGTCCCCGGCGCGGACGAGAGCGCGCAGGCTGTCGCCCGATACCGGGAGCCTGCTCTCGCGGCTGGGATCGGAGAACCAGATCGCGCGCCGGTCCTCGCCGCCCCCGAGGAGCGCGTACTCGCCCCCGGTCAGCATGCGTACGCGCGTGCCGTCGTACGAGGCGAAGGTGCGTATCGACCAGGTGCGGCCGCTCGCGCCGCTGGCGCCGCTCGCGCCGCTGGCGCCGCTGGCGCTGGTGCGGGCGACGCCGCTGGCGCTGGTGCCGCTGGTGCTGCCGCCGGCGACCGGGGAGGCGCCGGCGAAGAGGACGACGGCAAGCGCCGCAGCCAGCGCGCATCCTCGCGACACGCGGCGCGTCATACCGTCCCCCGCAGCCGCATCAGCTCCTCGAACAGGCGCTCGCGGAAGTCGTAGGCGGTCAGGTCGATCTCGATCGCCGGGTCGAAGGAGAGCAGCAGGTCGTAGCACTCCTGATAGCGCTGCATGTGGAATGCGGCAAGGGCGGCGATGTAGACGGCGTCGGGGTACGCCACGTCCTCATCGCCCGCGAAGATGAAGGCGGGATCGTCGACGCGCATCGCCGCTTCGAAGGCGAGAGAGTCGATCCCGAGCCCCGAGGCGGCGATCGCCAGGCCGATCCAGGCTTCGGGGGAGTCGTCGAGCGAACGTGCGATGTCCAGCGACGCGATCGCTTCGGCGAGACTGTCCGTCTCGATCTGGCACCATCCGACTCCCAGATAACCTTCCGAGACGTCGGGAAAGAGGACGGAGACCCGGCCGAAGATCGCGCGGGCATCCGGATAGAGGCGCGCCCGGAACAGGTCCCATCCCTCCTGCAGCATCGCCGCCCGGTCCGGCTCGGGCTCTTGAGGGGCGGGGCGACGCGATTCGTCCCCGCAGGAGGCGAGCAGCAGCAGGGACGTCGCGGGCAGGAGGAGCGCAAGCACGGCCAGCTGGAGGAACTTGCGGCGCATCGTGATCTCCCTTCGTGCGCCGAGGATAGCACCGGGGAGCGCCGGAGGTAGCGCCGCCTCGGCCAGGAAGTAAGGCCGTCTCGCACCAGAAGTGGCGCCGCCTCGCCCAAGAAGGGCGCCGCCTCGCCCAAGAAGAGGCGCGGCCGCGCACCAGATGGTCGCAGCGCCGGCCGCGGGCGGGAACCGGGACGCGGCCCTTCCGTTCTGCTAGAGTCACAGGCGATCGTGGGGCGGGGAGCGTATCCCGGACTCGAGGATGCCCGACCCCAGGGACTCGATAGAGAAGAAGAGGAGGTTCTGACCGATGATGCGGAGGCTCTGGGCAGCGGCCCTCGTTTGCGCGTTTCTGATCCCCGCGATGGCATGGGGGCAGGAAGGGAAGGCGCCGGCGGCGGCAACGGCAACGGCAAAGGGGAAGACGATGGTGTTGATCGAGACGTCGATGGGGAACATCAAGGTCGAGCTGAACGCCGACAAGGCGCCGGTCACCGTCACGAACTTCCTCAAGTACGTGAACGACGGCTACTACAACGGCACGATCTTCCACCGCGTGATCCCCGGCTTCATGATCCAGGGCGGCGGATTCACTCCGGACATGAAGCAGAAGGAAGCGACATACCCCGCGATCCAGCTCGAGTCGAAGAGCGGCCTGAAGAACGCGCGCGGCACGATCGCGATGGCTCGCACGTCCGACCCGAACTCGGCGACGAGCCAGTTCTTCATCAACGTCGTCGACAACGCCGGCCTCGACTATCCCAAGCCCGACGGCAACGGCTACGCGGTCTTCGGCAAGGTGACCGAAGGGATGGACGTCGCCGACAAGATCGTCGCCGCGCCGACGACCACGATGGGCCCCTACCAGAACGTGCCGGTCGACCCGATCGTCATCAAGAGCGTGAAGGTCGTCTCCTAGGGTCTCCTAGCGAGGACCCGCCGGCCGCCCCGTCCGCGACGCATGCGCCTTCGTGTCGCGAGCGGGCGGGAAGGCCGGGACGGCCGTGAAGGAATCGAAGGCCCCTGGGGATCCCGGGGGCCTTCTGCGCAACACGAAGAGAAGAAGCGCGAAAGGGAGCGGAAGGATGGGGGCAGCGCCGTGGAGCGCGTGATGCGGGTGCGGGCGGCGCCGCGAGGGGCCGCAAGTCTCCTCGCCCTCTACGAGGCGCTCCGCGAGGACCACGGCACGCTCGGCTGGTGGCCGGGGCGGACGCGCCTGGAGATCATCGTCGGCGCGATCCTCACGCAGAACACGGCCTGGACGAACGTGGAAAAGGCGATCGCGGCGCTGCGCGCCCGCGGCTGGCTCAAGCTCCCCGACTTGGCCCGCGTCCCCGAAGAGGATCTCGCGGCCGCGATCCGCCCGTCCGGCTACTTCCGGCAGAAGGCGAAGAAGATCCGCGCGTTTCTGGAGGTGCTCGAGCGGCGTCATGGCGGGAGCCTGGCGCGGATGGCGCAGCGGCCGACGGACGAGTTGCGCGAGGAGCTGCTCGGAATCTGGGGGATCGGGCCGGAGACCGCCGACTCGATCCTGCTCTACGCATTCGGGCGGCCCGTGTTCGTCGTCGACGCCTACACCCACCGCCTGCTCCACCGCCACGACATGCATCCGGGCGGCGGGTACGAGCACGTCCGCGCGTGGTTTGGCAGCCAGATCCCCGAGAGCGCCGAGTTGTACAATGACTTCCATGCCCAGATCGTCTGGGTAGGGAAGGAACGGTGCCGCACGCGCCCGCGATGCGAAGGCTGCCCGCTCGAAAGGTTTCTGCCTGCTGGAGGTCCTCTGTTGGAGCGCGAGAAGTGATCTCCTTCGACGATGCTCTAGGGATCGTGCTTGGCTCCGCTCCACGGCCACGGGCGGAGACCGTCCCGCTCGCGTCGGCTCCCGGGCGGATCCTCGCCCGCGCCGTCCGGGCCGATCGCGACCTGCCCCCATTCGACCGTGCCGCTCTCGACGGCTACGCGTTCCGCCTCGCCGATGGGGAGCGCGAGTTCGGAGAGGAGCGGCAGCTCCCCGTCGCCGGCGAGGTCGCGGCGGGACAGCGCTACCGCCGCGCGCTTCGTCCCGGCAGCTGCGTCCGCATCTGGACCGGCGCTGCGACGCCGGCCGGCGCGCAGGGGATCGTCCCCGTCGAACGGTCGACGGAGACCGACGGCATCGTGCGCCTTTCCGGCCCCGTCGAGATCGGCGGGCCGTCCCGCGCCGGGATCTGCGATCGCGGCGAAGATGCGCGGCGCGGCGCCGTCCTGCTCGAGAAGGGGCGACGGATCGGACCGGGAGAGGCGGCAATCCTGGCTGCCACCGGCCACGCGCAGGTCGCCGTGCACGCGCGACCGCGCATCTCGCTGCTGCTGACCGGCGCCGAGGTCGTGCCGCCCGGCGCGCGGCCGTCCGCCGAGCAGATCCGCTCGACGCACGGCGCGGTCCTCGGTTCGCTGTTGCGGGCGAGCGGACTCGGCGAAGCGCGCGAGCTCGGGATCGTCGGTGACAGCGAGGTGGCGCTGCGCCGCCGCATCGCGCGCGGTCTCGAGGAGAGCGATCTGCTGCTCATCACCGGCGGCGTGTCTGCCGGGCGTCTCGATCTCGTCCCCGGCGTCCTGCGCGCTCTCGGCGTGCGGATCCTCTTCCACAAGGTCGCGATCCGTCCCGGCAAACCGGTCCTCTTCGGAACCGGCCGGATGGCGAGCGGCGGGACGGTCCGCGTGTTCGGCCTGCCGGGCAATCCGGTCAGCGTGCTCGCGACGGCGGTCCTCTTCGTGCTGCCGTTCCTGCGCGCCTGGGAAGGAGACACGCCCGCGGCTCCGCTCACGGTTCGTCTCGATGAGCCGATCCGCCGCGGCGGTGGACTGCTGCACTTCGTGCCGTCGGCGCTGTCCGCCGCACCCGACGCGACGCTCCGCTGCCGCCCGCTTCCCTCGCACGGCAGCGGCGACTTCGTCTCCGCTTCGGGCGTGCGCGCGCTGCTCCGGGTGCCCGGCGATTCCGAGACGCGCCCGGAGGGATCGATTCTCACGGCCGTTCCCGTTCCGGTTCCGGGCCCACTTTCGATCTCCGTGCCGATATCTTCCTGATCTTCCTGAGGAGGGACCATGACGCTCGATCCTGGATTCACCCATCTCGGCCCGCGCGGCGCGCGCATGGTGGATGTCGGCGAGAAGGAGATCACCGGGCGCGGAGCGATCGCCCGGGCGCGCGTGCGCGTCGGGGAGAAGGCGGCTGCGGCGATCGAGGCCGACGAGGTCGCGAAGGGCCGCGTGTTCGACGTCGCCCGCCTGGCGGGCATCCAGGCGACGAAGCGGACCGCCGATCTGATCCCGCTCTGCCATCCCATTCCGATCGATCTCGCCTCCGTCGACCTCTCGCTCGAAGGCCGGCTCGTGCACGTTCGCGCGGAAGTGCGGGGCCACGCGCGCACCGGCATCGAGATGGAGGCGCTGACCGCCGCCGCCATCGCGGCTCTCACCGTCTACGACATGTGCAAGGCCCTCGACCGCGGCATCGTGATCGAGGCGGTCTACCTCGAGGAGAAGTGGGGGGGACGAAGCGGGCCGTATCGGCGACAGGATGTCGTGTAGCCGGCGCCGCCGCCGGCGCCTGCGCCTCGCAGCGAGCTTGCTCCTCGCGCTCGGCGTTGCATCCGTCCTGAGCGCGCGAGCCGGCGCAGTGGACCCCGCGAGCGCTCCGCCCAAGCTCTCGATCCTGTTTCTCTCGCCGCAAGGCTTCGACGTCCGCTATGAGGCGAGCATGCGCTTCGCCGCCCCTGCCCGCCTCGTCTGGAACACGATCACCGACTACGACCGCCTCGCCTCCTTCCTGCCCGGGCTCGACTCGAGCCGCGTGGTGGGGCGCGACGCCGGCGCGATCCTCGTTCGCCAGGCCGGATCGGCGCGGTTCCTCGTCACGCGCCGCTTCGCGTTCACGCTCGAGATGCGCGAGCATCCGATCGAGCGGATCGACTTCCGAATGCGCGAGGGGACGCTCGACGCCTACGAAGGCACGTGGCGCGTCCTCGCCGATCCAGCCGATCTCGCCGATCCAGCCGATCCCGCCGACTCCAGCTCGACGCTCGTCCTCTACCGCGTCAGCCTCTCGAGCGGTCTGCCGGTCCCGCGGCCGCTTCTACGCTCCCTCGTGAAGCGCCAGATGGAAAAGATGGCCGAGGCCCTGGCGCAGGAGATCGCCCGGCGGCAAGGCCGAGCGGGGTAGGGACGGCCGCAGGCGACACGGGCAGGGCGCGGCGGCGGCCGCCCGAACCGCGCGCGGCGCAGCTTCCGGGGTCTCCAGGCGCGTGCTACCATCGCCGAGGATTCACGTTCCGGGGGATTCCTGCGGGAAGAGGAGAAGGTTGGGCATGAGTGTACGAGTGGGGATCATGGGGTTCGGGCGGATCGGAAGGAACGCATTTCGCATCATCACCCAGAGCCATCCGGGGATCGAGGTCGTCGCGATCGTCGACGTTGCCGACCCGAAGGCGCTGGAGTACCTCCTCCGCTTCGATACGGTGCACGGACCCTTCACCGAGTCGTTCTCCGTGAAGGGGGATGCGATGTACCACCGGGGCCGGCAGATCCGGATGTTGACGAAGCGGGAGCCGGGCGAGGTGGACTGGAAGGCGCTCGGGGTGGAAATCGTCATCGAAGCGACCGGGAAATACCGCTACCGCGCGCAGCTCGAGAAGCATCTCGAGGCCGGAGCGAAGAAGGTGATCCTGACCGTCCCGCCGCGCGACGACCTCGACGCGGTGATCGTTTCCGGGGTGAACGATTACATTCTGACCGCGAGCCACCGGATCGTCTCGACCGGATCGTGCACGTCGAACTGCCTGGCGCCGATCGCTCGCGTGCTGAACGACGCGTTCGGGATCGAGAAGGGGTTCATGACGACGGTGCACGCCTACACGAACGATCAGCGGCTTGCCGACGTCCCGCACGAGGACCTGCGCCGAAGCCGCGCCGCCGCGGAGAACATCATCCCGACGACCACCTGGTCGCCTCTCGCCGTCGAGCGGATTCTGCCGGAGCTGGCGGGCAAGCTCGACGGGATCGCGGTGAACGTTCCGGTGCCCGACGGTTCGACGATCGATCTCGTGACGCTGATGAAGCGCCCGGTGACGCCCGAAGAGGTGAACGAGGTGGTGAAGAGCGCCGCGGAATCCACCTACCGGCGCGTCATCGAGTACGCGACCGAGCCGATCGTCTCGAGCGACGTCATCGGCAACTCCCACTCGGCGATCTTCGACTCGCTCTCGACGTCCGTGCTGGGCGGCGACCTGTTGAAGACGATCTCGTGGTACGACAACGGCTGGGGGTACGCGACCCGGGTCGTCGAGCTGGTCGAGAAGCTCGCGGCGCTGAACTGAGGGGGAGGGGAAGACGAAGATGGCAACGAGGATCGGAATCAACGGTTTCGGCCGCATCGGGCGGACCCTCTTCCGGATGATGGCGGACGCGCCCGACATCGACGTCGTGGCGATCAACGACATCGCCGAGAGCAAAGCCCTTGCCTATCTGTTGAAGTACGACACCGTCATGGGGCGGTTCAAGGGGAACATCTCCGTCGAGGGGAGCCGCATGAAGGCCGGGCGCCACGCGGTCGACCTGCTCGCGATCAAGGATCCGGCGGAGCTGCCGTGGAAGGACCTCGGCGTCGAGTACGTGATCGAGTCGACCGGCAAGTTCCGCGACCGCGCCACGCTCGAGAAGCACCTGAAGGCGGGCGCGCGCGCGCTCATCCTGACCGTGCCGGCGAAGGACGAGATCGACGCGACGATCGTCATGGGGGTGAACGACGGCGACCTGAAGAAAGAGCACAAGCTCGTCTCGAACGCCTCCTGCACGACGAACTGCCTCGCGCCGATCGCGAAGGTCCTGCATGAAAACTTCGGGATCGAGAAGGGGTACATGACGACGGTGCATGCCTACACGAACGATCAGCGCCTCGCCGACGTGCCCCACTCCGACTTCCGGCGCAGCCGCGCCGCCGCGGAGAACATCATCCCGACGACGACCGGCGCGGCGCGCGCCGTCGGCAAGGTCCTGCCGGCCCTGAAGGGCAAGCTCGATGGCATCGCGATGCGCGTGCCGGTGCCGGATGGCTCGACGGTCGACCTCGTCACGGTGATGAGCCGTCCCGTCACAGTGGAGGCGGTCAACGAGGCCGTGCGCAAGGCGGCCGACGGGCCGCTGAAGACGATCGTGGAGTACACCGACGAGCCGATCGTTTCGAGCGACGTGATCGGCAATTCGCACTCGGCGATCTTCGATGCGTCGGTCACGCGCGTCGTCGGCGACAACTATCTGAAGACGCTCGCGTGGTATGACAACGAGTGGGGCTATTCCTGCCGCGTGGTGGACCTCCTGCGGCGGATGATCTCGCTCGGCTCCTGAGAGGGCGTGAGGCCGCAAACGCTCTCGTAGGCATTGCAGAAGACGATCGACACACCGTTCGACCCACATCCCGTTCGGCCGGTGTCGGAGACGAATCCCGTCCGCGGGAATCCCGCACGCGGGAGAGAGGAGAAGGACGAAGATGGCGGAAATCCGCAGGACCGCGCAGGCGGTCTGGACAGGAGACCTGAAGGGCGGCAAGGGCGAGATGACCGCGACGAGCGGCGCCTTCCAGCACACGCCCTACTCGTTCGCGACCCGCTTCGAGAGTGCTCCGGGGACGAATCCCGAGGAGCTGATCGCCGCCGCGCACGCCGCCTGCTTCAGCATGGCGTTTTCCGCCACGCTCGGCCGCAAGGGGCATACCCCGGAGCGGATCGAGACGAAGGCGACGTGCATCATGACTCCGCAGCCGACCGGCGGCTTCAAGATCACCCGGATGGAGCTGCAGACTCGGGGCAAGGTCCCTGGACTGAGCGCGAACGAGTTCGTCGAGATCGCGAAGGAGGCAGAGCAAGGCTGTCCGGTCTCGGTGCTCCTGCGCCCGGGGGCGGAGATCCATCTCGACGCGCAGATGATGTAACGGCGCTGTAGACGTAGACGAGCGGATACGAGCGCGCGCGACCCGCCTGACGGCTCAACGCCGGGCGGGTCGCCTGTTTTCGCTCTTGACTGCGGTTTCGGCGGTTTCGGGGCCTGATGCACCTGCCTCTGTCGCCGGACGCGGCTCAGGCGTAACGTCGTGGCGGCGTTGCGTGCCAGACCGCGCGCCGGAAGAGAGGAGAAAGATGCCTACTCTGCAGGAATCGGCACGCGCCTTCCTCTCGCAGGAGAGGATCGCCGTCGCCGGCGTCTCCCGCGACCCCAAGCAGACCGCCAACTTGATCGCCCGCAAGCTCGCCGCCTCGGGATCGCAGGTCTTTGCAGTCAACCCCCGCGCGTCGGAGATCGAAGGGAAGCCGAGCTATCCGGACCTGCGCTCGATCCCCGGCGGCGTGCAGGCGCTGCTCATCGTCACTCCGCCCGAAGCGGCGCTGCCTCTCGTGCGCGAGTGCGCGGAGGTCGGAGTCCGGCATGTCTGGATGCATCGCGGATTCGGAGCCGGTTCGCTTTCAAAAGACGCCGTCGACTTCTGCCGCCAGCACGAAATCGAAGTGATCCCCGGCGCCTGTCCATTGATGTACATCGACCACGCGGACTTCCCGCATCGCTGCATGCGAACCTTGATGGGATGGTTCGGAAAGCTGCCGCACGTGTAACGCGTAGCTCGCGCCGGTCATCGAGCGCGGAGGAGGGTCGAATGGATCCGATCATCTCGAGATGCGGGTACCGGTGCGATCTCTGTCTCGCGTACCGGCCGAACTCCGAGGGCCACCCCGAGATCCGCGAGAAGCTGAGCGATGGGTGGTTTCGCTATTTCGGCTTCCGCCTTCCTCCGGAGAGCCTGGTGTGCGACGGGTGCCGGTCCGAGGAGCAAGGCCACCGCATCGATGACACCTGCCCGGTGCGTCCTTGCGTGATCGAGAAGGGGCTTCAGGACTGCGCGGACTGCGAGGAGTACGTCTGCGAAAAGCTGCGACCGCGGATCGTGCGGTTCGAGGAGGTGCAGGTGCGCGTCGAGGGGAGGATTCCCGACGAGGACCGACTCGCGTTCCTTCATCCCTACGAGAACGCGACGCGGCTCGAAGCGCTGCGCCTGATGCGGAGGCAGCGGCGAGGGGGACGATGAGCCGCGTCTTCGGATATCCGGGTCACGAGCTGCTCGTCGAGGACATCGTCCGCGCGGAGGACTGCTACCTCTACGACGCCCGCGGCAAACGCTACGTCGATCTCGAATCGGGCGTCTGGTGCACGTCGGTCGGGCATGGGAATGGAAGGGTGCGCCGCGTCATGGCCGAGCAGGCGGAGAAGCTCACCCACGCCGGCTTCTGCTGGACGAGCCCGATCGTGAAGGAGGCGGCGGAGGAGGCGCTGGCGCTCGTCGGGATGGAAGGCGGCGCAGCGGTCTTCCTGTGTTCCGGCAGCGAGGCGATCGAGTACGGGATGCGCGTCGCGCAGGCGATTGCGGGGCCGGGCGCGGTGTTCCTCACCCTCGCCGATTCCTATTTCGGCGCGTACGGCTCCGCGCAAGCGCGGCGCGTGGACGAGTGGGTGACGCTCGACTGGCTCGGATGCGCGACCTGCCGCGAGCAGCCGGACCGCTGCGAGCATTGGGGCGCGCTTCCGTGGGACCGGATCGCGGGGTTTCTGTTCGAACCGGGAAGCTCGTCGGGGCTCGTGCGATTCCCGCCCGCGCCGCTCGTCGAGCGGATCGTCGCGGAGGTACGGTCGCGCGGCGGGCTCGTGATGGTGAACGAGGTGACGACCGGCGTCGGGCGGACGGGCCGCTGGTTCGGATACCAGCACTACGGGATCGCGCCGGACGTCGTCGCCATCGGCAAGGGGATCGGCAACGGCTACCCGGTCAGCATCGCGACTTTTGCGCGGGCGGTGGCCGAGCGCCTGGAAGAGAAGCTCGGGAGCGAGCCGATCCGATACGCGCAGTCACACCAGAACGACCCGCTCGGCGCCGCGGTCGCGCGCGAGGTGATCCGGATCGTGAGGGACGAGCGTCTCGTCGAGCGCGCGGAGCGGCTCGGACGGACGTTTGCAGCCGGGCTCGAGGGCGTGAAGGAGCGGACCGGCCGGATCGCAGAGATCCGGGCGCGGGGACTGATGATCGGCGTGGAGCTGGCCGGTGACGACGGCCTCGCTCGGATCACGCGCGTTCACCGGGAACTGGTGCGCCGCGGCTACGTCGTCGGCCGGAGGCCCGGCGTCAACGTGCTCCGGATCGATCCGCCGCTCACCGTGGCGGAGGCCGATCTGGACGGGTTCGCCGGGACGTTGGAGGAGGTGCTGCGGGAGGCACGGTGAACCGGTGAGACCGGTGAACCGGCGAGACCGGTGAGCCGGTGAGACCGGTGAGCCGGTGAAGCCACCGAGCGGCGGATCCAATCCGCCCGCCTGCACGCCGGCAGCGGCACTGCGGCAACCCGCGTAGTTCTCATGGATTAGGTCCAGATCCCGGCGATTCCGGGCGGAGTGCGTCCCGCCCGCCCCGGTTTCGAATCGGGAAATCGGCCGGGATCAGCCAGCACGGCGGCTCTCACGACCGTCAACACCGTTAGGACCGTCGAGCAATCGCCTTGGAACGAGGGGACAGACCCGCAGACCAACGGTCAGAACGCACTTGATTACAGGCAAGTGCTCTTTGCTCGTCGGTCCAAAC
>JBHGAY010000011.1:0-138131 GCA_041946735.1 Candidatus Eiseniibacteriota bacterium
GGAGACGGGGGGACTTCAGACCTGCAGAACCCGGAGCACCTGTACGAGGAGCCAGGCGCGTACTCGGTGAGGCTCACGGCGACGAATGCCGCCGGATCCGAATCGCACGAGCGGGCCGACTACATCAAGGTATCGGTAGACGATGAAGCGAGTAGGACCGGAAGCCTTGGGATCCTATGCCTGGACCCAGTCGTGCCCAATCCGACGAGAACGCAAGCGATCATATCATTCAGGATTCCATCCGACCAGCTCGTCGAAGTCGCGATTTACGGTCCGAATGGAGAACTGGTCCAACAACTCCTGTGGGCGCAATTGCACTCTGGACCTCACTCCGTCAGGTGGGCGCATGGCCATTGTGCATCGGGCATCTATTTTTGCCGCCTGAAAACCGGTAGCGGCACGCTGACCCGCACCGTCACGATCGCCCACTAGCTAGAACGAAAACGGTCTGCCTCGACACAGAGCCGCCTTTGACGCATTAGGAACTGGCGTCGGGGGTCTAGGCCCTGCAACAGCTCGCTCTGAACGATCGAGAATCTTCTAACCAAGCTATAGAAAGGCCGTTGATCTTCAGACCTTCGACGCGATACTCTGCGGTTTCGAGACTCATGCAGACTCCCCGAGATCAGGGGAGGGACGAGGGCCGTCTCGGCCATCCAAAAAGCGCTCGTCGCCTGATGTCCCCCTGGACCGCGTGTCGCAGCAGCAGGAGGCACGCTCTGCGAGTGCCAAAGTGCTTGGTAACATACGCCCAATACCCGCGCAAACCTTGCGCGCGCCATACGTCAACCGCCCGCCCTCTCGCCAGACGTTCCAGGTACTGCCGCCGACCTGGGTCTCTGATGGTGCGAATCGTCTGCCTTCGGTACATGTACGTCCGATTCAGATCCGGCGGTTTCGTGCACACCCTGTTTTCAGCACTGACACGATAGGTCGCCACGACAGCGTCCGTCACCGCTATTCGGAAACGGATCGCCAGGCGCTCCCACATGTCGAGGTCCTCTCCCCGATTCAAGGTCTCATCGAACATGCCGGCTTGGGCGAAGCACTCGCGGGCGACGACAACGCTGGACGCACAAAAGACCTTCTCCGTGCCGAAGTAGTCCAGGTAACCACCAACGGTTCGCATGGGCCTTATTCGTGTGCCGCCGGCCGTCTCATACCGATAGCGCGTTCCGAAAACGCGCGCTTCCGGGTAGTTCGCCATGAGGTCGCAGACGGTCGTAAGGAAGTCCTGGTCCCACAAGTCGTCGGCATCGAGAAAGGCCAGATACTCACTTCGAGCCTGGAGAATCCCGCGGTTGCGAGCGGCGGATACGCCGCGATTCGGCTGCCGAACGACTGTGATCGCGGAGCCGAAGGTCGCGCACACGAGACTACCACCACCATCAGTGGAGCCGTCATCGACCACAAGGATCTCCTGAGCTCGGGTGTCCTGCGCGAGAACACTTTGGATCGTTGCGCAGATGCTCTCCGCCTTATTGAACAGGGGGATAATCACGGAGAACGTGAATTGCATAGGCGTGGCTCCCAAACTGCGAGTGCCTTACAGGATCTCGAGGTCGCCGCGGGTGATGTACCAACCGTTTCGGTCGAACAGCCGCTGGGGAAGGGGACCAGGAGAGACGGCACGAACGAAAAAGGGCCACCCTCGGCCGCGACTGAGCGGGTTTTTGACAAAGGAGCGAGTGAGGACAGGAGGTACTGTGCTCCATATGCTTACCCAGGAGCGTGGAAAGGCGGTCCGCCAGTGTGGCAGCCAGTCCCGGAGGACCGGCGCTTCACCGAAGCCGAACAAGTCGAGTACGAACAGACGACTAGGGGGCTCATCAATTGAACAAACGACAAGACCGAGGGGTTCGGCCAGTGATCCGCGGAGAAACCAGCGATGGTGGCTCGGAAGCGGGTTGTCGAAGTAGCGCCACCGCAGATATGATTTGGTGCGCTCAACCGTGAGGCGGTCCGGGGGGATCCAGAGTGGCGGATGCGTGCGGTCCTCGACAAGCAGTCGGAGTGCGACCTGCGGGGAGATTTCCGCCACCTCCCGCGCAGGGCGGCAATGGCGCAAGGCGCCGGTGACCAGCCACGTCGCAAGGTCGCGCGGGAGGAGCCGGTCGGGTCGGATTTGGAAGACCCGGTCGTCAAGGGTCGTCACGCGCCGCCAACCCGCCTTCTGGAATCCTGGTGCCGACAACGGGTTGGCGAAGTTGAAGCAGAAATCGATGCCATGGAAAGAACTCACTCCAAAGAGCAAGAGTTGCGTGAACAGACCGCGACCGCGATAGTCTGGATGTACAACTGGATCGATGTCACGACCCCCGCAATAGAGTTGTGCGCCGAAGCGAACGGTTTTCCGGATGGCGGAGTAGATGCCAACAATCCGGGAACCGAGGGTGCATACAGCGATTGCGGATCGACCCCCAGGTGCCTGCTCGTGGAGCCAGCGGAATCGCTTGGTGCTGAAGTCTCGTGCATGGCCTGCTTGGATCAGCTCCACACACTTCGGGAGATCGTCCGCCCGATACTCGCGGAATTCAAACATGGCGGCATGCCTTCGCTTGCACAATGGGCCGTCCGACCGGAGCGATCTCCCCGAGCCGACCGCTGATCAGTCCTCGCGTGCGCGGCTCTGTCGTCCCAATGACGTCGGCCGTATTCCAGGGAGCGGCACGGAATCCTGTGATACGTTGATCCCGGACCGCGATGCAGAGTGCGTGCGAATGAGAAAGCCACGCGCGATGATCGTGGCCTTCAGCACAACACCCCGCGAACGTTCGCGCTAACCGCGAGGAAGGCGGAGCCCCTAGCAACGAACACGTATAACACGACCGGTGGAGCATAGGGTAAGATCGAAGTGTTCGGCGCGTCGGCGCAGAGTCGAGATGCCGGGCCAATACTCGCGCCGTCGTCGAACCGACGTAGGCCGATAATCTCGGCCCCGGTTCCCAGGAGGTGGGCGTTCGCCTTATGTCGCGGCGTCCATTCACTCCGCGCTCCTGCCATGCGTCGCATCTCATGCGCCGGCCCGCCCGAAACCGAATGCCGCCTCGAGGACCCATCGGAACTCCTCGAGGCTGCCTAGCGGGCTCACCCTTTGCAGCCCGAACCGCGAGTCGGTGCCCTGCACCACCCCTCGATCGCTTGTGACCCCCGTCCGAAACCCCGAGGCCTCGAGGAACCGCGCGAGGTCATCACTCCAATGAGGGTTGTACGTCGGATTCGGATACGCGACGTGTAGGCTATCCTGCCCCGTCTGAGCCCGTATCGCAGCCCGAGCTCCGGCAATCTCCCGACACGCTTCCCAGAACGGGACCTGCGCCAAGTTGACGTGCGAGACGGAGTGGCCGCCGATCAGGTGACCGCGCCGAGCAAGCTCACTAATCTGGCTCCAAGTCATACTGGCGCAGCCATGCGTCTGATCATATGACACGCCGAGGTCCGCCTCAATCGCCGTTAGGAACCTGTTCTGCGACTCCGGCGCCGCCGTTGTGCAGAAGCGCACCGCTGCGATGAAGGCTCGATACCGCTCTTCGTTGCGTTCGAGATCCCAGGTCAGACCGGTCACGGGATCCGTCCATCGGGTCCGCCGCGTCGTGTACAGCGCGTATCGTAGCCGAAGGAAGAAGGGGGAGTGCCTTTCATCCACGCACCCAGTGACCACATAGAAGGCGGCGCGACAGCCGTGCCTCTCGAGAATCGGCGCCGCAACATCGTAGTTGTCCTTCATCCCGTCATCAAACGTGAATGCCACCGCACGCCGAGGCAGCCTGCCCCCCCCTCGGAGCGCACTCCCGATATCGTCGACCGACATCACGGAGCAGTTGCGCACCGCGAAGGCCACCTGTTGCTCGAACACTGCTGGATCCACCGCGATAGCCGGGCCGATCGTCTGCTGGACCAGGGACGTGATCGGTTGCACGGAGTGATAGGCGACGATGACGGCGCGGTGCGGACCACATCTAGCCGCCAGTCGGACGACGCCTGTCGAAAGCATGGCGTGCTTCAGTGCCTGTCTTAACCGTCCCACTCTCTCACCGACTCCCACCGGGGAAGCGCTGCCGCCGCCAGCCAATCGTTGAAAGCAACTGCCCGCGTTCGTCAGGGGTCAGCGAAGACGCGAACGCGCACGCCACGTATCCCAATGTGGACGCCGTGAGCAGCACGATGATAGCGGAATAGGAGGCGACGGGACACGCTAGGCGACCAATCAGCAGTATAGCGGAAAAGACCGCCAGCGCCGGCAGATGGCGGACGATGGTCCGCCGAAGATGCGAATAGATGGAGATACCAAGATCATCGCATGCCTGGCGCATCGCGTAGACGCGCGTCGCCGTCATGTATGCGAGAATGGCGACCGCTACCCCCGGCAGGCCGATTCCCTTGACGAGGAGGACCGTCGCGACGACGCCCAGGATCGCGGCCACGAGGTTGAATCGGAACAAACGAGCGTGCTTCGCCTGCCCGACGAGGTAGGTCACGCTATGCGGGCTGATTCCCTCGACCAACTGGGCAAAACAGAGATAAGGCAGGATGCGCGAAGAGGCGCGGCCGTACTCAGGTCCCATCCAGAGGGTGATAAATGGGGGACCGACCAAGAGCAGCGCTATGGGCGTGATGAGGCTCACACTCTGGATGGCGCGGGTGACAGAGATCCACGCATCCTGGATTCGCTCGGGGACCTCGCAGCTCTTTGCGCTAAAGTAAGGCATCAAGGGACCGCCGAGGGCGATGGCGATCCCGTTCGTATACGTTGCCAGACGACTGGGAATAGAGAAGAAGACGACCATGGCCGTTCCAAGGGAGTGTGCGATTACGATAGGTGCGCTCATGAACACGAGTCGTTGGGCAGCCATTAGGAACGCGCTATTGATGCCGAACTTCACAAGCGCGCGCAAGGTGGCGCCAGATCTAGCTGCCCAGAGGAAGAACGGAGCGGGTGCCGAGCGAACGGCGAGGAACGCCAACGCGGTGAATTCAACGCACGTGGAAAGAAGCGTAATGACGGCGAGCCACACGAGGGGATCGACGGTGACACACCGGAGACCGTAGAGGATCGCGAACATCCTCAGGATCGTAACGACGACGCGACAGACATTGACCGCGAGATAGCGCTGTTGCCCCATGAGAAACGCTGAAAACATGGAACCTGGGAATTGGACCAGCAGCATGGCTCCGACGCATAGAGCAGCGGTTGACCAGCCTCTGCTCGCGTCCGGGCCGCTAGACGATGCCAATTGGGGGAAGAAGGCAAGCGCGGTCATCGCCAGCATCGAGACAGCACCGGCCAAAGCGAGGGCCACGATGCCGGAGCTGACGACGGCCTGGAGGGCCTTATCGTTGTTATCTGCACGAAGGCGGGCGACGTACCGGACGATCGCAGGGCTGACTCCGAGATCCAAGACCCCGAGATATCCGGCAAAGCTCAAGACGATTTCCCAGAGCCCATAGCGGGCGTTGCCGAGGGCGCGCACAAGCTCAGGACTGAGAAAGTACGTTACAGTGAGATTGGCGCTGTAGAGAAGAAGGTTGGAGGCCGAGCTGACGGCAACGGGTTTGACCTTCATCGTAGGAAACGCCGGTCGTATGGTCCGGTGCCTCCAACTCCGAGATCCTCGTGATCCGAGCCGAGTGAATCTGCGGAACGCTGGAACAGGCGTGGCTCCTGCCAGACGGAAGGTCCGAGCCTGATCGGACTATGGA
This sequence comes from Candidatus Eiseniibacteriota bacterium, assembly GCA_041946735.1. GTDB lineage: Bacteria > Eisenbacteria > RBG-16-71-46 > CAIMUX01 > VGJL01 > JBHGAY01. Next base: position 5,701 of record JBHGAY010000011.1, read on the forward strand.
ACACAGTCATGCTGGTCATGATCATAGACCCGTCCGCCGGATGGGCGAAAGGCATTAAGCGTCTCGGGAGAGGTCCGCGGCGACCCGCCATAATCCCGAGCACCTGGATCTCTCGCAGGATCACGTTGCTGTTCCAGACGCCCTCGGAGAGCAGACGGTCGACGACCTCCCGGAACGAATCGAGCTTGCTGCCCCGCTTCCGGCGGATCCCCCTGGGGGCCCCGCCTGGCCTCGGGGCCCAACTGACGGTCTTTGAATGGACGCCTAGCTCATAAGCGATATCACACACATAGTTGCCCGTGGAGTGTTTGAATCACGGCGAAGTCCTCCTTGCCGTCCACTGGGACGATACAAAATGCCTGGGACTTTCTAATCCGATCATCGCAGCCTTTCTAGTACAGGCGCTGACATCGTTCGAGGGATTCCTGATTTCGGGCAGATTGGCACTGCAACCTCGACGCCCTCCCGCTTCAGGGTTCAGGCGCTGGTGTTCAGGAGAATCGAGTGTTAGGCGTTATCCCGGGGCGGTTCAGACGGCTGGTTGCCTGCAACAGCGGGCCGAACCTTGATGGCATCCGGGCGAGTGCATCGTGGGCTCTCGCCAGCTGCTGAGAGAACTGCTGTTGGCGGTGCTTGCCGTACAGGGAGCCCATGCTCTAGAAGCGAACTCGGCCGGCGGGCGGCGATGTGCCCAATGGCGACGACCAGAGCCCCGTAAACATACCATGTGTATCGCATCAAGCTGTGGCCGAATACCCCAGCGACGAGAAGCCCGACAATGCCAGAAGGGATTGCGGCCAGAAGCGAGCATTCGAAGCGCCATGATTCTCCAGTCGCACCGAGGATAGGCCTGAGCTTTCGGCAAGACCTTATCATAGCAGCGACGAACGAGAAAAAGAACAACGCTCCGGGCACGCCGAGTTCGGACGGAACCTGCACGTAGAGGCTATGCGCTTGCAGCCAGCTTCGGCGGTTTTCCGAAGAGTATCCGAGAGCGTTCGCGACGCCAAAGCAGCCTAGACCCACGCCCGAAAGGGGGCGGTCCAAGATCATCTGCCCCCCCTTCTTCCATGCCTCGATTCGGGCGGAGGATGAGCCGTCTAGTTCGGAGGAAGTAATGGTCGAATACCTGATCCGGTACTCCTCCGGCAATACAGCCAGGCATGAGATAAGCAGCCCTACGATGAGAAACGCGCCCCGGGCACGCCGCCTCCCACGCCACCATAGGGCTAGAAGCGCGCCAAGGAGGGCCAGCATGCCAGAGCGGGAACCGGTCAAAGTTAGGGCGACACCAAATAGAATCGCCAGTCCAAGGCTGAGGCACCGAATCCAGGGCCATTTCCGAGGAGCTGGTAGAAGCAAGAGGAGCGGAATCGTCGCTACACACGATGCGGCGAAATGATTCGGGTCCCCGGCCGCATCGTTCTGTCCAACAAGGCGATCGATCCCTTGCGCGTACTGGAAGTTTCCTGCTGCGTAAGCCCGGATGGCGTCGATTGTCAGCTTCGACAGGGCTATCAGATACACAACCATGAAGATCCTGAGTCGCCCACGAGAGTCAATTAGGTGCACAATGAGAAGATACCATGCCAGAAGCTTTAGGAAGTCGATGAATGCGGCTAGTGAGGCGCTTAGCCAATACGAGAACGGAAGCGAAAATGTTGCGGCAAAAGCGAGCAGCATAAGACGGCGCGATAGAGGGGTGTCGTCAATCCGAATTTTGCCATGCTCCCTGAGTTGCCCGAAAGCGAGCGCGACTAGGGTAACAGCACCGACGAGGCGTTCCAGGTGCAAACCAGTCAAAACGTTATAGGCTTCGCCCGGGCGCCACATGTACAGGATCGTATAGAGAAGCAGACCCAGAAAGGGACGTCGCAATACAGCGTAGCAGCCAAGGCAGGCAGCAATTCCTCCTAAGACTAGCAGGGGCGGCAGACGTGCGATAGCCAGCCCGGCGCTGGTACTAACAAAGAGAGCGAGAGCCCCGAGGAGAAAGGGGCGATGGCGTGCGGGCCCCACTCCACTACTGAAGACCCTAGCTTGAGTAGAGCCATGCAGGCTCATTGCTCGCCCGGCATGAGTGAACGGGAGCACTGCGCCTCGTTAATCCGGCATATCGAGAACCTGTATTTACCTGCCGGCGTTAGGCCGATTTGCTCGCAGTATTCAACATCCCAGCGCATCCGAGGACCGAAGACGCGGCGGAGAGTCGCCTCGAGCTGTTGCAGGCTTTCATCGGAGAAGTCCGAATTGCGCACTATGCGAACGACGAGAGAATCAAGGGTCAGTTGCTCAAGCTGGGCTTGGCGAACACCAGCGATGTGTATGACGAACGTGTCAAGAACCGAGATGCCGAAAATGGGCGTGCCTTCTGGGGTATACAGGAAGTCCGCAACTCGTCCTGAGACGTCCTTCAAGAGAGGCAGCCCGCGCCCACAGGTGCACAAGGATGAGGAAGAAACGACATAATCACCAATGTCGTAACGCAAGAGGGGGAGCCCAAAGTTGAGGAGATCCGTAATGATGAGTCGCGCGGGGACTCCGGAGTACCCGTTGTCCTGGAATTCGAGAAGGAGGCCTTCGGCGAACACATGCAGCCCAGAATGGCGATCGCACTCTGAAGCTATCAGCGATACCTCCTCACAGCCATATCTGTTGAAAACCGAAGCTCGAAAAGCTTCCTCGATGGACGTGCGCTCTTCGGATGAGAGGGACATGGCGGTGGTAATGATGGCCTTCACGGGCGGAGTGATGCCCTCCGATAAGGCAAATTGCGCGAGCCGATAGACGGAATGCGCGTGGCCCATCAGAACAGGGACGCGCGAGCGACAGAGGTAGTCGAGGAAAGCGCGAAGCCGTTCCTCCGTGAAGACCAACGTGTCAAGGTAATTGGCGCGCGACGAAAGAGTGTTACGTAATCGCTGGCGCCAAGGGAGGCTCTTTTCCGTGTCGCCCCACACGGCGGCAAGAGGGACACCCGGACGCCAGCCCGCCCAGCCGTCGTGGCGCTCTACGGCCGCGCGCTTCTGGCTTGCGGCCTCATAGTCCATGTGGACACGTACCGGGACGCCCGTGGAGCCGCCCGTCCGCTTGCGGATGGTGTTCGAGGCGGTGAACCCGGTGGCGAACATGCTGTCGAGCGACGAGCGAAGGTCGTCCTTCGTGAGAATTGGGAGGCGGCGCAGGTCTTCGGGGGAACGCAAGTCTTCAGGCTCGAAACCGACTCGTCGGAATCGCTCGCGATAGAATGGGCTGCTGTCATACGCATGGCGGACAATCCGGAGGAGACGCGACCACTGAAGGGCTGCTAGTTCATCCGGACTGAGATACTGACTCGCATTGAGCGCCTTCCGGTACTTGGCGACGGAGTAGCCGTCCCGGCGCAGGAAGGCGTCGTAGGTCACATGTCGCACGAGCGGGCGCAGTAAGTCCACCATCAGCCTCGGCCTGGCAAGTGGTTGGCTCCGCCTAGGAATTCGAGCGAGTACAGCACGGCTCCTCCTGCCTAGACCGTCATCATAGGGAGCGTCACCAAGAGTGCGTCATCGCGGATCACGACTTCAAGAGGAAATAAGATCGTGAGGATGTGTCGGGTAGAGGGGGCTGACTTGGTGACTGGCGCGGGACCGGGGGAGCCGGAAAGAGGAACTCTTGGGTGGGCGCAAACCCGGATGCTATAGTTCTCGCCGACTCACTGTGAACGGAGTACTTCCCTGGGGGATGACCGTGGGGCCGGGTGCGAAGAACGTTGTCCGTCTCGCTCTCATCGCAGCCATTGTTGTGGCATACGTCCCGGTTCTCTTCGAACTGGGTCGGGATTGGCTGAGGGATCCGAACTACCACCACGGCATCCTGATCCCGCTGATCTCCGGCTATCTGATCTGGAAGCACAAGAAAGCGCTGAACACGCTGAGCGCCCGGCCTGCGTGGTTCGGTCTCGCAGGCTTGCTGATATCGGCGGCGCTTCTTCTCCTGGGCTCCGCCGCCTCCGAGGTCTTCACGCAGCGCGTCAGCCTGGTGCTCCTCCTCGCCTCCCTCGCGATCTATCTCTTTGGCTGGAGACACTTGCGGCTGGTCGGCTTCCCGATCGCCTTCCTCCTCCTGGCCATCCCTCTCCCCTATGTGATCTACTACGGCCTCACCGCGCCCATGCAGGCTTTTGCGGCCCGCTGCGCCCTCGCCGGCCTTCACCTCGTAGGAATCCCGGCAGTCAACCAGGGCAACATCATCCACCTTCCCGAAGCCAGCCTAGAGGTGGTCGAAGCGTGCAGCGGGATCCGGTCGCTGTATGCATTCCTGGCGGTGGGAGCGCTCCTTGCGAGCTCCGCGCGGATGTCGGCCGGATGGCGGGTGGCCCTGTTCCTTACGACGATCCCGGTGGCGATCGCCGGGAACGCGCTCCGTGTGTGGGGGAGCGGCGTGCAGACCTGGCTCTTTGGACCAAAAGCCACGCAGGGAACGCTCCATGAGATCTTCGGTTTGCTGGTCTTCGCGATCAGCCTCGCGGTGTTCCTCCTGATCAAGAAGCTTGCGGGGTATCTATGCTGCTCCGATGGACGATCGCGATCGTTGTTGTCGCAGTCTCCGGGGCCTTCGCGGCCAAGCTCCGGCTAGGCGATGCCGATCCTGGCCTCCCTCCGAACCTGGCATCGCTCGAGAGGCACCTGAGCGGCTGGGACGCGGAGGATGTAGCCCTGAGCGATGGAACCGATGAAGCCCTCGGGGCGGATCTCGTGCTGCGCCGATGCTATCGAGGCAGCAATGGATCTTCCGTCTGGCTCTTCGTCGCCTATTTCTCCAACCAGAGGGTGAACAAGCAAATCCACTCTCCCAAGAATTGCCTGCCCGGAGGGGGCTGGAGGATCGCGGAGGTGGGCGAGCGCCGCGAAATCGTGGCCGGCGGCGTCGCCCGCGACATGACCCGAATGGTCATCCGCAAGGGCGGGAGCCTGCAGGAGGTGCTGTACTGGATGCAGACGCCCGGCGGCGCAACCGGGGACGAATACAGGTTCAAGTGGCTCCAGACGAAAAACGCCCTCCGGGGGCGGCCGTCGAACGCCGCCTTCGTCCGGTACAACGCAAGCCTCGAAGACTCGGCTGCCATTCGCGAAGTCATGGGCCTCCTCGACGGTCCGCTTCAGACGCTTCTGGCCTCCTCGGGCATGGACTGACCTCCCGTGTCGCCAAACAAGGAAGGCCCGCTCTCCTTGGCCGCCTTCTCCGTTGACCTCGAGGACTACTACCAGGTCGAAGCGCTCCGGCCTTTCTGCCCGCGTGAACTTTGGGAGTCCTTCCCGGACCGCATCGAGGCGAGCACCAGCCTGGTCCTCGACATCCTCGATCGCCATGGCGTGAAGGGAACGTTCTTCGTGCTGGGCTGGACGGCAAAGAGACACGCGCGTCTCGTCCGAAGAATCGCGGCAGCCGGTCACGAGATTGCTTCTCACGGGTTCGACCACGAGCTGATCTACAGGCAGGATGCCGATGGTTTTCGCGACGACATTCGTGATGCGCGGAAGCTCCTGCAAGATTTGTCAGGTCAGCCGGTCATCGGCTACCGTGCGCCGTCCTACACGATCATGGCGCGCACCCTATGGGCGCTGCCCATTCTCCTCGAAGAGGGATTCCGATACGATTCAAGCGTTTACCCGATCGCGCGGCGTCGCTACGGCATGCCGGGCGCGAAGCGATGGCCCCACCGCATCGATCTCGGCCTTTCGGGCTCGATCGCTGAGTTCCCCCTTTCGACGATCCGAGTCGGTCCCGTCAACCTACCGGCCACCGGGGGCGCCTACCTGCGCCTGCTTCCGCTCGCCTGGCAGGGATGGGCAGTCCGCCGTCTCATCGACGATGGAAAACCCGTCCAGCTGAGCATTCACCCCTGGGAACTGGATCCCGGCCAACCGCGCTTCCCCGTGCCGCCGAGAACGCGCTGGACTCACTATCACAACCTTGACCGGAGTCCGGCCAGGCTGTCCAAGCTCTTGGCTCTTAGCGGATTCGGGCCCGTCGGCCGCGTTCTCTCCTACCTGAGGCTTCTGGACTAGACCTTCGCCTCGCCCTCTCCCCGCGTTTCGCGATAGAGGAACGTTTCACCATAGCGAAGGCATTGAAGCCGGGCAGCGTCGGTCAGGGTGACAGGTAGCCGCGCAAAGTGTCGCCGCCGATGAACACAAAGAAACATTTCCTTGCTGTCACGACCCGGGCCGTCGTACACTACCCCTGCTCGTTCGACCAGTCTCTCGTTTTGCTGATCAAGTGCGACGGCAACCGTGGGATCTCGGACTAGAGACGATCGTGCGACAGGGAGCGCGGCTGACCGTCTTGGCTTCCCTCCGCTACGATTCCTGGCCGTCGGATAGGACCCAGATCGTGCCCGAAATGATCCAGGGGGTGATCTGTCCTTCCTTTCGGCGGAGCGTAGGGCAAGCCAGACAGTGATGTCGTAAGGCATGGCTCCCGTCGTGCTGCCTGACAACGACAGGCAGGGAGGGGCGACAGGTGAATCCTCTGCGTGTGGCGGGGTGGGCCTTGCGCGGGCCGCTCGCCTTGCTCGTTCGCTTTTCGCAATGGAAACCGTTTCTGATCCTCGCCGGCGTTCAAACGGCATTCCTGGTGATCCTCGTAAGTTTCCACACCTCGCTCATCGCGCCATTCGGGGTTCCCCTGACAAAGCTTCTTGGCGGCCCGAACGCCGCCCATTACCCCTGGTTCTTCTACTTCCTTCCCGAGATGTTCCGAAAGGCGCTGCTCGTCCTGAACGTGCTGGTGGCTTCCGTCCTCTTCGGCGTGGCGACCTTGTACTTCGCGCGTGCCTTCGGCTTCCCATCGAAGTCCGGCCCGGGAATCTGGCGAGGAGTCTGGCGCAGCGCTCCGCTGCTGATCGTCGTCTCCCTGGTCGAGAGCCTGCTGCTCCTCGGGGCTTCCTCAATCGCTCGATGGGTGCCGCAGGAGGCGATGCTGAACAGCGGGCTCGTCCGATGGGGCGTCAGATTCGGTCTGATGGCGGTCATGATCACGATCCAGTGCTTCCTGCTCTACACCACAGCCTGGATCGTGCTCATGAAGAGCAATCTCCTGGGCGCGTTTCGCGATTCCATTCGGGTCGCTGCTCGGACGTTTCTGCCGACCTTCGTGATCGCGGCGGTTCCCGCAGTGATCCTCTTCCCCGTCTCCTATCTCGGCAGCCGGCCGGATCTGATCGCCTCGAAGTTCAAGCCGGAGCTCATCGCGACGGTTCTTGGAGGGCAGGTCCTTCTGCAGACGGTCCTCGCGTTCTTCCTCGTCGGAGCCGCGACCCGCCTGTTCATCTGGCGAACGGAGGCGGCACGATGAGGTGGAGACTCGCAGCTTGCGCCTCGTTCGTTCTCGTCGGCTCGCTGCTGGGATGTGGCGGGGACCGGGACGAGGCGGATGTCTACCGGGCCGAGCGGGAAATGTACCGCGCGGAGTGGACGCGCCGCAGCTTGTCGATCCGCCCGAAAGATGTGAAGGATGCGCAGTGGGCGGCCCTCGCGGATACGTACGAAAGGATCGGCTACCGATACGGTCTGCGGCCTTCCGGCGGCACGCATGGGCTGGCCCGGTTGCAGCTCCGGACTCTGGGCGCCGCTGCCCTCTTTGCTGCCGCGCAGATCCACGAGGGTATCGGGGATTCGGCGCGGGTGGACGGGATCTATCGAGAGATGGCCTCGAAGTTCTCGGACATCCCCAGCCTCCGGGCGGAGGTCGCGCTGGCCCAAGGCGTGCTCGCCGAGCGCAGCCGCGACTACGACCGGGCGATCGAGCTGTATCGAAACGTGATCGAAGGCGTGGAACCGGACACTTCGGGAGCGGGGGCGCCGAGCGTCGTCCTGACTCTCCCGGTCCGTGTCGCGAGGTTGTACGTCCTCCAGCGGAACGAGGCAGCCGCTCGGCAGGCTTACGACATCGCCGCGCGCTACTACGAGCGGGTGTCGGAATCGCATCGGGGCACCGTCATCGAGATCGACGCCGACGAGTTCCTCGCGGAGGTCGCGGCCGAGAAGGGGGAATGGGATCGGGCGGACGCCATTCTGCGGGATCTGGAGCGCCGGCTTGCCGGCTCTCCTAAGCCGCCTCGCGATCCGGCCGATGTGGCCTTTGCACGGTCCGGTGTCCTGCTGAAGTCCGGCGCCTCCCCCGAGGCGATCCATTCGGCGCTCGAGGCGGTCGTGGACGGATACCCGAAGAGCGGAGTCGCTCCCCGCGCGCTCCTCGCGCTCGCGGCGAACGCCGACCAGCGGGACCGACCGGAGGAGGCGTTCGAGTACCTGGACCGCATCGGCGAGGAATACCCGAAGGATGAAGAGTTCCTCTCCCAAGCGCTGATCTATCGGGCGCGCCTGCTCGATGCTCGAGGGCGCTGGCCGGAGGCCCTCGAGACCTACCGGACACTGACGAGTCAGCACCCGCTGAGCGAAGCGGCCCTTACCGCTCCGCTCGAGATCGCGCAGCGGGAAGCGCGAGCCGGGGACGAGGCTGCCGCCCGAACCGCTCTCGATGCAGCACGACGCGCGTACCTCGATTTCATCGATCGGTACCCGCCGAGCCGTTACACGATCCTTGCGCGGACGAACCTCGCACGGACGCTCGCGCTCTTGAAGGACTACGAGAGCGCGGTGACCGAGATGGTCCGTCTCGGCGAAGACCTCGCCGGAACGACCGAAGGCGCTGCCTGGTTTGCGTCCGCCGCGAAGATGGCCCGTGATGAGCTGGCCGACAGGGAACGGGCCGCGGAGATTCTCGACCGGATGGCGAAGGCGCACGAAGGCGCGGATCCTGGAAAGTGGGCGACCAGGGAGGCGCAGAAGCTTCGGGAGCCGCCTACCCCATGACGCTCCAGCAGACGATCCTCGTCGTCGCGATGGCTTCGACGATCGTGCCGGTGGTCGCAGTCGTCGTGCGAGGCCAGTCCCACCGGCTGCTCGTCGTGGCGACCCTGCTCGTCGCCTTGATGACCTGCTTTCACCTCGGGGCGGTTCTCCATGCCCTGTCGATCGGACGCTCGCAGGAAGGGACCCTCTGGGCCTCGGTGATCTTTGGCTCGACGCTCCCGCTGTTGCTCTCGGGATACCTCTTCTCGGGTTTCTTCGGCCGCGACGATCCTCACCGCAGCCTGCGTCAGCTGCGCGGGACGTTCCTCCTGCTTGCGATCGTGGGCGCGGGATTGCTCTTCCTCGCGCCATCGAAGGGAATCACGCGCTACGAATGGGCCGACGGAAGGCCCACCATCCACCTCGGGTCGATCGGCAAGGCCTACCTCAGCTTTCTGCTCATCGGACTCGTCGCCATCGGATACAACCTCGAGAGGACTTACAGGACCGTGCCGGCCGAAACCCGCTATCGCCTGCGCCTGCCCATGGTCGGATTCCTGGGAGTCCTGGCGTATGAGACGGCGGTCCTCGCCTCCGGAATGCTCTACTCGTCGATCGGGGTCGGGAAGCTCATCGCCAGCTCGGTCCCGTTCGGCTTCGCCAGCGTAGCTTTGGGGCACGGCTATTTCCGGGGGGCCTTGGTCGATCTGAGGACCCCCGTCTCCCGCAGCGTGATCTATTCCTCCTTCACGGCGCTGGCGGCGGCGCTCTTCGTCCTGGCGATCGCTGCCGCCGCACAGATCGCGTCGTGGACCAAGTGGTCGCCGGACGAGATCCTCGTCGTATCGGTCGTCTTCCTGGGCGTGCTCGTCGCCGGGCTGTTCCTGTTCTCTCACCGATTCCAGAGATCGGTCCGCCGGTACATCGACCGGAACTTCTACGTCAACCGTTACGACTACCGGACCCAGTGGTCGAGCCTCACCAAGTCGCTCCGTGACGCGACCGACGAGGAGGGAGTGCTCAACCGGGTCGCGCCTCTTCTTCTCGAGCTGTTCGTCGCCGACGGCTACACGATCTCCCTCCGCGATGCGGCGCGCGGCGGGATCCGTCCGAGACGAGGGAAGGGGTCCTTCCCGGCGACGGTCGCTCTCGAGCCCGAATCGCCGCTGTATCAGCAGCTCGAGGCGGGAGGTGGGACCTTGTTGCTCGACCGGAAGCCGAGCGACCTCGCCTACATCCCGATCTACGCGGAAGACGGGGACTGGCTCGACGGAACCGCCAGCCAGCTCCTGGCGCCCTTGAAGGATGGCGGGCAGCTGATTGGCACCATCGGTCTCGAAAGGCGGGACAACGCCGACCGGTTCACGTTCGAGGACGTCGCCCTTCTCGACAGCATCGCCGGCCACGTGGCCGCGAACCTCCGATCGATGCAGCTGATGAGCGAGCTGCGGGAAGCGCGAGAGATCGAGCTGATCTCCCAATGGAGCAGCATGCTCCTGCATGACCTGAAGAACCATCTCGCCCCTCTCCGGATGGCGGCCTCGAACCTGCTCGAGAACGAAGACGACCCCGAGATCGTGACGGCCTGCGCACGCGACATCGGAGAAGTGGCCGATCGGATGGAGTCTCTCGTACAGCGGCTCGGAGCGCTCCGGCAGGCGCACCGAGCGCAGCTCGAGCTTCTCTGCCCGAACCGCCTGCTCCAGAATCTCGTCGCCACGATGCCGGTCCTTCGCCATCCATTGCTGCGAGTCGAGACTTCTCTGCATTCGAAACTCGCGCTCCGGGGCGATCGGGCGATGCTGCAACGGGTGCTCGAGAACCTGGTGCAGAACGCCGTGGAGGCGATGGAGGGGCGAGGCACCCTTCGGTTGGCGACCGAGGATCTGGGGGTCGACGGCAAGGCGCAGGTGCGAATCGACGTCGTCGACTCTGGGTGCGGCATCTCGGAGGAGTTCCTCCGGGACCGCCTGTTCCGTCCCTTCGAAACGACGAAGAAGAAGGGGCTCGGGCTCGGTCTCTATCAGTGTCGCACGATCGTCCGGAATCACGGCGGGGAGCTGCGCGTCCGGTCGGAGCAAGGGAAAGGCTCGGTCTTCCAAATCCTGCTGCAAGGGGTGGAGCCGGCCAAGAAGGAGATCGAGGCGTCTCGATGAGCGAAGCGAGGCCGCGGCGGCGAGTAGGGAACGCGACGACGGGCGAGCCGGCCGCAGTGCCCAAGCTCCTGATCGTCGACGACGACCCGGTGATCACGAGGCAGCTCAGCCTCGCCCTCGCTCGCGAATACGACGTCAGCATAGCGAACGACTCCGACGAAGGCTGGCGGCGGATCCGAGATGAGAGGCCGGAACTCGTCACGCTCGATCTTGCGCTCCAGAACAACGATCCGGAGACGGGGTTCGCGCTCCTCGAACGCTGCGCCGGGGTCGACCCGTACATGAAGGTGATTCTGATCACCGGCAACGACGAGGAGGCGAATGCGCTGCGTGCGGTGGAGAACGGCGCAGCGGACTTCTTCAGCAAGCCCGTCGACGTCGGGGAGCTGAAAGTCCTGCTGCGGCGCGTGCTCACGATCGGGAGAAGAGAAAGGCAGATCGGCGCGCTACTGACGGCGATGGGCGACGAACGGCGTCTGGGCTCGATCGTCGGGCAAAGCCCGCCGATGCGCTCTCTTTTCCGCAAGATCGAGAAAGTCGCGCCGACCGACATCTCGGTCCTGATTCTCGGCGAGAGCGGGACCGGGAAGGAGCTGGTCGCCAGGGAGGTCCGGCGGCTCAGCAGACGGGCGGCGAAACCGTTCGTGAACATCAACTGCGGCGCGATCCCCGAGAACCTGCTCGAGAGCGAGCTGTTCGGTCACGAGAAGGGGTCGTTCACGGGCGCCCACGCGACTCGGGCCGGTCGCCTCGAGCTGGCGCACGGAGGCACGGTCTTCCTCGACGAAATCGGAGAGATCCCGATTTCGCTGCAAGTGAAGCTGCTCCGCTTCTTGCAGGAGCACGAGATCGAGAGGGTGGGCGGGCGCACCGTGATCAACCTCGACGTCCGGATCATCGCGGCGACCAGCCGGGACCTCGAGGCCGAGGTGAGCCAGCGCCGGTTCCGGCAGGATCTCTACTACCGGCTCGCCGTAGTGAACCTCGATGTTCCGGCGCTGCGGGAACGTCAGGAAGACATTCTGGTCCTCGCCCAGTACTTCCTCGATCGGTTCTCCTCCGAGATGCATCGCGGCCGGATGTCGTTCTCGCCGGCGGCAAAGCTCGCGCTGCGGGAGCACTCCTGGCCCGGGAACGTGCGGGAGTTGGAGCACCGGGTGCAGAAGGCGGTCGTGATGGCCGGCGGCCGTTCGATCGAGGAATCGGATCTGGAACTTTCCTGCGCGCAGGCCGGGCCTCGAAACGTTTCGCTTCGCGAAGCGCGCGAGGAGGCGGATCGCGCGGCCATACGGGAAGCGCTGCGCGCAACGGGGGGAAATGTGTCCAAAGCTTCCGAGGCGCTCGGGATCTCCCGGCCAAGCCTGCATGAGCTATTGGCCAAGCTGGGGATCCAGGCGAACGACTTCCGTGCGAGGTCTTCGCGCGAAGAGATGGAATCGTGAACCGGCGAAGAGCGATCGCCCAAGGCGCGTGCCTGCTGCTCGCCGTCCTCGTGCCGGTCATTCCGGCTCATGCCGAGAGTGGGCAGCCCGAGGCGATTCTCCTTTCCTCGGAGCCGGCAGGGATCGGAATCACGCTGCAAGGTCCCGTCGATCTCGCGGGAACCACCCCTCTCGATCTCCAGGACCTTCCGATCGGAGAGTACCGGCTTCGCTCGCGCGAGAGCGACCTGCCCGCGTTTCGTGGAAGGCTGGTCCGCGGGCAACAGTCTCTCGTTCAGCGACCGTGGGCGGGCGTGACGTCGATCCTGTTCCCTCCCGGCGTGACGCATCTCGAGCGAGGAGAGAAGCGAGGGTGGATCTTCCTCGGCGGAGCGATCGCCTCGGCATCGATGGTCCTCTTGCAGCAGAGCGACCTGCGGGAAGCCGAGAGCGAGCAGGACCGTTTCGGGCGAGAGTACGAGACGGCGGTCTCCGAAGAGGACATCCAGCACGCTCGGCAGTCCCTCGAGACCGCCACGCAGAGAGCGGAGGACGAAGAGGAGTTGCGGAACCTCTGGGGGGTCTACTTCGGAGCCACAGCGGTGGGGGCGTTTCTCGAGGCGGTCGCGCTCACTCCGGAGCCGTCGATCGACCGGCTGCCCGAGGGAGGCTACCTGATGCGATCCCCCGGGACGGGCACGCTTCGCAACGCGTTGCGGAGCGCTCTGGTGCCGGGAGCCGGCCAGAGATTCGCGGGCGAGCAGGGGAAGGCGAACGGCTTCGCGATCGCCATCGGGGCTCTCGCGGCCTTGACGATCCAGACACACGCGGACTTCCTGGAGCACCGCCGGGACCAGGCCGAGGCGCAGGCGCGTTTCTTCGCGGCCGAGACCGAGCAGGAGATCGAAAGAACGCGGAGCGGGCTACGCCGCGCGCAAGATCGGACGGACGAGGCCGAGATCCTCCAATGGGCAAGCGTGGCGGCCCTCGGAGTGGCGTACGCCTGGAACGTCCTCGACGCTTCGGCCTCCGGGAGCTTCGCGCGCGAGGACGGACGCCAGTCCTCAGGCACGCCGCTCGCGATCTCCTGGGATCCGGGCGCGAGGGAATTGCGTCTTGCCGCATCGTGGGGGGGCCGATGAAATCCGACCGATCATGGCGCTGGCTCGTGCTGGTCTGCGCGGCGTTCTCGCTCCCGCTCCAGGCCTGCACCGTCGACCGCGAGGACGCCGACTACGACAACCCCTACGACCCGGGACGCGCGGCGGGGATCGGAGCGCCGGAGTCGGTGCGGATCGTCGTGGGGGACGGCGTCGTGCATCTGAGCTGGACGATGCCCGATGGGGAGACCGCCGAGGAGTACACGATCCTGCGCAAGACTCCCGACGTCGAGGCGGAGAAAGAGGAACGAATTCTCGCGACCGTCCAGAACCCGCAGTACCGGGACGCGCGAGTGCGGAACGGGCGACTCTATGTCTATCGGATCGCCGCCGGCCGCGACGGTCGCTTTGGGGAGAGGACCGACGAGCTGGAAGCTCGCCCCGCGCTCTGCTCGATCCTTCTCGATCAGGATCACAGGTTTACGAAGGAGCGGACGGTCGCGGTCACGGCGACCGCCTCGAGTGCCACGGCCGTGCGGTTGGGCGAAGATCCGCAGCGGCTCGATGGGCCTTGGCGGTCGGCGAGCGGAGCCATCGATTGGCAGCTTACCGGAGAGGACGGTGAGAAGACGGTCTACGCGGAGTTCCTGTTCGAGGATGGCTCTACGAGCGAGCCCGTCTCGGACACGATCACGCTCGACACCCGGGCGGTGATCGAGGAAGTCGGCTTCGACGGGCCGTCTGTTCGGAGAATGGGCGAGCGGATTCATGTGCAGCTCCGAGCGGGTGAGACTGAGGGAACCGCGTCCGTGACGGTGGACGGGATTCTCCAGAAGCACCCGCTGTTCGATGACGGGACCGGCGGGGACCCCGTGGCGGGAGATGGCGTCTACGAGGCCGATTGCACCCTCTCGGCTCGCGATCCGGTCACGCGCGCCGCGGTCAAGGGCGCTTTCACCGACCGGGCCGGGAATGCAGCGCCGGAGGCGCAGGCCGCGCAACTGCTCACCGTGCAGCATCCCCTCGAGGCTGTCTCCATTCTCTCTTCGGAGACGGCCGAGCCGCCCGATGCGCCTTCGGTCAAGGTGCGGTGGAGCCGGTTCGAGGGAACGGGCTTCGCTTCCTACCGGCTCTACCGGTCGGAATCGGCCGATGTCGATTCCACGTCCCGCCTGGTCGCGTCGGTCGAAAACGAGACGACGCTCGAAGCGCAGGACTCGCACGTGGTGGAGAGCCGAGAGTACTTCTACCGGGTCTACGTGCAGGACGACGCCGGGTCCTCGGCTGGATCGAATGTCCATGATGTGACCGTCCTCAACCGCCGTCCGCCGACCGCGGTCCGAATCGAGAGCGGGGCGATGGCAAGCGCTACGGAGATTGCGGTCCAGTGGAGCCGGTGCGAGGACACCGACTTCCATGCCTACCGGCTGTATCGCGGGACCGAAGGGGCGGTCGACGAATCGGATGATCTTCTGCTCGAGACGACCGAGGTGGGGGATCTGTTGTTCATCGATTCCGGCTTGAGGGAGAACACCGCGTATTCCTACCGCGTCTACAGCGTGGACGAAGGGGGACGAAAGAGCCCGAGCAACGAAGTCGAGATCACGACGGACAACGAGGAGCCTCCAGCGGTCGTGCTGCAAGAGGGGGCGGACGTCGACAGTACGGCCGCCACGCTGCGATGGTCGCGAAGCGACGCCCATGACTTCGCGTCCTATCGCCTCTATCGCGATGAAACCCCGACGGTGTCGACCGGATCGACGAAGGTCGTCGAGATCGACGAGGCGGCGTCGACGGAGTTCCGGGACCTGAACCTGGAGAAGTCGACCCGCTATTACTACCGCGTCTTCGTGTTCGACGACGCGGACGAGCCGATGTCCACAGGTAGCAACACGATCACGATCGAGACTACCGACTGAACGTGAGGTGCCCAATGTCTGCCGTAGCCGATCGAAGATTGCGTCACGCGCCGTCCGCTCCGCTCCATGAGCAGGAACGGTCGATCGCGTTCAACTTCCGGCCTTGGTCGGAGCTGCCGGAGCCTCCCGACGTCATCGCTCCCGTGCTACCGCCCCCGTGTCCGATGATCGGGACCGCCCACCGGTTCCTGGCACTGGTCCTTCTGCTTCTCGCTTCTCCCGTGATGGTCGCCACCGCGATCGCGATCAAGGCGAGCTCGCCCGGGGGGCCCATTCTGTACCGGCAGGAGCGCGTCGGGCTGAATCGCCGGCGGCGCGCGATGCAGGGCCCGACCCATCGCGGAGCAACCGACCGCCGGAAAGTGCCCAATTACGGGCGGATGTTCCAGATCTACAAGTTCCGGACCATGGTGCCTGACGCTGAGCGGATGACCGGCCCGGTATGGGCCTCTCAGAAAGACCCGAGGATCACTCCGGTCGGGCGCATCCTGCGGCACCTCCGGATCGACGAGCTTCCCCAGCTCATCAACGTCGTGCAGGGAACGATGTCGCTGATCGGTCCTCGCCCCGAGCGCCCGCATTTCGTCAGCCAGCTGAGCGAGAAGATACCCGACTACGTGACACGGCTCGCGGTTCCGCCGGGGATCACCGGGCTGGCACAGGTTGAGCGGGATTACGACGGCAGCTTCGAGGACGTGAAGCGCAAAGTGAAGTACGACATCTACTACGTGAAGAACCGCTGCTACCTGCTCGATGTGAAGATCATGCTCCGTACGGTTGACGTGATGCTGCGTGGGAAGGGAGCGAGATAGTGAAGCGTTTGCGAATCGCCGGGTCGATCCCGCTCGCCGTCCTGCTGTTGATTTCGGCGGTAGGCGGAGCGACCGGTCAGACGCGGGAGAAAGCGCGCGAAGACTACAAGCTCGGTCCGGAGGATGTGATTCGCATCCAGGCTTGGGGGCGAGCGGATCTCGCCACGGAGGCGGCCCTCGACGAGACCGGCCGCGTGGCGCTTCCTCTCGTCGGCGTGATCGAGGCGGGAGGCCTCTCCCCCGAACAGCTCGCCACGCTCCTGACCGATCGCTACCAGCTCCTCGATCCCCGAGTGACCGAGATCCTGATCACGGTGGTCCAGTACAACAGCCGGAGCGTCACCGTCGTCGGCGAGGTCCGGAACCCCGGGCGCTTCGGATTCCAGACGATCCCCGATCTCTGGAAGGTTCTCTTGACCGCCGGCGGGCCGACTCCTGAGGCGGACCTCACCAATGTGCAGGTCGTGCGGGACCGTCCGAGCGAGGGGGAGCCGCGGATCGTCACGATCAACCTCTCGAAGGGGATCGAGAGGACGAATCCCGATCTTCTCCCGGTGTTGGGCCCGAAGGACACGATCATCCTGCCCAGCTTGGCCGAGGTCGCCTCCCCTTCGGACAAGTTCCAGGTGCTCGGTGCGGTTCGGAGCCCCGGCAGCTACCGCATCCAGCTCGCGGCATCGGTGATCGAAGCGATCTCGGCGGCGGGCGGGGAGCTTCCCGACGCCGATCTGAGCAAGGCGCGGCTGACCCGCACCACCCCCCTCGGAACCGTGTCGTACACGCTCGATCTCGAGAGCTACCTGGAGGAAGGGACGTCTGCGGTCAATCTGGAGCTCCGGCCTGGGGATACGATCAGCCTTCCAAGGAAGGCGTCGGCCGGCCAGCGGGCGCTGGAAGGGCTTTCCCGCGTTGCCCCGGTCCTTTCCCTCGCCACGTCGATCGTGAGCCTGATCGTCGCGGCCCGGTGACGGCATGACGATGACGACGCCTCCACCGAGCCTCGACAAGGCGATCGATCTCAAGCACTACCTCCGCGTCCTGCTGCGGCGAAAGGGGCTCATCGTCCTTTGCGGGATTCTTTGCCTCGCCTCGACGCTCGTCGCCCTCGAATTCGTGCCGAAGACCTACGAGTCCGACGTGACGATGATGATCGAGGACAGCCAGCTTCTGTCCAGCGAGCTGGAGAAGGTGCGCGGCGGGATCCTCGAGGAGCGGGAGTATTACGGCATCGACAAGGACAGGATGGCGAAGCTGATGGGGCGCGTCCGAAGCCGGCCCTTCCTCGAGCGCGTAATTCGGATCCTTCGGATGCACGAGGATCCGGTGATCCGCGCGAAGGCCGCCGAGCAGATACGCAAGCAGCGGCAAGCCGTGACGGCGGAGGAGATGGCGATCCGGATCCTCGTGGACAATCTGCAGTCACGCATCCGGTTCGGCGCCTCCGGCTCAGGCGTGTACAAGATCACCGTGGCGGACTACAGTGCCGAGAACGCGCAGCTTCTTGCCCGATGGATCAGCGAGATCTTCGTCGACACTTCGAACCAACGGAACCTCGATCTGATCAAATCCTCGCATGAGTTCGGCGCCGAGCAACTGCGGATCTACGAGCAACGCTTGGCCAGCTCCGAGCAGCTCCTGGAGCGATACAAGCAGTCGATGATCAAAAGCCAGCTGGCCCGGGCGATCCTTCCCGCGGCGAACCTGGGTTTTGCCGAGGCCCTGTCGCGGAGGATCGACGACGACGCCGCGATGACCCGGGTCCGGCTGAAGGGATACGCGGAAAGCGTCGAGCGGATCGGACTGCGAGGCGACCCGGAGGTGATTCTGTCGCTTCCGGGCGTGCGGCAGATGACCGATGCGCTGACATCCGCACTCGGGAACGACGTGATGAACAGCTTGGGATCTGCAGCGGTCGATCTCGAGAACTGGCCTCCACCGGGCAGCGCCGCTCTTCGCAGAAACCTCTTCCGCGCGATCGACATGGAGGTCGGGTCTCGGTATCCCGAGCTGGACGACGCCGACCGGGGCGCCGTCTCGAACTACCTCTTCGCCAAGCTCGACCTGCGAGCGCAAGAGTCGGCCGCGGACGTGCTGCAATCCTCGATCGGCATCTCGAAGGCGAGGGTGGAATCCACTCCGAGCGGGGAGATCGAGCTGTCGCGCCTGGAGGCGGACGTCGAGACGAATCGCAGGCTTCTGCAGTCCTTCCAGTCCCAGATGGTGGCGAGCGACGTGAGCCGGGCGGTCGAGGTGACGAAGCTCGGCATGCAGATCGAGATCCTCGACCCTGCGACCCTGCCGCTGAAGCCGAGCCATCCAAATCGTCGCAAGATCCTGCTCGCCTCCTTGCTGCTCGGGCCGATGATCGGCGCCGGGATGGCCTTCCTCGGCGAGGCGACCGATTCGACTCTTCGCACGCTCGAGGACTTCGCGCGAGTCGTTCCGGAGCCGATCCTCGGTGCCACACCTTTGCTGTCGAGGCTCAAGATCCGGAGGTCCTGGATTCGACGGCACTGGGTGGCTGTAAGCGTCGGAGCTGTCATTCTCCTCGCGCTCGGATTGTATGCGGCGCGGGAACCTCTTCGCCGGCACGTGGTCCAGCAGGGGACTCCGGTGAAGATGGTCAATCCCGAGAAGGGCAACGATGCGGATACGAGATAGATTGGAGCAGGACTGGCTGCTGGCGACCGAGGTCCACAAGCTCGAAGCTCGGTTGTGGCGGAAGAGCCGGAATGATGGAATCAAGGTGATCCTCGTGACGAGCGCTGGGCGCGGCGAAGGCAAGAGCACCACGGTCGCGTGCCTCGGCGCCGCTTTCGGAGTCCATCCGGACCGGTCCGTCCTCGCGATCGATCTCGACCTGCGCGAGCCGACATTGCACACCCACTTCGAGATCACTCCGGAGGTCACTCTCGGCTCGGTTCTGAAGGGGGAGAGGAAGGTCGAGGAGGCGATCGTTCCAACCGACACGCCGACCCTGCACCTGTTGCTTCCCGATCCCGGGGGGGAGGATCCGGGCCTTCTGTTTCGAACGCCGCGGATCTCCGAGGTGTTCGAGCACGCGCGGGCCAACTATGACCTGGTTCTTCTGGATGCGCCGGCGCTCGTGCCGGTCGCGGACACTGCCGGCTTGCTTCCCTTCGTCGATGGCGTCGTGCTGATGGCGATGGCGGGGAGGACGACCCGCCCACAGCTTTCCAGGGCTCGCGAGATCTGCCTCGGTATGGACGCGCGCATTCTCGGCCTGATCGTCGGCAACCTTCAGGAGGCGATTCCGGACCACGACCGGTCCAGCTACGCCTACGGCTACGGGTATGGATACGGACATAGGAAGAACGGCGATCACGACGGAGGCGACGCCAAGCTTCCGGTCATCGGCCCCTGAGCCCGGCATCCCTTCCCCGGTGCTCTCGCTCGTCCTCCCCGTCTACAACGAGGAGGCGGAGATCGGTCGTCTGCTGAAGGAGATCCTTCTGCAGAAGGAGCCGCCTGGCGGCTTCGAGGTGCTCATCGCCGACGGAGGCTCGACCGATCGGACGCGCGCGATCGTCGAGGAGTTCGCGGCCAAGGATGGGCGGATCCGGCTGGTCGAGAACCCGAAGAGACTGAGCAGCGCCGGCAGGAACGCGGGAGCCAGTGCGGCGCTGGGGCGGTACATCCTCTTTCTCGACGGGCACTGCGCAATCCCGCGCAACGACTATCTGTGCCGGGCGGTCGCACTGTTCGCCGAAACAGGGGCCGATTGCCTCAGCCGGCCGCAGCACCTCGATGCCCTGGCTTCCGGCGGGTGGGCGGAAGCGATTGCGGCCGCGAGACACTCCCGCTTCGGCCACAACCCAGGCTCCGACATCTATGCGGGCGAGCCGGGCTTCACCGACCCACGAACGGCAGGAGCCGCCTACAAGCGGGAGTGCTTCCAGCGTGTCGGAATGTACGACGAGCGCTTCGACGCATGCGAAGACGTGGAGTTCAACCACCGGATCGCCGAGGCGGGCTTCCGGGCGTTCCGGCATCCGGATTTGAGAATCGACTACCGCCCGCGGTCGTCATTGTCGGGGCTGTTCAGGCAAATGTATCGGTACGGCCGAGGGAGGGCGAGGCTGATGGCGCGGCATAGGAGACTGGTTCCGTGGCCGCTGGTCGGGATGACGGCAGCTGTGATGGCCCTGGTCGCCGTGCTTCTGTTGCGAGGGTTCGGGAGTGCGGCGATCGCAAGTAGTACTCTGGCCGGCGCATGGGCCTTGACCGCTGGAATCGAAGCAGTGCGGGCGAGCGGTGGGGCCCGGTCAACCCCAGTCCTCATGCGAACGCTGGCCGCGTTCGCCGTCATTCACACAGCGCTCCTGACGGGCTTCTGGATAGGCCTTGCCGAGTATGGACACTTCCGCGCACCGTCCGCCCCGAAACTCGGAGGACCCCGTTCAGCCAGAATGCTGAACACGCCACGATGAAAAGAATCCTGGTTGTGATCGGAACTCGTCCGGAGGCCATCAAAATGGCTCCGGTGATCGATGCCCTCCGGCAACAACAAGCCGACTTCGAAGTGACAGTCTGCGCTGCTGGCCAGCATCGCGAACTGCTAGCTCAGACCATTGCTGCGTTCGGGTACCGGGTGGACGTTGCTCTCGAGTCGATGACATGCTCGCAGTCCTTGTCATCCCTTACCGGTCGCCTCGTGACCGGTTTGGACTCCGTAGTGCTCGAAACTCGACCGGATGTCGTGCTTGTCCAGGGGGACACCACCACCGCCTTTGTCGGGTCATTGGTCTCGTATTATCACAAGTGCGCCGTTGGTCACGTCGAAGCTGGCTTGCGGACAAGGAACAGACTGGCTCCGTTCCCGGAAGAAATCAACCGACGGCTCGTAGGAGTCCTAGCGGACCATCACTTCGCGCCGACGGAATGCGCCCGAAAGGCACTACTTGAGGAGGGCGTCGAAGAGTCACGAGTACTTGTGACAGGAAACACCGTCATAGACGCTTTGTTGACAGCCGTCGAACGAGTCAGAAGGTCTCCCCCGGCAATGGGAAGACTGGAACAGGTACTTCGCAGTGGCAGCACCATAATTCTTATTACGGGCCACCGTCGCGAGAACTTCGGTAGGGGATTCGAAGAGATCTGCGCCGCACTTCGGGACATAGCCAAAGCCTTCCCCAAGGTGGTCCTGGTCTATCCCGTTCATCTTAATCCGAACGTTTCCGGGCCGGTCCACAGTCTACTTGGCGGACTCAGGAACATCGTGCTCATCCCACCTCTGGGATACCTCGAGTTCGTGCGTCTGATGGATGCATGCCGAATCATTCTGACTGACTCGGGGGGGATCCAAGAGGAGGCCCCTTCACTGTCAAAACCAGTTCTGGTCATGAGAAGCGAGACCGAAAGGCCGGAGGCGGTGGAAGCCGGCACTGCGAGGCTCGTCGGGTGCTCGCGCGACAGAATCTTCAGCGAGTGCGCTCGGCTTTTGACCGACGGAGACGCTTATCAATCGATGGTGGGCCTGAGAAACCCGTATGGTGATGGGAAAGCGGCTTCAAGGATCTCCGAATACTTACGGAAGGTAGCGCACTGACTGCTCATGCCGACGCCTGACTACGAACTTCTGGTGCTCTCCGATAGCTGGACTGGGCTACCGGTAAGCTGTAAGCATCTTGTTGCCAAGTTTCTGAACGACGTGCCAGTAACGTGGGTTGAAACAATCGGGCTGAGATCTCCGTGTTGGAGCCGCGACTTGCGAAGAGTCTCGGAAGTTCTTCGCGGGTGGACGGCCGGGAATACCGGATACGGACTTGAGCGAGAGTGTAACCCGCGCATTGTCAGGCCGGTGCAGATCCCCTATAATCATATTGGTATCATAAAGGCGATCAACCACCTGGCAATGCTTGGAACACTTCGCTCGGCCATGCCGCGAAGCGTGGCGCCGCGCGTCGTCCTCACAAATTGGCCATTTCTGGACCATCTAGTCGGTGCTCTCCAAGAAACTGTCTTTATCTACTACCGGGTCGATGACTATGCAGAAATGCCGGGTGTGAAGCGGAGCTACATCAGAAAGGTCGAGGACAGACTCATGGACAAGGCTGACCTCATCGTTGCGACGTCTCAAGGCCTTGTTCCGGAAGGACGTTGGCGGGCAAAAGGGCGGTACTTGCCTCATGGTGTCGACTTTGAGCACTTCCGTGGGGGAAAGCGGGGTCAGTGCGGTGCCCTCAGCCAACTTCCGTCTCCGCGTATCGGATTCTTCGGCCTCATCGATGACTGGGTAGACGTTGAACTGGTCGAGGAGTTGGCTGCAGCGCATCCGGAGTGGCAATTCATTCTGGCAGGTCGTTGCCGAGCCCAGGTGGGCTCCCTGGAGGTCCTAAAGAATGTCCATGTCATTGGACAAGTAGACTATCGGCAGCTCCCGGATGTGGGGGCGGAATTCGATGTCGGTGTGATCCCGTTTCGCCTAAACGCATTGACCCTCTGCGTCAATCCTTTGAAACTACTAGAGTATTTTGCGCTCGGGCTCCCGGTGGTAGGCGTCCGCCTGCCGGAGGTCGTCAACTTCGAGGATAAGGTGTTACTTGCGGACAATGCTGATGAGTTCGCGCGACGGATCGAAGATGCGTTGGGAGAGAGCGGGGAAGTGCGGAGAGCCGCGCGGCAGAAGCTGGCCTCCGAACACAGTTGGTCGCGGCGGGCGACTGAACTGAAGTCTTGGATAGCGGACGCGCTGGGTGAAACGAAGTCGGCTCGTCGGCCGGAGTGATTGGGGTACTTCGATCGACACGGTCAAGGAGGGCCAGTGTGGTGCCTCCGTTGCTCCCGATTGCGTCGCTGCGTGACTCAGTAGGGAAGATTGCGTAAGCGGTAGGCACGAGAGCGCCGCTGGAAGTCTTGAGGCTCAGGGATGTCCTGCAAAGTGATCCACCTGATCGCGTCCAACTTCGTTGGGGGACCTGAGAAGCAGATCCTTGAGCACGCCGTCCGGATGATGCCCTATGGCGTGGCGTGCGAGATTGTCGTCTTTCAGGAACCGGAGAGTGCCGGGGAGCTTCTCGTAGCAGCGACCAAACGAGGAGTACCAGTGCGTGAGCTTCGTTCGGCTGGAGCTATCGACCCTCGCGTCGTTACACGCCTCGTCAGACTGATTCGTGAGGAGGAGGCACAGATCCTGTTCGCCCACGGCTACAAGGCGAACGTCGTGGGGCGCATTGCGACAGGTCTGGTCGGGACGCCGCATGTTGCTGTCTCAAGAGGCTGGACGTACGAAGACAGGCGCGTCAGAGGCTACGAGAGACTGGATCGGCTGATTCTCAGATGGGCGAACCACGTCGTCGCGGTCTCACCGAGCCAGGGAGCTGCCGTGGTAGCTTGTGGGGTCAAGAGGGAGCGCGTGAGCGTTGTGAATAACGCAATTGACGCGGCTCAGACCCCGGCAAGATCCAGGGATGATGTCCGTTCGTCGATCGGGGTGCCGGAGGGGCTGCCACTGATCCTTGGCGTAGGAAGGCTAAGTCCCGAGAAGGGATTCGCGGATTTGATTAGGGTCGAGGACCTATTGAGGAGAGATGGCGTTGATTCCTTCCTAGCGATCCTAGGCGAAGGAAGAGAGCGAGGCGGCTTGGAGAGGCAAATCGAAGCGCTTGGCCTACGCGACCGTGTCGCGTTGCCTGGCTTTGATCGGGATGTGTTCTCGGTGATCGCCGCGGCCGATGTGTTCGTTCTCGCCTCCTACACGGAGGGTCTCCCGAATGTGCTTCTTGAGGCCGCTGCTGCGCAACGGGCATGCGTCGCGACCGCGGTCGGAGGGTCGCCGGACATCATCCGGGACGGCCAGACTGGGCTGCTCGTTCCTCCGGGAAGGCCAGCAATGATAGCGGAGCGTGTGTCCCTCCTGTTGAAGGACGATGGTCTACGTGAACGTCTAGGGCGGACGGCTCGTGATCATGTGACCCGCAATTTCAGCTTTGAAGCGCAGACGGAGGCGTGGCTCGGCGTCTATCGCAGGGTTCGCGCCATGAGAAGAGAGCAAGGGGAGAACATTAGGGCCGGGGGGTAGCGAACGAACGAGCGATCGGAGACGCCTCGGCTCGTCGCTGAGATAGGGACCATTGCTGCAGAGACCGCGCCTCTCCTCCGTGAAGAAGGCAGTGTCATTCGCGTCAGCGGCGAAGGCAAGTGACACACCACGTTCCTTCCTCCTCTCGTGGGCAGGAGCAGCTCTTTTGAGAGCCAGGAACGCCCCGATTCTGCAGGCCCTCCCACGGCTCGAAGACCGGGCCCTGTCGTTGACAAGTGAATCTGTCCGCTCTTAGCAAGTGATCTGTCCGCCTGCCTAGGCCGCTGCGGAGGCCAGGCACTTCCCGGCCTCCAGGCTCCTCGTTTCCGCCTCCTTCGCTCTGCCCAGCCGGTCGGACCGACCCAGGCAGCATTCTCCCATCCAGACACTGTGGGAGTCGTCGAGATGACGCCGAACGACGACCTCCCGGCCGGCGCAGGTGCGAAGCCCTGCCTGTTTGCGGATCTGTAGTCGCTTGCCCTCGAAGCTCACGGCGTTGTCCCGGCTGACCGTCCGCTCCTCCTCGTGGCAGAGGATCTGGTCCACGTCGACTCTCCCCACGGGGACGAAGGCGTTAGCCGGATCTGTAGGCTTACGGCCGAACTCTTCGTTGTAGATGGGAATGAAACGTTGCCTCAGGTAGCGGTTCGCTGCCTCGAGCGTGCTGATCCGGGCCACTCGCAGCTCGTTGACCAAGCGGCCTTGAAGGGTGCCGTTGGCTCGCTCGCTGCGCCCACGAGCCTGGGGCGAGTAGCCGAGGATATGCTCGATGCCCAGGCGCCGGAGAGCCCGCCCGACCTGCGTGAGATGCCCCGGCTCGGGCGCTTCTCCCTTGCGCGCCGTATACACCGCCCAGGAGGCCCGGTCGGTGTAGAGGGCCATGGGCAGGCCGTGCGTCGAGATCACCGAGTAGAGTGCGCTCATCGCGCTGTGGCCGTCCTCATGCTCGACCAACTGCGCGTAGAGCAGCTGGCTGGTGGCATCGTCCACGACGACCATCATGCACTGCCGGGTCTCGGGACGCAGAGCCAACCAGGCGTGATCGCTGCCATCGAGGTGGAGCATCTCCCCGAAGGACGCCCGCGGCTCCCGACGCAACCGATGCGGCCCGCGAGCCCGCTTCTTCCTGACCAGACCGGCCTCCTGCAGGGCCATACGAACCAGGGTGTAGGAGTGCTCGAACTTGTGTTCCCGTTTGAGGATCGAATGGAAGTGCCGGACATTGAACCCCTGGTAGCGAGTCCGGTAGAGACGAAGCACCTGCTCGAGCACCTTCACCGGCACCCGCCGAGGAGACGGCACGTGCCGCCGCCGATCGAGCAGCCCCTCGTAGCCGTATTTCTCCATGCGCCACCGCCATCGCCGCATGCTCCGATCGCTGATCCCGAGAATCTCCGCAGCCCGGATCCAGGTCAGCTCACCGCTCATCGCCCGCAAGATCACATCCTTCACCCTCATCGCCCGCTCCTCTGCGGTCGGCCGGTCGTCGTTCAAGGCGAAGCCCTCCTCGGCTCGCCCTCTACGGCATCCGGCCGCCCCTCCCTACGAGCGGACACTTCACTTGTCAAAAACCGGACAGATCATCTGCTCCCCACAGCTCGAAGACCGGGCCCTTGCTCCCATCTCCCTCTTCATGCCAGCATGCTCCGCTTATCAGAGCTCGCCCAGGCATGGCCGCCAGGGAGACCGACCGATGCAGGCAGGACCGGACGGATCCAAGTCAACCCACACCCCCACCCACGCCGACGAGCTGCTCGCCCGTGCCGTCGCCGCGGCGGAGGCGTTTCGCCTCCTCGATCAGGAGGCGGTCGACCGGATCGTCGCCGCCGCCTACCGGGCGGCGTACGACGCCCGCATTCCGCTCGCGCGGCTCGCCTTCGATGAGACGGGGATCGGGGTCTTCGAGCACAAGGTCGTCAAGAACGCCTGGGCCAGCCTGCTCGTCTACGAGGACATCCGGCACCGGCGGACGGTCGGCATCCTGAGCGACAATGCGGCGACCGGAATCACCGAGGTCGCGCACCCTCGCGGTCCCGTCCTCGCGACCGTCCCTGTGACGAACCCGACCTCGACAGCGATCTTCAAGATCCTGATCGCTCTCAAGACGCGCAACCCGCTCATCATCTCCCCGCATGGCGGAGCGCGGCGCTCGATCCGCGAGACGGCGCGCATCCTCGAGGACGCGGCAATCGCCGCTGGCGCCCCGGCCGATTGCGTGCAGGTCATCACCAAGCCGCAGAAGGAGCACCTCGAGGAGGTGATGCGGCATCCGAAGCTTGCGCTGATCCTCGCGACCGGCACGGGCGGGATCGTGCGGATGGCCGAGCTGTCCGGCACGCCGACGATCGGCGTCGGGCCGGGCAACGTCCCTGTCTACATCCATGAGGACGCGGACCTCGAGATGGCGTGCCGCTTCACCGTCCATTCGAAGACGTTCGACAATGGGACGGTCTGCGCGAGCGAGCAGGCGCTCGTGATCCCGCGCTCGATCGAGCCGAGGCTGCGGCACTGCCTGATGGAACGTGGCTCGCACTTCTGCTCGCCGGAGGAGACCACGCGCTTGGACCGGATCGCCTTCGACCCCGAGAGCCGGTCGATGCGCGCCGACGTCGTCGGTCGCTCCGCTGTCTCGATTGCGCAGCGCTGCGGCTTCCAGGTTCCGGAGCGGACGCGGCTTCTGATCGCCGAGCCGCTGGGTGTCGGACGCGAGCACCCGCTGTCGCACGAGATCCTCGCGCCGATCCTCGCCTACTACGTCGTCGACTCCTATGAGGAGGCGTTACAGACGTGCGCCGCGTTGAACCGCCAGGGCGGGATCGGCCATACGGTCGGCCTCTACACGGAGGACGAGAAGGTGATCCGCGACTTCGCCTTCACGGTCAGCGCCGGCCGGATCTGCGTGAACCAGCCGACGACGCAGGGCGCCATCGGCGGCCTCTACAACGTGCTTCGCCCGTCCCTCACGCTCGGATGCGGAACGGGGGCCGGCAACATCACGACCGACAACGTCACGACGGATCACCTGCTCGAGATCCATCGCGTGGCGCGGCGGCGCGAGAACGCCCGCTGGATGGCGATCCAGCGGGCGACGTTCCTCGATCCCGACGTCGGGTCGGATCGGATCGAGAGGATCTATCAGGCTGGGGCCTGACGGGGGCGTGACGGGGAGCGTGACGGCGGCCGGCCTTCGCACACGCTCTACGCCCGCGCCTCCAGCACCATGTTGAACGGCGTCTCGGCGGCGCGGCGCACCTGCTTGAATCCCGCGTCCATCAGCACCTGGCGCAGGCGCGCCTCTCCCGCCTGGGCGCCCAGCGCGGCGCCGACCTCCTGGGAGAGCGAGCACTGCGTGCAGACGAGCGTCGAGGCGGTGTAGTAGACCCGCCCGACCGGGTTCAGGTTGTCCTCGACGCGGTCGCCGGCCATCGGCTCGACGACCATCAAGGTCCCGCCTGGGGCGAGCGCCTCGCGCGCGTGAGCGGCGGCGCCGACCGGGTCGCCCATGTCGTGCAGGCAGTCGAAGAACGCGATCAGGTCGTAATCTTTGCCGGGAAAGGTCTTCGCCATGCTGACCTCGAAGTTGAGGTTGCCGTTCGTGCCGGCGACCTGGGCGCGCTGGCGGGCCGTCTCGATCGAAGGTCCGTGGTAGTCGAAGCCGATGAAGCGGGACCGCGGGAAGGCGTTGGCCATGAGGATCGTGGAGACGCCGTGGCCGCATCCGACGTCCGCGACCTTTGCCCCCGAGCGCAGCTTCGCCTCGACGCCGTCGAGGGCCGGGATCCAGGACGAGATCAGGTTGCCCAGGTAGGTCGAGCGGAAGAACTTCTCCGTCCCCTCGAACAGCGTGTGATGGTGCTCGTGCCAGCCCACCCCCTTGCCGGTCCGGAACGCGTCGGTGACCTTCGGCTCGTCGAACAGCATCGAGGTGCAGAGCGAGAACGCCGGGGTGATGTAGGCCGGACTGTCCTGCTGGGTCAGCGCCATGGCGTGCTCCTCTGGCAGCTCGTACTTCTCGGTCTTCGGGTCGTAGCTGATGTAGCCGCCCGCCGCTTGGCCGTTCAGCCACTCGCGCACCGACCGCTCGTTGGTGCCCGTCCGCTGCGCCAGCTCCTGTGGAGTCAGCGGGCCCGCGCCGGCCATCGCCTTGTAGAGGCCGAGCTTGTCCCCCATCAGGACCAGCGCGGTGTTCAGCGCGGCGCCGAGATCCGACACCACGCGGCCGAGAAACTCATCCAGCTTCTTCTCGTCGATCGCCATGACCTTCTCCCCGCGGCCGGCTGTTGCCATCCCTTGCTCGCGATCCCGGCGATCGAGTCGCGGGACCTCTCTCCCCGGGCTTTCCGGGACAGGGTGAGTCTCGGGGAGGTCCGGCGAGCCCGATAGCCGCACGAGGATGCGGGCCGAGCCGCTGTGAGAAGGGTCAAGGCCTTTCTTCCCGCATGAGCATGCGAGGCGGAAGGCAAAAGCCAACGGGCTCAGCGGCTCCGAGCGGCCCGAGCCGGCCGTCACGGTACCGTCTCGTCAGTTCCCCAACAAAGGAGAACGTGCTAACATCCGTTCGCCAATGAATCCACAGCCTCCGCGGCCGTCAGAAGCCGCCTTTTGCCAGCGCCTGCTTATGGATGCCCAGTCCAGAGCGCGACAGCTGAAAGCGCCTTTCTCCGTGCCTGTTGAGCGCATGTGGCGCCCAAAGGTCGATGGCGGGGAGTCACCTCCTGCGGATTCTCATGCCTTGGAACATCCCTGGACCTTCGGTGTGAGCCGGATCTTCTGCCCCGTACCTACACGAACCTTCACATGCTAACCTTCACATGCTCTTCGACACGCCGGTTTACATAGTCTTTCTGGTTTTGGTCGTTCTGGCCTACTGGCGACTGCCACCCCGTCGGCAAAACGCGTTCCTCTTGCTCGCCAGCGTCGTCTTCTACGCTTGGTGGGACTACCGCTTTCTGGCATTGCTCCTCGGATCAGCGCTTGTTGGCTTCGCCTGTGGTCTTTTGATTGACCGCTCAAAGCATCCACGACGGCGCCACGCTTTTGTGGCAGCTGGTCTCCTCGTAAGCCTCGTAACACTCGGCGCCTTCAAGTACTTCAACTTCTTCGTCGATTCGCTGCAATCGGCGATGGCCCCGTTAGGGTTCGCACGCTTCCCGAGAGTCGTCCTCCAAACCGTGCTTCCTCCGGGCATTTCGTTTTACACTTTCCAGCAAGTCGCCTACCTGGTAGAAGTCCATCGCAAGACAATAAGGCCGTCGCGAAGCATTGTAGACTACTCGCTCTTCCTGAGTTTATTCCCACATCTCATCGCCGGACCGATTCAGAGACCCGGTCATCTTCTGCCTCAGGTGGAAGGCCCGAGGACGTGCAACCACGATCAGATGGTTGACGGCGTGATGTTGATAGTAACGGGGCTGTTTCGCAAATGCGTAATCGCAAACGGCAGCGCGATGATCGCAAATGCTGCCTTCGGGGGACAGCTCGGACCACCATCGTTGCCCCTGCTGCTCCTTGGGGCCTACAGCTTCGCGCTCCAGATCTATGGTGATTTCAGCGGCTACTCCGACATAGCGCGTGGAAGCGCAAAGCTCATGGGGTTCGAGTTCGTCCTGAACTTCCGGCAGCCGTACTTGGCGACAACGGTTCAGGACTTCTGGCGTCGTTGGCACATCAGCCTGAGCACCTGGCTTCGTGACTATCTGTTCCTGCCCTTGAGTTATTGGCTGTCGAGATCCATGCAGAAGGAGCGATGGTTCGGTATCAAGAGGGATCTTTGGATCTACGGGGTAGCGAGCATCGGCACCATGCTCATAGGCGGGTTGTGGCATGGCGCGAGCTGGACGTTCCTGGTCTGGGGAGGGTTCTGGGGCGTTTGTCTGGCTTTAGAAAGGGGATTCTGGAGTCTGCTCGGGCCGGCGGGGCGTAGGAATCCGATGAGGTGGGTGCATCCGGGTTTGCGCTCCTGGAGGACCTGGGGGATGCGCCTCATGGTATTCCACCTAGCGTGCCTCGCGTGGGTGCTGTTCCGTGTCGATTCACTCGCACAGGCAGGCCGGCTTCTTTCGGGCGCGCTCGCAGTAGACTGGAGGGCTGACTACGGTCCCAGCGCCATCTACTTGTTGGTGCTCTCGTTGCCGATGGGTCTGCTCGACCTAACTATGGAGTCCCGCGGGTGGGAGTACCCGGTGGCCGACAGGGGCATCCTAGCCAAGATGGCATGCGCAGTGATTCTCATTGGCGCGATTGCGCTTTGCTCGGCCGGCAACGTCAGCGCATTCATATACTTTCAGTTCTGAGGGGCGAGATGGCCAAAGGGCGGTTTGAGCTTGCGATGCTGTTGGCGGCTGTTGTCGCGATGCTGCTTGGGCTGGAGGGCGTTACGCGCCTCGGTTTCGACCGCGTAGATCGCGGGCAGAAGAAGTTGACAAGGCAATGGGAAGACGCGGTCCGCGCGGCTCCTGAAGGTTCGTGCATTCTCATTGTTGTTGGCAACTCTCTGCTTGATGCCGCGCTTGACCGAGAATGGGCGCGTCTTTCACTCGCAGCAGAGTTCGACGTTCGGGTGGTCACAGTACCTGATACGCGATTTTTCGACTGGTACTTCGGGATTCAGAAGCTGATCGCGGATGGTGCTCGACCATCGGTAGTTGCGTTGATGATCGGAGAGGAAGCGCTGGTCCAGAAGGGAACCCGGAAGGAGTATTCAGCCCAATACTTGTTCCGGGGTAGTGACATCATTAGCGTCGCGAGGCAGACAGCGTTGGGTCGGAATGAGGCTGCCGACCTGCTTCTTGGGGAGGTGAGCAAGTTCTGGGGAGCACGGGCGGAGATCAGGAAGTCGGTTTTGGGGAAACCTCTCCCAGAGGTCGGCCGGCTCTTGCAGCGCCTGGCCACCAGGCGGGCAGGGGTCAGGACGCCAGACTCTTTATGTGCGGAGTCGACCGAGCGCTTGGAGTTGCTGAGAAAACTGGGGGAGACTTGCGGCTTCCAAGCTTGGTACGTCGTGGCTCCGCGCGTAGGAAGAGCGGAGGACATCGAAGCCATTCGAATGGCCGGTGAGCAAGCGAAGATCCCCGTGATTGTCCCCCTCGAGACGAGGGACGTTTCCGCCGAGGACTTTACCGACGGATACCATCTGCGGCGAGAGCGGGGACTTCTGTTCACGCGCGCATTCGTAGAAACCGTACTTGCGCTAACGGCGCATGCGAAGAGGAGTGATGTCCGCCCAGCAGGCTTGTCGGAGCAGGCGCGTCGTCGCACGCCCTGATGCCCGGCCGCATAGGCTGTCGCGTCCCCCTGGAAGTAGAGGTAACGGTTCTTGCCGCCTCCCGCTAGGAATGCGCTAGGAATCCATCCCGATCGAGAACATCCGCTCGAGGTCGTAGCGCGAGTAGGAGCGGAAGGCGATCAATGTCTCGGTGGAGTCGACCCCGTCGACGCGTGCGAGGGACTTCGTGACGAGGTCGGCCACGTCTTCGTTGCGCCGGACGCGGAGGATCGCGACTAAGTCCCACTCGCCGGCCACCGAATAGACCTCGGTGATGCCGTCGATGCGCGAGAGCGTCTCGGCTGCGCTGGCGACGACTCCAGGCTCGACGGAGATCAGAACGATTGCGGTCACCATCTTCGTTTCCTCCTCGGGATCGGCCCCGGCATTGGCGGCCGGGTGGGCGAGCGAGCGTCAGATCAGCACTGCACCGCCGTTCACATTGAGCGTGGCGCCCGTGATGTGTCGCGCGAGCGGCGAGCACAGGAAGACGACCGGCGCCGCGACGTCCTCCGGCTCGCCGGGACGGCCGAGCGGGATCGGCTCTTTCAGCGATTCCGCGATCCGCTCGGGGCGCAGCGCCTCCTCGGTCATGTCGGTCCGGATCCACCCGGGAGCGACCGCGTTGACGCGGATCCCGCGCGGACCGAGCTCCACGGCGAGCGACTTCGTCAGCGACAGGACCGCTCCCTTCGAGGCGGCGTAATGCCCGTGGTGCGCCTCGCCGCGCTGTCCGGCCGTCGAAGCGACGTTGACGATCGCCGCCCCCTCCACCCGGCGGAGCAACGGCACTGCGGCCCGGCAGGTATGGAACGTCCCCGCGAGATTGACCTGGATCATCCGCCAGAAATCGGCGTCGGTCATCGTGTCGATCGAGCCTTCCGTCCAGATCCCGGCATTGTTGACCAGGAAGTCGAGGCGGCCCAGCTCCTGAGCCACGCGCTGGAGCATGAGGTCGACGCGCGCCGGATCGGCGACGTCGGCCCCGACGGTGAGGGCGCGCCTTCCGGCTCGCTCGACGTCGCCGGCGACCGCGAGGGCGAGGTCGGCGCGCCGGCGATAGTTGATCGCGACGTCGCAGCCGGCCTGGGCGAACAGCCTGCAGCAGGCCGCCCCGATGCCGCGCGATCCGCCCGTGACGAGCGCGACGCGGCCGGTGAGATCGATCTTCATGCCGGCACCCTCCCGAGCGGCTCGCCGGCTGAGGCGCCGGCTGGGGCCGGGGCCGCGCCGGGCGCCGCGCCCGGGGCTGCTCCTGCGCCGGCCGCGGCGGCGGCATCCCGCTCGCGCTGGAACAGCGCGCGCAGGCGCAGGTCGGAGCGGCAGGCGGCGCGGGCCTCCTCGGCGAGAGACGTTACTTCGTCCCGCCCGATGCGGACGCGCTCGGTTAGCACCGCCGGCGAGGAGACGAGGCGGCCGAGGGTGCGCAAGGCGAGGAGCACCGGCCAGAGGCAGAAGAGGCGGACGCGGTCGGCGCGCGCCGGCAGCGCGAGGATGTAGGGGAAGCCTTCCTCGAGATGGCGGAGCGCTCGCGCCGCCATCTCCTGCACGACAGCGCTCGCTTCCGCACGCCTGGCGGGATCGGCGAGATCGCGTGTCGTCGTCCCGTGGCGGCGGGCGATCTCCTCCGGAACGTACGACCAGCCGCGCGCGCGATCGACCGACACATCCTGCAGGATGTTCGTCCCCTGAAGTCCGAGGCCGAGGAGAACCGCCTGATGGCGATGCTGCGGCCCGGTCGCCGCGGCGATCTCGGCTCGAGCGGCGAGGAAGATCTCGTCGAGCATGGCGCCGACCGTCCCGGCGACGTAGTACTCGTAGGCGTCCAGCTCGGCGCAGGTTTCGAGCGAGGTCCACGCGCTCGTTCCCGCGTCGAGGCGGACGAACCGGGCCATCCCGAGGGCCGTCTCGATCGCGCGCCGGCGGATCCGCTCCTGCATGGCGGGCGGTTCGGCGTCGAGCAGGCGGAGCAGAGCCGGGAGCCCGTCGAGCAGGCGGGCCTCGGCCGTTTCGCCGCCGGCGACACTTGCGGGAAGCACAGAAGCCGCAGAAACAGCGGACAGGGCGGATGCCGCGCGCCCGACCTCCTCTGCGGAGCCCGGGGGCATCGAGAGCAGCGACGCGAACTGCACGAGCTGCTCGGCCCGGACCGGCCCCGGCAGTCCGGGGACGTCCTCGATCGTGTCGGCCACGCGGAAGAGCAGATACGCGAGGCGCACCGGCCCCTGCAGGTCGGCCGGGAGTCTCTCGATCGCCGGGGCGAACGTCCGAGAGACGAGCGGCAGCATGGCTCGCGCGAACGCGAGGTCGGCGGCGCGCCTCACCGTCCCCTCCGGTGGAGCAGGTCCAGCGGATCGAGCCCGGCCGCTTCGAGAAGCCTGCGAGTCGCGATGAGAGGCAGTCCCACGATTGCGGTCGGATCGTCGCATCGGAGGGAATCGAACAGGAGGATTCCGAGCGCCTCGCTCTTGTACGACCCTGCGCAGTCGAGCGGCGCCTCCCGCCGCACGTAGGCCTCGATCTGCTCGAGCCGGAGAGGGCGCATTCGCAGGTGCGCGACGACGATCTCGATCTCCTCGAGGCCGTCGGGGGAGCGGAGGACGACGCCGGTGTGGAGTGTGTGCTCGCGCCCGCTCAGGAACTGGAGCTGCTCGATCGCGCGTACGGGGGTGCCGGGCTTCTCGAGGATCTGCCCGTCGCAATATCCCACCTGATCGCTCGCGAGAATCCAGGCGTCGGGACGGAGCGCCCCGCCCGCGCGCGCCTTTCCAACGGCGTTCTCGCGCACCGTCTCATCGGGGTCGCTGCGGCGCACCTCCTTCCAACCGGGGTCGATCGAATCGAACGGCAGGGCGAGGCGCTCGAGGAGCGCCCGGCGATAGGGGGAGGTCGAGGCGAGAACGAGCCGAGGCCATTCCCGTCCGGCCGGTTCCTCGTCGGGTGGCGTCATCGCGAAGGAGAATGCTCGATCCGCCGGTAGAGCTGGTACTCCCGGATGGCCTTCTCGAACCGGTACTCGCCGGCGATTCTCTCGCGCAGCCAAGCGAACTGCGGCTGCTCGAGATCATAGTTCGGGAGGACCGGCGCGTAGACGAAGTAGACAGGCGGATGGCGATCGAAGCTCGCCCGGAGTTCGTCCATCGCGCCCGGGACGTCGGCGCGCGCCGGCGGGGCGTCCCGCACGGTCGGGGCAATGTTCGGGCCGACGATCGGTAACAGGCTGTAGAAGCGCCCGGGGGCGGAGCGCTGCGCGAAGTAGTAGACGGCCGGCTTCGGTCCCCACACGAGGATCGTTTCGCCCGGCGAGGTCTGCGACCGGATCTCCTCTCCGACCGGAACCTCCGCCCACGTGAAGGGGCGGTCACGGAATGTCCACTCTCCGAAATACTCCGAGAAGC
This sequence comes from Candidatus Eiseniibacteriota bacterium, assembly GCA_041946735.1. Classification (GTDB taxonomy): domain Bacteria; phylum Eisenbacteria; class RBG-16-71-46; order CAIMUX01; family VGJL01; genus JBHGAY01. Next base: position 40,646 of record JBHGAY010000011.1, read on the forward strand.
CGCGGACCATCGCCGCTCCGGTGTCGAGGAACAGGAAGCCGGCGACGACGAGCAGGGCGGCCCGGCCGGGAGCCGTCCCGCGCGACGGCCAGAGCTCCTGGATCGAGAGGAATCCCAGGAGGCAGAGCGGCGGCACGAGGAGCTGCAGGTAATGGGGGAACGGCCTCCCGCCGGCGCTCACCATCGCGGCGGAAACGGCGAGCCAGATGAAGGTCCACAGGACCGACGCGCGAGGCGTGCGGGTCGGAGCGACCGCACCGGACGCGACCGGCTCGCGCTCGCGCAGGACCGGCAGGAGCAGAGCGAGCGACGCGAGAGCGCCGGCCGGCAGGAAGGGGTGATCGCGGAGGACCGTGTTCGAGAGGACGATTGAATCGCGGATGCGAAACAGGACGCCGGTGTCGCCGAGCCGCTGCGTCATCATGAACGTGATCGTCTCGTAGAGGAAGTCGCCGAGCGCCCGGTGGGCGGCGAAGTAGAGGCCGGCTGCGGCAAGGGGCACGAGCCATCCAGCGCCCAGGAACGGGATCCGCCAAGCGGCCTCCCTCACGCGTGCCGCCACACCCCGCTCCTTCGAGAGAGCGGCGGTGGCGAGGACGGGAACGGCGAGCAGGAACGCCCCATTCTGCTTCATGAGCGTGGCGAGCCCGAGGAGGAATCCGGCCAGGAGATCGTCGCGGCGCCGCCCGGACAGGGACACCGAAAGGCCGAGGAACGCCGGGAGAAGCAGAAACGGCTCCGCCGTGGCGTTGTTGGCCTCGAGTAAGGGCGACACGGCATAGAAGGCGTAGGCGATCATCGCGAGGCGAGCCGGCGCCGGCCGCAACATCCGCCTCGCAAGGACGTAGAACGCGGCGACGCCGAGGAACTGATAGATAAGGTGGACGATCCGGACGCCGAACATTCCCCCGTGGAGGGGGAGCGCGAGAGCGTAGATGTAGTACAGGCCGGGGAAATGATTGTCCCAGAAGTCGCGATAGAGGACGAAGCTCGACGACGCATGCTGGCCGAAGACCGCGTAGAGCGCCTCGTCGCGGCCGACGAAGGGGACGCGCAGGTAGGGGATCAGGAAGTAGAGAAGGACGAAGGCGGCCGCGGCGAAGGCGAGCAGGTCGAGGGCCGGGGCATGGGAGCGCCGGCGGGGGCTCGCCCCCCGCTCCGGCGTTCCGTCGCGCGCTTGCGCGTCACCCATCCGGGTTCCTCTCGATGCCGCCGCGGGGCGGCGCTCCACCTCATGCATCATTCACCGGCGCCGGTGACGGAGAGCGCGCGAGCGAGCCGCTCGACGCTCTCCTCCTGCCGCCTCGCCGCGCCCTCGCCGCCGGACCGGCGGTCAGCCGGGTGGCCGGCCTCCGTGCGCACGACCAGATAGTGCGTCGACCGCCGGCCGTCCGGCCAGGGGCGCACCCACGTGAGGCCGGTGCGCAGCGTCCCCTCTTCATCGGCGTGCTGCATCCAGGCGACCGGGGCGGTGCGGCCAGCGATCGCGACCCGCCCTTCTTCGTCGGCCCCGCCGAGCATCGCCTGAAGTTCCGCTCGCGCCGCATCCTCGTCCAAAAGGGCGGGACGATCCATCACGATCGCTTCCGTGTCGCGCCAAGCGAGCCGGCGCCAGGCTTGGACGACCATCTCGGGCGGGCCGCCGTCGCTTCCCGCCCGGACGGCCCGGCGGATCAGCGATTGCGCGAGCGTCGCTGGCGGCGGGGGCGGCGCGGATGGCTGGCCGGGCGGTTGAGCGGGCGGCTGGCTGGGCGCAGCGTCGCCGCACGGCTCGGCGATGACGAGCCCGAGAGCGGGCGCCTCGATGCGAGCCGGCTCCTCCCGGCACGCGGCGAGCCCGAGAGACGGGACGGCAACCGCGCGCTCGCCGAGGAAGGCGACGATCGACTCGAGGTTCGCGATCGTCGCGTTCGCATAAAGGTTGCGGGGCGCGCGGAACTCGATGCGCGGGCGGTCGTCGCTGTTGCGCGGCGCATCGCCGCAGTAGCGCTCGAGGTCCTCCCCGCCGATCAGGAACGTCGACGTGAGATCCCCGAAGCTCTCGATCCCGACCCGGGCGAGATCCTCGCGCACGCGCGGCTGCTGGAGCGCCGCGCGCACCTTCCTGTAGTCCAGTCCCGCCGGGGACTCGGCCTCGCCGGCGCTACCGAGGAAGAGGAGATCGCCCGGCATCGGCATCCAGACGGAGACATGCGGGAAGACGTCGAGGAAGGTACGGAGCACGATCTTCACGTCCTCGGGCGACATGTTGTACGTTTCGAGCCACTGCGCCATGACGCCGCCGGGAGCGAGGCGTTCGCGCGCCAGCTCGAAGAAGTCGCGCGTGAAGAGGTTCGAGATCCCGCTGATCCAGGGATTCGAGGGCTCCGACGTGATGAGGTCGTAACGCCGTTTCTCAGCGAGCAGGAAGTTGCGCGCGTCGGCGACGATCAACTTCACCCGCGGATCGGAAAGGACGTGGCCGTGCACGCCGGCGAAGTAGTCGGACGCTTCGACCACCTCGGGGGAGATCTCGAGGACATCGATCGAACGGGCCTCGGGATGCGTCGCGACCGAACCGACCGTAATCCCGCTGCCCAGGCCGATGACGAGCACGCGCCGCGGATCGGGGTGGACGAGCATCGGGATCTGCCCCAGCAGCACCTGCGTCGGAAGGTCGGTGCGGCTGCTCGCGTCGTCCTTGCCGTTGATGACCAGCACCCGCTCCTCGGGCGTCTCCTCGACGGCGACGACCCCGTCGATGCCTTCCTCGTAGTAGACGAGCTTCCGCTCGTACGCCTTCTCGCGGAGGCTTTGCCCGGGTTCGCGGTGAGCGAGCTCGGCGGCGTTGACGAAGACCCCGCTCGTCATGAGCACCCGGTCCCAGCGGGGCGTGAGGAGCGCGACGGCCACGAACAGGACCGCCGCGGCGGCGACAGGAACGAGCGTGCGAGCCGGCCGGGCTGGCCGAGCCGGCCGGGCTTGCCCAGCAGGCAGGACTGGCGGAGCCGGCCGCCGGGCGAGGTAGAACGCAAGCGCGACGACCGCCTGGGCGGCGGCGGCGACGAGGATCGCGCCGCGGACGCCGATGGAGGGCAGTAGCCAGAGGCCCCCGAGGAGGGAGCCGGCCACGGTGCCGGCCGTGTTCGCCGCGTAGGCGATCCCCACGCCTCGGCCGATGCCGAGACGGGGCCGGGTCGCGAGGGAGGTCAGGAGCGGGAAGAGGGCGCCGAGGATCAGCGTCGGAACGAACATGACGAGGAAGCAGAGGACGATCAGAAACCCCTGGAAGAGCGCGAAGCTCTGGTGGAGCGATGCCCAGCCGCGCAGGAACAGGCTCGGGAGCTGCGCGAGCAACGGGAGCGTCGCGAGCGAGGCGATACCGACCGCGAACTCGAGGATCGCGGCCCGCGCGAGGGGCGGTGGCCCAGGCGCCGCGCCGCCGGCGCGGCGCGACTCCGAGGCCGGCGCGCGCGCCGACTCCGAAGCGTGCGCGGACGCCGAGAAGAACCTCGCATGCAGGAGGCTCCCGGCCGCCAGGCCCGCCAGGTAGGTCGTCAGGGTGATGCTGAAGGCGTAGACGCTCGAGCCGATCACGAGAGTCAGCGCTCGGATCCAGGCGATCTCGTAGAGAAGGGCGGAGAAGCCGGAGATCGCGAACCCGGCCAGCAGGACGCGCGCGAGGCCGGCGGGGATGGGAGTCGCGATTGCCTCCCCCCCTAGCCTCTCCGCGCCCGCGGGCGCGGCGCCGCTGCCGGCTGGAGCGCCGCGCGGGTCGCCGCTCACACCCCTCCGTCCGCGGAGCGCGAGGAGGGCCGTCGCCGCGACGCCAAGATTCACGAGGACCCCGACGAGGATCGCTCCGCGGACGCCGATTGCGGGGAGGAGCAAGTAGCCGGCGGCGAAGGTCCCCAGGGTCGCGCCGAGCGTGTTGACCCCGTAGAGGCGGGCGGTCTGGCGGGCGAGGGCCGGCAGGCTGGGCGTCAGTCCCCGGATCAGGAGGGGGAGAGTCCCACCCATCAGGAAGGTCGGCACGAGGAGCAACGCGAGGGCGAGGAGGAATCGCAGGAGGTGCGAGGCCGGTCCCGTCACGCCGGCGACCGCCGCGGCCTGGGCGTACCCCTGCTGCATCGCCGGGAAGAGCCAGGGAGTCGTGACCGCGTAGAGGCCGATGCCCGCCTCCAGCAGGGCGTAGAGCCGGATCGGGCGGGCCAGCCGGTCGGCGATCCTGCCGATGACGAGGCTCCCGGCGGCGAGCCCCAGCATGTAGGCGGTCAGGACGGCGGTCGTCGCATGCCCGGTGATCCCGAGGAAGAGCGAGAGCTGGCGCGCCCACACGACCTCGTAGATCAGGCCCGCGGCGCCGGAGAAGAAGAAGCAGGCGGCGAGAATCGGCGTGATGGACTCGAAGGGCGCTCGTGTCGCCTCGCGTGCGATCGCTGCCGCTTTCATCGCCCGCGATCCTACACCAGAAGGGGGTGGCGGGGACCTTCCGCCGTCCTCGCCGGATTGCGAGAGGCGCAGCGCGCGGCGACGCACCGGCCGCGACGTTCTGCCGCCCCTCCCGGGCACGCCGTCCCGGACGCGGTTCCGCCGCCCCGTCCCGGCCACGCCCGATTGCCTACCGCAAGACCGCGCCCTACCATGGGGAGACCGTTCCCCCCGGCTTCCAGGACCTCGCTCCGTTCGATCGACGGAAGGAGAAGCGCGAGATGAACCTCTCGTTGAAGAAACCGCAAAACCAGCCCCTGATCCCCTACGGAACGAGCGACGCCGAGTGGGAGGCGTTCCGCAAGGCGGTCTCCCGCACCCCGCGGGGAATGGATGTCCCGATGATCATCGGAGGCGAGGAGGTCCGCTCGAGCGAGAAGATCCAGTCGCTCAATCCCAGCACGGGGGAGGTATTCTGCACCGCCCAGAAGGCGACAGCAGAGCACACCCGCCTGGCGATCGAGGCGGCGCTGAAGGCGAAGGAGTCCTGGGCGAGCCTTCCGCCGGAGAACCGGATTCTGAAGTTCCGCGATCTCGAGGCGATCCTCTACGAGCGGCGCCACGAAATCTGCGCCGTCACGGCCGAGGAGTGCGGTTACATCGCGCCAGAGTGCTCGGGCGGCTGGGCCGAGATGATGGACTTCATCCGTTTCAATCCGTGGTACTACAAGGAGCTTCTCTCGACGCAGCTCGGCGATGGCATCGGCGAGACGAACAGCCTGTTGCTTCGGGCGCTCAAAGGGTTCACGACCGCGATCACGCCGTTCAACTTCCCGATCGCGATCGGCTACAACCTCCCGACCGTCATGGCGCTGTGCGGCAACACCGTCGTGTGGAAGCCGTCGAGCGATGCGCCGATGACTTCGTGGATGTTGATGCGCGCCATCCAGGACGCAGGCTTCCCGCCGGGCGTGATCAACATGCTGACAGGACCGGGCTCGGCGATCATGTCGCCCGTCCTGAAGCATCCGGAGCTTCTCTGCGTGAACTTCACCGGAAGCTACGACACGGCGCGATTCATCGCCGGGGAGCTGTTCGATCCCAAGACTCCGCGACCGCACTTCCCGCGCCTGGTGGCCGAGACGGGGGGCAAGGACTTCCTGATCGCCGACAAGCACAACGATCCGTGGGACATTGCGGCGAACATCATCTCCGGCGCGTACGGGCGAAGCGGGCAGAAGTGCTCCGCGAACAGCCTCGTCCTCGCCGACAAGAAGTTCTGGCCGGATCTGAAGGCGGCGCTCCTCGAGCAGATGGCGAAGTTTAAGATGGGCAACCCGCTCGAGCGCGATACGAATATGGGGCCGGTCATCAACGCGAACGCCTTCGGCAACATCACCGGCTTCATGCAGCGCGCCGCGAAGGACCCGAAGGTGAAGAAGGTCTGCGGCGGCGAGTTCTCCGACTCGAAGGGCTTCTACATTCAGCCGACGATCTACGAGGTGGACGCCGACGAGCACGAGCTGCTGTCGGTGGAGATCTTCGGCCCGGTCGTGGCGGTGAAGACGTACGACCACGTCGAGGAGGCGATCGACCGGATCCGGCGCAACACGTATCGATTGACGGGCGCCGTGTGCAGTCAGGACGAGAGCTTCCTCGCGAAGTACGTCCCGATCCTCGCGGAGTACGCCGGCAACTTCTACGTGAATCGCAAGACCACCGGAGCGGTCGTCGATCAGCAGCCGTTCGGCGGGGACGGCGCGAGCGGCACGAACTACAAGGCGGGGGGAATCTGGTACCTCCTGCAGTTCGTCTCGCAAGGGAGCGTGACGCGCCGGCACACGCGGACGGTGAAAAGCCCCGGCATCTGGAACTGGATGTAAGGCGGATGTAGGGACAGCGAAGCCCGCCGCCGCTGCTCGGGATGCGACGAAGCCGCCGGATGTCTCCGGCGGCTTCGTCCTTTTCTCTCGGGGCCGCCAGCCGGCCTAATGTCCTTGCGCCATCCCGGACTGGCCCTTAGCCTGAATGCGCTTTCACGATCCTTGGGGCCGGCGTGCGTGGGCCGCCGCGCGAGTGGTTCCGCCATGCGGACCGCGATTGCGCGGATTGCGCGAGGCCAGCGATCACGCCGGCGTGACGGAGGGCAAGAGGAGGCGCCGGTATGAACTGGTATCTCGGAGTCCTGAGGAAGTACGCGGTCTTCAGCGGGCGGGCGCGGCGGAAGGAGTACTGGTACTTCGCTCTGTTCAACGCGATCGTCTGCCTGGTCCTCATGTTGATCGATCGGCTGACACACACGTACAGCTCCACGTTCAGCATGGGGCTTCTCAGCGGGATCTATTCACTAGCGGTTTTGATCCCGAGCCTCGCCGTCGCGGTTCGTCGCCTGCACGACACGGGGCGCACCGGCTGGTGGCTCTTGCTGGCGCTCGTGCCGTTCCTCGGCGGCCTCGTCATCCTCGTCTTCACCGTTCAGGACAGCCGGCCGGGATCGAACCAATATGGAGCCAACCCGAAGGAGTTGCAGCCCGCGGCTTGACCGGGAGCGTTCGGCGGCGTGAAGCGGGAGCCGCCCGGCGCGGCGCCGCTCCGCGCTGCCGGATGTCTCTACTCTGCGGACCGCCGCACGGTGATGTCGCCGCCCAGCGTGTCGACCCGCAGCTCGGCCGTCCCATCGCCGAGCACGCTGACCGTCCTGCGGCGGGCGCGGCCCAGGATCTCGCGCTCGCTGCCCGGCGGGAAGATCATGTGCCCGCCGAGGGTCGAGGCCCGAATGGTGACCGAGGCTTCCGGGGAGCAATCGACGAAGACGTCGCCGCCGGTCGAGCTGATCGAGGCGTTGCCTTCGCGGAGCGCGAGTCCCGAGACGCGCACGCGGCCGCCGAGCGTCCGGAACCGGAACGGGGCGCGCGGGCCGTGAGCGCGGAGCTCGCCGCCCATCGTCTCGAGGACCATCGGACCAGGATAATCGACCGCCTCGAGGTCGCCCCCCATGCTCCGCACTTCGAGCGCGGCGAGCGATTGCGGCACCTCGACCTCGAGCGTCCCGCGTCCCCAGGTGAGGACGTACTCGAGTCCGCTCTTGTGGACCTCGACCGCCTCGCCCCGCAAGACCTTCACGCGCGGCTCGCTCGACGCGCGCAGGATGATGTTGCCGCCTTTCGACGTCCCGCCGAGGCTCACGCGGAGCGCCTGCTGGATCTTCAGGCGCGCGTCAGGCGGCAGCGTGAACGAGCCGTCGAGGATCTCGACGCCGACCGTCCCCGGACGATGCTCCTCGAAGACGCGCTGCGCGGCGCCGAGCCCTTCGTCGACCGCGCGCTTCACCGTGTCGCGGACCTCCTCGAGAACCTGGCCGAGGCCGTCCACCCAGGCTGCGCCGCGGCCGGCCGAGCCGTTCTCCGGTCCGCCCGGGGCCGGGCCTGCGCCCGCGCGGTCGCCCGCTCCGGCACCGGTGCCGGCCCCTGCACCGGCGCCCGCGCCGGCGCCGGTGCCTGCGCCTGCCTCCGTGCCCGCCCCCGCTCCGGCAGCGAATCCGGCGGCCGCTCCGGCAGCGGCCGCCCCGGCCGCTGTCCATCCCGTCGCCTCTGTGCCCGCCGCCGGTCCCGCCGGTCCCGGGCCGGCCTCCGCTCCGAGGTCCTCGAGGCTGCGGAGAAGCCGCTCCCCTTCCTCCGGGGTGATCTTGCCTGCTGCCACCAGCCTCAGGATGTCGAGCCGCGTCTGGGACATCGCTCACCTCCTCGGGGGCCCACCGGCGCCGCGCCCCGATGGCCGATTCTAACCCGTTCCCCTATCATGGCGGAGCCTGATCGCTGCCGAGATGCGCAAGATGCGCAAGGATGCGCAAGGATGCGCAAGGATGCGCGAAGCGTGCGCCGACCGATGCGGTCGATCCGAGGAGGTCCGATTGAGAAGGCTCGTCTCGTGGAGGCTCGCCCACCGGCTCCCGCTCCCGCTCCCAATCCCGATCCGGATTCTGATCACGCTCATCGCCTTCGCTTTCGCCGGCGCTGCAGCCGCCTCACCGCCCGCCGTTGATAATCCTTCCGGCGGCGCAATCGCGCGCCATGATCTATCCGCCTCGGTCGATCCGGCGTCGGGGCGGCTCACCGTCACCGACACCTTGCTCGTCCTGCATGGCGCCGGCGTGCCGCGCGCGACGGCGTTCCCCGTCCTGCTCAATCGATCCCTCGCGGTCGAGCGGGTCACCGGTCTCGGCGCCGGCTCCTCTGCCCTCGTCCGCTTCCGGGAGGACCGCTTGCGCCCTCGCGATTACTGGTTCCGTCCGCCGTATGGCGAGATGGGCGGGTACGACCGGGCGCGAACCGTCTGGATCGAGCCGCAGGAGACGGCCGGCGACTGGCCCGAGTCGCTTCGTATCGTCCTCTCCTACGCCGGCGTGCTGTACGACTCGCTGCGCGCGCCGAAGGCGGCCTACTCGCGCGGATTCGAAACGACGTCCGGGCTCGTCGATCCCCGCGGCGTCTTCCTCTCCGGAGGGAGCTTCTGGGTGCCGTCTCGTCCCGACGAGCGCTTCCTCTTCCGCTGCGCGCTCGATACTCCCGCCGGATGGCAGGCGGTCTCGCAGGGCGCTCTCGCGTGGGGCGGCGAGAACGCCGGACGCTACACGAATGTCTGGACGTCCCAGCAGCCGATGGAAGAGATCTATTACATTGCCGGACCGTACCGCCTTCGCGCGCAGCCGCATGGCGACGTGCAGGTGATGACGTTCACCTATGCCGCCACCGACTCGGCGACATGCCAGCGCTACATCGACGGCACCGGACGCTATCTCGATCTCTACGGGGACAGAATCGGTCCGTACCCGTTCCCGAAGTTCGCGCTGGTCGAGAACTTCTGGCAGACCGGCTTCGGCATGCCGTCCTTCACGCTGCTCGGCGATCAGGTGATCCGCCTGCCGTTCATCCTCGACACCTCCTACGGCCACGAGATCCTCCACAATTGGTGGGGGAACGGCGTGTTCGTGGACTATGCTTCCGGGAACTGGTGCGAGGGGCTCACCACGTACGGCGCCGATTACTTGTACAAGGAGCGCGCAAGCGCGGAGGAGGCGCGCGAGTACCGGCGAAGCACCCTGCAGGGGTACTCCGACTACGTCAGCGCCTCGGAGGACTTCCCGCTACGCGCGTTCCGCGAGCGCGAAGACTTTGCCACGCAGGCGGTCGGCTACGGCAAGTCGATGATGGTATTCCACCAGCTCCGCCGTCTGCTAGGAGACGAGGCGTTCTGGGCCGCCCTGCAGGATTTCTATCGCTCGCATCTGTTCCGCCGCGCTTCATGGGACGACCTGTTCGATTCGTTTTCGAAGCGCGCCGGAGCCGACCTCGGCGCGTGGAAGGCGCAGTGGCTCGACCGGCCGGGGGCGCCGCGGCTGAAGATCGCGAGCCACGAGCTGCGCGAGTCGAAGAAGGGAGGCTGGGACGTCGCGATCACGATCGAGCAGGACGGCGGCAGGGCCGCGCCGGCCGACGGCAGTCCCTTCGCCTACGACCTTCTCGTTCCGGTCGCGGTGGGGCGAGGGGAATCCGAGGAGAGCGCGCGTCAGATCGTCCGCATGCAGGGGATGCAGGCGGCCTGCACGATCCACGTGACGGAGCGCCCCGACTGGATCGCCGTCGACCCGGACTTCGATCTGCTGCGGCACATCGATCCGGCGGAGATCCCGCCGGCGCTCAGTCGCACGCTCGGCGCCGATACGGCGATCGTCGTGATTGCCTCAGGCCTCGACCCGGCGGCCGCGTCCGCCTATCGGGCGCTTGCGGAGGACTGGGCGAAGGGGGAGCGGCTCGCGATCCTCGAGGAGGGCTCGCTTCCCCCGGGCGCCCGCCCCGCAGTGCCGACCTGGTTCTTCGGGCTCGGGAGCCGGGCGCGCGAGGCGCTCGTCGCCGATCTCGGCGATCAGGCGAAGCCGAGTGAAGGAGGAGCGGGCTGGACGATCGCTGGAGAGGCCCAGCCGGGCGGGCGCTCGGTCGTCCTGGCGGGCGGCCCGCCGGATCGTCCCGGCGAGGCTTGGACGATCCTGGACGTCGCCGACCCGGCGCAGATCGCGTCGATCGGCCGCAAGGTGCCGCACTACGGCAAGTACGGATGGCTCGTCTTCGACGGCAGCACGAACGTGGGCAAGGGATCGTGGAGGGTGCGGTCGACGCCGCTGCGGCTCCAGCTGTCCTGATGCGGGCTCTTCGGCGCCCGGCGGCCTTGTGCAAGCAACGATCGACCGGATGGACTTGGAGGAACGGAATGTTCAAGAACGCGAAGCTTCGTCTCGCAGCGCTTCGTCTCGCAGCGCTCCGGTTCGCTGTAATCGGGCCGGCCGCTCTGATCGCTCTGGCCGCCCTCGCCCCGCCCTCCTCGGGGCAGATCGATCCCGAGCGGCTGCGCGACCTGGTCGAGCGTCTTGCCGATCCGTCCCTCGAAGGCCGCGGCATCGGGACCGTTGGGATCGACCGGGCCTCGGAGATCGTGGCGAGCTGCATGCAGCAGGCAGGGCTCGTTCCCGGCGGCCCGGACGGAGGCTGGTACCAGACCTTCGCGCCGGGCCCCTCCGGAATCGAAGGGGCGGTGCGACTTCCGCCGGGGACGGCCTGGGGCGGGCTCCAGCTTCGCAACGTGCTCGGCATCTTGCGAGGATCCGGCGAGGACTGGGTCCTCCTCGGCGCCCACTACGACCATCTCGGCGAGGACGGCTCCGGCGACGTCTATCCGGGAGCGGACGACAACGCGTCGGGCGTCGCGGTCCTCTGCGAGGTGGCGCGGGAGCTGGCGCAGGAAGCGCCGCGACCGCGGAGCGTCCTGTTCGTTGCGTTCACCGGAGAGGAGGAGAACCTCCTCGGCTCGCGCTGGTATGTCAGGAACCCGGCCGAGCCCCTCGAGAAGACGATCGCCATGGTCAATCTCGACACGATCGGCCGCGTGCAGGACAAGAAGCTATACGTTTTCGGAACCGCGAGCGCCGTCGAGCTTCCCTCGATCCTGCGCGACGTCGATCTCGGCTTCTCCTTCGACCTCGCCATGCCGGAGCGCGCGCCGATGGCATCGGATCACGTCGCCTTCCTCGAGGCGGGCGTGCCCGCGATCCACATTTTCTCGGGGCCGAACGCCGACTATCACCGGCTCTCCGACGTGCCGGAGCGCCTCGACTACGACGCGCTCGCGGAGGTGGGGGAGTTCGTGGCCGAGACGGTCCGCTTCCTCGCGGAGCGCGCGGAGCCGCTGACCTACGTGCCGCCTCCGCCGCCAGACACGACGAAGGCGGGTGGTCCTGGAGAGCGCCCGCGTCCCGAGCCGCAGGCGCCGCGCCGCGTCAGTCTCGGCACCATTCCGGACTTCGCGTGGCAGGGGCAGGGGGTGAAGATCAGCGGCGTCCTTCCCGGAAGTCCGGCGGAGAAGGCGGGAATGAAGGCGGGGGACACGATCGTCCGGATCGGCGAGGAAACGGTCGCGACCCTCGAGGACTTCACCGCGGTGCTGCGCGAACACGAGCCGGGCGATACGATCCGCGTCGTCTTCGACCGGGATGGCAAGGAGCAGTCGATCAGCGCCGTCCTCGTCGAGCGGAAATAGCGGGCGGGAATGAGCAAGAAACGGCCGCCGCAGCCTTCGCCGCGGCGGCCGCACCGTACCCGGTCTCGAACGATCTCTCAGCCCAGGCGCTTCTCGAGGGCGTCCGCCTGGCGTGCCATCTCGGCGGGGAGCTTCTCGCCGAAGCGGGCGAAGAACTCGCGCATGCCGGTCAGCTCCTGCTTCCACTCCGTCTTGTCGACGGCGAGCAGCTGCCGCATGGCTGCCGGCGCGATGTCGAGGCCGGAGAGGTCGAGCGCTCCCTCCCCCGGAACCAGACCGATCGGAGTCTCGACGGCGCTTCCCTTGTCGTTGACCCGCTCCAGGATCCAGCGGAGCACGCGCAGGTTCTCGCCGTAGCCCGGCCAGAGGAACTTCCCGTCGGCGTCGAGCCGGAACCAGTTCACGTGAAAGATCTTCGGCATCCGGTCGGAGCAGGTGCCCATCTCGAACCAGTGGGCCCAGTAGTCGCCCATGTTGTAGCCGCAGAACGGCAGCATCGCCATCGGGTCGCGGCGCACGACGCCGACCTGGCCGGTCGCGGCCGCGGTCGTTTCGCTCGCCGCCGAAGCGCCGACGAAAACTCCGTGGCTCCAGTCGAACGATTGGTAGACGAGCGGCGCGAGGTGCGCGCGGCGCCCGCCGAAGATGATCGCCGAGATCGGAACGCCCTGCGGATCTTCCCAGTGGGGGGAGATCGACGGGCATTGGCCCGCCGGGGCGGTGAAGCGGGAGTTGGGATGGGCGGCCTTCTCCGTGCTGCCCGGCATCCAGCGGTTCCCCTTCCAGTCGATCAGGCCGGTCTCGGGCGGCGGATATCCGATCCCTTCCCACCACGGCAGCATGTCGTCGGTGAGGGCGACGTTCGTGAAGAGCGAGTTTCTCTCCATGCTGCGCATCGCATTGGGATTCGTCTTCATGCTCGTGCCGGGAGCCACGCCGAAGAATCCGTGCTCCGGGTTGATCGCGTAGAGCCGGCCGTCGGGACCGAACTTCATCCAGGCGATATCGTCGCCGACCGTCCAGATCTTCCAGCCGGGCATCGAGTCGGGAGGGACGAGCATGGCGAGGTTCGTCTTGCCGCAAGCGCTCGGGAAGGCGGCCGCCATGTAGGTCACCTCGCCCTCCGGGCTCTCGAGCCCGAGGATCAGCATGTGCTCGGCGAGCCATCCCTGATCGCGCGCCATGACCGAGGCGATCCGCAGCGCGTAGCACTTCTTGCCGAGGAGCGCGTTGCCGCCGTAGCCCGATCCGATCGACCAGATTTCACGATCGTCGGGAAAGTGAAGGATGAAACGGCGGTCGGGCGAGAGATCCCCGAGGGAGTGGAAGCCCTTGCAGTAGTCGGTGGAGTCGCCGAGCTGTTCGAGAGCGGCGGTCCCCATGCGGGTCATGATCCGCATGTTCTCGACAACGTACAGGCTGTCGGTGATCTCGACGCCGACCTTGCTGATCGGCGAGCCGAGCGGGCCCATGACATAGGGGATCACGTACATCGTCCGTCCCTTCATGCAACCTTCGTAGAGGGGACGGACTCGATCCCGCGCCTCGCGCGGGCCCATCCAATTGTTGGTCGGACCGGCGTCTTCCTTCTTCTCGCTGCAGATGAAGGTCACCTGCTCGGTGCGCGCCACGTCGGTCGGGCTGGAGCGATGGAAGAAGCAGTTGGGATACTTCTCCTCGTTCATCGGGACGAACACGCCCTGCTCGAGCGCTGGTCCCATGATCACCTTCTCGTTCTCTTCCTCCGATCCGGTGAGCCAGACGATCCGATCCGGTCTTGTCAGCTTCGCGCAGTCCTCGACCCACTTCTGCAGATCCTGATTCATGGCAACCAAGCTCCTCCTCGAGTTCAACGCCGCCCATCCGACAGACCATTCTAGCGATCCCGGCGAGGGATTCGCGACCCCAAAGGCGGAACGGACGATCGGCCCCTTCCCGCGCTCGGGTGTTAGAATCGCGCGAGCGGTCACCCGGAACGCGCGGCCGGCCGGACGAAATGAGCCGTGAATCACGGGCTGCCGGGGAGGAAAGAGCGAGTGGACCGAGTGGAGAAGAAGCGCAAGTACCGGGTCGCCCTGGCCTTTGGAGGCCGTTCCCCGGAGCACGAGGTCTCGATCACGACCGCCGCGTCGATCGCCAAGGAGGCGGATCCGGAGCGGATCGAGATCGTGCCGATCTACATCAGCCGCGAGGGGCGATGGCTCGAGCTGGAGAGCGCGGAGCGCCTGGCCCGGCTCGCCGGGCACCTCGTGCGCGAGGGAGAGCTGGAGGGGCTCGTGCGCCGGGAAGTGCTGCTCCGCGGATCGTCCGAGGAGAATGCGCTCGTGCCGGTCGGGGGCGGCGCACAGCGAAGCTCCGGCTTGCCCGCGCAGCCGATCGACGTCCTCTTCCCGGCGCTGCACGGCCAGGGCGGCGAGGATGGAACGATCCAGGGGTTGGCCCGTCTCGCCGGGGTGCCCTGCGTCGGCGCCGGTGTGCTCGGCAGCGCGCTCGGAATGGACAAGGTTTCGATGAAGAGGATCGTGCGGGAAGCGGGAGTCCGAGTCCCTCAATTCGTTGCCTTTACTCGCTCCGAGTGGGCGGCGGATCGGCGGGCCATTTGCGAGAGGATCGTAAAAGTCCTTCCGTTTCCGGTCTTCGTGAAGCCTTCGGGAGCCGGCTCCTCGGTCGGGATCACGAAGGTCGCGGCGGCCGACGTGGCGGCGCTGGAGCGGGCGGTGGAGGATGCGATCCCGTACGACTACAGGATCCTCGTCGAGCAGGGAATCGCGGACGCGCGGGAGCTGGAGGTCGCTCTTCTCGGCAACGACGAAGCGCGCGTCTCCGTCGTCGGCGAGATCGTTCCGGGCGCCGAGTTCTACGATTACGAGGCGAAGTACATCGACGAAGGGAGCCAGGTGGTCATTCCTGCGCAGGTCCCGGCGGAGACGGCCGAGGAGGCGCGGAGGACCGCGGCGCAGGTATGGGGCCTTCTCGATCTGTCCGGCATGGCGCGCGCCGACTTTCTCCTCGAGGGAACGACCGGCCTGCTCTATTTCAACGAAGTGAACACGATCCCGGGATTCACGCCGATCAGCATGTATCCGATGCTGTGGAAGGCTTCGGGGGTGGAGTACCGCGATCTCATTACGATCCTCGTGCAGCTGGCGGTCGAGCGGCAGGAGTCGACACGGACGTGGACGTCCAGGCCCGCGCCCGGTCGGTCGACGTAGCCTGGGCCGGCCCTACTCCGATCCCGGCTCTACCCCGATCCCGGGCTCTACTGCCGATCCTCTTTCGGCGGCTCGACCCACTCGTTCCAGAACGGCGGGTTTGACGCGGCCGCTTCCGCCGTCACCTTCCCGTGGCCGAAGCGGTAGGTGAGATCGACCGAAGACGGCACCCCGATTCCCATCTCTCCGCCCACGACCACCGGCGCGGCCAGCGCGGCGCGGAGCGCGGCCGCGTCGACGTCGGGATTGCCGCTGCCGTGCAGCCGGTTCACCTTGAGCTTCCGTCCCTGCTCGTTCACTCGGAGTTGCAGGATCACCACCGCCGAGTCGGCCCCGAGCGACGGCGGGACGGCCGGCAGCGGCACCGTGCGAACCGACGGGAGTGTGCGGGGGAGCCGCGGGAACAGTCCCGCCTCGACGCCACGGATGAATCGCACGCGAGCGGAGTCGCGCGCCGTCGGACTTCGCGCGACGAGGTAGAGGCTCGAAAGCGTCTCTTCGTAGTTGGTCAATGTGATTGCGCGGGTCCGCGTCCAATCCCCGATGCTGTCCGCGCAGGTCGCGACGATCACCGGCGGGTTGTAGCAGTTGCCATCCTCGCGCGTCCGCGCGTAGGGCGTCTGCAGTTCCTTGCCCGAGGTGAGACGCAGGATCCTCTGCCGCGGAATGTAATAGTCGACGGCGCTCCAAGGGACCCAGATCATCCGGTTGCTGGACGCGTAGGCGAGCAGCCCCTCGTTGCGGAAGATGCCGCACTCCGGCACCAGATTCCAGCTCACCTCGGTCGGCTTCGTGCGGATGCTGATGTAGGCCGTCCCCATCCGGAGGTCCGCCGCGCCCAGCGTGATCTCGCAGCGCGGGCAGGTCATGTCGGGCGAGCCTGCGGGACGGGCGATCTCGGTCTCCTGGCAAATGGGACAGAGCCACGTCTCAGTACCGGCAGAGGCGTCCGCGCCGGAGTCGGCGCCCTGTGCCTGCGCTGGAAGGGACGGGACTGCGGTCGCGAGAAGGGCGAGCAGGAAGAGCGCGATCGACAGAGGGGACCGGCAAGCGCCGCTGCGCGAAGGATTCCTCAAGAGACGACCTCCCGAGCCACGTCGCCGGCGCCGCGTAACGAGCGGCGGACGGCGGGGGCGACGCGACCGAGCATACCAGCCGGCCGATTCGGCCTCCAGCGGCGCGTCGAGGCGAAGGCAGAGGGAAGCGTGGAAACGGAGGGGGTGCTGTGGTGGCGGAAGGCAACGCAGGGTCCGAGGGATGGTTTGCGGCCAGGAAGGGGAATGTACGAGGGGCGGGCGCTGTGCGATGCTTCGTCCCATGCGACGGAATCCGAGGCGATCGGCCGGTGCGCGGGCGGGAGAGCGGATTGTAGGCAAGGCCGTCCGTCCATCCACACGGCGCCCGACCATTTCGGAGACCTACCAGCGAATCTGGCGCGTGGCCGCGCGGATCCCGCGCGGACGCGTCGCGACCTACGGTCTCCTTGCCGAGCTGGCCGGGCTCCCGCGCCAGCCGCGGCTGGCCGGATACGCGATGCGGCATGTTCCCGACGGCTCCGGCGTTCCCTGGCATCGGGTCATCAACGCGCGCGGCGAGATCTCGCGCCGCGCGAGCGCGTTCCCGGGCGAGGGGGAATCGCTGCAGCGCATCCTGCTGGAGAGAGAAGGCATCCGCTTCGACGCGAGCGGCCGCTGCGACCTCGCCCGCTACCTCTGGCGCCCGCGCGTGCGCGAGGGAAGAGGTCGCTCCGCCGCGCCCGCGGCTGGCGCGGTGCCGCCGAGGCCTCGCGCGAAGCTGCCGGCGTCTCGCACCAAGCTGCCGGCGCCTCGCGCGGCGCGCCGGCGACCCTGAAGAAGTCCCCCGGGCCAGAAAGTCCGCTGGAGAACTGCCCCTCGATCAGCGGTTCCCTTCGTAGGCCCGCCGGGTCTCCTCGCGAGCCTTGTGCTCGGTCTCGACTCGTTGCTCGGGAATGTGCAAGGAGTCTCGGATCAGCTGCACGACCTCGTCCGGATCGTCACAGATATGAAAGAGATCGAGATCGGCCGGCGCGACCTTCCCCTCCGCCAGCATCGCGCTCCTCAGCCAATCGAGGAGGCCCGCCCAGTAGGCGGAGCCGAAGAGGATCACCGGGAAGTTCTTGACCTTTCCGGTCTGGATCAACGTGAGCGACTCGAAGAATTCGTCCATCGTTCCGAAACCGCCGGGGAAGATCACGAACGCGCAGGCGTACTTCACCAGCATGGTCTTGCGCACGAAGAAGTAGCGGAAGTCGACCGCGACGTCGACGTAGGGGTTGAGCTTCTGCTCGAACGGCAACTCGATGTTCAGTCCCACCGAGACCGCTCCCGCCTCGCGCGCGCCGCGGTTCGCCGCCTCCATGATCCCCGGGCCGCCGCCCGTGATGATCGGGAAGCCGGCGCGGCCGAGGGCTCGCGCGACTTCCGCCGCCGCCGCCATCATCGGATCGGGCTCGCGGGTGCGGGCCGAGCCGAAGATCGTGACTGCGGGAGGCATGCCGGCGAGCGCATCGAAGCCGGCGACGAACTCCCCCATGATCCGCAGCACGCGCCACGGATCGGTTTCGGTGAAGACAGCTTCTTCCGGGTGCGGAATGGAGAGGAGATGCTCGTCCTCCGTCTTCTTGCCGGTCCTGGCCGGGCGGTTCAGCGACGGAGCATCCTGCGGCTTCGGCTTCTCCGCATCGTTCCCGCGCTTGCCCGGGCCACGCGCTTTCGCCATCGACTTCTCCTCGGTTGCGCGCGCCGGCGTTGCGCGGCGCGCCGCCGGTTAGCGGATCGCACCTTCCTTGCCGAGCAGGCGGCGGAGCAACCCGAGCTGTCCGGCGTGGTAGGACTCGTGGAAATGCAGGAAGGCCAGGCGGTCGCCGAGCGTGCCGTCCTTGACCTGCGTCGCGAGCCGCTCCGCTGTCAGATCGGAGATCGCCGCGAGGAGGCGATCTTGAGAACGGTCGAGATCGGAGAGGATCCGCTCGAACCGGATCGGATCGGCCACGTCGCCGGCGGCGCCGCGCTGATAGGGAGCCGCTTCTGTGTCGCTCCAGACCGGCTCGGCCTCGAGCAGGCGCAGCGCTCCGTTACGGGTAGCGACGAGGTGCCCGAGGATCCAGTTCATGCTGTTCCCGCCTGGCTCGGGCTTCCGGAGGCTCTCCTCGTGCGTGATTCCGTCCGTGTTGACGTGGAGCACGCGATGGACGAGTCCGAAGAGCGACGCCAGAGATTCGGCCTGCATCTCTTTCCCCTTTCTCCCTTCGATCGGGATAGCGGACGGGACGGCGGGCGCGCACCCGCGACGTCTGCGCGGCCCTGGGCGCGGCCCCTGGCCGCTTCGACGGATAGGCTACCATGGTCCGGATAGCCGCCGGCCGGAAGCCGTCCGCCGACGGAAGCCGTCCGCCGGGCCGGATACCGTCCGGATCGTCTCACCAACGCCACGGGAGGAGAGAAGGATGATCGAGATCCGCCGATCGCAGGACAGGGGCCATTTCGACCACGGCTGGCTCGACACCTACCACACCTTCTCGTTCGACCAGTACTACGATCCCCGGTTCCAGGGCTTCCGCGTGCTCCGCGTGATCAACGAGGACCGAGTGGCCGCGGCCACCGGCTTCCCGATGCATGCGCACCGTGACATGGAGATCCTCACGTGGATTCTCGAAGGGGCGCTCGAGCACCGCGACAGCATGGGGAACGGCTCGGTGATCCGGCCGGGTGAGATCCAGCGGATGAGCGCCGGCACCGGCGTGCGCCACAGCGAGGCCAACCCGTCGAAGACCGAGCCGGTGCATCTGCTGCAGATCTGGATCCTGCCGGACCGGCGGGGCATCGAGCCCGGGTACGAGCAGACTGCGTTCGCGCCGGAGCGCCGAACCGGTCGCCTCTGTCTGCTCGCGTCGCCGGACGGCGCGGAAGGATCGGTCCGCATCCACCAGGACGCACGGCTCTACGACGCGCTGCTCGATGCGGGAACGGATGTGGCGCACGCGATCCCCGAGGGGCGCCACGCCTGGCTGCAGGTCGCGCGGGGATCGTTGACGCTCGGGAACGGAGAGAGGCTGGTCGCCGGCGACGGCGCGGCCGTGAGTGGGGAGCACGCGCTGGCGCTGCGCGCCGACGAGCCGGCCGAGATCCTCGTCTTCGATCTGCCTTGAGCCGGCCGGCCTCGGTGCACCGCGCATGACGGCGAGAGCCGACGAGTCGCGCTACTGGGGCGAGCGGCAGACGTCCGATCCTCCCGACCACCGGTTGCGCCGCCGCGCCGCTTCGCCGCAACAGCTCTGGGAAGACCCCGAGGTCGAGGCGATCGCCCGCGGCCGCTTCGTCGACCGGCTGCTTGACCGCTGCGGCCCGGAGCCGGCTCGCGTGCTCGAGCTGGCCTGCGGAGTCGGATGGCTCGCGCTCGAACTCGCCCGGCGCGGCCACGACGTCCTCGGGATGGACATTTCCGAGCAAAGGATCGTACAAGCCCGTCTCTACGCAGAGCGGATCGCCCCTCGCGAGCCCCGCCCGCTCCGGCTGCGCTACGAGGTTGCGGACCTGAACACCGCGTTGCTCCCGGCCGAGACGTTCGACCGCATCGTCTGCTGGGACGGCCTGCATCACATCGCCGAAATCGAGCGCCTGCTGATGCAGGCGCATCGCTCTCTCCGCCCCGGCGGCAGGCTTCTCGCCTTCGACCATGTCGGCCCCCGCAGTCCCCTTCAGGGATGGATCGATCGAGGGGCGGCGGTTCTGGTAACCGCAGCCTGCCGGCCGGGCTCGCTCCCGCGGCTCTTCCGCGCCGAGGCGAGCGGCAGCGAGCACGCGGAATCGGAGGGCGCTGCGGGGCGCGAGATCGTCTCGCTCGTGCGCGAGATCTTCGGCGCCCCGAACGTAGGGACCGAGGAGGCGCTCGGCTTCGGCAAGCGCTGGCTCGCACGCCTGCGCGGGCCTCGGTCGGCTCGGCTCAGCTTCGTCCGTGGGGCGGTCGCGTTCGACCGGCTCCTCCTCCGTTGTCGCATCACGACGGGCGAGTACCTCTATCTCGAGGCGCGAAAACAGCAGAAGCGGCGGAAGCAGACCTGAGAACCGCCGCCGGGGCGGCGCCGCCAAACGACGAGCCCGGCCGACCGAGGGAGTCGAACCGGGCCGCCGCGCCCCGCCGAGCGGGGCCTTACCGGATTCGCGGGTTCCGTCTACGAAGGCCGGACTTCTCCGCGCGGGGTCATCTCGATCACCGCGTCCGGCTGGCGCGTGGTCGACTTCCCGGTCTTCAGCCCGAGGACGAACCAGACCAGCGCGATCACGCCGAGGCCGAAGATCGAGTCTCCGACGATGCGCATCCATCGCAGCGTGTCCATCACCGGAGTTTGCAGGAACTCCGCCGATCGGGCGTACCAGTACCCGTGCTCGACGCTCGCCCAGGTCTGGATGAGCCCGACCGGCAGGAGTGACACGAGGACCATCCCGGCCAGCCCGATGTTGATCGCCCAGAACGCGAAGCCGACCACCTTGTCTTTCCAGACGAGGTGGGGCGTGAGGCCCTTAAGGCAGAAGAGCATCAGGCCGATCCCGAGCATCCCGTAGACGCCGAAGAGCGCCGAGTGCCCGTGTACCGGGGTCGTGTTGAGTCCCTGCATGTAGTAGAGGGCGATCGGCGGATTGATCAGGAATCCGAAGAGCCCGGCGCCGACCAAGTTCCAGAAGCCGACGGCGACGAAAAAGTAGATCGGCCACTTGTACGCCGCGACCCACGGGCGCGCCCGCGACAACGTCAGGTTCTCGTACGCCTCGAACCCGATCAGCACGAGCGGGACGACCTCCAGCGCGCTGAACGTCGCGCCGAGCGCGAGGACCGAGATCGGCGTGCCGGTGAAGTAGAGATGGTGGAACGTTCCGATGATCCCGCCGGCCAGGAAAATGATCGTCGAGAAGAGAACGGCGGAGGTCGCCGTCGCGACGCGCAACAGCCCCATCCGCGTGAACAGGAAGGCGATCACGACCGTCGCGAAGACCTCGAAGAATCCTTCCACCCAGAGGTGCACGACCCACCAGCGCCAGTATTCCGCGACGGCGAGGTTCGTGTTCCGTCCCCACATCAGCCCGGCGCCGTAGAACGCCGCGATGGCGGCCGAAGAGATCACGAACATTCCAAGGAGCGATCGGTTCTCGCTCGGCGTGCGGAGCATCGGCCACAGCGCGCGCACGAGCAGGAAGAGCCAGACGAACAGCCCGACGAAGAGGAAGATCTGCCAGAAGCGGCCGAGGTCGACGTACTCGTATCCCTGATGCCCGAACCAGAAGTTCGAGACGAAACCGAGCTTCTGCTGCGTCCCCAGCCATTGCCCGGCGAGCGATCCGACGACGATGACGAGCAGGGCGACGTAGAGGAAGTTGACGCCGAAGCGCTGGAAGCGAGGCTCACGCCCGGCGACCGCAGGGGCGACGAAGAGCCCCGTCGCGAGCCACGCGGTTGCGATCCAGAAGATGCCGAGCTGGATGTGCCACGTCCGAGTGACGGAGTAGGGCAGCCAGGAGGCGAGGCGAATCCCATAGAAGCCGTTCCCCTCGACGCCATAGTGGGCGGAGAGGATTCCGGGGAGGATCTGCGCGAGGAGCAGCCCCGCCGCTGTCCAGAAATACTTCCGCGTCGCCTTCATCGAGGCGGTTGCTTGCAGCGCGAGAAGCGGATCGCGCTTCGGGAGGTCCACCTCGTGCTGCGGTTTGCGCTTCTGCACCGCGAAGTACCAGGCGAGCGCCCCGATCCCCGCAAGCAGCAGGACGAAGCTCACGACCGACCAGACGACCGCCTGGCCGGTCGGCCGGTTGCCGATGAGCGGCTCGTGTGGCCAGTTCGAGGTGTAGGTGACGTCGCTTCCCGGCCGGTCGGTGGCGCACGCCCATGACGTCCAAAAGAAGAATGCGGCCATGTCGTGGCGGCGCGCCGGATCGGGCACGCTGTTCGAAGGGATCGCGTAGGCCTCGCGAAGCCGGTCGAGGGTCGACTCGTCGCCGAAGAGCGCCTCATAGTGCGCGCCGACCGCGGCGATGGCCGCCCCCCGGTCCGCGGAGATCACGATCTCGCCGGTCGCAGGATCGTAGGTGTTGCGGCGCAGCTCCTCGCTCAAGCGGACCCGAAGCGCTCCCTGTTCCTCAGCGGTCAGGCGGTCGTAGGGGAGGGAATGTTCGGCCTGGGCCCAGTGATCGAGCAGCCAGGTCGATTCACGATGCAGCCAGTCAGCCGACCAGTCCGGGGCTACGTACGCTCCATGTCCCCAGATCGATCCGACCTCCTGACCTCCCATCGATTGCCAGACGTTCTGGCCGTTCTGGATCTCGGCCGCGGTGAAGATCGTCGTTCCTTCGGCCGTCCGCACGCGGGTAGGGATCGGCGGAGCCTTGTGGTAGATCTCACGGCCGAACCATCCGAGGACGGCAAACGAGCCAACGACTACCACCGCGAACCAGATCCAAAGCTTCCGGTACTGCATCTCGATCCTCCGAAGGCGGGTCGTACGAGCCGCCTTGTCGTTGTCTTGCCGGGACCGGCGTCCAGGGCGGGCAAGCCGGTCCGATGTCGTCCTCGGTCGCGCGGGCCGCGGGCTTGCTGGTCTCCCTGCGTGCCGCTGTTTCCGGGGGCCCCGGCGCGCGGGCGGGTCCCTTGCGTCGCGCGCCGCAGCCTGGCCCCGCGGAAGAACGTCAGCTCGCCGTTCTTCGCCTCGGCGGCGGCGCGATCGTGGGGGAAAGGTGAATGTCCATCGGGTCCGAGCGGAGGGGGGCTCCGGCTCCCGACTGCGTGACCGCGATCTCGTTCCGGGCGAGCAGGATCCGGATCAGCTCGATCCCCCAGATCGTCAATCCGGTCAGCTCGAGGAGCCCGCTGATCCCGGCGATCGGGTACGCGGCCGGAGTGAAGTCGGTCAGCACCTGCATCGTGACACGGAGCGCGCAGCCGGCGTTCACGAGGAGAAACGGGGCGAGCATCCGGCTCCCGGTCTCGGGGCGCCGTCCCGCGAGCGAGGGGATGACCTTCGAAGAGACTCCGAGAACGGTGAGAGAGAGGAATCCGACGGTGATCGCGTGGCGCATCGCTCCGTACCAGGCATGGGAGAACGCGACTCCGGAGAGCTTGAAGTAGAGCGGAGCCGTCGCAAGCATCGCCATCGAGACGAGCAGCCAGACGTGCGAGGCGCGGAGGAAGCGGCCCGATCGTCCGGCGCGCGGCAGCGGCTTCCAGAGGCGCATGGTCAGGACGAAGGCGACCGCGCCCGCCGTGAGAACCAGGATCGAGATCCCCATCACGGCTGCCCACAAGGGGGCGCGGGTCTGCATGAACCGGACGAAGCCGACAGCTTCCCCCAGGATCGCAAGGTCGAGCGGAATCCAGAGCCAGGAAAGGAGACGGCGCGAGGGCTCGGCCGATCCGAACGCGATCGGGAAGATCCGCTGCGAGACGCCGAAGATCATCATCATCGCCAGGCCGTGGATCTGGAGATCGCGGAGAGCGAACTGCCATCCGGCGACCTGATGGAGCAATGCCTCCTTCGTCGGCGCGGCGACGAGCCGCGTGACGTGAAAGAGGTCGACGAACGATCCGGCCAGGAACCAGACGGCCGCGGAGAGAATGTAGAAGTCGTGGTTCTCGAAGTGCCGGGTCTGCGCCGCTCCGCGATACTGATAGACACGAAAGAGGACGAACGCGAAGAGGGCGACCGCGCCGATCTGCAGAATCGAGCCCGCGATGGCCAAGGCGGCGAAGAGCGGCCGATCGTGGAGCGGCTCTCCCACCGACCGGAGGACGATGCCGAGCAGCATCGCAACGAGCGAGGCGCGCGCGAGGCGCGGCGCGGGCAGCGGAGTCCCGCGGAAACGGGGGAACGCCTCGTAGGCGAAGCCGAGGATGAACAGGCCGATCCACCCGTAGATCTGCGCCTGAGCGTGTGCGTTGACCTCGAAGATCGACAGCTTCGTGAACGACCGGTCGGAGGCGATCCGCAGGAGCAGGAACGCGCCCCATCCCACGCCGGCGGTGAGCGTCGTCACAATGGCGGCCAGGAAGAACGGGCGGTGCACGCGCGCGATCATGAGTTCTCCTCGCGGGCCGCCGCCCCTCCGAACCCTTCGCGGAGCCGGAGGAAACGGATGATATCGTCGACGAACCGGTCCGGATCGATCCCGTAGTTGGCGGCGCACTCGCGAAGCGTCTCGAAGGGAGCCATCACACATCCGACACAGGCCATGCCGTTATCGAGGAACACCTTCGTACACGCCGGCCAGCGCGCCAGGACGTCTCCTGACATCATCATGCCGTGGATCGCGACTTCGTTCATCGGTCCTCCTTCGGCGGACAGGATGACGCTTCGCGCGCTCGCCCATCCTTGCGCCAGCGCAAAGTTCGCGAATCTTTTCTCTTGAGGGTCGGTCGGGTGGTGGGAATGTCCGAGTGCCTCGAAAAGCGGTGGCGACTCCGGATTCGGTGAACGAGTCTCCTATGTCTCTCCTTCATCCTCGGTGTCGTCGCGCGACCCGAGGTCTTCGGCGATGACGACAAGGGCGTGCGGCGAGAGGATTCGGACGTGCTCGCGCCCTGCGACGAGAATGCCGCGCTGCTCCCATTCCTTCAGCAGGCGGCTGACGGTGAAGAGTGTCGTGCCGGAGAGGCGGGCGAGGGTCTCGCGAGAGAGGGGCATGTCGATCCGCACTCCCTTTTCCTCTGCCGCTCTCCGGCCGGAATGACGAACGAGACGCAGAAGCGTGCGAGCCAGCCGCTGCGCGACCCGTTCGGTCGCTAGCTCCCGATAGCGATCCTCGACCTCGCGAATCCTGTGCAAGAGGATCTCGACCGCGTTGCGGGCGATCCGCGGGAAGCGTTGAAGGAGCTCCTCGATTGCGGCGCCATCCCACACGAGCGCCTCGCTCTCCTCGACCGCGCGAGCGGAGACCGGGTAGGAGACCTCGTCGAGGACGGCCGTCAGGGCGAAGATCTCCCCGGGGCCGATCAGGCGGAGGATCACCTCCTGACCGTCGGCGCCGGACTGGATCAGCGAGACCCGGCCGCGGAGGAGGAGGTGCAGGCGACACGGGCGGTCCCCTTGCTCGAAGAAGCTGCCGCGCCTTGCCGCCACATTGCGGGTCGCCGCTCGCGCGACGGCCGACTGCTCCGCCGCGGCGAGCCCGCGAAAGAGGGCCGTCCGTCCGAGGATCTCCGTCCAGCGTTCCGCATCCGACGCGCGGCCGGAGTTCCTGTCGCCCGGACGTCCCGTGCCTCTGCCTGCCATGACTTCCGATGCTGCCACAATTCGGCCGGCCTCGCGCCGCCCTGGTCGATCCGCCTGCCCGGCCGGGTCGGGGGCGCGACCCTCGCCGCTGGCGCCGGCTCCGACCTTCGCCCGCCTCGGCGGTGTCCGCCTCCGGCTGGTTGACCCGCCTACGGCCGTCCCTTAAGATGGCCACGCCGAAATCTTACCCTGAGCGTTCGATCGGGAGTCGAACCCCCGATTCGGGGAACGGTGAATGTAGCTTCGTTCGGGGATGTGGCTGGCAGGGACGAGTGGGGGGCCCCGCTCGGCCTCCAGCCGAATGAGGTGGACCGTGGCTGACACGGAGCGGGTCATCGTCGATCTGCTGCGCAGCTTGCTGTCGCATCCCGGCGAACGCGACCGCGAACGTTTGGCAGACTCCGCCGTCCTCTACATCCGCGCCTTCACGATGAGCCACCTCCGGCAGCGCCGCTTCGGTTTCGGGGAGAGCTTCGCCGACGTTGCGACCAGCGCGGCCGGCATCCAGGTGGCGAGGCTTCTGCAGTCCAGCCGCCGGCAGCCGGAGAACGGCGAGGAGCCGCGCGAGGATCTGGCGAGGCTGAGATCCGCGATGCACAGGCGGCTGATCCAGGAAGCGGCCGCTCCGCGCCTGCCGGCGCGCCGGCGGGCCAGAATCCGCCGCGCCGCGCAGGCGGTCGCTGCAGGCGCGACGATCCCGGCCGAGCTTCCCGACGACGTCGTCCTGGCCTGCTGGCGATCGATCCTGCGAGGCCTCGCGCATCGCGGGATCATCGAGGTCTGGAATCAGGAACACCCGGAGCTCGCGCGACAGCTTCGCGCGCTCAAGCGGATCCTCGCCAAAGGAGAGGGGGTGAGGATTCGCAAAGAGAACGCTCGCGGGCAGCTTCTGGTGAGCGACGGCAGCGCGCTTCACCGTCCGTGCATCGACAGAGACGCGCTGCAACGGATGCTGCACCCGATTCCACGCAGCGTCCCGGATCTCGCCGGTTTGCTCCCCTCGATCCTCGTGCCGTCCGAGATCCACGGGGGCTCGGCGTTCCTGATGGACTTCCTCATCGCATGGGAAGACGTCCTTCGCCGGGAGGTGCCGCCGGACACCGAGGAGAGCGCGTCGTCCCGCGATGGCGTCCCGATCGAGCGCCTCGCCGGAGAGCTTCCACCGATCCTGCGCCGCCGCGCGCGCGATCTGCTGCGCGCGGACCAGCGCAAAGGGACGTTCGCCGGCGATGCGGACGACCCCGCGTGCCGCCTGTCCAACGCCTACGTCGAGATCTCGGTCGAGATGGTCTCGCGAGATTGCGGAGTGGGCAATCCCGAGTGGTCCCGTCTCTCGCAGAAGAAACTGATCGAGCGCCTTCTCCCGGACGTCGCGACCGACGGCGTTCTCGCGAGGCACCAGCAGAAGATCGACTACCTCGTTCTGCGCCTGCGCGGGACGATACGGGTCCAGCCATGAGCCTGGCCGAGCGGCCGCGCGAGGAGGCCTACGCGATCCGGGAGCTGCACGAGATCGCGGCCGATCTCGACGAGCTTCTCGCCATCGCGCAGCCACCGCTCGTCACCCTCCACGCGACCCGGCGCTTCCTCGAAGTGCTGGTTCCGTACGGGTCGAACGGCTGGATCGCCTATGGGGAGCGTCCGACGGTCGCGTTGACGAGATCGCTCGAAACGCTCCAGCCGCTCGAAGGGATCCCTCTCGAGGATCTGCAGGCGGTCCGCGCGCTGCTGCAGCAGCTCGCCGACCTCGCTCTCCCGCGCGGCGCCGTGTCGCCGATGTTCGATCTGCCCGCGGCCGCCCTCCGGTCGCTCGCCATCGTCGAGAATGGGATCGAGAGGCTCACCGCCCTGCTTTCCGGGAAGGAGCCCGATCCTCAGGCAACGGAGGACCGAGCCGCCGTTCTGCTCGTTCCGGTGGCCGTCGGGCTGCGGGCGGCACGCGTGGCCCATCCCCTCTTTGCCGGCATTCGCGCGGGCCAGATCGTGAGGCTGCGTGTCGAGGCGGAGATGGGGCGGCGGCGCGCCGGGCCCGACCAGCTCCTCCTCGACGGACGGGCGACCGCGGAGACGCGCGCGGCGTTCTGCGCCGCGCTGTCCCACTTGGGCCAGCTCTCCGTCCCGGGCGCCCCCCGCCTGGAGCGATGCTGGTTCCGCGCCGCCTGGACTCCGGGCGACTGCGATCTGGCGGGACGGTCCGCGAGCCTGCCGTTCCTGCTCGCCGCCGCCGCCGCCCGCGCCGCGCTCGCCCCGGGCAGGTCGGCCCGCGAGACGGTGGCGGGGACCGCCGTCACTTCCGACCTCGACGGCACCCGCAGCGCGCCCGTCTCCGAGGGCTCGCTTGGTCTGAAGGTGGCCGCCTGTTTCCACGCGTCGGTCCGCCAGCTTCTCGTGCCGTTCGAGCAGCGACAGCAAGCGCAGGAAGCGCTGCGCGCGCTGGAGGCGAAGCACCCGGAACGCCAGCTCCTCGTGCGCGGCGTGCGGGACGCGCGAGACGCATGGGGAGATCCGGGCGTGATCCGGACGCGCACGCGCACGGCGGCAGAGGCCTGCTCGACCCTCCTGCATCGATTCGCCGCGAGCCGGACGTTTGCGGTCGTGGTCATTCTCGCGTTCCTCGTGCTCCTGCTGCTGATATTCCTCGCTCTCCGCTGGACGCACTACAACCCGGTCGCGCTGGACTGGTCGAAGGGCCGGGATGAGCTGCTGGTCAAGAACCAATACGGCTTCACGGTGCTCGCGCTGCCGATCAGGCACCAGCATCCGAACGAGGTTAGCCTCTTCGGATATTCGCGAGCCCTGGCGGACCTCGACGGAGACGGAGTCAAAGAAGTGATCGCCATCCACGACGGCCGGGAGGAGGCGTTCTCGGCCCTGAGCATGTTCGACAGGAAGAAGCAGCCGGTCTGGACCAGGTTCTGCAACGACCTTTCACCCGGCATCGAGCGCAAGGTGGATGGCTTGGCGTGGTTCGCTTTCCTGCCTCTCGAGCTTGGACCGGGGGAACCGGCGAGGCTCGCCTGCCTGCGCCGCTCACGACAGGGCAGTCTCTCGGTTCTGGAGATCGACGACGCGGCGACCGGGCAGCTCCTGGGGCGCATGAGCAACATCGGGCACATCGAGGCGATCTACGAGACCGATCTCGACCGAGACGGGCGGAAGGATTTGTGGGCGTGCGGTACGGACAACGTCACGGGCATGGCGCTTCTCGCCGTGCTCGATCCGGCGGCGTTTCGGATCGAGGAAGGCGCCACCCGTGTCTCGGATCTCCTGGGCTTGACCGATCCTCGGTCGCTCGGCGCCGGAGTCCTCTCGCTGGTGGAGCTGCCCAAGCTCTCCTACTCGCGATCGGAGAGGGCGCAATGCACGACAGTGCAGATCGGCGATGACGGTGGAGTGATCGCGGGGAGCGCGGACCCGGATGGTAATTGCCTGTTCCATCTGCGGTTCCCCGACCTTCGAGCCCCGGTCCTCGATCATGTGCAAATCACCGATGCTGGACGGAGCATCATTCGGTTCCGGGCCGGGAGAGACGTTCCCCTCGCCGAGTTCGCGGCCGAGGAAGCGGCGATGGCGCAAGCGGCCCGCATTCTCACGCCGGACGGTTGGCGGCCCTGCCCGGGAGGGGAGGCATCGCAGCCGGCCCCGCGGGAATCGGAGATTTCTGAAATACCTGCCGGTGGCAGGTAGGACGTCGAAGTGAGGGCGGCTCGGCCAGAAGGCGAGGGGTGGCCGAGCCGGCCGCGAGACGAGTAGGGAGCAGATGACGTGAACCGTTGCTACAGAGAGAGTTCGATCGAGAGGGTAGCCGGCCGGCTCGCCCCTGGCGGCGATGCGGGCCTCGATCTCCTCGCCCGCTGGGCTGCCGGCGGCCCGGCTCGCCTGCGGCACGAGCGCGCCGAGTTCGCCGCCCACGTAGCCGCTTGCGCCAGGTGCGGCGGGATCTTCTCGGTCTTCCTCTCGACCGAGCGCTCCCTTTTGGCCGCCGCCGGGGCTACGAGCCCCGCCCCGCTGAGGCCGCTACCGGTCGTCCTCAGCCTCGCCGCGCCCGCGCAGAGAAGGCGCGGGACCATTCGTCGAGGGGATGGACTGACGGGGTCGGCGGACGATGCGGCCGTGGAAGCTGCGCGCGACTCGGATCGGCCGTGCTATCAGGTGGCGGCCGATGCGGGGGACGCGCAGGACCCGGCAGTCCTGCCCACCATGGCGGAGATCACGCTCACCTCGGAGGACGGGCGCTGGGGCGTCCGGATCAAGCCCGATCCGCAGGGCGAGGGCGCGATCGCGATCCTCGTGCCGAGGCGGCAGGGAGCCGTCCTCCGATTGGGGGGCGTCGAGCATCTCTTCGATGAAGACGGGATCGCCCACTTGCCGTCCTCCCCGATCGGCGCCGCGTTTCTCATTCTCTCCTGATCCTCGGCGATCCTGCCCGATCCTGGCGCCTCGAGTGGGTCCCGGCTAAAGGGACGCCTTTCCCGAAAGGGACGCCTTTCCTTCTGAACGCCCCCTCGGTGGCCGGTAGAGAACAAGAGGAAAGATCCGAGATCACCCGGGGAGTCGACGACGCCGACCGTGGACACCGCGACCGTTCCGCCCACAGGCTCCCGGGTCTTTCGGAAGCGCCGCGAGCCTCCCTCGGTTGGCTGACCCCGGGGGAGGCCGTCTCTTGCCTTCGTCCGCCTGCTCGGGCGAAGCTTCGCTCCATCCCTTCCCGCCCCTCTTTGCCAAGGGATAGAATCCGCCGGACCCCGGAGGGAGGAGGCTTCGATGGCAGTGTCCGAAGTGCGCGACTATCCGTCCGCGCCCGCCTTGGCGGCCGCTTACCGGCAGCATCGCGACTACGCGTGGAAGCGGCTCCTCGAGTTCCTGGGGTCGCTGCCGGTGGCCGTGGTGCAGCAGCCGAGCCCGGGCGCGGCGGGCAAGAGCATCGCGGACATCCTGCGGCACTCCCTCGGGACGATCGAGTTCTGGATGAGCGTGCTCGAGGGACGCTCGCACGAGGCGTTCCCGGCCGAGGAGCACTCCGACATCCCGTCGCTCGCGAGGCTTGCGCGGCTCGTAGACGGCCGCCTGCAGAAGCTGCTTGGCGAAGCGGATCCGGAATGGTTCGGCCGGAGCCACTCCTTCCGCTTCCCGGACGGGCATGAAGAGGATCTCGTCCCTGCCTGGGTCGTCTTGCACGTTCTCACGCACGAGTACCATCACAAGGGACAGGTCGTCTCGATCGCCCGGTCGCTCGGCTACACGCCTCCCGAAACCGACTTCTTCTGATTCCGGCGGCGCTGGCGACGATGAGCGTCTTCTTCTTCGCTTCGGATCTTCACGGCCGGCGAGACCGCTACGAGAAGCTGTTCGCCGCAGTGCGAGAGGAAATGCCGGCGGCGGTGCTGCTCGGCGGCGATCTCCTGCCCGGAGGATCCTCCGTCCTCCGGGCGATCGATCCGGGCCGCGGCGATTTCGTGCAGGACTTCCTGGCCGCAGAGCTGACCCGCCTCCGGATCGCCCTGCGCGACCGCTACCCGGACGTGCTCCTCATCTTCGGCAACGACGACGCACGCGTGGAAGAGGCGGCGATGCTCGAGCTCGCGGAGAGCGGCCTTTGGCGCTACGCGCACGGGCGGCGGATCGCTTGCGCCGGATGGAATGTCTACGGCTACTCCTGCGTGCCGCCGACGCCGTTTCTGCTGAAGGACTGGGAGCGCTACGACGTTTCGCGCTTCGTCGATCCGGGATCGACCTCTCCCGAGGAAGGGATCCACTCCGTTCCCTGCCCCCTCGTCGAGGTCCGGTACGGCACGATCGCGAAGGACCTCGAGGCGCTCGTGGGAACCGACGATCTCGAGCGCGCGATCCTCCTCTTTCATGCGCCGCCGTATCAGACGGCGCTCGACCGGGCTCCGCTCGACGGCCGAGCGATCGACCACGTGCCGCTCGATCCGCACGTCGGCTCGATCGCGATCCGACGCTTCCTCGAGGAGCGGCAGCCGCGGGTCTCCCTCCACGGACACGTGCACGAGTCGGCACGCCTCACGGGGGAGTGGAAGACGAAGATCGGGGAGACCTGGTGCCTGGGCGGCGCGCATGACGGGCCCGAGCTGGCTCTCGTGCGGTTCGATCCGGAGCGTCCCGGGGAAGCGGAGCGGGAACTGCTCTAGACCAGGCGACGCGCGCCGCTACGCGGCGGCGATGTGCGCGCGTGCTTCCGGCAGCTTCGCCGGCCGGCGGCTACGACGACGCGACGCTTTCCGCCGCCTCTTCCCCCTTCATCCGCAGCCGCCGCGCCGGATCGGTGATGGCTCCGATCTTCACCGCGAAGCTGCTGCGCGCAGCGATGTCCTCGTCGGTCACGAAGTGGACGTCGAGCAGTCCCTCGGTCCGGTAGCCGGTGCGGAGATAGTTCAGCTCCGACAGGCAGCGGCTCCATCCGTCCAGCCAGGTCGAAAGCTCGATCCGCTGCCGCTCCGAACCCGCGAAGTGCAGGACGAGGTCGATGTCGCTCGCAGGCCCGGCGCTCGCGTTCTTCGTGCTCCCGATCAGGTAGAACCCCTTCAGGCCGAACCTCAGCGGATCGGTCTCGGCCGCGATCTGCTCGGCGAAGCGCAGGCGCCAACGCCAATGCTGCTCGGTGGTGGCGTGGTCCGCGGTGCCGGGGCTCTCCGGCACGCCGACGGCCTCCTGCGCGGGCATCAACACCCCGACCGCCTCGTCCAGATCGGCGTTCATCAAGACCTTCAGGATCATTCCGCCCGCCGACTGCGGCACGTCGATGACGTGGATGACGTCGGAGAGATGCGCGAACTCCGGCAGGAAGTTCGTGAGCAGATTCTCCGACCTGCGGAAGAACGTCTCGTCGAAACGGATTCCGGGATCATCCGGATAGAGCGGCAGGTAGCGGATCGACGCCTCGACCAGATCCTGGAAGAAGTGGGTTCCGAAGGAGAGGTCCGGACGGTAGTTCCCCTTCTTGCGCGCAATCTCGATCAGGACCGCGCAATTGTTGATGTCTGCATAGGTGACATTGACGCCGAGACGGATGTCTCCGCGGCTTCCCCATCGTCCCGGTCCCATCAGGATGAACTGCCGCTTCGGGAGCATCTTGTTCAGCCGGCCGACTGCGCGGCCGACCGCGCGCAGCTCGTCCGGATCGGCGATCTCGTTGTACCCTTCCGGATCGACATACACGATGTGCGTGACGTCCGGCACCCGCCCGTTCGACACGTAACGCTTCGCCGAGAAGAGGACGCGATTCTCCGGAATGTCCCGCGGAATCGGCGCCGGCTGAGTCGCCGCCCCGCTGCTTTGCGGCCGGCACTGGAGCAGAAACAGCTGCTTGCCGTTGGAAGCGAACTCGATGTCGACCGGCGAGCCGATCGCGCGATGCAGGACCTCGAGGATCGCCTTGACCTGGCGGATGAACGGCGTCTCGCGGATCAGCCCCTCGAACGTCACGACGAGCTTCTCGTTTTGTAGATTCACCTGCCGCCCGATCGGCGGATGCACGTGATCGCGCTCGTAGATCGAGACGAGATGGTGGATTCCCGGGACCTCGTCGCCATGGTTGCGAAAGACGTCGACCGCCTCGATCGTCTCGAACGTCCCTTCTCGGAGATTGAGAACGTCCATCTTCTTCGGGGAGTACTTCGCGATCTCGTCCGGCGTGACGTTGACGCGCAGGCCGGGCTGGCCGGGCGCGAGCAGGACCGGATAGTCGTCCTTCAGGCGGTCGACGGCGCGGCTGCCGAGCCCCGTCACGAGGCGTACCAGACCATCCTCGCGTTGGATGCGGCTGGACCAACGGAACTCGTTCCGGCTGAAGGCGACCCCCGAGAAGGCGGGGAAGTAGTAGTCGCCGACGCGGCAGCCGACCACCTCCTGAATCAAGATCCCCATCTCCTCGTAGACGTCCAACAGCCCGCGCTCGGCGCGGTACTCGATCGGGTCGGGACCGAAGATCGACGCATACACCTCGGCGATCGCGTCCATCAACGCGGTCAGGCGCTCGCGCTTCGTCCCCTGGTTCGGAAGGAAGATGCTCTTGTACTTTCCGGAGAAGGCGGCGCCGAAGCGATCCTCGAGCAAGCTCGAGCTTCGGACGATGAGCGGAGTCTGCTCGAAGTCGTCGAGCACCTGCGACAGGGCGCGCACCATCTGCGGGGAGAAGCGGGAGTTCTTGAACACCTGGACGATGTGCGGGTACTCGTGCCGCACCTCGTCGATCTCGGCGTACTTGTGGTTGTAGATGTCCTCGAGCTCGTTGTAGCGGATGAAGTCGAGAATCGAGTCGGACGTCATGTACCACGTCTTCGGCACCCGGATCTCGCCGAGATCCGGCACCGTCGCGGCCGCCTTGCGCAGGATCTGGCTGGCGACGAACAGGCCGGCCGCCTTCCCCCCGAGCTTCCCGTGACTGGTCGGCGGAAACACCAGGTGCTCCACGATCTCGAAGAAGTCATCGATGTCGAGGAATCGCTTCGCCATTTCGACGAACTGCGGCTGTTCGGAGAAGAAGTGGCCGATCAGCGAGACTCGGAGCCCTTTCCGGGCCGCCGGGGAGATCTCGACCGCTTCGGGACCGATGTGGTGGTAGCGGCGGATCGCCTCCGCGATCTCGTCGAGTCCGGAATCCGGGTTCCCGATGGTCGTCACGAGAAAACGGGCCTTGTCCTCCTTGATCCACGATTGGATGCACGCGAGGATCTCGTCGTTGCTCAGGTACTGTCCCGCGATCCGGAAAGTCTCCTCGGTGATGTCCCGTTCCCATTCGGACCCCAGGCGGCGATGCGGTCGGTTGTCCTCGACCGCCGCGTCCTCGTCCTCGTCCTGGCCGGACAGATCGTGCAGGATGCTCACCGCTTCCTGCACGCCGATCCAGCCCAGGTGGTTGATCATCTTCCTCGAGATGCGGATCAGCAGCTCGTTGTCGGTGCGCCGGAGGAAGTCGAGGACGATGCGCCATGGCTCCGCGCGGCTCTCGAGCGAGCCCCGCGCCTCCTCCAGGTTGCGGAACGCGCTGCGCAGCTTGCGGTGCTCGATGTGGTGGCCGATCCGGTCGGCGATGTTGTCGAGCATCTTCCGCTCTTCCTGCAGGAACGGCCCTCCGTCGGATCGGACCGTCATCTCCGTGTAGACGACGTCGATGCGCCCGACCTTCTCGCCGTCGACGAGGATCGGCGCGGACTGCACCCAGGGGCTCTCCTGGAAGTTCGGGCAGACGACGACGGTGTCGCGGTAGACGATGCGCGCGCGGCAGAGGCTCGGATACTGGAGGCCTGACGGGATCGACCGGAGGACGCCGGTCAGCACCTCCTCGAGCGGCACTTCGGTCTGGCTCAGCACTTCGTCCACCCTGTACAGGCAGTCGAGCTCCTTCGCGCGTTCCTGAAGGACGCGGAGGATCGGATCCATCGGAGTTTCGGGCGCTGTCACTTCCGGTTCCCCCTGCCTGGCGATCCACCGCCGCCGGCGGTCGCCGCGATTCGCCGTCCTCTACGACTCCAATTCCGGATGGACGATGACGCCGCGCCGCGTCCGGCCGTCCACCCGGATGTGGAGCGGCTCCCGGGAACGGACGTGACGGACGAACTCGGTCTCGGCGACGATCTCTTGCCTTGCGAGCCAGGCCCAGTCGATCGGCCTGGGGTCGGTGTGGCGGACCGAGAAGTAGTACACCTGGAAGCTCGTGATGTTGTGAAAGAAGTGCGAGCCCTGGCTCGCGTCGGAGTTGATGTGCGGCAGGCTCGACTCGACGATCGCCTTCGCTCCCGCGATCTGCGACCAGGTGACCGGGATACCGAGCCAGGGGTCGGAGGTGCCCCATCGGCCGAAGCCGATCAGCAGGTACGGGGTTCGCGCGGCCGCGAGGCGATGGTCGATCTCTTCGATCTGGCCCGCGATGGTGGTCGTGTCCTTCGTGTCGAACCTGTCCGGTTTCACGTAGACGACGTCACGGATCACGTCGAGCGTTCCGTTTCCGAGCGCCGACTCGGATGCGGCGAGCACCCGGGGACCGTTCATCGCCTCCTCGTCGACCGTCACCTCCTCCGCCGCCACGACCAGCGGGCGCACCTGGAGGAATCCGAGGCGGCCCGCGTACGGCCGGCGGCGGATCGTCATGGCGAACTCGATCTCGACCGGCGCGCCGATCTCTTCCTGTGACATCTCGAGCAGGGAACGGATCGTCGAGGTGAGCGGCAGGACCTCCGTGATCAGCAAGGGCGCGAAGCTCAGGACGCGGGGACCGTACCCGGCCATCCCCGTCGAGAGCCGGTCGGACTGGACGTCGTACGTCGAGACGAGGGGGGCGAGAACGCCGTCCTCCTCCGCCGTGTCGATCCCGGACTCTACGAGATACTCGATCTCGTTGATCGGGTCGTAGGTGGGGATTCTCCCCATCTGGACGGCCCAGAACTTCGTCTGGCTCTGCTTGAGCAGATCGCGAATCGAGTTGTACGGGGGGTTCGTCCGCGGATAGGCGGGCGAAAAGGTCCACGCCACCCCGCCGTCGACGATCGTCTTGCCGAGGCCCAGCGCGAGGCTTGCCACGCCGTCCTCGGGCGC
This sequence comes from Candidatus Eiseniibacteriota bacterium, assembly GCA_041946735.1. Lineage (GTDB taxonomy): Bacteria > Eisenbacteria > RBG-16-71-46 > CAIMUX01 > VGJL01 > JBHGAY01. The sequence continues at coordinate 76,682 of JBHGAY010000011.1, forward strand.
CGCGTGCCCCACCGGGTAGTAGTTATACGAGCGCGCGACTCCCGAGAGGTCCGGATAGAAGCGATCGCCGTGCCTCTCCCCGACGACCTCCTGGAGCACGACCGCCATCTTCTCCTCGGCGCTCGACTGCTGGGCCGCCTTGGCGTACGCCTTCGCCTCACGGAAGAAGGTGGAGGCGTAGACATACTTGATCGCTTCGGTGAGACGCCGGAACCGCGTCTCCGAGTCGATCGCGTTGTTCGGGATCATCTTCGTCGCGTAGACGCCGGCGAAGGGGCGGTACTGAGCGTCCTCGAGGAGGCTCGAGGACCGGATCGCCAGGGGTTGGCGGAGCGAATCCATCAGCGCCTTCAGATCGCCGACGATCGAGGCGGATAGGCTTCCGTGTTGAAACGCGAGAGCGATCCGGTCGTCCGGCTCGTCGGAGAGGGCGATCTCGCGGAGGCGATTTTCCTCGAGGAACGCATCGAAGACGTCGGTGGCGATGACGATCGTCTTCGGGATCGCGACCTCGATCTCGGGGAACAGACGGCTCGCCTTCCCCTCGGTCAACATCCGCTTGACGACCGCGAGGCCGGTCGCCTTCCCGCCGAGATCCCCCGTTCCGATGATGGTGAAGTCCTCGCGCGAGTCGAGGAAGTGGCGATCGAATGGGGGATAGAGGTTCGCCTTGCTCATTCTGCATCCCCGGTCCTGCGCCACGGCCGGCGCGGTTATGGGAGCAGCGGCGCCCGCCGCGGCGGTGCGGCGGGCGCCACCAGGCGATCGGAACCTAGATCCAGCCGCGGTCGCGGCAAGCTTGCGCGACGCGACCGATCGCGATGACGTACGCAGCGTCCCGCATGTAGATCTTCTGCTTGCGGGCCAGCGCGCTCACCGCGTGGAAGGCCGAGGTCATCTTGACGTCGAGCTTGCCGAGCACCTCGTCCTTCTCCCAGTAGTAGTTCATGTTCGACTGCACCTGCTCGAAGTAGCTGCAGGTGACGCCGCCCGCGTTCGCGAGGAAGTCCGGGATCAGGAAGATCTCGCGCGCCTGGATCACCTTGTCGGCGTCGGGTGTCGTTGGCCCGTTGGCTCCCTCGGCGATCATCCGCACCTTCTTGCTGATCTTGTCGACGTTATCGGCGCGGACCTGATTCTCGAGCGCGGCCGGGATGAGAATGTCCACGTCCTGCGAGATCCACTCGTCTCCCGGAAGCACCTCGTAGCCGAGCGCCGGCGCCTTCTCCTTCGAAATGCCGCCGAAATGGTCGGTGATCGAGAGGAGCTCGTCGAGGTTGATGCCCGAGGAGCGGTGATACGCGTACGACATCTGATCCTGCTGATCCCAGCAGGAGACGCAGACGACCTTGCCGCCGAGCTGCTGGTAGAGCTGGATCGCATACTGAGCGACGTTGCCGAAGCCCTGGACGCTCGCCGTCGTGTTCTCCGGCCGGAGCCCCAGCTCCTTCAAACCCTCACGGATCGTGAAGACGACGCCGTATCCGGTCGCCTCGGTGCGCCCCAGCGAGCCGCCCATCCCGACCGGCTTGCCGGTGATGAGACCGGGGTAGTGGCCTCGATGGATCCACTCGAACTCATCGAGCATCCAGAGCATGTGCTGGGCGCTCGTCATGACGTCGGGAGCGGGAACGTCGGTCAGAGGGCCGATGTCCCGCGAGATCTGGCGCACCCAGCCGCGGCAGATCTGCTCCTGCTCCCTGAGGCTGAGATTGTGCGGATCGCAGACCACCCCTCCCTTGCTGCCGCCGAGAGGGATGTCGACCACGGCGCACTTCCAGGTCATCCACATGGAGAGGGCACGGACCGTGTCGACCGTCTCCTGCGGATGGAACCGGATGCCGCCCTTGCCCGGTCCGCGCGCGTCGTTGTGCTGCACCCGGAAACCGCGGAAGACCTTCACGGAGCCGTCGTCCATGCGGACCGGGATGTTGAAGTGATATTCCCGCATCGGGTTCCGGAGGAGCTCGCGGGTAGCGGCATCGAGGCCCAGGTAGTCGGCCACGTGGTCGAACTGGGCCTGCGCCATCTCGAATGCGTTGTGGGCCTTCAAGTCGAACCTCCCTTCTTCCACCCCCACCCCGTTCGCAAGCGAGTGTACACATCGGATTGCGCATCCGGAAGGCCGGTCGATCCGGCGCTTCTCTCGCGTGCGTCGCGGCGAATTCCGTTCGTCATAGCGGCCGGAACGAGAGGCGAACGCCCGTCGCTCCAATGGCCCGTAAGCAGTTATATCAGAATGGCTTAAAGATGTGCAGAGGGCATTTAGCGACAGGAGCCGCGACCGCGCATCTCGCGCGGCTCGCGGCGCGTCGAAACGGTCCTTCACCGGCTCGCGTCAGTTCACGCGCTCGAGGTACTTGCCCGTCGACGTGTCGACCCGGATCTTCTCCCCTTCGGAAATGAAGGGCGGCACCTGAAGCTCATAGCCCGTCTCTACCTTGACCGGCTTGGTGACCGACCCCGCGCTGTCGCCGCGCGCCGCGTCGTGCGCCTCGGTGACGAGAAGAGTGACGGTGGCGGGGAAGACGACGTCGACCGTGCTGCCGTCGTCCTCGCGCGCCATCAGCTGCATCTCCATGCTCTCGGTCAGGTAAGGAAGGTAGGGCTTCATCAATGCGGCGGGCAGCTCGATCTGCTCGTAGGTCTCGGTGTCCATGAAGACGTACTCGGCGCCGCTCGCGTAGAGGTACTGGATCGGCCGGTAGCGGACCGCCACGGGGTAGATCGTGCTGCCGGCGTTCCAGGTGTCGTCGAGCACGCGGCCGGTCTTCAGATTCTTCAGCTTCGCCCGCACGAACGCGCCGCCCTTGCCGGGCTTCACGTGCTGGAAGTCCACGACCTTGTACAGGTCGTTCTTGTAATCGAGGACGAGACCGTTTCGAATATCGGCGGTTGTTGCCACCCACTCCTCCTGTCCGGGTTGGGGATCATCGGTCGATCGGGGAACGAGGCAGGCGCCGGACCGGAACGGAACGGGCAGGCCCCTCGGACGGCCGTCGCGCGGCCTTCCCTGCCGGCCGGGTCGCGCGTCGGATCATCGGGCATTCTAGCCTGGAGCCCCTACCCTCCGTCCAGAGCAACGGGAGGGCAAGGCATCGGGGCGCCCGGCCGGCCGGCGGCCGGCCCTCGCCCGCCGGCCTGCTGCCCCCCGGTGGGCCGGTCCCGTCGTGCGGGCACCTCAGTCCCCGCAGTGCACGTAGACGTCCGGGCCCCCGTTCGTGTCGCTCGATTCCAAAGCTACCGGGCTCTCGAAGGCGATGGCCTGGCCGTCCCCGGAAATCGAAGGGGCGGTCGAGGGGCCCGGGTTCGCGATCGAGCCGCCTCCCGTGAAAACGGAGACCCGCCGTGTTTCGCTGGCCTGCCGGTCGTGGATGTAGACGTCGTCGGCGCCGTTGGTGTCGTCGGGATCGAGGGCGACGGCGGTGGTGAACGCGACAGAGCGGCCATCCGCCGAGATCGAAGGAGCGGTCGAAGGGCCTGGGTTCGCGATCGAACCGCCGCCGGTGAAGATGGAGACTCGCCGAGTCTCGCCGGCCTCGCGGTCGTGGACGTAGACGTCATCGGCGCCGTTGGTGTCGTTGGATTCGAAAGCGACGGGGGTGGTGAAGGCGACGAAACGGCCGTCTGCCGAGACGGACGGCTGGCGCGATCCACCCTCGTTCGCGATCGAGCCGCCTCCGGTGAAGATCGAGACGCGCGTCGTCTGGTTCGTGCCGGCGTCATGGACGTAGACGTCCTCCGCGCCGTTGGTGTCGTCGTTGACGAGCGCCGCGCTCGTGACGAAGGCGACGACCTGGCCGTCCCGCGAGATGGAAGGGGAATGCGCGCCCGGCTCGTCCGCGCCGCTGCCGCTCCCCGTCCGGATGGAGACGCGGAACGTGCGGTTCTCGTCGCGGTCGTGGACGTAGACGTCGTCGCCGCCGTTGTTGTCGTTCGACTCGAAGGCCACCGGGGTCGTGAAGGCCACCACCCTGCCGTCCGCCGAGACCGCCGCCTCCCGAGACCCTGACTGATCGGCGATCGATCCGTTGCCGGTGAAGACCGACACACGGATCGTTTCGTTCTCGTCGCGGTCGTGGACGTAGACGTCGTCGCCGCCGTTGGTGTCGTCCGGATCGAACGCCACCGGAGTCGTGAAGGCGATCACCTTGCCGTCCCCGGAGATCGAAGGCTCGTGCGAGCCCGCCTGGTCGGCGATCGAGCCGCCGCCCGTGAAGATCGAGACGCGGCGCGTCTCGTCCTCGACGAGATCGTGGATATAGACGTCGTCGCCGCCGTTGGTGTCGTTCGACTCGAACGCCACGGGCGTCGTGAAGGCGACGACGCGGCACGCGGGGGAGATCGAAGGCTCGTGCGAGCCCGCCTGGTCGGCGATCGAGCCGTTGCCCGTGAAGATGGAGACGCGCCGCGTCTCGTTCTCGCAGACGGAAGGATCGCAGGGATCGTCGTCGACGCCGCCCGGAGGCGGAGGGGGGGGCGGAGGAGCCGCGCCCGTCACCTCGAAGCTCCGCCGCTGGCTCCAGAAGTAGTATTCCCCGGGTTTGTCCGAGGTGTGCGTGACCCGGATCTGCCAGTCGACGATCTCTCCTGGCTGCAGGGCGTTGCCTCCCCACTGGTTCGGCGGCGGAAACCGGTACTCGACTCGGAACGGCTCCGTACGGGGCAGGCCGCCGGGAGTGAAGGTGAATCCGGCCGGCGGGACCTCCGTGTAGAGAATGTGCTGCGTGTTCTGCAGGCTCGGGCGGCGACCCCATTCGACCTGGAGCGCCGTGACGGTCGTCTGCTTCGGGTCGATCTCCGCGACGACGCGCGGGCCGCCGCTGGTGGATCGCTCGAGTTCGTCGAGCAGCGTGAAGGCCGGCCGATCGGAGGGGCATCCGGCGAGCACGACGAGAAGCGCGACGGCGGCGGCGAGGGTGAGCGGGCGTGGCGGCTTGCCTGGGAGCGCGTGCGATGGCTTCCGGGCCTTCCCTGGTCGGATCGACATGGATCCCTCCTGTCTGACGAGCGTGTCGAGCGGCGCGAATGCGCGTGGGCATGCGCGTGCGAATGCGAATGCGCATGCGTCTGGCGGTGTGTGTGTGTGATGCGAACGCCGCCCCGACGCGAATGAGCGAACCCGTCTTCCGGGACACCGGATTCGAGGAACGAAGGAGTATCCAGACGGCGGGCGGCGGGGGCAATGTGAATCGATCGTGCCGAACGGATTTCGGGGAGAGGGTCGGATCCGGTATACTCATTCCGGTTCGTTCCCCGGGCGGCGCCGCGACGGCCGGGTTCTCCCCCACGCCCCGCTCGCTCGGACTCGCCTTTTCGACTCTTTGGAGGGACCATGCGAATCCAACCCGGTGCGTTACGGCTCCCGCCCCTTCTGGCGCTGGGGCCGCTTCTCCTGGCGCTTGCCGCCTCCCCGGCGATCTCGTCGACCCTGACTCTTCAGCCGCTGCTCGAATCCGACACGGATCTGCTGCGCGTCGCTCCTCAAGAGGACGGAACGGCGGTCGTGCTCCGCGAGCGCGAGGTGGGGCTGGCGAGCCAGGGACCGTTCGTCGTTCGAGCCTCGGCGGGCGCGCAGCAGACCCTCACCATCGCCGACGAGGGCGGATGGATCGGTATCGCGGACCATCGGCCAGGAGCGGCCGACTTCGCGCCGGTCGCGTCGTTCACGCTCCTCGCGCCGGATGGCAGGACGGCGTGGAGCCTCGGTGAGACCGAGGACGTCGCCTTCCTGATCAGCGGGCAAGGCCGGGTCGCCGGCCTGCAGTTGAACATCAACGTCCCCGATCGCAACCGCCTGCGCTTCTATGGAGACGGCGGCGAAGTGGTCGCCGATCTGCCTCTGCCGTATCTCGAGGGAGCCTCGTTCGATCCGTCCGGGCGGAGGCTGTTCGCTCTCAGCTCGCTCGACGGCCTGCATGCCTTCACGGTCGACGGCGAGGAGCTGTGGAGCCTTCCCGGTGCGCGGATGTTCGCTCCCTCCGCGGGAGGGGACCTCGTCGCCGCGATCGCCGGCGATGCTCTCGTCGTCGTTCGGGACGGCCGCCCCGACGCCCCGATCCCGCTCGACGGGCTGCTGGTGCGCCGGGTCGCCGTCGCGCCGGACGGCGGCCGGCTTGCGATCGCCGACAAGCATGAGATCCGCGTCTTCTCCGTGGGCGCCCGGATTCCCGAGTGGAACGTCGACCTCACGAGCGAGCGGCTCGCCGTGACCTCGCTCGATCTCGCGGATGGCCGCGGATGGTTGCTCGCCGGTCTCGCGCGCGACCTCGGTGAACAGGTGCCGATCCTCGAGCGCCATCCGAGCGGCGAGGTGCGCGCCTACGACGCGGACGGACGACTCGAGCACTCCGCGACGATGCCGTTCCCGATCTGGAACATCTGGACCCCGACGGCGAGGATCGATCGCTCCGGGCATGCGGCCACCATCACGACCCGGCGTTCCGTATACCGGGTCGCATTGCCGTAGGGGAGGTAACGATGAGCAGCAAGATCGTCATGCGCGGGCTCCTGCTTGGCGCCCTGTTCGCGGCGCTGGCCGTTTCTGTCCCCGCGGCCGAGCCTTGGCCGTACCAGCCGTTCGACGAGACGCACGGCCTGGGGAACCACTTCGGAGAGTTCCAGAACTACGGCGGGGCCCCCTACTACCATGATGGGATCGATCTCGTGACGCCGACCGGTCCAGTGCAGACCTTCTCGGTCTCCGACGGGACGCTCACGCACATCACGTACAACCAGCCGATGTACAGCGGCCTGATGATCGGCCCGCCGGTATCGGGGGGCGAAGGCTGGCTCTACTGGCACATCAACGCGACCACGATGCAGTTCGATATCGGCGACCTCGTGCAGACGAACGATTACATCGGCACCACGGCGAACTGGCCGGTCGCGCAGTTCCATCACTGCCACTTCAACAGGGTGCGCGGAACGGGCGGCTATCCGTGGGGCTGGTACGAGGCGATCGACAATCCCCTCTTGTTCATGGAGCCGAACACGGATCCTGACGCGCCGGTCTTCGAGATCGCGTACAACGGGAAGGTCTTCGCATTCGTGAACAACGGGACGACCACGATCCAGGATCCGACCGCGCTCACCGGCAGCGTCGACATCGTGGCGCGGATCAAGGACATCGTCGGAATGCCGCAGTGGGCGCTGAACGCGTGGAAGATCGATTACTGGATCGATGGCGCCACGCAGGACGTCCCGGTGACGAACAGCGTCACCTTCTCCGGGCATATCCCTCCGGACGGGACGGTCGGCGTGATCTACTCGCTGAATGCTCCGCTGAGGACGTTCGGCGATTACGATGCGCGGATCTTCTACATGATCGTCACCAACACCGATGGAGACGGGTTCGTGGAGTCCTCAGACGCGAACGCGAGCTGGCAGACGGCGAACTTCGCGGCTGGAGACTACTGGGTCTACGTCCGGGCTGCCGACATCGGCGGGAATGTCGTCACCGACAGCATGATGGTGACGGTCGCGGGGCCGGTCCTTCCCGAGATCAACCTGCCGGAGGCCTCTCACGACTACGGGCAGGTCCCGACCGATCAAGAGGTGGTCTGGCCGCTGCGGATCCAGAACCTCGGGACGAGCTGGCTGTCGATTCGCGAGGTGGTCCCGACGAACGAGTTCTTCCGCGTCGACCGCTCGCACTTCTGGGTCGCTCCTCAGGGCGAGGAGATCGTGAACGTCACCTTCGCTCCCGATCGCGAGCAGCTCTACTTCGGCGGCGTCCGCGTGCGATCCAACGATGCGGACGAGGGGGAGATCGTCGTGAGCTTGCGCGGCGAGGGAGTGGCGCCGGCCGCCGCGCCCGATGCCGGGGCGCAGGCGGGCTTCGGGATCCGCGGGATCCGGATGGCCGGGCGGACCGGTCTCGAAGTCCTCTTCGCGCTGGACCAGGCGGGCGACGCCTCGCTGGAGATCTACGACGTCGCCGGCCGGCGGGTGCGCGCGCTTCCGCTGCGCGGGCTTGCGGCAGGAGCCGGGAGCGCCCTGTGGGACGGTCTCGATGCGGCGGGCCGGACGATGCCGAGCGCGGTGTACTTCGTGAGGCTCCAGGCAGGCGGAAAGGAGGCGAAGGCGAGCGCCGTCCTGCTCCGGTGATGCGTCGATGCGCCGGGCCGCCGTCGCGACGCCGCTGCCTCCGGCGCCGCGCGCCGCCTCTGGCGCTGCGCTCCGCTCCTCCTGAAGGGGAGCGGAGCGCTTTTGTCTTCGCGGATGGCGCGGCACGTTGCCGCCGCCGGGGCGCCCGGCTATCCTCGCGGATCAAGGAGGAAGCCGGAGTGATCGCGAGCCGGAAGGAGCCGAAGCGCTGCGCCTGGTCCGGGACCGATCCGCTCTACGTCGCATACCACGACGAGGAGTGGGGCGTCCCCGTGCACGACGACCGCACCCATTTCGAGTTCCTCGTCCTCGACGGAGCGCAGGCGGGCCTCTCGTGGCTGACGATCCTCCGCAAGAGAGAGGCGTATCGCAAGGCGTTCGCGGACTTCGACCCGGCGCGGGTCGCGCGCTTCACGGACGCCCGGATCGAGAGGCTGCTCCAGAATCCCGGGATCGTGCGCAACAGGAGCAAGGTCACGGCGGCGATCGCCAACGCCCGCTCCTTCCTCGAGGTCCAGCGGGAGTTCGGCAGCTTCGATCGCTACATCTGGGACTTCGTCGGGGGGAAGACGCGGAACGACCGGCGGCGGGAGATGGGGGAGATTCCTGCCAAAACCGAGGAGTCGATCGCGATGAGCAGGGATCTGGAGAAGCGCGGGTTCCGATTCGTCGGCCCTACGATCTGCTACGCCTACATGCAGGCGGCGGGTCTCGTGAACGATCACGTCGTCGATTGCTTCCGCCACCGGGAAGTCGCCGCGCTCTCGCGTGTCGCGGGGAGCGGGAAGCGGTCTGGGGACGGGGGCGAAGCGCCGGAAGGGGGCCGCGGCGCAACGAAGTCCTCCGGCGGAAGGAAGGGGCCGTAGATGCCGATCTGCTGGTCGTGCCGCGCCGAGCTCCCTTACCCGCGGTATGCCGCAGTCCCGCGCGAGGGGGAATGTCCGGGCTGCCGCAAGGACCTTCACGCCTGCCGCAACTGCCGGCATTACGATCCCGGGGTGAACAATCGATGTCGCGAGCCCAACGCCGAGTGGGTGACCGATCGCGAGAGAGCGAACTTCTGCGAGCTGTTCCAGCTCGCCGAGACGCCGCTCGGTCTCGCCGGTCCGGACCGCTCCGCCGAGGCGCGCCGCAAGCTCGACGATCTGTTCCGCAAGGACTGACCGCGCTCCGGGGCGATCTGTGGGGCTCAAAGCCGACTACTACCGATTCCTGACCAGGCAAGGGCCGGCCGACTTCTCGCGCGGCATCCCGTATGCGCGGTGCGTCGAGTATCCCGAGGTCGTCCGCCGCCTCGCTCTCGTGCCGGAGGACCGGCTGCTCGACGTCGGCAGCCGCTACGCGCCGCTGCCGCAAGTGCTGGCGTTGCGCTACCGGTGCAGCGTCGTCGCCGTCGATCCGGAACCGGACTTCGCGGAGCGCCAGACGGCGATGGCGCGGCGCGTGCCGGAGGCGAGGCGGCTGATGGAGGAGGGAAGGCTCCGGTTTCTCGTGCGCGATGCGGCCGGCCTTCCGTTCGAGGACGGGCATTTCACGAAGATCTCGGCGATCAGCGTCGTCGAGCACATCGCCGACGAGCGGCCGGTGATCCGCGAGCTGGCGCGCGTGCTCGCTCCGGGCGGGCGTCTCGTTCTGTCCGTCCCTTACGATCCCTACCGGGACGAGCCGAAGTACTACCGGAGCAGCGTCTATGTGAAAGGGAGGCGGCCGGCCGAGGAGTTCTACCAGCGCTTCTACAACGATCGCAACCTGGAGGAGCGGCTCGTGGAGCCGAGCGGGCTCCGTCCCCTCTCGATCGATCGGTTCGGGGAGGCCGCCTTCAACGCGCACAATCGGATTTACGGCAACGCAAAGATCCCCTGGCCGGTGCGGCGCCTCTTCTTCCAACCGTTCGCCCCGATCCTCGCCCCGCTTCTGATCCGGCCGCTCGCGCCCGAGCGCTTCCGGCGCAAGACGAAGATGTACACGGCCGACATGGCGATCCTCGTTCTCGAGAAGCCCGGCCCGGGGAACGAGGCGCGCCCGCCGCGGTCAGCCGCCAGCTAGTGTAGGACGACGATCTTGACGGAACCGGCCGGTCCGCCGGCAGGTCCGCGTCCACCCCACGAGCTGCCGGCGACTCCGCCCCGCGGGCTGCCGCTGGCTCCGTCCCCGGCTCCGTCCCCTGCGCCGCCGCCCGCTTCCTCCATCGCATCGGCGCGGACGAAGTAGACGCCAGCCGGGAGCCTGCGCCCCTCAGGGTCGGTTCCGTCCCACTCATAGAGCGCGCGCTCCCCGGACGCGGAGGCGAGAGGAAAGACGCTCGCCACCACACGGCCGGCGGCGTTGTGGATCGAAAGCGCCGGGGCGGTCCTCGCTCCGGCCCCGGCTCCCGTCTCGCCTTCCGGCTCGGGCGCCTGCCAGACGATCCGAGCGGGAAGCGTGCCCGGCCCCGTGAGAAGGCGCAACTCTCCGCGGCGTGCCGACTCCTCGGGAGGGGCCGGCGCGCGCGCGTCCATCGGCTCGCGGTGGAACCGTCCGACCAGAAGGCCGAAGTCGATCTCCGAAGCGATGAAGATGTCGGAGCGGAAGAAGGGATCGATGTAGGGGATGCCGTGGCAGTGGGCGTCGGCGCCGAGCGTCGGATCGCAGCAGGCGTCGCCCGGGCGCGAGGACCAGCGGGCCGGATGCTCGTAATACCCGACGCGCTGCGGATGCGCCGGGTCGCTCACGTCGAACACCTGGATCCCCTTGTTGTACCAGGCGCCATAGGCGATCGAGTCGCGGACATAGACATTGTGGACCGAATGGCAGGTTTGATCCGGCCAGATCTCCGCCACCTGCTGCGGCGAGGCGAGATCGGCGATGTTCCAGACCCGTACGTGACCGTTCGTCTTCTCGTCGCACGTGAGCAGATACGAAGGGTCCTCCAGGCGCCAGGCGGAGTGGGCGTGCAGATCGGGGCCGTCATGGCGGAATGACGCGACCAACGCCGGCGTCTGTCCGTCCCCGCACTCTCCCGGAGAGGACGGACAAAGCGGATCGCCGTCGAGAATGTCCCAGCGCGGCGGCTGCGCCCTGGAGCGGGAGACGTAGAGGACGCCGTCGCGCGCGTGCACGTCGTGCGCATAGTAGCTATCGCCGGCGGGGCCGGTGTGCTCGTGGCAGAGCCAGCGAGGGTGGGCGGGGTCCGGCTCCAGATCGAACATCTGGATGCCTTCGCCGCAGCGAATACCGGTGACATAGAGGATCCCGCGCTCGTCGATGAAGATCGTCTCGATCTCCGCCTGCGAGGGATCGTCGCACGGATGCCCGCACGAGCACGCGCAGAACTCGTTTTGCGGAATGGTCCCGACGACGAGCGGGTCCTGCGGGTTCGCCATGTCGACGATCACGATCGGGCCGTGTCGCGAGGCGGCGTAGACGTAGTGATCGTAGACGTCCACGTGGACGTAATAGTGCGTCGCGGGATCGGTCGCCGGTGGGATCGAACGGACGCGCCGCGGATGCGTGGGATCGGCGAGATCGACGACGTGCAAGGAATCAGCGCCGAGGATCGCGTATTCGTGGCCGCCGGGCGCGACGTAGGCGCAGCAGCTCCAGATGCCGGTCGCCGACACGACCGGGTAGCTGCCGAGGATCGAGACGTAGAGGCTGTCCGCGCCGGTCGGGTCCCAGGGCGCGGGCGGCGTGGCCGGACGGGATGCGGCGGTCTCCGTCGCCACAGTCCCGACCGCCACGGCGGGGGTCGCGGACAGCAGCAGCGCGGCGAACCAGCTTGCGAGGCGGGCGGCCGGCGGCCGGCGTGAAGGGGCCTGGGTCCCAGCGAGGCGGAAGCGGAAGCGAAGGCGCGAGCGCGAGCGCATGATCGTCCTCCTCTGCCGGCCCGCGCCGCCCCTGGACGCCGCGACGGCGTCCCTCGCGTGACCGGCTCTCTTACTTTCCGGCGGCGCTCTTCCTGTGGTCCATCAACCCGCCCCACCAGTCCTTGTAGAGGAAGCAGTCATCCGGAGCGCCGAGCATCTGGCGAAAGCGGGCCGGAGACACCGTGAAGGTGAGGATCTCCGGCGGGAGGTACTTGCGCATCGCGATGTCGGTCGCCCCGATGACCGGGTGGTCCTCCCCATCGTAGAAGACCTCGCGCCACAGGTGCCCGCATCCCGAGCTGAACGGGGCCGATACGAGACGCGTGTCCGGCGACCAATAGCCGGCGAGCGTCATCAGCGCGCCGAGGCGATCCGGATCGACGAGGAACGTGACCGTCCGCACCGCATCCCATTTCTCGGGACGGAGCGGTCCGAGCAGCACAGTCTCTCCGCGGACCGCAGGTGGCACGGCGCGGTCGAGGAATGCCTGCGCGATCTCCGCCGAGGCGCGAAGCCCCTCGCCCGGCGGGGCCCCCACTCCGTCGGTCAGGAAGTGCGCCATCGTGTCCGGATAGCTCTTCTGCAACCCGAGCGCCCGTTGGGCGCCCGGGCAGCCGAACGATCCCTTGCGAATCACCGCCGTCTCGCCGGCGATCCAGCGATCGTAATAGGCGAAGCAGCAAGCGTGCCCCTTCACTTCGATGCACGGCGCGAACCCGTCGTCCGGCTCCGTGTCGTAGACCGCCAGGATCGGCGTCGTCAGGCGCAGGCTCTTCCTAAGGCGCTCGATGCTCGGGCCGTCGATTCCGCTTTGCATGACCGGTCCCTCCTCCTCCTCGTCGATCCCTCTCCTCGTCCATCCCTGCGACCGGGCCGTCGCCCCGGCCGTTCGTCTCGCCGTCCACCGGAAGGCGGATCTCTGTCGGTCTCGCGTCTGTCCACTGTTGCGTGCGTGCCCCGTCGTTACATCGAGCCGACCAGGCGACGGTAGCGCAGGGGCCGGGCGACGGTCCATCGGACGGCGCCGGCGCCGGCGCTGGCGCCTTTGCGCCGCCATCGCCCGGACGCCTGCCACCGCATCTGGGTGGACCCGCGCGCGCGGATTCCTTTCTCGCGACTCGGAGATCGCGCGATAATCCGGCGTCCGCGACGCAGAGGAGGGGACGAATGGAGAGGATCTTCTTCGGGCTCGGCTGCCTGTCGGCCGGCATCGGTGTGGCGATGGGAGCATTCGGCGCGCACGCGTGGAAGGAGAGGCTCGGTCCCGTCCTCGGAGCGACGTTCGAGACGGCCGCCCGCTACCAGCTGATCCATGCTTTGGCGCTTCTCGCGGTCGGGCTAGCTCTCGCCTCCGGGCGGTTCGGTCCGCAAGCGCGACTGGTCGCGTCCGGATGGCTCTTCGTGGCGGGAACGGTCCTCTTCTGCGGGAGCCTCTACCTGCTCTCGATGACCGGCTCGCGCTGGCTCGGCGCCATCACCCCGCTGGGCGGCCTCTGCTTCCTGGCCGGGTGGGCGATCCTCGCCTGGAGCGCCCTCTCGGGCGGCGCGCCGTCCCGCTGAGGACGTGACGACCCCGCCGCCCGAGCCGCGGGCGAATCGGGGTCAGCGCAAGAGCGATTCGATCACCGCCCGGTGTTGCGGGAACTTGCGGATCAGCTCCTCCCGCTCCGCGAGCTCGAAGTCCATAGGATCGAACCCGGGCGAGGTCGTGCAGCCGACGAGCGCCCAATCGCCGCCCTCGGCAATGCGCGCGGCGAACCAGAGCCCGGCCTCGACGACGACGATCAACGACTCGCCGGCGTCGATGTTCGGGCCGAGACGCCTCTTCTCCAGCGTTCCGTTCGGGTGCAGCACATGGAGGACGATCGGGTCGCCGCGGTAGAAGTGCCAGATCTCGTCGGACGCCAGCCGGTGGAACGTCGAGAAGGTGGTGCGGTCGAGAAGGTAGTAGATCGCAGTCGCGATCGATCGCGTCCCTTCGAGCTTCCCGGGATGCTTGTCGATGGTCAGCCGGGAGCGATACACCTCGCGGAACCATCCCCCCTCGGGATGCGGAAGGAGCTGGAGCGAGTCCATCCACTTCTTGGCGCTTTCCATGAGCCTCCTCCTGTCTGCCGCAACTTCTCCCCGTAGGGATGGCGAAAGGTCCCGACCCTATCGACGCCGCGCCGGCCGCCGCCACGCCGCCCCTCGCCGGCCACTCCGCCCCGCCGCTCCCCGCTTGCCCGCCTTGCTTCCGATCCAGCGATCCAGCCAGGCGGCGATGCGGCGCAGTCGCTCGATCCGGCGGTCGGGACGTCCGTCCCGGCTCATCCCGTGCGACTCCTCAGGATACCGGTGGAACTCGACCGGCACCCCCCGCGAGCGCAGCGCGGCGTAGAGCTGTTCCGCCTGCTCGATCGGGCACCGGTCGTCGCGCTCCTGATGCTCGATCAGGGTCGGCGTCTTCATCGCGTCCGCATAGGCGATCGGCGACATCGCGAGCCAGTGGGCCGGGTCGCTCCAGGCAGGCCGCCCTCCGAAGATCCGGTGCCAGTGATAGCCGAAGTCGCTCGTTCCCGCAAAGCTCATCAGGTTCGTGACGCTCCTTTGTGTCACGGCGGCGGCGAAGCGGTCGGTATGGCCGAGGATCCAGTTCGTCATATAGCCGCCGTAGCTGCCGCCACAGACCGCGAGGCGGCGCCGGTCGATCTGCGGATAGCGGGCGAGAACCTCGTCGGTGAAGTCCATGAGGTCGGAGTAGTCCAGGCGGCCCCAGTCATCGTGAATCGCCGCCAGATGCTTCTCGGAGTAGCCGGTGCCTCCGCGCGGGTTGCAGTAAAAGACCGCATAGCCGAGCCCGGCCAGGAACTGGAATTCGTGAAAGAAGATGTTCCCGTACTGGGTGGCAGGCCCGCCGTGAATGTACAGGACGCCGGGAATCTTGCCTGGCGTGCGCGCGGTCGCGCCCGCCTTCCGGCCTCCGGCTGCGCGGCGAGCGAGGCCCGCGCCGCTCCGGCCGCCCGCGGCGCGGTCGGGCAGGAGCACCCATCCCTGGAGCTTCGCTCCTCCACGGCCGCGGAACCACAGCTCCTCCGGAAGAGCGATCGTTCGCGCGCGCATCCAAGCGCTCCAGCGCGTCAGCGGCTCGAAGACGGAACCTTCTTGCGGCGCGGCGCCGGTCTCTTCCGCGCCCGCGCCGGAAGCTGCCGCAGCGCGCCGCCGGCGCGCCGGGCTCCGGCCGGGCGGGGGCGGCACGATCCGGTACAGCTCGCCAACGGTGGATGGACCGGCGAACGTCGCGTAGACCGCAGGGTGTCGCCAGTCGATATCGAAGTGAAGGATCGCCCCCTTGTGGTCGATGACGCGTGCCGGCTTGCGATCGCGCACGTTCACTCGCCACAGCTCGTCGTTCCCCTCATTCGACACGAGGAAGTAGATCCACCGGCCGTCGGGAGACCAGACCGGGGGCAGGATGCCCAGCGCTCCGAAGCAGTCGCCGATCACGCTGCGATCGCAAAGACGGTCGAGCGAGTCGGTGAGCGGGACCGGGCGGCCGCCCGTCGCGGGAGCGACCCATAGCTTCACGAAGCGCAGATCCCAGGCGAGGCTCGGATCTTCCCGCCCCATGAAGGCGATCCTTTCGCCGTCCGGGCTCAGAGAGAACTCCCCGCAATAGCCGTCGAGCAGGCGCACGCGCTCGATCGGGCCTCCGCGCGCGGGCATCCGCCAGATCTGCGAGCGCTCGAAGTCCATGTCGGGGTCGGCCGTCCGGTTGCTGTTGAAGTAGATCCACCGGCCGTCCGGAGAGAAGACCGGAATGTTTTCGGCATAACGATCGTCGCGCGTCAGCTGATGGGTCTTGCCCGACGCGACCTCGACTGTCCAGACGTGAGGGCGGCCGGGCGGCAGGAAACCGCCTCCATCGACCTTGTACAAGAGGCGATCGATCACGCGGACCCGCGGGGCATCCTGTCCCGGCTCGCCGCGCTTCTTGCGCTCCTCGCGCTCCTTCGCTTCCGGATCGGGCGAGGAGAAGACGAAGACGAGGCTCCGGCCGTCCGGGTGGAACTGGAGCCAGGAGATGCCGCCGCCGAGCTTCGTGAGCTGCCGCGCCTCTCCCCCGTCGGTCGGGACGATCCAGATCTCCGTCTTGCCCGAGCGGTCGGATAGGAAGGCGAGGCTCTTGCCGTCGGGCGAGAAGCGGGGGGAGGTGTCCATGCCGCTGCCGCTCGTGAACGGCCGGGGAGCGCCAGCGCGGCGCGCCGCGCGTGCGGGCGACAGTCCGGCGCTTTCTCTCGCTCTGGCCGCGGCTCGGGCTCCGGCGCCGACTCCGGCTCCGGCACCGGCCGCCGCTCCCGTCGGGACCATCCAAATCTGGCTCCGCCGCTTCAGCTTTTCCGAATCGTTCTGCATCACGACGACGGCGGCCCAGCTCCCATCCGGAGAGAGGACGCACTCCCCCGGCAGCGACATCTTGTAGATGTCTTCGGCACGGATCCTTCCTGGCATTCGCAACCCCCTTCCCGAGCGATGGCGATGCGGACGTACGGCGGCCGCCGACGAGCGACGCGGCGAACAGTCCCACGCGGCGCGCGGCAGCATCGTGCCGGCCCCGGGCGAGTGTAGGCTCGCCGCCCGGCGAGCGCCACGCAAACCGGCCTTTTCCGCCGCGGCTCGCCCTGCCAGCCGCTGCTTGCTCCTTCGCGTCTCCCTTTCGGCTCGTCGGCGCCGGTCGCATAATGGTCCGCGTGCCGGAAGAAAGCGCAGCAAGGTCGGGCGGGGCCGATCTTTCCGAAGAGGCGTTGTCGCGCGCCCTTGATGGGTTGCGCGCCCTCGTCCTCGGCGGCACCGGACTGATCGGCTCGCACGTCGTTCGATCGCTCATCCGGCGCGGGGTGCGCGTGCGGGTGCTGTCCCGAACGGGAGCGCCGGGCCCCTCCCTCGAAGGCGTGGACGTGGAGATGGTCCGCGGAAGCCTCGAGCATCCCGCCTCGGTCGAGACGGCTCTCGACGGATGCGACCTCCTCTTTCACGCAGCCGCGCCCTATCCGACGCGCCACTTCGGGATGCAGGGGCACGTCGATCGGGCCGTTGCCGGCATGGAAGCGCTGCTCGATGTCGCGCGCTCGCGTGTGCCGCCGGAGCTTCTCGCCTACCCGCTCCGCCGGGCGGAGCAGGTCGCGCTCGAGCAGGCCGAGATGGGAGCGAAGATCGCGCGCGTGCAGCCCGAGCGACTCGAGGAGATCCGGAGGGCGGTGCGCGACCCCGAGCTGCTTTCGCTGGCCGAAGCGGGACGGTTGAACGCCTCGCTCCACCCGCCCCTCGAAGCCTGCCGCCCCCTCGCCGGCTTGAAGCGGATCGTCTACACGAGCAGCCTGACGACGATCGGCCGCGCGAGGGGCACCGAGCCCGGCAGCCCGCGACGGCGTGATTCGCGCGAGGAGGACTTCTACGACCTCGCCCCCGATCCTTCCCCCTACTTCGCATGCAAGCGGCTGCTGGAGACGATCGCCTTGCGCGCGGCGAACGAGGGGCTGCCGCTGGTCGTGGTGAACCCGACCCTCGTGGTCGGCGAGGGAGACTCGCATGGGACCACCGCGCGCTTGATCCTGCCGGTCGCGCGCGGGCGAGTACCCTTCTACCTCGCCGGGGCGATCCAAGCTGTCGCGGCGGGTGACGTCGGAGAGGGAGAGGTGCGCGCAGCGGCCTTCGGCAGGACGGGACAGCGCTACATCCTCGGCGGGGATGCGATCGGCGGCCGGCGATTCCTGTCGATGATCGCCCAGGCGGCCGGCCGGCGCGGGCCGTGGATCCCGCTTCCCTGGTGGATCGTCGAGCCGTTCGCGTATGCAACCGAGGTCATCGCCCGCCTGCGCGGCGACGTCTGGCCGGCGCTGCCGGTCCATGGGATCAAGATGCTGCGAGAAGCCCCGCTGGTGGATCCTTCGCGGAGCCGGACGGAACTCGGCGCGCCACATACCCCCGTGCAGGAGGCGATACGGCGCGCCGTCGAGTGGTTCCGAGAGCGGGGGACGTTGCCGCGGCCGCGCGGCCGTTGACATGGCGGCGCGCCGCTGTCGCTCGCGCCGTTGTCGCCGGCCGCCGCCCCCGTTCGCGAGGTTATCGCCGGCCGCCGTCCCCTGGACGCACCCGGCCGGTCGGATCATAGTCAGACGTCGGATTCGTGACCCCGGGCGAGATCCCGTGCGTGCGAGACTCGCTCCGGCGGCTCGGACTCGAGCCGATCGCGATCTCGTCGTCCGGCTCCCAGTACGGCTGCATGCGATAGTAGTCGTGGATGTCTCGGGACCATTGCGGGTCCGCCATGTCGGGCCAGTCGTCCTTGTCGAACCCGGGCGCTCTCTCGAGAATCTCCTTGTCGACGTTCAGCAGGAACGCATGCTCCTCGGGGAGCAGCTGGAGAGCTTTCCAGGGGATCGCGAACAGCTTGTCTCCCATACCGAGGAAGCCGCCAAACGACAGGACGGCGTATGCGATGCGCCCTCTCTGCGTGTCGAACATGATCTCCTCGATCTTGCCGAGTGTGTCTCCCGCCGGGTTTCGCACTTTGTCGCCGATCATGGTGCTCGCTGAAAGAACTCGTGCGTCGCTCTTCATCGCCTCCTCCTTTCGCTGTCTTTCGCTGTCTTTCGCTTTCCGTCGCTTCGATTTGACTCCTCAAGACCGAACGTATCGTTCCGCCTCGCCGAGGAGAAGTTCCACGCGATGAAGAAAGTTTCAGGCGCGGAACCGGCCACGTGAAACGCGCCGCAGTCGACGGTGTCGCACGACGGTTCTCGACGAAGGTTTTCGGCGAGGGAGGGCCGCCTCCCTGCGATTGGCGGTCCGCCTCCGGCTCGCGGGCTGTACGATTCGAGCAGGGGTCCTAGGGACTCGGACGTTTCGACTCGGCGGCCGTGCCGCATTTGCGACACTCCGAACATTCGATGGACGTTCGAGCAGCGGCCGCAACTCCGCGGTCCGCGCGTTCGAGTACAGACCGCAGGCGGGCTGCATCCTGGAAGACAGGCGCGGGCCGCATCGCCTGGAAGACAGCGAGCGGCACGCCGGCCGAGCCGCATCGCGATCACAGGCGGCAACCGGGAGGCGACGATGGACGTTCTGCGTGTGATCTTCGCGATCCTGCTCCCGCCGCTTGGCGTCTTTCTCCAGGTCGGCCTGGGAAAGCAATTCTGGTTGAACGTTCTTCTGACGTTGCTCGGATACATCCCGGGGATCGTCCATGCCATCTGGATCATCGCCACGCGGTAACCCGCCCGGCGCTCGAGTCCCGGGAATGGGGGTGCGTCGCGGCCGGCGGCCGCGGCAAGGCGAGCTCGAGAGGACGAGCCGATGAAGCATGTGCTGGGCGAGGTCTGGGATGCGGTCCGGCTGACCTTTTCCGATTTCTTCCGGGATCACGCGACGCGATTGAGCGCCGCGCTCGCGTTCTACACCGTGTTCGCTCTGGCCCCGATGCTGGTGATCGTCATCGCCATCGCCGGCCGGGTCTTCGGAGCCGATGCGGTACGTGGGCAGGTCGTCGGCCAGTTCGGGTCGCTGATCGGCGAGGGCCCGGCGCGGCAGGTGGAGGAGATGGTCGTCCAGGCGAGCGCTCCGAAGACGAGCCTGATCGCCACGATTCTCGGCGTGGCGACCCTTCTGCTCGGCGCGACCGGTGTGTTCCTGCAGCTCAAGGGCGCGCTGAACGCCGTCTGGGAGGTCGTGCCGCGGACTGGCGGGGGCATCCTGCGGATGCTCCGCGACCGCGCCCTCGCTCTGGCGATGCTGATGGGGGTCGCGTTCCTCCTCCTCGTCACTCTCGTGCTCAGCGCGGCCCTCGCGGCGGTCGGAGAGTGGGCGGCCGACCTGATGCCGGTCTCCCTTCCGGTTCTGCAGATCGGCAACTTCCTCCTGTCGTTCCTGGTCATCACCTTCCTCTTCGGGATGATCTACAAGCTGCTCCCCGACTCGAAGATCGCTTGGAAGGACGTCTGGGTGGGAGCGGCCGTCACCTCGTTCCTCTTTTCGATCGGGAAGACCCTGATCGGTCTCTATCTCGGCCGCTCGAGCCTCTCCTCGGTCTACGGAGCGGCCGGGTCGTTCGCGATCCTGCTGACCTGGATCTACTACTCCGCGGCGATCTTCCTCCTCGGCGCCGAGTTCACGCAGGTCTACGCGAGGAAGTGGGGAACCCACGCCGTGCGGGCTCCGGGAACGCGGCCGCGCTCGGAAGAGCTGCACGATGGCGAGCGCGGGGACGATCCAGGCCGCGGAGGGAGAGCGGAGCCGCCTCGCTGGTCGACCTCGGGAGGGGCGGCCACGCGGGCGCCGCAAGGCGCGGCGCCGAGGGCGACGCAGGGCACGGCGACGCGGCCGACCAACCCTGCGGCGCACGGCCGGCGTCGCTGATACCTAGAGACGGGGCGTCTCTTGCCGGAACCGGTCGATCTCTTCGAGCGTCCTCGGGAGAGCGGCGCGGCCGCCGAGCCCGCGGCAGCTCATTGCGGCGATCGCGTTCGCGAAGTCGATCGACTCTTCGAGCCCGCGACCGAGCAGGCAGGCGGCCGCGAAGCCCGCGTGGAAGACGTCCCCGGCTCCGGTGGTGTCGATCGCGTTCACGCGATAGGCGGGGAAGTCCCGGGCTTCGCCCGCGATCCACGCCGTCGCCCCTCGCGCCCCGCGCGTCACCACGATGAGGCCTCCGGCCGTCTTCTCGTGAAGGCGGGCGATGCCGAGCGCGAGATCCGAGGTTCCGGCGACGAGCGGGAGGAACGATGCGGGAGAGATCAGAATGTCGAGGCGGGGCAGGAGCTCCTCCAAGCCTTCGCGAACGTCCTCGATGTCGGCGAGGACCGGCATGCCGGCCTGGTGGGCGAGGTCGGCGGCCGCCGCAGCGGCGCGCGGGTTCTGTCCGTCGGTGAAGAGAAGCCGTCCCGTCGCGATCGACTCAGACCGGACCTCCTCGGGCTCGATCGGGATTCCCTCGCCGCGGCCCCACAACACCGTCCGCTCCCCGCTCTTCTCGTCGATCAGGATGATCGCCTTCTGCGTCATCCTCCCGGGACGGACGAGCACGCCGGAGCAGTCGACGCCCTCCGCTTCGAGCGACGCGACGTTCGCCGCTCCGTCGGCATCGTCGCCGACACCACCCAGGTAGCGTGTGCGGAACCCCAGGCGCGCGAGGGCCACCATCGGCGTCGCCGTGCGGCCTCCTCCGCCGGAGCCGTACCGCGAGAACCGGACCTTCTGCCCCGGCTCGGGAAACCGCGGCAGGACGAGCAGGTGGTCGGCCGCGTTCCCGCCGAGGCCGACGACGTCGAACGACCTCGACTCTCGATCGGGAAGCGGCGGAGGGAACGGCAGCTTCAACGCATCCCTCATCGCGTCTCGCTCGCTCCCCGCTCCCCGGTCTGCTCGATCCCGAGCCAGTCTGTGTGGAGCGGTGCTTCCCCGGGACGGTCCGCCCTCTCGTAGCCGTGGGCCCCGAAAGCGTCGCGCTGCGCCTGCGTGAGATTCTGCGGCAGCCGCGGCGACCGGTAGGCGTCGAAATAGGCGAGGCTCGCGGACAGAGCCGGAACCGGGATCTCGAGCGACACCGCCGAGCGCACCGTCTCGCGGAGATCGCCGTGGGCTCCCTCCATCCGCTCGCGAATCTCGGGATCGAGCAGGAGGTTCTCGAGGTCCGGATTCTGCGCATAGGCGCGGAGCATCACGTCGAGGAAACGAGCGCGGATGATGCATCCTCCCTTCCAGATCCTCGCCGTCTCACGGAGCGGAACGTTCCAGCCGCGCTCGATCGAAGCGGCACGGATCACGTTCATCCCCTGCGCGTAGCAGCAGATCTTCGCGGCATACAGGGCCGAGCCGATCCGGCGGAGCGTCTCTTCCCGGTCATCGAGCCGGAGATCCCAGGTGGACTGCGGATAGAGGCCGGCCGCAGCGATCCGCTCCTCCTTCCGGCTCGACAGAATCCGCGCGTCGACGGCCGCGGCGATCGTCGGCGCAGGGACCCCAAGCTCGCTCGCCGCCTCGACCGCCCAGCGTCCCGTTCCCTTCTGGCCGGCGCGATCGTCGACAAGATCGACGAGCGGCCTGCCGGTTTCCGAGTCGCGCACGGTCAGGAGCTTCGAGGTCAGATCGATCAGGAAGGATTCCAACGGTCCTTCGTTCCAGCGGGCGAACGCCTCGGACGCCTCGCCCGCATCCAGTCCGATCGCGCGGCGCAGCAGATCGTACACCTCGGCGATCAGCTGCATGTCTCCGTACTCGATTCCGTTGTGCACCATCTTGACGAAATGTCCTGCGCCGTCCGGGCCGAGCAGCGCCGCACAAGGACCCATCTCCGTCTTCGCGGCAATCGCCTCGAAGGCCGGCCGGATCTTCTCGTACGCTCCGGCCTCTCCTCCCGCCATCAGCGACGGGCCGCTACGCGCGCCGTCCTCCCCACCCGAGACGCCGCATCCGATCAGCTCGATTCCGGCCGGCGCGATCGCCTCCTGGCGCCGGATCGTGTCGGGATACCAGGAATTGCCGCCGTCGATCACGACATCGCCGGGATCGAGGAGCCCGCGGAGCTGGCCGAGCACCGAGTCGACCGGCTCGCCCGCCCGGATCATGATCAGGATTCTCCGGGGGCGCTCGATCGACGCGACGAAGGCGCCGAGATCGCCGTTCGGGACGAAGCCGCCGCCGGGGTTCTCGGACGTGAAGCGTGTGATCAGGTCGCTCGTGACGTTCCAGACGGCGACCGTCTCACCATGATCGTGAAGGTTCAGGGCGAGGTTCGAGCCCATCACCCCGAGGCCGACCACCCCGAAAGTCGCCTTCTCGCCGTTTGCCGCGGCGCGCGCGCCGGATGCCATCACCGCTCTCCGCGCTCGTTGGCCGGCGCACTGCGCTGGCCGCCGGCAGGGGACGATGCGCCGAGCAGCCCTCGGACGGCTGAGGCGACGCGCTCCCCGGTGAAACCGAGTCGCTCCATGTTCACCTCGCCCGGCGCCGAGGAGCCAAAGCGGTCGATGCCGATGGCGACGCCGCGCGAGCCGATCCAGCGCGACCAGCCGAGCGTGGCTCCCGCTTCGACCGAGACGCGCGCGTCGATCGACGGAGGGAGAACGGAATCCCGGTACGCTTGCGTCTGCGCCTCGAACGCCTCCCAGCACGGCATCGAGACCACCCGCACCCCGATCCCCTCCTTTCGCAGGATCTCCCGTCCTTCGAGCGCGACCGCGACCTCCGAGCCGGTGGCGAGCACGATGGCGCGCGCCGGCGCCGGATCCGCTTCGGCAAGGACGTAGGCGCCACGCTCGACTCCTTCGGCGCCTCCGCCCCCCGCGGATCGATCGAGCACCGGGACGTTCTGGCGGGTCAGCACGAGCCCGGTCGGCCCGCCGGTTCGCTGGATCGCCAGCTTCCATGCCTCGCGCGTCTCGTTGGCGTCGGCCGGCCGCACGAGCCACACGTTCGGGATCGCGCGGATCGACATCAGCTGCTCGATCGGCTGATGCGTGGGTCCGTCCTCTCCCAAGCCGATCGAATCATGCGTCCAGACCCAGGAGACGGGAAGCTGCGAAAGCGCCGCCAGGCGCAGCGCGGGGCGCATGTAGTCGGAGAACGCGAAGAAGGTCGCGACGTAGGGATGCACTCCGCCGTGATAGGCGATGCCGTTGGCGATCCCCGCCATCGCGTGCTCCCGCACGCCGAAATGGATGTTGCGTCCCGCTCCCGTCCGGCCGTCGAAGTCGGGCGCTTCCGCCACGCCGGTCTTGGTCGAGGTGGAGAGGTCGGCGTCGCCGCCGAGGATCCAGGGGATCTTGCGGACGAGAGCGTTCAGCACTTTGCCCCCCGCCGACCGCGTTGCGACCGATTCGCCCGGTTTCCACGAGGGGAGATCCGCGTCCCAACCGGCGGGAAGCTGACGCGCCAGCGCGAGCTCCCACTCCTTCGCCGGATCCGGGTTCTTCGCCTTCCACTCGTCGAACGCGCGCCGCCACGCCGCGTGGCGCTCCTGCCCTTCGCGACGCAGCTCGTCGAAGCGCCGCTGCGCCTCCTCCGGCACGAAGAACGCGCGATCCGGATCCCAGCCGAGGTTCTGCTTCGTCGCCCGGACCTCGTCGGGGCCGAGCGGGGAACCGTGAGCCTCCGAAGTCCCCTGCTTATGAGGAGCGCCGAATCCGATCGTGGTGCGGACGATCACGAGCGACGGGCGGTCGGTTTCGGCCATGCCCGCGGCGATCGCGCGGTCGATCCCCTCGAGATCGTGATCGCCGTCCTCCACGCGCAGCACGCGCCATCCGTACGCCTCGTAACGCTGTCCGACGTCCTCCGTGAAGGCGAGGGACGTCGGCCCGTCGAGCGACACGTGATTTGCGTCGTAGAGGACGAGGAGTCGCGAGAGCCCGAGATGGCCCGCGAGCGACGAAGCTTCGCCCGAGACCCCCTCCATCATGTCGCCGTCGGAGGCGATCACGAAGGTGCGGTGCCCGACGATCTCCTTACCGGGACGGTTGTAGCGATGCGCGAGGAACCGCTCGGCGATCGCCATCCCGACCGCATTCGTCAGCCCCTGGCCGAGCGGGCCGGTCGTCGCCTCGACGCCCGGCGTCGCATGCACTTCGGGATGCCCCGGCGTGCGCGAGCCCCATTGGCGGAACGACTTCAGATCGTCCAGCGTGAGGCCGTATCCGCTCAGGTAGAGCAGCGAGTAGAGGAGCATGCTCCCGTGACCCGCCGAGAGGACGAAGCGGTCACGATCGGGCCACTTCGGGTCGGCCGGATCGTGGCGGAGATGGCGCGACCAGAGGACCCAGGCCATCGGGGCGGCGCCAAGAGGCAGGCCGGGGTGCCCCGAGTTCGCCTTTTCCACCGCGTCGATCGAAAGGGTGCGGAGCGTGTCGATGCAGAGGCGATCGAGATCGTCGAACGGTCCGTTCATGATGGGCGGCTCCTTTTCTGCTTCTGACTTTGATTCTGAGCTTCGTCGAGCAAGGGCGGGGGCAGTTCCCTCGCCGCCTCCGCGTCGAGAATCCATTCGGCGCCATCGGCGAGCTGAATCGGATGACGAAGAGGATCGACGGGGCCCGTAATCGCCTGCTGCACCGCCCGCGCCTTTTCCTTCCCGGCGACGGCGACCAGGATGTGGCGGGCCGAAGCGATCACGGGAGGCGTGATCGTGACGCGCCACCGGACTCCGGCCGGCGCCTCGACCGCGACTGCACGCCGCCGGGTCTCGAGGATCGCCGGCGAGCCGGGGAAGAGCGAGGCGGTATGGGTGTCCGCCCCCATGCCGAGCAGGAGCAGATCGAGGGACGGAGGCAGGCCCGCTGCGTACTCCTCGGCGGCTCGCTCCCGGTCGCTCCGCTCTCCCTCGATCCGGTGGATCCGCTCCGGCAGGACGGGCAGCGACGAGAAGAGCGTTTCCAGCGCCATCCCATAGTTGCTCTCCGGGTGCTCGGGCGGGACGCAGCGCTCGTCGGAAAAGTAGAAGTCGACATAAGACCATCCGATCCGGGCGGTTTCGGGAGAGGCCAGGATCGCGGCGTGGATCGCCCGCGGAGTGTCGCCGCCGGCGAGCCCGACCGAGGCGCGCCCCCGAGAGACGATCGATTCGCGGATCCCTCGCAGCACGCGTGAGGCGGCCGCATCGGCGAACTCATATCCCGGGCGGGCGAGGGTGAGAGAGAGCTCCTTCATCCCAGCTCCGTCCAACGCTTTCCCTCCCGCGACAGCATTTCTCGAGCTGCTTCGGGCCCCTCGCTCCCAGGCTCGTAGATCGAGAGCGGGATCGAGGCATCCGATCCCCAGGCCTCGAGGATCGGCTCGAGGAAGGCCCAGGAATTCTCGACCGCATCGCTGCGCCAGAAGAGCGTGGGATCGTCTCGCATGCAATCGAGCAGGAGCCGCTCGTAGGCGTCGTGGAGGGAGGTCTGGAATGTCTCGTTCCAGTCCATCCGCATCGTCACGTTGGCGATCGACAGCTCGTCGCCGGGGGCTTTGCTGACAAAACGGAGCGTCATTCCCGGGTCCGGTTGGATTCTCGCGAGAAGGAGGTTCGGCTCGAGCCGCTGGCAGAGGTCGTCGCGCCCAAAGAGGCAGAGAGGGACCTCGCGGAAATGGATCGCCACGAATGTCTCGCGGGAACGGAGGCGCTTGCCGGTCCGCAAGTAGAAGGGGACGCCCTGCCACCTCCAATTGTCGATCAAGACGCGCAGCGCCACGTAGGTCTCGGTCGTCGAGCCGGGGGCGACGGACGGCTCCTCCTGGTACCCGCGATACTGCCCCCGCACCACGTGGCGGGCGACGGCCTCGGCCGGGATCGGCCGGAGGGCGCGGAGCGTCCGCGCTCTCTGGTCGCGGATCTCCTCGGACTCGAAAGAGACGGGCGGGTCCATGGCGCACAACATCAGGAGCTGGAGGACGTGGCTCTGGATCATGTCGCGGAGGGCGCCGACCGTTTCGTAGAATCTGCCGCGCCCCTCGATCCCGATCGATTCGCTCGACGTGATCTCGACGTGATCGATGTAGCGGCGGTTCCAGAGCGGCTCGAAGATCGAGTTGCCGAAGCGGAACACGAGGAGATTCTGCACCGCCTCTTTGCCCAGGTAGTGATCGATGCGGAAGACCTGGCGCTCGTCGATCGCGTGGGCGATCTGGCGGTTCAGTTCGCGTGCCGAGTGGAGGTCGGTCCCGAACGGTTTCTCGACAACGATGCGGTCCCACGGCTCCCGCGCCGAATCCTTGTTGCGATGGAGCAGCCCAGCCGCGAGGAGCCCCTCGAGGACGTTCGGGAAGAGATCGGGGGGAGTGGCCATGTAGAAGAGAGCGTTTCCGTGGGTCGACTCGCGCGTCTCGGGAAGCGAGAGGATGCCTCGCAGTTCCCGGTAGACCTCCGACTCCTTGACGTCCCCTTCGAGGTAGGCGAGCCTACCCGCGAAGGATCGCCAGGCTTCGTCATCGAGCGGCTTCTCGCGGCCATGCTCCTCGATCGAGCGGCGGTACTCGTCCGGGAAGGCGTCGCCGCCTTTTCCGGAGCGGCCGATGCCGATGATGCGGACTCCTTCCGGCAGCTCTCCTTCCTGGTAGAGGCTGTACAAGGAAGGAAGAAGCTTGCGATGGGCGAGATCGCCGTTCGCGCCGAAGACGACGACCGCGCAGGGATCGGGACGCCGGGAGCGGAGGATCGGCGCTCCTGGCGGCCGGCTCGTTTCGATTCGTAGAGGTTCAGGCACGTGCCCTCCTGTCGAGTCCGGCGGTTCGAGCCGGCCTTCCTTTGGCGCGGCTCGATGGACGAAGCACGGGTGCGGTTCGACAATAGGCAATCGCGGATGGGCGAGGAAGCGGCGGAGCCCACGTGAGTGGCCGGCGCAAACGACCAGCGCAAACGGCCGGCGCGAAAAGCGCGAACAGCCGGCGTGAACGGCTCGATTGCGCGATTGCCGAACGAACGGGCGCACCGCGAGCGGGCGTGAGATCTGAGCTCGCCGGTGGCCGGGAGCAAGACGTGACGAAGAACACGAAGATCGTTGCGACGTACGGCCCTTCGATCGCGAAGCCGGAGATCCTGCGAGCCGTGCTGGAAGCGGGCGCCGACGTGATCCGGTTGAACTTCTCCTATGGAGCGCCGGAGGAGCACGAGCGAGCGATTCGGGACATTCGGGCGGCGGCCGCGACTCTCGGGCGGCCGGTCGCGATCCTGCAGGACCTGCGCGGGCCGAAGATCCGTGTCGGGCACCTGCCTCCCGGCGGGATCGTTCTCTCCGCCGGGGAGATCGTGCCGCTCG
This sequence comes from Candidatus Eiseniibacteriota bacterium, assembly GCA_041946735.1. Lineage (GTDB taxonomy): Bacteria > Eisenbacteria > RBG-16-71-46 > CAIMUX01 > VGJL01 > JBHGAY01. The sequence goes on from JBHGAY010000011.1 coordinate 104,400, forward strand.
AGATGGGCCTGGACGCGGCGCCCGGCGCAATCCCGATCGAGGGGCACGCCGGGCTTGCGTCCGAAGTCCGGCCGGGCGAGCCGATCCTTCTCGACGACGGGGCGATCCGTCTCCGGGTGCTCGACGCCACTCCAGCTCGAATCCGCTGCGAGGTTCTCGCCGGAGGCCCCCTCCTAAGCGGCAAGGGGGTGAACCTTCCCGACACCCGCTTGAGCGCCCTCGAAACGGTCACCGAAAAGGACCGAGCCGATCTCGCCTTCGGCATCCGCGCGGGCGTCGATTACGTGGCGCTGTCCTTCGTCCGATCGCCCCGGGACGTGCGGGAGCTGCGCCGGCTGCAATCGGAGCAAGGAGCGGCGATCCCGATCGTCGCGAAGATCGAAAAGCGAGAGGCGCTCCACGAACTCCCGCAGATTCTCGAGGAGTCCGATGGCGTGATGGTTGCCCGAGGGGATCTGGGAGTCGAGACCGACCTGGAAGAGGTCGCCCTTCGCCAGAAGGAGATCATTCTCGCCTGCAACCGGGAAGGAAAGATCGTGATCACCGCGACGCAGATGCTGGAGTCGATGATTACGCATCCTTCTCCGACGCGCGCCGAGGTCTCGGACGTCTCCAACGCGGTGCTCGACGGGACCGATGCGGTGATGCTGAGCGGCGAGACTTCCGTCGGGACCTATCCCGTCGAGACGGTCGCCTTCATGGCGCGCATCGTCGAGAGAACCGAAGCGAGGTTCCCGCGCCACCTGGTCGGTCTCGTGCACCCGCTCCTTGCCGAAGTACCGGATGCCGTCGCCCACGCCGCTTGCACCCTCGCGGAGGAGATCCGCGCCGACGCCCTCGTTTGCCTGACGCGAAGCGGCCGCACCGCGCAGCTCGTCTCGCGCTATCGCCCGGCCTGTCCGATTCTCGCGCTCAGCCCCGACGCTGCCACCGTGCGGCGGCTGGCGATCGTATGGGGCGTCGAGCCGATGTACGGCGGGCCGGAAACGGCGTCCGGGGACGGCGTGCGCGAAGCGATCGAGTGCGCGCGCGCGACGGGACGGTTCCGGCCGGGAGCGCGGATCGTCATCACCTCCGGTGTGCGCGACGGATCGCTCGGAGGTGTCACGAACTCGGTCCGGGTCGAATCGTTCCCCTGAGAGGGGCGCCACTCGGCTCGACCCGTACTCTCCGGGCTCGCCTCCTCCCGCTCGGCTGCTTCCGCTCGCTCGTGCTCGCACGGCTCCTCCGCGTCATCGCCCGGGACCTCCGCGCTCTCTGCATCGCCTCGGCGGTTTCTTCCGTTGCTCCTCGCGCGGTTGCTCCTCGGTTGCTCGTTGAATCTCCAGAACGGGCGTGCAGAGATGGGGGAGAGGGAACGAGTCGCGCGAGGAGATCAGTAGCGGATGGAGGAAGCGGGAGCCGGGAGCGGGGAATCCGCGCGGAGCCGGGAAATGTCTTCCTTCGTCCGCCTCCGTTGGGAACCGCCACGCGGGAATCGTGATGAAAGAGGGAACGAGGCGCGGTGCGCGTGAGCGGATTCCGTCGCGGCCGTCGCCAGGGATACGGCCGGAAAAGGAAGGAGAAGAAGATGGCGAACGCGAAAGAGGGCCGCACCGAACAGAGCGACCGGAAGGAGAGCGAGGGAGGGAGCGAGGAACGACGTTCGAGCGGTGGAGCGCAAGGCAGGTCCGCAGAGCGCCGGGGCGGAGAGATGGCTCCCTGGACCCCGTCCATGTTCGCGTTGAGCCCGCGTGAGTTCTGGACCGCAAGCCCGTTCGATCTGATGCGCCGTTTCACGGAAGAGATGGGTCGATGGTTCGACGGATTCGGGCCAAGGGCGGGAGCGATGCGCTCCGGACGCGCGGCGGTTTCGTGGGCTCCCCCGGTGGAGATCCTGGAAAGGGACAACCATCTTCTCGTACGGGCGGAGCTGCCCGGCATGAAGAAGGAGGACGTCAAGGTGGAGGTCCGTGAAGGGGATCTCGTGATCCACGGTGAGCGGCGCCGAGAGCACGAGGAGCGCCGCGAGGGGATGGTGCAGTCCGAGTGGAGCTACGGCGAATTCTATCGCCGGCTTCCCCTTCCCGACGACGTCGACGCCTCTCAGGCGAACGGCCGCTTCCACGACGGCATTCTCGAGATCTCGCTGCCGATCGTAGAGGAGCGACGGAAAGGGCGGGAGATTCCGATCGAGGCGGGTTCGCGCGAGGAAAGGCCGCAAAAGTGAAGAAGACGCAGAAGCGAAGAAGCCGCAGGAGTGAATCGAGAGGAGGACGGCATGGCATCGCATCGGGATCCGGTCTGTGGAATGACGGTGGAGGAAAGCCGGGCCGCAGCGACGAGCGAATACAAAGGCAACCGGTATTACTTCTGCTCCATGGAGTGCAAACGGCAGTTCGACCGACAGCCGGAGAAGTACGCGACGACTTCGGCGACTCGGCAGGGCTCTCGATCTTCGTCGTAGGAGCCTCGCAGCGACATCGCGACCGGGCGGCCCACGAACTCCGCTCGGGCGGGCTCTTCGGTACTCGCCTCTTCGAACGGCGCGGATCTCCGGATCCGCGTCGCGTCGTTTCTTACCCCTGCCTCATTACACAAGAATCACTGATGTTCGTGGTTGCCGCCTCGTATGATGACGGCGAGGGCCAGAAGTCCTGGTGAACGGAAGTCGATGCGCGCGTGAGCGGGGCTGTGATCGAGAATGTGAAAGGGGAGCTCTGTTGCCGGGCCCCGAGGCGGCGGAGATGGCCCAAAAGAAGAGACCGGAGCCGCACGACAAGAACCAGACCACACGCATCGACTTGGAATCGACCGGAAGAGTCATCCCGATCCGGCAACAAGCACACGAGCAGGAGGCGACATCGATGAGCAGCCCTAGCGAAGCCAGGCGCATGGCGGAGAGAGCCGGGAACGAAGCCGAGACGAAGGCGCGTCAGGTAGTGGATCGGATCGGAGAGACAGCGAAGCAGGTCGGGGAACGAATCTCCTCGACCGTCCGCGAGAGTTCGCCGGGCACGCGCAGGGCCGTCGCCGGCGCCGCGGGAGGCCTTCTCGCGTACTACGCGATTCGCAGGCGCGGCATCCTGGGCGCCGGCGCCGGCCTCGCCAGTGTCGCGACGGTCGCCTACGCGGTCACCGGCAGAAGTCCGGCGTCGTTCATCCGCAGAGGCCGCAGGAACGGCTCCGGATATTCGGTCGACCGAACCCTGAGAGTCGACGCGCCGGTGCAGGATGTCTTCCGCTTCTGGACTCGCTACGAGAACCTGGCTCGCGTCTTCTCCCACATCGAGAGGGTCGAGGATCTCGGGAACGGGCGGTCCCGATGGATCGCGCGCGGCCCCGGCGGAATCCCGGTCGAGTGGGAAGCGATGCTCACCGCCCGTGTGCCCGACGAGCGTCTCGCGTGGAAGAGCCTGCCCGGCTCGCGGATGGATACCTGGGGCGAGGTCGAATTCCGCCCGAGCGGTGAAGGGACCGACATCCACATTCGCATGATGTACAACCCGCCGGGCGGGGTGGCCGGAAAGAAGCTCGCCGAGATGTTCGGGTCCGATCCCGATCAGGCCCTGGACGAGGACATCGAAAGGCTCCGGTCGACCCTGGAGCGTGAGCGCTCCCCCAGAACCGCGTCGTTTGCCAGCAATCCGCGTACCGACGGGACGTCGCCATCCGGTTCTTCGCGAGGCGGCGGTTCGCAGAGCGCTTCGCAGACGGGTTCGCAAGGCGGCTCCGCGAGATCGCAAGGCCAAGGCCAAGGCCAAGGACAAGGGCAAGGCCAAGGCCAAGGATCGGGGTCGCCTGGGCAGGCGGCGGGGTCCCGCGGTGGCTCCTCCCCAAGCGGGGCCACGAACTCGGGAAGCCGTAGTGGGGGATCCGGCCAGGACGGCGGCGACCGCACGAGAAGCTGACCCAGCTTCGCAAGGCAGGGGGGAACTGCGCCGCCTGTCACTCGCGAAGCGGGCATTGGCCGATCGGGTCGGAGATCCGGCGAGGGCGTCTCCGCGTGGAAGCCTTCGCCCGCACCTGGGCTCGCGAGAAGCAAAACCGGGAACCGGCGACGAATAGGCTCGGAGAGGAAGACCGCACAGCAGGATCGATCGCGGCTCGCATGGAAGCGGCAGGAGCCCGTGTTTCGCAGGGAGGCGGTTTGAAGGCTTTGCGCAGCGACGGGAGCGAGGCGAGTGGCCGCTCCGGAACTCTCTCTCTCCTTCCAGCGGATCACGGGGCCGAAAGTCGCCGCCTGACCCCATCCTCATGTTCGGAGCCCGCGAGGAGGACGAGATGAAGCAGGAACCGGACCGCGGGATACGCGTCGAAGAATCGGTACGGATCGCTCGCCCGGCCGCCACCCTCTATCACGTGTGGCGCGACTTTCACAATCTTCCGAAGATCATGAAACACCTCGATGAGGTGATCGTCCTCGACGGCAAACGATCTCACTGGGTCGCCAAGGGCCCGCTGGGGAAGCGCGTCGAATGGGACGCGGAGATCATCCACGAGGAGCCGGACCGGCAGATCTCCTGGCAGTCCATCTCCGGATCGGACGTGGCGAGCGCCGGCTCGGTTCGGTTTCTCCCCGACGAGAGGGATCGATCGATCACCGAGGTGCGAGTGGTGCTGCGATATGCGCCACCCGCCGGGAAGCTCGGAGAGGCGGTCGCCAGTCTGTTCGGCGATTCAGCGTCTCAGCAGATCCGCGACGACCTGGAGCACTTCCGGGAGTGGATGGAGCGGGACGGCGCGGCCGGCGAGCTCGCGCGGGCGGACGCCGCGCGCGGGCCGGGCGGCCGCGGGCGGGCCGAGCCGATCGATTGAGCCGGCACCAGCCAGGGGAGGGATCGCCGATGCGCGCGAGAGCGGGACGGAACGGACGGAACGCGAAGATCTTCCCCCCTCCCCAGCGGGTCGCGGTCCTCCGCGCCCTGCAAGTGGGCGATCTGCTTTGCGCCGTGCCGGCGCTGCGCGCTCTGCGATCCTCCCTGCCCGAAGCGCGGATCGTCCTGATCGGACTGCCGTGGGCCCGCTGGTTCGTGCAGCGCTTCGCTTCCTATCTCGACGACTTCCTCGAGCTGCCCGGCTTCCCGGGCTTGCCGGAGAGGGAGTTCGATCACGAGATGTTCCCCGCCTTCCTTGCCGAAGCGCACGCGCATCGTTTCGATCTCGTCCTTCAGATGCACGGAAGCGGAGCGCTGACGAATCCTCTCGCCGCCCTCCTCGGGGCCGAAAGGGTCGCGGGATACCACGAGCCCGGCTCCTTCTGTCCCGATCCGTCGCTCTTTCTCGAGACGGTTCGCGGACCGGAGCCGGAGGTGCGGCGATGGGTCCGCCTCGTGGAGCATGTCGGCTATCGGTCCTGCGGTGAGGATCTGGAGTTCCCCGTGTGGGAGAAGGATCGCCTCGAGCTGCGGCGCCGCCTGGGCTCCTCGGAGTCGTCGGCCTTCATCTGCGTGCACCCGGGCGGACGGTCGGCCGAGCGTCGCTGGCCGGCCGACCGTTTTGCGGAGGTGGCGGACCGGATCTCGGGCTGGGGATTCCCGATCGTGCTGACCGGAGGGCCCGGCGAGGAGGAGATCGGCCGGGAGGTCGCTGCGCGAATGCGAGCCCCCGCTCTCGACACCATCGGGAAGTTGAGTCTTGGCGGGCTCGCGGCGCTCGTCGAAAGGGCCGCGCTGGTCGTCTGCAACGACACGTCCGTATCGCATATCGCGGCGGCTCTCAGGGTGCCGAGCGTCGTCATCACGGTCGCGTCGGATCCGGGCCGATGGGCCCCGCTCGACACCCAGCGGCACCGGATCGTGGACGGACCCCGTGAGGACGCGACGGAAAGGGTGCTGCAAGAAGCGGAGTACGGGATCTCCGGAGGAGGAATCGAGCTGAAGTTCTCCTGAGTCGACGAAGAGGCCGGGGAAGGGACGATCCCCGGCAAGCCGTTGGAAGCGGGCATGCGAACGCGAGAGCGAGGAAACGTAACGTGAAGATCCTGACCTGGCACATCCACGGCAACTACCTGTACTACCTGTCGCAGTCTCCGCACGACTTCTTCCTTCCCGTGCTGCCGGGCCGGCCACCCGGATACACCGGCCGCTCCGGCTCCTTTCCCTGGGGCGACAACGTGCACGAGGTGCCGGCCGACCGGGTGCGCCACCTGCCAGTCGATTGCGTCCTCTATCAGTCCAGAAGGAATTGGGAAAGCGACCAGTACGAGATTCTTTCGGATTCCCAGCTGCGCGGCCCGCGGGTCTACCTCGAGCACGATCCTCCCCGGCAGTCTCCGACCGACACGCGGCACCCGTTGGACGATCCCGGAGTTCTGCTCGTGCACGTCACCCACTTCAACGATCTGATGTGGGACTCGGGCCCGGTGGAGACGCGTGTCATCGAGCACGGAGTCGTCGTCCCCTCCGGCGTCCGTTACACGGGGGAAATCGAACGCGGCCTGGTCGTGGTCAACAACCTCGTTTCGCGTGGCCGGAGGCTCGGATACGACCTCTACAGCCGGACACGGCAGCGCGTCCCGCTGGATCTCGTGGGGATGAACGCCGACATCGCTTTCGGTATCGGCGAGATCCAGCCGGACCGTCTCGCGGCGTTCGTCGCCCGCTATCGCTTTCTCTGGAACCCGATCCGCTACACGAGCCTGGGGCTGGCGGTCTGTGAAGCGATGATGCTCGGGGTGCCGATCGTCGGCCTTGCGACGACCGAAATGTCCACGGTCATCGAGAACGGCGTTTCCGGCTACATCGACACCGACGTCGAACGTCTCATCGAGAGGATGCAGGGGCTGCTGCGCGACCCGGACCTCGCGCGCCGGCTGGGGGAAGGCGCGCGTCGCACAGCCATGGAAAGGTTCTCGATCGAGCGGTTCGGCCGCGATTGGGACCGGACGTTCACCGAGGTGGCCGGAGCATCCGGCGCCCATGCGAGAACCCTGCATGCGGACCCTGCTTGAGGGCCCACCAGGAGGAGCCATGAACAAACGAGTGGCGCTCATCAGCGAACACGCATCGCCGCTCGCGATCCTCGGGGGCAGGGACAGCGGGGGCCAGAATGTCTACGTCGCGCATCTGGCCCGGAACCTGACGAAGTTCGGCTACCGGGTCGACGTCTTCACGCGACGTGACGATCCCTCGCAGCCCGAGGTCCTCGATTGGGAGAGGGGCGTGCGGATCGTCCATGTTCCGGCCGGTCCGCCCGAGTACGTCCGCAAGGAGGATCTGCTGCCCTACATGGAGCCGTTCACCGCGTGCATGCTCGCGTTCTTCCGCCGCAGGCGGATCAAGTACGACCTGATCCATGCGAACTTCTGGATGTCGGCGCTCGTCGCCGCGGACCTGAAGAAAGCGCTCGGAATTCCGTTCGTCGTCACCTTCCACGCTCTCGGGCGTGTCCGGCGGCGTCACCAGGGGGCGGCGGACGAGTTCCCGGACCAGCGCTTCGAGATCGAGGATCGTGTCATCGCCGAAGCGGACATGATCATTGCGGAGTGCCCGCAGGACGAAGAGGACCTGATCCATCTCTACAACGCGGAGCCGTCGCGCCTTCGAATCATTCCGTGCGGATTCGATCCGGCCGAGTTCGCCCCGATCGGCAAGGCGAGGGCGCGGCGCAAGCTCGGGATCGATCCCGGGCAGCGGGTGCTGCTCCAGCTCGGCCGGATGGTCCCCCGCAAAGGAGTCGACAACGTGGTCCGCGGTTTCGGCGACCTCGTCCATGAGCACGGGATCGACGCGCGACTCTTCGTGGTCGGCGGAGAGACGGACCTGCCCGATCCGAAGAAGACTCCCGAGATCGGGCGCCTTCAGGAGATCGCGCGTGTATGCGACGTTGCGGGCCGCGTGGTTTTCACCGGAAGGAAGCGCCGAGCCAGCCTCCGGTGGTATTACGCGGCGGCTGACCTGTTCCTCACGACCCCTTGGTACGAGCCGTTCGGGATCACTCCCGTCGAGGCGATGGCCTGTGGCACGCCGGTGATCGGCTCTTCGGTCGGCGGGATCAAGTTCTCGGTTCGCGACAGCGAGACCGGCTACCTCGTCCCGCCGAACGATCCGGCCGCCATTGCGGCGAAGATTGCGCACCTGTACAGGAACCCCAAGCTCCTCGACCTCTTCGCGCGGCAGGCGATCGCGCGAGCGAGGCACCTCTTCAGCTGGCAGAAGGTCGCGTCGGGCGTTGCCGAGCTCTATGAGGACGTCCTCGCCGCCGGGCGGCCCGAGACGCGCCGCCGGCTCGAGCTGTTCGCGATGGTCGAGAGGTCGTTCGAGTCGACGGTGGACGTCCTACAGCAGTCGCGCCGGCTCGTGCGCGGCTCGCTCGTCGAGGCGGCGCAGTCGATCGCCGGTTGCGCGCTCTCCGGGCGGACGATCTACATCCGATGCGTTGGCTCCGGCGAGGCTGTTGCGCATCAGATCGCCCGCGAGCTGACCGGCGGAGCGCACATGGCGGGGCTCGATCGCTTGCGCCTCCGCGTGCTGCGGCCCTCGCGGCCTCCGGTCGCCCGCGGCGGGGGAGGCGTGTCCGGCGCGGTTTCGCGCTTTGCAGGGCAGGGCAAAGGCAGGCTTCGCGAGGTCACGCGCCAGACGTGGGGCGCCGGAGCGGCAGTCGACGACGGCAGCGGGAACGGGCACCCCGCCGGCAACGGCCACATCACCGGGAACGGTCACACCGGGGCGAACGCCGACGCATCTCGTGTGCCGCAAGCCTGGCGTCCGGAAACGCGACGGCGCGCTCCTCGCCGGCGCGGGAGCAACGCCGACGTTCTCCTCGCCGTATGCACAGGAAGGAGGCTGCACCACCTTGCCCGCACGCTCCGCCGGGCTCGGCGGCGTGGCATGAAGACGGTCGTGATCTTCGGCGGCGATGCGAACCGCATCCTTCCGCTCGCCGACGTCGCGGTCGCGATCCCCTCGTTCGATTCGCGAAGGATACGGGAGACGCAGATCGTCCTCTTCCATCTCCTCCGGCAGTTGGTGGAGGAACAGATGATCTCGGCCGTCGCGGCCGAGCCGCTCGCGTCGAAACCGTCGCGGAGCGAGGTGTGGCCGATCGCAAAGGCGGGAAGCCGGAGCCGTCCGGTCGCGGCAAGGATCGGGTCCCGCTCCTGATCCCGGACGCTGGGGCCGGTCGCGCAAGCAACGAAGGAACGGGAGTCCGAGAAGAGGAGGGCGCGGTGTCCGAGAACGATCTGCAGGGCAAGGTGGCTCTGGTGACCGGGGGCGCGCGGGGCCTGGGTGAGGCGATCTGCTCCCGCCTCGCCCGGGAAGGCGTGCACGTTGTCGTCGGCGACGTGCGGAACGATCTCACCGAGGGGGTTGTCTCGCGCATCCGCGAGTCCGGGACCGGGGGAACGGCGGTCGCCGCCTCGCTCGACCTTCGCGACGCGCGCCAGGTCGAAGAGGTAGTGCGCCGCGTTTCCGAGGAGATGGGCGGCATCGACATCCTGGTGAACAACGCGGGGGCGGACCGGACGGTGCCGATCGACGAGCTGTCGGTCGAGGAGTTCGACTCGATCCTCGCCGTTAATTTGCGGGCGCCGTTCCTGCTCGCGCGCCAGATCCTCCCCGGGATGCGCGCGAAGGGGGGCGGCCACATCATCAACATCGTCTCGACGGCCGCCCGCCGCGCCTGGGCGAACGCTTCGGCCTACCACGCGAGCAAATGGGGCCTGCTCGGACTCTCGCATGCGATGCACGTCGAGGGCCGGCCGCATGGAGTGCGGGTCAGCGCAGTGATTTGCGGCGGCATGCGGACGCCCTTCCTGCTCGATCGGTTCCCCGAGATCGACGTCACGACCTTGCAGGACCCGCGCAACGTCGCCGACGCAATCGTGTTCCTCCTCCGCCAGCCGGAGGGGACGGTGATCCCCGAGATGATGGTGCTGCCGATGAAGGAGACGTCATGGCCGTGAGAGCGCAGGCGCGCGCCGCCATCTTTCTCGACAAGGACGGCACGCTGCTCGAGAACGTTCCGTCCAACGTCCAGCCGGAGCGAATCCGCTGGAGCGACGGAGCGGAGGACGGGGTGCGCGCCTTCTCGACCGGCGGCTTCCGGCTCTTCATCGTCTCCAACCAGTCGGGAGTCGCGAGAGGCTTCTTCCCGGAGGAGGCGCTCGGGCCTGTCCGGCGCAGCCTCGCGGAACGCTTCGATTCGATCGGAGCGCCGCTCGACGGCTTCTACTACTGCCCGCACCATCCCGACGCGTCCGTCCCGCGATACCGCGTCGCGTGCCTCTGCCGCAAGCCGGGACCGGGGCTCCTGCTCCGCGCGGCGCTGGAGCATGGGATCGATCTCGCCGCCTCCTGGATGATCGGCGACATCCTCGACGACGTCGAAGCGGGCCGGCGGGCAGGATGCCGGACGATCCTGATCGGGAACGGCAACGAGACGGAGTGGCTTTTCTCCCCGGAGAGGATCCCGGATCGGATCGCGACGGATCTTCGCCATGCGGCTCGCCTCGTTGAGATCGAAGGGGCGCGACGGCCGAGGCCGGCGCTCGGCGGCCGGCACGACTCGAACGTGCGAGCGACCCCGGGCGTCAGCGGGCCGGGGGCGCAGGGATGATGCAGCCGGATCTGCGAGAGACGATCGCGTCCTTCTCTTCGCTACGCGCACTGGTCCTCGGCGAAGCGATCCTGGACGGCTACCTCGACGGCGAAGCAACCCGGATCTGCCGCGAGGCTCCGGTGCCGATTCTCGACGTCGATCCGCCCCGGCACTTCCCCGGCGGAGCCGCGAACACCGCCGCGAACCTGAGACGGCTCGGGGCGCGGGTTCGCTTCCTTTCCGCCGCGGGAAACGATGCGGATGGCGCGATCCTCCAGGGCCTCCTCGGGCAGGCCGGTGTCGAGTGCTCCGGCATGCTCGTGCATCCCGGACGGCGGACGCTTGCGAAGAACCGCCTGTTCGCCGGGTCGCAGATGCTCGTGCGCTTCGACTCCGGGACGACCCGGCCGATCGATCCTCAGACCGAGGAAGCCCTGCTCGGCGTTCTCGAGAGCGCCTGGGCGGAGGCGGACCTGCTCGTCGTCTCCGATTACGGCTACGGCGTCCTCACCTCGGCCGTCGTCGAGCGCTTGCGTCTGCTGCAGGCGCGGCGCCCTCTGGTCCTCGCCGTCGATTCGAAGCGATTGACGGCATACCGCGGCGCGGGCGTCACGGTGGTGAAGCCGAACTTCGGCGAGGCGGTGCGGCTGCTCGGCCTCGACGCTCCGGCGACTCCCGAGCGGCGGGCCGAGATGGTCGCGTCCTGGGGGGAGCGAATCCTGCGGATCACGGGAGCGGACATCGCCGCGGTGACGATCGACAGCGACGGCGCGATCCTCTTCGAGCGCGGGCGGCCCCCCTATCGCACGTATGCGAAGCGAGCCGAGGCTTCGAGACCGATCGGCGCGGGGGACACCTTCATCAGCGCCCTGGCGCTCGCGCTCGCCGCCGGCGCGCACGTTCCGGCCGCGGGCGAGATCGCCTCGGCCGCCGCCGCGCTGGTCGTCGGCAAGGAGGCGACCGCCACATGCACGAGCGAAGAGCTGCTCACGCGCGTGACGGTCGGCGAGAAATGGGTGCCGAGCGTCCCGAGCCTCCGGGAGCGGGTCGAGGCGCATCGCCGCAAGGGGCGGAAGATCGTCTTCACCAACGGCTGCTTCGACATCCTCCATCGGGGGCACATCCAGTACCTCAATGAGGCGAAGAACCTCGCTGAGGCGCTGATCGTCGGGGTCAACTCCGACGCGAGCGTGCGCCGGCTGAAGGGAAGCAGCCGGCCGATCAATCCACTCGAGGATCGCGTGCACGTCCTTGCCGCTTTGAGCTGCATCAACGACATCGTGACGTTCGAGGACGACACGCCGATCGCGATCATCCGCGAGATCCGGCCGGACGTATACGTGAAGGGGGGAGACCACTCGCTGGAGACGCTCCCCGAAGCCCCGGTCGTGCGGGGGTACGGAGGCGAGGTCCGCATCCTTCCGTACACGCGGGATCGCTCGACGACCGGGATCATCGAAAGGATCCGTGCATCGGCAAAGAAAGAGGAGACCGCGCTCGATGGTCGAAGCCCTACCGCCGACGAACGTACCGCGCTGGGATGATGGGGGTCGCGTGCTCTGCGTGCGCCTCGACGCGCTCGGCGACGTCCTGATGACGAGTCCGGCGCTGCACGCGCTGAAGGAGAGCCGGCCCGGCTGTTCCCTCACGCTACTCACCTCGTCGCTCGGCGCCGCGGCGGCGCCGCTGCTCGAACCCGTCGACGAGACGATCGTCTACGACCCGCCCTGGATGAAGGCGACTCCGCAGAGGGAGGGCCCCGATCCGGACGTCGCGGTCCTCGATCGCCTCCGTCAGGGACGGTTCGACGGCGCGGTGATCTTCACCGTCTACAGCCAGAATCCGCTCGCGTCGGCCCTGCTCTGCCATCTCGCCGGCATCCCGAGGCGGCTCGCCCATTGCCGCGAGAACCCCTATCAGCTTCTGACCGACTGGATCGCCGAGCCGGAGCCGCAACGTCTGATCCGTCACGAGGCGCGGCGCCAGCTCGATCTCGTCGGCTGGATCGGATGCGGGACTTCCGACGAGCGGCTCCGGATTCGCGTTCCGGAGCCGGCCGTGGCGCGCGCGAAGGAGGCGTTGCGCGAGTGGGGGGCCGTAGAGCCCGGCCGCGACGAGTGGATCCTGATCCATCCGGGCGCCTCCGCCCCCTCGCGCCGTTGGCCGCCGGAGCGCTTCGCCGAAGCGGCGGACCGGATCCACGCGGAGACCTCGCTGCCGATCCTCTTTTCCGGGACGAGCGGGGAGGCGGCGCTCGTCGAGCAGATCGCGGCCCGCATGAAGGCTCCGTCGCGCTCGATGGCAGGGAAGCTCTCCCTCGCGGAGTTCGCCGCAGTGGTTCGCGCCTCGCGCCTGCTGATCTCGAACAACACATCCCCGGTACACATCGCCTCAGCCGTCGGCACGCCGGTGATCGACCTCTATGCCCTCACGAATCCACAGCACACTCCGTGGATGGTCCCGAACAGGGTGCTCTACCACGATGTCGCCTGCCGCTGGTGCTACAAGAGCCTCTGTCCGCAAGGACACCACGACTGCCTGCGGAAGGTGGAGCCGGAGTCGGTCGTTCGCGCCGCGCACGAGCTTCTCGCCGAGACGAGAGCGGCCGGCTATGGCATCTCCCCGGTCCAAGACGCCGGCCCCCACGATCCCCGCGCCGAGGAGGTGACTCGATGAACGGAGCCCGCGCGCTCGACATCCTGATCAGGACCTGCGATCGCCCCGCCGCTCTCGCGGTGACGCTCACGAGCCTCCTGTCGCAGACCTTCCGCGACTTCCGAGTCGTCGTCTCCGATCAGACGGAAGGCTTCGATCCGGTCGAGGCGCCCGAGGTGCAAGCGGTCCTGCGCGTGCTTGCGGCGCACGGGCATCCGATCGAGACGCACAAGCATCTTCCCCGCCTGGGGATGGCGGAGCATCGCCAGTTCCTGCTCGAGCAAGCGACGGCGCCCTACATCCTCTTCCTCGACGACGACCTCATCCTCGAGTCGGACCTCCTGGAGCGCATGGTCCGCGCAATCCGGGAGGAGGCCTGTGGCTTCGTCGGGTGCGGCCTGATCGGGCTCTCCTACGCGGGCGACGTGCGTCCCGACGAGCAGGCGATCGAGTTCTGGGAAGGGCCGGTGGTGCCGGAGGAGGTGCGGCCGGGGACGCCGGAATGGGAGCGACACCGCTTGCACAATGCCGCGAACCTCTGGCACGTGCAAAACCGCCTGGGACTCCATCCGAGCGAGCAGAGAAAGTACAAGATCGCGTGGGTCGGCGGGTGCGTGCTCTACGATACGGCCCACCTGCTCGGAGCGGGAGGCTTCGGCTTCTGGCGCGAGCTGCCTGAGTCGCACTGCGGCGAGGACGTCCTTGCCGAGCTGCGCGTCATGGCCCGTCACGGCGCCTGTGGGATCCTCCCGTCCGGCGCCTACCACCTGGAGCTTCCGACGACGCTTCCTGACCGCAGGGTCAACGCGCCGCGGGTGCTCGCCGTGCATCAGCCGGCGGACGAGATCTGAAAGCGCGACGGGGACGGAGGAAAGCAATGTTCACTCTCGGAATCAACGCGGTCTTTCACGATCCCGCCGCCTGCCTGGTCGAGGACGGACGCGTGCTCGCGGCGGCCGAAGAGGAACGGTTCACCAGGATCAAGCACGGGAAGCGGCCCGTTCCCTTCTCGACCTGGGAGCTCCCTTTCCACGCGATCGACTACTGCCTCCGCGAGGCGGGCATCACGCTGAAGGACGTGGGCCGCGTCGCGTACTCCTTCGATCCAAGTCTGCTGCTCGGCGAGTGGAGCGGCCAGCCGTCGATCACGCTTCCGTTGGAGCCGAGCGCGCAACCGGTGCCGCAGGAGTGGCTGTCCGGATGGGATCCCCTCTTCCTCTCGCATGTCGTCAACGCGCCTCGCCATCTGACCGGTGGCTGGCCGCACCACATGCAGGACCGATTTCGCGGCGCGGAGCGCGAGCGGCTCGATTGGCGGTTCGTCGAGCATCACCTCGCCCACGCGGCGAGCGCGTTCCACGTCTCTCCCTTTCCCCGAGCGGCGGTCCTCACGATGGACGGCCGCGGGGAGAAGGCGACGACCGCGTACCACGTGGGGGATGGAGTGGAGATCGAGAGGATCGGCCAGGTGGAGATGCCGCATTCGCTCGGATTGCTCTACGAGGAGGTGACGCAGCACCTCGGCTTCCTCCGGTCCTCCGACGAGTACAAGGTGATGGCGATGGCCGCGTTCGGCAAACCGACCTTCCTCGCGGAGATGCGCGCCATCGTCCGGCCGCTCGGGGAAGGACGCTATGCGATCGAGCCGCTCCGTCTGGAGGAGCGCTTCGGTCCCCCGCGACGGCGAGGCGCCAGGATGGAGCCGAGACATTACGATCTCGCCTGCTCCCTCCAACAGGTTCTCGAGGAGACGGTCCTGGAGATCGTTCAATGGCTGCACCGAGCGACAGGCGAGCAGAACCTGGTCATGGCGGGAGGAGTCGCCCTGAATTGCGTGCTCAACTCGCGGATTCGCGATCGCGGGCCGTTCCGGAACGTATGGGTGCAGCCGGCCGCCGGAGACGCGGGCACCTCCCTCGGAGCGGCGATCTGGACCGATCTGCAAGCGCGGCCGGGCGCGAGCCGCTCCTGGACGATGGAGCACGCCTACCTCGGCCCATCGTTCTCCGAGGAGGAGATCGAAGCGTTCCTCCGCTGGTCGAAGATTCCGTATCGGCGGCCGGACGACCTGGTCGCCGAGGCGGCCGACCGCCTCGCGGCCAACGAGATTCTAGGATGGTTCGAGGGACGGATGGAGTTCGGGCCGCGCGCCCTCGGCGCGCGCTCGATCCTCGCCTCGCCGATCGACCCCGGCATGCAGGCGCGCCTGAACGAGCTGAAGGACCGCGAGGACTTCCGGCCGGTCGCTCCGGTCGTGATCGAAGAGGCGGCCGGCCGATGGTTCCGGGATGCGGGAACCTCCCCGTTCATGCTGTTCGTGCACGACGTGCTCCCGGAGATGGCGGAGAAGATCCCAGCCGTGCGCCACCTCGACGGGACGGCCCGCATCCAGACGATCCGCCGCGACCAGAATCCGATCTACTGGGACCTGATCCGCGCCTTCGAGGCGCGGACCGGCGTGCCGATCCTCGTGAACACCTCCTTCAACACCCGCGGAGAGCCGATCGTGGCGACCCCGCGAGACGCGATCGAGGCGTTCTGGTCCTCGCCCCTGGACGCTCTCGTGATCGGCTCCCTCCTGGTTCCTAAGCGGCCGGATTCGTCCGAGGGACCGCAGGCCGCGGAGGCAGGCTCGTGAGCGCCGGAAGGGCGCGGGCGAGGGCCGCGGTGCAGGCGAGCGCCGCGACGTCGGATCGACGCGGGCCGGCCCCCCTCGTCTCGGTGGTCGTGCCGACCTACCGCAGACCGGCGCTGCTCGCCCGCTGCCTCGATGCGCTGGCGGAGCAGGATCTCGGCCGGTCGGCCTTCGAGGTGATCGTCGTCGACGACGGCCGGTGCGATGCGTCGCTGCAGGTGGTCGCGGACCGGTCGCGACGCAGCCGGCTCGCGCTCCGCTACCTGCGGCTCGTGAGCCATCGAGGCCCGGCCGCCGCACGCAACGCGGGATGGCGCGCGGCCGCGGCTGCGATCGTCGCCTTCACCGACGACGACTGCGTCCCCTCGCCAGGGTGGCTGCGAGCGGGAATCGAATCGCTCGGGGAAGGGATCGCAGGCGCCTGGGGCAAGATCGTCATTCCGATCTCCCTCCGACCGACCGATTACGAACGGGACGCGTCTTGGCTGCAGCAGGCGGAGTTCGCAACGGCCAACTGCTTCCTGCGCCGCTCGGTCCTCGAGGAGGTCGGGGGATTCGACGAGCGATTCCAGCTCGCCTGGCGCGAGGACAGCGACCTCTACTTCACCTTGATCGAGCGGGGCCATGAAATTCGCAGGATCGAGCCGGCCGTTGTCATCCACCCGGTGCGTCCCGCCCGCTTCGGCGTGAGCGTGCTGCAGCAGAGCAAGAGCATGTTCAACGCTCTTCTGTACAAAAAGCACCCGGCCCTGTATCGCGCGCGGATCCAGAAGTCGCCCCCCTGGCGGTACTACGCCATCCTGGCCTCGCTCGTGGTGCTCACCGCCGGCGTCGCGCGGTCCGACACGGCGTTGTCGGCCGCGGGCGCCGCGGCGTGGGCCTTGCTCACCGCGGAGTTCGCGGTCCGGCGGCTGCGGCGGACCTCCCGCGCGCCGCGGCACGTGGTGGAGATGATCGTGACCTCCGCCGTCATTCCGTTTCTGTCGGTGTACTGGAGGCTGCGGGGAGCCATTCGATTCCGGGTGTTCTTCCTATGAGTCGAATCGCCGCGAGCGCGCTCGATCGGACGAGGGCGGTGACGGAGGAGGCCCGGAATGTTCGGCTCGATCGACTGGCGGGAGCTGTCGTCTTGCTCCGCGAAGGGCGGGAAGCGGGGTGCCGCCCGAAGGACGACCGGACGGTGATCTGAGCGGCGGCCGGGCGACCGGCCACGCGGAGGCCATCGACGGCGAGGGGCAGGAGGGATGATGGATCTCCCGAGCTACGTCCAGATCGAGCCGGTCGGGCAGTGCAACCTCCGTTGCACGATGTGCCCGATCCAGTTCCGGACCGACGGGCCGCCTCACGGGCCGGCAGCGCTTCTGCCGTTCGAGTCCTTCACCCGGATCATCGACGGCTTCCCCGCGCTCTCCCACCTCCACCTTCAGGGGCTCGGCGAGCCGTTGATCCATCCCCGGTTCTTCGACATGGTCGCGTATGCGTCCGGAAAGAAGATCGAGGTGACGACGAACACGAACATGACGCTGCTCTCGGACCGGATGGCAGCGCTCTGCGTCTCGAGCGGTCTCTCGGGCCTGCACGTCTCGATCGACGGCGCCACCTCCACGACATACGAGAGAATCCGGACCGGGGCGCATTTCGCGCAGGTCGTCCGCAACGTGGAGCGCTTCCTCGCCGCGCGGCGCTCGAGCGGCGGCGCCACGCCCTACTTGCGGGTGATCATGGTCGCGATGCGCGGGAACCTCGACGAGCTGCCCGGCGTCGTACGCCTGGCCGCCTCCTGGGAGGCGGAGTCGTTGTTCGTCCAGCATCTCTGCCACGACTATGGCGAGGGGAGCCTGCCGCCGCAGTACCAGCGGATGCGAGACTTCGTCGAGGCGGAGACCCTCCTCGGCGAAGATCCGGGTCGCGTCGCGGAGCAGTTCGGCGAGGCGAAGGAGGCGGCGGACCGGCTCGGGCTCGATCTGCGTCTCCCTCGGATCCAGCCTCGCGAGCATCCAGCCGGTACGCCGGGACCGGAGCGGTGCGATTGGCCGTGGCGCGGCGCCTATGTGAGCTGGAGCGGCCTGGCGATGCCCTGTTGCATGGTCTCGACGCCCGACCGCATCCATTTCGGATCGGTGATCGAGTCC
The DNA here is from genome assembly GCA_041946735.1 of Candidatus Eiseniibacteriota bacterium. Lineage (GTDB taxonomy): Bacteria > Eisenbacteria > RBG-16-71-46 > CAIMUX01 > VGJL01 > JBHGAY01. The sequence goes on from JBHGAY010000011.1 coordinate 122,343, forward strand.
AGCGCGCGCGACGTGTGGAACGGGGAGCGCTACGAGGCGTTCCGCAGGGCTCTGGCATCGGACGTCCCGCCGGAGGTCTGCCGGTCCTGCTCCTTGTACAAAGGCGTGTTCTGATCGGCAAGGCGCGTGAACCGCGCGTGGATCCGCAGGCGAGAAGGCACTTCCGGAACGCGAAAATGGAAGACGGCGGGCTTCGCAGGCATGGCGAGGGGGGACGATGGAACGTCCTGTTCAACCGCGGATGGAGAAGAGCGATGGCCAGGCCGCCCTCGACGTGCTCCTGCCGACGTGCGACCGCGGCGAGTCGCTCACGCTGGCCCTTTCGGGCCTGGCGGCCCAGGACATCCCGCGCATGCGTGTCGTCCTCGCCGATCAGAGCGAATCCCCGGCGGCCGACCGGTCGGTGATCGCGACCCTCCTCAGGATCCTGGAAGCGCGGGGTCACGCCGTCGAGTATCACCATCGGCCGAAGATCTGGGGGATCGCGGAGCAAAGGCAATTTCTGCTCGAGCGGGCGAGGGCGGACGCGGTCCTCTTCCTCGACGATGATGTCTACCTCGAGCCGCACGTCGCCCGCCGCATGCTCTCCGTCCTGCGTGGCGAGCGGTGCGGCTTCGTCGGGGCGTTCCCGGCCGGCCTCTCGTTCGCCTGCGACCGCCGGCCGGAGCAGGAGAAGATCGAGATCTGGAACGGGCCGATCGTCCCCGAAGCGTTCCGGCCGGGCGATTCCGAATGGGAACGGTGGCATCTTCATCGGGCGGCGAACCTGCATCACGTGGCGCAGGCGTTCGCGCCGGGCGAGTGGCGTTTGTACAAGGTCGCGTGGGTCGCGTCGTGCGTGCTGTACGATCGCGAGAAGCTCGAGGCGGTCGGCAGCTTCGGGTTCTGGAGCCGGCTCCACCGCTTTCATTCCGGGGAAGAGGTGCTCGTCCAAAATCTGCTCCTCCGCAATTGGGGCGGATGCTGCATCGTCCCCTCCGGCGCATACCATACGGAAGTCTCCTCGACGGTGCTGAACCCGGCCGGATCGGTCGATGGCCACGCCCTCGAGCTTCTCGACGAGATGATCGAGCGCTTCGGGCGGGTGCGGGCGCAGGCCGAAGTCGACCGGCGCTCGGGGGGAGGCGCCCGATGAGCCTCGGTCTCCAGGGCCGGCTGCGGAGCGCCCGGCGGATCGCGATCGTTCGCGCCTCCCGGATCGGCGACTTCCTGTGCGCAACGCCGGCCTTCCGGGCCATCCGGTACGCGGCCGTCGGATCCCCCTGCCTCGACCTCATCGGCAGGACGACCCTCCCGCAGCTCGGAGCGATCCTCGAGAAGGTGTCGGTCCTCCTGACGAACGACTCCGGTCCGGCTCACATCGCCTACGCGTTAGGCACTCCGACCGTCACCGTCTTCGGCGGGACCGACCCGCTCGTCTGGGCGCCGCCCGAGGGGTCGCACGAGATTCTCGCGCACGACGTCCCGTGCCGCCCCTGCTCGGCTCCGACCTGCCCGATCGGCTATCGCTGCCTGAAGGAGATCACCGTGAACCAGGTCGTGGTCGCGGCGCGGGACGTCGCCGGCCGGACACTGCCGCCGGACCCGGGTCCCCCACAGTCGGGATCTTCTGGTGCGGGAACATGATCAACGGGGGGCCGCTCCATCGGGCACGGCACCGCCCCCTGGTTTCCTGGGAGCCGCACTGCGCCGAGTGCGGAAAGAGCTGCCTCGAGGAGGAGTGCGGCCACTCCCCCTCGTTCGTATCGAGCGTGCCGGTCGCTGCGGTCCTGGAGCAGGCCCGCGAGCTTCTCGATCAGTGCAGCAGCACGAACGGGACCGGCCTTGGCGAGCCGCTCGCGGGGCCGCGCACGTCGATGAAGTAGATCCCCGGCGCCGCTTGCCGGCCGGCATCGTCCCGGCCATCCCAGGAAAGGACGATGCGACCGCCGCCGGCTTCGCCGCTGCCCCCAGCTTCGCCGCTCCCGCGGAGCGTCGCGATCCTCCGTCCCGACAGATCGAGGATCGAGACCGAGCCTCCGGCCCCCGCCGCGAGAGGAGCTGCGAAGCCGATCCGGACGGCGCCTCGCGAGGGGTTTGGCCAGACGGCGAGCGAAGGTCGCACCGATCCTGCCCCGTTCTCCGCCACGAGGCTCGCCGGTCCGAGCCCGTCGCTCACCCCCATGAACGCGAGGTAGTTCGAGACCCACGTCTGGTCCATCTGATCGGTGTCTTCGGGCCGGGCCGGGATGCCACCGTCCAGGTCGCCGTCCTCCGCGATCAGGGCATCGGTCAGCATCGCGTGGAGCGAGAGCTCGTAGGGATCGCGAAGCGCGAGCCCCGCCGCGCGATGGCCGAGCGCGTACCAACCGTTCCACGCGTTCGTGAAGTCGCCGGGATCCGAGGAGACGTCGAGGTATCCCTTGTAGGCGGGAACCCAGGTCGCGATCTCCGAGGGATACGCGCGGAAGTAGCTCTCGAGCAGGCCCCACATCGTCGCGCCGCCCGACATCGCCCAGGTCTGGTTGCCGAGGAGCGTCGGGTCCGCCTCGACCCACGGCTTGACACGGTTGGTCGCCTGCTCGACGGCACGATCGATCCACGCCTGCCTTCCCTCGTGCACGCCCGCCATGTACAGGTTGCCGATCGCCCAGGCGAGCACCGGAGGGTTCACGTGGTCGTAGAAATCGCTCCCGAACTGCGTGAGGGAGTGATAGCGGATGTACCCCGCGCAGGAATCTCCATAGCTCTTGTACGTGACGTCCCCGAAGACGTCTCGGTATTTCAGTTCCGCTCGGACGGCCCAGCCGCTGTTGTACATGCGATAGTAGCCGAGCGTCTCCGCCGACCCGCCCTCCTCGAGGTAGGCCGGATGGGCGAGGCTGTATACGAAGGCGTTGTGAATGTTCGGCAAATAGGTCGCATCCCCGGTCAACTCGTACCATCGGGTCCACACCCAGATGGCCTCCGACGTGTTGTCGGTCTGGATGATCGTCGGAAGGTGCTCCCCCTCCCGGATTCCTCCGAGGTCGGGACCCGGCGTCGTCACCTGCCAAACACTCAGGAATTGCGCGATGCGTCCGAGGACCTCCAGGTAGTCGTAATCCACACGCTCTCCGTCCTCGGTGCGAGGGACGGCGGGAAGCGCCGGGGACACGACCGTGGGGCCCGATCGGGAGAGGAACTCCTCGATCTCGCGATCTCCCCAGTACGGGGTGGCCTGAACGGCCGAGTGGATCGGCGCGAAGGTGAAGAGCACGAAGAGCAGGACGGCGAGGAGTGCCGGGTTCCGATGCATCGCTGTTCCTCCCAGGCGTCGGGGCCGATCGCCTCGGTGGCGGGCGGGGGATCTCCGTGGGAAGGGGCGCGAACGAAACGAGACGCGTCGTCCGGACGCAGCCGCGGCCGCCGCCGACGTCTGACGCGGCGCTCCAGCCCCTTCACGTTCGTGCGCAAGAGGATACTCTCCCCGCCGGCTCCCTTCAATCGCGCCGCCGCCCGGCGCCGGGTTCGGGCCGCCACGTACGTCCGGCGGTCCATCCCTCGGGGGCCGGAAGCGGCGACCAGCTCGTTCGTCGCCCGAGCGCCCCCTTGGTTCAGGGGAGGACTTTTCCGGGATCTCCTTCAACGGATTCCATGGGCCCCGCGTCTAAGCCCTCGAACGGATCACGAAAGGAGATCGCGATGAAGCACTTCCCGAGACCCGCCGCCGCAGCCGCCGCCCTCTTCCTCGCGCTGGCAGGCTGCCTCCTCGCCGCCCTCGGCCCGAACACGGCCCTGTCCGCCGATACCCCCTCCAAGCTCGAGCGGCAGATCGAGATCTTCCAGCGGGCGATCGACGAGATGCTGGTCGACAGCCCGAACTTCCTCGTCCGCGGCCACGAAGTGACCCAGGGATTCGAAGACGAGGACGCCGGGGTCTTCTTCACGTTCGACGCTTCGCTCACCGGCATGGGGTTCGAATCGGGCGGGCTCTTTCGCTTCCTGCCCTGGGACGGCGCGCATCGCGTCATCGTGATCCAGGGAGACGAGGGGAAGGAGAAGGGCGACTACATCGTCGGCGGCCATGGCATCCGCATCCGCGACGGCAAGGTCTACCTGAAGGGGGCGGGCTCGAAGGAGTGGAAGATCGCTGACGAAGGGGAATGGGACTCGATGGACGAAGGCACCTACCGACAGAAGCAGCTCGAGAAGTTCGAGGCCGGCAAGCAGGAGCTGGTCGACGTGCTGATCGATTACGGCGACTTGCTCCGCGCTCTCCCTTCGGGCCGCTCGGTGAAGATCATCGCTTTCCTGAAGGACATCGACCTTCCCGAGGGCCGGGACGTGAGCAAGCTCTCGCTTCGCGCCAACATCGACGACCTGCGCGCCTACGCAGAAGGCCGCTTGACCGAGGCGGACGTGCGGCGCCGGGTCGACGTGCGCGAGCAGTAGCCAGAGGGCGTTCGAGCGGCGGGTCCGGCAAGCGAGAGACGCGAGAGCGGATAGAGCGAGACGAGCCAGCCGAGCGAGACGAGCGAGACGCTCCGGAGTTGACGTCCGGGGCGTCTCGTTTGTTCTGCTTCTCGTTCGTTCGGCACTGCGCGCGTTGCGCTCTCTCTCGATCGAGAGCGAATCGGGGCTCGGTGGGAATAGGGGAAGAGGCGCCGCCCCCGTCTCCGGGAGCCGCGCCTCGACAGCGCCGGCCGGTTCGCCACCGGACCGGATCCGATCCGTGCGCCCGTAACCTATCGGACCGGCCAGCAGCTACCAAGCCGGCTCTGCCTCCCCCATGCAGCGTTGTTTCGTGCGTCGAGAGAACGGGGGACCTTCCATCCACGCAAGAAGTCGAGCCAACTCTCCGCCTGATACCTGATGCCGCGCGGCTTCGGATCCGGCGAGGCTCGCCTTCGCGCCGCCGCCGCTTCGTTGCCCGGCTTCGACCGTCGGGCGAGGCCCCGGTCGAGGCCATTCGCGGCGCCTTCGCAACGCCTTGCCGGACGCGCGAACGGATCGATACGCTCCTCCCGGCCGCCGGCGGCGTTCCGGGCGTGAGACGGGCGAAGATCGAAGGGAGGGCAGGGCGATGGTGGAGGAGTTCCGGATCCGTTTCGAGGGGAAGGCTCGCGTGGTTGCGCGGTACGGCGATCTCGAGATCGCCACCGACCAGCGTCCCGAAGGCGGCGGCGAGGGGACCGCGCCGGAGCCGTTCACGCTCTTTCTCGCATCCCTCGGCACCTGTGCCGGGATCTACGTTCGGAAGTTCTGCGAAACGAGAGGGATCTCGACCTCCGGAATCCAGCTGACGCAGACCCTGCTGCCCGATGCGGCCGATGCGCGCCGCATCGGAACCGTTCGCATCGCCATCCGTCTTCCGGACGACTTCCCTTCGCAGTACCGGGACGCCGTGATCCGGGCGGCGGAGGGATGCGCGGTGAAGAAGTACATTCAGAACCCGTTTCGGATCGAAACGGTCGTCACTCCGGCAACCGGGGAGCGCTGAAATGAGATCCGATGCGGGCACGGCGGAGCGCGGCCGGCGGCCTGCCGGGACGCTCGTGCTGCAGGTCGACGCATTCACGCACGAGCCGTTCGCCGGCAATCCCGCCGCGGTGGTCATGCTGCGTGAGCCGCGCGACGCGCCATGGATGCAGTCGGTCGCCTCCGAGATGAACCTGTCGGAAACCGCCTTCCTCCTGCGCCGCCAAGAGGACGGCGGGGCCTCCTTCGATCTGCGCTGGTTCACGCCGGCCGTCGAGGTCGATCTCTGCGGGCACGCGACGCTCGCGAGCGCCCATGTCCTGTTCGAGGAGGGGTTCGCGCCTCGCGGCGAAGCGATACGGTTTCACACGCGCAGCGGCGTTCTCGCCGCCCGGCGGACGGACCGCGGGGAGATCGAGATGGACTTTCCGGCTCGCCGCGAGCGACCGGCGAAGCTTCCGGGCGACGCGGAGCGCGCGCTCGGCGTCCGTCCTTCCTACGTCGGCCGCAACGTGGACGACTTCCTGATCCTCCTCGACTCCGCGGAGGCGGTGCGCCGCGTCGATCCCGACTTCCGGGCGCTGCGCTCGCTCGGCGTTCGGGGCGTCATGGTCACCGCGGCCTCCGACGACCCTCGCTTCGACTTCGTCTCGCGCTTCTTCGCCCCCGGCTCCGGGATCGACGAGGACCCGGTCACCGGTTCGGCCCATTGCTGCCTCGGACCATTTTGGATGGGGAGAACGGGCAAGGCGGAGATGGTCGGGTATCAGGCGTCCGCGCGCGGCGGCATCGTGCGGGTGCGGGTCGCGGGAGAGCGCGTCTGGCTGCAGGGGGAGGCGGTCACCGTGCTCCGGGGGGAGCTGCGCGCCTGATCTTCCGGCGGCGGCGTCCGGCAGCCGTCCTGCCGGTCGACGCCCCGCGGCTCGCTCTGCTATCCTCGTTTCCACCGGATTTCCGCCGCGGAGTCGCTGCGGCGGAGGCCTCGCGATGCGCCGCGATGCCTCGCGATACGCGGCGAACCGCCGCGATACGCCGCGATGCGCCGCGATGCGCCGCGAGCGCCGGGGATCCACGACCATGCCATTGACCATGCCGTTTCGCATCCAGGCGGTCCGCGCTTCGATCCTTCCCGTCCTTCTCGGGATGTTGCTCGTCCTCGTGCCCTCGGCGCGACCCGCCGGTGCCCGTGGCGCTGCGGCCGGTCCGGTTCACGCCACCGCGCCGGCGGACCTCCGCCGGCCCGACGATCCCCTGGCGCTGCTCTGGAGCGGCTATCTCGGCGGTTCCCTGGAGGAGTACGGCGAGGGGATCGTGCGCCGGGAGGACGGCACGATCCTCGTCGCCGGCAGCGTCCGGTCCCCTGATCTCCCGACGACGCCCGGCGCCTACGCGGAGTCCCTCTCCGGCGGATGGGACGTCTTCGTCGCCGCTCTCTCCGCCGGTGGCGACTCGCTGCTCTGGTGCACTTACCTGGGCGGCGCCGGCGTCGAGCTGCTGCAGACCCTCGCGTGCGATCCCGAAGGCCGGCCCGTCCTCACCGGCAAGACCGAGTCGGACGACTTTCCGACGACTCCGGGCGCATATGACCGTACCTACGGCGGCGGATCGGACGCTTTCGTCGCGAAACTCACCGCCGCCGGAGACGCGCTCGTCTTCAGCACGTACCTCGGCGGCGATGGCTACGAGATCGCCTTCGGGCTCCTCGACGATCCGATCGTGGGCCTCGTCGTTGCCGGTTACACGCAGTCGCCTCTCTTTCCGACGACGCCCGGCGCCTACGACCCGTCCTACAACGGCGGCTTCGACATCTTCGTGACGAAGCTCTCCGGCGACGGCGGCGCGATCCTCTGGAGCACGCTCCTTGGCGGATGGAGCGACGATCGCGTCTACGACCTCGACCGCGACGGGATGGGGAACCTGCTCTTGACCTCCTGGACCCAGTCGCCCGATTTCCCCACCACTCGCGGAGCGTTCGACGAAACGTACAACGGAGCGGGGGACGCGTACGCAGCGAAGCTCTCCTCCGGCGGGAACGATCTCCTGTGGAGCACCTTCCTCGGCGGTGCGGAGCTCGAGCGCGCCTACGGAATCGTCGCGATGCAGGATGGTGGAGCGGTGGTCGCCGGTCTCGCTCGCTCGCCGGACTTCCCGCTCGGCGGCGGAGGGTACGACACGCAGCTCGACGGCCCCGGTGACGGCTTCGTGCTGCGCCTCGACGCCACGGCCGCCTCGGTCCTCTGGGGCACGTTCCTCGGCGGAGCGGGGGACGACGCCTGCGCCGACCTCGCGATCGACGTCGAAGGCAGGCCGGTCGTGACCGGGACGACCGACTCCGCGGATTTCCCGACCACCGCGGGCGCTTTCGATCGTGAGCTGGGCGGCACCGGCGACGGCTTCGCCACGGTGGTCGACGCGACCGGCGGCGGTTTGGCGTGGAGCAGCTTCGTGGGAGGTGGTGGCCAGGAGAGGGCGAAGGCGCTGGCCCTGACCGGGCCGGCAGAGATCTCGATCGCCGGTGATACCGAGTCCTCCGACTTCCCGGCCGGATCCGCCTGCTTCGATTCGTCGTATGCGGGGATGGTGGATGCCTTCGTCTGCGGCCTCCGCATCCGCCAGCCTGCCGCCGCCGGGGACGGCACGGAGGACGGCGCGCAGGCGCTCCCGGCCGGCGTCGCGATCCGCCTCGTCAACCCGCTCCATCCTCCCGCGAAGATCGTGGTCGACGGCGGCCCCGTGGCCGCCGGCGTTGTCGCAGCGGCCCCCGGCGCACCCGTCGCGCAACTCACGATTCACGATCCCTCGGGAAGGAGAGTCCGCCTGCTGTTCCCGGCGCCTGCGCTCGGAGCGGATGGCGCGAGCGCGGCGCTTTGGGACGGATGCGACGAAGCCGGCCGGCGAGCGCCGCCGGGGGTCTACTTCGTGCGGGCGATCGATGCGCGGGGCTGCGCGGTGGCGCGGAGGACGATCGTCCTGTTGGACCGCTGACGGACGGCGCCGGGCGCGCCCGGCGCCCGGCATGACCGCGGCGCGCGACTTCGGATCAGCCGGGGAGCTTCTGGAGAAGGGCGGCCGCCTCGCGATTCTGCGGCCACGCCTCGACCGATCTGCGCAGGTGCTCGGCCGCGGCCGCGCGGTCCCCCTGGTCCATCGCGACCGCGCCGATCTGCTCGTGGATCTCCGAGATCTCCTGTCCCATCCCGACCATGGCTGCGATCGTCTCGAGGTCGTAGCGTTCCATGTCGTGCGGATGGACCCCCTCGGCCAGCGCCCCTTCGATCGCCCGGACGGCCTCGGGGAAGGCGGCGTGCCCGGGAAGGTCCCGCCGGAGCATCTGCACGTAGCCGGTCGCAGGGTCGAGCCGCGCGGCCAGCGCCTTCTCGAACGCTTCGCGAGCCGCTTCGAGACGACCGCGCTTGCGTTCGACCATGCCGATCTTCGTCCAGACCCTGTCGCTCCGGATCGATCCATCGAGCGAGCGCCGGTAGTGGGTGAGCGCCTCCTCGATCTGTCCCTGACGTTCCAGCAGGTCGCCCAGATTGAAGGCGAGGAGCCCCGGCTGCTTCGTCTCGGTCTCCAGCGCCTCTCTCAGGATCTGCTCCCCGCGCCCGGCCCGCCCGCTTCGCCCATAGGCGATCGCGAGGTTCACGCGCGCGGCGGTGTAGTCCGGGCGGATCGCGAGCGCCCGCTCGTACTTCTCGATCGCCGCCGGAATCTGACCCTGGAGGAGGTAGGCGTCGCCGACCTCCTTGACGCCGCGCGACTCCACCTCGACGCCGGGGCGCGAGATCGAGCGCAGGGAGCGAGGGCCGACCGCCAGGACGACCCCGAGGACGACGAGGAGCGACCACACGGCGAGCAGGGACAACGTCAGGACACGTTCCGTCCGCGAGACCTTGCGGGCGGCGGTTTTCGTCGGGGTCCGATGCCGGGTCTTCATCGTGGATCTCCCATCCCGGTCAGCAGGTGGCGTGAAGCACGAAGAGCACGCTCTTCCGCTCGGCTCGAAGACGATTGTACAAACGACACGCCTCGCCACTCGGAAGAATGATCACCTGCGTTCCCCTGCACGAGAAACGGTTCCAGACGAACTGGCTCTTCGTGCGCTCGGGGAACCCCAACCCTCCGTTTCCTTCCCCCCGATAGCCGGAGCCGATCAGCAGGATGTCGGACTGTTTCTTCCAGAGCAGTGCGCGATCGCGGTCCCGGAAGAAGTGCTTCTTGTCGACGAGCCGGAACGATCCGTCGGGGAAGAACATCACGTCGAAGAATGGAATCGGGATGCCGCGGTAGACGGTCAGCCCATAGCGATGCGAACCGATCGCGTCTCCCCGATGCACCGCGAACGAAGTGCCGAGCGCCAGCAGAGCGAGAATGGCGCCGCCGGCCAGGATCCTCGCTCCCCATCGCATCCGGCTGCCATGCAGGGCGGCGAAGAAGAGCAGCCAGACAGACGCGGTGATCGCGACCACCGTGAAAGCGTAGGGGGGATCGGTCAGGAGGGAGGAGACCATCACGAACAGGATTCCCCACGCGAAGAGAAGCGTCAGAACGCTCGCCGGAGAGCGGAAATAGTCTGCGATCCGCTCGTGCCGGATGCTCTTCCAGTCGCGCCGGATCTCGTCCGGCTTGCGGACGGCGAAATAGACCCCGAGGATCCCAGCCAGAGCGCCCCAGACGTCTTTCGCGATGTCGCCCACGTCGAAGACGCGGGCGCTGAGGAACATTTGAAACGTCTCGTCGAAAACCGAGTAGAGAAACGCGAAGCCGTAGGTGAGCAGCATCGTGCGAGCGAGCGGCACTCCCCGAGGGTGGAGATCCCGGTACATCAGCACGGCGACGAGCATGTAGGCGAGATAGTGCCAGTTCTGCTGCAGCTCGAAGAACGCGTGGTCGTAGTAGTAATCCGCGAAGACCTGGGCGAGGGCGATCATCGCCAGCGGGGCGGCGAAGGCGGCGCCGCGGATCCAGGTGAGATGGCGGCGGAGCGCGATCCCGGCGCCGATCACGAGCGCCGCCGCGAGCAACAGGACCACCGGGATGGAGAAGCCACCGATCACGACCATGCGCTTCGACGCGGTCTCGATCACCGGCTGCAGGTAGTTGCGGACGAGGAGGAACGGCGTCGCCACGAGGAGCAGGCTGTAGAGGATGTCGTGGAGGCGCGTGGAATAGAGGATCGACGTCGACGTCGAGGCCGAAGCGCTCTCCCGGCGGTCTCGTCTCTTTGCGGCTTCGGCTTGCATGCGCCCTGCGGCCTTCCCCCCGTCCGGCGTCTTTCGCGCGCCAGGTGCGCGCGACGGCCGGCCCTCCCCCTACCATCGTCCCGGCCCTGTCCGATCCGCAGGAATTCTGCCCGAAGCGAGAAGGAACCGCAACCACGGAGCCACCCAGGGACCGCGGCTCTGCGCCGTCGTAGCGATCCGGCGGGCGGAGGTCGAGGTCGAAGCTAGAACACGGTGCGCAAGAGTCCCCAAAGCCCGAGGCCGAGCGCGGCGAGCGAGTCCCCGGCGATCAGACCGCCGCCGACGAGCGAGGTCGTGCTCATGTCCTCCGGGAGATCCTCCCGGCCCGGCCTCCTCTTCGCTGCGCGGGCGCCGAGCGCCTGGGCCCCGGAGCTGATCACACTGCCGCCGGCGAACCAGGCAGACACTGGGAACTCGACGAATCCTCCGAACGACGCGGCGTAGGGACTGGCGAGGATCGTGCAGTCGAGAGCGAGATCGGTGAGCGCTCCCGACCGTGAGCCGCGCACCCAGCCCTGGTAATCCGGCCGGCGCTTGATCATCTTGCGGATCGTCTCGATCAGGACGCCGAGCATCACGCCGAGCGCGAGGGCGATCATCACGTGCGGGTTCGGGTGAGCGATTCCCTCCAGCGCGCCCACGAACTTGAACGTCATCGCGGACTGCCACTTCTCGATCCCCGGCGTTCCGGGGTTCGCATACTGGTTGACCGCGAGGATCGGATAGGTCTTCATGAAGAGCCGCGCGAGAGCGACCGCCATCACCGATCCCATCGTCACGCCGATCACCTGGTAGCGGAACTGGATGGAACGATTCGTCCCCAGGCGCCATCCGGTCGATCGATCCTGCTGCATGTCGCAGCCGACCGAGGTTGAGATCAGGAGGATCGAGGCGCACATCAAGCCCGTGATCGGGCTCTTCAGGCCGAGCGCGGCGAGCAGGAACACGGTGACGACGAACGCGCTCGAGATCGGGTTGGAATCCGAGATGCCGAGCGAGATCCCGTTGACCATGAGGAAGACGAAGACGAGTCCGATCGCCACGATCACGAAGCCGGCCGGCAGGTGCAGGACTCCGACGGCGGTCACGAGGACCGCGAGCCCCCAGAAGGCGACCCAGATCCACAGCATCCGGGTATCCGTCCGCTTCCAGTCCTCGGCCGGAGGTCCCTTCGCCCCCTGTGTCTCGCGATAGGCGCGCACGGCGCGGAAGGCGAGCAGGGACATGTCCACGATCGCCGCTCCGAGGATCATTCCGAGAGCGGCGATGAAGCCGATCTTGCGGAACGGGTCGTCGGGACCCAGCCACCCGTGCGTGCGGAGCCAGGGGGTAAGCAGCAGGCCGATCGCCCCGACGAAGACGGCCGGGATGCCGATCCGGACGCCGACGATCATCCCGGCGCCGACGGTCGACGCGGAGAAGTAACTGGTCGCGATCTGCGGGATGCGAACCCCGCCGAGCCCACCGACCAGGCCGGCGAGCGTCCCGCCTCCCAGCTTGGCGATCGACGTCTTCAGGATCCGGACGTCGGTCAGAGCGCGCAGAATGTTCGCGACCGCGAAGCCCGAGGGAAAAGCGAGCCGCATCTGGTCGACCAGGACCGGCGTGTAGAGCATCCCGATGCCGACGCCAAACATTCCGATGCAGAGGAAGTAGAGGACGAGCTGCCAGACGGGCGGCTCGGGGAGGCCGAGCCAGACCATCGCCTGGATCAGGACCGCCATGCCCGAGAGGCTCGCGACCGAGGCGGCCATCGTCTGCATGTAATTCGCGCCGTGCTTCCCCTCGGCGCCATAGCCATAGGTGACGACCGACCCCAGGATGCCGGCGAGCACCTGACCGCCCACGAAGAAGCCGAGAGAGAAGTTCATGTAGGCGGCGGTGATCCCGCCCAGCGGGCCGAGGATCAGAATCGCGATCGCTCCCAGCAGGATGTAGTAGCGGGAGCTGCCGATCGGGGGGAGGAATCGTTTCGCGGGGACGTCGGCCGGCTTTCGGACGGGTTGTGAGCTTGGCATGCGCGCGAGTATAACACCGGCCGCGCCGACCGAACAGAGCTCCGGCTCGCGCGGGGCCGGGGAGCAAGGGCTACGAAGCGTGGGCGCCCGCGAGGAGCTCGGGCCGCCCGCTTGTAGCGGCTGGCTAGTAGTAGCGCGCGAGCGTGAGCGTCCTCTCCGTCCCGTCGTCGAGGGTGAAGCGCAGCACCGTCCCCTCCGGGCGGAGGCCAAAGCGGTCGATCGCCTCGACGTAGCGAGGGCCTACCGGCGCGCCGTCGAGGGCGGCGATCCGATCTCCGATCTTCCATCCGCCGGCTTCAGCGGGGCTGCCGGGGGAGACGAAAAGCACCTCCAGGACTTCCCCCTTTCGCTCGACGAGAAGGCCGGTGTGATCCCGGTCGAAGGCGGCGGTCTCGGTCGACGGCCGCGGCTCGAGCCAGAGACAGTCGTGCCCGTAGTCGAAGATCACGCGGAAGCGCTTCAGGATCCCCGCGCCGAGATTGCCCGCGGAACGCTTCGTCGCGAACGCTCCGCTCTCGACCATCGGGATCCCGGTCGGGACATCGGGAAGGACATAGCCGGCGATCGAGACGGACTTCATGCTCGTGAGCTTCTCCACGGCGAGACCGCCCACGCCTCCGGCGAGAACCGCGGAGACTCGAGGGCGCTCCTCCAGGAGACGGTTCTCCTCGACGTACGCCTGGAACAGATCGAGCGCGGCGCCGCTTCCGGTGTCAAGCCCCACGCGTGCGGCGGGCAGCCCTTCGACCGAGATCTCGATCTCCTTGTGCCCATCGGCTGCCGGGAAGACCGGCACCCGGCGGCCCGGTCCGTCGTACCCGAATCCCTCCCCCTCGACGAACCGGATCTGTCGCGCGGGATAGTCGACGTCGACCACCAGCGCATGGAACACCTCCTTGCCGAGGATCACGGGGAGGCGCCTCCCGAGCTTCTGCGCGATCGGCGAGAGGTCGAGGACGGCCGCGGAGACCTGATCGAGCTGCAGCGAACCGACCCGGATCGTGATGCCGCTCGCGAAGGAGGCGGTCGTCTCGCCGCTCGTTCCCCGCGCCGTGACCTCCCCTTGGGAGACGACGCCGAGCGACTCCGCGAACGCCTTGTCGAGGCAGGTCATTCCCGCTCCGGAGTCGAGGAGGAGAGGGACAGCGACGCCCTCGCCGGCGCCCGACACTTGGCCGGACACATAGATGTAGGAGCCGCGATGGAGCGTCATCGGGAGCCAGTCGGTGGCGGCGAGGCCGCCCTCGAAATGGTGCAGTTTGCGCGCGGCTCCCGGAGCCGCTTCGAACACGCTGTCCGGAACGTCCTCCCGCGAAAGCGAGATCGACTCCACGATCATCGTCTGGTTGGACGTGGGATTGTCGTGCAGATCGAGAGATCGATGCGGCACGCGAACTCCGTCCACCACGCGCCAGTCTTCGTAGCGGTGCCAGATCGTCTCCGTGTCGCGCTTCTCGCGAGCCCACAGCTGGCTGCCATCTTCGGGATCGAGGAAGAGATCCCAGGTGTCGCCGTCGGAGTAGGTGAAGCGCACCACACGCCACGGCTTCCCGTCCTTCTCTTCGGTCCCCAGATCGGAGGTCTCGACGTCCTGCGCCTGTCCGAGGAGCGGATCGCCGAACGACCGGGACACTTCCCTGCGGGCCAACTTCTCGTCGTCGGTTCCCATCGCTTCCTGTTGACCGCTCGCGTTGAACAACCAGGCGCCCTGGGGACCGATCCCCTGCGAACCTTTGACAATCCCCAGGTCGAAGTCGGAGCGCATCGATCCGTCTCGCCGCTGGATCGATCGAACCGGGCCGGACAGCCCGGATACCTCGAGCCTGCCGGCGATGGTGATCACGCGTACGGCGCGAAGCGCCTCGGCCCCGCCGAGCCATGCGATGTGCCGTGCGAGGATCGGCTCCCACGCGTCTCCGGCCGCGTGGCTGGGACTCGGATGGACGAAAGCGAAAGCGACGGCGGTGGCCGCGACGGCGGCGGCGAGGGGAGCGAGCAGCAGCGTCTTCATCGATCTCCTCCAGCGAGAGGCGAATCTGCCTTCGTCGATTTCGTGCGGGACGTGCCCGCCGGCGCGCGCGACGGGCTGGGATCGAGCGAGGCGGCGGTGCCGGGAGTCGAGGAGCGCCGCCCCGCCGCATAGCGTTTCTGCAGGATCGAGAGACCCGGCGGACACGAAACGAGGAGCAGAGCCGGGTCCGGAGCGGCCCGCGAAGCTTTGGCACGCATCCGCGTGTGCGCGATCTCGACCGCGACATGGTTGTGATGCATGCAGGAGAGGAAGGCGCTTCGGCTCCAGACCGCCTGGTGGACGGTATCCATCTCCGCCGAGAGGAGGGCGAGAAGATGCTCCTCGGCGTCGCAGACGATCGATAGCTGCTGCCCGGGCCACGCATCGAGAACTCGCGCTGGATCCGTAGCGCCCACAAGGTCGAGACGGCCGGGCCGGATCTGCCTGGCCGATTCCTGTTCGGCCGGTCCCTGCTTGGCGGATTTCCGCTTGGCGGATTCCGGCTTGGCCGATTCCTGCGTGGCCGGTTCCTGCGTGCCGGGAGTTCCTTCGACCCTCTCGTAGACCTTCACGGCGACGAGCAGTCCCCGCCCCGCGGCCTCGACAAGCCCCGCGCGGAGCTCCCGGAACGGTTGGGGGAACAGGTCGGCAACGATGGTGCGGCGCGCCCGCTCGACCATTGCGCGCGCCCGCTCGAGCACCTGGTCGACCGATCGCAGCGAGTAGATCCTGTCGTCCGCCTCCTGCGGCTCGAGATCGGTCAAAGCTTCTTCGGCTGCCTGGCGGCGGTCGCGATGCGCGCGCTCGATCTGCGCCAGCAGCTCCTCGATCGGCACCGCCCTCACCAGCCGGTTCCCGCCATCGTCCACCTGGATAGCGCCGCGCCGCTCCAGCTCGGCGATCGCCTTGTACGTGTTGGCGACCGGCTTGCCGATCGCGTGGCTGACCCGATACCCGGTGGTCGGAGGGTGCGCGAGCAGGTAGGTGTAGACCTTCGCTTCGATCTCCCGGAAGCCGAGATCGAGGAGGGACTGGATGGCCCGGGCAGCCGCCCTGTTACTAGTAGCCATGGCTACTA
>JBHGAY010000012.1:0-136246 GCA_041946735.1 Candidatus Eiseniibacteriota bacterium
AAAGCGGTACGTGAGCTGGGTTCAGAACGTCGTGAGACAGTTCGGTCCCTATCCATCGTGGGCGCAGGAGATTTGAGAGGATCTGTCCCTCGTACGAGAGGACTGGGACGGACGGACCTCTAGTGTGCCGGTTGTCGTGCCAACGGCAGCGCCGGGTAGCTATGTCCGGATCGGATAAACGCTGAAAGCATCTAAGCGTGAAACCGACCTCGAGATGAGATCTCCCGCAGGGTAACCTGCCTAAAGGCCCCTCCGAGACTAGGAGGTTGATAGGCCGGAGGTGTAAGCGCAGCAATGTGCTCAGCCGACCGGTACTAATCGGCCGTGCGGCTTGATCGGTTGTTTTGTTGCACGCGCCTACGCGTGCGGAAGTCGTTCCTCTACGGTTGTCAGCGTTCTTTCCCGGACCGCCTCGGCGGTCCGGGGCCCGTTTTCCGGTGGTCATGGCGGAGGGGCAACACCCGTTCCCATTCCGAACACGGAAGTTAAGCCCTCCAGCGCCGATGGTACTACACGGGAGACCGTGTGGGAGAGTAGGTCACCGCCGGGATTCAATCAGAAGGGCCCTCGGAACGCGTAGGCGTTGCGGGGGCCCTTTTTTTTCGCCTTTCGCCGGTCGGAATGTGCCGCTGTGGGCACGCACTTCTCTGTCGCAGGCGCGGTGCCCGCTATTGAGCGCGGAGACCTTGGCCGCGTGCGGGTGCGCCGCTTCAAGCGCACAGAGTCGCGGCAGCCCGCGGTCCTGCCATGGCGCGCTCGGTGTCGATCTGGAGGGACCTCCACGACATTCCGGGCGGCGGGGCGGCCAGTTGCCCGTGCGAAGGCAGCGATGGTACCGTATCGAGGATTGTTCTTACCTGGGAGGCATCGGGTGGCCGGCGAGGGCAGGCTCGGGCCTCGTCCACGCACCCGGTTTTACGCGTGTTTCTGAACGGTGGAGGGGGGGGTATCAGTCGGTGAAGACCTTCGACACGGCGGCGATCCGGAATCTCGTACTCATCGGCCATAGCGGCGCGGGGAAGACCGCCCTTGGCGAGGCGATGCTTTACACGGCAGGGGCGTCGAGCCGCCTCGGGAAGCTTCAGGACGGCACCTCCGTCCTCGCGCACACCCCTGACGAGATGAAGCGGAAGATTTCGATCTATCTCTCCCTTGCCCAGTTCGAGTACCGGTCCACGAAGCTCAACCTCCTCGACGCCCCGGGATATGCCGACTTCATCGGAGAGGTATACGCCGGGCTCTACGCCGCCGACACCGCGCTGCTCGTCGTCAACGCCGTGGCCGGCGTCGAGAGCGACACCGAAAAGCACTTCGATCTCGTCAGCGAACGTTCCATGCCCGCCTTCTTCGTCGTGAACATGATGGACAAGGACCAGGCGAACTTCGCCAAGACGGTCGACGCCATCCGCTCCCTCACCGACCGGGCCGTCCCGCTCCTCCTGCCCATCGGGCAGGGGCCCGGCTTCGAAGGGGTCGTCGACGTCCTGGCCGGGAAGGCGATCCGTGGCGACGGCAAGAGTCCTCAGAAGGGCGATCCTCCCGCCGATCTGAAGGGGGCAATCGAGCAGGCGATGGCGCAGATGACGGAGCTGGCCGCCGAAGGCGAGGATTCTCTCCTGGAGAAGTATCTCGAGACCGGCGAACTGTCGCCGGAGGACGTGCGCAAGGGGT
This sequence comes from Candidatus Eiseniibacteriota bacterium, assembly GCA_041946735.1. Lineage (GTDB taxonomy): Bacteria > Eisenbacteria > RBG-16-71-46 > CAIMUX01 > VGJL01 > JBHGAY01. The sequence continues at coordinate 1,672 of JBHGAY010000012.1, forward strand.
TCGCCGAAGGAATCGCCCAGGGCAAGGTCTACCCGATCCTCGCCGTGTCCTCGGAACGCAACATCGGCATTTCCGCTCTGCTCGACACGATCGTCGACCTCGCTCCCAATCCGCTCCAGGTCCCAGGACCTCTCGGGGTTCGGCCGGGGGCTCAGGCGGAGGCGCCGATCCGGGGGACCGCGCAGGATCCTCTTTCGGCCATCGTCTTCAAGACGACTTCCGAGATCCTTCCGCAGGACGTCTACCTCCTTCGGGTCTTCTCCGGCCATCTCGAGAAGGGGAGCGAGTTGTACAACTCGCGCCGGGACCAGAGCGAGCGGATGAGCCAGATCTATCATTTCCTTGGCAAGGAGAGGACCGACGCCGACAGCCTGGCCGCCGGCGACATGGGCGCAACGGTCAACCTCAAGTCGACCGGGACGAACGATTGCTTCTCCTCGAAGGAAAACAAGATCGTCCTCCGGCCGATTCCGTTCCCCGAACCGGTCCACGAGGTGGCAATCGCGCCGGTGAAGAAGGGAGACGAGGAGAAGGTCGGGACGTGGCTCAACCGCATCCAGTCCGAAGACCCGACGATCCAGGTGCGAGTCGATTCCGGCCTGCATCAGACGCTCATCCGCTGCATGGGCGATCTCCACGTCGACGTCCTCCTCGACCGGATGCGCCGGCGAGGGCAGGTCGAGGCCGAGACGAAGAAGCCGAAGATCCCGTATCGCGAGACGATCCGCGGCATGGCGGACGTGTCCTATCGTCACAAGAAGCAGACGGGAGGACGCGGGCAGTTCGCAGACGTGTCGATCAAGGTCGAACCGCTCCCGCGCGGCGAGGGGTTCGACTTCGTCAATGAGATTGTCGGCGGCGTGATCCCGACGAAGTTCATCCCCGCAGTCGAGAAGGGGCTCGTGGAGAAGATGTCCGAAGGCGTGCTGATCGGCGCCGATCTGGTCGATCTCCGCGTCCGACTCTACTTCGGCGGCTACCACGACGTGGACTCTTCCGAAATGGCGTTCAAGATCGCGTCGGCGATGGCGCTGAAGGACGCGGTCGAAAAGTCCAACCCGGTCCTCCTCGAGCCGATCATGAAGGTCGAGGTCGTCGTCCCGGACGACTTCATGGGGGACGTGATGGGCGATCTGAGCAGCCGACGCGGGAAGATCCTGGGGATGGAGCCGGCCGGGAAACGTCAGAAGGTGAGCGCGCTCGTTCCGCAGGCGGAGATCTATCAGTACTCGACGAAGCTGCGGTCGATGACACAAGGGCGAGGGCGATTCACGTTCGCGTTCGATCACTACGAAGAGGTGCCGCGAGAGGTTCAGGACAAGCTCGTCGAGCAGCTGCGCAAGGAGCAGCAAGAGGCCGGAGCCTAGAAGCGCCGGCGAGCCGAGCAGGAGGGGAAACGGCATGAGCGGCCATTCGAAATGGGCGACGATCAAGCGGAAGAAGGGAAAGCTCGACGCGGAACGCGGCAAGCTCTTCACGAAGCTGATCAAGGAGATCACGATCGCGGCGCGGGACGGCGGGGGCGATCCGAAGGGAAACCCGAGGCTCCGCACGGCGATCGAGAACGCCAAGGCCGAGAGCATGCCCGCTGCGAACATCGACCGCGCGGTGAAGAAGGGGACCGGCGAGCTGCCCGGGACCAGCTACGAGGAGCACTTCTACGAGGGGTACGGGCCGGGCGGCGCAGCGCTGTTGATCCAGGTGCTCACGGACAACAAGAACCGCACGACGAGCGAATTGCGGCATCTCCTCAGCAAACACGGCGGCAACCTCGGCGAGGCGGGGTGCGTCGCGTGGATGTTCCAGACGAAGGGGATGCTCCGCGTCGACCAGGCGGGAGTCGGGGAAGAACGATTGATGGAGGCGGCTCTCGACGCCGGCGCCGAAGACGTCGACTCCGGGGGAGACGGCTCCTTCGAGATCTACACGGCGACGACCGAGCTGGAGAAGGTCCAGAAGGCGCTCGAGCAGGCCTCCATCCCGATCCTCGGCATCGAGCTGGCGCGCGTTCCGACGAGCAATATCTCTCTGGATGAGAAGAGCGCGGAGCCTTTCCTCCGGCTCCTCGAGGCGCTCGAAGATCACGACGACGTGCAGAAGGTCTACTCGAACTTCGACATTCCGGACGAGCTGATGGAGAAGCTCCGGGGCTGAGTTCGAGGCGCGAGGCGGCGATGCTTCCAGGCAGCGAGGATCGGTCCGCCCGCGTCGTTCCGGCCGATCGAATCGTCGTCGGCCTCGATCCGGGTAGCCGGCGGACGGGCTTCGCGGTCGTCCGGTCCGATCGGATGGGGGGAGGTCCCTGCCGGTGCGCGAGCGGCGTGATCCGCCTGGATCCGTCGCTTCCTTTCGTCGAGAGGCTCCCGGCCCTCCGGGATTCGCTGCAGGAAGTGCTCGACACCTACCACCCTCGCGAGGCCGCGCTCGAGACCTGCTTCCTTTCCAAGGGTGTGCAGGCCGCTCTCGTCCTCGGCCATGTTCGGGGGGTGCTCCTACTCGTTTGCCTCGAGGCGGGGCTCGAGGTGTTCGAGTATTCGCCGTCGGAGATCAAGCGTGCGGTGACCGGCACCGGGTCTGCACCGAAGGAGCAGGTCGCGCGGATGTTACCGCGCCTTCTCGCCAGCCCTCCGGAGTCGCCCAGCGCAGACGAGTCCGATGCGCTTGCCGCCGCCTACTGCCACCTCACCCGTCCGGCGATCGCGCGCGCCCGCCCGCTGCTTGCGCGCCGCCTCGTGCGGCCCGGGGCTCCTCCACGCGGCGGCCTCGGATGAGGGAGGCGAATCGAGGGGGCGAAGGATCGCCCAGAGAGACTCGACGGTTGGGACTCGAGGGCGGGACGATGACCGATGATCCAGAGGCGCCGGTGATCCGGAGGCCCCGAATGATCCGGAGGCGCGGGTGATCGAGAGACTCGAGGGGGAGATCCTCGCGGTGGGGGTCGATCACCTGCTTGTCGGCCTCGCCGGCCTCGGAGTGAAGGTGCTGGCCCCGCGGCCGGTCACCGACGGCGTTCGAGCCGGGCAACGGGTTCTTCTCCACACACGCCTGCTGATTCGCGACGGCGATCCGAAGCTGTACGGCTTCCTGGATCCCGACCAGAGATTCGCTTTCGACTCGCTGATCGCTGTGAGCGGGGTAGGGCCACGCATCGCCCTCATGATCCTCTCCTCGCTCGACGTCGGGGCCCTCGTTCGGGAAGTCGAGGCGGGCCGGCCCGAACGGCTGCTCACCGTCCCCGGGGTGGGGCGCAAGCTCGCGGGCAGGATCGCGCTCGACTTGAAGGGGAAGCTGGCCGGCGGCATCGAAGGTCCCGAGATTCCCGGCGTGGCGCCGGGCGAGGGGGGAGCCGGGCTCGACGCCGTGAAGGCGCTCACGGCGCTCGGCTACCCGCTTCTCGACTCTCGCGAGGCGGTGCGGAAGGTCCTGCAGGAAAAAGGGGGCGAGATCCCGCCCCTGGATGCCCTCCTTCGCGAGGCCCTGCTCGCGATCCATCGAACCCGCGAAGGATGAGGCGATCCCTCGATCCAACGATCTCGACGACGAGGGAGGAACCGGAAGACGGAAGGGCCAGAACGCGCCAGGCAAGGGGAAAGGGCCGGGCATCTCCGCGCGTGGATCGCCGCGGGTGCCCGGCCGTTTTCGATCACTCTCCGTAGACCGTCACCGTGAACGTCGCGTAGATCCCGAGGATGCCCGTCGAATGATAGTCGACGTGGTGGATCTTGGTGATGCCGCCGTTCTTCATCGCCGTCTCGATGCTCGCGTCGCCCTGGGCGACGAGGCCGAGGATCGACGTGCAGGTGGCGATGCCGACCTTCGAGGAGACCTCGTTGCTCGTGGCGGTGAGCGGACCCTTGACGTCGTAGTAGACCGTCCCGATGGCGGGGGTCATCGTCATCGCGCAGCCGGCCAGAACCGGCAGGGAGAGCGTGGCGATCAGGACGAGAGACGCGAATCTCTTGCGGAACAAATCGAACTCCTCCTCTCCATTCCGTGAAGTGCAGATTGGGAGGGCGCTGCATGGTGCCCTCCCACGCCTGGGTCGAACATTCTCCCTCCCGCTCGAGTGACGAGGGCGAGAATCGTCCCCGGCTCCGAATACCACAGGGCGGGAAGCGGCGCAAGAAGCGGTAACGCGATCGCGGGAAACACGACCGACGGGAACGGGACGGCGGTACCAGGCCGCGGCGGGCCTCAGACGCGCTCAGAGGGTGTCGTCGGCGGGGATCGCGTCAGTCTCTCTCTGCGCGACGCCCCCGCCGGAGGGCCCCTCTTCCTCCTCGCCGCCGGCTTGCTCCTCCGCTTCGATCAGCTCCTGCGTCTGGAATTCGATCTCGTAGAGCTTGGCATAGATGCCGCCCGCCGCGAGCAGCTCGAGATGCGATCCCTCCTCGACGAGCCTGCCCCGGTGGAGCACGAGGATCCGGTCGACGTTGCGGATCGTCGAGAGGCGATGGGCGATCAGGAGGCTCGTGCGGCCCTGGATCAAGCGCCGCGTGGCGGCGCGGATCCGCTGCTCCGTCTGGGTGTCCACGCTCGAGGTCGCTTCGTCGAGCACGAGGATCTCCGGATCGCGAACGAGCGCCCGAGCGAACGAGAGAAGCTGCCGTTGCCCGACCGAGAGCCGGTTCCCGCGCTCCCGCAGCTCGGTGTCCAGACCTTCCGGCAGCCGCTCGAGGAAGTCGCGCGCCTCCACCGTTCCGATCGCCTCCTCGATCTGGACGCGATCGATCGACGGATCGCGCAGCCCCACGTTGCGGATCGCGGAGCCGGAGAAGAGATAGACGTCCTGCGGCACGACGGCGATCCGGCGTCGCAGCTCGGCCAGCTTCCATGCGCGGACGTCGATCCCGTCGACCTTCACCGATCCTTGCTGCACGTCATAGAAGCGGAGCAGAAGCGAGGCGATCGTCGTCTTTCCGGCGCCCGTATGCCCTACGAGAGCCACCGACTCTCCGGGAGCGATCCGGAAGCTCAGGTCATGCAGGACCGGGTCGTCCGGGTGATAGCCGAAGCCGACGCGGTCGAAGACGATCTCGCCGCGCGGGGAGGAGGCGCCCGGGACGTGGCCGCCGGCGGGCGCGGCGATCTCGGCGGGAGTGTCGAGCAGCTCGAAGACCCTCTCGCTCGACGCCATCGCCCCCTGGAGCGTGTTGTACCGGTCGGAAAGATCACGGATCGGACGGAAGAACCGCTCGCTGTACTGGAGGAACGCGATCAACGTGCCGAGGGTGAAGGTTCCCGTGGAGACGCGGTCCCCTCCGTAGCCGAGGATCAGCGCGACCGCACCGGCTTCCAGGAACTCGATGACCGGGAAGTAGACGGCGTAGGCCTGCACCGAGCGCAGGAACGCGTCGCGGTGGGCCGCGTTGATCTCGTCGAACCCCTGCCGCCTCTCCGGTTCCCTGCGGAAGAGCTGGACCAGCAGGATCCCGGTCAGGTGCTCCTGCAGGTAGGCGTTCATCGCCGCGACCTGGACGCGGATCTGCGTGTAGGCGTCCCGGACGCGCCGCCGGAAGGCGCTCGTTGCGAGGATCAAGGGGGGCAGCACGACGAACGTGACCAGCGCGAGCCGCCAATCGAGAAGCAGCATGGCCGTCACGATTCCGACCAGGATCAGGACGTCGCCGAAGATCGAGACGAATCCCGAGGTGAACATCTCGTTGAGCACCTCGACGTCCCCCGTCAGTCGCGTCATGACCCGGCCGACCGGATTGCGGTCGTAGTAGGGGATCGAGAGGCGTTGCGCGTGGCGGAAGAGCCGGCTGCGCAGGTCGTACATGATGCGCTGGCCGAGTCCCTGGGTCGCCGTGAGATGCGCGTAGCGGAGGAGGAACACGGAGATCAGCAGCGCGAGGTAGGCGAGGGAGATCCTGAGAAGACCCTCGAGATCGCGCCCCGCGATGTAGCGATCGATTCCCCGCTTCATCAGGATCGGAAATGCCAGCTCCGCCAGGCTCGTCAATGTGAGAAGCGCGACCGCGAGAATGAGGGTGCCCCGGTGCGGGCGCGTGAGCGCGAACAGCCGGCGCAGCAATCGGCGATCGATCTGCTGCCGGTACTGCGGTTCGTCGTCAAGCGGCGGGGACACCTTCGATCTCCTCCTCGATCCTTTGGCGGCGTTCCATGGCCGCATAAATGCCGCCGAGGGCGAGAAGCTCCGCGTGGCGTCCCGCCTCGACGACCCGCCCTTGCTGCAGCACGAGGATCCGGTCGGCGTCGCGCACGGTCGAGATGCGGTGCGCGATCAGGATCGTGGTGCGCCCCTTGCGAACGCTGCGCAGCGCCTCGAGGAGCGCCGCCTCGGTGATCTTGTCGACCGCGGAGAGCGCATCGTCCAGGATGAGGATTCTCGGGTCGGCGAGGAGCGCCCGCGCGAGAGCGACCCGCTGCCGCTGTCCGCCCGAGAGGGTGATCCCCCGCTCTCCGACCCGCGTGTCGAGCCCGTGCGGGAAGTCGGCGAGGTCCCGATCGAGCCCCGCGAGCGAAACCATCGAGCGGATCTGCTCCTCGCTCGCCAGGGGGTTGCCGAAGAGCAGATTGCCCCGCAGAGTGTCGGAAAAGAGGAACGACTCCTGAGGGACGACCGCGACCGCCCCTCGCACCTGCTCGAGCGGCCGCTCGCGAACGTCGACGCCGTCGAGGAGCACGCCTCCGGCGGTCGGATCGTAGACGCGGGGAATCAGCGAGACGAGCGTCGTCTTGCCGCTTCCTGTCCTGCCCACGATCGCGATCGTCGTCCCCGGCCGGATCTCCTCGTCGATGCCGTGGAGCACCTCCGGCGACTGCGGGGAATAGCGGAAGCGGACCGAGGCGAAACGGATCGCTCCGGTGACGGGCGGCTCGCGGCGCGGGGAGCGAGGATCGCGGATCTCGGGGACGAGGGTATGGATCTCGAGAATGCGCGCCATCGCCGCCTCGCCCCGCTGGACCATCGAGAGCACCCAGCCCAGCGCGATCATCGGCCAGGTGAGGATCCCGAGGTATCCCATGAAGGCGACGAAGTCCCCGAAGTCGATCGCGCCCCGGATCACACGGATCCCGCCCGCCCAGAGCAGGATCAGGGTGAGGAGCCCGACCAGGCTCCCGATCGTAGCGAAGAACAGCGCGCGGTAGCGGATCAGCCGGAAGCCGAGGTCGCGATATACGGCGTTCTGCTCGTCGAACGCCGCCTCCTCGAAGCCCTCCTGACCGTACGACTGGATCACGCGAATGCCGGCCAGGTTTTCCTGGATGTTCGAAGAGAGGCTCCCGTACTGGTCCTGCACCGCCCTCGACCGCCGGTGCATCTCGCTCGCGAAATACCGGACGAGGAACGCGAGAAGCGGAAACGGCGCGAGGGAGAACAGGGTGAGCCAGGGGTCGAGCCGGAGCATCACTGCGACGCTGCCGGTCACGGTGACCACCGTGTTCATCATGTACATCATCCCGGGTCCGAGGACGTCGCGGACGGCGTTCAAGTCGTTCGTGGCGCGCGCCATCAGGTCCCCGGTCCTCTGGCCCTGGAAGAAGGAGAGGGAGAAGACCTGCAGGCGGTCGAAGAGATCGGATCGGATCTCGTACTCCATGTGCCGGCTCGACCCGATCAGGATCGAGCGCATGAAGTAGAGGAAGATTCCGGAGCCGGCCGAAAGGGAGAGGAAGAGGAGCGCGTAGCGCCACATCCCCTTCTCGCCCGCCTGGAGGTGCTGGACCGCCACCCGGAGCACGATCGGCATCGAAAGGGCGAACGCATTCGTGAGCAGGATGCAGCCGAATCCGAGCGCGATCTCCCGCCGGTGCCGCGCGAGGTAGGGGGAGAGCGACGAAAGGTGCGGGAGCAGGACCGCGAGCGGCCGGCGGAGGCCGTTCTTCCTTACCAATCGCGCTCCCGGAAGTTCTCGCCGTCATGCGTGAGGAGCTTCGGCTTTCCGTTCAGCACGGTGCTCGTGTGGACCGGCCGTCCCCAGATCTTCTGGATGTTCTGCATGGTGCCCGCCGCGTGGTTCAGATCGAGATCGGCTCCCTGGTGGTCGTGCTCGAGCAGCAGCTCGCCCCGGTTCTCGAAGTTGCCGTCGGCGACCCTCATGATCGGCTGCCCCATGTTCGTGAGATTGAAGAGAAGCTGCTGCCGGATCTGTTCGAAGTCGCGGTCGGAGATCTCATGGCGCCGTGTGCGTTCGTTGTACTTGAAGACGAACAGCTGATTGCGATTGCAGAAATCGGCGGTGAGGAAGGTGTCGATGAAGGTCACGTCGTTGTACAGCTTGCGCACCTCGAAGATCTTTTTCTGCCCGAGGCCCAGCTTGCGGTCCCACGCCAGCTTCTCCTCGTAGTTTTCGCACTCCTCCCACTCGCGTCCGAACTGTCCGCGATCCCACCGGGTCGCGATGTCCCGCCACAGCTCGAGGCCGACCTTGTAAGGGTTGAACGTGCCGGGACGCATCGAGAAGACCGAGGCGCAGTGGTCCGCGTAGTCGAGGATCTCGGAATCGTCGAGGATCTTCTCGGTCATGATGCGGCTGTGCCAGTAGCTCGCCCATCCCTCGTTCATGATCTTCGTCTGCCACTGGGGGGCGAAGTAGTAGCTCTCCTCCCGGACCATTCCCACGATGTCGCGCTGCCAGCGTTCGAGCGGGGCGTGCTCCATCAGGAACCAGAGGACGTCCCTTTCCGGCCGCTCGGGGAAGCGCCTCGCCCGCTTCTGTTCGTCTTCCAGCCGTTTCCGCTGCTGCTCGAGGAACACCTGCGGATTCACGAACGCGTCCATGTATTCCTTGCTCGGCATCTTGCGAACGGCGGGCACCGGCTCCTCGACGTCCGGCGAGGCGGCGCGGCGGTCGCGCGTGACGGAATGCGGATCGATCAGGTTCTCGAGGGAGAGGGTCGCGTCGAGGAACTCCTCGACCCGATCGTAGCCGTGGCGCTCGATGTAGCGGCGGATCCTCGCGCCGTTGTTGGCCATCTGGTCGATCATCCGGCGGTTCGTGTGCGAGAAGTAGACGTTGTTCTTGAAGAAGTCGCAATGGCCGAAGACGTGGGCCATGACGAGCTTCTGATCGACCATCGAGTTCGTGTCCATCAGGTAGGCGTAGCAGGGGTTGTTGTTGATCACGAGCTCGTAGATCTTCGAAAGTCCGTAGACGTGCCCCTTCGATAGGCGCTCGAACTCCATGCCGAAGCGCCAGTGGGGATAGCGGATCGGGAAGCCGCCGTAGGCGGCGACCTCGTTCACCTCCTCCGCGGTGATCATCTCGAAGACGGTGTCGAAGAAGTCGAGTCCGTACGCGCGGGCGACCTCGGCGATCCGCTCGGACTCGCGTCCCAGTTCTTCAGGGAGGTTCATCGTCCCTTGCCCAACAGCTCCTTGATGGAGTCGTAGATCTTTTCCTTGTTCGAGATGTCGGAGAGAACGAGGTTCTCCTTGCCCTTGAAATGTGAGCCGAGGTCCTTCAGGAACTGCCCGCTTCCGTAGGGCGACTCCACCTGGCCGTACGCGAACAGGTTGACGACCGGGAGGATCTGCTCGTCGAGCAGCTGGAGACAGATCTCCGTGTCCCCTGAACCCCAGTTGTCGCCGTCGGAGAAGTGGAAGGAGTAGATGTTCCAGTCCGCCTGGGGATATTCCTCGACGAGGATCTTGTGGAGGAGTTGGTAGGCGGAGGAGATCTTCGTCCCGCCGCTCTCCCTCAGGTGGAAGAATGTCTCGCGGTCGACTTCACGCGCGGCCGCGTCGTGGACGATGTAGCGGAAGTCGACGTCGCGATACTGGTAGCGGAGCCATGTGTCGATCCAGAAACTCTCGATGCGCACGATCTCTTTCTGCTCGTCCCCCATTGACCCGGAGACGTCCATCAGATAGAAGATCACCGCGTTCGCGCGCGGCTGCGTCGAGGGCTTCCATGACTTGTAGAGCTTGTCCTCCTTCACCGGGATGATGACCGGATTGCGCGGATCGTACGTCCCGGAGGCGATCTGCCGCTTCAGCGCGCGGCGGAAGGTCCGCTTCACATGGCGGAGCGACTCGGGACCGGAGGAGCGGATCCCCGTATACCGATCCTTCGACTCGGGCAGATCGCGCGATCCGCGCGGCTGGATGTTCGGCAGCTCCAGCTCCTCGCCGAGGATCTGGGCGAGCTCCTCGAGCGTGACGTCGACCTCGAGAAGGTGCTGGCCCGGCTGGTCTCCGGCCGAGCCGCTCCCCTCCCCTTCCTGCCCGTCGGCCGGATCGCCCGGCTTGCCGGGGCCCTGGCCGACGCCACCGCCCTGGTTCCTGCCATGGCGGAAATGGGGGATCTCGATCTGGGGGACCGGGATCGAGATCAAGCGGTCCCCCTGACGGCCGATCAACTCTTCCTTGGTGATGTACTTCCGGAAGTCCTGCTTGATCCGGCCCTTGACGATCTCCTTGAACCGGTTGTGGTCCCGTTCGATGCGTAGAACCATCTGCCCCCCGTTCGGAGCTTGAAGGCGAAGATCAGTCCCTCGTGCTCGTTCCCCTCGCGAAGATCGACGCGACGTACGTCAGGACGTCGGTCGCGCAGATGTCGCAGTAGCCGTAGTCGTTGATCAAACGGGTCTTCACCACGTCGATCTTCTCCTGGGTCGACTTGTCGACGACGCTCGAGACGAGCGACGTGAGCTTGATGGAGTCCTTCTGATCCTCGAACAGCTTCAGCTCGAGCGCCTTCTGCAGCCGCGCGTTCGTCCTGTAGTTGAACGTCTTCCCCTCGACCGCGAGCGCTCCGATGTAGTTCATGATCTCGCGGCGGAAGTCGTCCTTCCGGCTCTCGGGGATCTCGATCTTCTCCTCGATCGAGCGCATCATCCGCTCGTCGGGCTCCTCGTCCTGTCCCGTGTAGGGATTTCGGACCTTCTCGCGCTGCGTGTACGCCTTGATGTTGTCGATGTAGTTCGCGCAGAGCCGGGTAATCGCTTCCTCGTCGGCAGAGATCGCGCGCTGCACCTCGTTCTTCGCGACGTTCTCGTACTCCTCCTTCGCGACGTTCAGGAGCTCCTGGAACCGCTTCCGCTGTTCCTCGCTCGTGATCAGCGAGTGGTGCTTCAGTCCCGACTCGAGCTCGTTGATCACCATGAACGGATTGATGCAGTTGCCGGCGCGGTCGGAGACGAGCGCGTTGGAGATCTTGTCCTGCACGTAGCGCGGGGATATCCCCTCCATCCCCTCGCGTACCGTCTCCTTGCGAAGCTCCCGGATGTTGTCGCTCGTGTAGCCGGGCAGGGTCTTGCCGTTATAGAGCTTCAGCTTCTGGAGGACCGTCAGGTCCGCCTTCTTCGGGACCTCGAGACGCGTCAGGACCGCCCAGAGCGCCGCCATCTCGATCGTGTGGGGGGCGATGTGCTTCCCCCGGATCTTCCGCAGGTTGTAGTCCTTCCGGTAGATCTTGATCTCGTCGTCGAGCTTCGTGCAGTACGGGATGTCGATCTTGACGGTGCGGTCGCGGAGCGCCTCCATGAACTCGTTCTTCTGCAGCTTGCGGTATTCGGGCTCGTTGGTGTGCCCGATGATCACCTCGTCTATGTCGGTCTGCGCGAACTTCTTCGGTTTGATCTTGTGCTCTTGCGAGGCTCCCAGGAGGTCGTAGAGGAAGGCGACGTCGAGCTTGAGCACTTCGATGAACTCGATGATGCCGCGGTTCGCGATGTTGAACTCGCCGTCGAAGTTGAAGGCCCTCGGATCGGAGTCGCTTCCATACTCGGCGATCTTGCGGTAGTTGATGTCGCCGGTCAGCTCGGTCGAGTCCTGGTTCTTCTCGTCCTTGGGCTGGAAGGTGCCGATGCCGATCCGGTCCTTCTCCGAGAGGAGCAGGCGCCGGACGATCACGTGATTCATGACCCGCGTCCAGTCCCCTTCGTACTTCCGCAGGAGCGCGTCATAGTGCCAGCGGCAGGCCGGGCAGAGCTCCCCTTCGATCGAGATCTGGTAGTCCTGGCCGTGCTGCCCGTTCAGCCTCTCGATCAGCTCACCTCGCAGGTCCGCGGGGACGAGATGCAGAGGCTCCTCGTGCATCGGGCACGGCTCCACCCGGTCCTCGTCGAGGCTCGGACGCCAAGAGAAGGTGTAGACGGCGCCGTCCCGTGTGCGGGAGTACTCCTCGATCCCCTTCTTCATCAGCCGGACGATGGTGCTCTTCGCAGATCCGACAGGCCCGTGCAACAGGAGCACGCGCTTTTCGGGACCGTAGCGCTGCGCCGCCGCCTTGAAGACGGCGACGAGCTTCATCAGCGGGATCTCGAGGCCGAAGACCGCGTCCGCTCCCTTCCCGACCGGATCGTCGAAGAAGCGGTACCGGATGATCTTCTTCTTGAACTCGACGTACTCCTCGGTCCCGTAGGAGAGGATCATGTCGTAGAGGCGCTGGAACGCCGTGCGCGTGACTCGCGGATTCTGGAGGACGATGTCGATGTATTCCTGGAACGTCCCCGTCCAGTTCAGCTCCCGGAAGAGGTCGCGGCGCTGGCGGTCCCGGACGTAGGAGAGGATGTCGATCGGGCTGCCGTTGCCGCCACTGCCGAAGGTCGCCGGTCTGTCCATGCGTTCCCCCTTTTTCCAGACGAAGGCTCGTCAATTCGATTCTGCTCAATCCTGTTCGGGACGGTCAACGTCGCAGTTCAGTATGGCGATCGTCCTCACGGCGGGCCGGTGCCGCGGCCGGACGCTCGAGACGCCGCCTCGAGCGCCTCGCGCGCGTCACGCGGGCTCGATTGAGCCGGTCGGATCGCTGTGCTAGGCTTCCCGATCGGCTGCTGACGGCAGAGGAGGGAGAGGGAGGGAAAGCGTGTCGCGTTCGCCGTTGATGGATCCGATCGCCCAGGAGCAGGAGACCGCGTTCGAGGGAAGCTTGCGGCCTCGCCGGCTCGCCGATTTCGTGGGGCAGGATCGGCTTCGCGAGAACCTGGGCGTGCTGGTGCGCGCCGCGCGGATGCGCTCCGAGCCGCTGGATCACGTTCTGTTCACGGGACCGCCGGGGCTCGGCAAGACCACCCTCGCCCTGCTGCTGTCGCACGAGATGGAGACCGAGATCCGCTGCACGAGTGGACCGGCTCTGGAGCGCGCCGGCGACCTCGCCGGCCTCCTCACCTCACTCCCTCCCGGGGGGATCCTCTTCGTCGACGAGATCCACAGGCTCCATCGTACGATCGAGGAGTACCTGTACCCCGCCATGGAGGATTTCCGGCTCGACATCGTCCTCGATCGCGGACCCGGCGCCCGCTCGGTCCGCCTCCATCTCGAACCGTTCACGTTGATCGGGGCGACGACGCGCGCCGGCCGCTTGAGCGCTCCGCTGCGCGCCCGTTTCGGATTCCACGGCCGGGTCGACTACTACGCGCCCGAGGAGTTGGAGAGCATCCTCGCGCGCTCCGCGGGGATCCTGAACGTCTCGATCGAGGGAGAGGCGACAGCGGAGATCGCCCGGCGATCGCGGGGCACTCCCCGAATCGCGAACCGGCTGCTACGCCGCGTGCGCGACTTCGCCATGGTCGACGGGGTCGGCCGGATCGGGAGGACCCTCGCCGCTCAAACGCTCGAGCGGCTCGAAATCGACGAGAGCGGGCTCGACGAGATGGATCGGCGAATTCTGGACGCCCTGATCCACAAGTTCCAGGGACGCCCGGTGGGGCTCTCGACGCTCGCGACGAGCGTCGGCGAGGAGCCGGACACGCTCGAGGAGGTGCACGAGCCGTTCCTGATCCAGCAAGGGCTGCTCGAGCGAACGCGGCTCGGCCGGCAAGCGACGCCTCGCGGGTACGCGCTGCTCGGCGTCGGCGCCCCTCCCGCCGACGGCCGCCTCTTTTGACGGGGCGACAGGACCGGCCGTTCCGATGGATCGATCGCTTTCCCGCCTGTTGATCCTCGCGGGGCTCTTCCTCGTCGTCCTCGGGCTCGCGGTCCGCGTGGCTCCGAAGATCCCGTGGATCGGCCGGCTTCCGGGGGACCTCCGGATCTCGAAGCCTGGGTTCACGCTCTACCTGCCGATCGTCACCTGCCTGCTCCTCTCGCTGCTGCTGACGCTGCTGCTCAGCTTCTGGAATCGCCGGTGAGCGAGGGGATCGCGAGGGGCGGCGCGGGCCGCGATCCGGTGCGGCGCTCTTCGGTCGCCGGGGATGCCGCGGCCGGCCCGCCGGCCGGCCCGGCGGCCGGCGCAGCCGCCGATCACGATCCTGCCGCCTACGACTACCACCTGCCCGAAGACCGGATCGCGCGGAGGCCCGCGCGGCCCCGGGACGCGTCGCGCCTGCTCGTGCTCGATCGGAGCAGCGGCTCGCTCCAGGATCGCCGGGTCCGCGACCTTCCCGAGATTCTCGCCCCGCACGATCTGATCGTCGTCAACGAGACGCGGGTCGTGCCGGCGCGGATCGACGCGTGGCACGAGCGGCTCGGCCGGGAGGCGGAGTTGTTGTTGATCCGCGAAACGCGACCGGGCGCCTGGCTCGCTTGGGCGAAGCCGGCGCGCCGGATGCGGCCAGGCGATCTGCTGCGATTCCGCGGCTCCGGCGCGGTCGCCCGCGTCGTCGAGCGCATCGAGGAGTCAGTGGTCCTCGAGATCGAGGGGGATGTCGCGGCGCTTCTCGCCGATCGGGGGAGGATGCCGATCCCTCCCTACATCGGCCGGCCCGACGACGCGCTCGACCGCCAGGACTACCAGACCGTCTACGCTCGCGTCCCCGGAGCCGTGGCCGCTCCGACCGCCGGGCTCCATTTCACGCCCGAGCTTCTCGATCGTCTCGCCGCCGCGCGGATCGCGACGGCGCGTGTGGTGCTGCATGTCGGTCCGGGGACTTTCCGCCCGGTGCGGGCGGCGGACTTGCGGGAGCATCGCGTGGAGGCGGAACGGTATGCCGTCCCGCCCGACGCGGCGTCGGCGATCGCGCGGGCGAAGGAGGCGGGGCGGCGCGTGGTCGCGGTGGGGACGACGACCACGCGCGCGCTGGAGACATGGGGGCGCGAGGCGCCCGGCCGCGACCGGCCGGCGGAAGGGTCCACGGATCTCACGATCGTGCCCCCATTTTCCTTTGGCGTCGTCGACGCGCTTCTCACGAACTTCCACCTTCCGCGTTCGAGCCTGCTCGTGCTCGTCGCCGCCTTTGCCGGGCGCGCGGCGATCCTCGCCGCCTACGAAGAGGCGGTCCGGCGCGGCTATCGCTTCTACTCCTACGGCGACGCGATGTTGATCCTCTGATGCGCTTCGATCTCCTCGCGACGCCGCCGGACACGAGCGGCCGGCTCGGAAGGCTCTCGGTCGGCCACTTGGACGCCGAGACGCCGGCGTTCATGCCGATCGGCACGCGCGCGAGCGTCAAGACGCTGGCGTCGTGGGACCTCGAGGAGATGGGGGCGCAGATCCTCCTCGCGAACACCTATCATCTGCATCAGCGCCCGGGGCCGGAGACGATCCGCCGGCTCGGCGGGCTCCATCGCTTCATGAGCTGGCCGCGCGGCATCCTGACCGACAGCGGCGGATTCCAGGTCTTCAGCCTCGCCAGGCTGCGGAAGATCGAGCGGGAAGGGGTGCGCTTCCGCTCCCACATCGACGGCAGCCTTCACTTCTTCACGCCGGAGCTGTCGATGGAGGTGCAGGAGGCGTTGGGCAGCGACGTCGCGATGGCCTTCGACATCTGCACCCCCTACCCCTGCGCGCGCGACGACGCGGCGCGACAGATGGAGAGGACGATCGAGTGGGCGGCACGCTCGCGCCGGCGCTTCGAGGAGGGGAGGCCGGAAGGATCCCGCGCGCTCTTCGGCATCGTGCAGGGAGGGACCCACGAGGACCTCCGCTCGGCTTGCGCGCAGGCGCTCGTCGCGATCGGTTTCGAGGGGTATGCGCTCGGCGGGCTTGCCGTCGGAGAGCCGGAGGAGGAGCGCTTCCGCATCGTCGCGCGCGGAGACCTCGACCTCCCGCGGGACCGTCCCCGCTACCTGATGGGGGTCGGGCGCCCGGAGGAGATCGTCGAGGCGGTCCACCGGGGGATCGACATGTTCGACTGCGTCCTGCCGACCCGAGGGGCAAGGCACGGCACCGTCTATACCTTCGACGGGCGCTACTCGATCAAGGCGAAGGCGTTTGCGGAGGACGAGGGGCCGCTCGAGAGCGGCTGCGACTGCCGGCCGTGCCGCACCGTCAGCCGGGCGTACGTGCGACATCTCTTCCAGGTCGGGGAGTTCCTCGGTCCTCGCCTGGTCAGCCACCACAACGTGCGGATGTATCTGCGTTTGATGGAGGCGATCCGGGAATCGCTACGGAAAGGATGCTTCGGCTCGTTCCGCCGGGTTACCCTGGCGAGGTTGGCGAGCGTACCGGGGGAGGCCCGGGGAGCACCCGGGGCAAAGGAGGAGGGATGATGGAACACTGGCTGGTCGGGATCGCAGAGGCGCAGGCGCCGGCGGGGGGACGGGGAGCGGGAGGCGGGTCGTCGCAGTTCGTCAGCACGCTGTTCATCCTCGGCTCCTTCATTCTGATCTTCTACTTCCTGTTGATCCGCCCGCAGCAGAAGAGGCAGCGGGAGATGCAGAAGATGCTCGGCGCGCTGAAGCGCGGCGACCGCGTCCTGACCAGCGGCGGACTTTACGGAACCGTCTGGGACGTGAAGGACGATCTCGTCGTGCTGAAGCTGACCGAGGAGCTGAAGGTCGAGGTCGCGAAGTCCGCGGTGCAAGCGGTCGTTGCGCCCACTCGCTAGATTCCCGCGGGGAATCCTCGCTTGCGCGTCCTGTTCCTAGGAACGCCGGATTTCGCCGTCCCCTCGCTCGACGCGCTGCTGCGCGGCCCGGACGAGGTCGCGGCGGTCGTGACTCCTCCCGACCGGCCGAGCGGTCGCGGGCGGCGGCTCGAACGCCCCGCCGTCGCGCGGCGCGCCAAGGAGCGCGGGGTGCCGTTGCTCCAGCCGGAGCGGCTGCACTCGCCCGAGACGCTTGCGATTCTCCGCGACCTCGGGATCGACCTCGCAGTGACGTGCGCTTTCGGCCGGCTGTTGCGACAGAGCCTCCTCGATCTGCCACGCCTCGGGTGCCTCAACGTCCACGCCTCGCTCCTCCCACGCCATCGCGGGGCCGCGCCGATCCCGCGCGCGATCCTCGAAGGGGACGGCTGGACCGGCATCACGATCTTCCGCCTCGACGCGGGGATGGACACCGGCCCGATCCTGTTGCAGAGGATGGAGCCGATCGGGCGCGACGATACGACAGGAAGCCTGACGGCGCGCCTCGCGACGCTCGGGGGCGAAGCGCTGCGCGAGGCGTGCGACCGGCTGCGCGACGGCACGGCGGCCTTCCGTCCACAGGAGGAGGAACGCGCGACCTATGCCCCGACGCTCGCGAAGGAGGACGGTCGCTGCTCGTTCTCGCGTCCCGCCGATCAGGTCGATCGCTTCGTGCGGGCGATGCATCCTTGGCCGGGGGCGACCTGCCGCTTCCGCGCGGAGCCGCTGAAGATCCTCCACGTCGAGCCGCTCGATCTCGTCCCGCGGGACGATCCGCCGGGGACCTTCCTGCCGGGCGCCGAGCCGGTCGTCGCCGCCCGCCCGGGGCGCGTGCGGCTGCGGGTCGTCCAGCCGGCCGGGAAGAAGGAAATGGACGCGGCGTCCTGGGCGCGCGGGGCGAGGATCGAGCCCGGCGAGCGGCTCGACGGATGAGGCGCGGCCCCCGCAGTCCCGAGTCGGTCTCGACTGGCCGCTCCCCGCGCGATGTCGATCCGGTGCGGATGGCGGCGTTCGGGATTCTCATGCGCCTGGAGTCGAGGCGGGGCTCCATCGAAGGAGCGCTTCGCGCGGCCGCTTCGTCCTTCGAGGACCGCGACCGCCGCTTCCTCTGGACGCTCGTGCAGGAGACGATCCGGTGGAAGGCGCGGCTCGACGCGCTTCTCGCGCCGCTGCTGCACCGTCCGCTTGCGAAGCTCGACCCGCCCGTGCGCGTGTTGTTGCGGATGGCCGCGACGCAGGCCTGCCTCCTCGACCAGATCCCGGCGCATGCGATCGTCGACGAAGGGGTGCGGCTCGCGGCGAAGATGGCGCGCCCGGGCGCCGAGAAGATGGTGAACGCGGTCAGCCGCCGCCTGATCGCCGACGGCCCGGTGCGCTGGGCTCATCTGGCGCCCGGCGAAGACCCGGCGAGCTGGCCGGTCGGGACCAGCCATCCGTCGTGGCTCGTGGCGCGCTGGCGAAGCCGTTGGGGGAATGCGGACGCCTTCGCCTCGCTCCTTTGGGACAACACGCGTGCGCCGGTCTGGCTGCGCGCCGCTCCCGGCGCGCCGCCTCCCGCGGGCGGGCAGCCGGGTTGGGTGCCGGGGACCTACCGCATGAGCGAGGAGTACCGGCCGGCCGAAGATCCGCTGTTCCAGGAAGGGGCGTACACGGCGCAGGACCCGAGCGAGGCGCTGGTCGGCCTGCTCCCTCCGGCGCCTTCGGATGCCGGTGCCGGCGCCGATGATGGAGCGGAGGATGGCGCCGATGATGGCGCCCCGATCCTCGATCTGTGCGCGGCGCCGGGGACGAAGACCACCCATCTTTCCTCCCGCTTCGGCGCGCGCGTCGTCGCGATGGACCGCACGCGCAATCGTGCGCAGCGGCTCCGCGAGACGCTCGCCCGCACGCGCCTTGCCTGCCCGATCCTGATCGGCGATGCGAGCCGGCCGCCGCTCCGGCCGTCGAGCGCCGCGGGGGTGCTCCTCGACGCTCCGTGCAGCGCGCTTGGCGTCCTGCGCCGCAGGGTCGACGCGCGTTGGAACGTCCGGGAGGAGGATCTGCGGCGTCTCGCGAAACAGCAGGAGGGGATGCTCCTGGCGGCCGCGAACCTCGTCGCTCCGGGCGGCTGGCTCCTCTATAGCGTCTGCTCGACGGAACCGGAGGAGACCGAGCAGGTCCGCGCCTCGTTTCTCGGCGGATCGGGCCTGTTCGAGCCGCTCCCTTTCGCGCTCGATCTCCCCGACGAGGTGCGGCCGTCGACCGGAGTCTTGCGGATCCGCCCCGGTCAGGCGGAATGTGACGGGGTGTTCGCGTGCCTGTTCCGCAAGACGGGGGGACGATGAAAAGGATCGACGACGTCTGGAGGGAGGAAGCCCGGCGGGCGCGGCGCCGGTTCATCGTTCGCGGCCGCATGGTCCCCTTGCTCGGATTGCTGCTCGGCGGACTCCTGGGGATCGTCCTCTTCGATCGCGTGCTGATGCCGCGGGTCGTGCGCCATGGGTCGGATGCCGAGGTGCCGGGCGTCGTCGGACTGCGGGGGGAGCAGGTCGCGGAGCGGCTCGAAGACGCGGGGCTCCAGGTCGGACGGATCTCGGAAGTCCGCAATGGCGAGGTCGCCGAGGGGAGCGTCCTCTCGCAGGATCCGCCCGAGGGAGCGCGCGTTCGCAAAGGACGTCCGGTCAATCTTCTGGTGTCGGGCGGAATCCCGGAGACGACCGTCCCGGACTTGACCGGGATGACCCCCCGGCATGCGAAGCTCGAGCTGAATCGAGTCGGTCTCACGGCCGGGGCGGTTCTCTCCCTCCCCTCGGACCTCGCCGCGGAAGGGGAGGTCCTGAGCACGCGACCCGGGAAGGGGGAGCGTTCGGGCGGGGACGGAACGGTCGATCTGATCGTCTCCGGAGGAGCCCCGGTCGCGGTCTACGTGATGCCCGACCTGCGGGGGAAGGATCGCAGCGAGGCGATCCAGACACTCGGATCGGCCGGCATCCGGGTGGCCGGGTACTCGCCCGGCGGCATCGTGAACTGGCAGCAGCCTGCGCCGGGATCGCCGATCCGGGCGGGGCAGACCGTGCAGCTCGACTGAGCCGAGGCTCTTGCCCGCGCGCCGAGGCCTGTGCCGGCGCTGCGGAGGCTCGTGCCCGCTCTGCGGTAGTTCGGCGCGTTCGGGCGCTCCACGCCGCGAGGTTGGACGGGATCTGCGCCCTTCGAGTTTCGAATCCTCGAGTCCGGTCGGTCGTCGTCCATGGGAGGATCCGATGGTGGGATCGGGAGAGCCGCGCAGCGCCGAAGGTGGGCGGGAGGCGTTTCGCTGGGACGCTCTTCGAGGAGAGCGGATCGTCCTGCCCTCGCTGCTCAGCGCCGACTTCACGCAGCTCGGGCGCGAGATCGAGCGGATGGCAGCCGCCGGAGCGCGGGCTCTGCATCTCGACGTCATGGACGGCCACTTCGTCCCGAACATCACATTCGGGCCGCCGCTCGTGCGGACGGTGCGGCGCAACACTCCCCTCTGGCTCGACGTCCACCTGATGATCGAGCAGCCGCTCCGGTACCTGGAGGCGTTCGCCCGCGCCGGGGCCGACGGAGTCACCGTCCACGTCGAAGCGAACCCCGACTTCGCGGCGCTCCGCGAGGAATGCGACCGGCTCGGCACCCGGCTCGGCCTCGCGATTCGGCCCGATACGCCCGTCGGGCCGACCCTCCGCCGGCACGGGGAGGCGTTCGATCTGATCCTCGTGATGACCGTCATGCCCGGGTTCGGCGGGCAGGAGTACAAGGAGGGGTCGGCCGGGCGGATCCGCGAAGCGGCGGAGATCGCCGCGTCCCTGCCGCGGCGGCCGGTGATCGAGGTGGACGGAGGGATCAAGCCGGGAACGATCGAGGACGCCGCCGGGGGCGGGGCGGCCTGGTTCGTGGCCGGCAACGCGGTCTTCGGCGCCGCCGATCCGGTGGCGGCATTCCGGGACCTGTCGGCGAGGATCGGCCCGGGCGCAGACGCGGGCAGCCCGGCCGCGGGCGGCCCGGGCGCCCCGAGCGCTTCTGGCTGATCCCGGCCACCGCGACCGTCCCGCCGTACGGTCCTTTCGGATCGCAGCTTGCCCGACCGAATCCACTCTGGTACGGTCGTCATTTCGAGTAGTGTCGACCTGGTCCAGAGAGGCTTCTTGGCATGTTCGAACAGTTGACGGGACGGCTGGAAGATGTCTTCCGCCGCCTCAGGGGTCAGGGCGTCCTCACGGAAGACAACATCCGTGAGGCGTTGCGTGAGGTGCGCCGCGCCCTGCTCGAGGCGGACGTCCACTACAAGGTCGCTCGCGATCTGGTCCGGAAGGTCGAGGAGCGGGCGATCGGCCAGGAAGTCCTGCGGAGTCTGAGTCCCGGGCAGCAGGTGATCCGCGTCGTGCACGAGGTGCTCGTCGAGACTCTCGGCGGGCAGGCGCAGGGAATCGTCGAGAGCCCGGAGATCCCGACGCGCATCCTGGTCATCGGGTTGCAGGGATCGGGCAAGACCACCTTCGTCGCGAAGCTCGGGAGCTTCCTTCGGTCGCGAAAGCGGATCCCGATGCTGGCCGCATGCGATCTCGCGCGGCCGGCGGCGATCGAGCAGCTCGAGACGCTCGGGAGGCAGACCGGGCTGCGGGTCTACTCCGACCGGACATCGAAGGACCCGGTCGGTGTGGCGGCCGACTCGATGCGCGCGGCGAAGGCGGCGGCGAGCGACTACCTGATCGTGGATACGGCGGGACGGTTGCACGTCGACGAGGACCTGATGGCGGAGCTGGCTCGGGTGCGCGACACGGTGCGCCCCCATCAGACGATCCTCGTGCTCGACGGGATGGTCGGACAGGACGCGGTGCAGGTGGCCGAAGCGTTCCACGCCCGGCTGCCGGTCGACGGCGTCGCGCTGACGAAGATGGACGGGGATGCGCGCGGTGGCGCGGCGCTTTCGGTTCGCGCGGCGACCGGCATCCCGATCCTGTTCCTGGGGACGGGCGAAAAGGTGTCGGGGCTGGAGGTGTTCCATCCCGACCGTCTCGCCTCGAGGATCCTCGGGATGGGGGACGTCCTGACGCTCGTCGAGAAGGTTCAGGAGACGATCGATCTCGAAAAGGCCGAGGAGCTGACGGAGCGGCTCGCGAAGAAGCAGTTCACGCTCGAGGACTTCCACGAGCAGCTCCTTCAGGTGCGCAAGATGGGGCCGATCGAGGATCTGCTCCGGATGATCCCGGGGGCCTCGAAGATGATCCCGGCGCAGGGGCTCGACGAGACGGAGTTGACGCGCATCGAGGCGATCCTGCAATCGATGACGCGGATGGAGAGGCGGAAGCCGGAGATCATCGACGGCAGCCGCCGCAAGCGCATCGCGCGCGGAAGCGGGACGCAGGTTCAGGACGTCAACCGGCTCCTGAAGGACTACGGAATGATGAAGCGCATGGTGCAGCAGATGGGGAAGGTCCGGGGGCGGTTGCCGCGTCCCGGACGCTAGCTCTCGTTCGGGCGGCGAAGGCGCGATGGTCGCGCGGTGCCGCCGGAGGGGGAGCGGAGGCGGAGAATGACGATCGGATCCCGGTGGGGAAGGAGGATCTCCTAGTGGCAGTGGTGATTCGCCTGCAGAGGGCAGGCGGACGAAACCATCCTTTCTATCGCGTCGTGGCGACGGACTCGAGGGCCGCGCGGGATGGTCGGTTCCTCGAGAAGCTCGGGTTCTACAACCCGCTGACGGATCCGGCGGAGCTGCACCTCGAGGTGCCTCGTATCCGCGATTGGATGGGCAAGGGAGCGCACCTGTCCGAGACCGTGACGAAGCTGCTC
Source organism: Candidatus Eiseniibacteriota bacterium (assembly GCA_041946735.1). Taxonomy (GTDB): domain Bacteria; phylum Eisenbacteria; class RBG-16-71-46; order CAIMUX01; family VGJL01; genus JBHGAY01. The sequence continues at coordinate 24,163 of JBHGAY010000012.1, forward strand.
GATCGGTTCGAGGACGAGATGGGCAAGAAGCAGCAGGAGGGCCTGCAGGCCGGCACATGAGAGATCAGCGACAGGGCTGGGAAGGACATGATGGATCCGATCGCTACGACGACGAGTCCATCTCGGAGGGCGGAGCGGACATGAAGGAGCTGATCGAGTACATCGCGAAGCGTCTCGTGGACAAGCCGGACGAGGTGGATGTCCAGGAGGTGGCGGGAGAGAAGACGACGGTCTACGAGCTTCGTGTCGGCGACGGCGATCTCGGAAAGATCATCGGGAAGCATGGCCGCACGATCCGGGCGATCCGGACGCTCCTGTCCGCCGCAGCGACGAAGGAGAACAAGCGGGCCGTCCTGGAGATCCTCGAGTAGGGGATCGGGAAGCGATGGCCGGCGACGCCGAGGCGCGTCCGGTCGTCGTCGGCAAGGTGCGCAAACCGGTGGGGCTGCGCGGCGAGGTGACGGTCGAGCCGACCGGGGACGATCCGGAGAGGTTCACGCCGGGGGCTTGGCTGTCGATCGAGGGAGAGCGGGAGCGGCGATACCGTATCCGTTCTCGCAGGCCGGTTCGCGGCGGCGTGGCGCTTCAGCTCGAGGGGATCGACGACAGGGATCAGGCGGAGCGTCTGAGGGGCAAGCTCCTCTACGTGCGGCCGGAGGATCTGCCGGCCCTCCCGGAAGGCGTCTATTACCGGTACCAGCTCGAGGGGCTGCAGGTCGTGGATGCCGAAGGCGAGGTGCTGGGGCGGGTCGAGTCGATTCTTCAGACGGGGGCGAACGACGTCTATTGCGTGAGGGCGGAGGAGAACGAGATCCTGATCCCCGCGGTGCGGGAGTTCGTGGAGTCGGTGGACCTGGAGACGGGCCGGATCCGTCTGCGAGTTCCGAGATCGGCGCTGGGGGAGGACGAGAACCCGATCTGACGATTCACGTCCTGACCGGGTTCCCGAGGATCTTCGAAGGGCCGCTGGACGAGGGAATGATCCGCGTGGCGCGCGAGAAGGGCCTCGCGGAGATCCGGGTCGTTCCGCTTCGCGAGTTCGCGGAGGACGCCCACCGGACGATCGACGACTACCCCTACGGGGGCGGTCCCGGAATGATCCTGAAGGTCGAGCCGGTGGCGAGGGCGCTCGACTCGCTTCCCGCGGTCAAAGGGACGAGACGTGAGACCGTCCTGTTGAGTCCGCAGGGAGAGCGGCTCGATCAGGCGCTCGTGCACCGGATCCGGGAGGCGGGCGACGTTGCGCTCCTGACCGGGCGCTACAAGGGAATCGACGAGCGGATCCGCGCGTTCGTGACCCGAGAGGTGTCGATCGGCGACTACGTCCTCTCGGGCGGGGAGCTGGCGGCCCTCGTGCTGATCGACGCGATGGTGCGGCTGGTGCCGGGTGTGCTCGGCGCGTTCGATAGCGCGCTGGGGGACTCGTTCGAGAGCGGGATTCTCGATTCGAGCTACTACACGCGGCCGGAAGAGTATCGAGGGATGCGGGTGCCGCCGGTGCTCCTTTCGGGGCACCACGCGGCGGTGGATGGTTGGCGGCGGCGCGACGCGCTCGCGCGAACGCTCGCCCGAAGGCCTGACCTGCTGGATCAGGCCGAGCTTAGCGACGAGGACCACGAGGTCCTCGCGGAACTGGGATGGGAGCACGCGCGCCCGAGCGGCCGCGGAAAGAAGAAGAAAGCGGCCAGACGCCGCACGTGAGAGCAAGGAGACGACGATGGATCTGCTTCGCAACATCGAGGCCCCTCACCTCCGTGAGGACATCCCCGACTTCGGACCGGGAGACACCGTCCGTGTCTTCGTGAAGGTCGTCGAGGGAGAGAAGGAGAGAAACCAGGTCTTCCAGGGCGTCGTGCTGGGCCGCCGCGGCTCGGGAATCGGCGCGACCTTCACCGTCCGGAAGGTGACCGATGGGGTCGGCGTCGAGAGGATCTTTCCGCTCCACTCGCCGAGCGTCGCGAAGGTGGAAGTCACGCGGCGCGGAAAGGTACGGAGAGCGAAGCTCGGATACTTGAAAGAGCTGAAGGGGAAGTCCGCGCGCATCAAGGAACGCAGCCAGACTGCGCGCGATGCGGAAGGCGCTTCCGCCTGATCGCCTCGGGCCGCCGCCGAGCGGCCGATGGGAGGCAGCCCTCCTCAAGGGAGGCTGCCTTTTCGTCGCCGGCGTAGACGAGGTAGGACGAGGCTGCCTAGCCGGTCCCGTCGTCGCCGCCGCCGTCATCCTGAAGCCCGGGGCTCGGATCCCCGGGCTTCGCGATTCGAAGATCCTTCTTGCGCGCGAGCGCCGCGCGCTGATCCCGAAGATCCGCGCCGCCTGCGTGAGCTACGGGATCGGCGCGGTCGCGCCGTGCGGCATCGATCGCTGGAACATCCGGCGCGCGTCGTTCCGCGCGATGCGGATCGCGCTCTCGCGGCTCGACCCGCTTCCGGAGCACGCGCTCGTCGACGGCTTCCGTATTCCGCGACTCGGACTCGCGCAGACGCATCTCGTGCGCGGAGACCGCCGGTGCCGCTGCATCGCCGCCGCCTCGGTGATCGCGAAGGTCGCGCGCGACCGGCGAATGGACCGCTACCACCTGCTCTATCCGCAATACCTCTTCCATCGCAACCGCGGCTACGCCACGCCGGCGCATCTCGAAGCGCTCGGGCGTTTCGGCCCTTCCCCGCTGCACCGGAGGAGCTTCGAGCCGGTGCGGAGAAGGATCGAAGGGAACCTCGAGCTTCCGTTCTGATCCGGTCTGAGGCGCCGCGCCGCGTCGCGCCGCGCCGAACGCGCATCACGAGTGAAGGCGGCTTGCCGGTGGAGGCGGCTCGCCGGGCACGCGGGCACGTTTCGTGCTTGCCGGTGCCTGCGATGGGCGCAACGAGGGGGAGCCGCAACCACGGCGGCAACGAAGGGAAGGGCTCGGCCGCCTCTGCGGCCGCGGCGGCCTCTACGGCGGCGGCCGCGGCTGCGGCTGCCGAGCGGGCCAGGATCGGGGCCGCGGCCGAAGCGATGGCGGCAGCCTACTTCGAGATGCACGGTTGCCGGATCGCGGCGCGCAACCTCCGCGTCGGAGGAGGCGAGATCGACCTCGTCGTGACGCGAGGCGCCTGGATGCTCCTGGTCGAGGTGCGGTGCCGGTCGAGCGAGTTCTTCGGAACACCCGCCGAGACGGTGCGCGGTCGTAAGGTCCGCGCGCTCGGCCGCGCGGCGAGGGCGCTCCTGTCGGGCGGGATGGCCGGCTCGTCCGTCGCAAGCGGCTCGCATGGCGCAGGCGGCACGTCCGGCGCAAGCGACACGACCGGCACGGCCGGCGCAATCGGCGCATCGGGCGCGACGGAGCGAGCGACTTGCTGGCGATTCGACATCGTGACCGTTTCCCGGCGGGCGCAGGGGATCCGGCTCGATCACTATCCAGGCGCTGTCGCGATCGAGCCGGAGGGGCCGAGAGGCGGGAAACGGTGAGGGGCGAACACCCGGCCGCTAGTGAAAAAGAGTGACGAATCGGTAATTGACACCCCTGGGGGTCGCAGGTACGGTCTTCGCGGCCCCGGAGAGGCCATGAGCGGTGTGGTGCAGTGTGGCGGTGAGGAAAGCTTGATCATGGCGGCTCTGCCCGACCCGATCTCACGTTGCCTTTCATCGGGCTGCGTTGGCGGATCCCTCCGGGGCATCCTCTCCTGTGCCGCTTCCCTCCTTCACGATCACGATCCCTTCGAGGCCGAGAAAGCGTAGCTCGCGCGGATCCGGATCGAGTCGTTCTCCCGATACCGCCCGAGAAGCGAGGCCGGACCTCCCGAGATGGAACGGATCTCCGCCTCCAGACGCGTGCTACTCCACGGGCTCCAGATCACGCGCGCGAGGAGGCTCTCCCCTCCGCGCCCGAGGTCGAGAAGCGATTCCGTCTCGATCGCGACGTCGGTGCCCGTCTCCCAGCGGACGCGTAGCAGCGCGGCGTGGCGGAACGGATGCCCCAGGATGGCCGGATCGCCGCCATCATCGAGCCGTGGCCGGCGCGCCGCCTGATCGAAAGCGTAGGTCCCGGACAGCCGGAGAGGCCGCCCGAGCAGTCCGTGTGGCAACCCCCTTTCCCAGCCGATCCCTGCGCGCAAGAACGGCCGGTCCGGCGCGATGGCTCCCGGCGATTCGCCGCCCGCGCGGTCCGGATCGAAGAGCGCCGCTTCCGCGTGTACGGTCGATCCGCCGGCCGGCCGGGCGAAGTCCAGCCCGAACATCCACAGGGAACGGTGGACACCGCGCGTCCGGATCGACGCGACGCCGTCGCCGCCCGCGCGCGCCGGGGCGAGGAACTCGTAGACGCTTGCGATCCGCTCGCGCGAGCGCGCGAGCGAGAGTCCTGCGTCCCAGACCCCGAGGCGGAGATCCGCTCGCAGTCCCGCCTCGGAGCCGAGGGCGGAGGGCGAAGGCTCGCGCGCGCCGCCGTTCTCGAATCGCGCGGGGAAGGTTCCTTGGGGTAGAGAAATCGAATCGGGGAAGAGCGAGAAGGGATTCTCCGAGCGAAACGGGATTCGATCGGGCTCGAAGCGCGGGATCCAGATGCCTTCGAGCGTGACGGCTCCCTGGTAGCGATCGACACGCGCCGCCCAGCTTCCCTGGTCGAGCGGATCGATCGGGTCGATCCAGTCGCGACGCCGGAAGACGTCGACGGCGCGGAGCGCGTCGAGCCGGCCCCAGTCGAGGATCTGACGGCCGAGCGTCGCCTCCCAGGCGCCGAACGCCGCTCGCGCGTATCCCTCGTCGAGGCGCAGGCGATCGCGCTCGGGATCCTGCGCGTCGTGGAGCAGACGGGCGTCGAGCCGCGCGGCCAGCGAGGAGGACGCCTCGAGCCTGAGCCCGAGCCTTCCCTCCAGAGCGGAACGGCTCGCAGCGGGCCGCTCGCGCAGGCTGCGGTCCTGCTCTCCTTCCATGCCGACCGTCGCGGCGAGGCGCGCGGCCAGGGCCGGAGGGGCGGCGACGAGGGGGAGAGAGACGGAAAGACCGAGGGGAAGAAAGAGGGTGAGACGGAGGCGGAGAAAGCGGGAGGGACAGATGCCGAAAAAGCAGAGACCGAATGAGCAGAGACGGAGAGAGGAGAGACGGACGGGGAGGAGGAGGGGCCGGCCGCGGTTCATGCAGAGCTCCGCAACGAACGCTCCGTGAAGAGACGCTCCGGAAGCGCATCGAAGCGCCGATTCTGGACGACGATCTGCGTCACGTGGCCGCTCCGGAGATCCCGCAGCTCCGTACGGTTCCACCGCGCGCGGCCGCCGGCGATCACCGGCTCCGAGTTCCGGGCTTCCTTTCGCTCCTGCCCGTCGCGCCCGTAGAGCAGCGCCCGGCGCCAGACCGGCCGGTCCTTCTCGACCCAGTAGACCTTCCTCGAGTAGAGAGAGGCTTCGTTGGCCGGCAGCGCGAGCGGCCGCACCTCCAGCTTTCGACAGGCGACGCCGTCGACCATCTCCTCGCCGATCCACGCGAAGGCGTGGTCGCCGGCGCGGAGGTCGGTCAGGTCTTCGTAACTGTAGTCGGTCCCCATATAGGTCTCGCCGCGGTCGGCGGAGGCGATCCGTCGGGTCGTGTGATAGGCGGGAAGGTAGATCCACCAGTCGGGACCGCGCTCCTCGTTCTCGATCGCGAGCAGCGAGCAGCCTTCCATCTCGGGCGGGGAGCGGAACTCGATCCGGCGAGCGGTCCGGCCGGCGGCGAGCGTCTTCTGCAGGAAGATCGCCGCGCGAGCGTGGCGAGAGCCGCCCGCGTCGAGAAGGGTCATCGTCGCCTCGGTCCTCTCATCGGCGCCGGAGGCTTCCTGCTGGATGCGCTCGAACGCGGCGCGCGGGTCTTCCGGGACGGAAGAAGCGGAGGACGGCGGGGGCGTAGCGGCGGCCGCGACGATCGCGAGAACGACGGCGGCCAACGCCGCCATCGCGCGCGCGCGACGAAGCGGAGAGACGGCGGCCGGTCTCATTCGCATCCCCGCTGGCGGATCGCGGAGGCCAGGTTGCCGGCCACGATCGCCCGCAGCGACGGCCAGGTCAGGTACGGTCCGGCCAGGACGAAGGCGGCGAGGACCGGGGCGAAGTCCAGCCAGCTCGCGTGGAGCGTGAGGGGAAACCAGGCTCGCTCGAGTCGCCCGTTGAGGAAGAGCGAGACGAGCAGCGCTGCGGGAAGGGAAAGCAGCGCGGCAAGGACCGCCTGGCATGCGGCCTCGCGCCGGACGATCTGCGCAAGGGAGCCGGGGTCGCATCCGAGGGAGCGGAAGGTCGCGTACTCCCCCGAGCGCTCCAGCGCGCCCAGGTTCAGGCTCGTGAGAAGAAAGAGGATCGCCATCGCGATCGCGATCCCGGTCGTGATGTGCACGATCCGGAACACCTCATCGAGGAGCGCGAAAAGCGAGCGTTCCAGATCCTCCTTCGGGACGACTCCGGCGACGATCGGCAGGGCGAGGATCTCCTCGGTACCCGGACCGTTCGGCCCGTCCGCTTCGATCAGCACGCCGCTCGCCTGCTCGGCGAGGCCGGTCCAGGCGCGCACCGACTCGATGGGCGCGATGAGACGGTCCAGCACGATCTCGCGTCCGATGCCCGTCACGCGGACCGTCCGCGCCTCGCATCCCGGGATCCGGAGACGCACGGCGTCGCCGACGCGCAGCGCCATGCGCCGCGCCACGTCGGGGCCGGCGATCACGCCGTCCTCGAATGCCGCCGGCATCCGACCTTCGCGCAGCGTGACGGTGCGCAGCCGCGCGCACGGGTCGATGCCGAGCACCGTCACCGGCTCGCTCCCGGCATTTGTTTCGTCTTCCTCCTCGTCCTTGTCCTTGCCCCCGTTCTTGTCCTTGCCCCCGGCCTCCGCCCGGCCCCGGCCGGCGACCGCTTCGATCTCCACCACCCGGCTGACGAACGGCTCGGTCGCGCGAATCCCGGGGAGGGCGAGCAGAGGCGCCATCTCTTCCGGATAGGCGGGATGCAGGAAGTGGACGCTCAGATCCCAGCGTTCGTGCCGGCATGCTTCGCGCGCCGTCTCGGTCATCGAGCGCGACGAGAAGCGGTAGGCGACGGCGACGCCGAGGGCGCCGGCAAGGGCGAGGGTCGTCACCGCGGTCAAGCCCGGGCGACGGATCAGATTGCGTGCGGCCCAGCGCGAAGTGAGGCGCATCGGCGCCGTCCAGTCGAGCAGCCGCAGTAGGGACGGAGCGAGACGCGCGGGAGCCGAATCGACGGCGCGGATCGTCGCGGCGGCGGATCGTCGCAGCAGGCCGAGCACCGGCGCGGAGATCGCGGCGACCGAGGCGAGGAGCGCCGGAATGGAGGCGAGGAGGAAGTCCCCCGCGTAGAAGTGCCGGTCGATGCGCGGCAGGCCGATCGCCGTTCCATAGATCCGCGCGAAGGCGTCGCGGATCGCGATCGCGGGCGCGAATGCGGCGGCGATGCCGGCCAGGCCGAGCAGGGCGGCCGTCCCCGCATACCAGGAGAGGATCTGCCGCCGCGAAGATCCGAGCGCGCGAAGCGTCCCGATCTCCCGGCGCTGCGCGAGGACCATCCGGCGAAAGCTGAGGATCGCGATCAGCAGGCTCAGACCGCCGAGAGTCCATGCGATCGCCGGCGCATAGATCGATAGGGCCCGCACGTCGATCTCGAGGAACCTGTAGCCGAAGCGCCTCTCCCGCGGAATCGCCTCCTCGATCGCGACCGCGCGGCCGCAGGCCGCCAGCACCTCCTGCTCCGCCTGCCGGCGATCCGACCCGGGCGCGTACCGTACGGCCAGGTCGTTCACCATCCGGAATCCGAGGCGCCCGGCGACGAGGTCCAGGTTGCCGAAGACGACGAGGAGCGATCCCTTCTGAGGAATGAACGACTGCGGGTCGACCGAAGCGGCGAGGTGCTCGGAGGAGAGCACGATGCCGCGGATGTGGGTCCGATAGCGAGCCCGGCCGATGGCGAGATCGACCGAGTCGCCCGGAGCGAGGTGGTGCGGGATTGCGAAGCCCCGATCGACCAGAACGCCTGTCGTGTCGGCGGGATCGAGCGGCGATCCGCAGATCAGCGGGAGTTGGTCCACGGCGGGCTGCGGAGAGTCGAGGAAGATCGCCTGCGCGGTCACGCGAGCGCCGCCGGCGAGCCGCGCCGACGCGGGGAAGATGAGGCGCGCCTCGGCGGCCTCGACGCAAGGCAAGGTGGCGGCTGCGGCGCGCAGGGGCGCGGGATCGTCGGGCGCGAAGCGGAGCTCCAGGTCGGCGCCGCGACACTCTTCGAGGATCGTGTCGCGCGTCGCGAGCAGCGTGCGCCCAGCCATCCGCGATCCGGCGGTGACGCCGATGCCGACGGCGAGCGAGACGACGATCGATGCGCTGCGCCAGCGCGCCGACGCGAGATCGCGCAGCGACCTACGCCACAACTTCGATAGGGCCATCGACGTCTCGAGCCGTGGAGCCGGCGCGGGTGCCGGTGAAACCTCCGGCGCCGGCGGGAACGCGGTCGCGCGCGCTGGAGCCGTGTCTGCCGGGGCGCGGGCAGGCCGACAGGTTCCCCCCGTCGAGGCGGAAGACCCGGTCGGTCGCGATCGTCGCGGAGACGTCGTGGGTCGCGACGAGGAACGTCGCCCCGGTGCGTTCGCTCAGCGAGCGGAGCAGGCGCCAGATCTCTGCGGCGGTCTCGTGATCGAGGTTGCCGGTCGGCTCGTCCGCGAGGACGAGCGGCGGGTGCTTCGCGAGGGCGCGGGCGACCGCGACCCTCTGCTGCTCGCCTCCCGAAAGCTGCGCGGGAAACGCCGCGGCCCGCCCGGCGAGTCCGACCGCGTGCAGGTACTCGCGCGCCCGCTCGTGGATCGCGTGGCGGGTCCACCCGCCCGCGATCTCGAGCCCCGCCTCGACGTTCTCGAGCGCAGTCAGAGTCGGCAGCAGATTGTAGGACTGGAAGACGAAGCCGATCTGCTCGCGGCGGAAGCGGGCGAGGCCGGTCTCCGTCATCCGCTCGATGCGCCGGCCGCACACCTCGATCGTGCCGGCACTAGGGCGGTCCATTCCGCCGATCAGATTCAGCAGCGTGCTCTTGCCCGATCCCGAGACGCCGAGAACGATCCCGAAGCTGCCCTCGTCGATGTCGAGCGAGAGCTCGCGGAGCACGGGCCGGTCGCCCGCCGCCGATGCCCCGTATCCCTTCCACAGCCCGGCGACCGATACGATGCGCCGCGGCTCCATCCCTCGCGCTGTCAGGCGACCCTCCTGTCGTTGCTCCCGCGGCGGCCGTAAGGTGGCGTCCGATCCCACGATCGGCCCTTTTCCCAGGCTGCTTCACGATTTCCGAGGAGGCGCACGGCGGGGCACGCCGGCGGGGCAGGCGGGGCGCGCAGGCGGGGGCGGGCGCCGCGCGCCGGCGGGGCAGGCGGCCGCTGGGCGGCGGCCGCGAAGCGCGCGGCCGGGCGGGGCGAATCGATTTGACAGTCCTTAAGAATCACTGATACGTTCAGCCGTTCTTTTCTAGGGCTTTGCCTCAGGGAGGACCGCTTGCCGCCTGCCGAACGCGAGGGGATCGAGGATCTCGCCTTGCGGATCCGCAGCAGGGATCGCCGCGCCCTGTCTCGAGCCATCTCTTGGATCGAAGACCAGACGCCGGCGGGCCGCCTGCTGCTCGACCGCGTGTACTCCCCGGAGGGGAGGGCCCACCGGCTCGGCATTACCGGCCCTCCGGGATCCGGCAAGTCGACGCTCGTGAGCCAGCTGACGCGGCTGCTTCGCGCGCGCGGCGTCCGTGTGGCCGTCCTCGCCGTCGATCCCTCGAGCCCGTTCACCGGGGGCGCCGTGCTCGGCGACCGGATCCGAATGCAGGATCATGCCGGCGATCCGGACGTCTTCATCCGGAGCATGGCAAGCCGCGGCAGCCTCGGCGGCCTCGCGTCAACCACCTACGAGGTGAGCGAGGCGGTGGAGGCGGCCGGATACGACTGGATCCTGATCGAGACGGTCGGCGTCGGGCAGTCGGAGATGGAGATCGTCGAGGCGGCCGACACGACGCTCGTCGTCCTCGTCCCGGAATCGGGGGACGGGGTGCAGGTGATGAAAGCGGGGTTGATGGAGGCGGCCGACCTCTTCGTGGTCAACAAATACGACCGCGACGGCGGCGATCGCCTGATCAAGGAAATCAGCCTGATGCTCGAGCTGGGTCGCGAGCAGGACAGGGAGCGGCGCGGTGCCGCGCCGGGCGCCAACGAGCCGCGCTGGGAGCGGCGCATCCATCGCACCGTCGCCTCGACCGGCCTCGGAGTGCCGGAACTGCTCGGGGGGATCGATGCGCACCGGGCGCATCTACGCTCCGATCCGGAGCGCTGGCAGCAGCGACAACGACGCCGCCTTCGCCGGCGGCTGCGCGGCCAGCTTCGCGACCGGCTGCTGCAGGTCCTCGAGCGCGACGACCGCCTCGAGGGATGGCTACGCGAAGGAGAGAGACGGATCGTCGCCGGAGAGGCGTCGCCGTACGGCTGGATCGACGCGATGGCGAGCCGCCTTCTCGAGGGGGAGCGATCCTTCGAGCCGGCGGCCCCCCGACGGGAGGAGCGATGAGCGAGGAGAAGATCCGCATCCTGGTGGCGAAGCCGGGACTCGACGGTCACGACCGGGGGGCGAAGGTGATCGCCACCGCGTTCCGCGACGCCGGCTTCGAGGTGATCTACACGGGACTCCACCAGACACCGGAGATGATCGTGGACGCGGCCGTCCAGGAGGACGTCGACATCGTTTCGCTGTCGATCCTCTCCGGCGCGCACATGACCCTCTTCGCCCGGATCCTCGAGCTGCTGAAGGAGCGGGGAGCTGGAGACATCCACGTCCTCGCCGGAGGGATCATCCCGGAGGAGGATGCGCGGAAGCTGAAGGAGATGGGGGTCGGCGAGGTGTTCGGGCCCGGGACGCCGACAACCGCGCCGATCGAGTATATCCGCCGCTGGCACGCCGCGCGGGCGAGCCAGGCGGCGGGCAGCTGAACCCCAAGCGCGGAGGAGCATCGATGTCCATCGACAAGCGCGTGAAGGATGCCGACGAGGCGCTCGAGCGGGCGCAGGTGCATGACGGCTGCACGATCCTGATGGGTGGCTTCGGACTCTGCGGAATCCCGGAGAACCTGATCGCGGCGCTGCTGCGGCGCGGCACGAAGGATCTGACGATCGTCAGCAACAACGCCGGCGTCGACGACTTCGGCATCGGCCTGCTGCTCCAGACCCGCCAGGTGCGGAAGATGATCTCCACCTACGTCGGCGAAAACGCGACCTTCGAGCGTCAGTTCCTCGACGGCGAGCTCGAGCTCGAGCTCGTGCCCCAGGGCACCTTCGCCGAGAGGATCCGGGCGGGCGGAGCCGGCATTCCCGCGTTCTACACCCCGACCGGCGTCGGCACGAAGGTCGCCGAGGGGAAGGAAGTGCGCGAGTTCGCCGGGCGCTCCTATCTGCTCGAGGCGGCGATCCGCGGCGACGTCGCGTTCGTGAAGGGGTATCGCGGCGACTCGATGGGGAACCTGGTCTACCGCGGCACGGCGCGGAACTTCAATCCGATGATCGCCACGGCCGCCGACCGGACGATCGCCGAGGTCGAACGGCTGGTGCCGATCGGCGAGCTGGATCCCGAAGCGATCGTCACGCCTTCGATCTACGTCGATGCCATCTTCGAGGGAACGAACTATGAAAAGCGGATTGAGCAAAGAACAAATCGTCCGAAGAGCCGCTAGCGAGCTTCGCGACGGGATGTACGTGAACCTGGGGATCGGCATGCCGACCCTGGTGTCCAACCACGTCCCGGAGGGGATGGCGATCGTCCTGCAGTCGGAGAACGGGATGCTGGGAGTCGGGCCGTTCCCGTACGAGGGGGAGGAGAGTCCCGACCTGATCAACGCCGGCAAGCAGACGATCACCGCGCTCCCGGGCGCGTGCTTCTTCTCCAGCGCCGACTCCTTCGCGATGATCCGCGGCGGGCACGTCGATCTGACGATCCTCGGCGCGATGGAGGTCGACGAGAAGGGGAACCTCGCGAACTGGATGATCCCGGGGAAGATGGTGAAAGGGATGGGGGGGGCGATGGATCTGGTCGCCGGCGCGAAGCGCGTGATCGTGACGATGCAGCACACGGCGAAGGACGGCAGCCCCAAGGTCCTTCACCAGTGCCAGCTCCCGCTGACCGGAATCGGCTGCGTCGACCGGATCATCTCCGATCTCGGCGTCTTCGACGTCGTGCCGGGGCGGGGGATCGTGCTGCGCGAGCGCGCGCCGGGATGGTCCGTCGAGGAGATCCAGGAGAAGACCGAAGCGAAGCTTTCCGCCGACGGGGACGTTCCGGAAGTCCGCATCTAGGAAGGAAGCCCGAAGTGCCGAAGCCTGAAGCCCGAGGAACACGCCCGAACGAAAACTAGCATGGGAACGAGAACGAGCACGAGAAGCGAGTAGGGAACGAGCAAGGGAACGAGAACGAGCACGGGAACGAGAGGAGCCGAGATGGTGCGAGTGAGCGAGGAGCACGAGGCGCTGCGGCAGGCGGTGCGGGAGTTCGCGGAGAGCGAGGTCCTCCCCCGCGCGATGGCGATCGACCGGGAAGGGGAGATCCCGCGCGAAATCCTCCGGAAGATGGCGGAGCTCGGGTATCTCGGGATCCCGTATCCGGAGCAGTGGGGCGGCGCCGGCATGGATACCCTCTCCTACGCGATCGCCGTCGAGGAGATCTCACGCGTCTGCGCCTCGACCGGGATCACCATGGCCGCTCACACGAGCCTCGGGATCTACCCGATCTACAAGTACGGAACGCCGGCGCAGAAAGAGCGCTACCTGAGGAAGCTCGTCACGGGCGAGTGGATCGGCGCCTTCGGGCTGACGGAGCCGGGGGCGGGCTCCGACGCGGGCGGGACCCAGACGACGGCCGTCCGCGACGGCGACGGATGGGTGCTGAATGGATCGAAGATCTACATCACCAACGGCAAGATGGCGCGCACCGTGATCACCGCCGCCCGCACTTCGAAAGAGGCGGGGACGCGCGGCATCTCCGCCTTCATCGTCGAGCAGCCGAATCCCGGCGTGACGGTCGGCAAGCTCGAGGACAAGCTCGGCTGTCGCGGATCGGAGACGGCCCAGCTGCACTTCACCGACCTGCGCCTGCCGGCCGACGCGCTCCTCGGCGAGGAGAACGGCGGCTTCCCGATCTTCCTCGACACCCTCGACGGCGGGCGGATCTCGATCGGGGCGATGTCGCTCGGAATCGCGCAGGCCGCCTACGAGGCGAGCGTCGCCTACGCGCAGCAGCGCCAGCAGTTCGGCAAGCCGATCGCCGAGTTCCAGGGGCTCCAGTTCGTCCTCGCCGACATGGGGACGCAGATCGAGACGGCGCGGCTGCACGTCTACAACGCGGCCCGCCTGAAGGACGAGGGGATCCGGTTCAAGAAGGAGTCGGCGATGGCGAAGCTCGTCGCCTCCGAGGTGGCGATGTGGGTGACGACGAAGGCGATCCAGGTTCACGGCGGGATCGGCTACATGCGCGACCTGCCGGTCGAACGCTACTTCCGGGATGCGAAGCTCATGGAGATCGGCGAGGGGACGTCGGAAATCCAGAGGACGGTGATCGCCCGGGAGATCCTGAAGGGGTACTAGAAGGGCACCGAAAGGGGCACGAGCAGCAGCCAGCAGAGCCGGGAAGCCGCAGGCTCGCACGTCCAGGGCACGGCCGCAGGAGGGTGAAGCGATGAGCGAGTGGAAGCCGAATCCGATGGGACTCAAGCCGGGCGACCAGGTCGGGACCCCGCGCGAGGTGGTCCTGCTCTCCGCCGTGCGGACCGCGATCGGCAAGTTCCAGGGAGGCCTTGCGCCGCTCGCGGCGACCGACCTCGGCGGCATCGTCGTCCGTGAGGCGGTGCTCCGCGCCGGCGTCGATCCCGGCCACGTCGACGAGGTCCTGATGGGGCACGTCCTTCAGGGAGGGACGGGCCAGGCGCCGGCCCGGCAGGCGGCGCTCAAAGGAGGGCTGCCGGACACCGTCGCGGCGGCGACGATCAACAAAGTCTGCGGTTCCGGGCTGAAGGCGGTGATGCTCGCCGCCTCGGAGATCAAGGCGGGAGACGCCGACGTGATCGTGGCGGGCGGCATGGAGAGCATGTCCAACGCCCCGTACTTCCTTCCCGGAGTCCGCAACGGCCTGCGCCTCGGCGACGGCCAGGTGAAGGACCTGATGGTCCACGACGGTCTCTGGTGCTCGTTCAAGGACTGGCATATGGGATCGGCCGCGGAGCTGATCGCGCGCAAGTTCGGGATCACCCGCGGGGCGCAGGACGAGTTCGCGCTCGCGAGCCATCAGAAGGCGGTCGCCGCGATCGACGCGGGGAAGTTCCGCGCGGAGATCGTGCCGGTCTCGATCCCGCAGAAGAAGGGCGATCCGATCGTCGTCGACACCGACGAGGGACCGCGCCGCGACAGCTCGATCGAGGCGCTGGCGAAGCTCCGTCCCGCCTTCGAGAAGGACGGGACGGTGACCGCCGGCAACGCTCCGAGCGTCAACGACGGTGCCGCCGCGCTGGTGGTCGCCTCGCGCGCCGCCGCCGACCGGATCGGCGCCAAGCCGCTCGCGCGCGTGATCGGCTACGCGACCGGCGGCGTCTCGCCGGAAATGATCTTCTACGCGCCCGTGGTCGCGGTGCGTAAGCTCATGGAGAAGACCGGCCTGTCGATCGGGGACTTCGACCTGATCGAGGCGAACGAGGCGTTCGCCGCCCAGGCGCTCGTCGACGGGAACGAGCTGGGGTGGGACTGGTCGCGGGTGAACGTCCATGGCGGGGCCGTCGCCCTCGGACATCCGATCGGAGCGAGCGGCGCCCGCGTTCTCGTCACCCTCCTGTACGCGATGAAGGACCGCGGCGCGCGCATCGGGCTGGCTACCCTCTGTCTCGGGGGAGGCAACGCCGTCGCGCTCGCCATCGAGAGGCTGTAGGCGCAATAGCAATTGAGGATCTTGCCGCGCGCGCGGCGCGCGAAGATCCCGGGAGAGCATCACCGATGGAGCGGAACCGACGCGTGGCCGTCGTGGGATCGGGGACGATGGGCAGCGGGATCGCTCAGGTCCTCGCGCAGACCGGATACCCGGTCGTGCTGACCGACGCGATGCCGGAGGCGCTGGATCGCGCGGCGCATACGATTCAGAAGAGCCTGGAGCGGCTCGTCAAGAAGGGCAGCCTCGGCGAGGAGCAGGTGGGCGGCATCCTCGAGAGGATCGGGCGGACGACGAAGCTCGAAGTGGTGCGCGACGCCCAGCTCGTGATCGAGGCGATCGTCGAGGAGCCGGGGGCGAAGAAAGAGCTGTTCGCTCACCTCGACACCCTGACCGGGCCCGACACGATCCTCGCCTCGAACACCTCTTCGATCTCCATCACGGAGATGGGAGCGGTCACCCGCCGCCCGGAGAAGGTGATCGGGATGCATTTCATGAACCCGGTCCCGGTGATGCCGCTCGTCGAGATCATCCGCGGGTTCGCCACCTCGGACGAGACGTTCGAGAGGGTGGAGGGGCTCGCCCGTGAGCTGGGGAAGACCCCGGTGACGGTCAACGACTATCCGGGCTTCGTCTCCAACCGGATCCTCCTGCCGATGATCAACGAGGCGGTCTTCTGCCTGATGGAAGGGGTCGCCTCGCGCGAGGACATCGACACGGTGATGCGTCTCGGCATGAACCACCCGATGGGCCCGCTCACGCTCGCGGATTTCATCGGCCTCGACGTCTGCCTCCACATCCTGAACGTCCTGCACGAGGGGTTCGGCGACCCGAAGTACCGGCCCTGCCCTCTTCTCGTGAAGATGGTGAAGGCGGGGCATCTCGGCCGGAAGTCGGGCAAGGGCTTCTACGATTACGCCGGGTAGAGCGGGAGCGGCGCGGCACGCCGCCACGCGGCTGCGCGAGACGGCGCCGTCCCGCTCCGCGCGGCCGGGATCGCGCAGTCGAGACGCAACGGGACGCCAGCGCTTTCGGTCGGCCGTCGCATGCGCTACGCCCTGACGCCCGAGCAGGAGCGCAGGCGTGAGGAGGTGCGCCGGGCCGCAGAGGAGATCCTGCGCCCGGGCGCGGTCGCGCGGGACCAGGCGGGACGCGTTCCCGATCGGGAATGGGGGGCGCTGGCGCAACGTGGACTGGTCGCCCTCACCGTCCCCGAGACCGAAGGAGGACGAGGCTACGATCTCGCCTCCGCTTGCCTCGCGATCCGCGAGATCTCGCGTTGCGATGCCTCCGCGGGGCTGCTCCTCGGCTTCCACGACCTGATCGTCGCGCGTGAGATCGCGCGGCGGGCGCCGCCGGCCGCACGCGCCCGGCTGCTCCCCGCGCTCGTCGACGGAACGACACGCGCAGCCGCCGCCCTCACCGATCCTCCCTATGCTCCCCGCGCGAGCGTCCCGGCCGACGCCTCGGCCTCGCCTCGCCACGCCGGGGCGCTCGAGCCCGCCCGGCTGCATCGCGAAGAGGGACGGCTGAGCGCCAGCGGCGCAAAGCTCTTCGTCCCCGGCGCGCTCGGCGCCGACCTCTTCCTCGTCTACGCACTCGATCCCGACGACCTCGCGCCGCACCGGCGCGCGCTCCTTCTCCTCGCGAAAGGGACGGCCGGCTTGTCGGCCGGTGAGCCGGACCGGATCTTCGGAGTCCGCGCGGCCGGCGTCGCCCCGCTCCTGCTCGACCGCTGCCCGATCGATCCGGACTGGGGTCTGCTTGGATCGGGCAACCGCGATCCGGTCGCTTCTGCGCTCTTCGGCGAAGCGGATCTCGCGGTGGCGTCTCAGGCGCTCGGAATCGCCGACGCCGCCTTCGAGGGGGCGGTGGCGCGAGCGAAGGAGCGGGAAGCGTCGGGTTCGCCGCTCGGCGCTCGCCAGCGGATCCAGTGGAAGCTCGCCGAGATGAAGACGCTCCTCGACGCGGCGGAGCTGTTCGTCCTGCGCGCGGCCGAGGCGGGGGAGCGCGAGCCGCAGCTCTTCGCCTACGCGGCGGCGCAGGCGAAGGTGTTCGCGGGGCGCGCGGCGGCGCGGATCGCCGACGAGGCGGTGCAGATCTTCGGAGGGTCGGGCGCGATCGAGGACGGCGGCGTCGAGCGCCACTGGCGCGACGCGAAGACGACCGAGCTGAACCCGACGTCGAGCGAGGTCGCGAAGCTCTCGATCGCACGACACCTGCTCGAGCGGCAGGCGGGCGAGGGGGATCGCGGGACCGGCGGCGCGGCTGCTGGTCCGATCGGCGGGGCTGCCGGCGCGGCCGCCGGCGCGAACGGCGCTGCGGCGGGCGCCGGCGGGGTGCTCGATCCCGATTCGAGCGAGGACGAGCGCATGATCCTCGGGATGGTGCGCAATTTCGCGCGCGAGGAGCTGGCGCCGATCGCCCGCGCGCTCGACGAGGAGCGACGCGTCCCGTTGGCCGAGATCGAGAAGATGCAGGAGCTCGGGCTCTTCGGGCTCCTGATCCCGGAGGAGTACGGCGGCTCGGGGTGCCGGGCGATCCTCTACGCGCGCGTGATCGAGGAGCTGGCGCGCGCCTGCGCGGCCGTCGCCATCATCCTCTCCGTCTCGAGCTCTGTCGGAGCGTTTCCGATCCTGCTGTTCGGGACGGAGGAGCAGAAGCGCCGCTTCCTCCCGCGGCTCGCAGCCGGAGCGATCGGCGCGTTCTGTCTCTCGGAGGCGGACAGCGGAAGCGACGCGGCGAGTCTGAAGCTTCGCGCCGAGCGCGAGGCGGAGGGGGGCGACTGGCTCCTGACCGGCACGAAGATGTGGGTGACGAACGCTCCTCACGCGCAGGTCTTCCTCGTCTTCGGCCGGAGCGGCTCGTTCGATCCACGGGAGAGCCATCGCGGCATCACCGCCTTCCTCGTCGAGGGCGGGAGCGAGGGGCTCACGATCAGCCGCGAAGAGGACAAGATGGGCCTGCGCGCGTCGGCGACCGCCGAGGTCGTGTTCGATCGAGTGCGCGTGCCGGCGGCGAACCAGCTCGGTGAGGAGGGGCGGGGGTTCCGCGTCGCGATGAGCGCGCTCGACAACGGACGGATCGGCGTCGGCGGCCAGGCGCTCGGCATCGCGCGAGCCTCCTTCGCCGAGGCGCTCTCCTACGCGAAGGTGCGGCGGCAGTTCGGCCGTCCCCTCTCGGACTTCGAGGCGACCCGCCTCCGGCTGGCCGAGATGGACCTCGACGTCCAGGCGGCCGCTCTTCTCGTCTACCGGGCGGCCGAACGCAAGGACTCCGGCCTGCCGTACGGGCCGCACGCTTCGATGGCGAAACTCTACGCGTCCGAGGCGGCGACCCGGGTCGCGCATGCCGCGATCCAGATCCACGGCGGCTATGGCTACACGAAGGACTACCCGGTCGAGCGCTACTATCGAGACGCCCGCGTGACGGAGATCTACGAGGGCACGAGCGAGATGCAGAGGATCGTGATCGCCCGGTGGGTGCTGAGCGGCGAGGGAAGCGGCCGGGACGAAGGGGAGGGAAGCGGCCGGCGCTAGGTAGGCCGGCTCACGCGAGGGACTTCTCCTCGGATTGCGACTCCTGCGTCTTCGCGCCGTCCGCCTGCGGCTTCCTCATCCCCCGCGAGCCGTCGTGCCGCGTGCCGTCGTGCGCCTCTTCGTCCTTCTTCGCCAGCGGCCACCTCGCGAGTCCCGCCAGGCCGGCGATCCCGACCGCCCCGGCGGCGATCGCCGCGACCTTCCCGCGGTGCAGATCCAGCCAGAGCTGCGCGCTCGTGTCGCTCGCGCGCGCGTCGAAGTCGCCATGGGCCCCATGGTCCCCCGGCACCGGCGCCCAGAGGTTGTAGGGGCGCTCGGGATCTTCCGCCCCATCGTGCATTTGCGCCTCGTAGCCCATCTCCGCGAGCTTGCGGTCCGCGTAGCCGGGAGCGACACGGTTGCCGAAGACCGCCTTCACCGTCGGCCATCCCACCAGGATCTCGCGGCGCGTGCCACGGGCCGCGTAGTGGATCGCCCGCGCGGCGACCTCCGGCTGGAAGATCGGCGGGACCGGCTGGGCCTTGCGGGGCAGCCGGCTCTTGACCCATCCAAACTGCGGCGTGTTGATCGCCGGCAGCTGGACCATCGTCACGCGCACGCCGCTCCGGTCGTGGAGCAGTTCGGTGCGAAGGGAATCGACGAAGCCCTGCACCGCGTGCTTCGCGGCGCAATAGGCGGACTGCAGGGGGATCCCGCGGTAGGCGAGCGCCGAGCCGAC
This sequence comes from Candidatus Eiseniibacteriota bacterium, assembly GCA_041946735.1. Lineage (GTDB taxonomy): Bacteria > Eisenbacteria > RBG-16-71-46 > CAIMUX01 > VGJL01 > JBHGAY01. The sequence goes on from JBHGAY010000012.1 coordinate 43,344, forward strand.
CTGGACGATCACTCCGCGATCGCGCGGCAGCATGCGGCGCAGCGCGGCGAGCGTCCCGTGCACGACCCCGAGGTAGGTCACCTCGGTGACCCGGCGGTACTCCTCCGGACGCATCTCCTTCACCGGCGAGAAGACGGAGGTCATCGCGTTGTTGATCCAGACGTCGATCGGCCCGAGCCGCCGCTCGATCTCCGCGGCCGCCGCCTCGACCCGGCCCGCGTCGGCGACGTCGACCGGGATCGCGAGCGCCGTGCCCCGGCGCTGCTCGATATCGCGGGCCGCCGCCTCCAGCCCGTCCATCCCGCGCGCGAGGACGGCGACCTTGTCGCCGTCGCTCGCGAAGCGCTGCGCCGTCGCCCGCCCGACCCCCGCCGACCCGCCGGTGATGACGATGACCCTGGGCTTCTTCGGTTGGACTGCTCGCGCCACGCTTCGCCTCCTTTCGGGGGGGGATTCGCTCCGGTCTTTCGCTTGGGCGTCCCGAACTGACCCGGCCCGCCTGATCCCGCCGGCCTGATCTCACCGGCCTGACCCTGGCCTAGCGTGACCTGACGTGGCCTGACCTTGACCCTGACCGTAGCAGCCGGCGTTGCCCCGCGAGCGGGCGAAGGCGGACCGGCCGGCGTCCACGCGATGCTCGCCATCCCCGCCAAGCGCGCGTTCGCGGGAAACGGGCGTCCGATGGATCGGTTCGCGAGGCGTGTGGCAGACTGCGGGAAACGCGGCGCTCTCGTCCGCCACGGCTTCCATCGAGTTCGACTCGAGTCCGACGGAGTCCGACGGAGTTCGACGGAGTTCGATTCGAGTTCGATTCGAAGCTCGACTCGAAGCTCGACGCGAGATCGATCTCGATTCCGTTCCCGTGAGTTGGTTCCCGTTGCGGCCCCGATTCCGCCCGTAGAGAAGCGAGTGAACAGAAAAGCGAGAAGGAGGCGACGATGGGTACGAAGCGACCGACGACCGATCCGAAGTTGCAGAACGCAGGAACGCCGATCCCCGGGAGCCGGCTCGTCCGCGCCGCGCGCCCGCTGCTGCCCGCGCTTGCCGCGCTGCTCCTGTGGCTCCCCGGCTGTGGCGGCGGAGGGGGCGGAGGCAACGACCAGGCGGCGGGCGGCCAGACCGGCGGAGCGACGGAGCAAACGGCGCAGGACACGACCGGGACGCAGCCGGCGAACGCGGCGCCCACCGTCGAGGCGACGCTGACGGAGTTCACGATCCAGATGCCCGATACCGTTCGCGCGGGGAGCACGCGCTTCCACGTCGTCAATGCGGGAACGATGGAGCACGGGTTCCACGTCGAGGGACAGGGGATCGACAAGGCGCTCGCCACTTCCCTCATGGCGGGCCAGATGGCGGACCTCGATGTCGACCTCGTGCCCGGCACCTACCGCGTCTACTGCCCCGTCGGCGACCACTCCCAGCGAGGAATGACGCGGAATCTGATCGTCGTCCCGTGAGGCGCCCGGTCCGGCGCAGCCCGATGGCTCGAACGGAGGAGAAGGAGGAGAAGGAGCAGAAAGAGGAGAAGAAGGAGAAGGGGGAGAGGGAAGAGAGGCAGGAGCGCAAGCAGCGCGTCCTCACGCACGGCACTCCGTCGATGGTTTCGAGCATCGCCGATGCCGTCGTGATCAAGCAGGAGAATCTCTTCTTCCTCACCCGGCCCGACGGGCGAGTGCCGCTGCGCTCCGACCACGGCCTGGGCCTCTACTTCGACGACTGCCGCTACCTGGACGGCTACGACTTCGAGATCGCCGGACAGCGGGCCGTCCCGCTGGTGGCGAGCGCGGCGAACGGGAGCGAGGCCGTCTACGAGATGACGATCCCGGAGATCGGGATCGGGAAGGAGCGGATCGAGAAGAATTCGATCGGGATCCGCTGGGAACGGCGCCTCGATGCGAGCCTTCCTGCGCTCGAGGACCGGGTCGAGTTCCGCTGCCATCGTGGACGCGCCACGATCCTTCCCGTCCGGGTCACGTTCCGGGCCGGATTCCAGGACATCTTCATCGTCCGTGGCCTGCTCTCCGAACCGCGGGGCGATCTGCCCCCGATGCGATGGGAGGATGGCAAGCTCGTGCGACGCTACCGCGGCGGTGACGGGATCGAGCGCGGCGTCGCGATCTCCTTCGATCCGGCCCCGAAGCGGGAAGGATCCCACTCGGCGCGCTTCGACGTGGCGATCGGCGCTCGCCGGCGCAGCTCGATCCGGATCCGCGTGCAGCTCCTCGAGGATCCCCGGGCTTCGGGCCCCGAGCGGCGGGACGAAGCAGTGGCGGCGGCCGCCGCGGGCGGATCGCACGAAGCCGCCGGCTCGGGCAAGGCGCGAGGCGACGGCTCCTCCGAAGGCGCCGCAGACCGCTCCTCCGAAGGCGCCGGAAACGGCAAGGGTGAAGATGCGGTCGCAGCGAGCGGAACCGCGAGGAGGAGGAAAGCCGCGCCGGTCCGGAAGGCGCGGGCGAGCCCGCCACAAGGGATCCCGGATGTCTCCGTCCGGATCGAATCGGACAGCCTCCTGCTCGCTCAGGTGATGCAACGATCGATGCGAGACCTGCGCGTCCTCCGCAGCCGCATCGGGGGAGAAGAGTTCATCGCGGCGGGGGTGCCCTGGTTCGCGACGCTCTTCGGGCGCGACAGCCTGATCACCGCGCTGCAGATCCTCGCCTACGAGCCGGAGATCGCCGAGCAGACGCTCCGCGTGCTCGCCTCCTACCAGGGATCGAAGCACGACGAGTGGACCGACGAGCAGCCGGGGAAGATCCTCCACGAGCTGCGCATCGGCGAGCTCGCCCGCATGGGGAAGGTGCCTTACCGGCCCTACTACGGGACGGTCGACGCCACGCCGCTCTTCCTGATCCTCCTCGCTTCCCACGCGGACTGGACGGGCGACCTCTCCCTCTTCCGCGACCTGCGCGAGAACGTCGATCGCGCCATCGCCTGGATCGACGGGCCCGGGGACGAGAACGGCGACGGCTATCTCGAGTACGAGAGCCGGAGCAAGGAAGGGCTCGTCAACCAGGGATGGAAGGACTCCGGGGACGCGATCGTCGACGCCCGCGGCCGCCTCGCGCGCCCGCCGATCTCCCTCGTCGAGGTGCAGGGCTACGTCTACCTCGCGCGCACCGCGATCGCCTCGCTGTTCGAGCGGTCGGGCGAGAAGCGCCGGGCGGAGGATCTGCGCCGGAAGGCGGAGGATCTGCGGCGTCGCTTCGACCGCGACTTCTGGGTGGAGGAGAAGGGAATCTATGCGATGGCGCTCGAGAAGGGCTCCGCCCCGCTGGCGGTCGTTTCGTCGAATCCGGGCCACGCGCTCTGGACGGGGATCGCCGATCCCGCAAAGGCGCTCCGGACGATCGACCGTCTGATGCAGCCCGACCTGTACAGCGGCTTCGGCGTCCGGACCCTGTCGACCGAGGAGACGGCGTACAACCCGATCGGCTACCACCTGGGGACTGTCTGGCCGCACGACAACTCGATCCTTGCCGCCGGCTTCTGCCGCTACGGAAGGAGGGAGCAAGCGGTCGAGATCCTGTCCGGCTTGCTCCGCGCGGCGATGCACTTCCCGCACTACGAGCTTCCCGAGCTCTTCGCCGGCTTCTCGAGCCAGGAGTTCCAGGTGCCGGTGCACTATCCGGTCGCGTGCCATCCGCAGGCATGGGCGTGCGGCGCCGTTCCGTACCTCCTGCAGACGACGCTGGGGCTCCAGCCGGAGGGGTTCGAGCGCAGGCTTCGAGTCGTGCGGCCGATGCTGCCGTCCTTCGTCGACCGGCTCGTCGTTCGCGGCGTGCGGGTCGCCGGAGCGTCGGTCGATCTGCGCTTCACGAGGATCGGCGGGGGAGAAGCCGCGGGTGGGGAGGGAGGAGCCGAGGGCGCCTCGAGAGCGGCGGTCGAGACGCTCCGTGTCGACGGGGACGTGGAGGTCTTGCACGAAGCCTGAGGCCACGAAGCCTGAGGCGCTGGCCGCGATCGGCGCCGAAGAGCGCCGTCAGCCTGCCGGCGTGCAGATCTCCAGCAGGACCCCGCCGGTCGTGCGGGGATGGAAGAACTGGATCCTCTTGCCGTTCGCCCCCGTCGAGGGCTCCCCGATCGGTTCGCAGCCGGCCGCGATCAGCCGCGCGCGCGCCTCGTCGAGATCGTCGACCGCGAGCGCGAGGTGATGGATCCCCGCTCCCTTCTTCTCGAGGAAGCGCGCGATCACCGAGTCGGGATCCGAAGGGGCGAGCAGCTCGAGATGGCTTTCGCCGACACGCAGGTGGTAGGAGAGGACCTTCTGCGAACCGACCTCCTCGATCTGCTCGAGCGCCAGCCCGAGCACGTCCCGGTAGACCCGGAGCGCCGCCTCCAGGTCCGAGACGGCGATTCCGATGTGGTCGACCTTGCCGATCATGCCGTTCGTCCTCCCTTCGTTGCCCATGCCGGGGGCGCTTCTCAGAGGATTCCCGCGTCCCGGTAGGAGCCGAAGACCGAGCGGAGACGCCCGCAGATCTCCCCGATCGTCGCATAGGAGCGAACGCAATCGCGCAGGGCCGGCATCAGGCTTTCCCGCCCGCGCGCCGCAGTCTCGAGCCGCCCGAGCGATCGCTCCACGCGCGCCTCTTCCCGGCGCATCCGCAGGGCGGCGAGCCGCTCGGCCGCCCGCCGCTCCACCTCCGGATCGACACGGAACTGCTTCGGTCGCGCCTCCTCGCCGGTCACGTAGCGGTTGATCCCCACGACCCCGATCTCGTTCCGTTCAACCGCCGTCTGGTAGGCGTACGCGGACGCGGCGATCGCGCGCTGGATCCATCCCTTCTCGATCGCCGCGAGAACGCCGCCCAGCGCGTCGATCTTGGCGATCTCCTCCGTCGCGGCCTTCTCGATCCGGTTCGTCAGGCTCTCGACGTACCACGATCCCCCCAGCGGATCGACGACGTCGGCCACGCCGGACTCTTCCGCGAGCAGCTGCTGCGTGCGCAGAGCGAGCCGGGCCGACTCCTCGGTCGGCAGCGCGAGGGCTTCGTCGCTCCCGTTGGTGTGGAGCGACTGCGTCCCGCCCAGGACCGCGGCGATCGCTTGCACGGCCGTCCGCACGACGTTGACCTCCACCTGCCGGGGCTGCAGCGTGCTGCCGGCCGTCTGCGCGTGGAAGCGGAGCATCGAGCTCCTCGGATCCTTCGCGCCGAACTCCTCGCGCATGATCCGGGCCCACATGCGGCGGGCGGCGCGGAACTTCGCGACCTCCTCGAAGAGGTTGTTGTGCGCGTTCCAGAAGAACGACAGGCGAGGGGCGAAGCTGTCGACCGGCAGACCGCGCTCGATCGCGGCGACGACGTAGGCGCGCGCGTTCGCAAAGGTGAACGCCAGCTCCTGCACGGCCGTCGCCCCCGCCTCGCGAATGTGGTAGCCGCTGATCGAAATCGGATTCCATTGCGGGAGCTTCTGCGAGGCGTATTCGATCACATCGGTGGTCAAGCGGAGCGACGGATCCGGCGGAAAGATGAACGTGCCGCGCGCCTCGTACTCCTTCAGGATGTCGTTCTGCACGGTGCCGCCAAGCTTTTCCGGAGAGACGCCCTGGCGCTCGGCGACCGCTTCGTACATCAGCAGCAGGATCGCCGCGGTCGCGTTGATCGTCATGGAGGTCGTCACGCGGTCGAGCGGGATGCCCTGCATCAGCCGCTCCATGTCTTCGAGGGAGTTGATCGCGACGCCGACCTTGCCGACCTCTCCCGCCGCCATCGGGTCGGTCGAGTCGTAGCCCATCTGCGTCGGAAGGTCGAAGGCGACCGAGAGGCCGGTCTGGCCGTGGTCGAGCAGGTAGTGGAAGCGCCGGTTCGTCTCCTCGGCCGAGCCGAAGCCGGCGTACTGGCGCATCGTCCAGAGGCGGGAGCGGTACATCGTCGGGTGGATGCCGCGCGTGAACGGATAGCTCCCGGGATCCCCCAGGTCTCGCTCCACGTCGAAGCCGGGCAGGTCGGAAGGACCATAGACCGCGTCGACCGCGAACGATGACGTCCGGAACTCCGGTTTCCTCTGGCTCATCGTGGTTCCTCTGTCCCTTCTCGTCCGATCCGTTCGAGGACGAGGAGGAGCGTCTCCCCCTCGACCGTCTCCCCTTCCCGGACCTTGATCTCGCGCACGCGCGCCCGCGCCGGGCTCGTGAGCGCGTTCTGCATTTTCATCGCCTCGAGGATCACCAGCGGTGCCTCCTCCTCGACGGTCTCCCCCTCGCGCGCCTGCACGGCGAGGACCAGGCCGTGCATCGGCGCGCGCAGCTCGATTTCGAGATCCTCCCCGATGCCGGCGCCGGCGCGCTCGGACCCCGTGCCTTCCCTCCGCCGGCCGCCCGAAGCGCGCGCCATCGCCGGGTCGAGGATCTCGACGGTCACCTCGCCGCCGCCGAGCATCACGCGATAGCGGCCGTCCCCTTCCTCGCCGACGTTGACGACCAGCGGGCGCCCATTGAGGAGCAGGCAGCTCTCCGCCGCGTCCGATTCCTCCACGCCGACGTGGAACTCCTCGCCGTCGACGCGCACCCGCAGCCCGTCGCCGTCCGGCTCGATCCGGATCGCGCGATCGCGATCGCCGGCGCGAGCGACGAACTGGCGCGGGCCCCGGGGAGCGCTCATCGCCAACCCTTCCCGCCTGCCCCAGGCCGGCCGATCCATTTCCAGCTCGAACCCGAGGCGGGTTGCGGCTCCGTCCCTGCGGCCCCCGCGCGATCGTGCAAACGTCCCTGCCGGCGATAGGCTGCCACGGCCGCCGCCACCACGGCGGAGATCTCCTCGCGCTCCCGCGCGATCTCGTCGCGGCGGAGATGCCTCTCCAGGAAGCCGGTGTCCGTCTCGCCCGCCTGGAAGAGTGGATGGGCGAGCAGCCAGAGATGGAACGGGATGTTCGTGCGGATCCCGGCGATCCGGTACTCATGCAGCGCGCGCAGCCCTCGCGCGATCGCTTCGGCGCGGCTCTCTCCCCAGACGATCAGCTTCCCGACCATCGGATCGTAATGCCCGGTGACCATCCCCCCCGCGCGGAAGCCGACGTCATTGCGCACGCCCGGTCCCTCCGGCAGTCGGAGAGCCACGATCCGCCCCGACGAGGGAAGGAAGCCGCGCTCGGGATCCTCCGCGTTGATGCGGCACTCGATCGCGTGCCCGTGCATCCGGATCGCGGAGGGATCGAGATCGAGCCGCTCGCCCATCGCGATCCGGAGCTGCCGGTGCACGATGTCGATTCCGGTCACGCGCTCGGTGACCGGGTGCTCGACCTGCAGGCGCGTGTTCATCTCGAGGAAGTAGAAACGTCCGTCGGCGCCGACTAAGAACTCCATCGTCCCGGCGTTCGCGTAGCCGATGCGGCGAGCGAGCGCGACCGCGGCCTCTCCCATCCGCTCGCGCAGGCCGGGGAACGGCGCCGGGCTCGGCGCCTCCTCGAGCAGCTTCTGATGCCGCCGCTGGATGGAGCACTCGCGCTCCCCGAGGTGGACGACCGAGCCGTGCTGGTCGGCGAGGATCTGGATCTCGACGTGGCGCGGGTTCTCGATCCGCTTCTCCAGATAGATCGTCGCGTCGCCGAAGGCGCGGCCCGCCTCGCGTCGCGCGAGGTCGAGCGCGGCGACGAGCTCGGCCGGGCCCGCGCAGTCGCGCATCCCCCTGCCGCCGCCCCCGAACGCCGCCTTGATCAGGACCGGGTAGCCGATCCGCTCCGCCTCGGCGCACGCGATCTCCGGATCGGCGGGGAGCTCGTCACTCCCCGGGACGATCGGCAGTCCCTCGGCCTGCGCCGCCTCGCGCGCGCGCACCTTGTCTCCCATCGCGCGCATCGCCGCCGGCGGCGGACCCACCCAGACGATCCCGGCCGCTTGCACCGCTTCGGCGAACGCGGCGTTCTCCGAGAGGAAGCCGTAGCCGGGATGGAGCAGCTCCGCGCGGGCGTGCCGGCAGGCGTCGAGAATCCGCTGCGGATCGAGGTAGCTCTCCGCCGCCGGAGCGGCACCGATCCGATGCGCCTCGTCGGCGAGCCGCACGTGAGGGGCCGAGCGGTCGGCGTCGGAGTAGACGGCGATCCCCAGGCCCCCTTCGTCCCGCACGGCGCGCAGGATCCGGCAGGCGATCTCTCCGCGGTTGGCGACCAGCACCCGCCGTCCTGCGATCGGACCGGCGGGCGGCGACCGCCGCGCGGCGCCGCCCGAGGGCGAGCCCGTGCTCGCGTCCCGTCCCGGCGGATCAGAGCGGGATGTTGCCATGCTTCTTCGGCGGGAGGGACTGCCGCTTGTTCTCCAGCGCGCGCAGCGCGGCGCAAAGCCGGGGCCGCGTCTCTCGAGGGGCGATGACGTCGTCGAGATAGCCGAGCGCGGCGGCGACGTACGGATGGGCGAACGTCGCGTTGTACTCCTCGACGAGCCGCTTCTGCTCGGCGGCCGGATCCTCCGCCTCCTGGATCTGCTTGCGGAAGACGATCTGCACCGCCCCGTCCGCTCCCATCACGGCCAGCTCGGCGTTCGGCCACGCCACGTTGTAGTCGGCGCGGATGTGCTTGCTGCTCATGACGTCGTACGCGCCGCCGTACGCCTTCCGCAGGACGACCGTGAGCTTCGGCACGGTCGCCTCGCAGTAGGCGAAGAGCAGCTTCGCCCCATGCTTGATGATCCCGCCCCATTCCTGCGCCGTCCCGGGAAGGAAGCCGGGAACGTCCTCGAAGGTGACGAGCGGAATGTTGAAGGCGTCGCAGAAACGGATGAACCGCGCCCCCTTGATCGAGGAGTGGATGTCGAGCACGCCGGCCAGATGTTTCGGCTGGTTCGCCACGATGCCGACCGCGCGCCCCTCCATCCGCGCGAAGCCGACGACCAGGTTCTTCGCGAACAGCTCGTGCACCTCGAGGAAGCTGCCGCGATCGACTACCCGCGTCACGATCGCCCGCACATCGTAGGGCCGGTTCGGCTCGCTCGGAATGAGCGTGTCGAGCTCCGGGTCCTCGCGCGCGGGATCGTCGTCGATCGGGCCGCGCGGCGGATCCTCCGCGTTGTTGGAAGGAAGGTAGGAGAGCAGGCGCCGGATCGTGACGATCGCCTCGCGCTCGTCCGCGGCTGCGAAATGAGCGACTCCCGACTTCGTGTTGTGCGTGAGCGCCCCTCCCAGCTCCTCGAAGCTCACCTCCTCGTTCGTCACCGCCTTGATCACGTTCGGTCCGGTGACGAACATATGGCTCGTCCCCTTGACCATGATCGTGAAGTCGGTGATCGCGGGGGAGTAGACGGCGCCGCCGGCGCAGGGGCCGAGGATCGCGGAGATCTGCGGCACGACGCCGGAGGCGAGGGTATTGCGAAGGAAGATGTCCGCGTAGCCGCCGAGAGAGGCGACGCCCTCCTGGATCCGCGCGCCGCCGGAATCGTTCAAGCCGATCACAGGCGCCCCGGTTTCCATCGCTCGGTCCATGATGTCGCAGATCTTCCGCGCGTTCGCTTCGGAGAGGGTGCCGCCGAAGACGGTGAAGTCCTGCGCGAACACCCAGGCGGGACGCCCATCGATCCGGCAGGAGCCGCAGATCACCCCGTCGCCGGCGATCTTCCGCTTCTCCATGCCGAAGTCCTCGCAGCGATGGGTGACGAACACGCCGCGCTCCTCGAAGCTCCCCGGGTCGCACAGCGCCTCGATTCGCTCGCGCGCTGTCAGCCGTCCTTCGGCGCGCAGCCGCGCCGTCTTTTCGGCTCCGCCCCCCTCCCGCATCCGCTCCTTCCGGAGTCGCAGATCCTGAAGCCGGTCGCGAGGGGGCGGGGGCGGAGAGTTCGGCGGTGTCGGAGGCTTCGGTGGCGTCGGAGGCGTCGGAGATGTCGGGGGTGTCGCGCTCGCCATGATTCTCCTCGAGGTCCGGCCAGTCCCGCACCCCGGATGTGCAGCTCGGCCATCGACCGGCCCGGATGCTCCGGGCCGCTTTCCGCCCGGCCCCGTCCGGGAGGCGGAGGGGGCCGATCCGGTAACCGACGAATGTAGCAATCCGCCGCCGGGCGGGAAAGCGGCGCGCCGGGTCCGGAAGGCCGGGGGAGGGGGCCGGGGGTGTGCTGCGGATCGCCGGCGGCGCGATCGCTCGTCCCACCGCGCGTCCATGGTGCCGGCCGGCTTGAGACGGCGGAGCAGCCCGCTTACCTTGTGGCGAGCGCCGCCGATCGCGATCGACAGGCGCGAGACGAGGGATAGAGAACAGGGGATGCGGAGGAACCATGCCCGCTTCGCCGGTCGATCTACAGGACGATGGAGGATGCTTCGTCTGCGGCCGCGAGAATCCGCTCGGCCTTCGCCTTTCCTGGAGCTTCGAGGAGGACCGCTCGCGCGCGCGCTTCCGTCCGTCCCCGCACCATCAGGGCTGGCGGGGGATCGTCCACGGCGGGATCCTCGCCGCGCTCCTCGATGAAGCGATGGCGCAGCGCCTGCGCTTCTCGGCGATCCGTGGGGTCACTGCCACCATGACGATTCGCTATCGCGCGCCGGTGCCGACCTCCACGGAGATCGTCGTCGAGGGATTCCTCGAGGCGGATCGTGGCCGGGCGCTCCGAACGCGGGCCGAGGCGCGAACGCCGGACGGAAAGCTCGTGGCGGACGCCGAGGGGACCTGCATCCGCAGCCGGGAGGGATGAGGAGCGCCCGCCCAGCGCTTCCGGGCGCATGGTCCCGGGTCCGTCGGCTTTGTCGCACAATCTTCCCGAGCCCGCTTCCTCCCCGGCCCGCTTCCCCCCGGAGCGTTTTCCCCGCCACGCCGCCTCGCTTGCGATCCGCCGCGCCCCTCGATTAGCCTCGCCTGTTCGTCTCTTCCCTCTGGAGGTCTACCGTGGACCATCGTTTCGCCGGCTCGCGCCGGTCCGGGCAGCAGCCGGATCCGAATCCTCGCACCGAAGCGGATCCGGACCCGATCGTGCTGCTCGCTGCCCGCCGGACGCCGGTCGGCCGGTTCCTCGGCAGCCTCGCGTCCCAGGACGCTCCCTCCCTCGGAGCCGTCGCCGTTCGAGCGGTCCTCGCCGACACGCCGACCCCGGCTCCTCCTGACCTCCTGGTGTTCGGCTGCGCCCGTCCCGCCGGTGTCGGCCCCAATCCGGCCCGTCAGGTGGCTCACCGCGCCGGCCTTCCGAACGAGACGATCGCGTGGACCGTCAACATGGCGTGCGCCTCGGGCCTCGAAGCGATCGCGTCCGCCGCACGCGCCCTTCGCACCGGCGAGGCGACGTGGGCGGTCGCGGGCGGCATGGAGTCGATGAGCCGCGTGCCGTACCTGCTCGATCGGGCGCGATCCGGCTACCGCCTCGGGCACGCCCCGCTCGTCGACGGCATGTACCGCGACGGCTTCCTGTGCCCGATCTCCGAGATGGTGATGGGGGAGACGGCGGAGCTTCTCGCCCGCCGCTACTCGATCCCCCGCGAGGAGCAGGACGCCTTCGCGCTCGAAAGCCAGCGCCGCCACGCGCGCGCCCGGGCGGAGGGCGCATTTGCGGTGGAGATCGCGCCGGTGGAGGATCCATCCGGGAAGGCCGGGCGCGTCGCGAACGACGAGCATCCTCGCCCCGAGACGACGGCCGAGGACCTCGCCCGCCTGCGGCCCGTATTCGAGCGCGACGGAACGGTCACGGCGGGCAACGCCTCGGGGATCTCCGATGGCGCGGCGGCGGTCCTCCTGGCCCGCGCGTCGAGCGCGCGCGAGGCCGGTCTCGCGCCGCGCGCGCGCATCCTCGGCTGGCAGGCGTCGGGCGTCGATCCCGCGCAGATGGGGATCGGCCCCGTTCCGGCGGTCCGCGCGCTGCTCTCGCGCCTCGGCCTCTCGCTGGCCGACTTCGACCGGATCGAGCTGAACGAGGCGTTCGCGGCGCAAGCGCTCGCCGTCGACCGGGAGTTGCGTTTCGACAGGGGGAGGCTGAACGTCGCCGGCGGAGCGATCGCGTTGGGGCATCCCATCGGCTGCTCGGGAGCCCGCATCGTCGTGACGCTGCTCCACGCGCTGGAGCGCTGCGACGGTCGCCTCGGTCTCGCAACGCTCTGCGCGAGCGGCGGCTTCGGCCTCGCGCTCGCGATCGAGAGGATTCCGAACGGGGAAAGCTGAAGACGGCCATGACGCGCCGCCGCAGGCGCAAAAGCAGAGGAGCAGGAGCAGGCGCAGGAGGGGGATGAGGACGATGGAGTATCGAAACGTTCTGTTCGAGGAGAACGAGGGGATCGCGCGCATCACGGTGAACCGCCCCGACGTGCGCAACGCCGTCGACCGCGCGACGATCGAGGAGCTGCTCGACGCGGTCGAGCGGGCCGAGGAGAGGGAGAGCGTCCGCGCGCTCATCCTGACCGGCTCGGGCGAGAAGGCGTTCATCGCCGGCGCCGACATCTCGGAGCTGGCCGCCGCCGGGCCGATCGCGGCCCGACAGATCGCCCGCCGCGGGCAGCACCTCACCCATCGCATCACCTGGCTGAAGAAGCCCGTTCTCGCGGCGATCCACGGCTACGCGCTTGGCGGGGGCTGCGAGATCGCGCTCGCCTGCCACATCCGGGTCGGCAGCACGACGGCGAAGCTCGGCCAGCCGGAGGTGAATCTCGGCGTGATTCCCGGCTTCGGCGGGACGCAGCGGCTGCCGCGCCTGATCGGTCCCGGCCGCGCGCTCGAGATGCTCCTGACCGGGGAGATGATCGACGCGGCCGAAGCGCACCGGATCGGCCTCCTGAACCGCGTCGTCGAGCCGGACCAGCTGCTGCCGACGTGCGAAGCGATCGCGCGCTCGATCGCCTCCCGCGGTCCTCTCGCCGTCGGCCTCACCCTTCAGGCGGTCTGGCGCGGTCTCGACGCGACCCTGACAGAGGGCCTCCTGCTCGAGGCCGACTCCTTCGGGATCGCCGCCAGCTCTCACGATTGGCGTGAAGGGACGGCGGCCTTCCTCGAGAAGCGCAAGCCGGATTTCCAGGGACGATGAAAGGTCCCCGGCCGGAGCCGGGGGAAGGAGACGGAAGACGATGATCGACGGGATCGTGATTCTCGCCGGGGCCCGCACCCCGTTCTGCGAGTACCAGTCGGGCAAGCGAGGGGACGGCCAGCCGGGCGGGCGTTTCGCGGACATGAGCGCCATCGACCTCGCGGCGGTCGCTTCGAAAGAAGCGATGGCGCGGGCCGGGGTCGATCCCGGCGCGATCGATCACGCGGTCTTCGGCAACGCGATGCAGACGAGCGGCGACGCCCTCTACGGCGCTCGCCACGTCGCGCTGAAGGCAGGGCTTCCGGTGCGCGTCCCCGCCCTCACCGTCAATCGCATCTGCGGCAGCGGCCTGCAATCGATCGTGACGGCGGCGCAGATGGTCCGGCTCGGCGAGGCTTCGGCCGTCCTGGCGGGAGGAATGGAGAACCTGAGCCAGGCGCCGCACGTCCTGCGGGGACTGCGGGGCGGCCTCAAGCTCGGGCAGGGGAAGCTCGAGGACTCCCTGATGGTCGCGCTGCTCGACACCTACTGCGGGCTCTACATGGCGCAGACGGCCGAGAAACTGTCCGCGCGCTTCAACACCGGCCGCGACGCGCAGGACGCCTTCGCCGTCGAGAGCCAGCGGCGAGCCGCCGCCGCGCGCGAGGCCGGTCTGCTCGCCGAGGAGATCGTGCCCGTTCCGCTGCCGGCGCGCCGCGGCGCGGCCCCCGTCCTCGTCGAGGAGGACGACCACCTGAAGCCCGGCACGACGCTCGAAGCGCTCGCCGCCCTTCCTCCCGCCTTCTCGAAGGAGGGGACGGTGACCGCCGGCAATGCGAGCGGCATCGTCGACGGGGCGGCGGCCGTGGTCGTCGCTTCCGAGTCGTTCGCGCTCGCGCGATCGGCGGCCGGCGCGAGCCGGCCGGTCCTGGCGACAATCCGCGGATGGTCGACGGTCGGCGTGGAGCCGTCCGAGATGGGGATCGGGCCGGCTCCCGCGATCCGCAGCCTCCTCGAGAAGGCCTCCCTCCCGCTCGACGCGATCGACCTCTTCGAGATCAACGAGGCGTTCGCCGCGCAGATCCTCCCGGTCCTCGCCGATCTCGATCTCGACCGCGACCGCGTCAACGTCCACGGCGGCGCGATCGCGATCGGCCATCCGCTCGGCGCGACCGGGACGCGGCTCGCCCTGACGCTCGCGCTCGAGCTGCGCAGGCGGCGAGCCCGCTACGGCGTCGCGAGCGCCTGCATCGGTGGGGGACAGGGGATCGCGCTGCTTCTCGAGAACCCGGAAGCAGCCCGGACGGGCCGGTCGTGAGGCGCCACCGGATCGGCTATCTCCCCGGGGATGGAATCGGCCCGGAGGTGCTCGCCCAGGCCCGGCGCGTGCTCGACGAGGCGGCGCGGCTCGGCGCCTTCCAGCTCGACTGGGAGGACCTGCCGTACGGCTCCGAGCACTACCTCGCGACCGGCGAGACTCTCCCCGCCGAAGCGCTCGAGCGCATGCGGGGGATGGACGCGATCCTCTTCGGGGCGATCGGCGATCCGAGAATCGAGCGAGGGATGCTGGAGCGCGCGATCGTCAGCGGCATTCGCTTCGGCCTTGACCTCTACGTCAACCTCCGCCCGGTCCGCCTCTACGCGGAGGCTCTCTGTCCGCTGAAGGACAAGGGGCGCGAGCAGGTCGACCTCGTCGTCGTCCGAGAGAACACCGAGGATCTCTACGCGGGGATCGGCGGCTTCTTCCGCAAAGGAACGCCGGAGGAGGTCGCCGTGCAGGAGATGATCCTCACGCGGCGCGGCGCCGACCGGATCCTGCGCTTCGCTTTCGAGCAGGCGCGCCGGCGGCCCCGCAAGCGCCTCGTGCTCGTCGACAAGGCGAACGCCATCGCCGCGTTCGACCTCTGGCGCCGGGCGTACGAGGAAATCGGCGCAGAATATCCCGATGTCCGGCGCGAGACGCTCTACGTCGACGCCGCCGCGATGCGCCTGGTGCGCGAACCGGAATGGTTCGACACGGTCGTGACATCCAACGTGTTTGGTGACATCCTCACCGACTTGGGCGCCGCGCTCTCGGGCGGCATGGGGCTTGCGGCATCCGCGAACCTTCATCCGGGCCGAGTCTCGATGTTCGAGCCGATCCACGGATCGGCGCCCGACATCGCCGGAAAAGGAGTGGCCAATCCGCTGGCGGCGATCCTCGCCGGGGCGATGCTGCTCGAGCACGTCGGCGAGGCGAGGGCGGCCGCGACCGTCGAGGCCGCCGCCGCTTCCTGCTTGAGCGACGGGACGATCCGGACGGGGGGAGCCAATTCCGGCTTCTCGACCGGCGGGATCGGCGATCTCGTCCTCGGGCGCTTGGCCGCCTGCTCGGGCGCTTGATAGATAGATAGAGGACGGAGAGGCGCCCAACGGCATAGGCCAGCCGCCGAGGAGCAGGGCGGCCGGCCGCCCGGCGCTGTTCGGGAGCCGACGGCCGAGCGGCGCTCGGCCTGGAGACCGGCACTGTATATTGTGGGGACCAAGGGTCTCGTCCCGTAGGGACGGGGCGCGAGAGTGGCGGAATTGGCAGACGCGTCGGACTTAGGATCCGATGAGGTTTCCTCGTGGGGGTTCGAGTCCCCCCTCTCGCAGGGCACCTGGAGGGAAGATCCGACGCTCCGAGCTCGCAGGGGCTGGGGCGGCCGGAGCGCCTTCCCGGCCGGCATCGGTGAGGGGAACGAACGCTCCGGCAAGGGACGGGTTTCCGGGGAGCAAGGGGCCGCGCTCGCGGCCGGACAGGAGGAGCTTTGCAGGTCGAGGTTCGGGAACTGGGGCCGGGAAAGCGGCAGCTCGCCGTCACGATCCCGGCGGAGGACGTGGAGAGGGCGCTCGAGGAGGAGGTCCAGGAGTACCGCCGGCGCGCGGCGCTGCCCGGTTTCCGCAAGGGGAAGGTCCCGACCGAGCTGATCCGGGTCCGCTATCAGGGGGACATCGAGTCGGACTTGCTGAACCGGATGATCCCGGACGCCTACGAGGCGGCGATCGTGGAGCAGAAGCTCCGGCCGGCGGGCCAACCGCACATCCACGACATTCGCTTCCAGATGGGCGAACCCCTCCGATTCGTCGCCGACGTCGAGGTCTGGCCCGAGTTCGAGGCCCGCGGCTACCACGGGTTGGAGCTCGAGCAGGAGATCCTCGACGTGGACGAGGGGATGGTGGATGAGGCGGTCGAGATGCTTCGGCAGAACCGGGCCGAGCTGTCCCTCGTCGAACGTCCCTCGACGCCCGGCGACGTCGTCGAAGCGACGCTCGAGGCGGTGGACGTCCACGGGAAGCGCCTCCCCGGCCAGAAGAAGGAAAAGGTCCGGATGGAGGCGGGAGGCCCGCGCCTGCTACCCGAGTTCCGCGACGCCTCTCTGGGCATCCGGGCAGGCGAGGCCCGGATGGTCGAGGTCCGCTATCCCGAGGACTACGGCGATGCCGATCTCGCCGGCAAAACGCGGCGCTACCGGCTCGTTGCGGTGGAAATCAAGGAAAAGAAGCTCCCGGAGCTGGACGATAGCTTTGCCAGAGGGATCGATTCGGGTCTCGACCTCGAAGGTCTGAGGGCGAAGCTGCGGTTGCGTCTGGAGGCGGACGAGATGATCCGGAGCAAGGAGCGGCTCGAGGAGACGGTCGTCGACCGGCTCCTGGCCGCCAATCCGGTCGACGTTCCCGAGGGGGTGGTCGCGCGAGGACTCGCGCGTGTGCTCGAGAGGGCGCGGTCCGAGGCCGGATCGTCCGACGAGCAGGATCTGCGGGAGCACTTCCGTCCCTTGATCGAGAGGATGCACCGGAAGGACATGATCCTCGAGGCGATCGCTCGCCAGGAGTCCCAGGAGCTGACCGAGGGGGAGATGGAGGCGGCGCTCGAGCAGCAGGCGGACGAAGCGGGCGTCGACGTCGAGGTGGTCCGCAAGAAGCTCGACTCCGAAGGGGAGCTGGACCGCCTCCGGGAGACGCTCCAGGAACGCAAGGTGCTCGATTTCGTGCTCAGCCAGGCGCAGATTCAGAGGATTCGCAAGCCTCGGCTCCGTCCCGAGGCGCAGCCGAGCCGCATCATCGTACCTTGAGGCCGGGCCGCCGCGTTCCCGCAGGACGCGGGAGCGAAACCAGAAGGGGATTCGCATGTCTCTCGTACCGATCGTTGTCGAGCAGTCCAGCCGCGGCGAGCGCGCCTACGACATCTTCTCCAGGCTCCTCCGGGACCGGATCATCTTCGTGGGCACCGTCATCGACGACATCGTCGCCAACCTCGTCATCGCGCAGCTTCTGTTTCTCGAAGCCGAGGATCCGGATCGCGACATCCACCTCTACATCCATTCCCCCGGGGGGATCGTCTCCGCCGGGCTCGCGATCTACGACACGATGCAGTTCATCCGTCCCGACGTCGCCACGATCTGCATGGGGCAGGCTTCCAGCATGGCGGCCCTTCTCCTGGCGGCGGGAGCGAAGGGAAAGCGATCGGCGCTGCCGCATTCCCGGATCATGATCCATCAGCCGATGGGCGGGAGCCGGGGGCAGGCGGTCGAGATGCAGATCTATACAAAGGAGATCCTGAAGCTCCGCGAGAAGCTCAACGAGATTCTCGTGGCCCACACCGGCCAGCCGATGGAGAAGATTCGCCGGGACACCGACCGAAACTTCTTCATGTCGGCCGAGGAGGCGAAGGAGTACGGGATCGTCGACACGGTCATCGTCAAGAAGAAGTAGAATCGGATCGAAGCGCCAGGCGGGCCGGCGTCCGCCGGCCGGAGTCCTGCAGTCTCCACGGGGGTCTTCGATGAAAAAGCGGATCAGCTCTCCCCACCCGATCCGGTGCTCGTTCTGCGGCAGGGGGCAGGAAGAGGTCGCTCGCCTCGTCAGCGGCCCTTCGGTCTACATCTGCAGCGAATGCGTCCGGCTCTGCAACGACATCCTCGAGGGGGAGATCGAACACAACGTTCCGGTCACGCGGGAGAGCCTTCCCAAGCCCTCGGAGATCAAGCGCGTCCTCGACGAGTACGTCATCGGCCAGGACCGGGCGAAGAAGGTCCTCTCGGTCTCCGTCTACAACCACTACAAGCGGATCAACCAGCCCGCCTCCCTCGACGACGTCGAGCTCGAGAAGGGCAACATCCTGCTGATCGGCCCGACCGGCAGCGGCAAAACGCTCCTGGCCCGTACCCTCTCCCGTTTCCTGAAGGTGCCGTTCGCCATGATCGACGCGACCTGCCTGACCGAGGCGGGCTACGTCGGCGAGGACGTGGAGAACATCCTCGTCCGGCTCCTGCAGGCGGCCGATTTCAACCTGGTCGCCGCCGAGCATGGAATCGTCTATGTCGATGAGATCGACAAGATCTCCAGGAAGAGCGAGAACCCCTCGATCACCCGGGACGTGTCGGGGGAGGGGGTGCAGCAGGCGCTGCTGAAGATCCTCGAGGGGACGGTCGCGAACGTCCCTCCCCAGGGGGGCCGGAAGCACCCCCAGCAGAAGTACATCGAGGTCAACTCGAAGGACATCCTCTTCATCTGCGGCGGCGCGTTCGAAGGGATCGACAAGATCGTCGCGCAGCGGATCGGGGTGAAGCAGATCGGCTTCGGGGCCGAGCACAAGTCCCGCAACGATCAGTCCCTCGGGGAGTTGTACGCCCAGGTCGAGCCGGAGGACCTCTTGAAGTACGGCCTGATCCCGGAGCTGATCGGCCGGCTCCCGATCGTGGCGACGCTGAACGATCTCCCGGAGGAGGCGCTGCTCGAGATCCTGACGAAGCCGAAGAACGCGATCGTCAAGCAGTACCAGAAGTTCTTCGAGATGGAGGGGGTCCGCCTGGAGTTCACCGATGAGGCGCTTCGCGCCGTCGTCCGGATCGCGCAGAAGCGCCAGACCGGCGCTCGCGGCCTCCGGGCGGTGATCGAGGACGCGATGCTCAACATCATGTACGACCTTCCCTCCAAGCGGGACGTCGACCTCTGCCTCGTCACCGAGGAGGTGATCACGCAGGGGATGCCGCCGGAGATCACGCTGCGGGAGAAGCCTCCGAGGAAGAAGGAGGCGTAGCGCGCGGCCGGCATCGCGTGCGCACGCGCCGCCGGCCGCATCGACCGGCTCGTGCGACCCGCTTCTCTCGAGGCCCCGGGATCCTGCCCGGGGCTTCGCATTCCCTTCGGATCCGGTCCGGCGCGTTCGATCCGGTCCGCTCCGGCCGCCGCTTCCGCGGCCTGTGGAGCGGGGCGGGCGAGAGGGAGCCGCCCATCTAATCCGCGCGGCGCTCTCCCGTGATTCCTCAGATCGATCCGGCTTGCCCCGCGCAACGAGATCGTCCATGATCCGTGCCGTTGCCTTTTTGCCGAGGGATGGGGGGATGGCATGCCGCTGTCGGTTCTGATCGGGGCTCAATGGGGAGATGAGGGGAAGGGGAAGATCGTCGACCTTCTGGCGCGGCGCGTCGACTGGGTCGCGCGCTTCTCGGGCGGACCCAATGCCGGGCATACCGTTCGCATCGACGGGGAGACGTTCGTCCTCCATCTGCTCCCCTCGGGGATCCTCCGTCCCGGGGTGTGCTGCCTGATCGGCCATGGCGTCGTGCTGGACCTGGACCACCTGGAGAGGGAAATCCAGAGCCTCGAGGAGCGGGGGGTCCGGATCGACGACCGGCTGAAGATCTCCTCCGCCGCCCATCTCCTGCTCCCGTACCACCGCTGGCTCGAGGAGCTGCAGCACCAGGACGTGCGGGTCGGCACGACGAAGCGCGGGATCGGGCCCGCGTACCAGGACAAGATGGGCCGGGTGGGCCTCCGCGTCCATGACCTGCTCGACGAGCGCCATCTGAAGGACCGGCTGGAGGAGGAGCTCTCGCGCGTCGAGGCGATGCATCGGGGCTGGGGGCGGCCGATGCCGGAGATCCCGCGCCAGGCGAGCCTCGAATGGGCGCGGCGCTATGCGGGAATCGCGAGGCGCCTGGGTCCCGCGATCGTCGATACCGTCGCGCTGCTTCACGGCGAGCTCGACGCGGGCAAGAGCGTTCTTTGCGAGGGAAGCCAGGGCACCTTCCTCGACATCGACCTCGGCACATACCCCTTCGTGACGTCCGCTTCGACTACGATTGGGGGCGCGATCGCGGGACTCGGGCTTCCACCGTCCCGGATCTCGCGCGTGATCGGCGTCGCGAAGGCGTACACGACGAGGGTTGGCAACGGACCTTTCCCGACCGAGTTCGGAGAGCGGATCGCCGGCAGCTTCCGCAAGAAGGCCGGGGAGTTCGGAGCGACGACCGGCCGGCCCCGCCGCTGCGGATGGTTCGACGCGGTCCTCGTTCGGCATGCCGTCCGTGTCAACGGCATCGGAGAGATTTGCCTCACGAAGCTCGACGTCCTGACCGGCATGCGCACCTTGAAGCTGGCGGTCGGCTACCGCGTCGGGCGGCGGACGCTCGAGCATCCCCCGGTCGATCCGGCGGAGTGGGCGGCCTGCAAGCCGGTCTACGAGGATCTGCCGGGATGGACGAAGGAGATCGGCGGCGCGCGGGCGCCGGAAGATCTGCCGGCCGAGGCACGCCGCTACGTGGAGAAGATCGAGGCGTTGTGCGGGGCTCCGGTCCGGCTCGTCTCCGTCGGCTCGGCCAGGGAGGCGGCCGTCCGCATGCCGGCTCGCAGGCGACCGGCCGCTCGCCGCGGGCGGAGGTCCTAGGCCTCCGCGCGCTTGCGGGTTTCCCGGCATCCCGGTAAGCTCCCGGCGAGCCGCTAGCTCAGCCGGTAGAGCACCTGCCTTTTAAGCAGGACGTGCCGGGTTCGAGTCCCGGGCGGCTCACATTCCCACCCCATGAGACGTCGTTGGTGGAACCTCGCGCGCCGGGACCCTCCGCCGTGTGCGCGAGCGCGGGGAGCCCGGCACCCCTCGATCGAGGGCACACCGTCCACGACATCTGACGAACGTTTTGCGAACTGCGCTTTCTCCTTTCCGCCTGCTCTCTCCGCTTTCCCGTGCCCGGAGCTTGTAGAAGCGTAGACGGACCCGTCGCGAAGGCACTCGCTTGCGCGCGGGACCGCTTGGCGCACGAACCTACCCATAGCGTTGTCCTGCATATTGTTACATATGCCTTTCCACATCGAGGCCCCTTCTCTTGCGGCAAAGAACTAGCCGCTTTCCACTCGTGCGCGCGCTCCTCCACGTGTTGTGCAAAAAGCAATCGCAAGGTTTTCCCTCTTCACTTTCCTGGACCGGCGTCCGATCTGCGTAGCGGGGCGAAGCTTGGACGGCCCGGGGCGCGCGCAGGATTGCGCGGGAGCGTGCAATCTGCGGCGAATCGGGTCCTGCTGCGTTGACAGGGCTGGGAGGCCATGTTAGCGTCCGTCCGGCTTTCACATAGCCCCTCATGAGGTTCTCGCCTGATGAGGGGATGGACTCGAGGGGCGCGTGCTAGGGAGGGCCGTAGTGCGCCGACGCGGACGCGAAGGATCGCTGCCACCGATTCCCACCGTTCGGAATTTATCGTTGACAGCCCTAGTACCCTGTGGCATAGTGCGCTGCGATCGTGATTCTGCCGTCGTAACGATCTTTGTATCAATGAGTTGTGGCGCTTGTGCGATGGCACACGAGGGGCGGAGGTGCCTGGACTGATGACTCACAGGCCGAAACGTTCGGAAGTAGGGGCCGGCGTGTTGAGAAACATTCTCCAGGGGCACCGAGGGGCAAACCGCCCGTCGGGGATTTCTGTTTTTTGCGGGAGGGCGCGCGCGAGACCCGCGCGCGCCGCTCCCTCTTCTGCTGTCTGGTGCCGATCGGGATCGGACCCTCCCGCGAGGGATTCGGAGAGGTCCCGAACTACAGGGAGGGGCAATCGAGCCGTGAGCGAGCGCTGCGGAACCACCGGGGCTGGACGTGAGAGGCCCGGGTTCTTGGGCGGCGTCGTCATTCAAAGGAGGAGATGGGTGATGAGCGGAACAAGGACCAGGACCCTCGTCTTCGTGACGGCCCTGGTGCTCTGCCTGGTCGCCGGTTTCTCCGGGGCCTTCGCAGATACGCGAGACACGGAGCCGTCGGAAAACCAGGTGATCAACTACCCGGCCTACCCGGTCGAGCCGCTGGCCGGAGGACAGTATCCGCAAGGTCCTCCGTACATTGTCTCGGCCACGTACAACCCGGAAGGCCCACGGGTCGTGATCGTCTTCAACGAAGGCGTCAATCCCACGGGAGTCAACCCGGAGGACGTCCTCTCGTCGAACACGTTCGACCTGACGCAGACCGCCTTCGGGAGCGATGACGGGGACAACGTCCTCTACCTGACGTTCGACACGACCCCCGGCAACGCCGGGTTCGACGACGCGTCGACGGAAATCTTCGCCATGCTGCCGGGCGGGTTCCAGGACGCGACGCTGATGCGCAACATGGACGTGAGCCCGATCACCGTCGGCGACGGCCCGGTGATCACCAGCGTCACGATCAGTAACCGGCAAAACGATCTGCAGGGCATCGACGGCCCGGACGACAACCAGGTGGTCGTCACCTTCGACGCCAACGTGCAGCTCGTGGGGACCGACGACGCGGCCTTCGGCTCGACTCTCGAGTTCAACGGCCAGGCGCTCGACTCCAACGTCGCCGGAAACCAGATCACGATCGGGCTGGCCACGCAGACGGCCGACACCCCGCAGTTCCTGTACATGCAGCCCGGAGTGATGAATCTCCGGCTGGCGTCGGGAACGGTCCGTTGGGTGGCGAACAACGTCTCGAACAACAAGCTGGTCTTCCGCGCGACCGCGAACGACGGACCGCTCCTCGCGGCCGCCTACTGGCGCGACCCGGTCACCGGGGGGAGCGAGGACGCGGACGTCGCGATCGCTTTCGACCAGCCGATCACGAACAATCTGCCCGCAGACTTCGGGGCGGAGTTCGACGCGGTGCCCGACGAGACGCAGGGGACGGTAACCACCTGGTTCCCGACCTCCTGGACCAACGTCCTGCGGGTCGGAAGCTTCAGCGCGGGCTTCATCCCCTACGAGAGGATCGCGATCGACACCAACGGCAGCCTGGCAGACTACCAGAACGCCGCTGCGCTCGATCCGGACTCGATCGACGTCCACAGGGGTCTCGGGCTCGTTCGCGCGGCGTACAACCGCAACCTGACGCCCACCGACCTGACCGACGACGAGCTCTACCTGTATTTCACGGAGCCGATCCAGAACTCAACGGATCTGACGGCGGACAACTTCGACGACTACTTCGACCTCATCGGCTTCTCGATCGGCGACCTGCCGGTTCTGGAGTACGTCGAGCCGTCCGGTCCGGACAACTTCTCCGTGGTCATCGTCCGGAACTGGTTCCGGGCGCAGACGGCCAACCCCTGGGAGCAGGGGGACCGGATCATCGCGAAGGACCCGGGAATCCTCCCGGATCTCGTCGGTAGCATCTCGGGCGGCGGGCTCTGGGTCGGGACGGACGAGTCGACCGAAGGGGTCTACTACCTCCCGGTCCTCGACGAGTCCCGTCCTATCCAGCTGGCGCTCGAGGACACCCACGAGACGGTCGCCGATGCCTGGACCTTCGACGACACCAATGATACCTACACGATCTTCCTCCGCTTCTCCGAGAACAGCGCGAACGGCGCTGCGAACGGCGAGGAAGACAGCGACGAATACTTCCTGTACCCGATCCGCGCCAACGACATGGCCCTCTGGGACAAGACCCGGATGGCGACCTATCTGCCCGAGGCGATCGCGATCGGGAACCTGAGTCCGCGGCAGGTGGACGGGACGACCCGGTTGGGCGTCTACGTGTCCGTCGAGGATGTGAATCCCGCAGCTCCTCCGGGGACCATCTTCTCGACGATCGACGGGTTCGACATCACGAGTCCCGGCCAGCTCGCCTTCCTGCTCGCTGCGGCGGATTGGCAGGGGAACCTCTCCAGGATCGAGACGATCAACCCAGACGAGTACGGCTGGACCTGGCTGCTGCCGCAGCCGGCGAACCCGGATCTCCGGGTGTACATCCAGCCGGAGTACTGCTCGCCGGAGTTCCAGGGGAACATCCCGCTCTACGGCGTGCACTTCATCCACGACTACGAAGTGGACAGGGTTCGTTTCGAGTACCTGAAGGACGACAACGGCAACGGTTGCGACACCGACGCGGGCGAGACCTGGGAAGAGCTCGTCACCGTCGGCGGCGAGCTGGCTCCCGCGCAGCGCGGCGACCCGCTCATGTACCGCAACAACACCGACCAGGGCTGCCGGGACGACCTGCGGGCGATGAGCCTCGGGACCTGGTACGCCTTCGAGTACGACGGGGTCGATGACTACTACTACTACGATGCGGACAACGACCTGATCTACAGCCCGCGCGACATGGTCGTCCGAAGCGACGACGACGTCTTCGGCAACGGCGACGATCTGGTCGTCATCGGCTCGGACCTCTACGGCGAGTCGGTGCCCGACGGCGCGATCCTCACGGCGTTCGTCTACTACGGCGACCCGAACGAGAGCGCGACCAACCCGGCCTACTACTGGGCCGAGGCCGACGCCGAGTGCCCGGGCGATCCGATCCTCGCGAGCCAGGGAACCGAGCTCGGGATCCTCAGCCCGTCCGACTACATCTTCCGCGAGAACCGCGAAGGGTACGTCGACGGCGGCGGCGTCCTGGACCCGACCCTCCAGGGGACCAACCTCTGGACGGCCAACTGGGCGCCGTGCGAGCTCGACGATCCGGACGGCGAGTACCTCGTGCGGACGATCGCGATCGACCGCTCCGGCAACGAGGACGAGATCCAGGAACACTGCTACGACCCGAACGCCTGGAACCCGCTCGAGGTCGAGGCGATCACGGTCGAGTGCGAGCAGAACCTGACGGTCGATCTGACGACCGTCGACGCCTACGTGCCTCGCTGGGACGAAGGAGCCGACGCCTGGACCTACGACGTCGTGACCCTCGACCTGGACACCACGGCGCCGGTCGTCGATCAGCTGCCGCCCAACACGCGGTTCTTCAGGATCAACGCCGACGTCGACGCTCCCGACGTGGAGGGAGTCGTCTTCCAGGTCGACACCCCCGACGGAAGCTTCATCGTCGGCCCGAACCCGGATGCGGACGTCTACAGCGATCTCGACGCGCTTCCGGGCTACAACTACCAGGCGGGCAACGCCGAGTACCTGGACGACGAGCGCTTCCAGGACGACGGCGACTTCGTTTACGAGCCGGGCACGGACACCGTGCTGGATCCCGGCCGTAACGGCGTCGTCGACACTCCTGCGGGACAGCTCCTCATCCCGCTGGTCCTCGAGGACCTTGGGGACGTCGACCAGGACAACGACGGCAACATCCTCGACAACGGCACCGCGCAGAACGAGATCGACACTGTCGCTCCGTTCACGGCGTGGTTCGACATGGACGGTTACCAGGCGCCCGGCATCGTGAACTTCACGATTACGGCGACGGCGAACCGGACGGTCGAGAGCTGCCCGGGCGGCGCCCAGGCGAGCGCCGACAGCGAGGTCATCGAGATCAACAACTGGAGCCGGCCGCTGGTCGACGTGATCCGCGTCGAGGACCAGAACGACGCGGTCATCGACGTGTGGCACCCGGTCGCCGATGGCGATCCGTACGGGATCTACCCGACGGAAGCCGGCAGCGAGCGGACCTTCCTGATCCACGTCACGGCCGAGGATCCGGACGGCATCCGGTGGGTGCGGCTCTTCTACCGGGCGAACCCGGCCTGCGGCGGCACGCCGACGGTCTGGACGCTCGTGAGCCCCGCCGACGTCGACACCCTCCCCGACGGCTCTCCGTGGGATAGCTACCCCGACGTGGACTATCCCTACGAGTTCCACTGGGTGCTGGGCGCTCTCGACGACGCGAACGGCAACTACCAGTTCTACGCGGAGGCGATGGACGAGGCGGGGAACCTCTCGGGGATCCCGGTCTTCCCGTACGGCTTCGGGTTCAACGAGTACGCGGGACAGGATCTCGCGCACGTCGTCCCGCTCGCCAACACGGATCACTGCGCTCCCGGTGACACGATCACCGTCGGGGACGAGTACCTGATCACGGCCGAGCTGGCGGATCCGACGCTGGAAGGCGACGTGCAGGTGCGCTTCTACTACGCTCCGCGCGTAGTCGGCGCAACCTACGCGCCCACCGACATCGACGCCAACAACCGGCTCTATCTGGACTTCTCGATCCTCGACCCGACGACGGGCGGCCTCTATGTCTGCGTCAACGGTGTGGAGTACTCCAACGCCAACTACACGGCGAACGCAGGAGATGACTTCATCACCTTCACGCAGCTTCCGGCCGAGGGATCGACGATCCAGGTGAGCTACAACTTCGTGAGCGCGAACTACCCGGACGGGTGGCTCCCGATCGGCGAGGGCGACGACGTCGCTCCGTACACCGTCGAGTGGGAGGAGGGTGTCAATCCTCCGGGCGTGCCCCCGTTCCAGGAGACGATCGACAACGGCCTGCCGGGCTATGACCTGATCGCGGTCGCGCTGATCGATGTCGACGGCGACGGCCAGTACGATCCGGGCAGCATGTGCGACGTGATGGAGGCGCTCGCGAGCGAGAACGGCAACCATCGCGTGATCGTCGAGATCGGCAAGCCGATCGTTCACCTCTACGGTCTCGACTACGAGCCGGACTTCGCGGATGCCCAGTGGCACTACCCGCAGCAGGAGTACTGGCCGGGGAACGCCTTCGGCCCGTCGAACGGATACGTGCAGCCCGATGGCGCGGAGAAGAAGCTCTCCGGCGTCGAGTTCGACGTGTTCGTGACGGCAGCTCCCGAGGACCCGGCGACGATCGATGACGTCCGGCTGGTCATGTTCCACCAGTTCCACGCCGAGCCGTACGACTCGATCGGGATGACGCTGATCGGCGAGGGTGAAGAGTTCACCATGCCGATCACGATGTACACGCGCGACTACTACGAAGTCCGGCCGGAGGAGATCGAGAACATCACGTTGCACGTGACCGATCTCGGGACCGGGACGACGACGCAGTACGCGATGGCGCCGGACGACGCGACGGAGCGCAACTACTACCAGGCGACCGCCACGTTCACGACCGGCAAGACGTACACGTATCAGTTCTTCATCGACAAGGTCGGCGATGACGACGGCTTCTACCTGGATCGCCGGAACTCCGGTCCGTTCCAGCAGCCTAAGGACGACATCCCCGGCTACGCGTCGCTCATCGTCACGCCGCCTTCGGACTTCTGGTACGCGCACCTCACGAGCGCGAACTACCAGGAGAACACGATCTATCGCACGAACGTCGAGGCGATCGACTCCGACGGAGTCATCGGCAGCAACATGTCGGACGGTAGCGGCGACCCGCAGGGGCCGATCGTCTACGTCTACGACACGACGGCGCCGAACATCGTCCGTCTCTGGGCCGATCCGATGCTGGTCGGCGTCGCGGACCCGCAGACGACCCTGTGGCTCGAGGCGAACGACGAGCCGAACCTCGACGTCAACGTGATCACGACGCGGACCGTCGTGTTCCAGTACAGCCCGCTCGAGACGCCGGACGAGTGGATCACGATCGGGATCGACACGACCTACGAGGACGGCTGGTTCATGCCGTGGACCGTCCCCAACCCGATCAGCGATCTCTACGACAACGACGGCGACGGGCAGGTGGACGAGGACGACGAGCTGCTCGCGGACTACCCGGTCCGTGCGGTGGTCTTCGACGATGCCGGGTACTATCACGACCCGTTCGTCGTGGGCTTCCCGGGCTCGGGCAACCCGAGCTACGCCAGCTCGATCATCGTCCAGTTCGACGCGTTCCCGCCGTACACGCACATCATCGATCCGCATGACGGGACGGTCTTCCCGTATGGAACGACGATCCCGGTGACCGGGGTCGCCAACGACACGCCTCCCGAGGCGGCCGTGGCGACCGGCGTCGACTTCGTCCGGTTCCAGTACAAGGACGGCCAGAACCTCTGGGTCGAGAACGGCACGGCTCCGTACTACACGCACGGGACCGACTTCGTCTTCCGCGACGAGAACGGCAACGAGCAGTACGACGACGGAGTCGACGTGGTCCTGTTCCAGCCGACGGGCACGGCGCCCGGCGACTTCAACGGCCAGGCGGGGAACCTCTGGTTCGACATCGACCCGACGGTGAACGACAACACCGACGAGCCGATCATCCAGGCGGATGCGCCGGATCAGACGGAGTTCTCCATCGACTTCGATACGCGGCAGGTCTGGGGTACGGAGGATCTCTACGTCCGTCTCCGGATGCTGGCGACCGACATGGCCGGCAACGAGACGATCCAGGACGACCTCCATGCCGAGGAGATCGTCATCATCCTCAACGACATCACCGCGCCGACCGCCTACCTGCAGTGGATGTCGCGGCCTTGCGAGCCGACCTGCGCCGTTCTGAGCGGCGACGAGGTCGAGGGAACCAAGGGCGCGGTCACCCTCTACGGAACGGTCCTCGATCCGACCGGCGGCCTCGAGCACGTGGTCGCGGTCGACATCGAGATCCGGGCCGAGGGCGACACCGACTGGACGGTCCTCGGTCGCGATCAGACTCCGTTCGACGCCGAGCCGTGCGCCGACGTTCCGGATCCCAACGGGACGTTCGGGTACTTCGCGCAGGCGTGGAACACCGACGAGTATCCCGAGGGCGTGTACGAAGTCCGCGCGGTTGCGGTCGACGACGACGGCAACCGTGACGAGGAAGGCGCCCTCATCGTCCGGGTGAACGTGGACCGTACGCCGCCGAGCGTGAACTACGCGGCGACGGAAGGCTTCCCCGGCTTCATCGAGGGGATGGCGGAGTACCAGAACGACGGCGATCCTGACAGTCCGTCGTTCGTGATCGTCCGCGATCCCGATACCGGCGACGTCGAGTTCCGGGTCTACACGACCGACCCGGACGTCCAGACGATGACGCTGCAGTGGCGCTACCCGAGCGACCCGCTCGGCCTGTGGCGGCCCTGGAGCGAGGCGTTCAACGAGTTCAACAATGCGGATCGTCGGCTCTTCACCGACTTCCAGTACGAGCCGGCCCAGAACTTCGATGACGCCTTCGTCTGGATCGCGCACGCGGAGGACTTCTTCTACGAGACCGAGCCCGGCCTGGCGGACTACCTCATCAAGAGCACGTTCGTCCAGGGTCCGGTCGAGTGGCGCGTCCTCGCGACCGACTCGGCCTGCAACACGAACTCCGGCCAGACCGACTTCGTGACGGCGACCGTCGACCTCACCTGCCCCAGCGTCTGGGACTACGCGGTCGACAAGCCGACCCGGATCGTCGTGCCTGGCGAGGAGATGAACTTCACCGTGTTCCTGAAGGACGCCGAGAGCGACGTCCGGACGGTCACGCTCCTGGGCGTTACGGATCCCGGAACGCCGGACGAGCATCGCTACGTCATCGCGACGGGCGAGCTGCTCCCGGTCGTCGAGGGCGAGAACGTCTTCGATCTCGGTGGGCCGAACACGCAGTGGAAGTTCACCGCGACCTGGGCGTTCCCGGACGTCGTCTACAAGGACACCCCGCTTGAGATCTGGGTGGTCCGCGGCGACGTCGCCGGCAACACCTGCGGCGAGAACGAGCGGATCGATCTGATCACGGTCCAGGACCTCGTTCCGCCGGACAACACGAAGATCGTCTACATCGCCGGCCAGGTCGCCTTGAGCGACGACCCGGCGGACTCGGTCGCCTACGACGGTGGCCTGCCCGAGCTGCTCGAGAACGACAACGTCTGGGTGAACCGCGATGGCGGCCTCATCTACACGCCGTTCGGCGGCAACGGCGACAACGACGACTACCTGGTCAGCGAAGGCTGGACGCCCGGTGTCGAGAACAACACCGAGGCGGACATCTTCACGCTGGGTGACGAGCTGGCAACCTATCCGCGCGAAGTGAACGAGGGGTACATGGGCAACCCGGCGGCCAACCCGCCGCGCGTCGCTCGTCTCGTGACCCTCGTCGCCCGCACCTGGGCGGATGACCAGAGCTTCGGCGCAGCGGACGACGGGATCGCGAAGGTGATCTTCCTCGTCCGTCCGTTCGGCGAGACTCAGGCCGACACCCTGTCGAAGGACGAGTACCAGCCGTTCTACCCGCTCTATCTGTGGCACGCCTTCTGGAACACGCAGGCGACGCTCGATGACGGCGTCACCCCGATCTATCCGGACGGCGACTACGAGATCGCGGCGTACGGCGTCGACTCCTCCGGCAACGTCGAGGACACGGCGGCTCTCGAGTGGACCCGGGTCACGGTGGACAACACCCCGCCGGTCGCCACGATGGACGCCGATCCGACGACGGAGACGGTCGAGCAGACCCCGACTCCGATCGACATCGAGCGGAACAGCGCGTTCCTGCTCTTCGCCCGGATCCTGCCGGAGAACCCGATCAACGACGACGCGGCGACCTTCTTCTTCAAGAGGACGCGCGATCTGAACATGGCGGGGAGCTGGCTGCAGATCCCGGCGGTCGACGATCCGAACACTCCGATCAACGAGAACTGGGCGCGCGGTCCCGAGGACGGCAATCCCGACGACACGCGTCCGTACAGCTTCAACCTCGATCTCGGGAAGTCGATGGATCCCGTGGACTTCCTGCACTGGCTGAACGATCCGAACACCGCGCCGAAGCCCGGCCCGCTGCACGTCGGCGAGCAGTATGACTTCGTCGCGGCGGCGTCCGACCTGCTGGGGAACACCACCTCGCACCTCGACGCCTTCGCCGACAGCCTGTGGGTCCGGATCCGGATCGTCGACACGATCGCTCCGATCATGACCATCACGGCCGTGGAGCGGAACATCGGTCAGACCGACCGGATCGAGAACCCGGATCAGGTCCATGCCCAGTCGTTCGCCTACCTCGAGGCCAAGAACCTCGACGGCATGACCGACCTGGACGACGTCTTCTTCGTCTATCGCCCGCAGGGCGGGACGGACTGGACGCTCCTCGACGGCACGCTCGAAGAGCTCGGGGACGGCAGCTGGCAGATCGGTCCGTGGGATCTCGCGGCTCTCGAGCACAACGCGTGGTACGAGGTGGCGGCGATTGGCGTCGACGACGTCGGCAACCAGTCCGACCCGAGCGACGACGCGACGCCGAAGCTCCTCGTCTACGTCGACTACGAGGCGCCGGACAACTACGCCTTCACGCACCCGGCGATCGACGCGACCGACCTCTGCGACTGGTACACCGGTGGGCTGCAGGGCGTGAAGCTCTACGACCTCGCGGTTGCGGACGCGGATGACGTCGAGAACGTCGACACGTGGGACATCGTTTTCGAGTACAAGCCGAGCTCGGCGATCGACGAGCCGGGCAACTGGACGACCGTGCCGACGGGCGGCGAGAACCTCCCGGATCACCCGGTCATCCATGACGACGGCACGAACAGCTGGTGGCAGAAGTGGGAGATCCAGGATCTGAGCACCGACCTCTACGACATCCGCGCGACCATCGAGGATGTCGCCGGGAACGTGTCGGTCCTCGGTCTCACCCGCCTCGGCTACGACAACGACGAGCCGACCGACGTCGCGATCAGCCGGATCGAGACGGTCGAGGGCGGCGACATCGAGTTCCATCCGGACGGCCTGACCGACATCGCGGCGGGGACCGTCGTCCGGGTCTGCGCTTCCGCGAAGGACGACGAACTGAACCTGCCCGAGGACCGGGAGACCGGCGTCGCGCAGTTCGTGTTCGAGGCGTCCCGCGACGGTGGCGTGACCTGGTACGACCTCGGTCTCGCCGAGGCGGCTCAGGACGCAAACGACCCGACCGACTACACCGCTTGCCTCGACTGGAACACCACGGGCCTGGCTCCGGGGACTCTCCTCTGGGTCGGCGTCACGGCGGTGGACGAGTGCGGCAACGACAGCGGCCGGATCATCTACCAGATGCGGATCAGCGACATCATCCCGCCGACGGCCCGGATCGTCTGCTTCGACCCGGATCAGCAGCCGCACGGCGAGAATCCGCCGACCTGTGTCAAGATCTACGCCCTCGCGGAGTCCGATCCGGACATCGCCGGCGTGATCTTCCAGTACGACACGGTTGACGGGGACGAGAACCACGAGTGGGTGAACATCGGAGTGGGCGAGCCGGTCAGCGGTGTGAACGGCGGCGGCGCGCCGACCACCGAGGTCCTGTGGTGGGCGTCTCTCCAGACGACCTCCCTCGACCCGGCCGTCACCCAGTACTGGCTGCGGGCGATCGCGAAGGACGAGGTCGGGAACCAGTACGGCGATTCGCCGGACGAGGTCGTCCCGATGATGCTCGCCTCTCTCGTGACCCTGCCGGACGGCTCGATGACCTTCGAGCCGGCCCGTACGACCACCCATGCGGTCGATAACGTCTCGGTCCAGGTCGAGAGCGCGACGCGCGTCATCCTCACCGTGAAGATGGCGGACAGCGTCGAGCGTCCTCGCGTGGTCGTGCTCGCGGAGCAGCCGTACCTCGAGTCCGGCGACTTCTGCCTGCACAACAACGAGGCGTGGATCTACTCGGCCGGCACCGACGGCGACTACAACCTGCTCCGGTCCAACGACGACCCGACGGTCTGGCGCGGCGAGATCCATCTGGAAGCGGAAGGCTGCTACCAGTATTCGATCTGCGTGACCGGTACGGACGAAGGCCTCCTCGTCGACCACGTCGGCGTGGCGGTCAACCAGTACCCGGTCTCGGCTGCGCTCGGAACGAACGGCACCGTCGTGACGCCGGGCTATGAGGACCTCGAGAGCCGCGTGACGATCGTCTCCGGCGCCATCGAGGGTGAGGATTGCCTGCTCGTCAGCCCGACCCTCCCGCCGACGCTCGACCAGGACCAGGCGGTCTACCTGGAGCCGGTCGCGGACTCGGCGTGGCACATCGAGCTGATCGGCGGCAACTTCTCCGACTTCGCAACCGGGTATCACCCGACCGTGGTCATCGCCTACGACCAGGCGGCCGTCGATGCGGCGCTCGCCGGTAGCAACGGCGCGGTGACCGAGGACATGCTGACCGTCCGCCGCTGGAACCCGGACACGGGTAGCTGGTCGGGCAACGGAATCAGCGCCATCCGGGTCAACACGGAAGCGAACACGATCAGCTTCGCCGTCGACAACCTGTCGTCGGCTCTCGACTGCATCAACGACCTGCTGAAGAGCGACGGCGAGGGCGGCTCGAGCTGCTCCGAGGGGAACATCTTCCAGGTGTTCGCTCCGAAGAGCGCGGCGCCGGTCTTCGTCTACAGCTTCTTCCCGCACAGCGCCTATCTGAGCGACTGGTGGACCGACGCCGACCCGATCGTCAGCGCCTACTTGAACGATCTCGGCGGACAGGGCATCGACCCGACCACAGTGAAGGTCCTGATCGACGGCCGTATCGTGGCGAACATGTTCCCCGCGGGCGGCGGAGAGGCGGACTACTTCTGGGGCGAGGGCCATGCCGAGATCTGGGCGGCGAACGAGGAAGGCACCGTCTGGGAGCTCGAGTACACGCACTCCCGTCTGCAGCGTGACTGGCTGACGGAGGGACAGCACACCTTCACGGTCCAGTACCGCTCGTACGGGACGTCGGACGAGACGAGCGTCGACACTCCGTTCTTCGTCGACCTCACCGCTCCGCAGCTCGCGTTCCACGGCGGCTGGATCGGCAACCCGCTGCTCCAGAACCTGGCCGGCTACATCGACGGTGGTCCGAACTCGATTCTGACCGTCTCGATGTACGACGGCGGCTCCGGTATCTTCGTCCGGCCCGAGCGGCAGGAGTTCCTGCCGGACCTCGACTGCGATGAGTACATCGACAGCGAGGACCTCTACGAGGAGCCGGTCTGGACGCCCGATAGCGGCTGCTGGCAGGCGGTCGACTTCGGGATCAAGTACGACCTCTGGCTGGTCCATTACGAGGACGACCAGCACGACATCGACGAGTTCGAAGAGAGGGTTCTGCTGCACCAGGGCACGGCGGACGAGATCCTGCCGTACCTGCAGCCGGCTCTCTACGGAACGGGCGAGACCTACGATCCGACCGACACGCTGCTGGTCAGACTGCCGATCGTCGGCGGCGGCCGGATCCAGGAAGGGGACATCCTCGAGGTCACCGTCTACACGTTGAAGCACATCACGTCCGACGGTCCCGGCTTCGGCTGCGACTTTGCGGACACGGTGGGCATCGGTGACACGAACCTCCTGCTGCAGAACTGCTGGTTCGATTGGTCTGCAGAGGAGCTGCATGTCTACGACATGGGTGTTCTCGATCAGGTGCGGAACAGCGGAAGCAAGTTCATCGAGCAGCGGTTCGTTGTCGACATGCTGCCGCCCGCCTGCACCATCGTCCTGCCGGGCGCGACGCAGGATCCGAACCAGGACATGATCATCGATGTCACGGTCTCGGATCTCGGCGTCGGTCTCGATGTGACGAACCCGACGGTCCGAGTGGTCGGTCCCGACGGCTCTCAGATCGCGGTCCAGAACCTCGTGGTCACGGGCAACCGGATCACGGGCAAGGTCCCCGCGCCTCTGCAGACCGGCGAGTACACGATCACCGTGACCGCGTCGGATCGTCTCGGGCATGTCTGCACGACGACGAAGACGGTCCGGGTCGAAGCGGCTCAGCTCACCCTGACCGAGGCGTACAGCTACCCGAACCCGTTCGATCCTGGTCATGGCGACGTC
Source organism: Candidatus Eiseniibacteriota bacterium (assembly GCA_041946735.1). GTDB lineage: Bacteria > Eisenbacteria > RBG-16-71-46 > CAIMUX01 > VGJL01 > JBHGAY01. The sequence continues at coordinate 77,860 of JBHGAY010000012.1, forward strand.
GTCCTGAACTTCGCCGTGAGCAAGACGAGCGACGTGACCATCAAGGTCTATGACTTCGCCGGCAACTTCGTGACGAACATCGCGACCAACCGTCAGGTGCACCCCGGTGATGCTCCCATCACCTGGGGCGGCACCAACTCGGAAGGCCAGCCGCTGGCGAATGGCGCTTACATCGTCCGTGTCGTCGCCACTGACGGCGCTCGGACGGAGCAGGCGAACCTCAAGGTGGTCATCTGGAGGGAGTAGCGGGTGAGAAGGCGGGGGGAGGACCCTTCCTCCCCCCGCGATCTCGCATCTTCGACTTCGGACGAGTGAACGACGACGGGTTCAACAAGGAGGTAAGGACATGGTGAGTCTGAAGCGAGGAACGATCCTGACCCTCGTGGTCTTGACGGGATCGATCCTCCTCACTGGGCTCGCGTGGGCCGCCAGCGACAGCAACGGGAACCATAATGCTCCCTACCTGCGCATGGGCGTCGGTGCACGGGCCCTGGGAATGGGGGGCGCCTACGTCGCGGTCGCCAACGACCTGACGGCAGGCTACTGGAACCCGGCCGGCCTCGCCTGGACCAACGGATGGCAGGTCGGCGGGATGTTCTCGAGCGGAATGGACGTCGATCGGAAGTACAACCAGATCGGCGCGTCGTATGGCGGAAGCTGGGGCGCGATCGGGTTCAACTGGCTCAACGCCGGCATGACCGACATTCCCCAGCGCAACGCGACGGGCGGGGACATGGGCACGTTCGACTTCTCGGACAATGCCTTCATGCTCTCGCTTGCGAAGGGTTTCGATATCGCGTCCTTTGGGATCACCGGCAAGTACCTGCGTGAGGGGCTCGACGCGAACATTCCGGGCGACGACAACGTCAACGGGTACGGAATCGACCTCGGTTTCGGCCTCGCTCTGATGGATCAGGTGCGCCTCGGGTTCGCGGTGCAGGACATCGCCGGGTCGCTGGGCAACGCGGACGAAGACGAAGTCGACGACATCCCCACGAACCTGCGCGCCGGCCTGATGGTCGGGCCGATTCCGGGGCTGACGGCGGCGTTCGACGTCGAGAAGACCCAGGACGACGACGACTACAAGTTCCATCTTGGCGGCGAGTACCGGATGCCTCTCTCCGAGGACTTCGGTGCCGCGGTCCGGCTGGGGCTCAACGACGGGGAGTTCGCGGCGGGGTTCGGGCTGAAGTTCCGGTTCCTCGAGGCGGACTACGCGTACGTCAACGACCAGCAGGACTTCCTGAACGAGAACCATCGCTTCTCCGTCGCCCTGAAGTTCGGCGAGGAGGAGATGATGATGACCGGTCCGGGGGCGATGCGCGACACCGATCGGGACGGGATCCCCGATGACGTGGATCAGTGCCCGACGCTCGCGGAAGACCTCGACGGCTTCATGGACAACGACGGCTGCCCCGACCCGGACAACGACGGCGACGGCATCCCGGACATCAATGACAACTGCCCGAACCAGGCGGAAGACATGGATGGCTGGCAGGACGCCGACGGTTGCCCGGACGTCGACAACGACGGCGACGGCATCCTCGACAAGGACGACAAGTGCCCGAACGTCGCCGAGGACGTCAACGGCTACCAGGACGACGACGGCTGCCCGGACGGCGGGCAGGCGAACGCGGGGATCCCGGTTCTCGCATACATCAACTTCAAGTACGACAGCGCGGAGATCAGCGGCGCCGATCCGATCCCGGTCCTCGAGGACGTGGCTCGGATCATGCGGGAGCGCCCCGATCTGCGGCTGAAGATCACGGGACACACCGACTCGACCGGCAGCGACCAGTACAACATGAAGCTGTCGATGCGCCGGGCCGATGCGATCAAGGACTATCTGGTCAAGAGGGGCGTGTCTGCGGACCGGATGGTCACCGAGGGGAAGGGCGAGAGCCAGCCGGTGGATACGAACGACACCGATCTCGGCCGCGCCCGCAACCGCCGGATCGAGTTCCAGGTCCTGCAATAGGCAGACCGGACACGATCCGTGCGGCCGGCCCGTAAGGGGCCGGACCTCGAGAACCCGTCGAGGCCCCATGGGAGCGATCCCATGGGGCCTTTCGCACACCCCGGCGATGCTTTCACCGAGCCTGGGCGCGTGTGCGGTGGTGCGGAGGGGCGGAGGGCGTTCTGCAACGGGGGGCGGATCGTGCATGGCGGGAGGGCGGAATGCATCGCTCCCGGGCGTTGGCAAGGCGACCGCCCGACGATAGGGCAGGCAGTTACCGTGGCGGGCGGTTTGGAACGGCCCCTGCTACGAGTAGGCTGGGGTCCGATCACTCTGGGGGCGCGCCATGCAACTGCGGGCGGATCCGAAGTCGAGCGGCAAGGCCCGGCAGGGTGGCTTCACCCTGATCGAGCTCGTCATCGTCGTCACCATCCTCGGGATTCTCGCGTCGCTCGCGGTTCCGAACTACATGCGGGCACGCGAGCGCGCCCGGCGAGCCTCGTGCTTCTCCAACCAGAGTCATCTGCTGCTGGCGGGCTCCCTCTACGCCGCCGACCACAAGGTCTGGAACGAGGTGGTCAACAGCGGCACCCTCTGGACCCTGGGTTACGTCGGCGAGAGATGCGGCGACTGCCCCGACGACCTGGTGGAGAACGAGGGCGACTACGACGTGACGATCGCCGACGGTCAGCCGATCTCGGTGCAATGCCTGGTCAATCCGGCGGAGCATCAGCTTCACTAGGCGCCGAGCGGACGCCGCGCCGAGGCGGCGCCACCGCGAGCGGCTGCCCGGAAGCTTGACGTCCCGTCTCGCTCGTTCTGACGTCCCGACCGTCCCTACCTGCAAGGCCGCGTCCGTCAAGGATCGCCCGGCTCGCCTTGACACCCCCGGAACCCCGACCTATCGTGCCTCGGATGAATGCGACCCGCCGCTCGCGCGCGGCTGCCGCGCCCGCGCGTATCCGCCCGTTCGTCGCGAGGGGCCGATGAAGTCGTTCCTGCTCTTCACTCTGCTGTGCATCGTCGTGATCCTGCTGCTTCGTTCCTCGCATCGTCGGCAACGCGACGTCGAGGCGCGCCGGCGCCCTCCCACGCCTCCTTCCCGCCGCGAGCCGCCCATCGTCCCACCCGAGGAGATCGTCGACGTGAAGTTCGAGGAGCGGCCGGAGGGGAGGTCCGGGGCGACGAAAGGCAACGGCGCGTCGCCGGCCGCTCGCGGCGCGGAGCCGGGGCGTGAGGGGCCGAAGGAGGAGAGCTGACCGCGCCGGCGCATCGGGAACGGTTCACCGAAGCGGAGAAGAGGGCCATGCGCCGGGCGCTCGCGCTCGCCGCGCGCGGCCGCGGTCTCGTCTCCCCGAACCCCGCCGTCGGGGCCGTGCTGCTCGACGGAGAGCGGATCGTCGCGGAGGGGCACCACCGCCGTTTCGGAGGCCCCCATGCAGAAGCCGCGCTGCTCGACCAACTCGAAGGCGGACCGCCGGTCCGGCCTTCCGCCGTCCTGCTCGTGACACTCGAGCCTTGCTCCCACAAGGGGAAGACCGCCCCCTGCGTCGATCGTCTCCTCGCCTCGCCGATCCGCCGCTTCGTCGTCGCGACGTCCGACCCCAATCCGCTGGTGTCGGGACGGGGCATTCGCGCGCTCCGAGCGGACGGAAGGGAAGTTCGCGTGGGGCTCGAAGAGGATCGCGCCCGCGGCTTGAACCTTCCTTTCTTCCTCGCCCAAAGGGAAGGCCGGGCGATGGTGACGCTGAAGATCGCATCGACTCTCGATGGAAAGGTTGCGGATCGCGGCGGCGGCTCGCGATGGATCACCTCGCCCGCCTCGCGCGCGCTCGTCTCGCGGCTGCGCTCGCACGCCGACGCGATCGTGATCGGCCATGGCACCGCTCGCCGGGACGATCCGCGGCTCGTCGTCCACGGAGACCCACGCCGCACCCCCACGCGAATCCTCCTCGATTCGCGACTCGCTTCCGACCCGGATCTGAAGCTCGCCCGGCTGTGGAGGAGGCAGGTGGCCGGTCGAACGGGGGACGCCTCTTCGCCCGACCGGCGGGGAAACTGGATCCAGGTCGAGGATCGTGCGGCGGGGCCGGCGCTCCGCTGGCGTTTCGAGCCGCGCCTGATCGCCGTCGGCGCCGAGCCCACGGCCGCCCGGATCCGCAGCTTCCGGCGCGCGGGGTGGGAAGTGTGGCTCCTGCCCGACCGGAGCGGCCGGCGGGTCGATCTCGCGAGGCTCGGGCGCGCGGCGGCGCGGGCCGGTCTGCTCGACCTCCTCGTCGAAGGGGGGCCGCGACTTTCCGCCGCTTTCCTCGAGGACGGCCCTCTCGATCGCCTCCTTCTCTTCCTCGCCCCTCGCGTTCTCGGCCCCGGGCTCGGTTGGAGCGACGCCTGTCCGCCCCGGGAGATCTCCGCTTCGCGCACCCTGGTCGCGGCCGCTCCTCCACGACGGATCGGCGGCGGCGACCTCCTCCTCGATCTCGTTCCGGGCGGCCCGGTCCGTTCCCGGGCGACGGGATAGACGGGCGGCGCCGCGGGAAGCGGGGTCCGGCGGGCGGTCCGATACGCTACAGTCTTCGGAAGCGAGAGGGGCGATGCGATGTTCACGGGACTCGTGGAGGGGGTCGGAGAGGTCGTCGGAGTCCGGGGCGCAGGAGGCGTTCGGGAGCTAGCGATCCGCAGTCCCTTCCCGAAGGCCGATCTGGTCGCCGGGGCTTCCATCGCGGTGCATGGCGTCTGCCTGACTCTCGTCGAAAGCGGCGGGGACGACGGAGTCTTCCGGGTGCAAGCGGGGCGGGAGACGCTCCGCCGTTCGGTTCTCCGGGGATTGCGCGTCGGCTCGCTCGTTCACCTCGAGCGCGCGCTCGCCGCCGGTGACCGGCTCGGCGGCCACATCGTCCAGGGACACGTGGACGGGATCGGACGGATCGCTCGGGTGCAGCGCGGGGGAGGCGAAACGGTCCTCGACGTGGCCGCGGCACCGGAGATCCTCCGCTACCTCGTCGAGAAGGGTTCGGTGACGGTCGACGGAGTGAGCCTCACCGTCGGCCGCGTCGGCGCCCGCGCCTTCCGGGTGCACGTCATTCCCAAGACCGCCGAGACGACGCTGCTCGCCCGCTACCGGCCGGGACGGCGGGTGAACCTGGAGGCGGATATACTCGCCAAGTACGTCGAGGCGCTGCTGCGGGCGAGGGATCGGAGCGGTGCGTGAGCGAGAGCACGGTCGACCGGGGCGGAGCCGGATCGATTCGGGGGGAAGCATGAGCGTTCGCGAAGATCCGGTCTTCTGCAGCGTGGAGGAGGCGGTCGCCGAGATCCGCGCGGGCCGGATGCTGATCGTGGTGGACGACGAGGACCGCGAGAACGAGGGAGACCTGATCATGGCGGCGGAGAAGATCACGCCGCAATCGGTGAACTTCCTCGCGCGCTATGGACGCGGACTGATCTGCGTCCCGATGCAGGAGGAGCGCCTGAACGCGCTCGACCTTCCGCCGATGGTCCGCACGAACACCGCGAAGCTCGGCACTCCATTCACCGTCAGCGTCGACGCGGTCCACAACACGACGACCGGCATCTCCGCCTTCGACCGCGCGCACACGATCCGCACCCTGATCGATCCGCACACGCGCCCGGAGGATCTCGCCCGCCCGGGCCACGTCTTTCCGCTGATCGCCGCCAAAGGCGGAGTGCTTCGGCGCGCCGGCCACACCGAGGCGACGGTCGACCTCGCGATCCTGGCCGGCCTGTATCCGGCGGGCGTCCTTTGCGAAATCCTCAACGAGGATGGGACGATGGCCCGCCTTCCCGAGCTGAAGCGGATGGCGGAGGAGCACGGCCTGCGGATCCTCTCGATCGGCTCGCTGATCGAGTACCGCCGCCGCACGGAACATCTCGTCCGCCGGATCGTCGAGGCCGACCTGCCGACGGCGCACGGAGACTTCCGTCTCGTCCTCTTCGAAAGCATCCTGGACGGCGATCATCACGTCGCGATGGTGAAGGGGGAGATCCATCCGGAGGAGCCGGTCCTCGTCCGGGTGCACTCGCAGTGCTTGACGGGGGACGTCCTCGACAGCCGCCGGTGCGACTGCGGCGAGCAGAAGGAGCTCGCGCTCTCCGCGATCGCCGCCGCCGGCGCGGGGGTCTTCCTCTACATGAGGCAGGAGGGGCGCGGAATCGGCCTCGCGAACAAGATTCGCGCCTACCATCTGCAGGACATCGGGCTCGACACCGTGGAGGCGAACGTCTCGCTTGGCTTCCAGCCCGACGAGCGGGACTTCGGGATCGGCGCGCAGATCCTCGCGGATCTCGGCGTCGGGAAGATCCGTTTGCTCACGAACAACCCGCGCAAACGCGTCGGGCTCGCCGCCCACGGCCTGTCGATCGTCGAGCTTGTGCCGATCGAGGCTCCGCCGAATCCGGAGAACCGGCACTACCTCGACACCAAGAGGCGGAAGATGGGACATATCCTCCGCATCGACGCCGAAGGATGAAGCCGGGGCGCGGGGATCGATCCGCGATCGGAGATCGATCCTCGACCGATCGCCGGCTGGTCACGATAGATCGCAGAGACGATAGATCGCAGTGAGGTTGCGGATGTCCCGCTCGCCCGGATCGCGAGACCCGGGGAGGTTCGGGCGCGCATCGTTCGAGGGAAGGGTGGACCGAGGGAGGATTCCGGGATGGCGAAGCAGTTCCTCGCGACGCTGGACGGTTCGGAGAAGCGATTCGCCTGTATCGTCAGCCGCTTCAGCCGCACGGTGACCGACCGCCTGCTCCAGGGCGCGGTCGACTGTCTGATCCAGCATGGGGTGACCGAGGACCGGATCGACGTGGTCTGGGTCCCGGGCTCGTTCGAGATTCCGCTCGCCGCGCAGGCCGCCGCACGCTCGGGTCGGTACGACGCGATCCTCGGGCTCGGTTGCGTGATCCGCGGCGAGACGGCGCACTTCGACCACGTCGCGCGCGAGGCCTCGCGCGGACTCTTCCAGGTCGGCTACGACACCGGAGTCCCGACCGTATTCGGCGTGATCACGGCGGACACGGCGGAGCAGGCCATCGAGCGCTCCGGTCTGAAGGGGGGCGGCCGCGGCTACGATGCCGCTCTCGTCGCGCTCGAGATGATCGGCGTGCTCGGATATCTCAGAGCGGGCGGACCGGCGAGCGCCGGCGGGCGAGCGACCGAAAGCCGGCCGGCGAGGGAGAGCGGACCGGCGAGGGGACGCAGGCCGGCGAACCGGCGGAAGTGAGCGGACCGAGAATCCCCGACGACTTCGCAAGGGGCGGGCGAACTCGCGCCCGAGAGGTAGTCTTCCGCGCCGCATTCGAGGCGGACCTGACCGGCGACGATCCGCTCGAGGTCCTGGAACTCTCTCTCGGACGCTTCCGTTTCACTCCGGATGGCCGCGCCTTCGCGCTCCGGCTCGCGCGCGGGCTTTCCGATCGACTCGAGGAGGTCGACGCCCTCCTTACGCAGCTGCTCGAGCGCTGGTCGCTCGCCCGCGTTTCGACGGTCGTCCGCGCGATCCTTCGGGTCGGATCGGTGGAGCTGCTGGCGGTCGACGAGACCGCTCCGGCCGTCGTCGTCAACGAGGCGGTCCGCCTGGCGAAGCGGTACGGGGAGGAGGACTCCGCGGCGTTCGTCAACGGAGTCCTCGATGCCGCCGCCCGGCGCTTGCGGCCGGGCGCCTTCGATCGCGACGAGGGTGAGGGGCGGCTGGCTCCCCGGCGGGAGCGGAGCCGGCGCCCGCGACCGCAGGAGGGCGGGTCCGAAGGGGGGCCGAGAAGAGGAGCGGGGGGAAGGCCGGGAGGAGGAGCGGGAAGCTCCGGAGGGGGGCAAAGAAGTGGTGGCGATGCTCCACCGAGAGGGCAAGGAGGAGGGGGAGGCGGCCGTTGACCGTCCTTGGATCCTCTGATAGCTTATGATTTTGCCGCATTTGCGGCCCTGGGTCTTCGGCCTCCGGGCGGGGCTCCGGCAGGAAGGGATGCCTGAAGGGAAGGATGCGCGCCTCCACCCCCGAGCACTGGGATCGGTACTGGGACGAGCGGAAGGAGACGATCGAGGAGGTCTATTCCAACGAGGACCGGATCCTTCGCCAGCTCGAGGGCCTTCCGCTCACCGGCCGCCGCATCCTGGAAGTCGGCGCCGGCTCCGGGCGCGACAGCCTGGAGCTCGCCCGGCGGGGCGCCCGGGTCTTCGTGATCGACTACGTCCGATCGTCCTTCGGCGTGATCCGCCGGCAGGCGCGCGAGCAGGAGCTGACCATCCACGCCGTTTGCGCCGACGCGACGCGAATGCCGTTCCGGGACGGCACCTTCGCCCTGGTCTTCCATCAGGGGCTTCTCGAGCACTTCCGCGACCCGAATCCGCTCGTCTCGGAGAACTACCGAGTCCTGGAGGACGGCGGCCACTGCCTGATCGACGTCCCGCAGCGCTGGCACGTCTACACCCTCGCCAAGCATGCCCTGATTCTCGTGAACCGCTGGTTCGCGGGATGGGAAACGGAGTACTCCCCCGGCCAGCTCGAAGCCCTCATGCGGCGCCACGGCTTCTCGATCGTCCGCACGGGCGGGGACTGGTTCCGTCCCGGCTTCTTCTATCGCGGCCTGCGCTACGTCCTGATGCGCGGCCGGATCGCGCGGCTTCCGCTCCACCCGCGCGGCCCGAAGCTGCTTGGCGTCCCCGGGGAGTGGATCCGCGGCCGCCTGCGCGGGACGAGGCTCGGTCTGCACACCTACGCAATGATCGGCACGCTCGGCAGGAAGAATGCCGCCTCGCGACCGGGCGGCGGCGGCGCGCAGCGCGGGGGAGAGAAAGGGTGAGGGCGGGGTGCGGATTCTGATCATCAGCTACCGCGACCTCCGGCATCCGGAGATGGGAGGCGCGGAGGTCATCCTCTACGAGATCTATCGCCGGCTGCAGGCGCGCGGGCACTCGATCACCTTCCTGGCCGGCGCGTGGCCCGGAGGACCGCTCGAGGACGAGATCGATGGGATGCGCGTGCTCCGCGCCGGGAACCTGTACAACTTCAACTGGATCGTGCCGCAGGTCTGGAAGCGGATCCGCGGGGAAGGCTACGACGTCATTGTCGAGGACCTGAACAAGATCCCGTTCTACGGGCCTTCGTTCCAGCACGAGGTGCCGGTGCTCGCCAACGTTCCGCACCTCTTCGGGACGACCGTCTTCCGCGAGACGCCCTGGCCGTTCGCCCTCTACGTCTACCTGCACGAGCAGCTCATTCCGGCCGTCTATCGTCGCTGCCGCTTCCAGGTCCTCTCCAACACGACGCGCGATGACCTGATCCGACGCGGGATCCGCGCCGACCAGATCCACGTCATCCGTTCCGGGATCGACCATTCCTTCTACCAGCCCCCGAACCGCGACGGCTCGGGGCCGCCGCCGCCCGTGCTGCTCTATCTCGGCCGCCTGAAGAAGTACAAGGGGATCGACCTGCCGATCCAGGCGATGCCGGCGATCCTCGAACGCGTCCCCGAGGCGCGCTACTGGATCGCCGGGGATGGGGACTTCCGCGCCGAGCTGCAGGAGCGGATCCGCGAGGCGGGGCTCGAGGGGAAGGTGGAGCTGCTCGGCCACAAGAGCGGCGCCGAGAAGCTCGCGATGCTCGCGCAGACGAGGGTCCTGGTCTACACCTCCCCGAAGGAAGGCTGGGGGCTCTCCGTGATCGAGGCGAACGCGATGGGGATCCCGGCGGTCGCGAGCGACTCCCCGGGCCTGTGTGAGTCGGTCCGGGACGGGGAGACCGGCTATCTCGTCCCGCACGGGGACGTCAGGGCCTTGGCCGGCCGGCTGATCGAGCTGTTGAGCGACGATGCGCTCTGGTCCAGGATGGGCCGGGCGGGGATCGAGTGGGCGTCCCGCTTCCATTGGGACGCGATGGCGGACGAGACCGAGGGGCTCCTGGCGCGCGTCGTCGAGGAGGGGCCCGGGGGAGAGCCGAGGCGATGAGGTTACTGGCGGAGAGCGAAACGAAGACGATCGGCCTCGGCGCGATCGCCGTCTTCCTGATCACGCAGATCGTCTACATCCTCACGCTGACCCGGACCTGCCCGTTCTGGGACAGCGGAGAGTTCATCTCGACCTCCTACATCCTCGGCATCCCGCACCCGCCGGGCACCCCGTTCTACGTCCTGATCGGGCGCCTCTTCACCTTCCTCCCGATCGGCTCGATCGCGACGCGCGTCAACTACCTCTCGGCCGTCTCCTCGAGCGTCGCCGCGGTGCTCGGCTACCTGGTCGCCGTCGAGCTGTTCCGCTGGATGCAGCGGGGACGCCCGGAGGCGGAGCGCACGCCGATCCTGATCGGCATTCTCGGCGGCGTGGCGGCCGGCCTGTTCACCGCCTTCTCCCGCACCTTCTGGGAGAACGCGCTCGAAGCGGAGGTCTACGGCCTCTCGAGCGCGGCGACCATGGGAGCGTTCTGGCTGACGCTGCTGTGGGCGGGGCGCGAAGGGGAGACGAAGCGCAACAACAAGCTGTTCCTCCTCGCCTACTACCTGATCGCCGTCTCCGCCGGGATCCACATGGGGACGTTCCTCGTTCTCCCGGCGATGCTCCTGCTCGTGCTGCTCGTCGACCACCGGACGCTCGCGCCGCATCTCTTCGGCGCGTTCGTCGTCGCAGGCGTTCTCGTCGGCCTTGCGCCGGCGATGCTGCCGATCCTGAAGGAACTCTGGATCGTCCTGCTCCTGCTCGGCCTCCTCGCTTCCCTGCTGCTCGGCCGGCTCTGGTCGCCGCTCGGCCCGCGCGGTGTCGTCTTCTGGTGCCTGCTGCTCACCGTGATCGGCCTGTCGAACCATCTCTATCTACCGATCCGCGCCGCGCTCGATCCGGCGATCAACGAGGCCGATCCCTCGACGACTCACTCGCTCTGGCTTGCCCTGATCCGCGACCAGTACAAGCCGGCGAACCCGTTCCTGATCCGCAACGCGCCCTGGGACGTGCAGTTCACGCGGCACTTCTGGCGCTACCTCCACGACCAGTACCAGCTCCGGCTGAGCCCGGCATGGCTCGCCAACTACCTCCCGTACGCGATCGGGGTGATCGGGATGATCGGCCACGCGCGTCGCGAGAAGAAGAGCTTCGCTTCGCTCTTCTTCTTCTACCTGATCACGACCGTCGGGATGGTCTTCTACCTGAACTTCCGGACGGACGAGGTGCGCGACCGCGACTACTTCTTCACGCCGAGCTACCAGGTCTTCGCGGTCTGGATCGGGCTCGGGTTCGCGACGATCGCCGGGTGGGTTCGCTGGGCCTACACCGAGGGGCGCGACCGGCTGGGGACCCGCCTCGGATTGCTCGTCGGCGGCCTCGGCATCCTCTTCGCCTTCTCCACCTGCGCGAACTTCTGGCACATGCGGGACAGGACCGGCTTCTACCTCGCGCGCGACCTCGCCTACAACATGCTGACCCCGCTCGATCGCGACGCGCTGATCTTCACCAACGGCGACAACGACACCTTCCCGCTCTGGTACCTGCAGGAGGTCGAGAAGCAGAGGAAGGACATCCGCGTCGTGAACCTGAGCCTGCTGAACACCGCCTGGTACATGCGCCAGCTCCGCGACCAGCAGCCGAAGGTGGCGATCGGCTGGAACGACAAGCAGATGGACACCGTGATGGACGTTCCGGAGAAGTTCGTCGAGTACGCGCAGGGGGACATGTCACGCGAGCAGTACGAGTCCTTCCTGCGCTCGAATGGTCTCGCGAAGTACGTTCCCGATCCCGACCAGTTCATCTACTCGAAGGACATCGCGACGCGCCGGATCATCGAGGAGAACTCCGGCAAGCGGCCGATCTACTTCGCCGTCACGGTCCCCGACCAGATGGGCTTCGACGATCGGATGACGATGGAAGGTCTGGTATTCCGGCTCGGCGAGAAGCATCCCGACGGTCAGGACGACGTCGACGTCGACAAGACGCTCCACAACCTCAACGACGTCTACCTCTATCGCGGGTTGCTGACGAAGGACGGCCGCTACGACAACTCCGTCTTCAAGGACGACAACGCGCTCCGGCTCGTGCAGAACTACGCGGCCGGCTACGTGCGCGCGGCGGAGAAGCTCTCGACCGAGGGTCGCAACGAGGAGGCGCTCGGCGCAATCGAGAAGGCGTTGGTCCTCTCCTCGTCTCCGTCGATTCTCTACTCGGCCGGCGTCATCTACTACCGCACCGAGATGTTCGACAAGGCGGAGCAGGAGTTCCGCGAACTGGTCAACCACAACTACGGCGAGTACCCGATCCTCCGCCTCCTCGGCAGGACCGTCGAGCGGCAGGGGCGGATCGCCGAGGCGGAGCAGATCTACCGCGAGGGGTACGCGCGGTACCCCGACGAGCCGGAGGCGCTGCGCGAGCTCTTCTCGTTCTACGTCGAGATGGGGGAGAACGAGAAGGCGCTCGACGTCCTCGAGCAGTGGGTGCGGCGCCATCCGGCCGACGAGGCGGCGCGCAAGCGGCTCGAGGAGCTGCGAGCGGGCGGGCTCGCCGCACCGGAGACCGTGAACCCGGCCGTGCCGACGCCGACCCAGCCGGCGGTCCCGCGCTCCACGCAGCCGTCGTCCGGAGGGAACTGAGCGCCATGGCTCTCCACCTCGTCACGGGAGCGGCGGGATTCATCGGCTCCCACCTCTGCGCCCGCCTGCTCGAGGAGGGGGAGGAGGTTCTCGGGGTCGACTGCTTCACGGACTACTACGACCCGGCCCTGAAGCGGCGAAACCTCGCCACGCTGCAGGGCCGGCCCGGCTTCCGCTTTCGCGAGCTGGATCTCCGCGCCGGCGCGATCGAGCCGGTCCTCGATCGCGTCGAAGGGATCTTCCACCAGGCCGCGCAGGCGGGGGTCCGCGCCTCCTGGGGCGAACATTTCCGGGACTATTCGGACATCAACGTCCTCGCGACGCAGCGCCTGCTCGAGGCCTGCCGGGGTCGCGAGGAGCAGATCCGCCGCTTCGTCTACGCCTCCTCTTCGTCGATCTACGGCGACGCGCTCGCCTATCCGGTCGGCGAGGACGATCCCAAGCTGCCCATCTCCCCCTACGGGGTGACGAAGCTTGCCGGCGAACTTCTCGTCCGCCTCTACGCCGTTCAGCACGGGCTGCGCGCGACGAGCCTCCGCTACTTCACCGTCTATGGCCCGCGCCAGCGTCCCGACATGGGCTTCCATCGCTTCCTGCGCGCCATCCACGAGGGAAGGAGCGTTCCCCTCTACGGCGACGGCGAGCAGACGCGCGACTTCACCTTCGTCTCCGACGCCGTCGAGGCGAACCTCCTCGCGCTACGCGGGGATCGCGTCGAGCCCGGGACGGCGTTCAACATCGGCGGCGGCTCCCGCGTGCGTCTGCTCGACGTCCTCGACCGCCTCGCGGCGATCACCGGCAAGCCGGTGCGGATCGACCGCCAGCCGCCTTCTCCGGGGGACGTCCGCCACACCGGCGCGGACACGGCGCGCGCCCGCGAGCAGCTCGGCTACGCGCCGAAGGTCGGGATCGACGAAGGGCTGCGGCGCGAGAACGAGTGGATGATCCGCTATCTCGCTGGAGACGGGGAGTGAGGGAGCCGCCCCGCGTGTCGGTCGTGATCCCCGCCTTCGACGAGGAGGCGTCGATCGGACCGCTCGTCGAGGAGGTCGCGCGGGTGCTCGGGCCGACCGGCCGGACCTTCGAGATCCTCGTCGTCGACGACGGCAGCCGGGACGCGACGCCCATGGAGGTCGAGAAGCGGATCGGCACCGTCCCGGGGCTGCGGCTGCTCTCGTTGCGCGCCAACGCCGGGAAGTCGGCTGCTCTCCGCCTCGGCTTCGACGAGGCTCGGGGGACCGAGGCGGTCGTGACGCTCGACGCCGATCTCCAGGACGACCCGAAGGAGATCCCCGGGATGCTCGGGATGCTGGACGAGGGGTACGACGTCATTTCGGGGTGGAAGCGCAAGCGGCGCGACCCGTGGACGAAGACCTTTCCGAGCCGGATCTGGAACTTCTGGACCGCACGGTTGACCGGCATCCACATCCATGACTTCAACTCCGGCTTCAAGGCCTACCGCCGTCCCGTCCTCGACACGCTCGATCTCCACGGGGAGCTGCACCGCTACATTCCGGTTCTCGCCGGCCGGATGGGATGGAGGATCGCAGAGCGGGAGGTGGTCCACCATCCCCGAGAGCATGGGCGAAGCAAGTTCGGGGGAGGCCGCTTCCTGACCGGGTTCCTCGATCTGATGCTCGTGATGTTCCTGAGCGGCCGGCACCGCTCGCCGCTCCACGTCTTCGGGCGTCTCGGGATCGCGTTCCTGGCCGTCGGCGGCCTGATCGAGCTGTACATGGCGGGGATCTGGGTGATCGAGTCCCGTCTCCGCGTCCGTCCTATGCTGCTTTTCGGCGTGATTCTCGTGATCCTCGGAATCCAGTTCATCTCGATGGGGTTGTTGGCCGAGATGATCGCCGGGATCCGCAGGCCGAGTGACACGCCGGTCCGCAAACGTCTTCCGGAGGAGGAAGGTCCATGAGGGTGCTGATCACGGGGGGAGCCGGGTTCATCGGGTCCCATCTGAGCGACTACCTGCTCGCCAAGGGGATGGAGGTGATCTGCATGGACAACCTCCTGACCGGCAGCGTCGACAACATCGCGCACATCCACAACCCCCGATTCCGTTTCATCGAGTACGACGTCACGAACTACATCTACGTGGACGGGCCGTTGGACTTCGTCCTCCATTTCGCGAGCCCCGCGAGCCCGAACGACTACCTGCGCCTGCCGATCCATACCCTGAAGGTCGGCGCGCTGGGCACGCACCGGGCGCTGGGCCTCGCGCGGGCGAAGAAGGCGCGCTTCCTGCTCGCTTCGACGTCCGAGGTGTATGGGGATCCCGGCATCCACCCGCAACCGGAGTCGTACTGGGGAAACGTGAATCCGATCGGACTGCGCGGCGTCTACGACGAGGCGAAGCGCTACGCCGAGGCGCTCACGATGGCGTACCACCGCTATCACGGCGTCGACACCAAGATCGTCCGGATCTTCAACACCTTCGGCCCCCGCATGCGGCGCGACGACGGCCGCGCCGTCCCGACCTTCATCATGCAGGCCCTGCGCGGCGAACCGATGACGATCTTCGGCGACGGCTCGCAGACCCGCTCCTTCGGCTACATCACCGATCTCGTGCGGGGGATCGACCTGCTGATGCATTCCGAGCTCTGGGAGCCGGTCAACATCGGCAACCCGCAGGAGATGACGGTGACCGAGATGGCGCAGGAGATCGTGAAGCTCACGGGCAGCAAGAGCGCGCTCGTCCATCGTCCCCTTCCCGAGGACGACCCGAAGGTTCGCCAGCCCGACATCTCGCAGGCGCGCGCCCGCCTCGGCTGGGAGCCGAAGGTCGACGTCCGCGAGGCGTTGCGCTTGACGATCGAGTGGTTCCGGCGTCTCGGGGAGGCCGTCTGAGGGACGGCCGATGAGCGAGCTGCCGCCGGTCTGGATCATCATCCCGACCTACGACGAGCTGGAGAACGTCAAGACGCTCGTCCCCGATCTGCTCTCCCGCGGATCGAACATCGACGTGCTGGTCGTCGACGACAACTCGCCGGACGGCACGGGACGATGGGTCGAGGAGTTCGGCCGGACGGTCCCTCGCGTCCACGTGCTGCATCGCCCGCGCAAGATGGGGCTCGGCTCCGCCTACCGGGACGGCTTCCGCTTCGCGCTCGAACAGGGCGCGGAGCTGATCTTCGAGATGGACGCCGACTACTCGCACGACCCCTCCGCGCTCCCCTCCTTCTTCGAGGCGGCGCGCGAGGCGGACCTGGTCCTCGGGAGCCGCTACAAGAACGGCGTCACCGTGGTGAACTGGCCCCTGCGGCGGCTGATGCTCTCGTACTTCGCGAACGTCTACACTCGGTGGCTGACCGGCCTGCCGGTGCGCGACGCCACCGGCGGCTACAAATGCTTCCGGCGCGCCGTCCTCGAGGCGATCGACCTCGGGTCGATCCGCTCCGACGGCTACGCGTTCCAGATCGAGATGACGTTCGACGCCTGGATGCTCGGCTTCCGGATCGCCGAGATCCCGATCGTCTTCGTCGACCGGCGCGTCGGGATCTCCAAGATGAGCCGGGGAATCGTCGGCGAGGCGTTCTTCCTCGTCTTCCGGCTCGCTCTGCGCCGGATCTTCGGGCGGAGGCGCAGGCGGAGGCCGCCGGCCGGGGCGCCGGAGGCGGCATGAGGGTACCGGCATGAGGGGAGCAGCATGAGGGTACCGGCATGAGGGGAGCAGCATGAGGGCGGCGGCATGAGGGAGAGCAGCATGAAGGCGGCGGCATGAGGGAGAGCGAGTCGACCGGCGCGATGCGCGCGGACGCCGAGGCGGCGGCCCCGCTCGTCTCGCTGATCATCGTGCACTTCCGCACGCCCGACGTGCTCGCCGCCTGTCTCGACTCGATCGCCGCGGCGCGGCTCGTCGCCGCGCACGAGGTGCTGGTGATCGACAACGCCCCCGTCGACGATCGCGCGGAGAGGCTTTGCGAGGGACGGCCGGGCGTCGTCTACGTCCGCAACGAGAAGAACGTCGGATTCGGCCGCGCCGTCAACCAGGGGCTGCGCGCGGGTCGAGGGGAGTTCCTGCTCGTACTGAACCCCGACGTGGAGGTGCGGGCCGGATCGGTGGAGCGGCTGATCGAGCAGATGGAGCGCGATCCGTCCGCCGGTCTCGTCGCGCCGAAGCTCCTCTATCCGGACGGCACGCTCCAGCACTCGTGCCGGACGTTCTACACCCTGCCGGTCTTTCTCCTGCGACGGACCTTCCTCGGCCGGCTCTTCCCGCGCCATCCGAAGCTGCGCGCGCACCTGATGCTCGACTACGACCACGAGACGACGCGGCCGGTCGACTGGTGCCTCGGAGCGAGCCTGCTCGCGCGCCGGCGCGCGGTCGAGGACGTCGGTCCGATGGATGAACGCTTCTTCCTCTACTTCGAGGACGTCGACTGGTGCTACCGAATGCAGGCGCGCGGCTGGCGGGTCCTCTACCATCCCGAGTCCGTGATGGTCCATCGCTACGAGCGGGCGAGCGCGCGGCGGCCGGGGAAGGGGCTCCTGATCCACCTGGCCTCCACCCTCCGCTACTACGAGAAGTGGAGCTTCCTGCTGTATTGGCTGAAGCTCCGCTCGACCGCGATCCGCCGCGCGGTCCTGATCCTGTCCGATCTGATCGCCGTCAACGCGGCGTTCGTCCTCGCCTATGCGATCCGCAACCTGAGCGGCCCGTTCTTCTCGAAGCCGATGTTCGGGCTGAACCGCTACACCCGCCTGCTGCTCTTCACCGACGCGGTCGCGCTCCTCTCCCTCGCCTTCGCGGGGATGTACCGCGCGCGCCGGCGCGAGGAGGCGGGGGAGCAGGTCCTCGGCGCGACGCGCGCCATGGTGATGACGGCGCTCGTGACGATGGCCTCGACCTTCCTGTTCCCGTCGCCGGTCTACTCGAGGCTCGTCGTGGGTCTCTTCCTGCCGCTCTGCCTGCTGCTGATCCTCCTGTTCCGCTGGGGGATCTTCCACGCGCAGGGGAGCGTGCGGTCGCGTCGGATGCACCTGCGGCGCGTCGGCCTGCTCGCGCCCGAGAAAGACGCCGATCTGCTGCGCGCCCGCTCGGCGGAGCACGAGGAGTACGGCTTCGAGATCCTGCCGCTGCCGCCGGGGGCGGCCGTGCTGCGCGGCCGCGAGGGAGGACTGCAGGAGGCGGTATTCGCCTGGACGCAGGAGGAGCGGATCGCCGAGGTGGTGCTGTTCGAGGACTGGCCGGGCGGGGAGACGGCGCCGCTGATCCATCGCCTCGCGCGCGCCGGGATTCCGGTGCGCCTCGTGCCGCGGGCGCGCGACGCGATCGAGGCCGGCACCCGCATGGGGGACTTCCTCGGCTTTCCGGCCCTGTCCGTGGCCGGCGCCCATCCCGCCGTCCGCTCCTGGGAAAAGCGAGCCGTCGACGGGGCGCTGGCGATCGTGTCGATCCTCCTCCTCGGGATCCCGTATCTCCTCGTCCGTCTCTGGCTCTTCGCCACGCGACGGCCGATCGAGAAGCACGAATGGATCGGGCGCGGCGGGGAGGTGCTCCGCACCGGCCGGCTGCCAGGACGTTGGCCGCGCGGGGCCTTCTTTACCGGCCTCCGCGACTTCCCTAGACTCGGGCGTTGGCTCGTCGGCCAGTGGAGCTTGGTCGGGATCCATCCCTTCGAAGCCTCGATCTGGCCGGATCTCCCCGAGACGTACCGTCGATTCCCCCCCGACGCTCCTCCGGGATGGATCACGCTGGCGGACCGGCATGGCAGCCGATCCGCCGAGCAGATCTGCGCCGCGAATCGGGAGTATGTCGGGCGGTGGAGCCTGGCCCTGGACATCGATCTCGTGATCGAGAGGTTGAGAGGAAGGAAGGAAAGCCCGTGATCCGCATCGACCGCCGCGTCCGCTTCCGCCCGCTTCTCGCCTTGGCGGCCTCGCTCGCGATCGCTTTCGCTGCCCTGATCGCCGGCGTCGCCGCTCCGGCTTCGGGCCAGACGACCGGACGCTGGACCACCTACCTCAACACCAACAACGTGCGCGGCCTCGCCTGGGATGGATCGCGGTTCTGGCTCGCGACGATGGGCGGAGCTGTCGGCTATGACCCGGCGACGGGGGAGATCGACACCTTCCACCGGCGCAATGGCGGCCTGCTGAGCGATTCGCTGCGCGCCGTCGCGGTCGGTCCTGACGGCCGGGTCTGGTTCGGGAGCGACCGGGCCGGGATCTCCGTCCTCGATCCGGCGAGTGGAACCTGGGACGCGTTCACGAGCTTGCTCCAGCCGATCCCCGGCAACGAGATCCGCTCGCTGGCCATCCGCGGCGACACGCTCTTCGTCGGGACCGCCCACGGCTTCACGATCTTCGAAGGCGACACGGTGCGTGCGGTCTGCTTCGAGGGGATCGACCTTTGCGGATTGCCGAACTACGAGGTCCGCGACATCGTCTCCGATCCTGCGGGGGACGGTTTCTGGTTCGCGACCTCCGGCGGCGTCGCGCACCGCGATCGCGCGGGGGCGTGGACCGTCTACGCCGATCCGCCTTCGAACACGACGGTGCAGCGCCTCATCCGGCACCGCGGCGAGTGGGTCGGAGCCTTCCCGGACGGCGTGCGCGTGCTGCGCCAAGGCGCCTGGACGCTCCTCGCCTCCGGCCTCCCGCAGGATCCGGTGATCTCCGACCTGCTCTCCGAAGGCGATGTCCTCTGGGTCGCGTCCGCGCGTGGCGTCTACCGTCGCGACGGGGACGGCGACTTCGTCCCCGTCGGCGACCCGGTCATCGCGGGAACCAGGCTGTTGCGAACTCCCGACGGCGCGCTCTGGGCGTCGACGTTGGACGTGCGCGAGTGGATGAACGGGCTCTGGCGGCTCTCTCCGGACGGAGCGACCTGGACACGCAAGGCCTTCCCGGGGCCCGGAATCCGCGCGCACTGGCTGGCCCTCGCGTTCGATCGGGACGGCTTGCTGCACGGCACGACCGCGCAGGTGGGGGAGGCCCCCTTCTACCAGACCTTCGACGGACGCAACTGGTCGAATCCGGAGAACCTTCGCGACTGGAGCTTCGACATCCTCTTCACGGCCGACGGCACGCAGTGGCTCGCCCAGTGCTGCTGCGGCGCGAGCGGCAGCTGCGAGCTGAGCTTCAAGAACGGCCCGTCGCGCGAGTATCTCGAGCCGCGCAACGTTCGCGATCTCGCGCTCGACGAGCAGGGGCGCATCTGGGCCGGCTCGTACAACGACGACGACCAGTGGGCCGAAGGGATCTACATGCGTCCGGCGAACGGATCCGACTGGCAGCAGTTCACCGTCGCGTCGACCGGGACCATGCTCAGCAATCGCGTCCGCGCCATCATTCCCTACCGAGGCGAGGTCTGGATCGGCTACGCGCAGGCCGGCGTCCATCGGTGGAACCCGGGAGCGGACGGCGTCTACGGCACGGTCGACGATACCTGGACGCTCTATTCGACCGAGACGCCGGGACGGACGCTGCTTTCCGACGGAGTCACGCGGATCGCTCCGCAGGGGTCGAAGATCTGGATCGGAACGGCGGGCGGGATCTCGATCGTCGATCTGGAAACCGGGGCCATCACGCAGATCGGGCAGGCGTACGACCGCCTGCCTTCGTCGCAGGTGAACTTCCTGCTTCCGACCGACGATGGCGGCGCGTGGGTCTCGACCTTCCAGTCGGGCCTCACGCGGATGACACCGGAGGGGTCGTTCTTCACCTTCACCACCTACACTCCTCCCGACCTTCCCAACCCCAACGTCGAGACGCTCGCCATCGATCCCGACGGGCGGAGCCTCTGGATCGGCACCTCGCGCGGCCTCGCCCATTTCGTTCCCCCGGCGGCCGGCCAGGAGGGGAAAGCGGACCTGGCTGCCTATCCGAACCCGTTCCTGCCCGGATGCTCCGACGGGATCCGGCTTCTCGGCTACGAGGGAAGCGGGGACGGCATCGTCGTCGATCTCAGCGGCAAGACGGTGCGGCGTTTCGAGCGTAGGTACGCGGGCGATCTCGTCTGGGACGGACTGGACGGCTCCGGCGATCCTGTTTCGCCGGGGCTCTACTGGATCCGCCTCTCGACGCCCGAGGGGATCCGTGCCGTCGGCGTCGGGATCGCGGACGGTCCCTGCCGGTAGCCGGCCGGCGGCGGGGGACGCGCGGCGCCGCGAGAAGCGCGTCGTCTACGCCGCCTACTTCTTTCCGCCCACCGGAGGGGCGGGCGTCCAGAGGACGCTGAAGTTCGTCCGCCATCTTCCCTCCTTCGGATGGACGACGGTCGTCGTCACGACGCGGGAAGAAGCGTACTGGATGCGCGATCCGACCCTCCTTGCCGAGGTGCCTCCCGAGGCGCGGGTCGTGCGCACGCGGGCCTGGACGGGACTCACGCTGCTCGGCGTCCTGCGCGGGCGCCCCCGCCCGCCATCCGGTCCCTCGGTCCCCGCCGAGGACCGCGCGGGGGAAGTCGCGAGCGCGCCGCCGCGAACGGCGCGGCGCGAGGGATCCACGCAGGGCCGGCTCCGGCGGGCCGCGTCGTGGCTCTTCGTCCCCGATTCGTATCTCGGCTGGGTGCCGTTCGCGCGCCGCGCCGTCGCGCGCGAGCTCGAGCGGGGCGGCGTCCTGGTCACCACGTCTTCTCCGGACAGCGCGCACCTGATCGGGCTCGGCCTCGTGGCCGGCCGAGGAATCGGGGCCGGGCCGGCCGGGCGCCGGATCCCCTGGGTCGCGGACTTCCGCGATCCATGGGTGCGCCGCATGAGCCTCTCTCCGCCCACCGCGCTCCATGCCCGGGCGCACGAGGCGCTCGAGGCGCGCGTGGTCCGCGCCTGCACGCGGATGATCGTCACCTCCGAGGCGACCCGGCGCGACTATCTCGCCCGCTATCCCGAGCTCGACCCGGGCAAGATCGTCACAATCACAAATGGATACGACGAGGAGGACTTCGCTGGAGTCCCGGTCGCGCCCGCGCGCGACTTCCGGCTCGTGCACGTGGGTCAGCTCAATCCCGAGAGGCCGATCGGCCCGCTGCTCGACCACCTCGAGGCGTTCTTCGCGATCCGCCCCCGAGCGCGGACGGAGACGATCGTCGAGATGATCGGTCCTCGCTACGCCGAGGACGAGGCGGAGGCCGAGCGGCGCGGGTTCGGCCGCCTGGTCCGTTTCGCCGGCGCCGTCGCCCACCGCCAGGCGATCGAGCGGATGCTGGCGGCGCGGGTCCTCGTCCTTCTCGAGCAGGAGAGCGAGCGCGGGGCGCTGATCCTCCCCGGGAAGATCTTCGAGTACCTCCGCTCCGGGCGGCCGGTCTTCGGCCTCGTCCCTCGTGGGGCCGCGTGGGAGCTGCTGGAGGAGACGCGGGCGGGACGAGCCGCACTGCCTTCCTCTCCGCGGGACGGGGCGGCCATCCTCGCCGGTCTCTATGACCGCTGGAGCGCCGGCGAGACCCTCGAGCCGCCGTCCGATCGCGCCCGCATCGCCTCCTTCGAGCGGCGTCCTCTCACCGCCCGCCTCGCCGCCCTGCTCGACGATCTCCTGTCCTAGCCGAACGTTCCTTCGACAAGCAACGCGACGACTGGCTCGCTAAGCCAGAGAGAAACTTGCACTTAAGTGCGAGTACCCCCTTGACGATCTTCGGGGTGGTGGTGCATTGTGGGGCTCCAGGGATTGTAGTGGGTCATTAGGGAGACGGCACCTCGGAGGGGTCGGTGATCCCGTTCTTGGGCGAGTACCGCTACGCGGTCGACGAGAAGGGGCGCGTCAACGTCCCGGCCAAGTTCCGGGACATCCTGAAGAAGATGGACGAGGAGCAGCAGCTCGTCCTGACCAAGGGATTCGACAGCTGTCTCTACCTCTTTCCGATCGCGTCGTGGGAGCGCTTCCAGGAACAGCTGAGCAACGACGAGATGCAGGCCGAAGGGGTCGCGCGCTACTTCGAGAGGCTGTTCGTCCGGGGCGGCTCGGTCCTCTCGCCCGATGCCCAGGGACGGATTCCCCTCACCTCCGAGCAGCGCGCGTGGGCGCAGATCAGCAAGGAAGTGATCGTCTTCGGAAACAATCGAAAGATGGAGCTGTGGTCCCCGGCCGTCTTCGAAAAGTACATGAACGAAGGCGAGGGGTCGGATCAGTCGGTCGAGCAGATGGCGAAGCAGTACTTCCGCAAACATTTCTGACATCGGGGATGGACATTCGGCGCGTCGCGCGATCGCGAGGCGCGCAGCGCGGGGGAAGGGATGCACACAGGGACGACGCAACGTACAAGCAGGAGGGAACGCGCGGCGCGACGCGTGCGGCGCGAGTGGATCGAGCGGCCGGAAGGGGACCTTGGCCGCGTGGAGCTCCAGCGGCTCGCCTCGCGGCTCGAGTCGCTCCCGGCCGGAACGCGACGCGTCCGGATCGAGTGGGGCCTGGTCCGTCATCTCGACTTCCGCGCGATCCCCGCGCTCGGGGCGAGTCTGCAGCACGCGCGGCGCTTCGGCGTCGAGGTGCGCGGCATCGATTGCGATCCGTATCTCGCCGCGCTCCTGAGCCTCGCGCTCGATCGCGAGGATGCGGAGCTCCTGACCGGGGCGAGACGCGGCCGGCGTTCGCGGGCCGCGTTCCGTCACGCGGCGGCCGGACGCCTGGCGCGGCTCGCTTCGCCGCGTTCGATTTCGCGGAACTAGGCCGGTCGGTTGCGAACGATTTCGGCGAGCGCGGCCCGGGGGCAGGTTCTCGGGCAAAACCCAAAGGCCGGGGCTTCCATCCCTCCTGGCTCCGCCAGCGTCGGAGGTCCTCGGGCCGCCTCCTTGCCGAAGAGGTGCGGAATGCACGAGCCGGTGCTCGTCGACGTCGTGGCCGAGATGCTCGTGACCGATCCTTCCGGCCTCTATGTGGACGGGACGGTCGGCGGCGCGGCGCACGCGCGCAAGATCCTGGAACGCTTGAGCCCCGAGGGTTGCCTCTGGGGATTCGATTGGGACGAGGGGATGCTCGAGATCGCACGCCGGCGCCTCTCTTCGGATTCGGAGAGGGTGACACTGTTCCACGATCCGTTCTCGCAGATCGGCGCGCGGCTCGCCGGCGCCGGCAGGCGCGCGCATGGGGTGCTCCTCGATCTCGGACTGAACACCGAGGTGCTCGACGATCCTGCCCGAGGGTTCCAGTATCGTGATCCCTCCTCCCCGCTCGACATGCGGATGGACCGGCGTCGTGAGCGGACGGCGGCATCGATCCTGAATGGGTCGTCCGAGGAGGATCTCCTGCGCCTCTTCCGGGAGCGTGGGGAGCTGCGTAGGCCGCGCGCCGCCGCTCGGGCGATCGTGCGGGAGCGCGAGCGGGCTCCACTCGCGACCTCGGGCGATCTGATTCGGGGCCTGCGGCGCGGCGGAGCCCTCTCGGGCGGTCCGGCCGAACTGTCCCGTCTCTATCAAGCCCTGCGCTTCGAAGTCAACGGGGAGCTCGAAGAGCTCGACGCGGCGCTCCGGCAGGCTCCCGAGTGGCTGGTCGTGTCAGGACGTCTCGCCGTCCTGTCGTACGAGTCGCTCTCGGATCGTCGCGTCAAGCAGGTCGATCGCCCCGGTCCCGGCCACGTTCCCCACATGCGATCTCTCACCCGGCGCGTCATTCGTCCCGATCGGGACGAAACGCGCCGCAACCCGCGCGCTCGCTCGGCGAAGCTGCGCGTGCTGGAAAGGACGGTCTGACGATGGCGTACCGCGGCCGAAGGGTTCGACGGCGCGGCGGCGAGACGAAGGTGCTCCTCGTCGTCCTCGCCTTTGTCGCCTACTCGGGTCTCGTCGTCTACCAGAGGTTCGAGGTGCGCGAGCGCGCCGGAAGGATCGAGCGGCTCGAGCAGCGCCTCCAGGAAGCGCGGACCGACGAGCAGCTGACGCGGCTGAAGCTCGATCAGGCCTGCGCGTTCCCCGCCGTTCAGCAGCACGCAAGAGAGCGGTGGGGCATGACCGTCGCGGACGCCACGCAGCGGGTCCTGCTGCGCGGGCCGGCCGAGCCGGCGGTGGAAGCGCAGCCCGCGTCCCGGACCGGCCTCGCCTCGCGCCTGACCCGTCTCTTCCGTCCTGAGGTCGCCATGGCAAGCACCGCAGCACCCCGGCGCCAGGACGATGGGACGGGGTCGCGCTGATCGCCTCCGCTTCCTGACCGTCGCGATCCTCGCCGGGGTCGCGATCGTCTGGCTGCGGGCAGGCTGGTTGACGCTCGTCCGCCACGACGAGCTCCTCCACCTCGCCCACCGGCAGCAGACCGACATCCTGAAGATCCCCGCGCTTCGCGGCCCGATCCTCGACCGGGCGGGCGAGCGCCTCGCGTTCTCCGTCGAGGGAAGCTCGCTCGCCGTCGATCCCGCCGCTCTCGAACAGCCGGAGAGCCTCGCCGTCGCGATGGAGCGCGCGGGCCTGCTCCCTGCCACGAAGGTGCGCGAGATCCTCGCGGCGGGTGCCGGCAAGAGGTTCGTCTGGCTGACGCGCCGGACACTGCCGGAGGCGGTCGCGCGGGACCTGGAGGAGAGGTTCGGGCCTGCGCTGATCCGGCTTCCCGAGCCCAAGCGCCTCTACCCGCTCGGACCGGCCGCCGCCCCTCTGCTCGGCGCCACCGGTATCGACGGTCTGGGGCTCTTCGGTCTCGAGGGTCGCTACGAGGGCAGCCTTCGCGGCGAGGATGGCCGGATGCTCGACTTCCTGTCGGGGCATCGCAGCCTTCACGAGGGACCCGGGCGGGTGATCCTGCAGTCTCCCCGGATCGGCTCGACCGTCGAACTCACGATCGACGGGCGCTTCCAGCAGATCGTCGAGGCGCGGCTGCGCGAGGCGGTGGAGGAGCAGCAAGCGCGCGGCGGAACCGCGCTGCTTCTCGACCCGAAGACCGGCGAGATCCTCGCGATCGCCTCGATGCCCGGCTTCGATCCGGAACGGATCGACCCGGCGGACTCCCTCGCACTCGGTATCTGGGCGGTCACGCAGAACTACGAGCCCGGGTCGACGTACAAGATCGTCGCCTTCGCCGCCGCGCTCGAAGCGGGCGCCATCCACCGGGAGGATCCGATCGACTGCTGCGGCGGCAAGCGGCGCGTCCCCGGCGGGATCGTGAGCGATCACGAGGGGTACGGCGTGATTCCCGCGCGCATGGTGCTCGCGCATTCGAGCAACATCGGCACCGGCAGGGTCGCGGAAAGGGTCGGCGGCGAAGCTTTCTACCGGATGGAGCGCCTCCTCGGCTTCGGAGTCCCGACAGGAATCGAGATTCCAGGGGAGGAGAGGGGCCGGATCACCGATCCGGGCGCGTGGTCCGCCCGTTCGTTGATCACGCAGGCTTTCGGCCAGGAGATCTCCTGCACCGCGCTGCAACTCGCGATGGCGTATGCGGCAGTGGCGAACGGAGGACTTCTCGTGCGACCCTACGTGGTGCGGGCCGTGCGCGCCCCGGACGGCCGCGTCCTCCAAGAGCACCAGCCGGAGATCCTGCGCCGCGCGATGCGGCCGGAGACCGCGCGAGAGTTGCGCGAGATGCTCCGTGGAGTCGTGACCGAGGGGACGGGAAGGAAAGCGGAGGTGGAGGGGCTGTTTCCCGCGGGGAAGACCGGTACCGCGCAAAAGTACATTCCCGAGGAAGGGATCTATTCGAATCAGCGCTACATCGCCTCCTTCGCCGGCTTCGCGCCGTACGACGCTCCGCGATGGCTTTGCCTCGTCGTCCTCGACGAGCCGCGCGGCTCCATCTGGGGAGGGAGCGTCTCCGCGCCCGTGTTTGCTCGGATCCTCGAAGATGTCTCGAGGCTGGACGACCGCCCGACCGAGGCCCCGCCGGAGAGCGTGCGCGAAATCGTCGACGAGGAGCCGATGCGGCCGGTCGTCCCGGTGACCGCGGGGCTCTCCCCTGCGTTCGCCGGCCGGCTCATTCGCGAGAAGGGGTTCGCGACGAAGTTCGCCGGTCAAGGAAGCCGCGTCCTCGAGTCGCGGCCTGCCGCCGGCGCGGTGTGCGGCGCTGGAGCGACCGTCACCCTCGTGCTCGGCGATCTTCCGGATTCGCTCGGAACGGGCGAAGGCCTTCCGGACTTCGCCGGTCTCTCGCTCCGCGACGCGATGACGCGAGCCCGCTGGTGCGACCTTGCCGTCACGCCGCGGGGCTCGGGCTGGGTCGTCGCGCAGGATCCGCCGCCCGGCACTCCGTTCTCGCCCGGCAGCCCGCTCGTCTTGGACCTCTCGCCCGACTCCTGCCGCGCCTGGGCCGTCTTCGACCAAGAGCGCAAGGAGATGACGGACGACCGTCTCGCGTGGGGAACGTCCGAGGCGTCGCGATGATCCGCTTCGAGGAGGTGCCCGCGCTCCTCGCGGATCTCCTCGAGCGGCCGCTCCCGCCCGGCTGGCCGCGCGGCGAAGTGGGCTCGGTCGAGCAGGACAGCCGGCGCATCCGCCCGCCCGGTCTCTTCGTCTGCGTCGCCGGCACGCATGAGGACGGCCGGCGCTTTCTCGATGACGCGGCGCGTCGCGGCGCCGCCGCGGCGATCGGCCCCGCGACGGAAGTGGAAGAAGCGGCGCCGCCGGTCCCCTACGCCGCCGTGCGCGATCCGCGCCGAGCGTCGGCGATCCTCTCCGCGCGGCACCACGGCGATCCGTCCCACTTCCTCGATCTGATCGGGATCACGGGGACCAACGGCAAGACGACGACGAGCTGGCTCCTGCAGGCGATCTGGGAGGGATGCGGCCTTCCGGCGGCCGTGTCCGGGACTCTCGGCGCCGGGCGCCCGGGGGCGCTGCGCGCGGCGACCCACACGACTCCCGAGGCGCCACGATTCCAGGCCTCCCTCCGCGAGCTTCTCGCGGAGGGATACCGCGCGGTCGCTGCCGAGGTCTCCTCGCACGCGCTCGATCAGGATCGCGTCTACGCGACGCGCTTCCGGGCGGCCGTCTTCACGAACCTCACGCGCGACCATCTCGACTACCACGGGACGCTGGATGCCTACGCCGCCGCGAAGGCGAAGCTCTTCCATCCCGAGGGGCGCGGCGACGCCTCTCCCTGCATCGCGGTGATGAACCTGGACGATGCCGCCTCGTCGAAGCTCCGCGCGGGCAGCCCGGACCCGCTTTTCGGCTATGGGACAAGGCCGGCCTGCGCGATCCGGCTCGAGTCGCTCGAGGCGACACCCGAGGGGCTGCGGCTGCGCGTGCTCACGCCGCGCGGCGCGCGAACCGTCCGTTCCCCGCTGATCGGGACGTTCAACGGCTGGAACCTGCTCGCCGCCTACGCCACCGCCTGGGCGTGCGGGCTGCCGCCCGACGCGGTCGAGGAGCGCCTCGCGCGCGGCGTCCGCGTCCCGGGAAGGATGGAGCGGATCGAGCGCGGGCAGCCGTTCCTCGTGGTCGTCGACTACGCGCATACCCCCGATGCGCTGGCGCGGGCGATCGAGGCGTTGCGGCCGCAGACGAGGGGACGTCTGACCGTCCTGTTCGGTTGCGGGGGCGACCGCGATCATGGCAAGCGCCCCGAGATGGGGAGGATCGCCGCGGAGAGGGCAGACCGCGTGATCGTGACGAGCGACAACCCGCGCAGCGAGGACCCGCGCTCGATCCTCGAGGCGATCGTGGAAGGGGTGCGGGAGGCGGGCCGCGAGCCCGACCTCGTCACGCTCGATCGCGAGGAGGCGATCTTCGCGGCGGTCGCGGGGGCGGGGAGCCAGGACGCGTTGCTCATCGCGGGGAAGGGACACGAGGACTACCAGGAGACGGCACAGGGAAAGCGCCCGTTCGACGACCGCGAGGTAGCGGCTCGCGCCCTCGCGTCGCAAGGATGGGGACCGTGAACGGCTGGACGCTCCGATCGATCGCGCAGCTCTGCGAGGGGAGGCTCGCGAACGCCGCCGATCCGGACCTGGTCGTCCCGCCCGGCGCCGTCTCCTTCGACTCCCGTTCGATCCGCCCGGGGGAGCTGTTCGTCGCGCTGCGCGGAGCGCGCGACGGCCACGAGTTCGTGCCCGCGGCGGCGCGGGCCGGCGCGGCCGGCGCGATCGTCGCGGAGGACTACGACGCCTCCGCGATCGGCGCGGGCCGCGACGATGCCTCGGCGACTCCAGCGGCCGGCTTCGCGCTGATCCGCGTCCCCGATCCTCTCGCGGCGCTCCACCTCTGGGCGGGGCGCCACCGGCGGGCGATGCCGGCGGTCGTGATCGCCGTGACCGGATCGTCCGGCAAGACGACCACGAAGGACCGCCTGGGCGAGATCCTCGCGGCGAATGCGCCGACCATGCGGACCGAAGGGAACTGGAACAATCACATCGGCGTCCCCCTCACCCTCCTCCACCTGCGTCCGGAGCATCGCTGGGGGATCGTCGAGATCGCGATGAACCATCCGGGGGAGATCGCCCCGCTGGCCCGCCTCGCCGCTCCCGACCATGTGCTGCTGACCACGGTGGGATGGGCCCACATCGGCGCCTTCGGGACGCGCGAAGCGATCCTCGAGGAGAAGCTCGATGCCGCGCGCGCTCTCGGTGCCCGCGGCCTCTTCTTCCACGAAGCGGACCCCTGGCTGCTCGAGCGACTCCCCGCGCCGCTGCGCGACCGCCCGCGGCGGACCTTCGGCCTCGCGCCCGGCGCCGATCTCCATCCCGAGGCGGTCGAGTACGGTTGGGAGGGGACGCGATTCCGCACCCCGTACACGGGACAGGTGCGCCTCTCCTGCCCGGGACGCGGGGCGCTGCAGGCCGCGATCGCCGCCTCGCTCGTCGCCCGCGAGCTCTCGATCGAGGGATCGACGGCGCGCGCGAGCCTCGAGGCGGCGCGCCCGCGCGCGCTGCGGATGGAGCCGCGGGCGATGGGTGGCGCCATCGCGATCCTCGATTGCTACAACGCGAGCCCGGAGTCCAGCCTCGCGGCCGTCTCCTTCCTGGCGGAGACGCCGGGGGCGCGGCGGCGCTGGCTCGCGTTCGGCGAGATGCGGGAGCTGGGGGCCAGCTCCGAGGAGAGCCACCGCCAGGTCGGCGAGAGAGCGGCTGCTGGCGTCGACGGCGCCTTCTTCTTCGGCGAAGGTTGCCGCCCGGCCCGCGAGGCGTATCGTGCGGGATCGCGGCCGGGGACCTTCGCCGCGCTCTATACGTCCCACGAGGCGCTCGCCGCGGATCTCGCTCCGAGGA
The DNA here is from genome assembly GCA_041946735.1 of Candidatus Eiseniibacteriota bacterium. GTDB lineage: Bacteria > Eisenbacteria > RBG-16-71-46 > CAIMUX01 > VGJL01 > JBHGAY01. The sequence continues at coordinate 107,460 of JBHGAY010000012.1, forward strand.
TCGAGCCGGGGGACCGCGTCCTGTTCAAGGGGGCGCGCGCGACGGCGATGGAGACGGTCTACGAGGCGTGCCGGCGTCGTCTGGAAGGGAGGGGGTAAGGGATGCTGTACGAGCTGCTCTATCCGCTCCGCGACACCTTCTCCGCGCTGAACGTCTTCCGGTACATCACGTTTCGCACCGCCTACGCGACGATCACCGCGCTGCTGCTCTCCTTCGCGCTCGGTCCCTGGCTGGTCGCGCGCCTGCGCCGCATGCGCCTGCAGCAGGTGATCCGGGAGGATGGTCCGAGCGCGCATTTCGGCAAGAAGGGGACGCCGACGATGGGCGGCCTCTTGATCCTCTTCTCGGTGGTCGTGCCGACCCTGCTCTGGGCGAACCTGCACAGCACGCCGGTCTGGATCCTGCTGTTCGTGACGACGTCGCTGGGCCTTCTGGGATTCCTCGACGACTGGCTCCATGTCGTGCGCAAGGAGAAGAAGGGGCTGCTCGGCCGCTACAAGATTCTCGTGCAGGTCGCCGTCGGGATGGGCGTCGGCCTGCTGCTCGTCGGAACGAACGTGTACGGTCCCATGACGACGCAGACGACCGTTCCGTTCATCAAGGAGCGGCTGTTCGATCTCGGGCTCCTGTACATTCCTTTCGTGGTCCTCGTGATCACGGCGACGTCGAATGCGGTGAACCTGGCGGATGGGCTCGACGGCCTCGCGATCGGGATGGTGATGCCGCCGGTGCTCGCCTACGGCGCCCTCGCATACGTCACCGGCCACGCCGGATTCGCGAAGTACCTGAACATTCCGTATCTCGAGGGATGCGGCGAGCTGACCGTGTACGCGGGCGCGCTGTTCGGCGCCTGTCTCGGGTTTCTCTGGTACAATGCGCATCCGGCCGAGGTCTTCATGGGCGACACCGGTTCCCTGGCCCTCGGCGGCAGCCTTGGGGCGATGTCGATCCTGATCAAGCGGGAGCTGTTGCTCGTGATCGTCGGGGGGCTCTTCGTCCTCGAGACGCTGAGCGTCGTCATCCAGGTGCTGAGCTTCAAGTGGACGGGGAAGAGGGTGTTTCGGATGGCGCCGCTCCATCATCATTTCGAACTGGCCGGCTGGCCGGAGACCAAGGTGGTCGTGCGCTTCTGGATCGTCTCGATCCTGCTCGCGCTGGTCACTCTCTCGACGGTGAAGCTGCAGTAGAGGCCGGCGCGCGCGGGGCATCGTGCATCGAGCCTCGGGCATCGGGCATCGGGCATCGACAGGGCGACAACAGGAGGTGGGGCACTTGGATCGGCGGGGAGATCTCGCGGGGCGGAGGATCGGCATCATCGGGATGGCCCGTTCCGGGCTGGCGGCGGCGCGTCTGGCGCTGAACGAGGGGGCGGTCCCGTTCGGGTTCGATCTGCGCAGGCCGTCCGGCACGGAGGCGGAGCGGACGGTCCGCGAGCTGGAGGAGAAAGGGGCCCACTTCTTCTGGGGGCCCCATCCGCTCGACGCCCTCGACCGTCTCGACCGGATCGTCCAGAGCCCGGGGGTGCCGCGAGAGATCGAGTTCCTCCGCGCGGCCCGCGAGAGGGGGATCCCGATCTGGAGCGAGATCGAGTTCGCATGGCGATTCGCCCGCGGACCGATCCTCGGGATCACCGGCACCAACGGCAAGTCGACGACCGCCGCATGGACCGACGACCTGCTCGCTCGATGCGGGCGCGCGCACGCCCTCGTCGGGAACATCGGCCGCCCGATCTCCGACGGCGTGCTGCGCGAGCCGCCCGGCGCGGTCCTCGTCACCGAGATCTCGAGCTTTCAGCTCGAGGAGATCGAGACATTCCGCCCGCAAGGGGCGGCGCTCCTGAACCTGACCCCCGACCATCTCGACCGCCATGGCAGCTTCGAGGCGTACCGCGAGGCGAAGATGCGGATCTTCCTCAACCAGACCGTCGAGCAGTATGCGGTGATCGGAGAGGCGGACGACCTGGCCGACGAGGTGGCGCGCCGCTTTCCGCCCCGCATCCTCCGCTTCCGCCTCGAGGACCGGGGGGAGGAGGGGGCGTTCGTCCGCCAGGGCCGGATCGGCATCCGTCTCGACGGCGCGGAGCGGATGCTGTGCGAGGCCTCGGAACTCTCCCTTCCCGGGCCGCACAACTTGGCGAACGCGCTCGCGGCGCTGGCGCTGACCGCGCCGCTTCGCCTGCCCGAGGAAGGGCTGCTCGCGTCTCTCCGCCGCTTCCCCGGCCTGCCGCACCGGCTCGAACGGATCGCGACGATCGACGGCGTGCCTTACGTCAACGACTCGAAGGCGACGAACACCGATTCGACCGTCACCGCGCTCCATGCCTTCGGCGACACGCCGCTGATCCTGCTGGCCGGCGGACGTGACAAGGGGCAGGACTTCCGGCCGATCGCCGCGCTCGTGCGCGAGCGCTGCCGGGCGGTGCTCTTGTTCGGCGAGTCCTCCGCGTCGATCCGCGAGCAGTGGGGGGCCGATCTGTGCGAGGTGGTGCCGGATCTCGCCGCCGCCCTCGCCCGCGCGCGCGAGATCGTCCGTCCGGGGGAGATCGTCCTGCTCTCCCCCGCGTGCGCCAGCTTCGACCAGTTCCGCAACTACGAGGAGCGGGGGGACAGCTTCCGGCGGATCGTGCTCGAGATGGCGAAGGAAGGCGGGGCCTCGGGAACGCCCGCGCCCGCGCCGGCGGCCCCGCCCGCGCCGGCGCCGCCGCCGCAGTCGCCGCCGCAATCATCGCCGCAGTCGCCGCCGCCCCCGCGGCGAGACAGGGAGGACCGATGAGGAACAACGTCGCGCGCGTGTTCCGTCCGGAGCGCTGGTTGCTCGTCTCGGTGCTGATCCTCTGCGCGGTCGGCCTCGTGATGGTCTACTCCTCGAGCGCGGTCCTCGGAATGGCGCTCGCCCGCTCCTCCGCGCACTTCTTCGAAGGCCAGCTCGTGAAGCTGTTGGGCGGCCTCGTGCTGCTCGTCGCCTTCTGGCGGCTCGACTACCACTTCCTGTCCGGAAAGATCGCGTGGGTCGGCATCGGCGCCGCCTTCGCCGCGCTCCTCGCGCTGGCGCTCCATCTCGGCGTCGCCGGCGGCGCGACGGCGGATCGCTGGCTGCGGATCGGCGGCTTCACGCTCCAGCCCTCGGAGTTCGCGCGCGTCGGGCTCGTCGTCTTCCTCGCCTCGTATCTGAGCCGCAAGGAACCTTCGCTCCCCCTGTCGCGCCGCTTCCTCGTGCCGCTCGCCGTCGCGCTCGGCATCACGTTGCTCGTCGCCGCGCAGCCGAACCTGTCGATGGCGCTCCTGATCCTGATGCTGGCCGGAGGGATTTTCTTCCTCGCCGACCTGCCGATCCGCTATCTCCTCGGCTCGACGCTGATCCCCGGCGCGATCGCGCTGGTCCTGATGCGCCCGTACCAGCGCGAGCGGGTCCTCTCCTTCCTCGGAATCGGAGGCGCGAGCGAAGCCGGCTACCAGCTCCAGCAGAGCATCACGGCGGTCGGATCCGGGGGGATCGCCGGTCTCGGACTCGGCAACGGCCTGCAGAAATACTTCTACTTGCCCTTTCCGCACACCGACTTCATTCTCGGCATCGTCGGAGAGGAGACCGGGCTCATCGGGATCACCGTTCTGCTCGTTCTCTACGTCTCCCTGATCGTGATGGGGATCGATGCGGCTCGTCGCGCTCCCGACCGTTTCGGCCACCTTCTTGCGGCGGGCTTGACCTGGAATCTCGCAATGAACGTTCTGGTGCACGCGATGGTGAACCTCGGCATGGGTCCGGTGACGGGCGTCCCGCTTCCGTTCCTGAGCTGCGGCGGATCGGCCCTGATGGCGAACCTGCTCGCCGTCGGGATTTTGCTGTCCGTCGCGCGCCATGCCACCGTGTCGCGCTCCGATGATTGGTCCTCGTGGGGACGCCGTTCATGAAGGTGATCCTGACCGGCGGCGGAACGGGCGGACACCTCTTCCCCGCCTTGGCGATCGCAGAGTCCCTCCGGAAGAGGGACCCGCGCGTGGAGCTTCTGTTCCTCGGCTCCCAGCGGGGGCTCGAAGCGACGGCGGTGCCGCAGGCCGATCTGCCGTTCGAAGGACTGCCGGCCATGCCGCTGCCGCGGCGCTTCTCGCCGCGTCTCTTCCGGGCCGGGATCGCCGACTTCCGCGCCGTGCTCGCCGCGCGCGCCGCGCTGCGCCGCTTTCGGCCCGACGTCATCTTCGCCACCGGCGGGTTCGCCTCCGCCCCGGTCCTCGCGGCCGCATGGATGGAGAAGACGCCGGTCCTGCTGCACGAGCAGAACGCCGTGCCCGGGCTCACCAACCGGATCGCGAGCCGCTTCGCCCGCGAAGTCCACCTGACGTTCAGCGCTTCCCGCCGCTACTTCCCGAGGCGTGACAACCTCCGCCTCTCGGGAATGCCGCTTCGCGAGGGGATCGTCGGCGGCAGCCGCAACAAGGCGCTTCGCCTCTTCCGGCTCGAGGAGGGACGGACGACGATCCTCGTCTTCGGCGGGAGCCAGGGAGCCCACCACATCAACGAGGCGATCCTCGACGCGCTTCCCCGCTTCGCGAACCAGCGCGGGATCCAGTTCATCCTGCAGGCGGGGCAGAAGGACTACGCGTGGATGCTCGAGCGCTGCCGGGCGATTCCGGTCCGGACGTGGGTGCGCCCGTTCATCCAGAACATGGGAGAGGCGTACGCGATCGCCGACCTCGTCGTCTGCCGCGCCGGCGCGCTCACGCTCGCCGAGCTGCACGCGACCGGCAAGCCGGCGATCCTCGTCCCCTACCCCTATGCCACGGCCGACCATCAGACGCAGAACGCGGAAGGATCGGTCGAGGCGGGCGCCGCCGTCATGATTCCCGACGCGCAGCTCGACGGACCGGCCCTCGCCTCTCGCATCCTCGATCTGATCGAGGACCGCCGCGAGTTGCGCCGCATGTCGATCCAGGCGATGCGGCTCGCCCGTCCCGACGCCGCCGATCGGATCGTCCGCGCGATCCTTCGCTATCCGGAGGCAGCCGACGGGACGGAGGGAGAGCCCGAGCCGCACCCGCGCGCGGCTTCCGCCGAGAGACCGGTCCGCCGCAGGCGCGGCGGAGCGAGGAGGGGAGGCGATGTCGCCCGGCAAGGTGCGTAGGATCCACTTCGTCGGCATCGGCGGCACCGGGATGTGCGGGCTGGCCGAGGTGTGCCTGAATCTCGGCTACGAGGTCTCCGGCAGCGATCTCGCGCGCACGGAGGTGACCGAGCGACTCGAGCGGCTGGGCGCGAGGGTGATGCAGGGGCACCAGGCGGAGAACGTGCGAGGGAGCGATCTCCTCGTCGTGTCCTCCGCGATCCGCAAGACGAACCCGGAGTATCGCGAGGCGGTCAAGCTTCATATCCCCATGCTCAAGCGCGGCGAGATGCTCGCGGAGATCATGCGCCTGAAGACCGGGATCGCGGTCGCGGGCGCGCATGGCAAGACGACGACCACTTCGCTCACCGGACACGTCCTCTCCTCGGCCGGGCTCGATCCCACCGTCGTCGTCGGCGGGCGCCTGCGCGCGCTCGGCAGCAACGCGCGCCTCGGCACCGGCGAGTACCTCGTCGCGGAGGCGGACGAGAGCGACGGCTCCTTCCTCGATCTGAACCCCACGATCTCGATCGTCACGAACATCGACCTGGAGCACCTCGATCATTACCGCGGCCTGCCGGACATCGAGGAGGCGTTCACGCGCTTCCTCCGCAAGGTCCCGTTCTACGGAGTGGCGATCGTCTGCGGGGACGATCCGAACGTCCGCGAGGTCATTCCGCGCGTGCAGAAGCGAATCGTCACCTACGGCTTCGGGAGCGACAACCAGGTGATCGCGGAGGATCCGGTCTTCGAGGCGATGCACTCGCGCTTTCGCATCCGCTGGTTCGAGGAAGCGGGGGAGAGCTTCGAGCTCAACCTGCCGGGACGGCACAACATCCTGAACGCGCTCGCTGCCTACACCGTTGCGCGGGAGCTGGGCGTTCGCACCGAGACGATCCGCGAGGCGTTCTCCACCTTCGGCGGCGTCGGCCGTCGCTTCGAGATCCGATCCGAGGCGGGAGGGGTGCTGCACGTCGACGATTACGGCCACCATCCGACCGAGATCGCGGCCGTTCTCGCCGCGGCGCGGGCGGTCTGGCCGGACCGGCGGATCGTGACGCTGTTCCAACCGCACCGCTTCTCGCGGACGAAGGCGCTCCACGCCGCCTTCGGCTCCGCGCTCGCCGCCTGCGACGTCCTGCTCCTCACCGAGATCTACCCGGCCGGCGAGATTCCCTTGCCCGGGGTGTCCTCCTCGCTTATTCTCGCCGCGGTTCGCGGACAGCCCCATTCTCCCGAGGCGCATCCGGTCGCCGACGCGGAGGAGGCGATTCGTGAAGCGGGCGCGTTGCTCCAGCCGGGCGATCTCCTCCTCACCCTCGGGGCGGGGGACGTGGTGCGCTGGGGCGATCGAATCATGAACGAGAGGGCGCGACGTCCATCGCGGGCGGAGCGCACGGAGGCCAGGCCGGCCGAAGCCCCCGCAGTCCCTTCGGGACCGGAGGACCGGGAGAGCAGGACGTGACCGACCTTCAGTCCTTCTGGGCGGAAGCCGCGTGGGAGCGGCTCGTCGAACGGCGCCGGAGACGCAACCGGCGCCGCGGCGCCGCCGCCGCTCTCGGCATCCTCCTCCTGCTCGGCGCGATCGCGCTCGCGATCCTCCACCGCCACGAGATCCTCAGTGCCGCCCCGTGGACCGTGCGGGCGATCGAGGTCTCCGGCAACCGCAACGTCTCGACCGCCGAGGTGCTCGATCTGCTCGACCTGCATGCGGGCGACCCGTGGTGGCGCTTCCGCCCAGCGGCGATCCGCTCCCGGGCCGCCTCGAGCCCCGCGATCCAGTCGCTCTCGCTCCGCTACGTCTGGTTCCACCGGCTGCGCGTGGAGCTGACCGAACGCGAGGGGAGCCTGGCGGTCCTCTCGCCGATCGTCGGAGAGATGAGCGAGGACGGCTGGCTGCTCCCGCCGTCTCCGCTCGGAGAGGAGCACGACCTGCCGATCCTCCGCGCTCGCGGCTTCGCCCTGCCGGCGCCCGGCTCGATGGTCGGCGGAGAGATCGGCCGCGTCGCCCGCCTCGTCGGGGAGATGCGCCGCACGCACGCGGATCTCTGGCGGGAGATCTCCGAGATCGATCTGGGGCCGGAGGAGGCGCGGGCGTTCCTGCGCTCCGGACGCCAGATCGTCCTCTTCACTCCGGGCCGCCACGACGACCTCTGGGGGAAGGTCCCGACCGTGCTCGAGGACCTCCGCCGCCAGGGCCGTCACGACGTCGTCCTGGATCTGCGATTCCCGGAGAGGATCGTCGTCCATCTGCCCGAAGTGGTCGCCCCGGACACCCTGCTGACCCAGACCGGCAAGGAGCGCGCCTGAACCGATGACACCGAAGAGAAACATCCTGGCCGGACTCGACGTCGGATCCACCAAAGTCTGCTGCGCCGTCGGGGAGTCGTTGCCGGACTCCGGGATCCGCCTCCTCGGGCTCGGCGAGGCGCCGTGCGACGGCCTCGACCGCGGGAACCTGGTGAACGTGGAGGCGACGGTCGAGGCGATCCGGGCAGCGGTCGATGCCGCGGGACGGATGGCCGGCGTCACCATCCGCGAGGCGCTGCTCGGCATCAGCGGCGAGCACGTGCGCGGCATCCAGAGCCGCGGCGTGATCGGGATCAGCCGCCGGGACAAGGAGGTCGTCCGCGAGGACGTGGAGCGCGTGCTCGAAGCGGCCCGGGCGGTGAAGATCCCGGCCGATCGCGAGCTGCTCCACGTGATCCCGCGCGGCTTCACGGTCGACGAGCAGTCCGGGATCCGCGATCCGCTCGGCATGTCCGGCATCCGCCTCGAGGCGGAAGTCCACATCGTGACGATCGCCAGCCCGCCGGTCCGCAATCTGCTGCGCGCCGTCGCGCGCGCCGGGATCGGCATCGACTCGCTCGTCCTGCAGCCGCTCGCCGCTTCGCTCTCCGTCCTCGGGGAGGACGAGAAGGGGCTCGGAGTGGCGCTCGTCGACATCGGGGGAGGAACGAGCGACGTCGTCCTCTTCGAGTCGGGAGTCGTGCGGCATACGGCGATCGTGGGCCTCGGCGGGCGGCACCTCACGCAGGACATCGCGATCGGTTTGCGCACGCCGGCCGACCGCGCCGAGGAGCTGAAGATCCACCACGGATGCGCCGTCTCCGCGCGCGTTCCCGCCGAGGAGGTCGTCGAGGTGCCGGGGGTCGGCGGCCGCGCGCCCCGCGTGATCAGCCGCCAGGTCCTGGCCGCGATCATCGAGCCGCGCGCCGAAGAGATCCTGATGCTGATCCTCCAGGAGCTGGACCGGTGCGGCGCGACCGATCTGCTCGGCGCGGGAGTCGTGATGACGGGCGGCAGCTCGCTGCTCCCCGGGATGGTGGAGCTGGCGGAGCGCGTGCTGGGCATTCCCGCGCGGATCGGGGTCCCGCGGGCGATCGAAGGACTGCCGGAGGGAGAAGGGCGTCCCGGCCATGCGGTCGCGCTCGGCCTTCTCCTCCACGGCGCGGAAACGGAGCGCGGGCGCGATTCGGGGCGCGGATTCCTCGGCCTCTTCCGGCGCCCGCGCGAATGGGTGCGCGAGTATCTCTGACGCGTCGGGCGGGCCGGAGGCGGCCCGTCCTGACGGGAACGTGCAGCGGCGGGAGCGGCCGGATCCGCTTCCGCGGGAGGTGCAGGGAATGCTGGAAATCGACGGGCGGCGGGGAGAGCCGGCGAAGATCGCGGTGGTGGGGCTCGGTGGCGGAGGTTCGAACGCGGTCAACCGGATGATCTCCGAAGGGCTCCGGGACGTCACCTTCTGGGTAGCGAACACCGACGCTCAAGCGCTGCAGAACGCCGTGTGCGAGAACCGGCTGCAACTCGGCTCCGCCCTGACCGCGGGGCTCGGCGCCGGGGGGGATCCGGAAGTGGGGCGGGCGGCGGCCGAGGAGGATGCGCAGTCCCTCCAGGAAGTCCTGGACGGCTACGACATGGTCTTCCTTACCGCCGGCATGGGGGGAGGGACGGGAACCGGCTCCTCCCCGGTCGTCGCGCGGATCGCGCGCTCGCTCGGCGCGCTCACGGTCGCGATCGTCACGCGTCCTTTCCTGTTCGAAGGATCGCGGAGGGCGGCGCGCGCCGAAGAGGGGATCCGCCAGCTCGCCGACGAGGTCGACACGCTGATCGTGATCCCGAACGACAAGCTCCTGCACCTGGTGGAGCGGGGCGCGAACCTGAACGCGGGGCTGCGCGTCGCCGACGAGGTGCTGTTCCAGGCGACTCGCGGCATCAGCGACATCATCCTCGGCAACGGCCTCATCAACGTCGACTTCGCTGACGTCCGCACCGTGATGAAGAATCGCGGCGGAGCCCTGCTCGGCTGCGGCATCGCGCGCGGGCCCAACCGCGCGGTCGAGTCGGCGCAGGCGGCGGTGTCGAGCCCGCTGCTCGACGATCTCACGATCTCCGGAGCCGAGGCGATCCTCGTCAACGTCGTCGGCGGTCCGGGAATGGGATTCCACGAGGTCACCGAGGCGGCGCAGTACATCTCCGAGCAGGCCGGCAAGGAGGCGGACGTCTTCTGGGGCGCCGTGATCGATCCGAACCTCGAAGAGGAGATGCGCGTCACGTTGATCGCGACCGGCTTCCAGCGCTCCCCTGCGATCCGGAAGGTGGAGCGCCCGGCGGTGGCGGCGCGGCCCGAGCCGGCCGCTGCCGCCACGGCGCCGCCGATGCCGGAACGGACGCCGGCGCCCGCGCCCGCGCCAGTGCCCACACCCGCGCCGCGCTCCCCCGAGCCGCTGCGCGCTCCCGAGATCCCGGAGCCTGTCTACGCGCGCGAGCCGCTTCCGCCGCTTCCCGGTCTCGACGATCCGGAGATCCTGCCGTTCCCCGACTCGCTCGAGTACGGCGGCGCCGCCGGCCAGGACGATCGCCTCTCGCCGGCTGCCGCAAGCGCCGAGCCCGAGCCCGACCCGTCGTGGACTCCGCGGATCGTGCGCGGCCGTGACGACGAGCGGCCGGGCGCCACCGAGGCGGCGGAGAGCTGGATCGAGGAACCGCAGGCCGAGGGCCCGGCGCCGGCCACCGACCGAGGACCGGCACTGTGGCGCCGCCGTCCCGGCCGTCGCTATCGCATGCCGGACCGGCTCGACGACGCGCGATTCGATGGACGCAATCCGCTCGACATACCGACCTTCCTGAGGAAGCAGATGGACTGATCTCACCGAGGTCTCGCGTCCGGAGCGGGGCGGAGGCGCGACGCGTTGCGCGCCCGCCCTCCCCGCCCGGAGCGACCCGGCGAAGGGAGGTGTGCATGTCCTTCCTGGGGCGTCTCTTCCATAGGGACGGGATGTCGGACTACCGGCGCGGGATCCTCGCGTTCAACCGGGGCGACTTCGACGAGGCGGTCGAGGCGTTCGAGCGCACCCTCGCGTCGATCCAGGACCCGAGCGATCCGTACTTCAGCCTCGGGCGCTTCTACGCGGCCGAGGCGCACGCGCGCCTGGGGCTCGCGCTCGAACGCCGCGGGGAGCGGCGCGCCGCCGCCGAACAGTTCCGCCTCGCCCTCGGATGCGGCTACCGCTATCCCGACGTTCACCAGCGCCTCGCCGCCATGCTCGAGGCGGAAGGCCAGCTCGCCGAGGCGGAGAGCGAGTGCCGCGCCGCGCTCGAGATCCATCCCGGCTATCTCGACGCGCGATGCCGGCTGCTGCTCGTGTTGATCGGGCAGGGACGGCGCGACCTCGCCGCGGCGGAGCTGGACACGCTGATCGAGGCGGGCTTCCCGCTGCCGGCGCCGCTCGCGCCGGGGGCGGGCGTCCCCGAAGATCCCACCTTCCTCGAGGAGCTGCGCCGCATGCTCGACAGCCGGCAGCGCAGCCAGCAGCAGCTCGAGCGGGCGCTGGAGAGCTACGACCGCGGCAACCGGGCCGAAGCGTTGCGCGAGCTCCGCGCGGCGGTCGCGGAGCAGCCGCGCTACGCCGACCTTCGCCGCCGACTCGGAAGCCTGCTCCTCGAGCAGGGGGACACCTCCGGCGCGATCGAGGAGCTGGGGGCGGCGATCGCGATCAATCCCGACTACGTGGAGGCGCGGCTGCAGATGGGGATCGCGCAGCTTCGCGCCGGCCGCCCGGCCGAAGCGATTCCGCACCTGGAGACCGCGGCGCGCCTGCAACCGGAGTACCCCGATGCGCGCCTCTTCCTCGCGCTCGCGCTCGTCCGCGAGGGAAGGATCGCCGACGCGGACGCCTCGCTCATGCTGACGATCGCCGAGCACAAGAACTTCGCGCGCGCCCGCTACGCATTGGGCCTCGTGCGGCTCGTGCAGGGAAGGACCGGCGAAGGCCTCGAGACGCTGCAAGAGGCGATCGACGCGGATCCCCTGCTGCTGCGCGGGCGGACCGACCTCGCCCACGCCCAGGCTCACGAGGGGGACCCGGAGATCGCCGAGAGCCTCTTCCGCAAAGTGCTGGAGCGCGCGCCGGAGGATTCCGACGCGCGTCTCGGCTTCGGGCTGGCGCTTCTCTCAGAGGGACGGAGGGACGAGGCGCACGAGCAGCTGCTCCTCGCCTGCCGCGCCCTCCCGCGCGATCCTCGCGCCGTGGCCGCCCTCGCCCGCATCGAGATCGAGCGCGGGGAGAACGAACCGGCGATCGAGAGGATCGACCGGGTGCTCGCTGGCGCGCCGGACGGCGCGGCGCCCGATCCGGCGCTCCTGCACCTGCGCGCGCGGGCCTTGACCGGCGCCGGGCGGCCGGCGGAAGCGCGGGCCGATCTGGAGGCGCTCCTCGGGATCGAGCCGGGGAACGTCGAGGCGCGAGTGGAGCTGGGTCTGCTGCTCTTCCAGGAAGGTCGGGCCGCCGAGGGGCGCGAGGCGATGGCCGAGGCGCTCCGGCGGGACGCCACGCACCCGGTCGCGCGCGTGTTCGCGGATCCGGGCCTCGTGGCGTCGCTCTAGGTCAGGCCGTCGCGGACTCCTTCTCGGAGCTGGGGCGGGACTTGCTCACCTGCTTCTGCACGAGGCCGGAGCGGAGGCACCGGGTGCAGACGCGCAAGCGGACCGGCTTTCCGTCGACGATCGCCCGCACCTTCTGGAGATTCGGGTTCCAGACGCGATGCGAGACGTTGTGGGCGTGGGAGATCTGGTTGCCGAACTGGATCCCCTTGCCGCAGATGTCGCACGCTCGAGACATCGATTCCTCCCTCGCCCGGTCGCTGATCCGGGACGACGCAAAAGCGCAGTCTAGCAGCGGCTCCCGGGCCGGGCAACCCCCTTTCGGGACGGAAGGGCAGGGACCGACGACAGCAGAACCGGGCGCCCGACCGCCCGTTGCGGCGCCACGGACCACCTCCGGGCCGGCGGCGCAATGAGCGGCCGCGACAGGAGCGGCGGCGACAGGAGCGGCGCGGATCGCCGCACCCCTCGCGGCGCGGCTCCCGGCACGCGGCCCGCGCCTACCTCCGCCTCCGCCTCCACCTCCGCCGCCGCCTCTGCCTCCGCGGTCGCAGGACTGCCGGGCGTGGGCCCGAAGCGGGCGGAAGCGCTCGCCCGCCTCGGCATCGAGACGCTGGAGGATCTGCTCCTTCATCTGCCGATCCGCTACCTCGACCGCACCAGGACGGCCGGCTTCGCCGCCGCTCGTCCGGGCGAGGAGGCGACGCTCCTCGCCCGCGTCGTCTCCTGCTCCTCGCGCCGGATTCGCGGCGGCATCCCTCTCGTCTCGGCGAAGCTCGTGGACGAAGAGGGTGGCAAGGGGGAAGCGGTCTGGTTCCGCCAGCCCTGGCTCGCGCGCTCGCTGCAGCCGGGTGTCGCGGTCTTGCTGAGCGGTCGGTGCCGCCCGTCCCGTCCGATCGTCCTCGTGCATCCGGATCTCGAGATCCTCGCCGGCGACGGCGGCCTGGAGCTCGAACCGCGCGAAGGCGTAACGATCCTCGCCGTCTACCCGCTCGTCCGCGGGCTCACGCAACGCCTCCTCCGCGGATGGATCGAGACGGCTCTCGATCGCGCCGGCGCGCCGGAGCCGCGCGACGAGGACTCCGCGCTAGCCGAGGAGCGAGATCGCCTCGGCCTCCCGCGAAAGGCGCGCGCCCTGCGCGCGGTGCATCGTCCCGCCTCGATCGAAGAGGCGGAGGCGGCGCGACGCAGTCTCGTCTGGGAGGAGATCTTCCTGCTGCAGCTGCTGCTCGCCCGCTTGCGCGCCGAGCGCAGCGACCGGGCGCCGGTAGTCCGTGTGGACGACGAGGGCCGGCGGTGCGCGCTTGCGGTGCGCGCGGCCCTGCCGTTCCGCCTCACGGAGGACCAGGCGAAGGCGTATGCGGAGATCGAGAGCGATCTCGCGGCCGAGCGTCCCATGCGCCGCCTGCTGCAGGGGGACGTGGCGTGCGGCAAGACGGCCGTCGTCGCGCTCGCCTGCGCCGCGATCGCCCGCTCGGGCGGAGGCGCCCAGGCGGCGCTGCTCGCGCCGACCGAGCTGCTCGCCGCGCAGCATGCCGAGACGCTCGCGTCCCTCCTCTCGCCCGCCGGCCTGCGCGTCGGCCGCCTCGTCGGCGGCGGGCCTGCGGCCGCGCGCCGCGCGCTGTTGCAGGAGATCGCGGCGGGGGAGATCGACGTGGCCGTCGGAACGCATGCGCTTCTCTCCCGGGGCGTCGCGTTCCGCCGCCTCGCGCTGGTCGCGGTGGACGAGCAGCATCGCTTCGGCGTCGCCCAGCGGCTCGAGATGCGACGCAAAGGAGGTTCGCCGCACGTGCTCGTCCTCTCCGCGACGCCGATCCCGCGCACGCTTTCCCTCGCGCTGCACGGCGACCTCGACGTCACGACCATCCGCAGCCTGCCTCCCGGCCGCGTCCCGGTGCGCACGCGGATCGTCCCGCCCGCGCAGCGCGAGAGAATGCTCCGCTGGATCGCCGCGCGCCTGCGCGACGGGGAGCAGGCGTTCTTCGTCTGTCCGCGCATCGAAGGGGACGCGGCGGCCCTCGATGCGTCGGGCTCGCGCGCGAAGGACGGCGAGGCGGGAGGGCCGGCCGCGGACGAGCGCGAGGGGGCCGCGGACACGCTCGATGCGGTCGCCTTGCATCGCTCGCTCCTCGCGCATCCCGCCTTCCGCGGGATTCCGATCGCGCTTCTCCATGGACGCATCGATTCCGCCTCGCGAGAGCGCGTCACCGCCGGGCTCCGGGACGGCACGATTCGCGGGGTCGTCGCGACGACGGTGATCGAGGTCGGCGTCGACGTGCCGCACGCTTCGATCCTCGTCGTCCAGCATCCGGATCGCTTCGGCCTCGCGCAGCTCCATCAGCTGCGAGGACGGGTCGGCCGCTCGCCCGGGCAGGATCCGTACTGCTTCCTGATGGCCGGGGACCTGCGGGAAGAAACGCCCGCGGCTCAGCGTCTCGCCACGCTCGTGGGGGAGACCGACGGCTTCCGGATCGCCGAGATCGACCTCCGGATGCGCGGTTCCGGGCGAATTCTCGGCACCGACCAGACGGGCGTCTCCCCGCTCTCGGCGCTCCTCGGCCGTGACATGGACCTTCTCGAGGCGGCCCGCGAGGGCGCCACCCGGCTTCTGGCGTCCGACCCGCGCCTCGCCTCGCCGAGCCACGAGCGGCTCGCGGCCCGGGTGGAGCAGCTCCTCCTGCGGTCCCGCCCGTACTACGAAACGGCTTAGGGGACGGGGCGACCGGCTCGCGTCGAGGCGGGGGCGGAGGAGGCGAGGGAGGCGGGGGCGGAGGCGGCGGAGGCGGCGGCGCGGCGCGCTTCGGGATGCGCGCGGGCGCGCGGGTCTCGCGGCCCCGGAGGCGCGCCCGCTCCCAGGAATCCCGCCATCCCGTGGCTTTTCCCCCGGTCAAGCCGGCGAGGCCAGCGCCCGATAACAGAAGAGGCGGCTCTAGGAACTGCGGGGATTCCCCCGCGCGAGGAAGCATCCAGGGAGGCCTCATGGTCCTGGTCAGTTATTCCGGGCGCGAGATCAACGCGAAGCTCGTCTACTACGGTCCCGGTTTGTCGGGCAAGACGACGAACCTGGAGTACATCTACGGTGCGATCCCCCAGGTGCATCGAGGCAAGATGGTCTCGATGAAGACGAAGACCGAGCGCACGCTCTTCTTCGACTTCCTCCCGATCGATCTCGGAGAGCTGGCGGGATTCAAGACTCGCTTCCTCCTCTACACGGTCCCCGGGCAGGTCTACTACAACGCGACACGCAAGCTCGTCCTGAAGGGAGTCGACGCGGTCGTCTTCGTCGCCGATTCGAAGCGCGGCAAGATGGACGAGAACATCGAGAGTCTCGAGAACCTGCGCGAGAACCTGAAGGAGCACGGCCTCGACCTCGACCGCATCCCCTGGGTCCTGCAGTACAACAAGCGGGACGTCCCGGACGCCTACACGATCGAGGAGCTGGAGAAGGCGCTGAATCCGGGGAACGTCCCGTCGTTCGAGGCGGTCGCAAAGTCGGGCGAGGGAGTGTTCGAGACGTTCAAGGCGGTCTCGCGGATGCTGCTGAAGCACCTCTCGCAGGAGATCGGCGTGCGCGTCGTGACGCCGGCCGCCGGCGCCCCGAGCGGGTCGAACGATGCGGCGGCCGCAACGCCGGCCGCGGGCGAAGACCGGCGCATGAGCGGGCCTCCTTCGACGCCGCCGGTTGCTCCGATGCCACCGATGGCGCAGCCGCCGAAGTTCGCAGCCTCCACGTTCCGCGCGCCTGCCGCGCCCATGGCGCCTGCCGCGCCCATGCCGGCTGCTGCGCCGGTTGCTCCTGCAGCGCCTCCGGCGCGACCGTCCTCGTTCTTCGACCGGGAGCGGACCGACGCGGCCCAGCCGATGTCTGCGACCAGGCCGCTCGGCCATGCGTCCCTCGGCGCGCAGGCGCCCGCCGCGCCGATGCCGGCCGCACCGACGTCCCCCGCGCCCGCGCCCGCGCCTGCGCCTGTGCCCGCGTCCACGCCCGCGCTCATGACCGGGACGGACGCCGCGACCGAGGCCGGCGCGGAGGCCGGGACGAAGCCCCGGAGCGCGACCGAGTGCCCACCGGAGCTTCGGATCGAGCCGGTCGTTACGCAGACGCTCTCTCATGACGGCGAAAGCTCCGCCACTCCCACGACGGCGGCCGAGCCGGACCATCCGGCTGGAATGGGGGATCGCCTTCGCCGGTGGCTCGGCCGATCGCGCGAGACGGACGACGAACGGCTCGTCTTCGACACCGACCGCCACGCCACGCGCCCGGCGGATCATGCGGAGCATGCGGATCGTGCGGAGCATGAAGAGGACGTCACGCGCGAGGCGCCGCATTCGCAGCACGAAGCGCACGAGAGCCCCGCCTCCTCCGCCGCGCCCGCTGTCTCCGCCGCGCCTGCCGCCGGCAAGAGCGACCCGACGCCCGAGCCGGCATGCGACGAGCCGGCGGACGCGCAGCCGGCCGCGGCCTCGACCGTCCCGACCGTCCCGACCGCCTCGACCATCCCCACCGCCTCGACCGCCGGGAACGCCCCGAACGTCGCGCCGCCGCCGCCGCCGCTACCGCTGCCCCTGCCCCGGGCGAACCGGCGGGACTCCGCGCCGCTCGAGAAGGAGATCCCGGTCGAGGTGTCGCTCACCTCGGAAGAGATCCGGGCAGGCGTCGTCCTTCGCTTCCGCGTCGAGATCCGGCGCGTTGAGCCAATGGACGAAGAGCAGGACGAGTCGCTCCGGGAGATGCGCGTGCCGCGCGCAGCTTAGCTGGCCGGGCTTGTCGGCCCGGCAGCACCTCCGGGCCATCAGCGCCATCGTTTCCGGGCCGCGCGGGCCTTCCGCGCGGCCCGTTGCCATCCGCGCGCCGAGAAGAAGCGCGCTCGCGCCCGGCTTCTCGCGCAGCACCCCGCCTAATCGACGAACTACGATCTGCTTGACGCGTCCGACCAAGGCTCCGTAGATTGCCTTTCTGGCCCACCGTTGGGCGAACGAGGGGGAGATGGCCGGAGACGAGCGGAGCCAGAAGCGGATCGAGGAGACCGAGAAGCGTCTGCGGTCGCATCCCAGCGACCGCGATCTGCTCTTTCAACTCGTCCAGCTCTATCACGACGCAGGACGCCCGGCGCAGGCCGCGGCGCTGCTCGAAGCGCGGCTCCTCGAGGGGGAGAGCGACTGGGATCTCCTCCGCGAGTGCGCCAGCGCGTTCCGCCTCGCCGGCAAGCCCGATCGCGCGCTGGAGCTTCTCACGCAAGCGTCGTCGCTTCACGCGGAGCGCCCCGATTTCTGGTCCCTCAAGGGACGGATGCACGAGGATCTTCGCGAGTACGACCGCGCGCGAGCCGACCACGAGCGCGCGCTCGCCATCGAGCCGACCGGGACCGAGTTCCGCTACCGGCTCGGCGTCACGATGATGAAGGGCGGCCGCGGCGACGAGGCGATCGTGGCCTTCGAGCAGTGCGTGAAGCAGGATCCCCGGATGACGAAGGCGCAGATCAACATCGGCTACATCCACGATCAGAACGGGGATTCCGAGCGCGCCGTCCTCGCCTTCCAGAAGGCGATCGAGATGAACCCGAACAGCGTCGAGAGCCACTGCAACCTGGGCGCCGCCTACGGGGATCTCGGGCGCAAGCGCGAAGCGGTCGAGGAGTTCAAGAAGGCGATCGAGCTCGATCCGCAGTGCGCGCTCGCGCACTTCAACCTCGGCGTCATCTACCTCGAGGACCGCCCGGAGGAGGCGCGCGCCTGCCTGCAGAAGGCGCTCTCGATCGATCCGGAGAACTGGGAGATCCAGTACTACCTGGGCGTCCTCTACTTCAAGAAGGGGATCTACGACACGGCGCTGCGCTACCTGCAGAACTGCCGCGAGCAGAATCCCGACAGCCCGCGCGTGCTCTACGTGCTCGGCATGGCGTACAACAAGAGCGACATGCCCGACCACGCGGTCGAGACGCTGACGCGGCTCTGCGAGCTGCAGCCCGAGAACGGCGACGCCCACTACAACCTCGGGATCGCCCTCGACAAGAAGGGGCTCTACGACCGGGCGAAAGCCGCGTATCGCGAAGCCGACCGCCTGATGCACCGGTAGGCAGGCACGCCCCGCGCATGACGACGGCGCTCGAGACGGCCCTTCGCGAGCGTCTCCACTCCGGGCGGCGTCTCCTCGTCCCGTTCCTGACGGCCGGATGGCCCGACGCCGATAGCTTCCTCGAGGCGGCGCGCGCCTGCGCGGCGGCCGGCGCCGATCTGCTCGAGGTCGGTGTTCCGTTTTCCGATCCGATCGCGGACGGACCGACGATCCAGCGGACCTCGCAGGAAGCGCTCGCGCGCGGCGAGACGCTGGAGCGTACGCTCGACACCCTCGCGCGCGAGGCGCCCGGGATCGGCCTGCCGATCGTCCTCATGAGCTACGCGAACCCGATCCTCGCCTTCGGCATCGATCGCTTCTGCGAGCGCGCGCCGCGCGCCGGCGTCGGCGGGCTGCTGCTTTCCGACGTCCCGCCCGAGGAGCTGCCGGAGATCGAGGGACCGCTCGCCGCGGCCGGCATCGCGCGGATCCTGCTGATCGCTCCGACCACGCCGCCCGAGCGGGTCGAGGCGCTCGCGCGCCGCGCGTCGGGCTTCCTCTACTGCGTGACCCGGCTCGGCGTGACGGGAGCGGGGACGAGCTTCTCCGGCAACCTCGGCGAGCAGCTCGCGCGCATCCGCGCAGTCACCGACGTCCCGGTCGTCGCGGGCTTCGGCATCCGCCAGCCCGCCGACCTCGACAAGCTTCCGGGCGGGCTCGACGGAGTCGTCCTCGGCGCGCGCCTGCTCGAGGCGGTGGCGGACACGGGCGCGGGCGCCGGCGCGGACACGGGCGCCGGCGCGGGCGCGGGGGGAACCATCACGGATCGCGTCACCGCCTTGCTCGCACCCTTTCGAGAGAGGTTGGATCTTCGATGAACCTGCTGGACATGCTCGTCCTGGCCGTGGTGCAGGGAGCGACGGAGTTCCTCCCCGTCTCGAGCAGCGGGCACCTCGTGCTCGCCAACGCGCTCCTCGGCGTGCACGAGCCGGGGATCACGACGGAGATCGTGCTGCACCTCGGCACGCTCGTCGCCGTCGTCTTCTACTTCCGCAAAGACCTGCTGCGGCTTCTCACCGGAATCGTCCGCTGGATCGGCGGCCGCCGCGGGGACGAGGAGCGCTCGGCCGGCCGGCTGTTCTGGCTCCTCGTGCTCGGGACGATTCCCGCCGTCATCGCCGGCGTCCTCCTCGGCGACTGGCTCGAGGGGATGTTCGAGGATCCGCGCGACACGGCGATCCAGATTCTCATCACCGCCGCGATCCTCTTCTCGACGCTGCTGGTGCGGCGCGGCGTGCGGCGCATCGACTCGCTGCGCTCGATCCTGATCGGGATCGGCCAGGCGATCGCGATCGTCCCGGGAATCTCGCGGAGCGGGACCACGATCGCGACGGCGCTCTACCTGAAGGTCGAGCCGCGCGAAGCGGCGCGCTTCTCCTTCCTCCTCTCGATCCCCGCGATCCTCGGGGCTGCCGTGTTCGAGGCGCCGAAGATGGCGCACGAGATCCACACGGCGGGGGCGGGGCTGCTCGCGATCGGCTTCGTCGTCTCGATGGTCGTCGGCTGGCTCTCGATCGCCGCGCTCCTGCGCATTGTGCAGGAGGGGAAGTTCGGCTGGTTCGGGATCTGGTGCGTGGTGGTCGGGATCGCGGGGCTTCTGCTGCTGCGGTAGGCGGAGGGCTCTCGGCGCGCCCGCCCTCTCGGCGGGCGCCAGCTTCAACCGAATCCAAGCGAGCGCGCCGTCGTTTGATCGGAACGGCGGCGCGCAAGTGGTACAGGCTCTTTTCCCCAGCGCGGAGTCGGGCCCGGCCCCGATCGCGGGGGTTCTTTCCGGTGGCGGTCCTCCCTTCGGCCTGCCGGCCGCCGGGAGGCTATCTCTTCAACCACCAGAAGATGTCGAAGATCAGCACGACGAACAGACCGAGGACCATGGCTTTCGCCTGCCTTTCGCTCCAACGGTGGAGCACCAGCCCTCCGATCCCATCCGTGCCCCCCGCCCAACCCATCCGTTCGGGCCCTTCCCATCTTCGAGATCGGCCGATTTCCCCAGAGGCTGAATGAAAAACTCCCCGGACGGGGGAGCCCGCCCGGGGACGCCTGCGCAGGCAGGAAGCGTCTACGAGTAGCTGCGACGAGCGGCTGCGCTGGAATCCGCGGCCTCGCGAACACCCGCAGGGTCACGGCCACCGGCGCCGGGCGCCTCGCCGGTCCCCGCCACCGCAGCCGTACGGGCCGGCTCGGTCGCCAGCGCCTTCACGATCAGCACCGTCACGTCGTCCTCGCGGGTCGGCTTCGCGCGGACGCGCTCCATCATCCGATCGAGGATCCTGCCCGACGGAAGATGGCGCAGCTCGACGGCGAGCGCCTCGAGATGGTCCTCGCGGAAGGAGTCCTTCTCGTCGAGCGGATCGGGGATCCCGTCGGTGAAGCAGAGAAGCAGATCGCCGGGCGAGAGCCGCACGCGCGCGATCGGGTAGCTGGTGCCAGCCTGGATCCCGAGGAGCAGGGCGGATTCGCTCAGGTGCTCGATCCTCCCGTCGCGCCGGACGAGCAGCGGGGGAGGATGCCCCGCGCTGCTGTAGCGGATCTCCCCGCTCTCCTCGTCCATCTGCGCGCAGAAGAACGAGACGAAACGATCCGGCCGCTCGATCTCGCACAGCCGCTGGTTCATCCGGAAGAGGATCTCGTTGGGCTCGGCGCCGCCGCGCGCCTCCGCACGGAAGAGCGCCTGCACGTTCGCCATAAGGATCGCCGCGGGTACGCCGGAGCCTGACACGTCGCCGACCGCGAACGACAGCCGGCCGTGCCCGCCCTCCGAGCGCAGATAGTCGAAGTAGTCGCCGCCCAGCTCCTCGCACGGCAGCGTCTCGGCGACCATCTCGATCCCCTCGAGGGACGGTGCGCGCCGCGGCAGGAGCTGCTGCTGCAGCGTGTGCGCGACCTCCAGCTCGCGCTGCATCGCCTCCTTCACGCGCAGCTCGCGCTGGAAGCGCGCGTTCTCCATCGCGAGCGCCGTCTGGCTCATCAGCGAGTCGAGGATCTCGAGGTCGGCGACGCTGTAGGTGTCGCCGTCCGCGCGCGGGCCGAGCACCGCCACGCCGAAGCGATGCGGCCCGGTCACGACCGGCACGAGCGCGCGCGCCTCGAGGATGCCGAGCGTCTGATCCTCCTCGGGCGGCAGATAACCCCGCGGCAGCTCCGCCTCGACCTCCTCGCGCAAGAGCGGCTCCCCGCGCGCGAGCACAGGCTCGCGCAGCAGCCGCGGCAGCCGGATCGCCGTCTCCTCCGTCCCTTCGATCCCCCAGGAGAAGGCGGCCTGATCGAGCGGCTCGTCCTCCGAAAAGAAGGCCCCGCGCCGCACGCCGAGCGCGCTCGCCACCCGCGCCAAGCTCGCCCGCAGGATCTGATCCTCGTCGGCCAGAAGCGGCAGGCTGCGCGCGAACTCGACCAGGCTCCTCCGCGAGGCGAAGCGCTCCGGGTAGAGCGAGCGATCGACGATCTCCTGGATCATCTCGCGGATCGGGCTGAACAGCACGACGACGAAGAGGAAGGAGAGGATGCTGATCAAGGTCCCCGAGAGCGCGGTGACGGAGTGCAGCAGGGCGCGCAGCAGGAAGTAGGAGAGGAAGTAGAGCAGGACCAAGGCCGCGGTGATCCCCGAGAGGACGAGCCCGCGCTTCACGATCCTCTCGATGTCGAAGACGCCGTGCTTGACGATCGCATAGCCGAAGCCGACCGGCATCCAGACGATCCCGAGCGCCGCGACCCGGTCGAACGGGATCTCGCGTCCGGGCAGCAGCGCGTGCAGCAGGATCACCGCGACGACCGGCAGGACGGCGGCGGCCGTCGAGACGAGCGCGACGCGCAGCTTGCGCCGGACCGAAGGCGCCGCGGTGCGCCGGTACGCCGAGGCGAACAGCACGATCGAGAACCCGAAGGCCGCCGCGTACGCGATCGTCGTCGCCAGCTCCGCAATCGTCGCGAGCGCCGCCGCCGCGCCCGGGCTCGGCCAGGGATCGAAGCTCGAGAGAACGTCGAGCGTGAAGAGCAGGATCGGAAGGACCAACAACGCCGTCCGCAGGGTCCGGCTCTCGCGCAGCACGGGCCGCTCGTAGGGGAAGAGCAGGAAGAAGCGGACGAACAGCGCCGGCACGAACGCGTTCAGGAGCGTCTTCGCCACGTTCGCGGCAAAGATCAGCGCGTGGACCGGCGGGACGTAGGGGAAGAAGAGGAGCATCGAGAGGGCGAGGCAGATCAGGAAGAAGACGGCGGTCAGCTGCCGCGGCCGGCGCACGAGCGCCATCGTCCCGACGAAGAGAGCGGCGAGGGCGGCGGCTGCGGTCGCGATCCCCCATCCGATCTCGCGTGGCGGGAGCCGGCCGGGGACGAACACGACCGGCAAGGTCCGGTCCCCCCGCTCGACGACGAGGCGGCGGGCTTCGCCCGGCGCGCCGGCGCGAAGGACGTGCCCCGGCTGGACGAAGCCGCGCACGTTGCGGCCGTCGATCGACCGGATCCGGTCGCCGATCTGGAGGCCCGAGGCCTCGGCCGGCCCCCCGCGCTCGAGGAGCCCGACCGTCGTTCCCCGGGTGCTCATCCCGAGGTAGGGCTGCTCCGGGAGCCGGCTCGCCTCGATGATGATCGAACCGGCCAGAAGAGCCGCCCAGACCCCGAGGAAGAAACGGAGACCGCGATACCTCGGAGCCTGCAAGCTCCACCTCCCCCCTACGTTCGGTCCGAAGCGACGCTAGCCGGGCCCGAGCGGGATGTCAACGCGAACCGCCCCTTGCGGACTGCCTTGACGCCGTCGGGCGCCGCGTCTCGGCGCGCCTCGGCGCCGCCCGGCGCCGCATCTCGTCCGCTCGCCGGGGAACCGATGAAACCTCAGAATCGCGCGAGCGGCGGCCGATCCTTCTCTCTGTACAGGAGGGGCTTCTCGTGAAGGTGGCCAGCCGGCTCTTGGGCCCGATCGATATCTCCGAGGACGAGCGCATCCGCTTCCCCGGTGGACTCCTCGGCTTCGAGGGGCTGGAGGACTTCGCCCTGGTCGCGCTCGAGGAGTACGCGCCGTTCCTCTGGCTGCTCTCCGAGGACGACGCGGACGTGGCGTTCGCGCTCGGCGATCCGGAGCCGTTCCTGAGCGAGCCGTATCCGCTCGTCCTCGACGACGCGGATGCCGCGGTTCTCGACCTCGAGCCGGGCGATCGGGTGCAGGTCCTGCTGTTCGTGCAGACGACGGACGAACCTTGCCGGGTCACGGCAAATCTCAAAGCGCCGGTCGTCGTCAACCTTCGCAGCCGCCGGGCCAAGCAACTGATCCTCTACGGCAGCCGCCTGTCCTCGCGCCAGCCTGCGCGCGCTCTGGCAGGAACCGGGAGAAACGTCCGGGCACACGAGATCACCGTGCAGATCCCGCGGGAGGAAGCCGCCTAGGCCCGCGGAGGAGACTGGGATGCTGATCCTGACACGGAAGTTGGGGGAGATGGTGCGCATCGGCGATCGAGTCCGGATCGTCGTGCTCGACATCAAGGGCGGCCAGGTGAAGCTCGGCATCGAGGCGCCGGCGCAGGTCTCGGTCCATCGCGAGGAGATCTACGAGCGGATTCGCCAGGAGAACCGCCGGGCCTCGGGAATCTCCGCCAAGACGCTGCGCGAAGTGGTCAACCTCTTCCATCGACAGAAAGGCAGCGGCGACACCGACCGGGAAGGGCCGCCGGACCCGCCGCCCTCGCGCTCGTAGCGCGGCGCGTGAGGCGGCGCGCGCGCGGCGCTGGCGCGGCGCCGTGCGGCGCTGTGTTCGGCGAGCGCGGCGCGGCGTTTCGCTCCCGCATTCGCTCGCCCGCCGGAGTCCCCCCCCCAGCTTCCCATGAAGAACCCGTCCGAAACGGCCGAACTGGAAGGTGGAGGGTCGTGCCGAGCCGCTCGGCCGCCTCCGGGGAGGCCCAGGCCGATGGCGAAATCGAGAGGGCCGGAAGCGGATCGTCCCGCCTCCGGGGAGAACGCGAGAGCCGGGAGCGGCAAGATCCTCCCGTTCCTCGAGGCTCTCCGCGCCTCCGCCGGCGCCTGCGCTTGTGCCCGGGCACGCGCCCGCGCCGGCGCCCGCGCAGGCGACGCCCCCGCCCCTGATCCTGCCTCTGCCTCCGCGCCCGCCCCGGATCTGGACGAAGACACCGCGGCGCCCGGCTCGCGCGACGAGCCTTCGGACGTCTTCCTCTTCGGTCGCGACGAGGAAAGCGTGCTCGAGGAGATGCGCGAAGCGGTCGTAGCCCTTCCCGACGTGCGCAAGGCGAAGGTCGCCCTGGCCCGCAAGCGGATCCGGAGCGGCTTCTACGATCGCCCGGAGGTGCTCGAGGAGATCGCACTCCGGCTGAGCGGCATCGCGAGGAAACGCGTAAGCGAGGAATAGAGGAACAGAGGAATAGAGGAACAGAGGAATAGAGGAAGGCATGAAGCAGGGATCGACGGTTCGCCCCAAGGCCCGGATCCTCGGACCGGGCTCGATCGTCACGCTCGAAGATCTCTACGACGGCTCCCGATTTCGCATGCGGGTACGCGAGCGCGTGGAGGAGAGGCTGCACGTAGGCCCGCTCGAGGACGCTTCGATGGCGCCCCAGTGGCATGCCGGCTCGGTTCTGCAGGTGCGTGTCGCGCGCCCCTTCGGGCTCTTCTGCTACCGCGCGATGGTCGAGGGAGTCGACGAGGAAGGATGCGGCATCCTCAAGCTCGACCCGGAGCCGCCGCAGCGCCGCCAGCTTCGCGGCTACTTCCGCATGCAAGTACGTCTCGGCGTTCATCTCATCCCGCAGAAGAAGGAACGGGATGGGGAAGGAGAGACGCCCGCTCCGGCCTCGGCGCCGCCGCTTCCCGCGCCGCCGGTGATCCTGCGCGCCTGCAACCTCTCCGGAAGCGGAGCGCTGCTCCACGATCCCGACGGCCTGCTTCCGCTGAACGCCGTCGTGCGCCTCGGCATCCCCATCCTGGCCGGCGGGGCCTGCCTGCGGTTGCCGGCGCGCGTCGTCCGCGTCCAGGAATCGCCTCGCCGCTCGGCCGTCTTCTTCGAAGGGATCAGCGAGAATGCGCGGCAGCATCTCCTGCGCTATCTCTTCCGGGAGCACCGCCGCCGCCTGCGCGGAAAGCGCGGCGCGGTCCAGGCGAAGATCACGCCCCTCGAGAGGCCCTGATCGAGAGGCTCGTCGGCGCGACATTGATCGAGAAGCCCGTCGAGAAGGCTTTGATCGCGCACCCGATCACCGCGCCGCGGTGTTCCTCCGCGCGCTCCCGCGCGCTCTCGAAAGACCTTGAGGACGCTGCATTGCGCTGCTAATCTCGCTCGGCGAGATGGAAGACCTGCGGAGGATCGTCCGGAGCGTGTTGGGACGGACTCACTTCCGCCTGTACACACTCGAAGCGGGCCGCGGCGTCCTTGCGATGTCCGAACCGGAGTCGCTGCGGCCGCCGGAGGAGGAGATGCGGATCCTCCGGGACCCTTCGCTCCTCGACTCGCTCGCCGCGACGGTGGCCGTCGGCTCGGCGGCCGCGGCCTCCTCCCCGCCCCCGCCGCCGCGCGCGGGCGCCCTCGCCGCCTGCGCCGGCGCGCTTCCCCTGCGCCTCGACGGCGCCCGTCCCTCCGCCGGCTTCCCGCGCGACCTCGCGATCCTGCCGGTCGGCTCGGCGCAACGCAGGCGCGCGGCCCTCTTCTTCCGCGCCAGTCCCCGCGCCGCGCTGTGGCGTCACGATCCTGCGGTCTGGGAGACGCTCGCTTGCGCGATCGACAGCGGATTCCGCGCGGACCGGGAACGGAGGGCGCGCGACGCGCAGGAGCGCTTCGAAGAGGTCCTGCTGAAGGCGCTGCCGCTCGGGGTGCTGACGCTCGATCCGCTCGGCCGGGTGTCGTCGATCAGCGACCATGCGGCGGAGATCCTCGGGTGGCCCGCGGCCGAGGCGCGCGGTGCGGACTGCCTGCGCGTGTTCCGCCCGGCCGGGGTCGAGGAGAATCCGCTTCTCCTCGGGCTCGCGGGGAAGGCGACGCGGGTCGATCTCTACATCACCGACCGCGAAGGGAAGGAGAAGCCGGTCTGGGTCCAGATGGCCCGCCTTCCCGGCAGCGGCGCGCGAAGCAGGGGAGGCCTCCTCGTCCTCATCCGGGACACGACGGAGGAGCGCGCCTTCGAGGAGGACCAGCGCCGGCGCGAGCGGCTCGCCTCGATCGGGGAGCTGTCGGCCGGGGTGGCGCACGAGATCCGCAATCCCCTGACCGGGATCGGCAACTGCGCGCAGGTGCTGCAGGACCGGATCGCCGCGGACGATCCTCTCCGGAAATTCGTGCAGATCATTCTGGATGAGGCGGCGCGACTGAACCGGATCGTCGAGAGCCTGCTCTCGTTCGCGCGGCCCGGGCGGCCCCAGCTCCGCCAGGCCGCGATCGTGGACGTCCTGCGGCACGTCCTGGACCTCGATCGCGACGCGTGCGAGGAGCAGGGAATTTCGACGGAGCTGAAGATTCGCGGGAGGATCCCGCCGATCTGGATCGATCCGGAGCAGATCACGCAGGTCGTCCTGAACGTCGTGCGCAACGCGGGCGAGGCGATGCCGGCCGGAGGGCACCTCGGCGTCGAGTGCCTCGTCGTCCGGCGGCGCCCGCACGCGAGGCGAGGAACGGGGCAGCGGAGCACCGACCGGATCCGGTATGGTGGCGATTCGCCAATGCGTCGTTTCGTCCAGGTCCGCGTCTCGGACACGGGCGGGGGGATTCCGAAGGAGACGCTTCCGCGGATCTTCGATCCGTTCTTCACCACGCGGAAGAAGGGGACGGGACTGGGGCTCTCGATCTCGCAGTCGATCCTGAAGGAGCATGGAGGCTTCATCTCGATCCGCTCGATCGAGAGCAAGGGCACCACGGTCATCATCGATCTTCCGATCGAGAGGAGAGAAGGTGAGAGAAGAAAACCGTCCAGCTGAGATGGCCTACCGCCTGCTGGTCGTCGACGACGAGGAGTCGATCCGGGTGAGCCTGCAGGAGGCCCTCTCCGATCCGACGCACACCGTCATGACGGCCCCGAGCGGGACCGCCGCGCTCGCTCTGCTCGCCTCGGAGGTGATCGATCTCGTCCTGCTCGACCAGAAGTTGAAGGAGTCGGGGGAGGACGGGATCGAGGTGCTACGCGAGATCCGGCGGCGCCACCCCGAAGTGCTCGTCATCATGATGACCGCCTACGGGCGGATCGAGTCGGCCGTCGAGGCGACCAAGCTGGGCTGCTTCCAGTACATCACCAAGCCGCTCGACGTCCACCAGCTGCGGCTCTTGATCCACTCCGCCCTGTCGACCTCGCAGCTCCAGCGCCAGGTCGAGATGCTGCGCCAGCAGCAGGACCGCGTGTTCCGGCCGAGCGAGATGTTCGGCTCGAGCCCGAAGACGCGCGAGCTGCTCGAGCACGTGCGGCGCGCCGCCGCATCCCCCACGTCGACCGTGCTGATCCGCGGTGAGACGGGGGTCGGCAAGGAGCTCATCGCGCGGCAGATCCACGCCTCGAGCCCGGTGGCGCAGGGGGCGTTCGTCGACTTCAACTGCAGCGCGGTCCCGGACAACCTGATCGAGTCGGAGCTCTTCGGCTACGAGAAGGGGGCGTTCACCGACGCCAAGGGATCGAAGCGGGGCCTGTTCGAGCTGGCGGACCGCGGAAGCCTCTTCCTCGACGAGATCGCGGAGATGCCGCTCACGATGCAGGCGAAGCTGCTGCGCGTTCTCGAGACGAAATCGTTCCGGCGTCTCGGCTCCACGGTCGACGTGAAAGTGCAGGTCCGCGTCATCGCCGCGACGAACAAAGACCTGTTCCAGGAGGTGGAGTCCGGGCGCTTCCGCGAGGATTTGTTCTACCGGCTCGACGTCATCCCCGTGCACGTGCCGGCGCTGCGCGACCGCCCGGAAGACATTCCGTTCCTCGCGCGCCACTTCCTCGAGAGGTTCAACCGCGAGCTGGGACGTTCCATCCACGGGATTTCCGACAAGGCGATGGAGTATCTCTGCGCCTACAGCTGGCCCGGCAACGTCCGCGAGCTGCGGAATCTCCTCGAGCGCACCGTCCTGATGACGACCGACCACGAGATCCTGCCCGATCACCTGCCGCCGCAGATCCTCGCCGGCGGGCACGGCCCGCGGCTCTCGCGCGCCTCGGCGGCGCTTCTCTTCCCCGACGACCGGATCCTGACGCTCGACGAGATCGAGCGGGCGGCGATCCAGCACACCCTGTCGCGCGTCGGAGGCAACAAGACGAAGGCGGCTGAAGCGCTGGGGATCAGCCGCCAGACGCTGCGGACGAAGCTGAAGGACGCCGACGCGGACGAGGAGTAGCCGGCGGGGGGCGGGCCGGTAGGAAAGCGCCGAAGCGGCGGAGGCGCCGCAGGCGGCGCGGACAGGCGGAGCGGGGCGGGCGGAGGCGACTCCGGCCCGCCCCTTTTTGCCCGGCCTTGCAGGCGGGCGGGCGGAGCGGCGGCCCCCCGGCCCCCTCGACATGGCGGATCTCAGCCATGAAACGCCGTGGTGAGGCGGGAACATGGCGCACGCACGCGTGCGAGCGGCGTGGTGACGCGGGAACCTGGCGTTCGAGCGCGTGCGAGCTGCGTAGTGACGCGGCAACATGGCGCACGAGCGCGTGAGAGCTGCGTAGTGACGCGGGAACCTGGCGCACGAGCGCGTGAGAGCTGCGTAGTGACGCGGGAACCTGGCGTTCGAGCGCGTGCGAGCTGCGTAGTGACGC
>JBHGAY010000013.1:0-132139 GCA_041946735.1 Candidatus Eiseniibacteriota bacterium
CCGCCGATGCTGCGGCTGCTCGGCAACCGCATCATCGAGCGCTTCGGCGAGCGCATCGCTGTCGAGCAGCGGAACGGAGTCGGCCGCGACCCGAACGTCCAGCCTTAGGCGTCGCTCCCGACCGGCATCGCCATCATCTCCTCGAGCGTGAAGACCGGGCCTTCCTTGCAGACGTAGGTTTGCCCGATGTTGCAGCGGCCGCACTTGCCGATGCCGCACTTCATCCGGTTCTCGAGCGTCGAGTAGACCTGAGGCGGCTCGAAGCCGAGCTTCGTCAGCACCGGCATCGAGAACTTGATCATGATCGGAGGCCCACAGACGAAGGCGATCGAGTTCTTCGACGGCGGCGCAACCTGGTCGAGCACCGTCGGAACGAAGCCGATCTTCCCCTTCCAGTCGGGCGTCTCACCGCCCGGATCGACCGTCGTCACGAGATCGACGTCCGGCCGCGCCTCCCACTCCGCCAGCTCGTTCTTGTACACCAGGTCGGCGACCGAGCGCGCGCCGTAGACGATCCGTACCTTCCCGTACTTGTCGCGCTCGTCGAGCACGTTCCAGATGACGCAGCGCAGTGGCGGCAGGGCGATCCCGCCGATCACGAACAGGAGATCCTTGCCGTGGAACGACTCCATCGGGAAGTGATTGCCGTACGGCCCGCGGAAGCCGATCGTGTCGCCGGCCTCTTTCTTGCGCAGCGACTCGGTCACCTTGCCGACCGCGCGGAAAGTGCACTCGATGTATCCCTTGCGTGTCGGAGGCGAGGCGATGCAGAAGGTGGACTCCCCTTCCCCGAAGACGGAGTAGAGGCCGAACTGTCCGGCCCGGAACGAGAAGCGCTCGCGCATCCCTTCGTCCTGGAAGACGAGCTTGAACGACTTGACGTCCGGGGTCTCCTGCCGGACCTCCTCGATCCGCATCAAATGTGGCGTGTAGACCCTCATCCCCGGCCTCCCTCGCGCGCCGCGGGCGCCGCCGGCGCCGCCTTCGCGCCCGCGCCCGCTTCCGATTCGGCCGCCGCCGGCGCTCCTTCCCCTTGCTCCGCCGCCCGCTGCAGCACCTCGACAAGGTCCATCCCGCCCGGACAGGCCGAAACGCACCGGCCGCATCCAGTGCAGAGGAGCTTGCCGAACTTCTCCGGATAGAAGACGAACTTGTGGTAGACGCGCTGGCGGTAGCGATTCCACTGATGCGGGCGCGGATTGTGCCCCGTCGCGTGGAGCGTGAAGTGATCGAACTGGCAGGAGTCCCAGTTGCGCACGCGTGCGCCGCGCCGCCAGTCCCCCTCGTCGACCATGTCGAAGCAGTGGCAGGAGGGACAGACGTAGGCGCACGCGCCGCATCCGAGACAGGACTCCGCGACCTTCTCCCAGAGCGGATCCTCGAACGCCCCCGCGCCCGCCATCCAGGCGCGCGCCCCCGCGACGTCCACCGCCTGCGTGCGCACCGGCTCGCCGATCGGCGGACCCTCCGCGATCGGCCCCGGCGCCCCCGCGAGCGATTCACGCCCCGCGTCCGTGAGCGCGACGACCCGATAGCGCGTCTCGCCGCCAGCATCGACCGGCTCGATCGCGACGTCCGCCCCTTCGGCCCGCCGCGGGTCGATCCCGCAGGAGGTGCAGAAGCATGCCTCGGGCTCCGGGACCTTTGCGCACCCGAGCGAGACGAGCAGCGTCGCCTTGCGCCGCTCCTCGTACGGCTCGTCCTCGTAGTCCCACCGCATCACCGGATCGAGCGCCCGCAGCCCCGCCACGTCGCAGGAGCGCAGCAGGAACAGGACGGTCGGCGGCGCCGCGATCGGAGGCTCCACGATCTCTGGAGGATCGGCGGCGAGGTCGTAGGTGAAGAGCGTCTCGTGCTGCGGGAGCAGCCAGGCGCGCGGCGAGATCGAGGTGCGGCCGTAGTCCCACGAGATCGCCTCGGGGTCATCGACCGGCGCCCACACCGCCCCTTCCGGCCCCGCGACCGGCGCGATCACGCGGCGCGACTTCGCGAGCGCCCGCGCCCAAGTCTTCAGATCGGCCAGCGTCCAGAACTCTGCCATGACCTCCATGCCTCCTGAATGTCTCCTGGGCGAATCACAGGATGAACGGCGCCTCGTCGGCGGTCTCGTAACGGATCAGCGGGGAGCGGATCGCGTCGCCTTCCTTCCCGCGCGGCCCGAAGTGCTTTTCCGCCGCCGCGATCATCGATCGGTTGAGCGCGAGAAGCGGGATTCCGACCGGGCACGCCTCCTCGCACGCTCCGCAGCCGACGCAGCGGCCGGAGAGATGGAAGGCGCGCGTCACGTTCCAGATCCAGTTGCCGGCCGGCGTCGCGGAGGAGTCGATCCATCGCGGCCGGGTTTTCTCCTGCACGCAGCGCACACAGCTGCAGAGCGAGCACGACTCGCGGCAGGCGTTGCAGCGCAGGCAGCGCGCGAACTGCGCCGTCCAGTAGTCCCATCGCTCGCTCGCCGGACGGTCGAGGCCCGGCGCGCCGCACGCCGCCAGTGGATCGGCCGCTTCGGCGGGGAGCGCTGCCTCCTGGTGGTAGACGCGCACGCGATCCTGCGGGATCTGGCTTTCGGCGAGCAGCAGCGCGATCGCCTCCGCCTCCTTGGGGCCTGCGACGATCCCGTAGACGCCTTCCGGGTCCTCGCGGAGCCGGCGCACGAGGTGGGTGATGAGCGCCGGCTGCCGCGAGGTCGCGAAGAGCAGGTCGTCGACCGACTCTGCCTCCGTCATCCAGGTCGGGGAGAGCGTTCCCGTCCGCCTTCCCTTCCGGTATCCGAGGACGGCCCGCACCTTGCCGTCGCGCAGGTCCTCGCGGACCGGCCCGCCATCGGGGAGCGAGGTGATCGGAACCGGATCGCGACGCGAGGACAGAGGCGCCATCGCCAGCTCCGGCCTGCGAGGAGCGAAGCCGGGGAACGGTCCCAGCTCTAGCACCGAGTCGGTCACCTTCTTCACGACGTCGACGAACTTCGCCCCTTCGGCCGCCGACACCCAGGAGAAGTGCTGGCGTCCCGGGTCGAGGCCGATCAGGTTCAAGAGCTCGGTGAACAGCACCCAGCGCCGGCGGGCATAGTAGTTGCCGCTGATGTAGTGGCAGTCGCCCGGATGGCATCCGGAGACCAGGATCCCGTCGGCCCCCATCTCGAAGCCGCGGAGCAGGAACAGCGGATCGATCCTCCCCGAGCACGGGAGCTTCACGATCCGGATCTGCGGGGGATACTTCAGCCGGCTCGTCCCGGCGAGATCCGCCCCCGCGTAGGTGCACCAGCGGCACACGAACGCCAGGATCCTCGGCTGCCAGTCCTTCTCGAGTTCGACTTGCGGTTCTGCGCTCATCTCGCCCTCGATCCTCCCCTCCGCCTCACGGACGAAGCGCGCCGATCTGCGCGAAGACCTGCTCGTCGGTGTATCCCGCCAGCTCGAGCGACTTCGATGGGCAGGTCGCCTGGCAGGTGCCGCAGCCGTTGCAGACGCCGCTGTTGATGCGCGCGACGCGACGCAGCAGCCGTCCCTGGCGATCCCGCACCTCGATCTCCTCGACCGCGCCGTAGGGACAGACCGCCTTGCATGCGAAGCATCCGGCGCAGGTCGTCTCGTTCACCTTCGCGACGACCGGCTCCCGCTCGAGCACGTCGCGCGAGAAGAGGACCATCGCCTTCGAGGCGGCCGCGCTCGCCTGCGCAACCGATTCCGGAATGTCCTTCGGACCCTGGCAGGCTCCGGCGAGGAAGATCCCCGCCGCGGCCGACTCGACCGGGCGCAGCTTTGGATGCGCCTCGGAGTAGAACGCGGCGCCGTCGTAGCCCACGCCGAAGAGCTGGGCCAGGCGGGCGGCGTTCGGCTGCGGCCGGATCGCCGTCGCCAGGACGACCAGGTCGGCGCGGATCTCCATCGGACGAGCGGAGAGCGTGTCGACTCCGGAGACCACGATCTGCCCGCCGTCCTCGTACATTCTCGAGACGCGCCCGCGGAGGTAGAGGACCTCGTCCTCCTCGACCGCGCGGCGCACGAACTCGTCGTACCCCTTGCCGGGCGCGCGGACGTCCATGTAGAAGACGATCGCCCGGCCGTCGTGGACCTTGTGCTTGTACAGCAGGGCATGCTTCGCCGTGTACATGCAGCAGATCTTCGAGCAGTAGTCGATCCCCTTCGCAGGATCGCGGCTCCCGATGCACTGCAGGAAGACGATCGTCTTGGGAATCTTGCCGTCGGACGGGCGGCGGATCTCTCCGCCTGTCGGGCCGGATGCGGAGGCCAGCCTCTCGAATTGCAGCCCATCGATGACGTCGGCCAGCCTCCCGCCTCCGTACTCCTCGTATCCGCGCAGTCCGCTCCCCTCCGGCTGCGCTCCGATCTCGTAGAGCTGGTAGCCGGTAGCCA
This sequence comes from Candidatus Eiseniibacteriota bacterium, assembly GCA_041946735.1. Taxonomy (GTDB): domain Bacteria; phylum Eisenbacteria; class RBG-16-71-46; order CAIMUX01; family VGJL01; genus JBHGAY01. Next base: position 4,374 of record JBHGAY010000013.1, read on the forward strand.
GGACGACCGCTCCCACCGGCTCGACGACCAGCTCGTCCTGCTGGTCGAAGTCGACCGCCTGCGGCCCGCAGAGCTTCTTGCAGACGCCGCACTTTCCGTTCTTGAAGTAGGTGCATTGCTCGCGATCGATCACCGGTTTGTTCGGGACGGCCTGCGGGAACGGAATGTAGATCGCCGAGCGCATGCCGAGACCGGCGTCGAACGCGGAGGGGATCTTCTTCTGCGGGCACTTCGTCTGGCAGACGCCACAGCCGGTGCACTTCGTGATGTCGACCGAGCGGGCCTTCTTGCGGACCGTCACGCGGAAGTTGCCGATGAACCCCTCGACCTTCTCGACCTCCGAGTACGTGTGGAGCGTGATCTTCGGATGCTGCGCGACCTCGACCATCCGCGGGGTGAGAATGCACTGCGAGCAGTCGAGCGTCGGGAAGGTTTCGGAGAGCTGGCTCATGTGGCCGCCGATCGACGGCTCCTTCTCGACCATGACGACCTCGATCCCCGCGTTCGCGAGGTCGAGCGCCGCCTGGATCCCCGCGATCCCGCCGCCGACGACGAGCGCGCGCCGCGTCACTGGCACCTGGATCGGGATCAGGTCCTCGTTGCGCTTGACCTTCTCGTACATCATCCGCACGAGATCGATCGCCTTCGCCGTCGCCGCCTCACGGTCCTCATGCACCCAGGAGCAGTGCTCGCGGACGTTGACCATCTCGCAGCGGAACGGGTTCACTCCCTCGCCGGCGGTCGCGCGCCGGAAGGTCGGCTCGTGCATGGCGGGACTGCAGGCCGCGACCACGACGCCATCGAGGTGGTGCTCGCGGATCGCGTTGCGGATCAGGTTCTGTCCCGGGTCGGAGCACATGTACTTGTAGTCGACCGCGACGACGACACCGGGCAGCTTGCCCGACGCCTCGGCGACGCGCGCGCAGTCGACGGTCCGGCCGATGTTCTCACCGCAGTGGCAGACGAAGACGCCGATCCTAGACACGGGCCGCCCCCTCCCCCGCCAGCAGGCGGTCGATCGGAACGGGAATGAAATGTCTCTTCAGTCCCAGCCGGTCCGCCGAGATCCCCAGCGCGAGCCCGACGAGCTGCGTCAGGTAGACGACCGGGATCCGCCACGACTCCCCGCGCCGCTTCTGGATCGCGTCCTGCTTGAAGTCGAGGTTCGAGTGGCAGAGCGGGCAGGCGACCAGGACGACGTTCGCGCCTCGCTCGTGCGCCTTCGCGAGGATCTTGCCGGAAAGGTCCATCACGAGATCCGGGCGGGGCAGCGCCATCGACGCGCCGCAGCAATCGAGCCGCAGCGGCCAGTCGACCGGCTCCGCTCCGAGGCGGCGCACGAGATCCTCGAGGATCTGCGGGTTCTCCGGATCGTCCACCGCGCCGGCGCCGCGCGGCCGCGTGAGCAGGCATCCGTAGTAGCAGGCGACCTTCAGCCCGGCGAGCGGCCGGGTGATCGCGGCCTTCAGGCGGTCCGCCATCTCCTCGCTCGCGAGCACCTGCGCGATGTGGAGCACCGGGAGGTCCGGGTCGAACGACGCGCCGAGCCCTCCGTCTCCGCGGCCGATCGAAGCCGGGTGCTCACGCGCCTCTTCGGCGACCGTGCGGAGACGGGAGAAGCACGAGGCGCAGCCGGTCAGGAGAGGTCCGGCGCCCGACTTCGCCGCCTGCCCGAGGTTCCACAGTCCCAGGATCTTCGCGGCCTTCGGATCGAGCGCGTGCGCCGGCGTCGCGCCGCAGCAGCACCAGTCGTCGATCTCCTTCAGCTCCCATCCGAGGAGCCCCGCGATCGCGCGGATCGACTCGTCGTACTCGCGCGCGGTCGCGTGGAGCGAGCAGCCGGGGAAGTAGGCGTAACGGCTCATCGCGCATCACCTCCCGCGGCCTTCCGGGCCCGGCCCGGTCCGCCGACGCGCTTGCCGCCGATCTTCACCTTCCCGCGAGCAAGGAGCGAGGGGAGCGACCCGACGTTCGCGAAGAAGGAAGCGGTCTTCAGGTTGTAGAAGGCCCCGAGCTGGACTTCCGAGAGACGCCCGCGCGCGAGGACCTGATCGAGGAAGATGCGGTTGAATGCCGCGATCCGCTTCGCCTCGACCGGGACCGTCCCGCGGCGCTCCGCCTCCTCGCGGAGGAAGTCCATCACGCGAGAGAGGTCGAGCTCCTGCGGACAGCGGACGGCGCAGGTCTGGCATCCGACGCAGAGCCAGGGCTGGAGCGCGCGGAGCGGCTCGTCGCTCTCGATCTGGAGATGCCGGAAGATCTGGTGCGGCAGAAGATCCCCTTCACCGGCGACGGGACAGCCGGCGGAGCAGTTACCGCACTGGTAGCAGCGAAACGGATTCTGCCCGGTGGCTTCGGCCACGCGGACACGGAGCGCCAACGAACCCGCCATCCTCCACCTCCACCCAATGCTTGGCGACTCGGGGCTCTTATGTGAATGCCATCACAATCGTAAGACGGGGGCGAATCGGTGTCAACCGGCCCTTCCGGGCCTGGATGAGCCCGGGAAGGGGAATCGATGCCTCCCCTCCGGTCAGGCGGCGCCGATGTCGTGCGCTCGTACGATGCGGTTCAGCGGACGGCTGACCGCATAGATCGCCAGACCGGCGGCGACGCCGAGGACGCAGAGCATCAGGAAGAAGCCGCCGCGCGGCATCTTCTCCCAGAAGGTGCCGAGGAATCCGCTCAGGTAGTTGCCGAAGAAGCTCGAGAGGAACCAGATGCCCATCGTCATCGAGGCGATCCGCGCGGGCGCCACCTTCGTGACGAGCGAGAGCCCGATCGGCGAGAGGTACAGCTCCCCGACCGTGAGAACGAGCGTCGTGCCGGCGAGCCAGAGGACGCTTCGCCGCTCGTCGGGCGTCATGCCGTGGGATCCCGCGATCATGACGAGGAAGGAGAGGCCGAGCAGCACGCAGCCGATCGACATCTTGATCACGCTCGACGGCTCGCGGTTCCTCCTCGACTGCCATCCCCAGAAGACGTTCAGCAGCGGCGCGAAGATGAAGATCATCGCCGGGTTGAACGCCTGGTACCAGGTCGAGGGGATCCGGATCCCGCCGAAGGTCCAGTTCGCGTTCCGGTCGGCCCAGAGCTGCATCGTGTTCCCCTGCTGCTCGTAGACCGCCCAGAAGATGACGTTCAGGCCGCAGAGGGCGGCAAGCGCCCAGACGCGCTTCCATTCCTCGCGCGTGAGCGGCTGCTTCGCCGGAGCGGCGACCAGGCCGTTCTCCTTGCGCCGCATGATCAGGTCGGGCGCGAGGTATCGCTGTCCCGCCAGGTAGAGGCAGAGGCCGAGGACCATCCCCACGCCGGCGGCGCCGAAGCCGTAGTGCCAGCCATAGCGCTGTCCGAGGGTGCCGCAGATCAGCGGCGAGAGGAACGCGCCCAGGTTGATTCCCATGTAGAAGATCGTGAACGCGCGATCGCGGCGCGGATCGCCGGGCGGGTAGAGGCTGCCGACCTGGGTCGAGATGTTCGGCTTGAACGCCCCGTTGCCGGCGATCAGGAAGAGCAGCGCGAGGAAGAAGAGGCTCTCCACCGCCATGAGGAAGTGGCCGATCGCCATCAGGACCGCGCCGAGCACCACCGTGCGCCGCTGTCCGAGGACGCGGTCGGCGAGCATGCCGCCGAAGAGCGGCGTCAGATAGACGAACGCCGTGTAGAGCCCGTAGATCTGCGACGAGAGCGGCTGGATCGCGAGCGGACCGAAGAGCGTCTCGAGCGTTCCCTTGACGAAGCCGAAGCCCACCACCTTCTGCGTGACGTCCGGGCGCAGGAAGAGATGGTCGACCATGTACAGGACGAGGAGCGATCGCATCCCGTAGTACGAGAAGCGCTCCCACATCTCCGTGAAGAAGAGCAGGAAGAGCCCGGGCGGATGGCCGAGGATCGTGCGGCCGGCCTTCGGAACGTGACTTGCACTTACGGAAAGGGGGTCTTGGGGGGCGCGCATCGAGCTCATGCGAAGGAGTGAACGGCGTCGCGGCCTTCGAATGCAAGCGTTCGTTCGCTGGAAAGCCGCGAAGGCGAGGCTGCCGTCGACAGACGAAACTGGCCGTTCGACAGACGAAACTAGCCGTCGTCCTCGTCGCGGGGTCCGCCCGGTCTCCAGGGGGGCCGGATGACGGCGCAGGCGCGCGCCAGCAGGTTCGGCTCGAATCGGTCCTCGTCGGCGGGGTCCAGGCTCGAGATGCGCACCCGGCCACTCGCGTGGAGGATCCTCCCCGGCCGATCGAGCTCGCCGCAAGGCCCGAGCCCGCACCCGATCGCCACGTGGTCGGCCCCCTCTAGGCTTTCGCCGAAGAAGACGAGATCTCCGGTGCCGGCGTGCGATGCCGGCTCCTCGATCCTCCAGGGCGCCAGGGCCACCGCCTGGTCGCGTGCGTCCCGGGGCAGCGCGATCCCCTCGAGACCGAAGGCCAGGCGCATGAGCCCCGAGCAGTCGACTCCCGACGCGCTCGCGCCTCCCCAGCGATACCCCACGCCGACGAGCATCAGCGCGCGGGTGAGCACGGCGCTCGCCAAGGCCCTGGTGAAGTCCGGGGTGGGCATCGGATCGGAGGGCTCCCAGAAACGCGCCCGCCGCGCTGTCTCGTCGCTCGTGGCGGCGGAGGAGGAGATCCAACCCTCTCGTCCGTCGGGAGTCGCAACCCGGAGCTCGCCGTCCTCGTCCTCGTGCTCGTGCTCGTCGCCCTCGATCCGCCGCAGGCGGCAACCCATCCCCAGGCTGCTCACGACCCCGAGCATGTCATGGTCGCGCCGCTCGACATGGAGCAGCGCGAACGGCTCGCGGATGACACAGTGCTGCCCTTCGCTCCACTCGTCACTCAGCGGGACGGTCCCCCAGCTGCGCGCCCAAGCCTCGTAGCCGTCCGGCGCCCGAACGAGGAGCCACTTTCCCCCGTCGCACGCCTCGCGGACGGCGAGCTCGCTCCCCATCACGCACTCCGTGACGCACTCCGAGCGATGATCCGGCTCCCGGCGCAGCTCGAGCGCGGGAACGCACACGACGGCGACCGAGCCGGCGCGCAGCTCAGCGCCTTCCGGGCGTGTAGAGCTCATAGCGTCCGAAGCCGTCGTAATCGATGAAGACGAAGCGGCGGCGGATCGAGTTGTAGATCCAGATCTCCATCGGAGGGCCGTCGATCTGATGCGGGTAGCTCTCGACCTGGTCCGGCGGGCCGTACTGGATGTAGATCATCCCGCGATCGGTCTTCCAGCCCGGAATGATGCTCGTGAAGTTCTCGTTCGCGTAGCGGACGCGCGCGAAGAACTCGTCCTCGAACTCGTTCTCGGGCGTCTCGGGGCTCGGGTCCCGGCGCTTCCAGAACTCCTTCCAGACTCGGTCGCGGTCCTCGGGCGGCGCGGCCTCCAGCTCCGCGATCTCGTCGCCGGTCGCGATGTAGCGGATCATCGAGATGCTCTCCGCCGGATTCTGGACGAGCGAGACCATCGACTCGTCCATCTCGAAGCGGGCGGTCCGGCTCGCCGTCTTTCCCCCCGCCTTCGCCTCGACCCGCAGCTCGTAGCCGCCGAGCCAGAGCTTGTCGAGCGGGAGCGGGAAGCGAACCGGCGCGATCTGCCCATCGGTGGGGAACTCGCGCGTCTGCTCGTCGAGGATCTGACGGCGCGAATCGTAGATCCGGTAGTGGACCGAGACGTGCCCGGAGCCGGCCACGTCGGAGCCGCCGACCCACGAGATTGCGCAGACCGGACCGGAGCCGGCGCCGAACCTCCGGCCGACCAGCGGATCGGCGGGAATCTCCATGCCGGTACGCGCGGCCGAGTCGCCCGGGCAGCGGACGAACCAGACCTTGCCGACCTCGAGCGCCTCCTTGCCGAGGTCGGGGATCTCGATCTCCTGCGCGAGGCGCCCCTCGTTGCCCGAATCCTGCTCGCTCACCTCAACCTCGACCCGGTACTTGCGCGGCCGCGCCGGCAGCTCGACCTGCTTGCGAAAGACGGCGGCGTCGCGATGGATTTCCGCGAGCGACCCGATCTCGATCCTCTCGTTCCAGAGGTTCCCCGCGACCTGCCGGTCCCCCTCGTACAGGACGACGATCAGGTCGAACTTCGCGAGATAGCGCGCGCCGTCGAGACGGAACATCAGCTCCCGGTACGGGACGAGCACGGCGACCCCCACGTACGCGGAGTCGTTGCGCCAGAACGCGCCGGCGTCGAACGCGAAGCGCGGCCGCTCCATGTTCCGGGCGATCGGGGAGTCGTGAAGGTCCTCGCCCCGAGCGGGGCCGGACACCGGCAGCGCGGTGAGGAGCAGCAGGGCGGCGGCGATGGCGCTGCTCGCGCGGCCGGCCGCGCGCAACCTACCTCTCATCTCCGAAGCTCGTCCCGACGCTGCGCGCCGCCCGCACCAGCTCGCCCTCGGGCTCGACGCGGCGCAACGAGGCGACCGCCTCCTCGATCGGGACGGCCACGATCTCCCGGCCTCGCAACGCGACCATGACTCCATGCTTTCCCTCGACGGCCTCACGAATTGCTTGAACACCGAATCGGGTGCCGAGGATGCGATCGTACGCGGTCGGGATCCCGCCTCGCTGCAGATGGCCGAGGACGGTCGCGCGAGTCTCCATGTCGAGCATCCGCTCGAGCTCGCTCGCGACCCAGTTGCCGATCCCTCCGAGCCGGAGGGGATCGGTCGACGTCTCGATCGTCTTCGCCACCATCATCTCGCCCCCGGCCGGCTTCGCCCCCTCCGACACGACGACGATCGAGAAGTGACGCCCGCGATAGGACCGCTGCCGGATCGCGTTGGCGACGCTTTCGAGCTGGAACGGGATCTCGGGGATCAGGATCACGTCGCCGCCCCCCGCCATCCCGGCCTCCAGGCCGATCCAGCCGGCGTAGCGGCCCATCACCTCGAGCACCATCACCCGCTGGTGGCTCATCGCGGTCGTATGCAGGCGGTCGACCGCTTCGGTGGCGATGGCGAGGGCCGAGTCGAATCCGAAGGTCACGTCGGTCGCGGCAAGGTCGTTGTCGATCGTCTTCGGCACTCCGATTACCGGCATCCCCTTCTTCTCGAGATCTCGGGCGATCGAGAGGCTTCCATCCCCTCCGATGGCGATGAGCAGTTGGAGTCCGTGACGCTGGAAGGTGCGGAGCGCGACGTCGGAGAGATCGCGAAAGACGATCTTCCCGTTCTCGTCCGAAGGAACGCGGAACGGGTTGTCGCGGTTGCTGGAGCCGAGGATCGTTCCGCCACGGGCGAGGATCCCTCCCACGCTGGAGGGATCGAGATCGCGAGTTCGATCCTGTACGAGTCCCGCGTAGCCGCTCTCGATGCCCACCACCTCGATGCCGTAGTCGAACGCGGCCGTCTTCACGACGGCGCGAATCACGGCGTTCAAGCCCGGGCAGTCTCCGCCCCCCGTCAGGACACCGATCCGGCGAAGCTTCTCGGCCATCTTGCCCCCCTCTCGTTCGCGCCCGCCCTTCCGCTCGCGGCCAGCGACGGCCGCGCGACCCGCACCAGGATAGCAGGAGCCCGCGCTCCTCGCGGGAAATCGCAGGGTCGATGACGGCGTCCGGGAAGCTCTGTTAACCTGGAGTTGCGGCGCGAATTCCCCGAAAGGAGGAGGGATGCAATCGAAGGGGCGAGATCCCGGCCGGGCGAGCCGGGAGGCGAGCGCGAAGCGGCGCGGCCGGTCCGGTGAAGCGGCAGGGAAGAAGCGCCGGGGGCTGGAGCGCGGTGTGTCCGAGCCGCAGGCGCGGCCGGCGCGCCGGAGCAGGCAACGCGATGCCTCTCCTCCGCCGGCGCGCCGGAGCAAGGCGGGCGCCACCGCCGGACGGCGGTCCCGAGCGTCCGCTGCGGCGGCCCGCGGTGCGCGCCAGGTTGCGCCGCCCGTGCCGCGCGCTCCGATCGAGGGGGAGCATGGCCCGGAGATCCTGCTGCGGCTCGAGGAGCTGCTGCGCCAGCGGATCCACGGCAAGGACGACGCTGTCGAGCGGATCGCGCGCGCCGTCCGGGTCCGGCTGATCCATCTCGACTTCCGCCCGGAGCGCCCCAACGGAACGTTCCTGCTCGTCGGCCCTCCAGGCGTCGGGAAGAACGAATTCGCGTACGCGCTCGCTGAAATCCTCTACGGAGACGAGTCGCTCGTCGTCCCGATTGACATGCGGGCAATGGCCTCGGAGGAAGACGTCATCCGCCTGGTCGACGTCCTCGTGCCGGGTCCGCCTCCGACCCTCTACGAGGGCATGCTGACGGCGCCGGTGCGGCGCCGGCCGCACACGATCCTGTTGCTGCGAGGGATCGAGCAGGCCCACCCGGCCGCGCTGCGCATGATCCAGAAGATCAACGAGCAGGGATGGATCGAGGACGCGCAGGGGCGCATCTCGTTCGATCGGACGATCCTCTTCGCCACCGCCCGCGTCCCCGACGACGAGAACGGCCCGACCTCGGAGATCGGCTTCAACCGGACGGCGAAGACGAGCGAGGAGCGGGTGCTCGAGAAGCTGCGGCGCCGCGTTTCGGAAGAGTTCCTCGACTCGTTCCAGGAGATCCTGGTTCTCTCGGCCCTCTCTCCCGAGGACGTGCGGCAGATCGCCCGCTACAAGGTGCGCGTGGTGCTCGACCGCCTGCAGCAGGGACGGAGGGGCGTCGAGGTGAGCGATTCGATCTACGCCGCGTTCATCCCGGACGAGGATGCGCGCGTGCGGGGGGCCGGCGCGCTCAACCAGACGCTCGAGAACAAGCTGCTGAATCCCCTGGCGCGCTACCTGCTCGAGCATCCGAAGGAGCTCAGGATCCGCGTCGACGTGCGCGACGGGCGGCTCGTCATCGAGCCGGCCGCGGCGGCGGCAGCCACCGCGGCGCATCCCTCGCCACCAAAGACCCGCCGGGGCGGCGGGCGGGGCTAGGGCCGGCGGGCCTCCGCTCGCCCGACTCGACGCGAGGTTCCCCGATGGCGCGCGGCTCCATCCCGGTTGCGATTCTCGGTAACGGCTTCGCCAGTCGCGTGATCCTCCCTTGCCTGCGCCACGTCGAGGAGATCGATGTCGTCGGGATCGCGAGCCCCGACGACGCGCGTCGCGCCGAGACCGCCGCGGCGTTCTCGATCCCGATCGATGGGCGGGACCATCGCGAGGTTCTCGAGCGCGCGCGGCCGCGGCTCGTCTTCGTCGTGACTCCCCCGAGCCTGCACCGCGTCATGGCGATCGACGCCCTGGAGGCGGGATGCCACGTGGTCTGCGAGAAGCCGACCGCGCTCGACGCCTCCGAGAGCGCGGCGATGCTGGCGGCGAGCCGGCGGCACCCGAGCCAGATCGCGCTGATCGATCACGAGCTGCGGTTCCTTCCGGCGCGGCGGGCGGCTCGCGCGGCGGCGCCGGAGATCGGCGCGATCCGCGCCGCGCACTACATGCTTCGATCCGCCGGGATGGCGGACGCCGCGCGCCCGTGGAGCTGGTGGAGCGACCGGAGGGGCGGCGGCGGGGCGCTCGGCGCGATCGGCTCGCACGCCGTCGACACGCTCCGCTGGCTCGCCGGAGAGATCGTCGAGGTGCGCGGGCGACTCGAGACGATCGTGAGGGAGCGGCCGGATCCGGGCGATCCGCGCCGCGCGCGCGAGGTGACCTCCGACGACCTCTTCTCCGCCTGGCTGCGATTCGCCGGCGGCGCCACCGGGACGATCGACGTTTCGATGGTCGAGCGGGAGCGGGAGCACCGCGTGACGGTGGCGGGCAGCGCCGGCGCCCTTCGGATCGAGGAGCAGGCGGCGAGCCGGCTCGCGAGGGGCGACGAGGCATGGGAGGAGATCGCCGCGGACGATCCTCTGCCCGAATCGGCGCGGCTGGGGATTCCCGAAACGGACTGGGCGCGGGCCTTCCTGCTGTTCGCGCGCGAGATCGCGCGAGCGATCGAGGAGGGGCGCGCGGAGGTCCCGGGAGCGTCGACGTTTGAGGATGGCCACCGCAACCAGCTCGTCCTCGACGCCATCCGGCGCTCCTCCGAGGGGGGCCGCTGGGAACCGGTAGGCCCCGCCGGGCGCCTCGATCCCGCGAACGGCCTCGATCCCGCCGACGGCCCCGATCCCGCCGACGGCCCCGATCCGGCCGGGCTCCCCCGCGCCTAGGCGCCGGCCCTCGCTTCCCCGCCGGACCTCCGCGTCGCTCAAGACGCCGCCTTCCTGGGACGAAAACGAGAGGGGACGCGCGCCGCCTTCTCGGGCGCAGCCGCGCGTCCCCTGCGAGTTCGAGGAAGGATGACGACGGCGATGGTGACGCGAATCCTGTTCGTGGACGACGAGCCGAACGTGCTCGAGGGACTCCGTCGCCTCCTCCACCCGGTGCGGGACGAATGGGAAACGACCTTCGCCACCGGGGGGCGGGAGGCGCTCGAGATTCTCGATCGGCAGAGGCACGACGTGATCGTCTCCGACATCCGCATGCCGGGGATGAGCGGCGCGGAGCTGCTCGAGACGGTGCGCCGGCTCCATCCGCACATGGTGCGGATCGGGCTGTCGGGGCATTCGGACCAGGAGACGATGCTCCGCTCCCTCGGGGCGACGCATCAGTACCTGACGAAGCCGTGCGAGATCGATCTGCTGAAGAAGACGATCCGCCGGTCTCTCGCGCTCCAGGAGATTCTCTCCAACGAACGGCTTCGCGCCCTCGTGAGCCGCCTCGATTCCCTGCCGTCGGTCCCTTCCCTCTACGCCGAGCTGATGGAGGAGATGGCGAGCCCCTCCTGCTCGCTGCAGCGCGTAGGGAAGATCGTCGCCCAGGACGCGGGAATGACGGCGCAGATCCTGCGGCTGGTCAACTCCGCCTACTTCGGCCTCCGGCACGAGGTCTCGAGTCCCGAAGCGGCGGTCATCTATCTCGGGCTGAACATGATCTCCTCCCTCGTACTCGGGCTGCATCTGTTCCGGCAGGTCGACGAGGCCACCTGCTCCTGGCTGCATCTCGACCGGATCTGGCAGCACGGGGTTCGCACGGGGGCCCTCGCGCGCGCGATTTGCGAGACCGAGGGTCAGGACGCTCGCATCGCCGAGGAGAGCCTCTCGGCAGGGCTGATCCACGACGCAGGCCGGCTCGTGCTCGCGGTGAACCTCTCCGGCACCTACCGCGCGATCCTCGATCGGGCGCATCGGGAAGGTCTCCCCCTCGCGCAAGCGGAGAGGGCCGAGCTTGGCGTGACCCACGCGGAGGTGGGCGCCTACTTGATCGGGCTCTGGGGTCTGCCGTCGCCGGTCGTCGAGGCGCTCGCGTTCCATCACGCTCCCAGCGCCCTCCCCGCAACGGGCGGTTTCGCGCCGGTGACGTCGGTCCACGTCGCCTGCGCGCTCGACCACGAGCGGCAGCAGGCGGGCGCGAGCGACGAGCCGCCTCCGCGGATCGACCCTCTCCACCTCGAATCGCTGGGCCTCCGCCCGCGCCTCGAGGAGTGGCGCCGCATCTGCGCGGAACGCGCCGCCGCCCAGGCGGAGGAAGACAGGGACAGGGACGCCGCATGACGCGCAAGATCCTCTTCGTCGACGACGAGCCTCTCATCGTCGAGACGTTCCGGCGGCTTCTCGAGGAGCGCTACGAGATCGAGACGGCGACGAGCCCGGAGGAGGGGCTGCGGATCCTGCGCGGTTCTGGCCCCTTCGCCGTCGTCGTCTCCGACCTGCGGATGCCCGAGATGAGCGGCACCGACTTCCTCGGCAAGGTGCGCCAGGGATGGCCCGACACGGTCGGCGTGATGCTGACCGGCTACGCGGATCTCGACACGACGATCCGGATCCTGAGCGAGGGGAAGATCTTCCGTTTCCTGACGAAGCCCTGCCCGCGCGAGCAGATCATCCTGACGGTGGAGGCGGCGCTCGCCCATCACCGGCTGGTCGTCGCCGAGCGGGATCTGCTTGGCGTGACGCTGCCGGGCCTTCTCGGCGCCATCGCGCGGGACCTGGAGAAGGCCGCCGGCTCGCGGCCGGGGCGCGCCCGGCGCGTGGGGCAGATCGCTCGCCGCCTCGCCGCCGGCCTCTCGCTCGAGAACGGCTGGCAGTACGAGACGGCGGCGATCCTCTCCGCGTTGCCCAGGAGGGAGCCGACGGAGATTCTGCCTTCCCTCGCCTCGATGCCCAGGATGGAGACGGTCGCCGGGATCGTGGAACGCGGGGACCGGCCGGTCGCCGAGGAGGAGATGGAGGCGGAGGGGGAGCGCGCGCTGGTCGTCCTCGGAAGCCTGCTCGTCCAGGAGGCGCAGAGGCTCGAGACCCGGCTCGATCCCGATCGATCCATCGAGGACGGGTTGCGGAGTCTCGGAGAGAGCGGCGAGTCGGTTCCCGACGCGCTGGTGCGGGGCCTGCCCGACTCGGACCTTCGCCGCGCGGCTTGAGCCGGAGGAGGACGGCGGCCCCGGCTACGCCGCCTTCTCCTCGCCCTCGCTTTCGCCCTCCCCTTCGGCCTCGCCCTCCCCTTCGAGCAGCAGCCCGCAGGAACCGCCTTCGAGCGGAAGCCTCACGACGAAGGTCGTTCCCTTGCCGGGCTCCGTCTCGAAGTCGATTGTCCCGTGATGCTTCTCCTCGATGACGGAGCGCGCGATCGACAGTCCCTGCCCCGTCCCGCTTCCGACCGCTTTGGTCGTGAAGAACGGATCGAAGATCCGGTCGCGGATCGCCTCGGGGATCCCCGTCCCTGTGTCGGATACCCGGATCTCCGCCCAGGAGCCGCAGCGCTCGGTCGACACGCGGATCGCCCCCTTGACGGGCGGGGAGTCTCCGGCGCGAGCGGCGATCGCGTGGGCGGCGTTGACGATCAGGTTCAGGATCGCCTGGTTGAAGTCCCCCGCGAGAACCGGGACCGGAGGGAGATCGGCGGAGAGGTCGAGATCGAGGTCGGCGACGTACTTCCACTCGTTGCGGGAAACCGTCACGGCGCTCTCGATCGCGCGGTTCAGATCGACCGGCAGCTTCTCGTCGCTTCCCGGATGGCTGAACTCCTTCATCGACTGCACGATCTTCGTGACACGCGCGATCCCCTCGAGCGACTGCTCGATCGCGAGCGGTGCTTCGCGCGCGAGATAGGCGAGATCGCAGGACCGGCAGGCGGCGACGAGGCGATCGACGATCGGGGCGGTATCCTTCGCGCCGCCGTCGACCGCCTCGACCAGTTCGAGCAGCAGCGGGGGAAGCGCGGCGACCGCGGCGACCGAATCTCGAAGGAACTGCAGGTTGTCGCCGGTGAACTGGGTGGGCGTGTTGATCTCGTGCGCGATCCCCGCGGCGAGCTGCCCGATCGACTCCAGCTTCTGCGCCTGGGCGAGCCGTCGCTGCAGGAGGATCTTCGACGTCGTTTCGACGAAGACCAGAAGCAGCGAGGTCCCGAGGGTGGCCCCTCCGGCCATCGGCGTGACCGCGAGGTCGAGAAACCCGTTCTTCCCGTCGGGCCTGATGAACGGCACGGACGACTCTTCGACCGTCTCCCCCGTGCTCCGCGCGCGGGTAACGGCATGAGCGAGCCAATGGGAATCCCATCCGGCAAGGAGAAAAGAGAGAGGACGGCCGATCGCTTGCGATGCGGGAACGCCGAGCAGCCGCCCGGCGAGGGCGTTCCACTGACAGACGGTCTCCGAATCGTCGAGCGTGATCAGAGCCGCCGGCATCGCCGCGATCAGTTGCTCGTTGCGAAGGTGCTCGGCGCGCGCGGCGTTTCTCGCTCCTCCCGCGTCTCGCTCGAGGCGACGCCGCCGCGTTTTCTCGCTTCTCCTCGGTGCCGTCATCTCGGCCGCTCTCCTTCCCGCCTTCCTCAGCGAACCCGTCTCTCACCCTTGCCCTTGCGCTCACCCTTGTTCTTTTCGGGCGCGGGCGCCGGGCGCTTGAGCGCCGCCCGCGGCTCAGCGCTCGTCGTCCTTTCCTTCCCTCCCCATCTCTTCCTACTCCTTTCTGAAATGCGATTCATGACGCGCGATCGGGGGAGAAACCCCGGGGGGAAACGTGTGCAGAATGGAGAGAGGGGTCCGCAACAGTCGCGCGCGAGGGGCGCAGACCCAGAGTGCGCAAGCGAGAGCGCGCGAACGAGGACCGCAAAGGAGGGAGGTACTCGATGGCTCAGTCGAACAGGCTCGAGGGACTGAGGATCGCGATTCTGGCGACCGACGGCGTGGAGGAGGTCGAGCTCACCGACCCGAAGGAGGCGCTCGAAGAGGCGGGGGGGAAGACCGAGGTGATCGCGCCGCACAGCGGCCCGATCCAGGGCTTCCGGCATCATGACAAGGCGAACCGGATCGAGGTGCAGGGGACGCTCGATCGTGCCGATCCCGATCGCTACGACGCCGTCCTGCTCCCCGGCGGCGCTCTGAACGCAGACGCGCTCCGCGCCGACCCGGCCGCCCAGGACTTCGTCCGGCGGATCGATGAGGCGCGCAAGCCGATCGCCGTGATCTGCCACGGGCCTTGGCTGTTGATCTCGGCCGGCCTCGTACGCGGCCGGCGTCTGACGAGCTTCTTCACCATCCAGGACGACGTCCGCAACGCCGGCGGGCAATGGCTCGACCAGGAGATGGTTCGCGACCGCAACTGGGTCAGCAGCCGCAGTCCGGAGGACCTTCCCGCGTTCGATCGAGCGATGATCGAGCTGTTCGCCGAGTCCGGCGCTCGGACGACCGGCTCGCGCTGACGGGCGGGACGACCCACGCGAGAGGGGGCGGCGGCGCGCTCAGCCGCGCCGCTCAGTCGCCCCGCTCGCCCGCGCCGCTCCGTCGCCCCGCTCGCCCCCGCCGAGGATCGAGGCGGCACGTCCGAGAAGACGCGCGAGGCGCTCGTCCGCGTCGGAGGCGGAGGCGAGGACGTCCTCATGGCGCAGGGGCGCGGTGAACGAGACGCCGGTCGCGAAGTTCGACAGGAGCGAGACGACGGCGACCCGCATTCCGGCCGCCCGCCCCGCGAACGCCTCCGGAATCGTCGACATCGTCACCGCGCTCGCCCCCAGGCGTCTCGCGAGACGGATCTCCGATGCGGTCTCGTAGCTCGGGCCCATCGCTCCGCACAGGGTCCCGCGATGGAGGACGATCCGCGCCTCCCGCGCGGCCCGGTCGAGGATCCGGCCGAGCGCCGGATCGAGAACGCCTCCGCCTCCGCGGCCGACGAATCCCGGATCGCGCGTCCCGCGCAGCCTCCGGAAGAAGAGGTCGAGCAGGTCGCTCGCGCGCATCAGAGATCCGGCGGGCAGGTCGGGATCGCAGGATCCTGCCGCGTTCGTGAGGACGAGGTCGCGCGCGCCGAGCGCCGCCGCGACGCGCACGTTCCGCGTCACCGCCGCGGCGTCGTGCCCCTCGTAGAGATGCCCACGCCCCTCGAAGAGCAGAACCGGCACGGCGCCCCACCATCCCCGATGGATGCGGCCGCCATGGCCTGCGACCGACGGGGAAGGAAGGCCGGGCACCTCCGTCGCGTCGATCGACGCCCTCCGTTCGAGCGACGCCGCGATGCCGCCGAGGCCGGAGCCGAGGACGACGGCCAGACGCGGCGCAGGCTCGCCGGGGAATCGCGCGCGGAGGTGCGCGACGGCGGAGCGCACGAGATCCGATTCGCCTGCGTCGTTCACGACGACTCCCCTCCCCTCTTGTACGGGCGGCCGAGCGCGGCCGGCGGCACGGCACGGCCGACCCATCCGGAGAGGACCACGAGCGCGGCGAGATAGGGAACGGCCTGGAGCAGCTGCGTCGGGATTCCGGGGCGCGCGAGGCGGATCTGCAGCGTCTCCGCCCCGGCGAAGAGAAGGCAGGCGGCGACGACCGAGGCGGGCCTCCACTTGCCCGCGATCATCGCGGCGAGGGCGATGTAGCCGCGGCCGCCGGACATGCCATCGGTGAAGAGGTTCTGCTGGATGGTCAACCATGCGCCGCCGATCCCCGCCAAGGCGCCCCCCGCCACGACGGCGAGCATGCGAACGCGAACGACCGACACGCCCGAAGCGTCGAGCGCCGCCGGCCTTTCGCCGGCCGCTCGCACGAGCAGCCCCGCGCCGGATCGAAGCAGCGAGAGGTGCGCGAGCAGCACCACGGCGGCCGCAAGCAGGAAGAGCGGATTCCCGAGCACCTCGCCGAGCGGGCCGAGCCAGCCGAAGCCGGGCAGCGGCGCGATCGGCTCCTCGAGCAGGCGCGGGGAGTTGCTCGAGCTGTGGAACAGCGCGCGCAGCAGCGCGCGCGTCGCCCCGAGCGAGGCGATGTTGATTGCGAGTCCGCTGACGATCTGATCCGCCCGCGCGAGAACCGTTACGGCGGCATGGAGGAGGGCGGTCAGCGCGCCGGCCGCGATCGCCGCGACCAGTCCGATCGTCGCCGATCCGGTCGTGATCGTCCCGACCGCCATTCCGAAGGCGCCGTTCAGCAGGATCCCTTCGAGAGCGATGTTGATCACCCCGGAGCGCTCCGAGAGCGATCCGCCCACGCCGACGAGCGCGTAGGGAACGGCGATCCGCGCGATCTGCGCGGCCAGGCTCATCAGAACTTCGATCGCTACCTCCGTTCGGCGGCCGGCCCGGCTGCAGGCTCGGCGGCACCAGCGGCGCCCAGCGGCGCGCGCTCCCTTCCCCGCGCGTCGAGAACGATGAACGCGATCAGGATCGCCCCCACGATCACGTCGACCAGCTCGCGCGGCACGATCCGGTTGACCGAGAGCCCCGCCTGGGCGAGGAAGCCGAAGAGGCAGGCGCTCGCCGGGATCGCGATCGGCCGGTTGCGCGCGAGCAGGGCGACCGCGATCCCCAGGAATCCCGCTCCTCCCGCGAACCCCTCCTCGAAGTAGTGCTTCTGGCCGAGCACGAACGAGGAGCCGCCGACACCGGCGAGCGCGCCGCCGAGAGCGAGCGAGAGGATGGTCAGGCGTCCGACGTCCAGCCGCGCGTAGCGCGCCCGCTTCACCCCTCCGGCCAGGATCCGCCAGGCGAAGCCGAGGCTCGAGCGCAGCAGGAGCGCATCGCAAGCGGCGGCGACGGCGATCGCGAACGGCAGCGCCGTGGACAGTCCCGACCCGCGAAAGAAGCGGAGCGAGTCTCCCGCCCGAGCCATCCACGCGCCCTTGCCGATCGTCTCGGTCCGCACCGTCTCCGGGAGGGCGTAGCCGCGCACGAGCAGGTAGTTGACGAGCGCGGCCGCGACGAAGTTCAACAGGATGGTGACGATGACCTCGTGGGCGCCCGTGCGAGCCTTCAGGAAGCCGGCGATCCCGCCCCACAGTCCCCCCGCAAGGGCGCCGGCCGCGATGCAGAGCGCCCAGAGCCACGGCCCCGGCAACGCGGCGAGGTGCACACCGGCGATCGCCATGGCGAAGCCGCCGACCGTCATCTGTCCTTCGGCGCCGATGTTCAGCAGGCCGGCGCGCAACGGCAGAGCGACGGCGAGGCCGGCGAAGACGAGCGGCGTCGCGCGGAAGAGCACCTGCCCGATGCCGTAGCCGCTCGCGAGCGCCTCGCTCGAGAGCAGAGCGAGGACATCGCCGGGGCGGGCGCCGAAGAGCGCGGCCAGCAGGAGGCCGGCGCCGAGGCCGGCCGCGGCGGCGCCGAGCGGAGGAACGAGAAGCGCGCGGCCGCGCATCATCCGGCTCCGACCATCGCGCGCGCGACCGCCTCTTCCTGCGCATCCCCGGCGTCCGCCGCATAGCGGAGCGTCCCGCGATACAGGACGAGGAGCCTGTCGGCGAGCAACAGAAGCTCTCGCATGTCGGCTGTGACGAGCAGGACGCCGGTGCCCGCCTCGCGCGCCTCGATCAGCCGCTCCTGAACGAAGGCGGTCGAGGCGGGATCGAGACCGCGCGTCGGATGGACGGCGAGGAGCAGGCGCGCGCGCCTCCCCATCTCGCGCGCGAGCAGCAGGCGCTGCTGGTTGCCGCCGGAGAGCTGCCCGGCGCCCGCCTCGAGATCGGCGGGACGGACGTCGAACGCGCGCAGTCGCTCGAGCGCCGGCTTGCCATGCAACCCCTCGCCGCGCGGCAGTCCGATGGCGAGGTTCTCCTCGAGCGTCATCTCGAGGGCGAGCCCTTCAGCGCGGCGATCCTCCGGAATCCAGGCGACCTCGTCCGGGAGGCGCACTCGCTCCCCCGCGCCCCACGCGCGGCCGAGCAGCTCGACCTCTCCCGACGCGATCTCGGTCTGCCCGGTCAACGCCGCGACCAGCTCCGATTGCCCGTTGCCGAGAACGCCGCCGACCCCGACGATCTCCCCCGCGTGAACCTCGAGGTCGAGTCGGCGCGGCGCGTTCGGCCCCGAGCCGCAGGAGAGGGCGCGGCAGGCAAGCCGGAGCTCGCGGGCCGCAGGCGCCTTCCCGCCCGCAGTGCCGCGTTCGGCCGGCCGGCTGCGCGCGCGGACGACCGTGCGCGCCACGTGCCGCCCTCCCGCGATCCACTCGATCAGCCGCTCGCCGCCGATCTCACGCGGATCGCCCTCCCCCACGACACGCCCCTCGCGCAGGACGGTCACGCGATCGGCAATCTCCATCGCCTCGCGGAGGCGATGCGTCACGAGGACCACGGTCCGGCCGCCGGCGGCCAGCTTCCGCAGCGTGTCGAAGAGCGGGGCGATCTCCGGCGGCGCGAGCACGCTCGTTGGCTCGTCGAGCACCAGAACCCTCGCGTCCCGCTCGAGCAGCTTGAGGATCTCGATCCTCTCCTGCTCGCCGATCGACAGATGCTCCACCGGGACGTCGAGCGGCGTCGCCAGACCATGCTCGCTCGCCAGCCGCTCCAGTGCGCGCACCTTCTCGCGCGCTAGCGGCCGCCAGCCGCGCGCACCCGGCCGGCCGAGCAGGATGTTCTCCGCTCCGGTCAGCGCGCCGGCGAGCAGGAAGTGTTGCGCGCAGAGCCCGACGCCGGCGCGGAGCGAGGCGGACGGCGACCCTTGCGGGAGGGGATGGCCGGCGACCCGGATCGATCCGGAGTCGGCCTTCTGCAGTCCCGCCAGGATCGAGAGCAGGGTCGTCTTGCCTGCCCCGTTCTCGCCGAGGAGAGCGTGGATGGAGCCGGCCTGCACGTCGAAGGTGACGGCGTCGTTGGCGACGATCGCCCCGAAGCGCTTCGTGACTGCTCGGAAGGAGACGCCGGCCGTCGGAGCGGCGGTCGGAGCGGCGGGCGGACCAACAGCAGGAGCAGCGGGCGGCTGCCCGGGCTCGCTCAACGCGACGGGACCTCGATCGTCCCGGCGAGGATCTCGCGCTTCAGCCCCTCCACGCGGTCATGGATCTCGGGAGTGATCCATTTCTGGTTCGCCTCGTCGTAGACGTAGTCGATCGCGCCATTCTCGAGCCCCATCACCTGGACCTCCCCTCCGGGGAACCGCCCCTCCTTCGCGGCGCGGATCGTCTCGAAGACCGCGACGTCGACCCGCTTGATCATGCTCGTCAGCACGTGGCCCGGCGCCTCGGCCTGCTGATCCGCGTCCACGCCGATCGCGAGCGCGTCGCGGCGGCGCGCCGCCTCGAAGACGCCCAGGCCGGTCGATCCGCTCGCGTGGAAGACGATGTCCGCCCCGGCGTCGTACTGGGCGAGCGCCAGCTCTCTCCCCTTGGCGGGATTCTTGAAGGCGTCGGGGGTCACCCCCGCGTAGGCGACCAGAACCTCCGCGCCCGGATTGACGTGCCTGACCCCCGCGCGATAGCCCGCCTCGAACTTGCGGATCAACGGGATCTCCATGCCGCCCACGAACCCGACCTTCCCGGTCTTCGTCACGAGACCGGCGATCGCTCCGACGAGAAAGGCTCCCTGCTCCTCACGGAACTTCAACGCCGCGAGGTTGGGCGGAATCTGCGCCCCTTCCTGCACCGTGTAGTCGACGCAGGCGAACTCCTTGTTCGGGAAGTCGCGCGCCACGGTCGCGATGTCGTCGGAGAAGAGCATCCCGATACCGAAGACGAGGTCTCGATCGCCGGCCGCCATCTGGCGCAGCGCCGCCTCTCGATCGGTCCCGGCCGCGGGCTCGAGGTACTCGACGTCGACGCCGAGCGAGTCACGGGCATGCACCAGCCCCTGATAGGCGGAGTCGTTGAAGCTCTTGTCGCCGAGGCCGCCGACGTCGAAGACGAGGCCGACGGAGAACTTCTCCGTGTCGCTCCGCCTGGAGCCGGAGCCGCAGCCGGCGACGGCGGAGAGGCCGAGCACGAGCACGAAGGCGAGGACGAGGGCGAGGGCGAGGACGAGGACGGGGACGCCCACGGCCGGCGCGCTCCTCCCCCTAGGCACTCTCGCCGCCTTCCTCGTGCGGCATCTCGTAGCAGCGGCGGCATCGCGCCTCGTACAGATCGCTCGAGCCGACGGCGATCCGTCCGACCGCCGCGCCGACCCGCTGGGTGCGGTTGGCGGGCGCGCCGCAACGCACGCAGATGGCGAGGGTCTTCGTGATGTACTCCGCCATGGCGAGCAGTTGCGGCACCGGCTCGAAGGGGCGGGCCAGGTAGTCCTGGTCGAGGCCGGCGACGATCACGCGCTTCCCCTGGTTCGCGAGCGTCTCGCAGACGTCCAGGATCCCCATGTCGAGGAACTGCACTTCGTCGATCCCGATCACCTGGGCATCGGCCGCCGCCTCGAGCACCTCGAGCGAGTTCTTCACGATCGACGAGGGGATCCGCTGCTGGCTGTGGGAGACCAGATGGTCGGAGCCGTAGCGGAAGTCGGTCGACGGCTTCACGATCGCGACGCGCTGCTTGGCGATCTGCGCGCGCCGCAGGCGGCGGATCAGCTCCTCGGTCTTGCCGCTGAACATCGGGCCGCAGATCATCTCGATCCATCCGCCTCCCTGCGGAAGGTCCTGCATCAGGGTGTCTCCTTCTCGTCGAGCGGCCACTTCTCCGCCAGCACCGAGACGATCTTCGTCCGGAGCAGGTCGATCGCCACCCGGTTGTATCCCCCTTCGGGGATGATGATGTCGGCATAGCGCTTGGAAGGCTCCACGAACTGCAGATGCATCGGCCGGACGTCCCGCTCGTACTGCTCGAGCACGGATTCGAGCGTGCGGCCGCGCTCGGCGACGTCGCGGCGGATGCGGCGCAGCAGCCGGATGTCGCTGTCCGTGTCGACGAAGACCTTGATGTCCATCATCTCGCGGATCTCGGGATCGGCGAGAATCAGGATCCCCTCGACGAGCAGGATCGGATGCCCCCCGATCGGCACCGAGTCCGGAAGCCGCACGTGGCGTGTGAAGTCGTACTGCGGTTGCGGCACCGTCTGCCCCTGAAGGAGCGCACGCAGGTGATCGCGCAAGAGCGTCGCGTCGAAAGCGTCGGGATGGTCGAAGTTCGTGCGGACCCGCTCCTCCCAGCTCATCCAGGAGAGGTCGCGGTAATAGTGGTCCTGCTTGATGATCGTCGCCCGGCTGTCCCCCAGCGCCTCGATGATCCGCTGGGCGACGAGCGACTTGCCGGAGCCGGTCCCCCCCGCGATCCCGATCAGGATCCTGCCGCCGCTCGAGACGTTCATCGCTGCGCCCCTCCTATGCCGCTCGGCCCGCCGCCGCTCCCGGCGCCCGGTTCGGCCTCGCCGCCGCTCGCGGCGCCCGGCCCGGCCTCGCCGCCGCCGCTCGCGCGCTCCCCTTGCTCGATTTCCGCGTCGGTCAGCATGGCGATGTGCCGGAGGCCTCGGTAACGCTCCTGGTAGTCCAGGCCGTAGCCGACGACGAACCGGTCGGGGATCGGAAAGCCGGCGTAGTCGATCGCGACTTCGCGGCTCCGGCGGTCCTGCTTGTCGAGAAGAGCGACGATCGCGAGCGAACGCGGCCCCCGGGCGAGCAACATCGCGCGGATGTAGGAGAGGGAGAGCCCGCTGTCGACGATGTCCTCCACGATCAGGACGTCGCGGCCTCGGACGTCCTGATCGAGGTCGCGAAGCAGCCGGACCGATCCGGAGGAGGTGGCGCGGTTCTGGTAAGAAGAGATGGCGATGAAGTCGACCGCCACGTCGAGCGAGATCGCGCGGGCGAGGTCGGCGAGGAAGAGGATCGAGCCCTTGAGGAGCCCGACAAGGAGAAGAGACCTCCCGTGGTAGTCGCGGGAGATCTGCTCGCCCAGCTCCCGGACCCTGTTGCGGACCGCCTCCTCGGTCAGGAGCAGCTCCGTGACCACCTCCCCGCCGGTCGTGCCAGGCTCGCGCCTGCCGTCGTTGACGCTTTCCCGCTCCGCAGGCTATCTTGCGAGACCGGCCGAGCCGGCGCCATATCCGGATCGCACTGACTTCTACCCGGCCCCCTCCGGGACTGTCAAGGACGCCCGAAGCGGGGCCGCTTGCGTGCGGTTCCGGATGGAGCGGACCCGACGGACGGACCGAGGAGCGTGATCGATTGATCCTGCGCGGAGCCCGATGCCTGACGCTCGACCCCGCCCGTCCGGCGATTCGCGCGGACGTGCGGATCGATCCGGCCGGCCGGATCGAAGCGCTGCTACCGCCCGGCCGCTCCGTCCCGCCGTCCGAAAAGGACGTCGACTTGACCGGCAGGATCTTGATGCCGGGCCTCGTCCAGACGCACGTCCATCTCTGCCAGGTCGCGATGCGCGGCCTGGCCGAGCGCCTCCCGCTCGATCGCTGGCTGCGCGAACGGATCTGGCCGCTCGAGGCGGCGCACGATGAGGCGACCCTTGCCGCCTCCGCCCGCCTCGGCCTGGCCGAGCTTCTCTCGGGCGGGACGACCGCGATCCTCGACATGGGGACGACCCGGCGCCAGGAGGCGATCCTCGCGAGTTGCGAGGAGTCCGGCATCCGCGCCCTGTCGGGACTCGCCCTGATGGACGAAGGGGACGGCATCCCGCGCGCGCTCGGGCGCGACGCGGAGGACGCGCTGGTCGAGACGTTCGCGCTCGCCAGGCGCTACCCCGGCGAGCCACACGGGCGCGTCGGCCTCTGCCTCTGCCCGCGCTTCCTCGGGAGCGTCAGCGATCGGGCGTGGTCGCGTGTCGCGAGCGCGTCGGCCGACCGGGGACTCCTCATCCACACGCACCTCGCCGAGACCCGCGCGGAGGTCGCCGCCGATCGCGCCCGCACCGGCACGACCGCGCTCGCGCATCTCGAGAGGCTCGGCGTCGCCGGCGCCCGCCTGCGCGCCGCGCATGGCGTCTGGCTCGATGCGGACGATCTTGCGATCCTTCGCCGTACGGGCGGGATGCTCGTCCACTGTCCCGGCTCGAACGCCAAGCTCGGCTCCGGCGTCGCCGACGTCCTCTCCTGGGAAGGCATCCCGGCCGGCATCGGCTGCGATGGCGCTCCCTGCAACAACCGCCTCGACGCGTGGGAGGAGATGCGGCGCGCCGCGCACGCGATGGCGCTCCTGCATGGTCCCGAGGCGATCGATCCCGCCCGGATCCTCGCGATGGCGACGATCGACGGCGCGCGCCTGCTCGGCCTCGAGGAGCGGATCGGCTCGATCGTCCCGGGGAAGGAAGCCGACCTGGTGTCGCTCGAGCCGCGCCTGGAACCGGCGCTCGAGCCGCCGGCCGGGGATCTCTACGCGCAAGTGCTCTACGGCGCCTCGCGCGCGGCGGTCGATTCCGTCTGGATCTCCGGGCGGGTCGTCGCGAGGCGCGGGGTGCCACTCACCCTGCCGCTCGGGCGCGTGCGACGCGAGGCGGCGCGCGCCGCCACCATCCTTCTCGAAAGGGTGGAGACGGGACGGCGACGGTGATCCCCTTCGAGCTGATCCACGCCCTGCCGAAGACCGACCTGCACTGCCACTTGGACGGATCGCTCCGGATCGAGACCCTCTGGGAGCTGGCTCGCGAGAACCGCGTAGACCTCGGGACCCGTGACGTCGCCGGGCTGCGCGAGAAGCTGAAGCCGCGCGCGGCGGATCTCGCTTCCTACATCCGGATCTTCGAGTCGACGCTGGCCGTCCTGCAGGATGCCGCTTCGCTGCGCCGGGTCGCATACGAGCTGGTGGAGGACGCGAGCCGCGAGAACGTCCGCTATCTCGAGGTGCGCTACTCGCCGATCCTCCACGTGCGGCGCGGGCTCGCGCTCGAAACGATCGTCGAGGCGGTGCTGGAGGGCCTCGCCGCCGGGGAGCGGGACTTCGGGCTCCCGAGCGGCGTCATCCTCTGCGGGATCCGGACGATCTCGCCGGAGACGAGTCTCTTGCTCGCCGATCTGACCGTCTCGTTCAAGGACCGGGGAGTCGTCGCCTTCGATCTGGCCGGCGAAGAGAAGGATTACCCGGCCAAGGCGCACCTCGCCGCCTTCTACAAGATCCTGAACAACAACATCAACGTAACGGTGCACGCGGGAGAGGGATTCGGACCCGCCTCGATCCACCAGGCGCTCCACTACTGCAACGCGCACCGCGTCGGTCACGGGACGCGGCTCCGCGAGGATCCCGAGCTGCTCGAGTACGTCAACGACCACCGGATCCCGCTCGAGATGTGCATCTCCTCGAACCTGCACACCGGCTCGATCGCCTCGACCGAAGACCATCCGTTCCGCCAGTACTTCGACCGCGGCCTGCGGGTCACGCTGAACACCGACAACCGCTTGATTTCCGATACGACCGCGTCGAAGGAGATCGAGATCGCCTGCCGGACCTTCGATCTGACGATCTACGACCTGCGGCGGCTCTTGATCCACGGGTTCAAGTCCGCGTTCCTCCCCTACGACCGGAAGAAGGAGATCCTGCGCCAGGCGATCACCGAGATGGACGATCTCTTCGAGCGCTTCTATCCGGGCGAGTACCAACGCTTGCGGACGTTCCTGTAGGCGGCGCATCGCCGCGCGCGGTCCCCCGGCCCGGGTTTCTGTCGCCGGCGACGGGAGTCGTCCGCCTGCCTGCCCTTCGGCCGCCGGTCAGGAAAGCGGTTGCCGCGCCGGCCGGGCTCCTCCTAGACTGCTGATCTGTTCGCTCGACCAAGAACCGTTCCACCTCGCTCGGTCGCCGGCCGCCGCCCGATCGAGTGAACGTCTCCGCGTCCGGCCGCTCTCCGGGGCCGGCCGGAGCAGCGAGGAGTGTTGAATCGATGCCCAGCGAGTCGCAGCTTCCTTTCACGGCGGTCCTGGTGGCAGGGCGAGATTCCCGCCATCTCCGCGTGCCGAAGCAGAACCTCCCGTTCGGGGAGACGACCGTCCTGCTCCGCACCGTGCAGACCTACCTCGACGCGGGGTTCCCCGAGGTGATCGTGGTCCTCGGCTACAAAGCGGATCAGATCGAGCCCACGCTCGAGTCGCTCCCTTCCACGGTCCGGCGGGTCCGGAACATGTTCTACGAGGAGGGAGTGAGCTCGTTCATCCGTGTCGGAGTGCGCGAAGCGAGCGCTTCGGGACGCCCCCTCTGCCTGGGTCTGCAGGATCAGCCGTTGCTGACGGCGGATCTGCTGCGGGAGCTGGCGCAAGCGTATCAGGACGGGAAGAAGAAGATCCTCGTGCCGGCCTACCAGGGAGACATCGGGATGCCGGCGTTCTTCGATCCGTCGCTCTTCGACGAGCTGACAGGGCTGCCGGCCAACGAGACGCTCTGGTCGATCCTGAAGAAGCACGGCGACGACCTGCTCGACCATCCGACCGGATATTCCGCGGTCGTCCGCTCGATCGAGGACCTGGAGGACTACCGGGACCTGCTCCGTCTCGCCGGCTTGCCGGTGCCGGATGCGGCGACGATCTCGGAGATGACCAACCCGCACCCGACGTCGCAACCGCCGCAACCCTCACAACCCTCGCAGGCGTCACAACCATCGCAAGCGTCGCAACCGCCGCAACCGTCGCAACCTTCCGAGTGAGCGATCCCCGCATCCGGATCGTGGTCTTCGACATCGACGGCACGCTCCTCGACACGGGAGGGGTGGGCCGTCGATCGTATCTCCGCGCGCTCGAGGAGGCGCTCGGCGGGCCGCTGCCGGCCGAGAAGCACGAGTTCGCGGGACATACCGACCTCGGGATACTGCACTACTTCCTCGAGAAGGTGGGGCGCGGCGATGCGGACGCCGCGACGCGCCAACGGATCCTGGACGGCTACGTCCACTACCTGGACCAGGAGCTGGCGAGGGGCCCCGAGGGGGGACTGTGCCCGGGGGTCGGCGAGCTGCTGCCCGCGCTCGAGTCCGACCCGCGGTATCGGGTGGGACTGCTGACGGGCAATCTCGCCGCCGCGGCCCGCGTCAAGCTGACCCACTACGGGATTCTCGGCGCGTTCCGCTTCGGAGCGTTCGGGGACGACGATCCGGACCGCGACCGCCTGGTCCCGATCGCGAGGCAGCGGGCCGAGGAGGCCGAGGGCCGGGCGCTTCCCGACGCGCCGATCCTGGTGATCGGCGACACGCCGCGCGACGTCGCCTGCGCGCGTGCGGGCCGGGCGGCCGTGCTCGCGGTTGCGACGGGACTCTACTCGGAGGCGGAGCTGGCGGCGACGCGCCCCGACGTCCTGCTCCGCGACCTCTCCGACACCGGCGCTGTGATGGCGGCGATCGAGCGGCTGACCGGGCCTACTCCTCCTCCGACAGGCAGTGCCACTCCTCATAGAGGAGATTGAGCGCCTCGATCGCTTCGCGGTGCTCCTTCACGTAGAAGCCAGACTTCTCCGGGTCGCGGAAGAAGCCGTCCGACGCCATCAGATCCTCGAGCTTGCGGCGCCGCCCCTCGAGCGCGCCTATTCGCTCCTCGACCTCGACGAGACGGCGCGCCCTCTTGCGATCCTCGCGGGCCCGCGCACGCGAAGCGGTCCCGGCGGATTCCGGAAGCGGAGCGCCGGCGCCGAGCGAGGCCGCCCCAGCGGGCGCGGACGGCCCGCCACCTTCGCCGCCCCGCGCTGCCGCCGCCTCCGCGGCCGCGTCCGCCGCCGCCTTCGCTTCCTGCTCCTTCCTCCATAGGAACGACGCGTAATCGCCCGCGAAGGAGCGGATCGTCCCGCCCCCCACCTCGACGACACGCGTGGCGAGGCTTTCGATGAAGTGATGGTCGTGGCTGACGAAGATGACCGTCCCCTCGAAGTCGGCCATCGCCTCCAGCAGCACCTCCTGCGCCTCGATGTCGAGATGGTTCGTCGGCTCATCGAGCAACAGGAGGTTCGCCGGACGCAGGAGCATCATCATCAGGGCGAGACGATTCCGCTCCCCTCCGGACAGAACGCCGATCTTCTTGTCGACCTCCTCGCCCCGGAAGAGAAAGGCGCCGAGCATCGAGCGGATCTGCGGCACGAGCGGCACCGGCGCGCGGTCGGTCGCCTCTTGCAGGATCGACCGTCCCGGCGGGAGGTGGTCGGCCTGGTCCTGAGCGAACGACTCGATCGTGACGCGCAGACCGAGCTCGCGCGTCCCCGCCTGCACCGGCTCGGTCCCCGCGAGGATGCGCATCAGGGTCGACTTCCCCGCTCCGTTCGGTCCAACGAGCGCGACCTTCTCCCCCCGCTCGATCTCGAGGTCGATGTCGCGGAAGACGGTCAGCGGCCCGTAGCTCTTGGAAACGTTCTGCAGGCGGACGACGATCCGCCCGGACGGCTGCGGCTGCGGGAAGCGGAAGTGGATCGGGCGCGGCGGAGCCATCGGCGGCGGGAGCCGCTCGATCTTCTCGAGCATCTTGACCCGGCTCTGTACCTGCGTCGCCTTCGTGTTCTTCGCGCGGAAACGGTCGATGAAGCGCTGGATCCGCGCGATCTCCTCCTGCTGCCGCTCGTACGCCTTCCGCGCCGCCTGGTAGCGCGCCTCACGAAGGTCGAGATAGCGAGAGTAGCCGCCGTCATAGTCGACGAGGCTTCGCCCGAAGATCTCCGTCACGCGCTTCACCGTCCGGTCGAGGAAATAGCGGTCGTGCGAGACCAGGACGAACCCGCCGGGATAGTCCGCGAGGAAGCCTTCGAGCCAGACACGCGCCTCGATGTCGAGATGGTTCGTCGGCTCGTCGAGCAGCAGCACCTCCGGCGCGGACAGCAGAAGGCGCGCGAGCGCGACACGCATCTGCCAGCCGCCCGAGAGCGCCCGCACCGGGCGGTCGAAGTCCTGCTCCCGGAAGCCGAGCCCGGTCAGCACCTGATGGACCTTCCGCTCGATCTCGTAGCCGCCGAGGTGCCGGAAGCGCTCTTCGATCTCCCCATGGCGCGCGAGCAGCCGCTCCGCCTCTTCGGCCGGAAGGTCCTCCTGCAGCAGCCGCCGCTCGATCTCCTCGCGCTCCCATTTCCACGCGAGGACGGAGCGGAAGGCGAGACGCGCCTCCTCCAGCACGGACTGCGGTCCCGACTCGAAGCCAAACTGCGGGAGATACCCGACCGCCTGGTCCTTCGGCGACTGGATCGATCCGGAGTCGGGCGAGTCGAGACGCGCCATCATGCGCAGCAGGGTCGACTTGCCCGTGCCGTTGCGACCGATCAGGCCGACCCGGTCCCGGTCTCCCAGAAACCAGTCGACCTCATCGAAGAGCACCTGCCCTCCGAACGATTTCGACACTCTGTCCAGGCGGAGCACGGCGCGCGACCCCCTCGTGAATCCAAGAACGAAGCACCGGCGACCACGACGACCCCCAGTCGATTGCCGAACCGAGGCTCGCTCTGCTATCGTCGTCGGTTACGAAAACGTGCGAGTCCCGCCACGAGCCGCGCGCGGGTTCCCCGGCTATGGCGGACACCGGTTCATGAAACCTTACGGGATCGCTTCCGTCCAGGAAGACTTGGGGGGCTCATGTCGAACAGCCGACGTTCCCGCTTCTGCTCCGCGATCGTGCCGCACCTCCCCGCTTTCCCCATCCTCTCGGCCCTGGTCGTCGCCCTGGCGGGACTGATGGTCGCCTCGGTGGCCGCCGTCGAGTCCGCGCAGGCCGGCGCGATCGAGCCCGACTTCGCCGCGCGGCTCGCCGCAATGCCGCCCGGCGAGACCGTTTCCGGGCTCGTGATGCTGGCCGAGCAGCCGGACGTCCGCCAGATGGAGCGCGAGATGGGAGAGCGGGGAATCGCCTCTCGCTGGCGCCGGCATCAGTACGTCGTCGAGCACGTTCGCGACCTCGCCTCTCGCTCCCAGGCGGCCCTGCTCGGCATGCTCAGCGATGCGCAAGCGCAGGGAACGGTTCGCTCCGTCGCGTCGTTCTGGGTGACCAACATGATCGCGGTCGAGACGACGCCCGAGCTGTTCGAGCGGATCGCGGCGCGCGCCGACGTCGGGACGATCTACGAGAACGCGCCGATCGAGCTGCGCCTCGGGTGGCCGGACGACGGCCCGAACGGCGCGGGGAGCGTCGACGGGACGCGCGCCCTCGGCAACGGCATGGACGGAGACAACCCGATCCTTCCCGACAATCTCGTCTGCGTGAACGTTCAACCTGCCTGGGATCAAGACCTCAAGGGACAGGGACGTCTCGTCGCCGACTTCGACACGGGCGCCGACGGCAACCACCCCGCCTTCGCGAGCCGCTGGCGCGGCGCGCAGCCGGGCGTCGACTGGTCCTGGGCCTGGAAGGATCCGTACACCAACACCCAGTTCCCCTACGATCACGCGATCCACGGAACACACACGCTCGGGATCATGGTCGGCGAGAAGCCCGACGGCACGCCGATCGGCGTCGCCCCCGGGGCGGAGTGGATCGCCGCCGGGATCCTCATCGACTACAACGTTCAGCTGATCATCGAGTGCTACCAGTGGGCGATCGATCCCGACGGAGACCCGAGCACGATCGTCGACGTCCCGGACGTGATCAACAACTCCTGGGGCACGAGCGGCAACTGCGACCCGACCTACTGGGGAGCAATCGACGTCGTCGAGGCGGCGGGAATCGTCAACACGATCGCGGTCGACAACACCGGCCCCTCTCCCGGCAGCGTCAACAGCCCGGAGAGCCGGTGCGACACGCCCAACGTCAACTGGGGGGTCGGAAACGTGAACCCGCACATCGAGGGATACCCGATCGCGAGCTCCAGCGGGCGCGGTCCCTCCCCGTGCGACGGCGTCTCGATCAAGCCGGAGGTCACCGCTCCGGGCACGCAGATCTACTCGACCTTGCCGGGCAATTCCTATGGCAACCTGAGCGGCACCTCGATGGCTTGCCCGCACACCTCGGGGGCGGTCGCGATCCTGCGTCAGGTCAATCCCGATCTCACCGTCGACGAGGTGAAGACGGCGCTGATGGCGACCGCGGTCGACAAGGGAACGGCCGGCGAGGACAACGACTACGGCTGGGGGATCATCGACATCGGCGCGGCGGTCGCCTACGTGCAGCAGACCCTGCCGGCCCTGCCTCCCCGCAATTTGGTCGCGCTGGCTGACAGCAACGACGTCCACTTGAGCTGGGAAAGGCCGGAATCGCTCGATCCGGGCAATCCCCTCCAGCAGTACCGCATCTACCGCGCGGCTGCCGGCGATTCCTTCCCTCCCGACCCGATCGCGGAGGTCGGAGTTCTTGCCGCCTTCCCGTCGTACGACGACCTCGACCTTTCCGCCGGGCAGTACCGCTACGTCGTCACGGCGGTCTACGCGCGCGGCGAGAGCGGACCGTCGAACGAGGCCGACGTCGCGATCGACGCGTCGTCGTCGGTGGCGGACCTGGGCGCGGCCGCCGCTTCGCTCGTGCTCGGCGTCAGCCCCAACCCGTTCCAGCCGCGGACGGTGATTCGCTATCGCGCGCTCGGGACGTCGCCGATCGCCCTCGCCGTCTACGATCCGTCCGGGAAGCGCGTGCGGGTTCTGGCGGAGGGACGTTCCGGCGACGCGAACGCCGGCGGGGTGGAGCGCGGCGCATCCGGATCTCTCGTATGGGACGGGACGGACGACGCCGGACGACGCCTGGCGAGCGGCGTGTACTTCGTGAAGCTCGAGCAGGCGGGCGTGGCGCGGACCGAGCGGGTGAGCCTGTTGAAGTAGGCCGCGGCGGAGCGTTACGGCGCCGGCGCACCCGCCCCGGCGAGGAGCTACTCCTCGCCCGCGCTCGCGGACAGCTCGTCGAGAAGCGTGCGGAGCCATCTCTCCGCACGCTTCGCCTTTTGCGCCAAATCGTCCATGTCGGCGACGAACCAGAGCGGCGTCAGGCGCGCGAGCACTTTCGACGGCAGCTCGTAGTGCACGTAGCGGACGCCGAAGTCGAAGTGGAGCGGCTGATGCTTCATGCGCAGCGCCTCGGTCAGCGTGTCGATGTAGAGGCGCTGATAGTTCGATACCGCCTCGATCGCGTTGCCGCGCTGGATCTCCTTCTCGACGAAGCAGCCGAAGAAGGCGACGCGGGCGCGCAGCCGCTCGAGCCGCTGGCGCATGCGGCGGCGATGGGCCGCCGCGTCGAACGGTCCCGCCTCGCCCGCGCCCGGCTTGCGGAACGCGAAACGCGGCTGCCCGTGGATCGAAGGCTCGAGGTACTTGTCGGGAGCGGAGTGCTTGAAGATCGCGAGATCGACCATCAGGAAGCGGCTCGCGCGAACGAGACGGTAGAACCCTTGCTCGTAGGCGTGGTCGGGCGGGAACGGCATGATGAGCTTCTGTTCGATCCCGCCGAGGGCATCGAGCGTCCGCTCGACCGCTTCGAAAACCTCGCCCGCGTGTCCGTCCTCCGCGTCGACGTTGACGTCGATGTCGGACCATCGATCGACCCGGTCGAAACTGACCGCCCCCGCCTCCCACATCGAATAGACGGGCGGCAGCGACTCGAGCGCGTTGCGCAAGGCAACGAAGATCTCCTCGCGCTTGACAGACCGGTGCGGCAGCGCCGCGCTCTCCTCGAAGGCGCCTCCGCTCACCGGACGACCCACACGCGCGCGGTCGACCCGCCTGACTGCTTCAGGATGTAGAGTCCCGACGGCACGTCGCGCCCGCCGTCGTCTTTCGCGTCCCAGTCGAGCAGGCCGTACCCGACCGGAGCGTTCCACTCGATCGTCCGCACCCGGCGGCCCGTCGCCGTGAAGATCTCGATTCGTTGCGCGGCCTCGCTCAAGGAGACCAGCGGAATCGTGAGGGTGCCGGTGGCGGGATTCGGGTACGGCTTGCCGAGGAGCGACCGGCCGGGCATGGCGACGTTCGCGACGACCGGCCCTTCCTGATAGCGCAGGACGCCGTTGCGGAACTGCAGCTCGAGAACGTAGGAGTAGGACCCCGGCGCGCCGGGACGATCCAGCCAGCGGCGCACTCCGCGATCGATCAGCACGCCGTCGAGCCGCTCCGAGTCCTGGCCGTGAATCCGGTAGAGGTGGAAGCCGTGGAGCGCGTTCTGCCCGAAGTAGGAAGCGTCGACATCCAGGTCCCAGGAGATCGTGACCGATCCGGTCGGATCGGGAGTCGCCTCGAAGCGGGTCAGCGCGTAGGGACGCCCGACGGTGAGCAGGAGCGCGCGATCGACTTCGATCCCTCCCTCCTCGATCCCGAGGAAGATCCGGAACTCGCCGAGCGCGACGCCCTCGGGGCGCTCGGGCAGGACGACCCGCGCGAGCGACGGAACGAGCACCGAGTCGCCCGGCGCGATGGGGCCGACCGCGACCACCTCGTCTCCGGTGATCGCGAGCTCCTCGTCATGGCTCTCGATCGAAAGGAGCGCCTGCTCGGACGCGGTCGGCCCGACGTTCGCCAACCAGACGCCGAGCGTGCCGTGCTCCTCCCAGCCGGGGTGGCCGTCTCCGGCGCCCTCCTCCTGCCAGACGAGGCGCAGCGTTTGCAGGCGCGCGGCGCGGGAGCGTAGCGCGCGCAGCCCGTCCGGCACTCCCCAGCCCTCGTCGGAGTTCGGCTGCGAGCTTCGATCGCCGGAGTCGCGCAAGCGAGCGAGCAGGCTGTCCGGAGTCCAGTCGGGCCGCGCTTCGAGCAGCAGCGCCGCCAGACCGGCCATGAGTGGCGTCGCGAGGGAGGTGCCGCTCACCCGCGCGTAGGAGTCGAGGTCGATCGAGCTGGCGCAGAAGGTGGAGAGGCCGAGCGCCATGAGATCCGGCTTCGTGCGACCGTCGCCAGTAGGGCCGCGGCTGCTGAATCGCACGACTCCCCCGGCGAAGTCGCACGCTCCGACCGATAGGACCCTTTGGCCGTCGGCCGGGCAGATCAGAGACTGAGCCTCCGGCCCCTCGTTGCCCATCGCGGTCACGACGAGCATCCCGCGATCCGCCGCCTGGTCGGCGGCGAGTGTGATCGGGATCGTGTCGCCGTCGAGATCCTCGATCGGGTACTCCTCGCCCCCGTCGAAGTCCCGGTATCCGAGCGAGGTGGAGACCAGATCGGCGCCGAGGCTGTCGGCCCACTCGAGCGCGGCGATGTAGTTGTCCTCTTCCTGGTGGACTTCCTGCGCGACGTCCTCCGTGCGGGCAAGCAGGAAGGAGGCCCGATAGGCGGGGCCGATCAGGATCGACGGCGCGAAGCCGGCCGCCGCCGACCAGGTATAGGTGCCGTGCGCGAGAGGATCCTCGACCCTCGCGAGACGTTGGTCGCACGGATCGTTCGGGTCGTAGCCCGGATCGTCGTCGCCGCAAACGAAGTCGCGCTGGCCCGCGATCGAGAGGAAGCCGAGCGACTCGTGCGCGCGGAGGAAGCCGGTGTCGAAGATCGCGACGAGGACGCCGGCGCCGCCCCAGCCGCGGGCGTGAAGCTCGGGGACGCCGAGCATCTCGAGCTGCTCCCACGCGTAGCCGTAGTCGGCGCCTTCGAGAAGCGCGGGGTCGATGTCCGCGCCGGACTGTGGCGGCGCGGGCGCGTGCCGTTCGCGCGTGCCGCCCGCCTGCCCAGGACCGACCGGCTGAGGAGGCGGGACGGCGACGTCGGCCGGCTCGACCGGGCGGACGAAGCGCGTCACCGGCCGCACGCCGCGCACCCGCGGGTCGCGGGCGAGCTCGCGGGCCTGCTCCGCGGTGAGGACGGCGGAGACGGCCTCGAGCCAGCGCGAGCGCTGGCGCATCGCGATCCCCCGCTCGATCAGCGGGGCAAGCTGCGCATCGGTGAGATCATGGTCGCTCGCCGCTTCCCCG
Source organism: Candidatus Eiseniibacteriota bacterium (assembly GCA_041946735.1). Lineage (GTDB taxonomy): Bacteria > Eisenbacteria > RBG-16-71-46 > CAIMUX01 > VGJL01 > JBHGAY01. Next base: position 38,169 of record JBHGAY010000013.1, read on the forward strand.
GGCCGGTGGCCGACCTTCGCGAGCCGGCGCGCGGCCCGCTCGGTCAGCGCGACCGGAGCGGCCGCCCGATCCGGATCGGGAGCGAGGTAGACCCAGTAGACGCGCGGAGCCTTCGACGGCGGAGCCGCGGCGGCGGCCTCCGGCGGTGACCCGGCCACGACAGTCACGCCCGCTCCGGCGGCCAGCGCGAGGAGCAGCAGCGTCGCGAGAGCGGCCCGAGTCATCGTCCCTCTCCTTGCGTGCGGAGATATCCGGCAAAGCGATCGAGGAAGCGGGCGACGTCCGCTTCGGGCGCCCCCGCGCCGATCCGGACGTGGTCGGGGCGGTCGAAGAACCGGCCGGGAACGAGCGCCACCTGCGCTTCGGCGAGGGCGCGCCGGCAAAGCGTGTCGGCGTCCGGGATGGCCGGCGTTCCCTTCCAGCGCGGGAAGGCGAGAATGCCGTGCGGCGGCATTCCTCCCTCGAAGAGGTCCTGCTTCTCGAAGAAGCGTGCGAGCGCCGCCCGGTTCGCTGCGACGCGCCGCAGCAGGCGCGCGCGGATCGCGTCCATCTTCGTCGTGTTTGCGAGCAGGCGCGCGCCGAGCGATTCCGACACGTAGGGATGGTTCACGCCGAGGTTGTCGTGGATCCGCTTCGCCCGCTCGATCAGCTCGGGTGGGCCGATCCCCCAGCCGATCCGAAGCGCCGAGAGGCCGAAAGGCTTCGTCAGGCTCGACGTGACGCAGATGGCGGGATGCGCGCGCGCCGCGCATCCCGGCGGATCCTCGCCGAGAAGCTCGCGATACGCCTCGTCGACGATGAGCAGACCGTCCTGCGCCTCGCACGCATCGGCCATTGTGACGAGAGTCGCGTCGGGGACGACCGCGGCGGTCGGATTCTGCGGGTTCGTCAGTACGACCGCCCGGAATCCGGCCGTGTCGGCCTTCAGCGTCTCGAGAATCGGCGCGTGCCCGTGGGGCCCGTCGATCGGCTGCAGGACGATCCGCGCCTCGAGCGCGCGCAGCACCGCGCCGATCGGCTCGTAGTACGGCTCCTCGAGGAGGACGCGGTCCCCGGGACGGATCCAGGAAGCGAGGACGAGGAAGTTGGCGCCGCTGGCCCCTTCTGCGGTGAGGACGTTCTCCGGGGGGACCCGATAGCGCGCGGCGATCGCGTCGCGCAGGGCGGGAAGCCCATCGGAGTTCAGCCCGAGGATCGGAATCCGCTCGAGACCTTCGAGGAGATCGGCGTCGGTCACGAGACCCCGGATGCCGCTGCTGGCCAGGTTCGCGATCGATTCGTCGTCCACGTGGGCCTTGGCCCAGGTCATGTATGCGATCGGCTCGAGTCGCACGCCCCCTCCTCCGACCCACCCCGGTCGCGGAAGACGATAGCACCCGGGCAGGCGATGCGCCGGGCGAAAACTCGAAGCCCGCGGGGACGAAGGCTCCTCGCGGGCTCTGTTCGGCCTGCGCTGTCGGCGCCGTGCAGGCGAGGATCGCTGGCGCGGGTCGCGCTGGCGCGGGTCGCGCTAGCGCGTGGCGACCGCTCCGGCTTCGCGATCCCGGCGCTGCATCGGAAGAGCGCTGCGCACTCGGTCGAACACGCCGCGCAGGATCCCGAGGGGCGCGGGCGCTTCGGCGGGCGGAGCGAGGGGACGGGCCGGGGCGCGACGCTCGGCCGGAGCTCGGCGCTCGGCCGGAGCTCGGCGCGGGCGCTCCTCGGCAGTCGCGCTTCGGCGCGGGCGCTCCTCGACGGCGGCGGACCGGCGCGGGCGCTCCTCGACGGAACGGCTCCGCGGGCCTTCCTCCACCACGACTCTCGCTGCGTGCGCGGTCGTGACCGTATCGACGACCGCCCCGCCGGCCGCCGAACGGCGGCGACGGCGCCGCGATCGACGCGCGGGGGGCGCGACGTCCTCGGCCTGCGTCGCGGCACCCGTGGCCGTAGCCGCGACGGCGGGCGCGGGCACCGTCGCCCGCTGCTCGCCCCAGTACGGGATTCGGCGGGCGATCAGCCGCTCGATCGCCGCGACGGCTTTCATCTCCTCCGGGGAGACGAGCGAGATCGCAGTGCCGCGTCGCCCGGCTCGCGCGGTCCGCCCGATCCTGTGGACGTAGTCGGCCGCGGCGTGCGGGAGGTCGAAGTTCACGACATGCGTCACGTCGTCCACGTCGAGCCCGCGGGCGGCGATGTCGGTGGCCACGAGGAACGGGACACGTCCTGCACGGAATCCTTCGAGCGCCTGCACGCGCTCGCTCTGGCTGCGGTCGCTGTGGATGGCCGAGGCCCGGAAGCCGCGCTCGCGCAGCTGCGAGGCGAGCCGGGAGGCGCCGGCCTTCGTCTTCACGAAGACGATCGTCCGCGTCATCCGCTCCTCGCGGATCAGCCGCTCCAGCGTGGAGCGCTTGCGCTCCCGCGGCGCCCCGACGAGGAACTGGTCGACCTGCTCGATCGTGCTCGCCGGCGGGGCGACCTCGATCCGCATCGGATCGCGGAGGATGTCCCGGGCGAGCACCGCGACCGCCTTCTCGAGCGTCGCGGAGAAGAGCATCGACTGGCGCTCCTGGGGGATCGATCCGACGATCTCGCGGACGTCGTCGATGAAGCCCATGTCGAGCATCCGGTCCGCCTCGTCGAGGACGAGGAAGGCCGTGTTGCGGTAGTCGATGTTGCCGCGCCACATGTGGTCGATCAGCCGCCCGGGGGTGGCGACGACGATGTCGACGCCGTGCCGCAGGTTCATCTCCTGCGGCTCGATCGGGACGCCGCCGAAGATCGTCGCCGTCCGGAGGCCGAGGTACTTGCCGTAGTCGGAGAAGCTATGGCCGACTTGGATCGCCAGCTCGCGGGTCGGCACGAGAACGAGCGCGCGCAGCGGCTTCGACTCTCCCTCCGCAAGCTTCTGGAGGATCGGCAGCGCGAAGGCCGCCGTCTTTCCGGTGCCGGTCTGCGCGCAGCAGATCAGGTCCTTCCCTTCGAGGGCCGGACGGATGGCGCGTTCCTGAATGGGGGTGGGATCGGTGTAATGGAGGTCCTGGATAGCGGAGAGGAGCTCGCTCCGGAGCCCCATGTCTTGAAAACTCATCTACTCTCTTTCTCTGCGTCGACAATCGCCGGTAGCCGCGGCCGTCTGCCGGGCCGGCATGGGGTGGTGCATCTCATCCTGTGGGTAACAGCCGGACACGCCTTCGGGTCCTGGGCAAGTGAGCCGGAACGCCGGGGACGATTCGAGGGAGCCGTCGAGGGATCGGCTGGGACGCGGGCGGCGCGGACGGGACGCTGTCGTTTTCGCCCGTTTCTTCCGGATCGCCCTTCTCTTCGCGATTGCTACCCGTTTCTGTTCGATCACATTGCAGTATCGCCGAGGCCGGCGGCCGGCCGCAACGGTTTCTCGGGCTTTGTCCCTGGATTTGCCCGCCGCGCGAGGAACCGTCGCCTCCCTCTTGTGAACTCGATCACACGGCTGCGTCGCCGGCGCCCGCCTCCCGCAAGTCCTTCGCCAGGATCACGCTGACGTAGTTCGTCGAAGGCCAGTCCACCCTTTCGACGGCGCGATATCCCCGGCTCTCGTAGAGCCGAAGAAGGTGGGCGGCACCCTCCGCCGTATCGAGAGCGATCTCGCGCGCGCCAAGGCGGCGCGCACGGTCCTCGGCGAACGCCAGCAGGCGGCTCCCGATCCCCCGGCCCTGCAGCGCGGGCTCCACCGCGAACTGATGGACCGTCGCGAGCTGGGCGCGCTCGTAGTACGGGCAGCCGCCTGTCCGTCCCGGCGGAACGAGCGTGAGTGTCGCGACCATCGCTCCCCGGAGCCAGCCGACGTAGCACTCCCCCTTCCCGGCGCGCCGCGCCGTGATCGCGTCGTCCTGCCACGTGGCGACGTAGCGGAATCCCATGGCGAGAAGAGCCGCATAGGCGCGATGGAGCAGAGCCGTGAGATCGGAAAGCGAGTCCTGCTCGGCCAGCAGGCGGACGGCGATCGGCTCGCCCTCGCGCGGCTCGCTACTCATGACTCATGCGGGACCGGAGCGCTCCCCCCGTGTCGCTTGCCTGCCCGACCGCGCGCCCGAGGGGCGGCCCGACGCGTGATCTCGCTGCTCCTTCTTCCGCCAGTAGGCGAACTCCTCCTGGAAGCAGGAGGCGTCGAGGTCCTGCACCTTCGCGCTCAGGAACGCCTGGGCATCGGCGATCGCCTGGTTGTACACGCACGGACCGATCTCCTCGAGACAGAACTCGAGGAAGAAGGACGCCTTCAGATCGCCGACATCCTGCTCCATCACCTCCGCGCAGTAGCGCTTGATCGACGCGAGAAGCCTCCGCTCGACATCCTTGCCGAGTTCGATCGGCACGTTCCCTCCGTCCGCCTGAATCAGCGGGCCAGGATCACATGGCCGCGGCAGGTCCCCAGGTCCTCTCCCTGAAGCCGCACGAAGTAGACGCCCGGCGGGAGATCCCGGCCGTTCCCATCCCTCCCGTCCCAGGCGATCTCATGAGAGCCGGCAGGCAGGATGGCGTCCCGGAGCAGACGCACGCGGCGGCCGTTCGCGTCGTACAGCGCGAGCACGATCCGGTCGCTCGCCGGCATCAGGAAGCGCACGCGAGCGGCCGTTCCACCGATCGTCATCGGGTTCGGCCGTACGGAATCGAGGAGCAGGCGTGGAGCCGCAAGGCCGCTCGCGCTCTCCTCGGCGCCGGAAGGATTGCCGTTGGCCGTCGTCACGACCATCGAGTCGACCGCGGTGTTGCCGCGCGCATCGATCGCCGTCACCCGGATGACCCACTGGCGGTCGGGCAGCGTGGTGGTGTCCCACGACTCGTTGCCGTCGGACTGCTCGTAGATGCCATCCCCATCAGAGTTCGTCAGCACGTGGAAGAACTCCCGGTAGTCGTAGTCGCCTTGCGTGTTGCAGACCGAGTCATCCTTGTAGATCAGGCCGATCAGCATCGCGTCGAGCTGTCCGCTTCCGTAGGTGTCGCACGTCATGTCGAACCGCTGCGCCAGCTTGTTGTCGACGACCGGGTACTCCGGCATTCCGAGCGGGTAGATCGTGTACCACAGCTCCTGGACGGAACAGACGTAGTGCGTCTCGATCCGGTCGCCGACGTGCGCGATGATGTCGACGGCCCCGTGCAGCGACGTCGGGCTCTGATACGACGAGGTCTGGTTCGCGCAGAACGCGAGCAGATCGTTGCCGCGCGCCGGCTCGAAGACCGGCGGCTCCGTCTCGCTCTGTTGCGTGATATCCATGTGCGGATTGTGGACGGAGAGCCAGTTGCCGTCCCAGGTCGCCCCGCTGTCCTCGATGCGGGTGAAATGGCAGTGCGTGAACTCGTAGATCGGCCACTCGACCAGATTCCCCAGATACTGCCCCAGCTCCACCTGCTGGCCTACCGTGACCGCGATCGAGTTGCGCTCGATGTGAGCATAGAGATATCCCGGGACGGTCGACGTGAGGGCGGTGTCTGCGATCGCGATCCGCCAGTACCAGTCGCCGCCCGTCGTGAGGACTGCCTTCACGACGCCGCGCCGCACCGCGTAGACCGCCTGACCGGGAGAGCCGAAGACGTCGATGCCCGGATGCGGGTACGGAGCGCCGCCATAGTTCTGGTACTCGCCGTAGGTGTTGCCGACCGCGTGCTGCGCATCGGGCGCCAGCGGCCAGGGGATGCCCCGATCGTCGCGCGCGAAGTCGGCGCGGGGGATCTGCCGCGGCGCGCCGGGCGTCCGATCGAGGATCGCGCCGCTTCCATCCAGCAGGACTGTCGAAGGCTGCAGGAGCCCGCCGGCCTCGATGCGAGCGAGTTCGACTCGCACGCGGAGCGGGAGGGCGGCTTCGAGGGCCGCGTCGCGAACGCGCTCGCCGTCCGCCGGCACGTAGAATCGCGCCACCGCGCCGGAGGAGGGATCGACGCGCCAGAGAGCGTCCGGCGTGACCAGAAGCACCGCGGCGTCGCCCGACTCGATCAGCGAGAGGGCCTGCGCGGCGACTCCCGGCGGAAGCGGGATCGCCCGCGGCTCTGCGGCTCCGGCAGGAAAGAACTTCACGACGTCCTCTTCGAGAGCGAGCCCTGCGAGAGCGCCGCCGGTCATCGGGACGAACCGATCGAGCGCGGGAAGGTCACGCGCGGCGCCGTCGCGCAGGTCGAGAAGCCGCGTCGTCCCCGGAGAGCGGAACGCGAGGTAGGCGCCATCTCGCGAGAGGACCGGGCTCGACGGCGCCTCGAGCGGGAGGTCGAGACGCACCTGCCCGTCGAGGGCGTACATCCGGAGCCGGGCGGGAGCCGCGTTCGCCTCGTAACGCGTCCATGCGAGGACGCCGACCACATCGGACACGAAGAAGGTGCTGGCCTCGACGCGCGAAAGGCGCGCCGTCGGGCCCTCCGCGTCCGCCGTCCGGATCTCGAGGTCCCAAAGCAGGGACGAATCGCCGGTCGCGACCGGCGTGGCGGAGACCGTGACGGCGCCCGATGAGGACGCGAAGGTCGTGGTCTTGGTGGTCGCAGCCGGGACGGGAGACGCCAAAGCGAGAAGGAAGCCTATCAGCAGGACGCAAGCGGGGGCGACCGGGACGTTGCGGTGCATGAAGCGGTCCTCCGAGCGAAAGTGAGGCCGGACGCTCGACCCGGATCGCCGGCCAGGAAGCGCCTCGCCGCGCGAGCCCGATCGACTCCGGCCTCGAGGAGTATAGCGGAGCGCAGGGCCGCCGGTCAGCAGACCGGCGGGAGGGTAGCCTGGCCTGGCCGGCCCGCCCCGGTCCGTTGCTGCGCGGGCCGGTTCTCCGATCCACGACTTTTCCCGGAACCAGGCGATCGTCCCGCGCGTATTCGTCGGTTTCCGCGTCGCGCGGAGCGTTGGCGACCGCGACGCCGGCTCCGACACCAAGAGAATCCCGAGAGGAGACTCCGTGCGATGCGGCCAGTGTTTCGCCCGCCTCCGCTTCGCGTCGCTCCGGCCGCCCTCCTGCTCCTGTCCCTGCTCCCGCTCCTGCTCGTCGCCGTCGCGAGCGGCTGTGCTCACGTCGGCGCGCGGCCTTGGCAACGCGATCAACTCGCGCGGCGGGAGATGCAGGTCGACCCGGACCCGGTCGAGACGTCCGTCGACGATCACATCTACTTCAGCAAGGAGGCTTCGAGCGGCGGCCGCACGTTCGCGGGCGGCGGCTGCGGCTGCAACTGATCCCGGCGGGCCGCGCCCTCGCACGACCCGGCGGGACGGAACCCGGAGGAGAGCCCGATGAGTCCCACCCATTTGCCGATCCGAAGCGCGCTAGCCGCCGCCGCCTGCGCCCTGCTCGGCTCCGCCGCCGCCAGCGGCTCGGCGGCGGAAGCTTCCTCCGGACAACCGACCCAGGTGCAGTCCGGCATCCTCGTCTACTCCGAGTCGAAGCGTGTAACGACCGTCGAGACGGTCGTGAACCTCTCGAAGGAGCTCCGCGCGGGACGCATCCTGACCGGCCAGGTCGTCTTCGACGCTTTGACCGGGGCTTCCCCCAACGGCGCGACCCCCGCGGGCCGCGTGCAAACGTTCACGCGACCATCGGGACAGGGAAGCTATCAGGTCGCGGCCGGGCAGACGCCACTCGACCACACATTCCAGGACACACGCTTCGCCGGCTCGATCCATTACGACGTTCCACTGAGCGCCATGAGCCGCGTCGTCTACGGAGCGGGCCTCTCGCTCGAGCGCGACTACAGCTCCGTCGGCGGCGACATCCTCCTCTCGCGAGATCTGTTTCTGCGCAACACGACCGTCTCGCTCGGTCTCTCCGGCTCTCTCGATCGGGTCTCCCCGCTCGGCGGCCCACCGAGCGCGCTCTCGGTCATGAGCGCGCCGACCAGCCGCCACGGCGACGATGAGGAGGAAGGAGAAGGCGGCGAGGGAGGCGGCGGCAAGGGGAAGCAGGTGGCCGGCCTGCGCCTCGGTCTCACGCAGGTGCTGACCCCGTCCGCGCTCATGCAGGTCAACTATTCCGCCGGCCGCACGAGCGGCTACCTGAACGACCCGTACAAGATCGTGAGCCTCGTCGACGGCGGTCCGGGGCCGAACCAAGGCGAGCCGGTCCGCTACCTGTACGAGAAGCGCCCGCCCAGCCGGCTGCAGCAGAGCCTCTACTGGCTCGGTAAGGGGACGACAGGCTCCGACGTCGTGACGCTCTCGTATCGCTACCTCTGGGACGACTGGGGGATCCGCTCGCACACGCTCGAGGCGCGGTATCGCTGGCAGGCGCGTGAGCAGCTCTCGCTCGAGCCGATCTTCCGCTTCTACCGTCAGACAGCCGCTTCGTTCTACCGTCACAGCCTGGTCGACGGTGAGCCGCTCCCGGGCAACGTTTCGGCCGACTACCGGCTCGGCGCGATGGATGCGTGGACCACGGGAGTCAAGATCGGCCACCCGATCGCTCCCGGGCGCGAGCTGACGCTCCGCCTGGAGTACTACCTGCAGAAGGGGAACGGAAAGCCCGACGACGCAATCGGCTCCCAGCGCAACTACGACCTGTTCCCCGATCTGCGAGCGACGATCGTGCAGCTCGGCTACTCGATGGGATTCTGAGCGGCCCGGTTCCGGCCACTCCTGAGCGCCAATCGTCGAATGCGGCGTATCAGGCGGCGAGGGCCGGCGACCCCTAGCGTTCGAAGCGATCCCACGAACGGCGAGGGGAGTCCAGGGCAGCGCAGGTCGAAAGACGGTTCGGCGATCATCGGTACGTTCGCTCCGCCAACCGTTCTCATTTCTCATCCGGGCCGGCGCTTTTCGATCGCCCATCCTCCCGACTCCACGTAGGATCGCGCGTCCGTTCGAATCGTGTTTCGATTCCTTCGAATCCAATCCAGGTGGAAGAGAAAGAGAAGAGGAAACGGTATGCATACAGATCTTGTTGCTCAATCCGGTGTCGCCACGCAGCGGCGCCGCTCGATCCTTTCCGTGTTGCCCGTCCTCGCGACGATCGTGGCGACAGGGTCCCTTCTGCTCGCGACGTCTTCCCAGGCGGCGCGTTTCGTCTACGGGGCGGTCCTGACGGAGGCGCAGGAAGTGCCCCCGACCGGCTCCGCCGCGTTCGGCTCGGCGCAGTTCGTCATCGACACGGATGCGAACACCGTCACCTACCGGCTCGCCTACGGCGGCCTCTCCGCGGCCGAAACCGCTTCCCACATCCACGGCCCCGCGGATCCCGGCACCAACGCCGGCGTCAAGACGGCGCTTCCGGCAGGCAACGTGAAGACCGGCGTGTGGAACTACGCCGAGGCGGACGAGGGGGACATCCTTGCGGGAAAGATGTACTGCAACGTGCATAGCGGCAACTTCCCCGGCGGCGAGATCCGCGGCCAGATCGTGCCGCTGAACGCGCAGATCGACGGAGCCCAGGAGAATCCCCCGGTGCCGACGACGGCGAGCGGTTTCGCAGTCTTCTCGATCGACCGGGCGACGAACACCCTCAGCTACTACATCTCCTACGCGGGTCTCTCGAGCGCCGAGACCGCAGCGCACATTCACGGCACAGCGCTGCCCGGCACCAACGCAGGCGTTCTCGTGGCGCTGCCGGCCGGCAATCCGAAGGTCGGCACGTTCAACTATCCGGAGAACATGGAAGTGCCGCTGCTCGAGGGACAGACCTACGTCAACATCCACACGTCGAACTTCCCCGGCGGCGAGATCCGCGGGCAGATCGTTCCGATCGTGATTCCGATCGACAACCAGCAGGAAGTCCCGCCCACCGGCTCGGTGGCCACCGGAGTCGGCCTGATCTGCTATGACTCCTCGACGGACAATCTCGGCTTCGACTTCAGGGTCGCGGGACTCTCGGCCAACGAGACGGCGGCGCACATCCACGGCTTCGCCGCCCCCGGACAGAACGCCGGCGTTCTCGTCGCGCTGCCCGCCGGAAACCGAAAGATCGGCGTCTGGAACTACGGAGCGGCGAACGAGGCCGATGTCTTCGCCGGGCTGACCTACTTCAACATCCACACGTCGAACTTCCCGGGCGGCGAGATCCGCGGCCAGATCCAGGGCTTCCCGCAGGTCCTGCCGTCGGCGGTCGATGGCTCGGAGCTGCCGCTCTCGATCCATCTCGCGCCGAACGCTCCGAACCCGTTCGTCCAGCAGACGACGATCGCCTACTCGCTCGATCATGCGATGCCGGTCCAACTCGCGATCTACGACACGCAGGGACGGAAGGTTCGCACACTCCTCAACGGGACGGCCGAAGCCGGAAACCACGCCGTCGCGTGGGACGGCCGCGATGAGCAGGGGCGTCCTGCGGCGAGCGGCATCTACCGCTACGTTCTGCAGACCGACGAAGGGAAGCTGCAGCGTCCTCTCACGCTGATCCGCTAGCTCTCACGTCGGTCCGCTTGCGCTCACGTTGATCCGTTAGCGCGGTCGCCGCTCCAGCGCAACGATGCCGCGGCCGGGTCCGGGATGCCGGGCCCGGCCGCTTGCTTGCGCCTCGCGCCGCGCTCAACGGAGCGCGACGAGCGTCGCCGGCCAGATCCCGCGGACGGAGTTCAGCAAGAGGATCCGCGCGCCGTCGCGCAGATCGTCGATGCGGATCGGCGCCTCGGCCAGCTTGCCCTCTTCGAGGAGGGCGGCGCGGAGAGTCCCGGGGAGAAGCCCGGACCGGACGGGCGGAGTGAGCAGTCGGCCCCCTCGCTCGATCGCGAGGTTCGCGATCGTCGTCTCGGTCACCTCGCCGTCGGGATTCCAGAGAAGCGCGTCGTCGCAGCCGGCCGCCCGCGCCTCCTCGAGCGCTCGATCGTAGACGGAGCGGGCCGTCGTCTTGTGGTAGAGGAGCGGATCGGCCGGATCGATCGGAGAGGAGGCGAGCCGCAGGCGGTATGGCTCCGGGAACGGCGCCCGCAGAGGCTCTGCCTCCACGCGCGCAGCGCCGTCCGCCTCGACGATCAGGCGGACGCGCAGCGGGGCGTGCGAGAAGCGGCGCTCCGCCTCCTCCAGTTTTCGAACGATACGGTCACGATCGAGCGCGCGGCCGAAGTAGACGCTCGAGGCAGCCAGACGCGCGAGGTGTGGCTCGAGGAGGACGAATCGCTCCTCCGGCGTCCAGCGGATCGTCTCGAGAAGGGCGAAGGCGGGCAGCCGATGCTCGAGCACCTTCGCCTTGGTGCGGCACTCCTCGTACTCCCCCTCCTCGGTCGAGTCCCAGACAATCCCTCCCCCGACGCCGTATTCCGCCTCCCCCGTCTCGCGATCGACGACGACCGTCCGGATCGCGACGGACCATTGCGACCGGCCGCCGGGCGCCAGGAAGCCGATCGTTCCCGTGTAGATCCGGCGCGGCGTGGTCTCGAGCGACGCGAGAATCTCCATCGTCCGGACCTTCGGAGCGCCGGTGATCGACGCGGGCGGGAAGAGGGCCCGCATCTGCTCGACCAGACCGGCGCGTGTCCGGCAGGCGACGGTGCTCGTCATCTGCCAGACGGTCGGATATCGCTCGACGTCGAAGAGCCGCTCGACCTGCACGGTCCCGGGCTCCGCGATCCGGCCGAGATCGTGGCGCACCATGTCGACGATCATCACGTTCTCCGCGCGGTCCTTCTCCGACGCGCGCAGTGCAGCCGCGGCACGCTCGTCCGCCTCGCTCCAGAGGCCGCGGTGCGCGGTCCCCTTCATCGGTTTGGAGACGATGCGGCCCTCGTCATGCGAGTAGAACAGCTCCGGGGATGCGGAGAGGATCGTCCAGCGGCCGGCTTGCAGATAGGCGCCGTAGCCCGGGCCCTGGGCGGCGATCATCCGCAGGAACCGCTGCCAGCGATCGCCGGAGCCGAGGCTCGCTCGGAGGCGGAAGGTGAAGTTCGCCTGGTAGGTGTCGCCCGATGCGATCCTGTCGAGCACGGCGCGGATGGCGGCGCGGTAGGCGTCGCGGTCGATCGAAGGGGCCCAGGCGACGGAGGCGAGTCCGTCACGGCCGCCGGTCTCGCGGCCCACCGCCCGATCCGGAGCCGGCAGAGCGGCCGGCTGGGGTTCGGCTGCGAAGATCCCGAACCACGCGAGGGGGAAGCCGCCGGGGTCGGGGTCGTGCACGGCGAAAGCGGAGTCGAATGCCGGCGAGGCCTCGTACGCGAGGAGGCCTGCCGCCCACGCACGTTCGTGCGCTACGCGACGCTCCACCTCCTCGAGGAGCGGCACCACTTCTCCGATCGAGCGGGCGCACAGCACATCTTGCGGCCGCGGAAACCGCAGCCATCGGCCCCGCGTGGCGTCGTAGAGGATCATCGGGCCTCCCCCGCTCGGGTCTTCGCCCTCCGGATCTCCGCTTCCAGCGCTCTCGAATCCGGAACCGGAACGGCTTCGGATCGTACTCACTCGGTCCTGCCCTGGAAACGGCGGAGGTCGGTCGATCGGCCAGGAAGGCGGGCCGACCGACCTCGCCGGGTCCGGGATCCCAATCCGAACCCCAGCGCGCGAACCTCCGGGAGGAACGATGAAGCGCCGCTCCCTCGCGATCCGAATGGTTCGATCCAGCATCCCGTATTCTCTGCCCATCCTGTCCCTCCTGGCACTGATTCCTCCGGTCCTCGCTGCCGAAGGCGGAGACGAAGGCCGGGCCACCGGGGCCGCCTCTCTCTCGACCAGCGCCACGATCTCCGGAGACTCGCTCGACCTCTCCGCCTACCGCGGGAAGGTCGTCTATCTCGACTTCTGGGCATCGTGGTGCGGCCCGTGCCGCGCGGCATTCCCTTGGATGGACGAGATGCAGCGGCGCTATGGGTCGAAGGGATTCACGGTGCTGGCGGTCAGCGTCGATCGCAAGCGTGAAGCGGCCGAGAAGTTCCTGAAGGAGCGTTCCCCCTCCTTTCCGATCCTCTTCGATCCGGAGGGAAAGGTGGCGTCCCGATACGACCTCAAAGGGATGCCCACATCCTTCCTCTATGACCGCCAAGGACGCCTGCACGAATCGCACCTGGGATTCGACCCCGCAAAGTCGGGCGAGGTCGAGGCGGCGATTGCGAAGCTGCTCGCCGAAGAGGCGCCGAAGGATGCGAACCCCTGAGGCAGCGCGCCGCTGTGACGTGCCGGCGTCCCCGCCCGCCGAAGCGCTGAGGCTCGAGCCGTCCGGAGACGACGGCGCCTGGCGCGGAGGCTTCTCTGCGATGGCGAGCGGGTGCGAGGTCCTCGTCGATCCGGTCCCCGAGCCGCTTGCGCGCCGGCTCCTGGAGATCGCCGCACGGGAGGCTTGGCGCATCGAGCGCAAGTACAGCCGGTACCGTCCCGACAGCGAGGTCGCCCGGATCCATCGATCGCGCGGAGCGCCGGTGGAGGTCGACGACGAGACCGCCGGTTTGCTCGACTTCGCCGCCGCGTGCCATGCCATGAGCGGCGGACGGTTCGACGTGACCTCCGGCGTGCTGCGCCGCGCCTGGAGGTTCGATGGGAGCGACCGCGTCCCGGCCGCAAGCGAGGTCGAAGCCCTACTGCCTTCGATCGGCTGGGAGAAGCTCGCCTGGAGACGGCCGATCCTCTTCCTGCCCGAGGGCATGGAGATCGACTTCGGAGGCATCGGCAAGGAGTACGCGGTCGACCGCGCGTTCGAGGAGATGCGCGTGGAGACCGGCGCCGCGTTCCTCGTCAACTTCGGCGGCGATCTCCGCGCGAGCGGGCCGCGCTGCGGCGAACGTCCCTGGGTCGTCGGGATCGAGGATCCCGGCGCGGAGGAGTGCGCCGTCCAGCGGATCGAGTTGAGCGGCGGCGCGCTGGCGACGAGCGGCGACAGCCGCCGCTTCCTCGAGAAGGACGGCGTCCGTTACTCCCACGTTCTGGACCCGCGCACCGGCTGGCCCGTGCGCGATGCCCCGCGCTCGGTGACCGTCGCCGCCCCTACCTGCCTCGAGGCCGGAATGCTCGCGACAATGGCGCTGCTGCATGGTCCCGCAGCGCGCGCGTTCCTCCAGGAGCAAGGTGCCCACTCCTGGTGCGTCATGGCCTGAGCCCGGCGAGTCGACTCGCGAAGGCGAGGAAGCGGCTCGAACCTTATCGAACGAGCACCAGGCGCCGCTTCGCCTCTCCGTTCGCCGTCCGCAGCACCCCGAAGTAGACGCCCGCCGGCGCGTCCTCGAAGATCGCGGCCGTGTCGAGGGGCACCACGTGCGCGCCGGCCGTCTCGTTGCGATCGAGGAGGGTCGACACGAGGCGTCCCTCGACGTCGACGAGCTCGAGGCGGACCGGACCGCTCTTCGGCAGCGTGTACGAAAGCTCGGTCGAGGCGCGGAACGGATTTGGCGATGCGTTCAGGTCCAGGCGGGCGACCCCCGCCTCCGGGCCAGGGGCGTCCGCCAGTCCGTTGCGAAGGACGAAGAGGCCCCGCTCGATGTCGGAAACGAGGATCGTCCCGCTCGGAAGAGCTGGATAGACGCCCCACGCGCCGTTGAAGTTCGCATTGTCGTTGTCCGGATATGTGTCGAAGAACCCGACCTCGTGTTCCTCACCGGGATTGCGGATGTCATAGATTCGCAGGCCGCTCCGGTAGTTCGCCTCATAGAGATAGCCGTCGCGACCGTACGGATTATGATCGATCGCGGACAGACCGTTCGTGAAGCTCCGCAGGAACGTCGGATGCGCCAGATCGGAGACGTCGATCACGTACGTCGTCGTGGTCGAGACGTCGGGATCGTCCAACTCGTCCAGCTCGTCGTTGACGTAGAGGAGCCGGCGATCCGGGCTGAGCCAGCTGTGGTGGCAGTAGGTCGTATTCGGATAGGCAACCGAGCCGAGCGTGACCATGGCGCTCTTGTCGGTGACGTCGATCGTGAAGAGCCCGTTCGAGCCACAGGCGGCGAAGGCGATCTCCCGCCCCGCATAGGGACCGTCTTCGTACGTGACGACATTGACGTCGTGGACGTAGTGCTCGGACCAGACGGTGTCGAGCGAGAAGTAGGGATGCATCGGATCGGAGACATCGACCGCGATCAGCCCACCGCCCGAAATGTTGGGCCCGTACCCGTTCGATCCACAGAGGTAGACGAAGTGGCTCGCGTGGTTCACGGCGATGTTGTGGGATGTCTTCAGGTCGTAGTCGGTGTCCTGCACCGCCAGGCTCACCTGTCCCTCGTCGATTCGAGTCAGGTCGATCACGTAGAGGCCGTCCCCGGTGTCGGGCGGATTGTCGTCGGGATAGTCATGGACGGCGAAGGCGTACTCCCCGTCGATCTTCATATCGCGCCAGATCGAGGGGCGGCCGGGGATCACGCCGACGACGACCGGGTTGGACGGATCGGTCACCTCGACGAAGCCGACCCCCTCCCACAGTCCGATGATCGCGTACTCGCGCCCCGATGGAGAGACGTAGCCCCAGATATCGGACGCGCGTTGCTGCGAACCCGGAAACTCGGAGAGCGGCACCCAGCCGAGAAGGGCGACGTTCGACGCGGCGAAGGTGTCGAGGATCTTGCCGCGGGAGTCGGGTTGGAGCGGTAAGCCCGAGTAGCCCGGGCCGTCGTAGGGAGGCTCGGCGTCGTGCTCCATCCGCTCGTCCCCATGCATGGGGAGCGCGGGAACTTGCGAGGACTGGGCGAGGATTGCGAGGAATGCGAGGGCCGGCGCGAGCGCGCCGGGGCGAAGGCTCCTGATGTTCACGGCGACTCCTCTCCGCGGCCTCCCTTCGAAACTCCGTCCGTCGCGATCGCCGGCCACGCCCGCTCATCGAGCGATCCGCCCGGGTCGCGGCGAAACGGGTGAGTGTACTCCGGGAGCGGAGCGGGAAGCCAGAGAGACGAGCGGGCGGATTGCGGGCGGAGGTGTCGGAGAGCTGTACGGCCGGCCCTACCGCCGTGCCAAGTGATTTCGGTGACGGCCGCGCGAGGGAGGCCGGTCATCGCGCGCCCGCCTTGGCCGGGAGACCGTGGCGTTGGCCCTCAGGCCTTGGCCGGCAGCTCTCCCCGGCGCAGCCGGCGGTAGAGATCCAGGGCGTCGAGCAGGATCCGGACGGCCTCCTCCGGCCCCATCAGGTCCTCGACGACCACCTGCTTGTGCTCGAGCTGCTTGTAGTCCTCGAAGAAGCGCCGCATCTCCCGAAGGACGTGGCTCGGGAGCTGGCGGTGATCGGTGTACGCGTTCACCGCCGGATCGTGCACGGAAACCGCCACGATCTTGTCGTCGATCCCCTTCTCGTCGCGCATCCGGAAAGCGCCGACCGCGCGCGCCTCGACGATGGTCAGAGGATCGACCGGCTCCTGACCCAGCACGAGGGCGTCGAGCGGATCGCCGTCGTCGCAGTAGGTGCGCGGGATGAAGCCGTAGTTCGCCGGGTAATGGACGGCCGAGTAGAGCACCCGGTCGAGGCGGAGAAAGCCGGTCTGCTTGTCCAGCTCGTACTTGTTCTTGCTCCCCATCGGAACTTCGATCACCACGGGGAAGGCGCTCGAGACGAGTTGATCGTCGACGTAGATGTCGTGCCAGGCATGCATCGGAAGGGCTCCTGACTGGAGGCGGCCGGCCCGGCCGTCTGACCGTCCCGAGTGTAGGCGATCGCAGGCCCGGCGCCTCGCCGTCGGCGAAGGCCGCTTGCGCTCTGCCGGCCGACCGGGACAATCTGCCTGCGGGGAGGCG
This sequence comes from Candidatus Eiseniibacteriota bacterium, assembly GCA_041946735.1. Lineage (GTDB taxonomy): Bacteria > Eisenbacteria > RBG-16-71-46 > CAIMUX01 > VGJL01 > JBHGAY01. The sequence goes on from JBHGAY010000013.1 coordinate 54,706, forward strand.
CGGGACGATCCGCCTCCGAGGAGGTGCGAGGCGATGGCGATCGAGATCCGCGAGTACCGTCCCGACGAGTACGAGCAGGTGCGCGCTCTGTGGGAAGCGTGCGAAGGCGCGATCGGCCTGGGGCGATCCGACACGCCCGAGGAGATCGAGAAGATGCGCCGCTTCGACCCGGGCCTCTTCCTCGTCGCGGCCGGCGAGGGCGGCACGATCGCCGGTACGGTGATCGGCGGCTTCGACGGCCGCCGCGGCCACGTCTACCATCTCGCCGTCGCGCCCGATTCGCGGCGCTCGGGCCTCGGCCGGCGCCTCATGGCGGAGATCGAGCGCAGGCTCGTGGCGCGGGGGGCGATCCGGGCGCACCTGATGGTCATGCCCGGCAACGAGCAGGCGATCCGCTTCTACGAGTCGATCGGCTGGTCGGTCCTGCCGATCACCGCGATGTCGAAGAACCTAGAGGCGCCGGCCGAGGGCTAACCCGCCGCCGCCCTCGCGCGAGCCTCTCGTCGATCGGATCGTCGATTCGCTCGTCGATCGGATGGTTGATCTGCGCGTCGATCTGCCTGTCGATCTGCGCGCATCACTTCTTCCAGAGCTTCATCTCCATCATCGGCGTCCAGGTCGCGCCGCCGTCGGTGGACATCTCCCCCGTCTCGTGCCACCAGCCGTCTTCGAGGCGCATCGAGTAGCGGATGCGATCCTTCGCGGCGTCGGGGGCCCAGTCGAAGCCGTTCTCGACCGGCGTCAACGTCGCGACGCCGCTCAGTCCGTCGGTCGTCCCGGAATGCATCCGGTACTGCCCCGACCACGGCTCGTAGAAGACGAGGCCGATCGCGCGGAATGCGATTCTCCCCTGCTCCGTGCCGGTGCCTTCGATCAGGAGCGCCGCCCCCTCGAGCTTCGTGCGGACCGACTCGTGCTGGCGCAGCTCGTGGCGCTGGCCGTCGGGCGTCACGACCCAACCGTTGCCGTCCCACTCGCCGACCAGGAAGGACATCCGCTGCATCGCTTCACGCGGCGAGATCCTCGAGCCGGGGGCCTGATTGCCAGTTGGGGCGGCCGGAGCCTGAGCAGGCGCAGCGGGCGCCTCCGGCGGATCCTCCGCAGCGGCACGGCTCGACGAGGCGACGAGCGCCGCCGCGCAGAGGACCAGGCTCACGAACGTCAGGGCGACGATCCGGATCGCGCGGAACGATGTCATCGGTGCTCCTCCTCTTCCTTTTCCTTCCCCTTCGTCGGTCCAACCGCCCGCGCTCGGACGGCGACCGGCAGACGATATCGCGGGCTTCGCGCCGCGTTCAAGCGCTCGCTCCGTGTTCCCGACGCTCAAGTCCGATCGAGACCGAGTCCCGGGTAGGAGATGTCGAGGCCTTCGATCACGGCGAACGGCGTGATCTCGTGGGGCCGGGGCGGGCCAAGGGAGAGGATGTGCACGACGGCGATGCCGCGGACGGTGAGCGCGTCGGCGATCAACGAGCGGTGGCAGCGCCACGGGACCGCTTCGGCGCACAACAGGCACAGACGAGCTTCGTCCTCCGCCGTCGCTTCCTCCGCGGCATCGCCTCCGACGCGGCGGGCGAGATCGATCAGGCCGGCGAGCGCTTCGCGAAATCCCCCGGTTTCCATGTAGTCCGCATAGCCGCGGAAGGAGGCGTTCTGCCAGCCGGTGTTGCGCGAGTCCTTCCGGGGATGGCGCAGGCCTCCGAGTCCCGGGAGATGCGAGTAACCGATTCCCGCGCTGGCCAGCGAGGCGGCGAGCGTCTCGCGCGCGAACTGGGGGTTGCGGCGCGACCGTGGAACCGTGCGGACGTCGGCGATCCAGCGGACGCCGTGCGCGTGCAGCAGGACGATCAGGTCCTCCGCGCTGCGCGTGGAATGTCCGGCGGTCGCGATCGTCATGGCTGCGCGCCACCGGCGGCAACGGCCGCCGCCGCCCGCGTCCCCGCGCGGCGCGCGGCGAGAAACACCTCGGCGAAGCCGGTCTCGTCGAGCGCCACCGGCTCCCCGGCCACGATGCCGCGGACCTCGTAGCGTCCCTCGATCTGGACGAAGCGGCCCGCCTCCTCGCCTTCGGCGGTCCCCGGCGAGAGGACGGCGTCGCGAACCGTGATCGCCACACGGATCGAGTCCGGCCCCGTCGCCCCTTGGAGGACGAGCCGGGCGGGGACCGGCTCCCCCGCCTCGTTCGCCGCCGGACCGCGGAAGCTCCCCTCGCGGCGGATCTCTCGGATGCGGAAGATCTGCAAGAGGCCGCGGCGGTTCAGCAGCGCCAGGAACGCCTCCGGATCCAGGATCGAGGGAGCCCGCACCGAGCCGTAGAACAGCGCGAGGTCGGGGCCGACCGCCTGTCCCCAATCCCAGCGGACGCGGTCCCACTTGCCCCAGTTGTGGTCGTGGTAGCCGACGTAGCCGTCGAGAGCGTAGGAGCGGCCGCCTGCGCGCACCGTGCCGCGCGCCTCGCCGCGCAATACCGGGATCACGTAGCCAAGCTCGAGGCCGCCTCCACGGTCGATCGAGAACGGCGGGTAGAAGTACCCCTCGACCGGCGCCAACGTGAAGTCGAAGGAGATGGGACCGCTCTCTCCGTCGGGAGCAGTCGCGCGCACGTGATACTCGCCGTCCACGAGAGAGACGCGGTTCGGCGCGGCGGCCACGGCGGCCACCGCGTCCCCGGCGGCCCCGGAGGCCCCGGCGCCGCCAGCACCGTCGCGGGCGCCGCCGCCGGCAGCACTCATGCCGATCGCGATGCCGGGCCCCTTGGTCGAGAACGAGACCTGATCCTGCGGCCAGACGCCGCTCGCGCGGAAGCTGCGGCCCCCCGGCTCGCGCCACTGCGCGAGCAGGATGCCGTGCGCGCGGCCGCGCCGCACGTCGCCGGCGAGCATGAAGGTGACGTAGCCGTACGGATCGCCGCCGTCGCGTCGCAGGTTGAAGTAGTGCCACTCGGCCCACAAGGAGTCGGGCGCCGTCCCCGCCGCCGTCCCCCCGGCGGGCGCGGGCGAACTCTCGCTCGAAGCGCCGGCCGAGCCCGCCTCTCCTCCAGGAAGATGGAACGCGTCCATCTCCGGCGTCGCGCGCCGCGGAATCGCCAGCCACTGGCGCGACGCCTCGGTATCCGACCACGGGGCCGGCTGCCCGAGAAGCATCGCCTCCCGCGACGGGATCGACGCGCTCGCGAGCGCCGCCGTGGCTCGCCCGCCGGGCCGCCCGACGTATACCAGACGGTTCGCGAGCTGCGGCGAGGCGGCGCGCACCTCGTCCTCGAAGCGCTGCCCCTCGAAGAGGCCGCCGATCAGATAGCGGGCGTTCGGAATCTGGAAGAACATCGCCGAGAGCCCGCCGACCTTCAACGCCTCGAGATCGACGCCGGCCGGCAGGATCACCACGTCGCCCCCGCCGAGCAGGTCCTTGTCGCGCGCCTGCTCGAGGATCGCCTCGCCCACCGAGAGCAGGACGACCATGACCGCTGCCCCGAGCGCGAAGCCGAGGAGCAGGATCGCCGAACGCACCGGATGGCGCGCGAGCCCGCGCCGGGCGAGAAGGAAGATCATCGCTCGCCGCTCGGCGCCGGCGCCTGCCCCGGCGTCCGCGCCGACTCCGGCGCCGATGCCTGCGCCGGCTCCGGCGCCGCCGGTCGATTCCGGCGCTCGCCGACGATCCGCCCGTCCTCCATCTCGAGGATGCGGTCGGCCGCCTCGGCGAGAACGGCGTCGTGCGTGACGACGACGAGCCCGCTGCCGGCGCGCGCGAGGCGGACGAACAGCCGCACGATCGCCTCGCCTGTCTTGCGGTCCAGCTCCCCGGTCGGCTCGTCGGCCAGGATGCAGACCGGCTCGTTCGCGAGCGCGCGGGCGATCGCGACGCGTTGCATCTCCCCTCCGCTCAACTCGGCGGGACGGTGATCGGCCCGCCCCTCCAGTCCCACGAAGCCAAGCAGCTCACGGGCCCGCGCGGCACGCTCGGTCTTGCTCCGTCCCGCCTCGGACATCGGCAGCTCGACGTTCTCCTGCGCGGTGAGGATCGGCAGCAGGTAGAAGCGCTGGAAGACGAAGCCCAGATCGCGCAGGCGGATCGCCGCGCGCTCGCGATCGCCGAGCGCCGCCGTCGCGCGGCCGGCGATCGTCACCTCTCCCGCGTCCTGGCGATCGACCAGGCCGAGCAGATGGAGCAGCGTCGACTTGCCGCAGCCGCTGGGGCCGACGACCGCGAGGAACTCTCCTGCCGTCACGTCGAGGTCGACACCACGGAGCGCTTCGATACGCCGAGCGCCGCGCTCGTAGCTCTTCCGCAGTCCCGTGGCGACGATCGCCGGCGGCCCCGCGGCGGGCGCCGCCCCGGCCGCCCCGGCCGCCCCGGCCGCCCCGGCCACCCGCTTCGCGCCCGGCCCGCTCACAGCGCCTCCTCGCGGAGCGTCGCCGCGATCGGCATCCGCACGGCGAACGCCGCCGCCGCGCCCCCCGCCGCGACGCCGACCGCCACGACGAACGCCGCAGTGCGCGCGAGCGCCTCCGGGGTCCAGACGAAGAAGGAAACGTCGGCGGGAAGTCCCGGGCTGTCGCGCAGGATCGCGTCGAGGTAGCCGGAGAGGAGCCCGCCGAGGCCGATTCCGGCGAGTCCCGAGACGACGGCGAGGCCGAGCGCCTCGAGCAGCACGAGGAGCACGACGCGCGAGCGCCGGAAACCGATCGCCCGCATCACGGCCAGCTCGCCCGCCCGCTCGCCGACCGAGATCACGACGATCGTGGCGATCAGAAGGAAGTTCACGACGAGGCTGATCGATCCCAGGATGCGGCTGAACTGCTGGAAGTAGGACAGGCGCGCCCGGACCGACTCGACCAGCTCGGCGACGGAGTAGACGTCGACCTCCGGGAGGGCGCGTCGCAAGCGGTCGACCGTCGCCGGAACGTCCGACCCCGGCCGCAGGCCGACCAGGAACAGGGACACCTCGTCGCGATCGCGCCGGCCCTCCAGCCGCTGCAGCCACGCGAGCGGGACGGCGAGGGTCCGTTGGTCGCGCGCGTCGAAGAAGAACTCCGCGACCCCGGCGACGCGCACGCGTGCCGCGCCGACGAGCGCCCCGCTCGCCGGATCGCGATCGGCGCCGAGCAGGAGCGAGTCGCCCGGCGCTACGCCGAGCGCGGCGGCGAGGTTCTCGTTCAGCACGGCATCTCCCTCGCCCGCCGTGGCGGCAGAGCCGGCTTGGCCAGCGGTAGCGGCCGAGCCCGCCGTGGCGGCCGAGCCGGCCGAGCCGGCCAGGCCGGCGCCGAGGTCGGAGCCGCGAACGATCCGATAGACGGAACGCGCCTCTCGATCGACGCCGACGGCGAAGACGGCCCGCTCCCCCGGCGCCCGGCCGCTCTCGCGCTCCTCCGCGTCGCCCGTCTCCCCCACGCGGACAGTCCGTGCATACACCGTCGCGCCGAGCATCGCGCCGGCGCGGGCGACCGCCGGATCCTCACGCAACCGTGCCTCGAGCCGCTCCGCGCCCGGGAACGTCGCGTCGGTCGAGAACGGGAGCGTCCCGCGCGGCGTGACGCGCAGCTCGTAGCCGAGCGAATCGAGAAGCCGCTCGAACGACAAGACAATGCCTCCTCCCAGGAGGACCATGTCGAAGAGGATCGCGGTCGCGATCGCGATCCCGAGCCCGGCGAGCAGGTTCCGCGCGGCGTGCCGGGCGAGGTTGCGGATGGCGAGCGAGAGCATGACGTCCGCCTCCCTTGCCGCTACCGCCGCATGAGCTCGAGCGGTGGGCGCCGCACGAGCCGGAGCGAAGCCGCCAGCCCCGAGACGATTCCGATCCCGATCGAGATCGCGACCGCGAGCCCGACGATCCCCGGGGTCACCCTGCTGAACACGAGCGTCGTCCGGTAGAACGCCTGGTAGTAGGCGTTCACCCCTGCGGACAGAAGAAGCCCGAGCCCGATCGACACGGCCGCGCCGGCGAGCGTGAGGATCAGCGCCTCCAGGCACAGGCTCGCGAGGATCGTGCGCCTTCGGATCCCGATCAGGCGGAGCACGCCCGCCTCGCGTCGCATCTCCTCGACCTTCAGCAGCAGGATCGCGAGAACGAAGACGCCGCTCCCGACGATCGTGATCCAGCTGATCGCCTCGTGGAAGCGGCGGATCACGACGAACGACCGGCTCGCGCGCGAGGTCAGCTCCTCGGCGGTGTACGCCTCGAATCCGTAAGCCATCTCGTCGATCTGCGCCGCGAACGCCTTCGCGTTCGCGCTCGACGGATCGCGCAGCGCGATCGAGATCCGGTCGACCGCGCCGTCGAGCCGAGCCACACGCTCGAGATCGGGGAGCTGCAGCCGCACGTAGTCGTTGCGCTCTCCGATCTCTGCCGGCTCGGCCGGCTCGTCGAAGATGCCGGCGACGACGAACCGTTCCGGATCGGGATCGTCCGCGCGGATCGAGACGGTCAGCGTGTCGCCGGCCGCGAGGTGCAGCCGCTCGGCGAGGCGCTTGCCGACGCGCACCGGAGGAAGCTCGGCCCCGCCGTCCCGACCGGGCGCTTCGCCCGCCGCCAGCGACGCCGCCAACACTGCGGCAACCGCGAGCGCGACCGCACCGAGGGCGAGCAGCGGCGAGCGCAGCGGCCTAGGCAGCGGCAGAACTGAGGCGGGCGGCCGGCAAGCGCGCGAAGCCAAGGCGAGCCGGCTCCTCAGCGGACCTTCCTGCGGCGGTGGTTCAGGAAGTCGAGCATCAGGTAGCTCCCCAGGCGGTCGACCGAGGTGAAGTAGGCTCGTCCCCGGTTCTTCTCCGTGAGCTGCTCCACGAACTTCTGCAGGAAGGGATCGTCGGTGACCATGAACGTGGTGATCGGGATCTTCCGCCTCCGGCACAGCACCGCCTCGTCGAGCGTGCGGGCGACGATGATCGGATCGAGGCCGAAGACGTTGCGATAGAGCCGGCCGTCGCTCGTGCGGATTACCGTCGGCTTGCCGTCGGTGATGAGGAAGATCTGCTTGTTCGCCTGATGCCGCCGTTCGAGGATCCGCCGCGCGAAGCGGATCCCCTCCTGCGTGTTCGTGTGGTAGGGCCCCGCGCCGACGTAGGGCAGGTCCTTCACCTCGATCCGCTTCGCCTCGTCCCCGAAGAGGACGATGTCGAGAGCGTCCTTGCGGTAGCGGGTGAGGATCAGCTCGGAGAGCGCGAGCGCGACCTGCTTGGCCGGCGTGATCCGGTCTTCCCCGTAGAGGATCATCGAATGGGAAACGTCGATCAGGATGACGGTGGCCGACGAGGTCGTCGCCTCCGTCTCGGCGACGCTCAGGTCCTCCTCGATCGGCAGCGTCTCGGCGCCGTGCGTGCGCCGCACCGCGTTGGCGATCGAGTCGGGAAAGTCGATCACCCCGAGGTCATCCCCGAACTCGTACGGGCGCCGCTCCGGCAGCGGCTCGCGACCGCCGATCCCCTCGTGCGGCGTCGGATGCTCCCCGAGCCCTTCGGCGCGCAGGTTGCCGAAGATCAGCTCGAGCGACGAGGCGCGGATCGAGCGCTCCCCCTTCGCCGTCAGGACCCGCCCTTTCGGAGTCCGCTCGACGTAGCGCTCCTCCTCGAGCTTCCTCTCGAACTCGTCCAGATCCCACTCGCCCGGCAAGTATCCCTGCGCCTGCATCGAGCGGAGGAAGTCGAGCGCCTCGTCGACGTCGCCGTTCGTCCGCAGGACGAGCTGCTGGAAGAGCGACAGAAGGTCCTGGAAGCGCGAGAGCGCCTCGAGCAGCTCCGGATCCCATCCCTGGAAGCGGTATCGCATCGTTGTCGCTCCGCCTGCCGGTCCCCGCCGCCGCCCGCGGCGGCGCGCCTAGCGGCTCTCCTCCTTGAACATGCTCGCCAGCATGTCGGTGAAGCGGAGGCCTCCGCCGTCGAGCGCCTGCCGCGCGATCAGGCTCGCCTGGTGCAGCGCCTCGAGCACCCACTCCATCGCGAGCGCACGCTCCGCGGCGAGCAGCTTGCCGAGGTGACGCTCCACGAGGGAGCCCAGCCCGGGCACGCGCTCGAGCGCCGCGACGTAGGCGGCGAACGGCATATCGTCGGACAGCTCGACCTTGCCGCCCGCCGAGAAGAAGTCGAGCACCTCCCGATACGCGGTCGGGACGGACCGGCCCGCGGACGCGCCCGCGGTCTCCTCCTCGTCCTCCTCGATCGCGGCCCGCCGGCGCCGCCGCTCCTTCGCGGCGTACGGAGCCGGGAAGTAGCGGCCGAAGGTCTTCGCGAGCGCGCGCCCGATCAGCTTGTGCGCGACGATCACCGGCCCTTCGCGCTCCCCTTCGTAGACGAGCTCGATCCTGCCCGTCACCGCGGGCACGACCGACGCGAGGTCGGCCATCCGCGGAGCGAGCGGCTCGCCGGGACGGCGCAGCGCCCGCCGCTCGATCGACGACAGAAGCAGCTCGCGCGCGCGGATCGGAAGCCTCTGGCTCACTCCGGAGGATGGATCCACGTGGTCGCTGCCGCGCGCCTCGAACGCGATCTCCTCGAGGATCTCCTCGAGGAAGCGCGGCATGGCGATCTCCGCCCCGCGCTCCGTCCAGGCCTCCTGGCGCGTGATCGCGATCGCGTCGTCGATCGTCTTCGGGTAGTGCGTCAGGATCTGGCTGTCGATCCGGTCCTTGAGCGGCGTGATGATGTTGCCACGATTCGTGTAGTCCTCCGGGTTCGCCGTGAACGTGAGGAGGAGGTCGAGCGGGATCCGCACCGGGAAGCCGCGGATCTGAATGTCTTTCTCCTCCATGATGTTCAGGAGCCCCACCTGGATGCGCGGCTGCAGGTCGGGCAGCTCGTTCAGCGCGAAGATCCCGCGGTTCGTGCGCGGGATGATCCCGTAATGGATCACCTCCTCGCTGGAGAAGTCGAGCTTCTCGCGCGCCGCCTTGATCGGATCGATGTCGCCGATCAGGTCGGCGATGGTCACGTCGGGCGTCGCGAGCTTCTCGTGGTAGCGCTCTTCCGGCGCGAGCCACGCGACCGGCAGCCTCTCCCCCATCTCCTCGAGGCGGCGGCGGCACGTCGCGCAGGTCGGATGGTACGGATCGTCATGGATCGGGCAGCCGGCCACGTAGGGCAGCTCCGGGTCGAGGAGCCCGAGCAGGTTGCGGACGATCCGCGTCTTCGCCTGGCCGCGCAGTCCCAGCAGGATGAAGTCATGCTGCGAGAGGATCGCCTGCTCGAGCTGGGGCAGCACGCTCTCCTCGTAGCCGATGATCCCGCGCAGCCAGCTCGCGCCGCTCGCGAGCCGGTCGCGCAGGTTCTCGCGCAGTTCCTCCTTCACGGACCGCGATCGCCATCCGCTCTCGCGAAGCTCTTCGAGCGTCTCGGGCCTCTTCTTCCTCGTCTGGCTCATCGAGTCCCTTTCGGTTGCGGCGCCCGGATCTCCGCCGGGCGGCCATCCTCCTGGTCGTGGTCGCCGTGCTCGATTCCTCTGCCGGTCCGCGGCGCCTCTCCGGCGCCTGACGCGGCGCTCGAACGGATCGCCTGGCGCACGATCGGCCGCTCCGGGGTCCCGCCCAGGCGCACCGCGGCGTACCTCGGGTCGTGATAGAGGAAGATCCACGCGTCCTCGCGCAGCGCTTCCTCCACGACGGCGCGGCGCTCGGCTTCCAGCCGTGCCGGATCCTCGTCGTACTCCCCGGATCCCGGAAGCCTCAGGTGCGACAGCGTCGGCAGCAGGTCGGACGGAAAGAGGACGACCCTTCCTTCCTGCCTCACGCGGATCCCCAGCAAGCCCGCCGCGTGGCCGTCGCTCTGCCACGCCTCGATTCCCGGCGCGATCTCGCCCGGCCCGTCGAGCACCTGCAGCCGCGGCCCTGCCCGCTCCAGCGCTTCGAGATCGCCGAGCCGGTAGCCGTCCCGCCCCGCCTTGCCGCGCGCGCGCTCCAGGTTCGCGCGGGAGACGACGATCGGCACCCCGGACAGCCCGGCCGCGCCGCCCGCATGGTCGCCGTGGAGGTGCGTCAGGACGAGCCGCGCGACCGAATCCGGGGCAATCCCGGCCCACGCGAGCGCCTCCGGGAGGGACGACGCCTCCTCGATCCCCCACGCTTCGCGCTCAGCCGCGCCGGAAGCGGTCCCCGGGCCGGCATCAACGACGATCGCGCCAGCGCCGGCGGCCTCCCCGTCACGGATCACCGCCACGCGGGCGACCGTCGGCGTCCGGCCGGCCCGGTCGATCCCGCCAGCCTCGCCGCCAGCCGGCCCAGCCTCGCCGCCAGCCGGCCCGGCCTCGCCGCCGGCCGGCCCGGCCACGCCGCCCCGGCCTGCCCAGCCGCCCTGGGCGCGCATGCGGAATCTCGCCGCGACGGCCCAGCGGATCTCGTAGCTGCCGGCTTTCAGCATCCTTCCCTCATGTGAAACCCCTCAGTGTAGCCGCCGACCGCCCCGCTCCCAACCGATACCACGCCACCGATCTGATGACCGGCTGGGGTTTGACCCGGCCGGCGTCCGTCTCCTAACCTGGGACGTGCCTTGCGCCGAGCCATCCGCCATCGAAACGGCACGAGCCGGGAGGAAAAGGAAGGTGCACCACACGACGCCGACGCGCCGATCCGCCGGAGGGCCTGCGCGGATCTCCATCCCTGCGGCGATCGCCCTGGTGGTCGCGCTCGCGACCACCCTGCTCGCCGCGATGCCGTTCGCCGGACCGCCACAGGGCGCGGCCGCCTTCGCTGCGAAAGGCCCCATGGTCCATGTCTCCGAGCGGAACATCGACTTCGGCAACGTGGAGCAGTTCCAGCAGCTCGAGAAGGTGATCCGGATCAGCAACATCGGGGACGCGCCGCTCCTCCTGCTGAAGATCGACACCGATTGCGGATGCACGACCGGCATCCCCGCCGATTCGGTGATCGCGCCCGGCCGGTCGACGCCGCTGCGGATCAGCTTCGCGACGCGCGAGTCGAAAGGGATCACCGAGAAGAAGGTGACGATCCTCACCAACGACCCGGCCGAGTCGAAGGTGACGATCTCGCTCGTCGCCGACATCCGGCCCCTGGTCGAGATGACGCCCGAGCGCGTGCGCTTCGAGCCGCTTCGCGCCGGAGAGACCGCGACGCAGACCGTCCGGCTGCGGGCGGAGAAGGGCTTCGGCCTGAAGGTCACCGGGATCGACGCGAGCGAGCGCTTCCTCCACGTGACGTCGCGCGCGGTGCCGAGCGCGGACGCCGAGGTGATCGAGATCGTCGTCCAGGTCAAGCCGGACGCGCCGGCCGGACCGTTCCGCGACGACGTCGAGGTGCACACGCTCGGCAAGAAAGGCGGGACGATCGCGATCCCGGTCAGCGGGTCGATCGTCAGCTACTTCGTCGTGCCGGGCGACGGACGAATCGTCCTCCCTTCGGTTCCGCCCGGCAAAACGGCGCAGCAGAGCCTGCTGATCAAGTCGGACGGATCGAAGCCCTACCGTCTCACCGCGATCGACACCGGCATGCCCTGGTTGCGCGGCGAGATCCAGCCGAAGGGCACCGACTGGGTGCTCACGATCTCCGTCGCCCCCGGCGCCCCGGCGGGCGCGTTCCGCTCGGTCGCGAAGCTCTCGACGTCCGATCCCGCGCAGCCGCAGATCGAGTTCCTCGTGCAAGGCGTCGTGCGAGGCTAGCGCGAGGTGGCCCGCCGCGTCCTGATCGAGGTCCTCCTCCTCGCCGTCGCCGCGGCCGCGATCGGCCTCGCCGCCAATGCCATCCGCCGGGACTCGATCCCGTCGCGCCTCCCCGAGGCGTTCTACCGCCTCGAGTCAGGCGCCAAGCCGCTGATGGTCGAAGGGGCCAAGCGGCTCTACGACCGCGGCGGCGTCTTCTTCGTCGACGCTCGGCCGGCCGACGAGTACGAGCGGATGCAGATCGAGGGAGCGTTGAACGTCCCGTTCGAGAGCTGGTCGGCGAGGATCGGCGAGCTGGAGGGATGGCTCGGCGATCAGGACGTCGTCGTCTATTCCGATCCGGAGAGGATCACGAACGCCGATGACCTCGCCGCGGTGCTGCGCAAGCGAGGATACCCGGGCGCCCTGTTCGTCTACATCGAGGGGATCGACGCGTGGCGGGAGGCGGGCTTGCCGCTCACGACCGGTCCGGACCCGGTCTTCGGCTCTTCGAACGGCGACGAAGGCAACGAAGGCGACGAAGAGGACGATTGGCCGCCGCGCGAATCCCACGCCCCCGCGCAACCCGACTCGCTGCCCGCGGCAGCCGGCGACACCGGCGCGGAGAGCGAGGAGTCCCGATGAGCCGGGCCAGCCTCTCCACCTGGATCGCCTGGATCCTCCGTCTCGGGCTCGCCGGCGTCTATCTCTTCGCCGCCATCCCGAAGATCGCCGACCCGTGGTCGTTCAGCCGCGCGATCTTCAACTTCCGGATCCTGCCGCAGTCGCTCGTTCCGGCCGTCGCCCTGTGGCTTCCGCCGCTCGAGCTGCTCGCCGCGCTCGCCATCCTGATCGGGATCTTCCGCCGCGGCGGCCTGGCCTGGCTGACGGCGCTCTCCGCCGCCTTCGCGATCGCCATCGTCTCCGCGATGGCGCGCGGGCTCGACATCGATTGCGGCTGCTTCGGCGCCGCGGCCTCCTCGCGGGCGAGCTGGTCGCACCTCGCGCTGAACGTCTCTACGCTGGGAGCGGGAGCGTTCCTTCTCGCGCGCGACGGGCGACCTTCTCGAAGGCAGCGGCGGCCGTTCGCATCTCCTCGTCGCCGGCGTCGAGGTGCGTGACGATCCGTAGCGCTCCGGGGCCGAACGGGACGATCCGCACCCCTTCCTCGGCGAGCGCGGCGCACCATCCCTCCGGAGTCCCCGCCCGCACGCCGGCGATCACGATGTTCGTCTCCACCTGATCGAGGTCGACCGACAGCTCGGGAAACTCGCGCAGCCGCTCCGCCAGCACGCGGGCTCGCCGGTGGTCGTCGGCGAGACGCGCCCGGTTGTGCTCGATCGCGTAGAGTCCCGCCGCCGCGAGAATGCCCGCCTGCCGCATCCCGCCGCCCAGCCGCTTGCGGATGTGGCGGGCGCGATCGACGAGCGGCGCGCTCGCGGCCAGGATCGAACCGACCGGAGCTCCGAGGCCCTTCGACACGCAGACCGAGACGGAGTCGGCGAGCGCCGCGTAGCGACGCTCGGGAATCCCGCTCGCGACCGACGCGTTCCAGATCCGCGCGCCGTCGAGATGGATCGCGAGAGCCGCCTCGCGCGCGGCGGCCGCCGTCGCCTCCATCCCCTCCAGCGGCAGGACCCTCCCCCCGGCGCGGTTGTGGGTGTTCTCCATGACGAGAAGCGTCGAGGGGGGATAGTGGACGTTCTTCGGCCGAAGCGCGGCGCGAAGCGTCTCGGCCTCGACGAGGCCATGGCGGCCGGGCAGGGGCTTCAGCTGCACCCCGCTGATCACCGCCGGCCCTCCCCCTTCGTAGAGGACGACATGGCTCGTCGCCTCGAGCAGCACCTCGTCCCCCGGCCTCGTGTGGAGCGCGACGCCGATCTGATTCCCCATCGTCCCGCTCGGGACGAAGAGCGCCGCCTCCTTGCCCAGGATCTCCGCTACCCGGGCCTCGAGCGCCTGGACGGTCGGGTCGTCGCCGAAGACGTCGTCCCCGACCTCCGCCTCCGCGATCGCTCGCCGCATCCCGGGCGAAGGCCGCGTCACGGTGTCGCTTCTCAGATCGACCATGGCCATCGAGACCCTCCTCTTCCCCTTTCTTCCCCTCTCTTCTCTCTTCCTACTCTCTTCCCTCTTCTCTCTTCTCTCTTCGACGCCGCGGCGTCAGGCGCTTTCGCCCGGCGCGTCGTAGAGCTGGCGCACCTTCTCGCGGAACAGGCGCGTCCATTCCCCTTCGCGGCCCGATCCGACCGGCCGCCCGTTGTAGCGCGTCACGGCGATCGCCTCCCACGACGTCGAGGTCAGGAAGATCTCCGTCGCGCGCTCCAGCTCCTCCGGCGGCGCCTCCACCTCTTCGACCCCGATCGAAAGCTCGCGCGCGATCGCCACGATCTTCTTGCGCGTGATTCCGGGGAGGATCCCGACGCGGAGCGCCGGCGTGTGGAGCGCGCCGCCCGCCGTCCGCCAGAACAGGTTGCTGTGCGCCCCCTCGGCGAGCCATCCCTCCGGATTGAGGAAGATCCCTTCCTGCGCCCCCGCGTGCAGCGCTTCCCGCCTCGCCAGGACGCTGTTGAGCAGATTGCTCGACTTGATCTCCGGATTGAGGCAACGCACGCCATGCCTCGATACGGAGACGAGGATGGCGGCGATCCCCTGCTCGTAGCGCTCCGGCGGGACGCCGCGGAACGGCTCCGCCAGCACCACCCAGGTCGGAACGAAGCCATCGAGCTGCTCGGGCCCACCGGCGCCGCGCGTCAGGACGATCCGCATGCGCGCCTCGTCCAGACCGTTGCGGCGCGAAAGCTCCTTCAGGATCCCGAGAAGATCGTCCGCGGTGCGATCGAGCGGGATCTCCAGCAACGAGGCGGAGCGCGCCAGGCGCTCGAAGTGATCGCGCCAGAACAGCACGCGGCCCGCCCGGCTGCGCAGCGTCTCGTAGACGGAGTCGCCGTACAAAAACCCTCGGTCGAGCACCGGGATCGTCGCCTCGGCATCGGGAACGAAGGAATCGCGAATGTAGAAGATCATGGCTCCCCCGGACCGCCGGCGTCGGTCATCGCCGTGAAATGTGCAGGATCGCGATCGCGACCGGGCGAGGACCGAGCGAGAGCGAGGCGGTCCGCTCGCCGCTCTCCCCGAAGACTCGCAGGCCCGAGAGTCCGACCGTCCAGAGCTTCCCCTGCTCGTCGTCCCAAGCGAGACCGAGCACCCCGTCGACCGCGATCGAATCGATCACCGCGAGGCCGGCGTCGAGGTGGATCACCTGCGCGCGGCCCGGGTCGGCGACCCACGCGCCGTTCCCCCCGTCGCGGCAAATGTCAACCGCGTCGGCGAAGAGAGCCTCGCTCGTCGCCTTCGGCTCGCCGGACGGATCGTAACGATGCACCCTCCCCGTGCCTCTGTCGAGCAGAAGGACGTCGTCGGCGCCAGAGCGGGCGAGTGCGACGGGACGCGTGAATCCTTCGATCGTCTGTCTCTCCTGATCACGGTAGACGTTCGCCTGCCCTTCGGAGTTCACCGCCCACAGCCGCTCGTCGAATTGCGCAGGCAAGGAGAGGAGATCCTCCACGTGCCCGGCGGTGGAGTCGGCCCAGAGCAGCTGTCCGCCGCCGGTGCGCCTCTCGAGCGTCGCGGACGGATAGAGCGCGACCCAGCAGCCGCCCCCAACCGGCGGCACGGCGACAGCGCGCGCCCCGAGCGCCTCGAACTCCCGCAGGAGTTCGCCGTCCCACGAGTGCTCTCGCACCGCTCCGAGCAGGTAGTCGGCCGACCAGACGCTCGACGAGGCGGAGTCGGCGACCGCATCGAGGACCCAGCTACCTCCCAGGCGCTGCTGCACGACATCCCGTCCATCGGGCGAGATGCGGACGAGGCCGCCGCCGTCGGCGTCGGCGACCCACGCGACGGTGGTGCCCGGAGTGGCGAGGTCCCATTCCGTCTCCTGGCTTGTGCCGCTGTCGAGCTGCAGCCGCAGGCGGTAGGCATACTCCGTCCCGTTTTGAACGGACGGATCGACCAACGATCCCGACACGGGGTCGAGCCCCGAGGGAACGAGGCTCGTCACCGCTCCGCCCGGATCCCGTCGCAGGATCTCGACGGTCCGGATCCCCTCGAGGTCGCCGATGTTCCAGCGCAGCTCGACCTCGCGATCGCCGGCGATCGCGTGCAGCAGCGCCGGCTGGCCCTGAGTGTCGGGATTGTCCGGATCGAACGGATTGCTGTGATCCCGTTCGGAGCAGCCGCCGCCCGCAAGCAAGAGCACGAGGAGCGGAAGCACGATCAGGAGCAGAAGCGGGAGCACGAGCGGGAGCGGGCCTCGCAGACGGCAGGACGGCAGGGCGCGCGCGATTGCACCGCAGGCCGGGCGCCTCACGGTCCCCTCCGCGGCCAACCGGCTCACCGCCGCGCCTCCGGCTCGCCGACCGCGCGGCCGTTCCCCTCGGGAAGGATCCAGGCGAACACGGCGCTCGCGAGCGAGACCTCCGCGCCGATCCAGAGCCCGACCGCCCACCGGTCCCGGCGGCTCGCCTCGTCGTAGAGCTTCCCGATCCGCGCAGGATCGGTCGCCCGCTCGTAGCGCCGGTACGACTCGTCGGCGTCGTCCTTGACGATCGCGCCCGCGGCGGCGAGACCGACCGCGAGGCCGGGGAGCAGATAGCGTCCGACGCGCCGCCAGGCGGGAAGCTCGCGCCGCGCCCGCCCCGCGGAAACGAGCGACGCCCCTCGCCAGGTGAACGAACCGTTCGTCGCGAGGGAG
This sequence comes from Candidatus Eiseniibacteriota bacterium, assembly GCA_041946735.1. Taxonomy (GTDB): domain Bacteria; phylum Eisenbacteria; class RBG-16-71-46; order CAIMUX01; family VGJL01; genus JBHGAY01. Next base: position 71,034 of record JBHGAY010000013.1, read on the forward strand.
TCGCGCGGGACGGCGACGACCCCTTCGGGAGTCAGGATCTGGAAGGAGCCGAAATCGCCGGGCGGGACGCGGAGCGACAGCGGCGTCCGGCCGAGCGCCGCTCCGTCGCGCAGGACCCGCAGCCCGTACGGAACGCTGAGGATTCGTACCGGAACGCCGATCTCGAGATCGAGCCGGACCGTCTCCCCCGCCACGATCTGAAGGAGGGTGTCGACGACCGGAGCCTGGAAGAGACGATCTTGGATCGGGACGAGGCGCACTTCCACCGGACCCGGAGGGAGCGAAGCTTCCAGCGGCGTCTTTCCCAGGTAGCGCTCACCCGCCCACGCGTCGATGCCGGACGGCCGCGTCGCGATCGCCACGGTCCCGGTCTGCGCAGCCGCGAGCGACGCCACGCAGGCGGCGAACGCGCACGCGAGGAGCGACGCGCGAAGGACGGCCATCGCCACCGAGGCGCGCCGGCGCGCCCCCGCCCTGCGCCCGGCTTCATCACACGTCTGCCGCTCCCACCCGGCTCCCTCGCGCGGCCGCCTCATCCGCTCGGCTCCATCGTGTAGACGACGACCCTCCCCCTGTCGTCCACCACGGCGTAATAGCGACCCGCCTGGGCCGGCGGGAAGAGGAGCGCCGAGCGGAACTGGAGCGTCCAGACGAGCGATCCCCGATCGCGCGTCCAGGCGAGCAGCCGCCCGCTCACGGACGGAAACGTCCAGAGATCCTCCCATCCGACGAGCCCGGCGAAGGCCGTCTCCTTCGTCTCGAGTCCCCACAGCCGCTCCCACGTGCGCGCGTCGAGAATCTCGACCTCTCCCCCGGTCGCCACGAGCCCGAGCGTCCCGTCGAGGATGGCAGGCCCCCTCTCCTGCGGGCCGCGCGTCGCGCGCCGGCGCACCTCCCGCCCGTCGTCGAGCCGGTGCTCGACGATCCCGCCGGCATACAGAGCGCGGATCAAGGAGGAGTCCGCGGCGAGCGCCGGATCGCCGACCGAGAAGCCGTCGATCGGGAGCGACCAGACATCGTGCCCATCGGCCGGATCGAGACACCAGAGGGAATCGGTACGACCGAGCGCGATCGCGCCGCGCGAGCAGGCGACGCCGCCTGCGAGCTTCGCCTCGAGGTCGCGCTCCCATCGCTGCTCCCCGTCGCCCAGCCGGAACGCGACCGCCTGTCCGTCGGTCCCGAGCGACAGGACGGTGCTGTCGGCGCGCAGGAGCGCGACGGGCTGGGACGTGGTTCGCTTCGCCCAGCGCACCTTCCCCGTGTCCCGCTCGAGGGCAACGACTCCCGAGACGCGCGAGCTGACCGCGACCAGCAGCAGCGATCCGGCCGGCACCGGAGAGAGGACCGCCGGCGCGACGAGCGTCTTGCGCCAGTGACGATCACCGTCGTTCGCATCGAGCGAGTGGAGCTTCCGGTCGGTCCCGACCACCCAGAGCGTGTCGCCCGAGACCGAAAGGCCGACGGCCGGAGCGCGGACGACGCGTCGTTCCCAGAGGACGCGGGGGGTCTGCGCGCCGCAGGGCCGCGCGACGCCGAGCGCGAGCAGCGCGAGCCCCGCAACGCCCGCGGCAAGCGCAATCCGCGCGAGCGAAGCCGGCCCGAAGGGACCGCGCGTCACGCCGCGCGTCACGCCGCGCATCACGCCGCGCATCAGGCAGCGCATCAGTAGTTCCATCCGACGAAGAAGTCCCAATGATTGCGGTCCCCGAGCGTCTTGAAGTCGGTCCGCCGCGCGAGATCGAGCCGCAGGACGAGGATCCCTCCCAGCCCCATGCGCAGGCCGGCGCCGAAGCTGCCGAGCCAGGGCGGCGGCCATCCTTCGTTCCAGGCGGCACCGGCGTCGGCGAAGACGGCGCCCTGGATCATCGGGAACTCGAGCGCCCCGAGAGGGACCTGGAGCATCCAGCGTTGCACGAGAGGGAAGCGGATCTCTTGGTTCAGCAGGAGGCTCCGTTCGCCCTGCACCGCCCGCCGCGGATAGCCGCGGAGGTTGAGCGAGCCGCCGAGGAAGAAGGTGCGCGGGTTCGGGCCGCTGGAGAAGAGCCCTTGCAGGCGCACGGCGTAGGCGCTGTAGGTGCCGAGCCGCAGGTAGCGGCGGTAGTCGGCGAGGACGAGACCGCTCTCGGTCCTCCCGCGCTGGATGTCCATCGTGAGGCCGAGGGTGAAGTTCATCCGGTGCCCGTCGATCGGCCCGGTGGGCAGCCAGAGCGAGGTGTCGCGGATCCAGGCGGCGGAATGCTGCGCGACGAGCCCCTTGCGGCGGAAGCCGGTCGCCACGCGGTCGGTCTCCGCGTAGGCGAGACCGTTGATCAGCTCGAATCGCTGGAACTTCGACACGGGGTAGATGAGGATCGCCGACGCTCCCGCCCTCCGGTCGTGGTACGGGAAGCCGTTCTCGTCGAGATAGTCGCCGACGAAGTGAAACGCCGAGACGCCGTAGTTCAGGCGATGCGAGAGGTTCACGTAGCTCGCGCCGGCGGAGAAGTTCCGCAGGAAGTCCTCCGTCGAGAAGCTCGTGTTGCCGAGCTGGATGAAGAGCAGGTGGTTGCCCATCATGTCCGCCAGCATCGCCTGGATCCCCTCGCCGCTCCGGAAGTTCGGATCGAGCGCGACGCCTCCCTGGGCGACCTCGAGCGAGAGCCGCGAGGTGTAGCGCGCCTTCCGGACGGGGAAGTCGCCGACCGGGGATCGCCACTTCCAGGCCGGGTAGGCGCGCGGATCGAGCCCGGCGAGCATCGGCGGATTTTTCGGCGGGGCGTGAACGTCGGCCTTCCGCACGCGAAACTCTCCCCCCTGGTAGCAGGAGAAGAGCAGCGTCCGCCCGTCGGGCGCCATGCGCGGATCCATCAACGCTTCGAGTCCGCCGAGCACCTTCCCGCCGCGTCCCTCGAGGTCGGTGCGATAGATGCCGAAACGCCCGTCGCGATCCGAGGAGAAGTAGAGAATCGCGCCGTCGGGCGACCAGCTCGGGCTCACGTCGTTCCACAGGCCTCGCGTCAGATAGCGCACCTGCCGGTCGCCGGCGTCGATCCAGAAGAGATTGCGGTACTCCCCCTCTCCCGGGCCGCGATCCGAAGAGAAAACGATCACGTCGGAGTTCGGTCTCCAGGCGGGATCGGACTCCTCGTAGCGGTCATTCGTCAGGCGATCGAGCAGGCCGGAGTCGCGGTCGAAGAGGTAGAGGTCGGACTCCCCGGCTCGCGACAGACCGGCGAACGCGAAGCGCCGCCCGTCGCTCGCCCAGCTCGGGCTCCGGAGCCCCACGAGATCGTCGAAGCGGTAGTTCTCCGTCACCCGCCCCTCGCGCAGCGAGTAGACGTAGATCACGTCCTCGCCGGCCCGCTGCGAGACGAACAGCAGCTCCCCCTTCGCGTTGATGTCCATCCTCGCGCGGAAGGGATGGAGCGACTCGAACTGCGCGCCGCGCTCCCCGCTCACGACGGTGCGCAGGTTCTTCTCCGCCCCCTCGATCGAGGCCGCGTAGATGTCGGTGTAGCCGCTGCGCGGCGAGAGAAAGAGGAAGGTGTTCTCCCAACCTTTCAGGCTATCCGGCACCGGCACGGGATCGAGATCGACCGGTCCCCGCGTGATCGCCTGCGTATCGAAAGTGATCGGCTCCGCCTCGAGGACGTCCGGGTAGTAGAGCTTGCGCATCGCGTAGCGCCAGCGGTCCGACAGCTCCCTCACGCTCGCGCCCAGCGCGAGCGTGAGCGCGTCGTCGAACGTCGCGACGTTCCCGGCCGCCTCGTACACTTCGCGGATCTTGTCGTCCCCGTAGGTCTTGCCGATCCAGTCCATCAGCGACTGGCCGAGCTTGTACAGCGTGAACGTCCCGTTGTAGCGCCACAGATCGCCGATGGAGGGGAGGCGGCCGGTGATCACCATGTCGCGCAGGATCATGTCCGCCTCGGTGTCGCGCGACTCCGAGAAGTGCACCGCAAGCCCCTCGACCCACCAGAGCGGGAAGCTCGGGATCGAGCTTCGCGACCGGCGAGCGAAGAGCCTCTCCTCGAGCGAGAGCTGGAAGACGTGGACCAGCTCGTGATGGATCGTCGTCCGGAAGTCGTTCAGCGATCCGCCGAACGGGATCAGCACGCGCCCGCGCCCGAACTCGGTCAGCCCCGCCACGCCCTCGGGCAGCATGAAGGGGGTGATGTTCGTCTGCTCGAAATCCTGATGGCTGCTGTAGATGATCAGTGGGATCGGATGCGGAACCTCGTGGACGAACAGGCGCCGCAGCCGGTCGTACCCCTCCTCCGCCATCTCCAGCGCGATCCGCGCGAGATCCTCTTCCTCCAGATAGAAATAGAGCCGGAAGTGCTCGCTTTCCAGCACGTGCCAGTCGAAGTTCGTGTACTGGACCTTGTTTTTCCCGAAGGTGAGGAACTGCGCCGGCGCTTCGGCGGCCGTGCCGAGAAGCAGCAGGAGAAGGAGGAGCGCCCCGGCCGCGACAGCCGGCGCGAACCCGAACATCCGGCACCACCCGGAGAAGAAGCGGGGACGGTCCGAGCGTCGCTTCACGACGCCATTCTAGGAGAGCCGCACGGCCAGGAGAAGGGACCCCCGCTCCCGGGCGTTCGCCGGACGGGCGACGGGAGGATCAGAACGTCACCCAGCCGTCGTCGTAGTCGTCCCGCTGCGACTGGAAGACCCGGATCTCCTGAGGGTCGAGCGGGCGCACCATCTGGGACGGATCGCTCACCCACGCCGGGATCAGGCTCTGCGATCCCTGGACGCGCATGAGCCCGAAGGCGCCCGGAAGCCTTCCCCTCAGGCGGATGCGAGGCTCCCCGTCGATCGGCACGGCGCGTCCGGAAGGCTCGATCCTCTCCGCGGCGATCCTCCTCGAGAAGATCGGGATCGGTCGAACCAGACGGGAATCGGCGAGCCGGGGTCGCGACGCGAGGGCGTCGAAGCGGTAGCTGGACAGCTCGTAGGCGTTCTCGAAGAAGGCGGGCATCCGGACGATCCGCTGGGGATCCGGGTCCCCGCGTTCGGGCGCGCGCCGGTCCAGGAACAGATCGACCGAGCCGCCATCGGACGAAGCGAGGACGACCTCGAGCCGCAACTTCGAGGAACCGAAGGCGAGCTTCGGATCGACCGGGATCCGGTACCACTGCCGGTAGACGTCCCAGCCCGCGTCCCGCATCCCGGCGTGGCGGCGGACGAATCCTTCCAGATGCCGCCGCATCGAGCGGACGATCCGGTCGTAGCGGTGGTCGAGCGAATGGATCTGAGGATCGAGGAGGAACGCCTGCTCGCTCGACTCGGGGCGCCCGCGGAATCGCTCGACCTCGGTCCCGTTGACGCGGAAGGAGAGATCGAACCGCCCGCGGGGGCTCGCGAGCAGATCGACGTCGAGCTGCGCCTGCTCGAACAGCTCGGGGGCGGCGGCGCCGGGAAGCTCGAGGGTCAGCGCCACGCCTTCCCCCGCGCGGTCCAGACGGACGATCCGCTCGTCGGGATCCGGATCGTTGGCGATCAGCGCGCTGGAGAACAGCGCGAGAGGCGCGAGAAAGACGGCCGCACGGATCCACGCCACCCGCGCCGAGCCCCCGCCGAAGAGCCGCGCGGCGAGCGGCGCCCACCCGGCCGCGGCGACCCAGGGAGCGAGCGCCGCGGGCCCGCTTCCCTTCAGCGAGAGCAACAGAAGACCGGCGATGCTCCCCGCGATCGCTGCGCCTGCCGGAACCAGCCACGGCCGAAACGAGGCGAGAAGCGCCCTCCCCCGCTCGGCCGCCCGTCCGCTCGACGCCTTGCCGATCGCGCCCCGCGCGCCGCGCACCATCGCAATCATCCCCGCCGACCCGTAGAGCATCGCGAACGGGATCGCGGGGACGTCGTAGCGCGAGACGAGATGGGTTGAGGCGTGCAGCAGCGTCAGGTAGACCGGGAACGCGAGCGGGAGCCAGCGCTTTCGAGGGCCGCCCACGCAGCAAAGAGCGATGCCGAGCAGCGCGGCGACCGCCAGCGCCGGCTGCACCCGCGCCGGCGGCGGCAGCGAGAGCGGCCCGGCCGAGACGTAGGTCTTCACGGCCGGGAAGATCCAGAAGATCGACGCCTTCGACAGCACGAGCGCGGCCATCCCGCCTGGGTAGTTCTCCAGCGTCTGGAAGAAGGCCGCTCGGTAGAGGGCCGCGTTGCGCTGTCCCTCGGGCACCCCTTCGATCTTCTCCAAAGCGGCGATGACCTCCGGGGTGTAGGCGTCGCCCGCTCCGACCGTCTCCCATCCTCGATCGGGGACGTAGTTGCCTCGGTAGATCCACATCCAGTCGTCGCCCGTCTTCGCCAGCGGGTTCGCCGAGAGACCGAAGCCCCAGAGGAAGGAGAGCCAGAGCAGCTGCACCGCCATGTAGCCGGCGAAGCGGTACCCGGCGCGGAGGAGCGCCTCGCGCCCGCCACTCGGCCGGTCGAGCAGCGCTTCGAGCAGGATCCAGGGGATCGCGAGGTAGCGCAGCGTCGTCTTCGTCAGGACGAGCAGGGCCAGGACGGCGCCGCCCGCGATCCAGCCGCGCCGCGACCGGCGCTCCCCCGTCTTGAGGAGGGCGTAGCTCGTCGCGAGCGCGGCGAACGCGACCGGCAGCTCCGTCAGGATCGCGGGAGCGTAGAACCAGTGCGCCGGCCAGAAGAGATAGAGCAGCGCGGCCGCCAGACCGACGCCGGGAGAGAAGAGGGCGCGCCCGAGCAGGAAGAGCAGCGGGGCGCCAAGCACGAAGAGGAGCGTCGTCACCGCCCGTCCCGCCGCGACGTCGTCTCCAGGAAGCAGGTGGACGAGCCCGAGCAACGCCGTGTACGCCGGAGCGTGCGCGAGAACCCAGGAGTCGAACCCGTAGCGCCGGAGTTCCTCGGCCGTCGCCGCGTGCCCGATCCAGAGGCGGAACCCCTCGGCCGGATGCGAGAACAGCCGGGCGAAACCGTTCGCGATCGTCTCGTACTTCTCGCTGTCCCCTTCGACGGGATAGAGGGGCTCGCCGGGCGCCGCCAGGCGAAGCACGCCGATCAGCAGGCCGAGCAGGAGCAGGAGGGCCGGAAGCAGGGGCCCCCGGCCGAAACGCTCGGGGGAAGGATGGGGAGCCGGCTGTAAGCCGAGTTCTGTTGCGGGCGTTCCCGCTGCGGTCATTTGTCTGGGACGGCCGTCACCGGCCGCCTCGAGCGACCGAACCCGGGAGTGATGACGAGACGGGCCACCTCTCCTCCTCTATTTGGTCTTGCTCCGGGTGGGGTTTGCCGAGCTGCCCGCGTCGCCGCAGGCACTGGTGAGCTCTTACCTCACCGTTTCACCCTTACCGCATCCCCTCGCCGCTCGGATCGAACACCATTCCGGGCCGTCCGGGCGACGAGATGTGGAACGCGGCGGTCTATTCTCTGTGGCACTTTCCTTGGGATCGCTCCCACTGGGGGTTACCCAGCACCCTGCCCTGTGGAGCTCGGACTTTCCTCGAGATCCTTGCGGATCCCGCGACCGCCACACCGGCTCCCCGATCAACGATCCTAGCGAACTTACTCTCCGCCGGTCGACTTCCCGACGGATCTATTCCTCGACCGCCAGCAGGATCCGCCCGCATCCCTCGCAGACGACCAGGTCGCGGTTGCGCCGCAGCTCCTGCAGCCGCTGCGGCGGCAGGCCGTAGCCGCATCCGCCGCAGGCGCCCGCCTCGACGCCGACGATCGCGAGCCCGCCCTTGCTCCGGCGGATCCGGTCGTACTTGGCGCGGAGCGAGGGGGTCAGCTTCTCGGCCGCCTGGTCCCGCAGCTTCTCCTGTCCGTCGAGTTCCTTCTGCACCTCGGCGAGTTCCGCCCGCAGCCTCTCGCTGGCCGCGTCGTGCTTGCGCTTCTCCTCGTCGACGATCTGCCGCAGGCGGTCGATCTCCTTCTGGATGACCTCCTCCTGCTCCAGGATCTCCAGCGACTTGTCGTCGAACTGGCGAGCCTTCTCCTTCATGTTCTCGATCTCGCGGATGTTCGCCTGGTACTCCTGGTTGTTGCGGATCTTGTACTGCTGCGCCTCGAACTCGCGCCGGCGCGTCTTCGCCATCTCGACCTCGCGCTCCGCGGCGCGCCGGTCCATCCGCAGATCCTGGAGCTTGCGCTCCTCCTCGTCGAGCATCTCCTGATGGACGCCCAGTTCCTTCTCCAGCCGCTCCAGCTCGCGCGGGATGACCAGCGCGCGCTCGCGCAGGCGGTCCGTCTCCCAGTCGTAGATGCGCAGGGACCGGAGGATCTCCAAGTCTTGCGTGCCGATCATGGGCTAGCGCTCTCTCTTCCTTCGAAAGAACGGCCAGGGGGGGCGCCCGCCACCGGGTCACCCCCCCTGGTTGTCATCGATGCGACGACCGACCGGGGCCTCCTCGCCTGCAACGTCGGGAGGGATCGACCCCGATCGGAATGGTGGGCGGCACAGGACTTGAACCTGTGACCCCCGGCTTGTGATGCCGATGCTCTGCCAGCTGAGCTAGCCGCCCTCGCTTCTGCACGGAACCTGCCGATTGGGCCCACTTGGATTCGAACCAAGGACCAGCCAGTTATGAGCCGGCGGCTCTGACCTCTGAGCTATGGGCCCTCGCTCCGAACTCCCGGGACCGGAAAGTACCTACCAGACGTCCCCGAACGCGTCAAGGCGGCGCGCCGAGGACGGCGCGGAAACGATTCCCGCGCCTATGTCATCTCCATGAACGCCTTCAGCCGGCGCTTGCGCGTCGGATGCTTGAGCTTGCGCAGCGCCTTCGCCTCGATCTGCCGGATCCGCTCGCGCGTCACGTTGAAGAGCGCGCCGACCTCTTCGAGGGTCCGCGGGCAGCCGTCCTCCGTCAGGCCGAAGCGCAGCCGGATCACCCGCGCCTCGCGCTTGGTCAGCGTCTCGAGCACCTCGTTGACCTCTTCGCGGAGCATCGCGTAGGTCGCCGAATGCGCCGGCGACACCACGGAGGTGTCCTCGATGAAGTCGCCGAGGTTCGAGTCGTCGTCCTCGCCGATCGGGCGGTCGAGCGAGATCGGCTCCTGCGCCGCCTTCAGCACCAGCTTGATCTTGTCGACCGGCATCTTCAGCCGGTCGGCGATCTCCTCCGGGGTCGGCTCGCGGCCGAGGTCCTGGACGAGCCGGCGCGAGGTGCGCACCACCTTGTTGATCGCCTCGATCATGTGGACCGGCACGCGGATGGTGCGCGCCTGGTCGGCGATCGCCCGCGTGATCGCCTGCCGGATCCACCACGTCGCGTAGGTGGAGAACTTGTACCCCTTGCGATAATCGAACTTGTCGACCGCCCGCATCAGGCCGCTGTTCCCCTCCTGGATCAGGTCGAGAAATTCCAGCCCGCGGTTGGTGTAGCGCTTCGCGATCGAGATGACGAGCCGCACGTTCGCCTCGATCATCTCCTTCTTCGCCTGATCGCGCCGGATCTCGCCGTCCTCGATCAGATGGACGACCTCGCGGAGCGATGCGGCGCTCATCTTGATGTCGTTCTCGAGACGGCGGAGCTTGCGCTTCTCGTCCTTGCATTCGGTGTCGAGCTGCGCGATCTGCGCGAGCGCCTCGGTTGCGAGATCGTCGCTGTGCGCGCCATGGCCCCCATGCGCGCCGTGGGCGCCGCGGGCCGGCTTCTTGCGCTCCGTCTCCTTCGCCTTGGCCGAGCGTCCCTTCGCCGACGCCTTCGACGCGGCGATCAGGCTCCTGCGGTGGTCGATCTCCCGCTCGAGCGTCCGGATGCGGAACTCGACCTCGTCGAACCGCTCCCGGTCCCGCTTCAGCCGCGCCGAGAGCTTCTCCAGCAGCTTCTGGCTCACCTGGAGCTTCAGCACCTCGTCGGCGAGCTTCTGCTCCTTCTTCTCCGCCTCCGCCAGGAGCTGCGCCTTCTTCGCCGCCGGCGCCCGCTTCTCGGCGACCCCTCGCGCCTCCACCCAGATGTCGTAGGCCTTCTTGATCCGGGCGACGCCGTTCTTCGCGCGGGTCTGCTCCTTCTTGGGCGACACCTCGGCGTCCCAGTTGCCCATGTCGAGCTGCACGATGTCGCCGAGCTGCCCCTTGCCGGCCTTGTACTTCTCGTGCGCGTGCTCGAGCTCGGCGACCGCGATCGGCGTCTTGAACATCGCCCGCGCGATCTGATGCTCGGCCGCTTCGATCCTCTTGGCGATCTCGACCTCGCCCTCGCGGTCGAGAAGCGGCACGCGGCCCATCTCGCGCAGGTACATACGGACCGGGTCGTCGTAACGGACGGTGGGGGTGGGCTGGAGCCGGGTGTCCTTCCGCGCCGCCTCGGCGGCGGGGGTGCCCCGGGCGACCTTCAGGTCGCGCATCGCCTCTTCGGTCGATTCGAAGACCTTGATCTGCAGGTCGCGCAGCAGGACGAACGCCTCGTCCATCTGCTCGACCATCTCGTCGGGAGCCGCCGAACTGCTATTGATCGCGCCCTCGATGTCCTCGTAGGTCACGTACCCTTGACGGAGGGCGAGGCCCTTGAGGTTCTGCAGGTTATCCCCGCGAGGACGTTCCTTCATGGGTTGGAGGCTCCTTTCCGGCCCATTTTCGTAAGATGCCATTCAAGCACCCCGCGTGTCTATAGGAAGTTCCCCTTTGCGCCCCCCTCGATCGCCGGCAGATCTCGCAACTCTGTCGCGAGTTCCTGCTTCGCGCGCAGCAAATCGGCCACGTCCTCCCCGCGATCCTGCATGCGCCGGATCCGATCGGTGAGATCCCGCATTTTCTGGCGTAGTCCTTGCTCACGAAGCCGGCGCACCAGGTCCGTCGGGATCTCCTCCGGCTGCCCCGTCTCCTCGTGCAGGAAGGCGAGGGCCCGCAGCAATCCCGGCTCGTCGGACGCCCGCGAGAGCAGCCCCGCGGCGTCGATGACCCCCTCCTCGTACCGTTCCTCGATCCAAGCCAGCAGGCGCGAGCAGGCGGGGGAAATCGCCGGCACGCCCTGCGACGCCTCGAGAATCCGCGCCGCCGTGCGAGGAGCGCGGACCGCCGCCGAGACCACCTCCCGCTCGTAGGCGGTCAGCCGCGCCTCCGGCGCTCCCCGGGGCGGCGTCGCCGGAGCGGGGCGCGTCGCCGCCGGTCCCCGAGGCTCGGCCGCGCGCGCCGCCGCGGCGATCGCCTCGGCGAGCCGCTGCTCCCGGACGCGAAATCGGCCCGCCGCCTCCTGGATCCAGAGGTCGCGAACCAGCGGGTCGCGGACTCGCGCGAGAAGGGCGGCCACCCGGCCGAGCGCCTCCTCGGCCGGCAGTCCCGTCTCCGCCGCCCATTCCTCCAGGTATTGAAGGGGGGACTGCGCGCGGTCCAGCGCCTCGCGCACGCTCTGCGCCCCCTCGGAACGGACCCAGTCGTCCGGATCCTTGCCGGTCGGGCAGAGGGCGATCCGCACCCCGGGATGCACGGGAACCGCGGCGTCGAGAGCGCGCAGCACCGCCGCACGGCCGGCCGCGTCTCCATCGAAGAGGAGCGTCCATCGATCCGAATATCGCCGGAGGAGTCCGGCCTGATCCGGGGTCAAGGCGGTGCCGCAGGTTCCGACCACCTCCCCGATCCCCGCTGCCGAGAGGGCGATCACGTCGAAGTACCCTTCGACGACGAGGACGTTCCCCGCCCTCCGGATCGCGTCGCGCGCCTCGCCGAGGCCGAAGAGAACCGTCCCCTTGCGATACAGCGGCGTCTCCGGCGAGTTGATGTACTTCGGCTCCTCGGCGCCGAGCGTGCGGCCGCCGAAGGCGACCGGACGTCCCCCGGCCGTGCGGATCGGGACGATCACCCGCTCGCGAAAGCGGTCGTACGGTCCGCGCGTCCCCTCGATCGCGAGTCCGGCGAGGATCAGGATCCGCTCGGGAAGGAGACGGCGCGCGTGCCGGAGAAGCGAGTCCCAGCCGGCCGGAGCCCAGCCGAGACCGAAGCGCTCGATCGTTTCCGGCCCCAGCCCGCGCGCCTGCAGATAGCGACGCGCCTGCGCCCCGTCGTCCGCCGCGAGCCGCTCCCGGTAGAAGCCGGCCGCAACCTCCATCGCCTCGCCGAGCCGCTCCTCCGTGCTCGCCCCTTCGCCGCGCTCCCGCCGTTTCGGCATTGGAATCCCGGCGCGCTCCGCGAGGCTTCGCAGCGTCTCGGGGAACGTCATCTTCTCCATCTCCATGAGGAAGGTGAAGACGTCGCCTCCCTGCTGGCATCCGAAGCAGTAGTAGCTCTGGGTCTCGGGATTGACGAAGAACGACGCGGTCTTCTCGCCGTGGAACGGGCAGAGTCCCTTCCAGCGGCGCCCCGCCTTCTTTAGCTCCATGTAGGAGCCGATGACGGCCAGGATGTCGCTCGCCAGACGGACCTGTTCCACGAACGGGTCGGCCCCGCGAAGACCCATCCGACTAGCCTCCTACCTGCGCGGAGCGGACGCGGACCACGGTCGCTCCCCATCCCCCTTCGCGCGGCTCGCCGATGCGGAACGACTCTACGACCGGCGAGGAGGCGAGCAGCGCTTCGATCTCGCGCTTGAGGATCCCCTTTCCCTTTCCGTGGATGATCCGCACCTCCGGCACGCCGGCGATCGCCGCGCGGTCGAGATAGCGCTCCACCTCGGCGACCGACTCCTCCGCGGTCCTGCCGCGAAGGTCGATCTGCCGCTCGACCGTGCCGACGCTCTCCGGCTCCGGCCCCCGGATCCTGTCCCGGCGCGGCCGGACGGCGACGCGCGTGGCGTCGCTGGCCGCCGCTCCTTCCCGCTCTTCCGAGCCCGGAAGGGTGAGAGAGGCGAGCGGCACCTGGATGCGGAAGCTGCCGTGCCACACCCACACCTTGCCCGAAGGATCGGGAGGCGAGTCGATCCGGACGGTGGCGCCGAGGTCTTCGCTGTACGCCGCGACTCCCGCGCGCGCCTGCTCGGGCGCGATCCTGGGCCGGCTGCGGTCCTGGGGACGGCGCAACCGCGCGCGCGCGGCGCGCAACCGCTCCTCGAAGCTCGCCGCCTCGCCCGCCGCCGTCGACGACGCCGCCGCCGGCGTCGCCATCCGGCCGGAGCGATCCCGCTCGCCGCGCTCCCGCTCCGCCTCGAGCCGCCGCTTCTCCGCCTGCGCCCGCTCCCGCTCCGCGTCCATTCGCATGCGGCGCGCTTCGCGCAGCAGCGATTCCGCCTCGGCGATCCACCGTCCCGTCGTCTCCCACCGGCTCTGGCGAAGATCGTGAATTCGCTGCTTGAGGCGCAGCGCCAGCTCCTCGCGCCGCCGCGTCGTCTCGCGCATCTGCTCGGCGGCACGGCGCGCCGCCGCGATCTCCTCGGTGAGCTGGCCGCGCTTCTGCTCGAGGTCGGACAGCAGCTCGTCGAGCGCCGCGGTCAGGCGATTGCGGTACCGCTCGGCCCGCTCGAGGAGCTCGTCCGCCGGAAGCACGCGCCGCGCCAGCTCGAAGGCGCGCGAGCGGCCCGGCGCGCCCGGGCGGAGCCGGTAGGTCGGCTTCTGCGTCGCGGGATCGAACTCCATCGCGGCGTTCGCCATCCTCGGGTGCTCGTGCGCGAGCATCTTCAGGCCGATCAGGTGCGTCGTCGCGAGCAGCAGGCAGCCTCGCTCGGTCAAGAGCTCGAGCGCGGCGCGCCCGAGGGCCGTCCCTTCGTCCGGATCGGTCCCGCCCCCGAGCTCGTCGAGCAGGACGAGCGAACGGGACGTCGCGCCCTGCCACGCGAGGCCGAGGTTCCGCAGGTGGCCGGCGAAGGTGCTCGTCTCCTGCTCGATCGACTGCTCGTCCCCCAGATCCGCGAAGAGTCCGTCGACGAAAGGAAGATCTGTGCCGTCGGCGGCCGGGATCGGCAGCGCCGCCTGCGCCATCGCGACCAGAAGCCCGGCCGTCTTCAGCGCGACCGTCTTGCCGCCCATGTTCGGGCCGGACAGGATGAGCGTCCGCGCCTCGCCCGACACCTCGAGATCGAGAGGAACGACCGGCGAGCCGCCCCGGCCGGCCGCGTCAGCGAGGAGCGGATGGCGCGCTCCGACCAGGCGCAACCGTTCCCCGTCGTTCCAGACCGGCATCCGGCCATCGAGATCGCGGCCGAGGGCGGCGCGGGCGCGCAGCAGGTCGAGGTCGGCCGCCGCTTCGTCGCTCTCGGCGATCTCCTCGCGCCGGGCGCGGACCGCCTGCGTCAGCTCGCGAAGAATCGCGACCCGCTCCTGCAGCTCGCGCGCCTCCATCTCGGCGATGCCGTTGTTGCGCTCGAGCACCTGCAGCGGCTCGAGGAAGATCGTCTGCCCGGAGCCGGAATGGCCGTGGACGATGCCGGGCAACCGGGACCGGTCCTGCGCGCGGACGGCGAGCACGTAGCGCCCCTCGCGCAGCGTCACGAAGCTCTCCTCCGGGTGCGAGCTCTCGCGCCTCGCCAGCTCCGCCAGCGCCTCTCCCGCCTCCGCGCGCGAGAGGCGGAGCTGGCGGCGCAGCCGCCCGAGCGTCGGGCTCGCGCTGTCGAGGAACTCCCCCGAGGGATCGAGGACCTCGCCGAGCCGCCGCAGCCACGCGCCGAAGTCGCCGAAGCGGAGCCCGAGCGCGTGCATGTCGGGAAACCGGGCGGCGACCTCCTCGCGATCCAGCGTGCGCCGCGCGCGCGTGCTCACCTCGAGGAAGCGGCCGAGATCGAGAAGCTCGAGCGGCTCCATCGGCTCCTCGCCGTGGCGCAGGCGCGCGAGCAGCGGAGTCAGGTCGCCGGCGTCGATCGCTCCGGTGTCGTAGCCGGCCGTCCAGAGATCGGAGATCTGGCGGACCCGTTCGATCTCCCGCTCGACCGCCTCGCGATCGGTCGAAGGGCGTAGCTCGAGCGCCCTCGCCCGGCCACGGACCGAGGAGGCGCGGTCCGCGACCATGCGGCGGACCTTGGGAAAGTCGAGGAGTGCGAGTACGTGCTCGTTCACGGAAAAGACGGCCGGCCCGGGGAGACCGGGCCGGCCTCGCGCAGGGAAAACTCGGGACTCTAGCGGGACGAGGATCTCGCCGTCGCCGCCTTTCGGCGCGCGGCGTTCTCCTTCCGCTTGCGCTTCTCGCTCGGCTTCTCGAAATGCTGATGTTTGCGGACGTCGGCTAAGATTCCCGCCTTTTCGCACTTCTTCTTGAAGCGGCGAAGCGCGCTCTCGAAGGACTCACCGTCCTTCACGCGAATACCTGGCAAAGCTGGCAACACCCCCTAACCGTGGATGGGATCCTTGGAGGACCGTGAGAATCGAGAAATGGAGAGTGAGGGCCGTCCACGCGGCCCAGGTCCCGCAGCGGCCAACGTAGCGCGTGTTCGGCGTTGTGTCAACGGCGACGGCGAGTTCGGCGACGGCAAGTTGGAGAGCGTCCGCCCGCCGCCGCGCGCTCCCCCGCCGCGGCGCCGTTGACCGGCCGCAGAACCCGATGCTACGTTTGGCTGCCGTTGGCAGCGCCTTCCCCCCCATGTCCCGACAAGATCGAAGGAGGCCGGTTTGGACGGGTTCCGCGGGGTCGACTTCTACGCCCTCGACGATCTCTGGACGCCCGACGAGAGGATGATCCGCGACACGGTGCGCTCCTGGGTCGAGGAGCGGATCGTCCCGAACATCGCGGAATGGGCGCGGGACGGCCGCTTTCCGGTCGAGCTGGCAAAGGAGATGGGCGAGCTGGGCCTCCTCGGTCCCCAGATCCCGGGCGAGGGAAGCCCGGAGCTCGGTCCGGTCGCCTACGGCTTGATCCAGCAGGAGCTGGAGCGCGGTGACTCGGGGTTCCGGTCGTTCTCCTCGGTGCAGGGGGCGCTCGTGATGTTCCCGATCGCGACGTTCGGCTCCGATGAGCAGCGGCGGCGCTGGCTCCCCGCCCTTCGCTCGGGAGCGGCGATCGGCTGCTTCGGTCTGACCGAGGCGGACGCCGGCTCGAACCCCGCCGGCATGCGGACGACGGCGCGCCGCGACGGGGACGGCTGGGTGCTCAACGGCGCGAAGATGTGGATCACCAACGGAACGATCGCCGACCTCGCGGTCGTCTTCGCGCGCACGCCCGAAGGGATCCAGGGATTCCTCGTCGAACGCGGCGCGCCCGGCTTCCGCGCCCCCGAGATCCGCAACAAGTGGAGCCTGCGCGCCTCGGTCACCTCCGAGCTGGTCTTCGAGGACTGCCGCCTCCCGGGCGACGCGGTCCTTCCCGGCGCCACCGGCCTGCGCGCCGCGCTCGCCTGCTTGAACGAGGCGCGCTACGGCATCGCCTGGGGAGCGCTCGGCGCCGCCGCCGCCTGTTACCGCGCCGCTCTCGAGCACGCGAAGACGCGCGTGCAGTTCGACGGCCCGATCGCCGGCCACCAGATGGTGCAGGAGCGGCTCGTCTGGATGCTGGCGGAGATCACCAAGGGCCAGCTTCTCGCCTGGCGGCTCGGCCGCTTGAAGGAAGAAGGCAAGGCCCGCCCGGAGCAGGTTTCGCTCGCCAAGCGCGAGAACGTCCGGATGGCGCTCGCCGTCGCCCGCGAGGCGCGCGATCTGCTCGGAGCGGGCGGGATCACGGACGAGTTTCCTGTCGGTCGTCACATGGCCAATCTGGAGTCCGTCGTCACGTACGAGGGAACCCACAACGTCCACACTTTGATCGTCGGCTCCGCCATCACGGGGATCGACGCGTTTCGTGCGCCCGGCCCGGCGCGCGGCTGAAGAGTCCGCGCGCGAGGGAGGGCGAGGAGGAGGAAGTTCGGTGGTCTACCAGCGTCTCATCCCCCCGAAGGAAGGGGAAGCGATCCGAGTCGGCGGGAACGGGAAGCTCCAGGTTCCGGATCAGGTGATCCTGCCGTTCATCGAGGGGGACGGAACCGGTCCCGACATCTGGCGCGCCTCGCAGCGCGTCTTCGACGCCGCTGTGGCGAAGGCGTACGGCGGCAAGCGCCGCGTCGTCTGGTTCGAGATCTACGCGGGGGAGAAGGCGAACGAGGTCTACGGCCCGAATACCTGGATGCCGGAAGACACGCTGCAAGCGATCCGCGACTACCGCGTCGCCATCAAGGGGCCGCTCACGACGCCGGTCGGCGGCGGCATCCGATCGCTCAACGTGACGCTCCGCCAGGTCCTCGACCTCTACGCGTGCGTGCGCCCGGTCTCCTGGGTCCGCGGCGTCCCCTCCCCCGTTCGCGAGCCGGAGAAGCTCGACGTCGTGATCTTCCGCGAGAACACGGAGGACGTGTACGCGGGGATCGAGTGGGCGCAAGGGACGGCGGAGGCGCGCGAGCTGATCCAGATGATCGGCGAGCGGTTCGGCAAGAAGATCCGGCCCGACTCCGGGATCGGGATCAAGCCGATCAGCGTGACGGGGTCGAAGCGCCTCGTCCGCTCCGCGATCCTCTACGCGCTCGAGAACGGGCGGCGGCGCGTGACCCTCGTCCACAAGGGAAACATCATGAAGTTCACCGAGGGCGCGTTCCGCGACTGGGGCTATCAGGTCGCGCGCGAGGAGTTCGCCGGATCGACGATCACCGAGGAGGATCTGGGCGGCGCTCCGCTGCCGGCGGGCAAGGTCCTGATCAACGACCGGATCGCCGACTCGATCTTCCAGCAGGTGCTCCTCCGTCCCGGCGAGTACGACGTGCTCGCGACTCCCAACCTGAACGGCGACTACCTGAGCGACGCCTGCGCCGCGCAGGTCGGCGGCCTCGGCATGGCGCCGGGATCGAACATCGGCGACGGGATCGGCGTCTTCGAGGCGACCCACGGAACGGCGCCGAAGTACGCGGGGCAGGACAAGGTGAATCCCGGCTCGGTCATCCTCTCCGGGGCGATGATGTTCGAGTTCCTCGGATGGAAGGAGGTCGCCGCGACGATCCGGCAGGCGCTCTCCGCCACGGTGTCGAAGAGGATCGTCACCTACGACCTGCACCGGCAGATGGAGGGAGCGACGCTGGTCGGCAGCTCCGGGTTCGCCGAGGCGGTCGTCTCCTCGATGTGAGGCGCGCGGGCGCCGGAGCGCGGATCGCCGCCGTCCTCGCCGTCGCGTGCAGCCTGCCGCTGGCGGCCGCCTCTCCTTCGTTCGCGCAGGAGCATGCGGCCGCCGGCGGCGAGGCGGGCATCCGCCTTTCGGCCGCGGCCGGGATCGCCTACCTGCACCCGCGCGACACGGAGCTCTCCTCTCTCTACGACGACCCGATCTCCTTTCTCGCCGGCCTCCAGGCGGCAATCCCGAACCTCGGCATCCGCATCGGCCTCGATGCCGGCTATGCGCGCTCGACCTCGCCTCTCGATTCCCCCTTCTTCGCGTCCTCGGTCGAGTCGGAGCTGACGCGAGTTCCGATCCGCCTCACCGTGACCGCTCCGTTCGGCTCCCCGAACCTTCCGGTGCGGCCGTTCGCCGGAGCTGGGGCCGAGTTCCTCTACCATCGCGAGACGATCCGCTACCGGCTCCTGGACGAACCGGCGAGCGAGAAGGACGAGAGCCGCTTCGATCCGGGCGCGGTGATCCTCGCGGGAATCGAGAGCCGCGGCTCCCCTCGCCTGCGCCTCGAGGGATCGGCAAGCTGGGTGCCGGTCGAGCGCAACGTCGTGCGAGGCGGGGCCACCTACCCGGCGCGGCTCGACGACGAGCGCGACGGAGGGACCTTGGGGGTGCGGATGGAGATCCTCTGGCCATGAGGACGAGCCGGCTTCTCGCTCTGCTCCTCGCCGCGGCCTGTCTCGTCCCGACATCCGCGCGACGGGCGCAGGCCGGCGCCCTCGAGCCGTTCCTCGCCCGGCTCGCCGAGCGAGCGCGACGGGGCGGGCCCGCCGCCGCCCCCGCGCAGGGCCTGCAACCTGCACCCGCCGGGCGGCGCGCTCTCCTCGCCTGGGACGAGACGCAGGCGGCGCAAGGCCGCGCCCGGGCGCTCGTCACCGCCGCGCCCGGCGTCGACGCCGCCTCGCTGGAGCAGGCGGCGCGCGCGATCGACCCATCGCTCGTCTGGGAAGGCGCGAGCGGGAGCCTCGCGCAAGTCACCGCGTCGTTCGCGTCGCTCGCCCGGCTGGCCGCCATCCCCGGCGTCGCCTGCGTGGGCCGTCCTCCGCGGGCGATCCCCCTGGCCGAGGTGCAGAGCGAAGGGCTGGACAGCATGCGGGTGCCGGAGTTCCGCGCGACCGGCTACTCCGGGCGCGAGGCGCGCGTCGGCGTCATCGATCTCGGTTTCGCCGGCTACGAGTCGCTCCTCGGAACGGAGCTGCCGTTCGACGTCGTCGCCCGCTCCTTCTATCGCAGTCCGAGCGGGAATGGGGACATCACGGGGGACGGAGAGAATCACGGCACCGCCTGCGCGGAGCTCGTCGCCGACGTCGCGCCCGGCGCCCGCCTCTACCTCGCCAACGTCGAATCGCCCGTCGACCTCAAGGCGGCGGTCGACTGGATGATCGAGGAGAAGGTGTCGGTGATCAGCCACTCGGTCGGCTGGTACTTCGGGAGCATGGACGGCCGCGGCCCGATCAACGACGTCGCGGAATCGGCCGCGAAGGCGGGGATCGTGTGGGTGAACGCGGCCGGCAACGAGGCGGAGCGGCACACCTGGACGATAGCGGCCGATCAGGACGGCGACGGCGTCCTCGAGTTCGACGGCGCCGGCGACGAGACGCTCGACTTCTCGATCCGCTTCGACCATCCCGACCTGACGCTCGCGCTTCTCTGGGACCGCTGGCCGCTCTCGGGAGATCTCGGCCTGCAGATCGACATCGTGGACGCCGGCGGAACGGTCCTGGCCTCCTCCGATGCCGAGTTCGCCGGATACCCCTACGCCTTCCGCTACGTCTCGTGGAGGTCGGAGTCGCCGCCCCAGGCGGTGTACGCGCGGGTGCGCCGCGAGCGAGGGAGTCTCGAGGGCGTCACGATGCACGTCTTCCGGATCGGCAGCGGCACCCGGATGGACGAGCACATGCGGACCGACCGCAGCCTGCTCGTCCCCGCCGACACCCCCTCGGTGATCGCGGTCGGCGCCGTCGACTGGAGGACCGAGTCGCTCGACTCCTACTCCAGCCGCGGAGCCGAAGACGCGGCGGAGCCGAAGCCCGAGATCGTCGCGCCGGTCGGCGTCTCGACGAAGACCTACGGACGGTCCGGATTCCGCGGCACCTCCGCCGCCGCGCCGCACGTCTCGGGCGCCGCGGCGCTCCTCGCCTCCTCCGGTCCGCACGGAGCCATGAACGACCTGCTCTGGGATCGCGAGGAGATCCGGCTGCTCCTGGCGCGGGCCGCCAAGCCGAGCGCGATCGTTCCGCTCCGCTGGGGGATCGTCCGGATGCCGGTGCCGGAGACGCTACGCTCGCCCGCGCGCGGGCCGGTCCTGTTCGCCAATCCGTTCGAGCGGGAGGCGCGGTGGCTCTCCCCCTGCGACGCCGTCGAGATCTATGACGTGCGCGGCCGGCGGGTCGCGCGCGCCGGCGCGCACGGCTGGGATGGCCGCAACGACGGCGGCGCTCCCCTTCCTCCCGGAATCTATTGGGCGCGCTGTCCCGAGAGCGGCGGCGTCACACGAATCGTCAAGCTGGGATCGGGCGGCGGCGCGCCGTAGCGCGCGATTCGCCCCCCGGCTGCTTCGCCGCAGCCTTCGAGCAGAGGAGACGGCACACGATGGACAAGGAACGGATCTACCGGGAGGCGCAGGAGGAGATCGCGCTCTTGATCGAAGGCGAAACCGATCCAGTGTCGCGCATGTCGACGATCTGCGCCGTGCTGAAGGAGAGGATCGTCTGGGCGTCGTGGGTCGGCTTCTACCGCGTCGTCGAGCCGCGCATGCTCGCCGTCGGTCCCTACGTCGGCGAGGTCGGATGCCTGCGGATCCCGTTCGACCAGGGCGTCTGCGGCGCCGCGGCTCGATCGCGGAAGGCGCAGATCGTCCCCGACGTCGACGCGTTCCCGGGCCACATCGCGTGCGACGCCGCCGCGCGCTCGGAGATCGTCCTGCCCGTCGTGGATCGCTCGGGCGCGCTGATCGCCGTCCTCGATCTCGATTCGCATCAGAGCGCCGCGTTCGACGAGCGCGACCAGGCGGGGCTCGAGCCGGTCGTCCGTCTCGCCGTCGTCTGATCGCGCCACGACCGCACCGGCGGACACGCCATCGGTGCTGGTCCGCCCTCGACCCGGGCTTGTGCCGGCCGGCGAACCGCGCGTTCCGCGATCCGCCCGCAATTCACCCTATGCTGGAAGGGACAGGCCCGCCTTCCGCTGCGGGATTGTCGTTGCCCTGCCCGCCCGGGAGTGGATACAGTTCCTGTTCGCCCTTTTCGGAGGGACGGCGCGCCACGAGCGACCGCAGAGCGACCGCAGGAGGATCGCGAAGTTGATGAAGGTTTTGGCGGACCGGATCCGGAGCAGCAAGCGGATCCTGATGTCCACGCACAAGGATCCGGACGGGGACGGAATCGGAGCGATGCTGGCCCTCTCCAAGGGGCTGCGGTCGGCGGGGAAGCAGGTGGAGCTGTACCTGCCCGATCCCTGCCCGCAACGGTTCCTCTTCCTCGACCCGGATCATCTGCTCCGCGACCTTCCCGAGGACGCGAAGCAGGCCCCCTGGACGGAGCCCGATCTCGCCCTGATCATCGACACGCACCAGTGGTCGCTCCTCGGCCGCGTGGGCGAGCTGTTGCAGGAGGCCGGGACCCCCACCGTCTTCCTGGACCACCACCCGGTGCAGGGCGTGCCGCGGCCGGACGTCTTCGGCGACCCGAACTCCTCCTCGACCGGCGAGATCGTCTATCGCCTGATGCTCTTCTATCTCGATCTGCCGATCGACGCGGAGATCGGGGCGTGCCTCTACACGAGCATCGCCTACGACACGCACTCCTTCCGGTACGTGCGGAACTCGCCGTCGCCGCACCTGATCGCCGCCGACCTGCTCTCGCGCGGCGTCAACGCGACCGAGATCTATCGCCATCTCTTCGCGAGCAATCCGGCCGGAAAGATGCGCCTGCTCGGACAGATCCTCCGTGGGATCCAGATCGAGGCGGACGGCCGGCTCGCCTGGGCCGTGCTTCCCAACTCCTCGATCGTCGAACACGACTGCTGTCCGGACGATCTGCGCGACGCAGTCAACTACCTGCTCGAATTCGACGGCGTGGAGGTGGCGGTCCTGCTGAAGGAAGTCGAGAAGGGACTGGTCAAGGTGTCGCTGCGCTCGAAGGGGAAGATCGAGGTCCACGAGGCGGCTGCCGCGCTGGGAGGAGGCGGGCATCCCTTCGCCGCCGGCGCCACGCTGGTCAGCGATCTCGATCGCGCGCGCGAGCGCGTCCTGACCGCGGTCCTCCCGGTCGTCCGCAACGGCCGGCCGAGCGGCGAGGAAGCGACCGTCCGGGCCCGGAACACGTAACGCGCAACACGCAAACGCGACGCGAGCGCGCGGCACATACCGCGAGATCGCCCGAGGGGCGGGGAGCCGACGCGATGGAACCGCTTTCCGAGGACCGTCTCATCTACGATTGGAATCACAAGGACGGCTTTTCCTTCCGCCATCGTCCCGGCCTGGAGCTGGACGACGAGACGCTTCGCGACGGGCTGCAGAGCCCCTCGATCACCGATCCGCCGGTCGAGAAGAAGCTCGAGATCCTCCACCTGATGGAGAGGCTCGGGATCCAGGGGGCCGATCTCGGGCTTCCCGGCGCCGGCCCGCGCGCGTTCGACGACGTCCTGACGATGGCGCGCGAGATCGAGCGCCACCGGATGCGCATTCGTCCCAACTGCGCGGTGCGGACGGTGAAGGGGGACGTGCAAGCCCTCCTCGAGGTGTCGCAGCAGGCGGGATATCCGATCGAGGCGGCGATGTTCATCGGCTCCTCGCCGATCCGCCTCTACGCGGAGGGATGGACGCTCGACCACGTGCTGAAGCTGACCGAGGAGGCGGTCACCTTCGCCGTCCAGGGAGGGATCCCGGTGATGTACGTCACCGAGGACACCACCCGCTCCGACGCCGACGCGATCCGCAAGCTCTTCACGACCGCGATCGAGTGCGGGGCGCGTCGCGTCTGCGTGGCCGACACGGTCGGCTACGCGACGCCGGTCGGCGTGACCTATCTCATCCGCTTCGTGCGCGAGGTGGTCGACGCGACGGGCGAGGAGGTGAAGGTCGACTTCCACGGGCACAACGACCGCGGCTGCGCGATCCCCAACTCGATGGCGGCGATCGCGGCGGGCGCCGACCGTATCCACGCGACCGCGCTCGGCATCGGCGAGAGGGTCGGCAACACCTCGATGGATCATCTCCTCGTCAACCTCCGTCTCGAGGGGATCATCGACACCGATCTCACCTGCCTCCCCGAGTACTGCGAGAAGGTGAGCGGCGCCGTCGGCGTTCCGGTCCCGGTGAACTATCCGGTGATCGGCCGCGACGCCTACCGCACGTCGACCGGCGTGCACGCCGCTGCGATCATCAAGGCGCACAACCGGGGGGCCGAGTGGCTCGCCGACCGCGTCTACGCCGGAACGCCGGCCGGGATGGTCGGCCGGCACCAGGAGATCGAGATCGGCTTCATGTCGGGGGTCTCCAACGTCGTCTACTGGCTGACGAAGCACGGCATCGACCCGGAGAAGGACCTCGTCGACGAGATCCTTCGCTTCGCGAAGAAGCACACCCACGTGCTTTCGGACGACGACGTGATGGAGATCGTCAAGTTCCATCGCGCCCGCTCCCACGGCTTCCCGACGAACACGGTCGAGGAGTGGCGCAAGGAGATTCGTTCGTAGAGTCCCGCGAGGATAGTAGGGCCCGCGAGCGGCGCGGGCTCACGAAAGCAGACGAAACGCAGACCCAGAGGAGGTGCGGATGGAGGAGCTGCTCACGCCGTTGAACCGCGAGTATCGTGCGCGGGCGCGCGAGGTCGCCGAGAAGGCGGTTCGCCCGGTGGCCGCGGAGTACGATCGCAAGCAGGAGTACCCGTGGGAGGTGCTGGAGGCGCTGAAGCGCGCGGAGCTGACCGGCGTCTGGATTCCCAAGGAGTACGGCGGGCACGGCGCGGGGCTCTTGAACCTCTGCATCGTCATCGAGGAGCTGTCGCGAGCGTGCGGCGGCGTCGGCGTCGCCTACGCGGTCAACGCTCTCGGCTCCTTCCCGATCCTGCTCGGCGGGACCGAGGAGCAGAAGAAGCGCTGGCTCCCGGGGATCGCGTCGGGCGAGAAGCTGATCTCTTTCGGATTGAGCGAGCGTGACGCCGGCTCCGACGCCGGGTCGCTGCAGTGCTCCGCGCGGCGCGAGGGAGAGGAGTTCGTCGTCAACGGCCACAAGAAGTGGAACACCAACGGCGGCGTCGCCAGCCTCTACACCGTCTACTGCCGCACCGACCCGGACTCGAAGGGACCGCGTGGCATCTCGGCGATCGTCGTCGAGAAGCCGACCCCCGGCTTCCGGATCGGCAAGGTCGAGGACAAGATGGGGATCCGCGCGGTGCCTGTGGTCGAGCTGGAGTTCGAGGAGTGCCGCGTGCCGGCCGAAAACCTGCTCGGAGGGCCGGAGGCGCTCGGCCGCGGCTTCCGCAGCGCGATGGCGACGCTCGATCGCGCCCGCCCCGGCGTCGCCGCGCAGGCGGTCGGCCTCGCTCAGGGGGCGCTCGAGCTGGCGGTCCACTACACGGCGAACCGCAAGCAGTTCGGCCAGTCGATCCTCTCGAACCAGGGGATCCAGTGGATGATCGCCGACATGGGGACGCAGGTCGAGGCGGCCCGGCAGCTCGTCTACACGGCGGCGCGCGCGGTCGACGCGCAGATCGAGAACGTCAGCAAGCTCTCGGCGATGTGCAAGGTGTTCGCGACCGACACGGCGATGAAGGTGACGACCGATGCCGTGCAGCTCTACGGCGGCAACGGCTACATGAAGGACTATCCGATCGAGAAGTACATGCGCGACGCCAAGATCACGCAGATCTACGAAGGCACGAACCAGATCCAGCGGCTCGTGATCAGCCGCGCGATGATCAAGGAGTTCGGGGCGCAGGTGTAGGGGCGGAGGATGGATCGATATCCGGCGGCGAGCCGGAATCGGACAGAGCTCACGGGCGTGGAACGAGGCGCGGAAGGCCCACTTCCCCGCCTCGTCGCGCGCCTGTCATCTCCCCCTCGATCCCCCGTTCGTGTGCGATAGTGCCGAGTCCGGCCTCACCTCGTTGTCCGAGCGACGCGTCGGGCTGCTTCCCAGTGCAAGACGACCTCACGGGGGAAGGCGGGTCTTTGAATGGAAGCTGACCGGCTACTCAGCCTCGCCGTTGACGTAGCGGCGGAACGAAACCTGCAAGGCGCCTTGGAGACCATCGTCAAAGGTCTGGCGTCGCACCCCGGGGTGGCCCTGTCGCGGATCTGGCTGCGCCTTCCCGGCGACATCTGCGATACCTGCTTCCTGCGCGACGAGTGCCACGATCGCAGATTGTGCTTTCACCTCGCGGCCAGCGCCGGGACGCCCATGAACTCACCAGGCGAGGACTGGTCGCACCTTCGAGGCCGCTTTCGCCGCATCCCGATGAACGCCTTCAAGGTCGGGTCTGTCGGCGTTACGCGATCGGCGATGCTGCTTCGGGAGGTTTCGTCCGAACTCGAGCAGATCGCGCATCCCGAGTGGGTCCATCGTGAGGGTATCCGCAGCTTCGCCGCCCATCCGTTCATCTCTCGCGACAAGGTGCTCGGCGTCCTGGCGACGTTCACCCGCGAGCCCCTGGATCCGCAATCCTTCGCCTGGCTCGGCATGTTCGCCAACCAGGCGGCGGTCGCCATCGAGAACGCGCGCGCGTTCGAGGAACTCGATCGACTGCGCAGGCAACTGGAGCTGGAGAACGCCTACCTGCACGAGCAGGTGAAGGAAGGACTGGCGTCCGGGGAGATCATCGGACAGAGCCTGGCGCTCCAGGAGGTGCTGCTGCAGATCGACATGGTGGCGCCGACCGACACGGCGGTCCTGATCACCGGAGAGTCGGGGACGGGCAAGGAGATGGTCGCGCGCGCGATCCACGAACGCAGCCCGCGGCGCGACCGGCCGCTGGTCAAGGTCAACTGCGCCTCCGTGCCGCGCGAGCTGTTCGAGAGCGAGTTCTTCGGCCATGTGCGGGGCGCCTTCACGGGGGCGGTGCGCGATCGGATCGGGCGATTCCAGCTTGCCGACGGAGGGTCGATCTTCCTCGACGAGGTGGGCGAAATCCCGATCGAGCTGCAAAGCAAGCTTCTGCGCGTGCTGCAGGAGCAGCAGATCGAGCGGGTCGGCGAAGACCGCGTCCGGCAGCTCGACGTTCGGGTGATCGCCGCCACCAATCAGGATCTCAAGCGAGAATGCGAAGCAGGGCGATTCCGCCGCGACCTCTACTACCGCCTCTCCGTGTTTCCCATCGAGCTGCCACCGTTGCGCCAACGACCGGAGGACATCGAACTGCTGGCGAAGCACTTCCTGGACATCACCACGCGCCGGTTGAACTTTCCCGAGGTCTGGCTTACCGATCAGGCCGTCGAACAGCTCGCCGCCTACCATTGGCCCGGAAACATCCGGGAGCTTCGCAATGTGATCGAGCGGGCCATCATCATCACCCAGCGAGGCCCCCTCCGGATCGACTCGGTGCTCGGCGTCGGCGAGACGGTGGCAGGCGGCACCCGGACGCGGCGTCCGGCGGAAACCGTGGAGACTCCGGCGCAAGCGGCCGGGAGCAAGGTGCTTTCGCGGGAAGAGATGTCTCGCCGCGAACGAGACAACATCCTCGCCGCGCTGCGCCAGGCCGGCTGGAAGATCTCCGGCCGCGGGGGCGCCGCCGAGATCCTCGGGCTCAAGCCGACCACCCTCGCGTCGCAGCTCAAGCGCTTCGGGATCGAGCGGCCCCGCTGAGTTTCCGCCCTCACCCCCTCACCCCTCGTCCCGCTTCCCTCGTCCCCGCTCCCCTCCGATCGCTGGTTGACGACGGCTCGTCAGGCGGAATCGCGAAGGTTCGTCACGTCACGACGCGTCGTAGCCCCACGCGCCGGGCGCGGCCGTCCCTTCAGGCAGACACGCCATAACTCCCTGCAACAGCCGCGCCCGTCCACGGACGACGGACGCCGGTCTCACTGGCATGCCCTATGCGAAGGAGACATTCGCGAAACCACCCCGGTTGCAGCGACCAAACGGGCGAATGCCTCGATCTCCTGCGACCCGGCCCAAGGAGGAACAGACCATGGCTACGATCACAGCCGAACGCACTGCGAGCATGATCACGACGAAAGACGGAACACAGATCTACTACAAGGACTGGGGCACGGGCCCGGTCGTGACGTTCTCCCACGGCTGGCCCCTGAACGCCGACATGTGGGACGGACAGATGCTCTTCCTCGCACAGAACGGCTTCCGCGTGGTCGCCCACGACCGCCGCGGCCACGGCCGTTCCAGCCAGGCGTCATCCGGAAACGACATGAACGGCTATGCGGACGATCTGGCGGCGGCCCTCGAGGCGCTGGACCTCGAGCAAGCGACCCTCGTGGGCCACTCCACCGGAGGGGGCGAAGTCGCGCGCTACATCGGCCGCCACGGGACCCGCCGCGTCGCCAAGGCCGTCCTCATCGCCGCCGTGGCCCCGTTCATGTTGAAGACCGCCACCAATCCCGACGGCCTGCCCATCGAGGTCTTCGACGGCTTGCGCGCGAACCTCATGAAGGACCGCTCGCAGTGCTACAGGGACTTTGCCGTCCCGTTCTATGGCGCCAATCGGCCCGGAGCCAACGTGTCCCAGGGCGTTCTCGATCAGTTCTGGGCCTGGAGCATGCAGGCCGGTCTGAAGAACGCCTACGAGAGCATCAAGGCCTTCTCCGAGACCGACTTTACCGAGGACCTCGAGAAGTTCGACGTGCCGACTCTGGTTCTCCATGGCGAGGACGACCAGATCGTTCCGGTGAAGGAGTCGGCGAGAAAGGCCGCCCGGCTCATCAAGGGCGCGAAGGAAGTCTACTACCCGGGTGCGCCGCACGGCATCACGGCCACGCACCAGGATGAGATCAACGCCGAACTGCTCGCATTCCTCAGGGCGTGACGAACGAGCCTGCGCGGCTTTGCCGTGCAAGGCCACGAGGAGAACACGATGTTGCGATCGAAGGGACTCTCAATCGTTTCACTCGCGCTGGCAATCATTGTCGAAGTCAGCGCGGCCCAATCCCCCGAGCCGGGACAGGCGAAGCCGGTGCACAACATCGTCCTGGTGCATGGCGCCTTCGCGGACGGGTCGAGCTACGCCAAGGTCATCCCGCTGCTTCAGGCGAAGGGCTTCCGCGTCACGGCCGTTCAGAACCCGTTGTCCTCCCTGGCAGACGACGTCGCGGCGACACGTCGCGCGCTCGCCCTTCAGGACGGCCCGGTGATTCTCGTCGGTCATTCCTGGGCGGGCATGGTCATCAGCGAGGCCGGGAACGACCCCAAGGTCGTGGGGCTCGTGTACATCGCCGCGATCGTTCCGGACGACGGCCAGACGGCAAACGACGTCCTGAAGCCGTACCCGCCGACTCCCGGACTGGGACACATGGCGCCGGATGCGGCCGGCTACCTCTCGCTCACGCGCCAGGGCATCGAAGAGGATTTCGTCCCCGATCTTCCCGCCCCCGAGCGAGCCCTCGTCTTCGCGACGCAGGGTCCATGGAATTCCGCCGCACTCGCCGAGCCGGTGCCGCACGCGGCATGGAAGACCCGACCGTCCTGGTTCATCGCCGTGAACGACCGCATCCTTCCGGCGGATTACGAGCTGGCGATCGCGAAGCAGATGAACGCGCACACGACGACGCTCGCCTCGGGTCACGTGCCGATGCTGTCGCAACCCGAGGCGGTCGCCGCAGTCATCCTCGATGCGGCCGCGAAGGCGGGCGCGACCGAGACGGCCAACAGCGTGGGCGGCCGGTGATCGCTGTCCAGCGCATCCTCGTCCTCGCCCTTGGCGCCGCGGCGATCGGGCTCGCCGCGGCGCGCCCGCCCCCGGATCCGGACTCGAGCACACAGCGCCACCAATTCGACTTTCTCATCGGCAACTGGCTGGTCCGCGATTCGTCCGGACGCGCGATCGGAACGACCAGCGTCTCGAACGAGTACGGCGGCTGCGTGCTGGTCGAACGCTGGCGCGGGGTGGGGCACGCACGGGAGGGCCTCGGCGTCATCGGTTACCAGGCGGAGAGCGGGAGCTGGCATCGGGACTTCATCGACGACGGCGGTTTCGTGCTGGCGTTCGATGGGCGACGCGAGGGAGCAGCCATGGTGATGACGGGGAAGGAGTACCGGCCGGACAGCGTGCAGATGCATCGCGTGACCTGGACACCGAAGGACGGCGGCTCGGTCGAGGAGCGATGGCAGATCTCGACCGACGACGGCCGATCGTGGCGCACACATTTCAACGGCGTGCTCGAGCGCATCGCGGAGTAGGACCGCGCAAGCGCGCCGACAGGCTGGCGGCCACCCCGCCAGAGGAGACGAACACGATGGGATCGCCATTCGCACCGCGTGAGGATCGCGCGCTGACACAGCCGCCACCGTCAGCCGCGCCGATCGTCGAAGGCAGGAGGACACGCGTCCTCGCCGGGATCACGGTCATCGACACCCCCCTGATCACTCGAGCCCTGGACCTTGCCCGGGAATGTTCCGAGCCGGTGCTCTTCAACCACGCCGTTCGATCCTGGCTCTTCGCAGTCCGGCTCGGGCAGCTCCGGGGCATTGGCCACGACGAGGAAGTCGTCGCCGTCGGCGCGCTTCTCCACGACCTCGGCCTCACGGACCGCTTCTCGGGTGGTCACCGGCGCTTCGAGGTCGAGGGAGCCGACGCCGCGCGTGGTTTTGCCCGCGAGGAGGGCCTCGACGAACACCGCGTGCGGCTCGTGTGGGATGCGGTAGCGTTCAACTCCACTCCATCGCTCGGCCTGCACAAGGAGGTCGAAGTCGCGCTCTGCACCGCCGGGATCGCGCTCGATTTCGGCGGCCTCCAGTACGACCAGATCCCACCGGACGACATGAAGAGCATCCTCGCCGCCTTCCCCCGTCTCTCGATGAAGCGCTCCTTCACCGATTCCGTCTGCCGCATCGCGGGGACCCGGCCGGAGACGACCTACGACAATTTCGCGCGCGACTTCGGGGAGCGGTTCGTGCCGGGGTACAGAGCGCCGTCGACGGTGGACTTTCTGATGAACGCTCCCTTCGAAGAGTAGTCCAAGGCGGTTTTGCTGACGGAGTCGCGGGGCAGCGCGTGCGCGCGAGAAACGCGCGGACGCGGATCCCATACATGCAGCCAACGGAGGCACATCATGAAGATCGTCGTCATCGGCGGCACCGGACTGATCGGATCCAAGCTTGTCCCGAAGCTTCGGGAGCAGGGTCAGGACGTGGTGCCTGCGTCACTCGACTCCGGCGTCAACACGGTCACGGGGGAAGGCCTGGATGAATCGCTGAGGGGCGCCTCGGTAGTCGTCGACGTGTCGAACTCCCCCTCTCTGGACGGCGCCGCGGCGTTGGCGTTTTTCGAGACGTCGACCCGCAATCTCCTCGCGGCCGAAACCGCCAACGGGGTACGGCATCATGTCGCCCTGTCGATCGTGGGAGCCGAGCGCATGCCCGACAGCGGCTATATGCGCGCGAAGGTCGCCCAGGAGAAGCTGATCAAGGGCTCGACGATTCCGTATTCGATCGTCCATGCCACCCAGTTCTTCGAGTTCACCAAGAGAATCGCCGCCGGCGCGAGCGACGGCGATCAGGTCCGTCTCGCCCCGGTGCTCATGCAGCCGATGGCGGCCGATGACGTGGCAAGCGCTTTGTGCAGGATCGCCGTGGGCGAGCCGGTGAATGGCACCGTCGAGGTCGCCGGGCCCGAGCGCTTCCGCTTCGACGAGTTCATCGGACAGGGCCTCAGGGCGTTGAGCGATCCACGCGAAGTCGTCGTCGATCCGCAGGCGCTCTACTTCGGCGCGGAGCTGACCGAGCGCACCCTCGTTCCCGATGACGGCGCGCAACTCGGCGAGACTCGCTTCGAGGACTGGCTCGACCGGCAGGTCGCTCAGAGGCGGTAGGTTGGCCGCGCCGGAGCCCACGGTCCTCCGGCCCGGCGGCTCCGCGCTGGATCGCAAGAGAGCGGCCCCGAGTCCGGGGTCGGGCTAAGCTGCGGGGCGGTCGGACCCTCGGCCGGGGGGCAGGTGGCCACCCACTCCTGGTCGCTCCATCGGCCTTGTCCTCGAACACCTTCAGAGCGGCGAGCACCGCCTCGCAGGCCGACTGGACGGCGCTCACGAGCTTGGGGTCAACGCCGTCGCCGAGTAGCGCAGGCGCGGGCAGTGACAGCCCCCCGCTTCGATCTGGGTTCATTCCGCTTCCTCGGGTTCATTCCCGCTTCCTCGTGGCCGATGGCGTGATAGGCTCCCCCGATTGGGTTGAAGGGGGTGATTTGCACGGCCCCCGGTTCTGATCAAACGGACTGGGGAACCACGCCACCGCCTCCTCGAGGACAACTCTCCAGCGGCCGCGTGGGAGGCGACCTTGTCCACTTCGCCAGACCGCGAACCGATGGAGACGTGCGTGTCCGTCGACATCGGCAATCCTGCTGTAGAGATCGAGCACCTGATCGTGGTTGAGCCCCGACCATGACTCCCGAGCCCACGGATCGCTTTGCCCGGTTGAAGCAGATGTTCCTCGAAATGCGTGAGCACTCTCTCCAGGAGAGGGCATCCCGCCTCAGCGAACTCGCCCGTTCGGATCCCGCCCTTCGTGCCGAGATTGCGTCTCTGCTGGCACAGGACTCGATGAGCTTCGACATCGCTCCCGTTCGGGACCTGGAAGACCTTCTGAGATCTCTGCACGTCGATTCTCCGGACGTCTCCGAACCGCCGGACAGGATTGGCCCCTATTCGATCAAGGGGATCCTCGGTAGCGGCGGCATGGGCGTGGTCTATCGCGCGGTCCAGACGGAACCGATTCGCCGAGAAGTCGCCGTCAAGGTCGTCCACAGGATCCTCGACTCCCGGCAGGTGATGAGCCGTTTCGAGTCCGAGCGTCAGGCCCTGGCCATGATGGATCACCCGCACATAGCCAGAGTGCTGGATGCCGGCTCCGACCAGCGCGGACATCCCTACTTCGTGATGGAGTTAGTGAACGGGGTACCGATCACGGAGTACGTGAAGAGCGCGCAGCTGTCCGTCCGACGGCGCCTGGAACTGTTCCGATCCGTGTGCCGGGCGGCGCATCACGCCCATACGAAAGGGATCATCCATCGGGATCTGAAACCTTCGAACATCCTGATCTGCACCCACGATGGGTGCCCGATTCCCAAGATCATCGACTTCGGCGTCGCCAAGGCCTCCGAGGTCCGGGAGCAGGCTGCGACCCTGACCCGCCAAGGTCAGCTCCTTGGGACCCTCGAGTACATGAGTCCCGAACAGGCAGGGGGAGCGCCAGGGGACGTGGACACCCGAAGCGATGTCTATTCGCTGGGCGTGGTTCTCTACGAGCTTTTGACCGGCTCTCTACCTTATGACATTCGAGGGCTTTCCCTGATCGAAGCGGTGCGCACGATAGCGACTGCTCCACCGCGCGCGCTTCACGCGTCGGCAGAGGGGGGCCAACGATTCGACCCCGATCTCGAGACGATCGTCGGGAAGGCGCTCGAGAAGGTTCCCGACCGCCGTTACGGCAGCGCGGCGGCGCTCGGCGAGGACGTGGATCGATTCCTCCACTCGCAGCCGATCCTGGCGCGACCGCCGAGCGCGATCTATCAGCTTCGGAAGCTCGCGGCGCGCCACAGGGCGGGCGTGGCCGTCGCCGCAACAGCGGTGGTTCTCCTGATCGCCTTCGGCGCCGCCATGTCGATCGAGGCGGGGGCGCAGCGGCGGGAGCGTGCTCGGGCCGAGGCCGAGGCGCGCAAGGCGGAGCGGGTGAGCACGTTCCTGCAGAACATGCTGGCCTCGGCGGACCCGGCGGTGAAGGACGTCGATGTCCGCGTCCGTGACGTTCTGGACGACGCGGTCCGCGAGGCCGACTTCAATCCGCCGGAAGATCCCGAACTCGAATCCGCGGTGCGACGCACAATCGGCAACACCTATCTCGCGCTCGGGCTGTATGAGAAGGCCGAGAGTCAGCTCCGCCTTGCGCTCGATCTCAGCAAGCAGATCGTTCCCCGAGACCGAGGACTCATGGCGCAGAGTCTGTCCGATCTTGCCGAATGCCGGTTGAGCGGCGATGTCGATGTTTCGGACCTGGCCGCTGCGGACACGTTGGTCGAACAAGCCCTCGCGATCCGGCTCGATCTCCGAGGTGCGGAGCACCCGGAAGTGGCGGCCAGTCTCTTTCAGCTCGGACGGCTCCGCGATGCACAAGGGAAGATCTCCGAAGCCGAGTCCCTGCAGGCGCGCGTTCTGATCCTCCGGGAGAGGATGCTGGGGAGGACGCACCCTGATGTCGCCAAGAGCCTCATCACGCTTGCCTATCTGGTGCCGGATCCCGAGCAGGGGGTGGCCCACATGCGCCGGGCTCTGGACATCTGCCTGTCCAACCACGCAGGAGACCACCCGGACGTCGCCTCGGCCTTTGCCAATGTCGCCAACTTCGTGGCGTACAGAACGGGCAACACTGCCGAAGCCGAGTCGCTCCAGATTCGAGCGCTCGAAATGCAGCGCCGGATGTGGGGAGATCGGCACCCGGAGACGGCGGGAGCCATGGGGCAGCTGGGTCATATCTACGCCGATCAATCGCGGTTCGCGGAAGCAGAGTCACTCATGCGGCGCGCGCTCAGGATCCAGGTCGAACTTCATGGCGCGAACAGCGTCCCCGTGGCCCTCGCCCACCAGGATCTTGCGAGGGTCATTGCACTCGAGGGAGACCTCCAAAGTGCAGAGTCGAGCTACAGGAGATCGGTGTCCATCCTGCGGGAGAAGCTGCCCGGAGGCGAGCCGCTGGCGATCGCGCTGCACTACCTGGCCTCGGTCCTGGGAAACGAGGAGAAGGA
Source organism: Candidatus Eiseniibacteriota bacterium (assembly GCA_041946735.1). Lineage (GTDB taxonomy): Bacteria > Eisenbacteria > RBG-16-71-46 > CAIMUX01 > VGJL01 > JBHGAY01. Next base: position 104,856 of record JBHGAY010000013.1, read on the forward strand.
CGGAGAAACGATCGATGCTTTTCGGGAATCCGTTCAAATCCTGAAAGCCATCCGGCCCAATCACAGTCAGTTGGGCTGGCTGAACACAGCCATGGGTAACTTCCTCATTGTTCGAGGTCGATACACCGAGGCTGAGCCCGTCCTCCGCGAGGCGCTCGCACTTCACAAGGCCGCTTTCGGTGAGAGAAACTCCGGCATCGCGCTGATCTACGCCAACCTCGGTCGCGCCCTCCACGGGTTGGACAGCCTCAACGCGGCAGAGACCATGTACAGAACCTCCCTCGCCATCCACGAGCGCGTGGACGGCGCGGACTCGTGGAGCTTCAACCACATGATTACGTTGGGAAACCTCGGCAGGTGCCTGAACCACCAGGGACGGCTGGAAGAGGCTGAGGCGGTCCTCCGTCAGACCGAAGCGCGATGGCGTGCCGTCGCACCTGAACATCCTCAGCACATCTTCACGCTGGTGTCCCTTGGGTCGCTTCTGGTCGACCGCGGCATGTATGCGGAAGCCGATTCTACGCTGCGCCGAGCCCACAGAGCCCTGGAGCGCATCGCCGATCCGCGCGTCGGAGACCTCTCCCATTGTCGCAACGCCCTGGCCGCCTGCCGCGCGGCCCAGGGAAGGACCGCAGAGGCGGACAGCCTCTTTCGTCTCAGCTCGCCACAAGCGTGGACTGCCAGGCTCTCCCCAGCGGCCCGGCGGATCGCTCGTGCGCGAGCCCTGCGCTTCTACGAGGGGCAAGGAAGCGCGGAAATGGTCGGGCGCATCCGCTCGTCATGAGGCGAGCCTGACGCGCCGCTGGGAACCTGTCGCACGAAGCTGCCGTATCGAACGTCCGGCCGGCCGATGAGCTGAGGAACCACGGCCGCTGGCGGGTCTCGCCTTCGGTCATCGGGCGAAATCCTCGGTCGCCACAACTTCATTTGCGTACTCCAGCCGGGTTCCACGCATGTCGAGCAGTAGCCGTCCTGGCATTTGCCTTGCGGCGAAAGCGGCCGCCGACTTGCAGAGGACCCCGGGAATCGCCTCGCTTCGCGGAAAGCGACGGCGATCGTGGAGGAACGATGAATCGACTCGCAACCATGGCGCGAGGACAGACGGCCGGGCGGACCCTGCTCGCCTTGATGTGGACGGCTCTTCTGGCCGGCTGCGCTGAACGCGACCCCGAGCGGCTGCCGACGGAGCCGCAGACCGTGGAGACGGACCAGATCCTGCCACCCGCCTCCCCGTCTCCGGGATCGACATCCTCAGGAACGATGGACGCTGATGAAGAGCAACCAGGAACGCCCTCGACCGAACCGCCCGCGACGGTTGAAGAAGAGGCCACAGAGCCCGGGCCTGTCGAGGAGGTGGAAGCCGATCGGATGGCCGAGTCGGGACCATCGAGCCGGCTTCCCTCCTGGGAGGACATTCGCGAGGACGATTTCGGCCTGCCACCGGCAGAGCCGGAAGTCGACCCGGGCTGGATCCACAATCTCGAGCCAGGCGAGCTTTGTGGAACCTATCAGCGCTACGTGGCGCAACTCGCCCTCCAGGGAATGAGCCCGCTCACGGGAATTTGCGAGTTGGGCGCCTGCGATGACGCGGTCACCCGCGACCTGTCGATCCCGGATCCGAGCGCCCCGTTCAAGACCTACTTCCTCAGCATCCACGTCTTCTGCGAGAAGAACGGCACGAACTGCACCGCCACCCAGGCGGCGATCGACGCGGACATCAGCCAGCTGAACGAGAACTTCGCGCCATGGCGCATGCGCTTCGAGTATGAGACCGACTTCATCCGCGACGCCAAGTATCGAGTGCTGAGTTCCAGCGAGGAAGGCTCGATGAAGCGTCGCTACGCGAAGTCGCCGGCCACGAAGCTGAACATCTACGTGGTCGACGTGGAAAACGTCGGAATGTCCTGGGGAACGTTCCCCTGGGATTCTGGCGCGCTGACTTACCAGGGGGGCATCGTCCTCGACATGGCACATGTCGGGCGCTATCAGATTCTCTCGCACGAGGTCGGACACTGCGTCGGTCTCTGGCACACCTTCCACGGGGTCTCGGAGGTCGAGCTTTGCTCCGACTGCTATGAGCCGGCCGGTCGGAGCCTGGAGCAGGGGGACGTGACGGGCGACCTGTGTTCGGACACCGCTCCGACCCCGAGCTGGAGCGGCTGCTATGACCCGGGCACGGGCGATACGTGCACCCTGCTCCCCTGGGGAGAGACTCCTTGGCAGAACTACATGGGATACGGCCACGCCTGCAGGATCGAGTTCACGCGGCAGCAGGCTGGCCGGATGCACTGCTGGACGGAGGATCGACTGAACGGCTGGTTGCGCTGATCGAACCGCGAAGGGGCAAGCGGCTGTCCGTCGCCCCCGCGACGGGCAGCCACATGTGAGAGACAAGGAGGCACCATGCGAGCCCAAAGTCTGATACCGAGGTTCTTCGGGACTCTTTTGTTTTTGGCTTTCACCGCACCGGCCGAGGCGGTCCTGCTCTACGACGTGGACTTCGGAACCCCGCCGCACACGGCCGGGCAACCGCCCGTCACGGGGACCGGCCCTGCCCCACGGGAGACGCCGACGGAGATCCGTTTCGGCGACCCGAAGGTCGTCGCGGTGTTCGCGGACCTGACCGATCAACCGTGTGGTTTCGGGAACGGCACGCCCGGGTACGACCAGCTCAGATTCGGCGTCGGCACCAACGACGCGGATGGCTTCCCCGAGGACTACGATGACTACTACTTCTCCCTCGACGTGGTGATCGGGGTCCTCGAAGGCGACATCTTCATCGTCTACTTCGATGCACCCACCATCAACAGACTGGATTTCCGGGACAACGGTGACATCCGGGAGTACAGCAGCGACACGGTCATCGGCTCCTGGGACGCAGGCGTCACGGTCCACGTGGAGATCCACTTCGACCTGGCGAACGCGATCTGGGAGATCTGGCTGGACGGTGATCTTGCGTACACCGGCCCCGTGTCGACGGACGGGAAGCTGCGTTCGATCCGACTCCACCAGCGCGGGACGAACGCGGCGAACGGCGCGGCCGCCGACGACTTCCTCCTCTACGGCGGCGAGCCTCCCACAAGCGACGTGCATGCGCTTGAAGGAGCCTCCGCCTTCGCCCTGGGCCGGACGCTGCCCCCGCTTCCGAATCCCGCGACCGATGCCGTGACGATCCGCTGGACGGCGAGGGAGTCGGTGGCGGTCCAGCTAGAGATCACCGACTTGGCCGGACGGCGGGTGTGGACGAGCAGGGCGGGCGGCGGCCCGGCGGGCCTCCTCTCCGCGAGGTGGGACGGCCGGGACGCACAGGGCCGCGTGCTACCCTCGGGCGCCTACATTGTCCGGGTCCTTGCGGAGGGCGAGATCCTGGGCGTCGAGAAGATCGTCCTGCGGCGCTGAGGGGTGTGCGAAGGAGCATGCGGGCCAGCGGGCCATTGCGGCCATTGCGCGCCGAACATTCGAAGATGCGGCCCAACGTGCGGGTAGGCGGCTCGCGCCTCCACGGGTCAGACTGAAGCCGAGGAGGTGACCCCATGATCCGCAAACTGAAGTCCGGCGAGTACCGCCTTTATTCGCGCAAGAAGGATCCGAAGACCGGCAAGCGGCGCAACCTCGGGACGTTCAAGACGCAGGCCGCCGCGCGGAAGCACGAGCGCGCGGTCCAGTTTTTCAAACGGAGGGGTTGAGTTGAGTCCTCAGGCGCGTCGGCCCTTCAGCGGTAGTTCGCCTTGATCCGTCATCCTACGAATCGGGGCATCCCCGCCGCCGATCGGCTGGAATGCCCCGGAGATGTTGGATCAGAGCGACTCGAAGGCGCCGCAGACTGATCCCCGCCAGCCGTCAACGGTGCCGTTTCGTCCGTGCGGCCAACTGCCATGAGGGTCAAGATCGACATTGTGGCCTAGCATCGTACTCCGCATTGTTTCGCTCCTCTGAGCGACATCGACCTTCATGGTCGAAGATGATTGTAATGATCCGCACAGCCTCGATCGGTCGCGCTACCGGGACTGAAGACTGCTTCTGTCTCCCGCAACATCCCGTGCTGAGAGTCGGTTCAACGGAGGCATGCGTCTTTCCGGGCGCCGAAGCGCAAGCGGATGATCTGGCGGCCGGGCGGAGCCGGTTCCGTGTTCGCCTCGACCGTGTTCGGAACCGTCACCGGGCCAGCTGGGGGTCTGTCTGGGCAAATTGCTGTGCCGCTCCGGGATGCCCTCCTGTGCAAGGGGTCACGAAGAAGCTGGGCACCGCCGGTAGCGCAGGTGCTGCGGCGAAAGACAGAGTGCCATTGCTCCCGGGCTGTGCTACCTTCGTCGGTTTCGGAAAAGACGGATGGATGTCAACGCGCATCGAGAACGTACGTCGCGTGAATGGGAGCGGCCGTTTCATGAGCACTCGGCAGCGTCCGGAACTGACGAACATGCTGCTTTCGATCGTCCCCGGGGACTCGACCAGAGACGCGCAGGAGGAGATCTTCCGGGAGGTGTACGACGAGCTCCGCGGGCTGGCGGCGTCGCTCCTACGCCGTGAGCGTCCCGGACACACCCTCCAGCCGACAGCCCTTGTCCATGAAGCCTATCTCCGATTGGTCGATCACGATCGCGTCCCCTGGCACGGACGGGCACACTTCTTCGGTGCGGCCGCCCGGGCGATGCGTCAGATCCTGGTTGACCATGCACGCAGGAGGAACGCCGCCAAGCGGAGCCCCGGGCGATACCGAGTGACCCTCGACGACAATCTGGCGGGACCGCCGGACTCTGCGATCGAGATCCTCGCTCTCGACGACATGCTGACCCGGCTCGCGGCCCTGGATGCTCGGATGGCTCGGATCGTCGAGCTTAGGATCTTCGGCGGGCTGTCGATCGACGAGTCCGCCCAGGTCCTTGGAGTGTCGGCCCGAACCGTCGACGGAGACTGGTCTATGGCGAAGAAGTGGATTCGCCGGGAACTGACGAGGGAATGATGCGCGGGACCCGAGCCGCTTCCTGCGCCTGCCGCGGCCCAGCGAGCGATGAACTTCCGGGAAGTCTCCACTAGAGAAGCCCTACCATGAACAAGGCCCGCATGGATCGATTCGCCCGCCTGAAGGAGCTCTTCCTCTCCCTCGCCGACCTTCCCCTGCAGGAACGCGCTCCCCGGCTGGACGAGCTTGGCCGTTCCGATCCTGACCTCCGGGCCGACCTCGATTCACTGATGGCGCAAAGCTCCCTGACCCTGGGCATCGCTCCGGTCCAGGACATCGAGAAGCTGCTGCGATCTCTAGCGACCGATCCACTGGATGATCTGCCGGAAACGATCGGACCCTACCGGATCGCCGGCATCCTCGGAGCCGGCGGGATGGGCGTGGTCTACCGAGCCATTCAGGTCGAGCCAATCCGCAGAGAGGTCGCGCTCAAGGTCGTGCATCGGGACCTCGACTCCCGGCGCGTGATGGACCGTTTCGACTCCGAGCGCCAGGCCCTGGAGATGATGGACCACCCGAACATTGCCAAGGTCCTGGATGCCGGCGGAGACGTGCACGGAAACCCCTACTTCGTGATGGAGCTGGTGCCGGGGGTTCCGATCACGGATTACGTTCAGACGACGGGGCTCACGATTCGCCAGCGGCTGGAGCTGTTTCGTTCCGTATGCAGAGCCGCGCACCACGCACATACCAAGGGGATCATCCACCGGGACCTGAAGCCGTCGAACATTCTCGTCAGCACACAGGATGGTGTTCCGGTGCCCAAGGTGATCGACTTCGGCATCGCCAAGGCGATCGAGGTGATGGATCACGGGGCAACCTTGACGCGAGAAGGCCACCTGCTCGGGACACTTGCGTACATGAGTCCTGAACAGGCTGGGGCTGGCAGAGTAGACACTCGAAGCGACATCTACTCGCTGGGCGTGATCCTCTACGAGCTCTTGACCGGCACGCTCCCCCACGACATTCGAGGCCTGCCCTTGATCGAATCGGTGCGCGTCATCGAGAGCGAGCGCCCGCTGCCTCTACGCGGGTCCGGCGAACGCCGGCGGCGATTCGATCCCGACCTCGAGACGATCATCGGCAAGACGCTCGAGAAGGCGCCGGACCGGCGCTACGGAAGCGCGGCCGAGCTGGCGGAGGACATCGATCGCTTTCTTCACGCGCAGCCGATCCTCGCCCGGCCGCCGAGCACGCTCTACCAGATCCAGAAGCTGGCGGCGCGTCACAAGGCCGGAGTGGCGGTTGCCGCATCGGCGCTCGTTCTGCTCGCCACCTTTGCACTCTTGATGTCGATCGAAGCGGGCGCGCAGCGCCGGGAACGCGCCAGGGCCGAGGCCGAGGCGCGCAAGGCGACTCGCGTGAACGAGTTCCTGCAGCAGATCCTGGCGTCGGCAAACCCGGCGGTGAAGAACGTGGACGTTCGAGTCCGTGACGTTCTGGACGACGCGGTCCGCGAGGCCGATTTCAACCCTCTGGAGGATCCCGACCTCGAGTCCGCGGTGCGCCGCACCATCGGAAACACCTACGTGGCACTTGGACTGTATGCCGATGCCGATGTCCAGCTACGCCGAGCCCTCGAGCTCCGCCGGGGGATCGAGCCTGCGGCCCCGGGCCTCGTGGCGCAGAGTCTCTACGATCTGGCGGAGTGCCGACTGAGCGGCGACCGCGACGCCTCGAATCTGGCCACAGCCGACACGTTGAGTGAACAGGCCCTCGCGATCCGGACAGATCTCTGGGGCCCGGAGCACCCGGAAGTGACCATCAGTCTTTTTCAGCGCGCTCGCATCCGCCGCACCCAGGGAAGGATTCCCGAGGCCGAGTCACTGCACACCCGCGTTCTGGCGGCTCGGGAGCAGCTGCTGGGCAAGAGCCACCCCGACGTGGCCCAAAGCTTGACCGCACTGGCTTGGCTGTCACCCGATCGCGAGAAGGGGGAGGCGTACGTCCGCCGAGCCCTGGAGATCATGCGGTCCACATACCCCGGCGACCATCCGGACGTGGCCTTCGCGCTGACCGATGTGGCCAACTTCGTCGGCTCCCGAATGAGCAAGCAGGCCGAGGCTGAATCGCTCCAGACTCTAGCCCTCGAGATGGAACGCCGGCTTTGGGGGGATCGACACCCGAGAACGGCCGAAGCGATGAGCCTGCTGGCCGTCATGTACTCGGAAAGCTCTCGCTTCGCGGAAGCAGAGCCTCTCATGCGTCGCGCGCTGGAGATCCAGACGGAATTCCATGGCGAGAACAGCGTCCCTGCTGCCTGGGCCCACTATGGCCTCGGAAAGCTCCTCGGGCAGCAAGGGCAGTTCCGGAATGCGGAAGCGAGCTGCAACAGGGCGGTGTCGATCTTCCGGGAGAAGTTGCCCGGAAGCAGCAGCCTGGCCCACTCGCTGAACGCCCTGGCCATCGTCGCGGGGCCGCTGGGGAAGGACGAAGAGGCCATCCATGCCTACCGGGAAGCCGGTCAGATCATGGAGAGCGTCTGGGGCCCGAATCACCCTCTGGTGGGGTTGACTCAGAACAACCTCGGCACCTTTCTCGTCGATCGTAGTCGATACGCGGAGGCGGAGCCGTGCTTCCGGAAGGCTCTCGCGCTGTTCCAGGCCGCCTACGGCGAGCGAAACCACCGGACCGCGATCACCTGCACCAATCTGGGCGATGCCCTCCAAGGGATGGGCAAGCTGAACGAGGCGGAGGCGATGTACAGGAAGGCCGTCGCTGTGCACGAGCAGGTGGACGTCGGGGACTCCTGGAGCGTCGGCCGCCTGATCACATCATCGAGACTCGGGAAGTGCCTGCACTACCAGGGGCGTCTCGACGAGGCCGAGGACGTCCTCCGGGAGACGGTGAGGAGATTCCGTGCGATCGCCCCCGAACATCCGCAAGCCATATCCGCTCAGGTCGGCTTCGGCTCGCTTCTGGTCGATCTCGGGAAATACCCCGAGGCCGACCGGACGCTGTGCGGATCGCTCGAGTTTCTGGAGCGAGAGGCTGACACCCTTGCCGGACAGCTCTCGTTTTGTCGCAATGCTCTGGCCGCCTGCCGCGCGGCCCAGGGAAGGACCGCGGAGGCGGACAGTCTGTTTCGCCTCAGCACGCCGCAGGCGTGGACTGCATCCAAGCTCAGCGCCGAGGCCCGTCGTATGGCGCGGGCGCGAGCCCTGCGCTTCTACCAGACGCAGGGCCGGCCCGACATGGTGGCACGCATCCGTTCGTCCTGAGCTGCGGTCTCCGACGGAGCGGTACGGGATAAACGAGGCGGCCAGCGCAACGTCCACACGATGCAGCGGGCCATGTGCGCGCTCCGCTCGATCAGAAGCGCGAAGGTAGCCCGATCTCCGCTGTCCGTTCGACCAGCCCCGCGATCTCGTCCACAGACTCAACCTCTCTTCCGTTCCAAGGCTTCCAATGGGTAGGACGCATCCCGCCCGGACTCGTGACAATGGATCCGGACGCCGACTCCTCGGCAGCCCACTATCCCGGCGGGCCGCCGGTCCGCGGCACCGATGGAGCGTGATGCATTGAGCCGCGACGCCGGACAGAGTATTCTTTTTTGCGTACCGCGAACGCTAACTCTCGACAGCCGCTGGAGAGGAGGCCAACCATGCGCCGCTCGTCGTCGCTCGCTCTGCTCGCCTGCCTGTTCGTCCTTCCTGTCGCATCGCCCGGCGTCGCCTCGGGGACCATCCTTAACGTTCCCGAGTCATACCCGACCATCTCGCAAGCGATCGACTTCGCCGCGGAGGGCGACACGGTCCTCGTCGCTCCCGGCACCTACTATGAGAACCTCCAATTCCGGGGAGTCGACATCGTCCTACTCTCCTCCGGTGGAATGGAGGTGACGACGATCGATGGCGGGACGAACGGTCCGACGATCGTGATCGACCAGGGAGAAGGGCGGGGGCTCGTGGTGGAAGGGTTCACGATCACCGGAGGTCAATATGTCCTCCAGATCGACCAGCGCGGGATCGTGATCCGCGATTCCTCCCCGACGATCCGTCACAACTGGATTCGCGACAATTGCACCGGGGACATCACCCAAGCGCTCGGGGCCGGGATCTACGCGGGCGGCGCATCCTCCCCTTGCATCGAGAACAACCTCATCGAGTCGAACATCGCCTACCAGACCTTGCTCATCCCGGCGGGAGGCGGCATCTACCTGGAGTCGTACCTGCCGCTCCCCTTCCCCGCGCGGATCGTCGGCAATGTGATCCGCGACAACCGTGTCACCGGCAGCTTCGAAGTGAGCGGAGGTGGAGTCTACGTCGAGGTGGCCGTCCCGACCGACTGCGTCTTCGAAGGGAACGAGGTCACCGGCAACCGGGCAGCCGCCGAATCGGCGGGGTCCGCCTCCGGAGGCGGCATCTACGCGAACTGCGACCTGCGCAACTGCGTCGTGAGCGGCAACGTCGCAACGGGCGGGAAGGCCTATGGCGGCGGAGTGTTGAGCCTCTCGCCGGGGATGTGCGAGGGGCTCGTCGTCGAGGCGAACGAGGTCCACGCGAACAATCTCTCCTACCCGACCGCGACGGGGGGGGGGATCAAGTCGAACTCGCAGGTGATCGGATGCGTGATCGCCGGCAACCGTGCCGCGGTGCAGGACCTGCCGGGCGGGCTGCGGAGTTGGTCGATGTCGAAGGGGGGAGGCGTCCTCTTCACCGGGACGCGGCTCGAGGGATGCACGATCGCCGGCAATGTAAGCGGGGGTGGGACGGATCAGAACTGGGGCGCGGGTCTTTGCATCGAGGCTGCCGGCGCCATGGTCTCCCGCTGCATTCTGTCCGGCAATCGATTCGAGACACCCGGACAGGGGAGCGGCGTCGCCGGTTCCCCGGCTTCGTTCGCCTGCAACGATGTCTGGGACAACGACGGCGACGACTTCTACGGCTTCCCCGACCCGTGCGGTCAGGACGGCAACTTCTCGGCCGATCCGATCTTCTGTCCAGTCGAGCCCCCCGATTACACGCTGCGCGACGACTCTCCCTGCGCGCCCGGCAACCATCCCGGCGGGTGGGACTGCGAGACGATCGGCGCACGGGGTGTCGCCTGCGTGGCGGCCGGGGCCGCCGATGCCGGCGTCGCAGGACGGTTCGATCTGCGGCTCCTCCCGATCCCGGCGAGAGAGACGGTCGAGATGGAACTGACGCTGCCCCGCGCCGCTGATCTCCGCGTCGAGGTCTTCACGGTGGACGGTGCGCGCGTCGCGACCGTTCTCGATGGCCCTCGCGAACCGGGCGTCGTGCACGCCTCGTGGGACGGTCTGCTGTCGGGTGGCCGGCGGGCAGCCCCCGGTGTCTATTGGGTGCGCGCGGACGCAGGCGGCGAGGTCCGGACCGGCAAAGTCGTGCTCGCCCGGTAGGTTCTTCACCTCCGGATTTCAGCCTTCCTTCAAGCGACGGGAGGGCGGCGGAGGAGGCTTGGGTCCTCCGCCGCTCTCCCGTTCCTCTTTGCGGTCTCGGGTCGGCCATGGTGTCGCCGATCGTTGTCAGGACTGTCGCCGGAATGTTCCGGTCAGCGGCACCGCGGTGGCGCATGCTGGGCTGCAAACACTACTGCACGCGCGTGACCTGGTGCATGCAGCGCTGCAAACACTACTGCACACGCGTGACCTGGTGCTTGCAGGGCTGCGGGACGCCCGGCTCGCGCGTGACTTCTGCCTTGCAGCGGCGATGGAGGCATGGTCCCGGACGATTCCGGAGGCTGTCGGCACCGTCCGACGTGTTGTTCCGGCGCATCCGGGGTCCTGCAGCGCCGTCGGACCGTGTGTTCCCGCGTGACCGCCGGTCTGCAGCGCTGCATGCGACCGGTTCCGTGCCGTCCACGAGACATTCTGCGCCTCCGTCACAAAGTTCCCGGGTCGGACTCGTGCCAACTTCTCCTGCACGCGCCAGGAAAAATCGGGAACATAGTGCTTGCAGTGCTGCATGTACCAGGTCACGCGCGTGCCATAGTGTTTGCAGCGCTGCATGTACCAGGTCACGCGCGTGCCATAGTGTTTGCAGCGCTGCATGGGGCAGGTCCACCGGGGGCAGGAGTGCGCGCGGCGCTGCATGCGGCAGGTCCACCGGGGGCAGGGGTGCGCGCAGCGCTGCACGCGGCAGGTCCACCGGAGGCAGGAGTGCGCGCGGCGCTGCATGGACAAGGTAAAACGGGGAACCTGCGGCCGCCGGCGCTGCATGCGGCGGGTCCACCGGGGGCAGGAGTGCGCGCGGCGCTGCACGCGGCAGGTCACGCGGGAGACATAGTGCGGGCGGCGCTGCATGCGACGGGTCTACCGGGGGCAGGGGTGCGCGCAGCACTGCACACGGCAGGTCACACGGGAGACATAGTGCGGGCGGCGCTACACGGACAAGGTAAAACGGGGAACCTGCGGCGGCCGGCACTGCATGGCGCTGGTTACGGCGTGAACTCCGTCCCGCGGCGCTGCATGGCCCAACTCACGGCTCGATCGACCCTTCCATGGTCTCCGTGTAGTCACCCTGGGACACACCCTCGGAGTCGATCGTGAGATTCCCCTCGGCCACGAAGACGAAGCTCCCGGTTTTGCGCGGCCGTCAGCGCGGCCGTCAGCGCCCGATACGCGCCTGCCTCGATGGAAGGAAGTGCTCTTTCCGGCGGGAGTCTGCTGGCGGGCGTAGGTGAGAACGACATTGTTGGAATCGAGGCACCACTCTGGAGTGAGACGGTCGCTTGCATGGCAGATGCCGAGTACCTTGCGTTTCCGCGCCTCATCGCGGTGGCGGAACTGGCATGGACCCGAGAGACGGGGGAGCAAGGCTGGAACGGATTCCGTCGGAGGATCGGGGCGCATGGCACTCGGCTAACGGCACTTGGAATCAACTACTACCACACTCCTGAAGTCGAATGGGAGTGAGTCCGCGCGGTCATCAGCTGGACGGGTCGGCTCCCGCGCAAGTAGCCTGCGATCCCGTCCGAAGGGATCTCCGGATTCGCTGCTCGGTACTGCGGGCACGACCGACTTGCAGCCTCGCCGAGGATTTGGACTGAGCTCTCACTGCGCGCCCGCCTCCCCGTTCGCGAGCCGGATCTTCATCGAGACGTCGAGCCCCTCCGGCATCGAGAAGGACCGCCCGCCCCGCCGTCCGCCGGGGAACATGTCGCCATCCCGTCCCCCGCCGGGGAATCCCCCTTCGCTCTGCGCAAGGACAGGCGCCGCTTCACGTCCTTCAGTCATGGCGGAGAAGCCCCCCGGAGCGCCACCAGGGCCACCAGGACCACCGCGCCCGCCTCCCTCCGGCCGCTCGCGGAAGCCTCCTTCGGGCTTGCGCACCTGCAGCGACACGTCCACGACGCGCTCCGCCGTCTCCGCGGCGATCCCGATCGCCTGCGGATGCTCCGCGTCGCGCCGCAGCGGCACCTTCATCTCGACCAGGTAGTAGGCGTCTTCGTAGCCAGCCTTCGCCTCGATACCGCGCCGCGCCGCTTCATCCCAGGAAAGGATCAGGCTGTCCTCCCCCGCCTGCGAAAAGACCTGCAGCTCCTTCGGCATGTCCCGGATGGCGGCGAGGATTCGGTCCTCATCGAGACCGCGGCCGCCGCGGCCCCCTTCCTCCGGCGGCTCTTCGGCAGGCCGCTGCGCGCCGCGCGGGCCGTTGCGCCCTCCCATCCCCAGCGCGCGCGGGCACCCGATCCACAGCCCCGCATCCTTTTGCTGCTTCCCCTCCTTTTCGGGACGGAAGCGGACGCGCAGCCCCTGCCGCAGCTCCTGCGCGATCAACGCCTTCTCGGAGCTGCCGAGCAGCAGGTAGAGCGAGCTGTCGTCGTTGCCGACGCCGACGAAGACCTTCTCGTCCTCGAACTTGTAGACGGAGAGCCCCTTCCAGTCGGCCCTGGAGCCGTCGACGACGATCGCGCGGTCGAGCCAGAGGCTCGAGACGGTGGGACTCCCGCAGCCACCCGCGAGGGTCAGGGCCGCGAGCGCCGGCGGAGCCAGGACGTGCAGTAGCCGTCTTGCTCGGATTGTCATCGAGTCTTCCTCTCCTCCGGCGGCGGCCCCCCGAGGAGTGGATCGGCGGGCAGCGGCCCGGAGCCCGCGCTCCGCGGGACTCGCGGCCGCTCAGCGCCGCACAGGCGGTTGGCGGTGTCCGAGAATCGGGTGCGGAACGTACGGCTCCTCGAGCCGCGCGATCTCCTCGGGCGACAGCGCGATCTCGACCGCCGCCGCCAGATCGTCCAGATGCTCGAGCCGCGTGACGCCGATGATCGGGGCGGTCACGCCGGGCACCGACAAGAGCCAGGCGAGCGCGACCTGCGCCGGCTTCGCCCCCCGCTCCTTCGACACCTCGAGCAGCGCGTCGAGCACCCTGTAGTCCGGCTCGCGGAAGTACATCTCGTCGGCGAACGGATCGGACTGCGAGCGGACCGTCTCGCGCGGGTGCTCGCGCGTGCGCGAGCCGGTCAGGAAGCCGCGGGCGAGCGGGCTCCAGGGGATGACGCCCACGCCCTCGTCGATGCAGAGCGGAATCATTTCCCGCTCCTCCTCGCGGTAGGCGAGGTTGAAGTGATCCTGCATCGAGACGAAGCGGGCGAAGCCGCGCCGGTCGGAGGTGTGGAGCGCCTTCGCGAACTGCCACGCCGCCATGCTGCTCGCGCCGATGTAGCGGACCTTCCCGGCGCGCACGAGGGAGTCGAGCGCGTCGAGCGTCTCCTCGATCGGCGTCCCGAAGTCCCAGCGGTGGATCTGGTAGAGGTCGATCCAGTCGACGCCGAGGCGAGAGAGCGAGGCGTCGCACGCGGCGAGGATGTGCTTGCGCGAGAGGCCGCTGCGGTTCTTCGCCTTTCCCATCGGGTGGAAGACCTTCGTCGCGAGGACGTAGTCGTCGCGCGGCAGCATCGCGCGCAGATGTTTGCCGGTGATCTCCTCGCTGCGCCCGATCGAGTAGACGTCGGCGGTGTCGAAGAAGTTGATCCCCAGCTCGATCGCGCGGGCGAAGTGGTCGCGCGCGGTCTCCTCGTCGAGCGTCCAGGCCCGCCATGCGGGATCCCCGTAGCTCATGCAGCCGAGAGCGAGGCGCGAGACGGTGAGGCCGGTGTTGCCGAGGCGCGTGTACTGCATCGTCATCGAGGCGGGAAGCGGTCGGCCGAGGCGAGCCCTAGAGGCTCGCCGCCTTCCCCGTCTCCTTGATGTACGCGCGGAGCTTGCGGAGGACCATCGACCGGTGGAGCGGGTTCAGGTAGTCGATGAAGAGCTTGCCGTCCAGGTGGTCGATCTCGTGCTGGAGCACGCGGGCGAGCATCTGGTTGTAGCGCTCCTCCCGCGGCTTCCCCTTGCCGTCGACGAAGCGGACGAGGACCTCCTCCGGGCGCGTGATCTCGGCGGTCGCGCCGGGTACCGAGAGGCATCCCTCGTCGAAGATCCATTCCCCCTTCGCCTCGACGATCTCCGGGTTGATGTAGATCTTCGACGCGCCCTTCGGGTGGCGGGACCCGGCGTCAGCGACGAGCATCCGGATCGGGCGGCCGACCTGCACGGCGGCGAGACCGACGCCGTCGGCGTCCTTCATCGTCTCGAGAAGGTCGAGCGCGAAGGCGAGAATCGAGTCGTCGATTCTCTCGACCGGCTTGCTCGTCTTTCGAAGGATCGGGTCGCCGTAGACCCGGATCGGCAAAACGGACATGGGCTCCTTCCTCGCTTCGGCCATCCGGCCGGCGCCGCGGACCGCCCGCAGCGCCTCGTTGCTCTTATCCTACCCCTTACCCCTAAAGGTTCGTGTAGATCGGTCCTCCGCCGCCTTCGGGGGGCACCCAGGTGATGATCCCGTACGGGTCCTGGATGTCACAGGTCTTGCAGTGTACGCAATTCGTGAAGTTCACGCGGATGCGCGTGGTCGAGCCGTCCTCGGTCGGCGCCATCTCGTAGACGGCCGCGGGGCAGAAGTACTGGCACGGGTTGCCGAATTCCTCGCGGCAGCGGCCGTTGCAGATGTCGGTGTCCGCGATGATCAAGTGGCTCGGCTGATTCTCCTCGTGCTTCGTCCCGGAGGCGTAGACGTCGGTGAGCTTGTCGAACGTCCGCTCCCCGTCGTAGGTCCGAGCGGGCGGGAGGACCGGCCGGCCCTCCTCGCGCATGCGATCGAGCTTCCACATGTGATCCGGATCGGGAATGAGAGGCAGCCGCGCGCGAATGCCGCGCCCGCCGGTCACCATCGTGAGGCCCGTGTGCATCATGCCGGTCCAGAGTCCCTTGGAAAATCCCTGGCGGAAGTTGCGGACCGAGCGCAACTCGGAGCCGACCGGCCCGCTCGCGACCGCCTCCTCGAAGCGCGCAAGCGCGGCGCGCGAGGTGTCGCCGGAGGCGAGGGCGCCGGCGACGGCGTCGGCCGCCAGCATCCCGGTCTCCATCGCGAGATGGATCCCCTTCAGGCGGGCCGCGTTCAGGAAGCCGCCCGCGTCGCCGATCACGAGCGCCCCGTCGACCGCGCACTGCGGGATCGAGAACCATCCCCCTTCGGGGATCGTCTTTGCGCCGTAGTGCAGCATCTTGCCGCCGTCGAGGAGGGCGGCGATCAGCGGATGCGTCTTCCAGTCCTGGAAGAGGCGGTGCGCGTCGGTCCAGGGATTGTGATAGTCGAGGCCGAGGACGAAGCCGAGCGAGACCAGCCGGTCGCGCATCCCGTAGGCGAAGCCGCCGCCGTACTCCTCGCTCGCGAGCGGCCATCCCATCGTGTGGATCACGTCGCCGGGCGCGATGCGTCCCTCCGGGACCTCCCAGACCTCCTTCACGCCGGTCGCGTAGATCTGCGGGTTGCGGCCCTCGTCGAGGTGGAGGCGGCGGACGAGCGTCTTCGTCAGGCTGCCGCGCGAACCTTCCGCGAGGATCGTGACCTTCGCGCGGATGTCGACGCCCGGCTCGAAGTTCGGCTTGGGCTTGCCGTCCTTGTCGATCCCCTTGTCGCCCGTGCGCACGCCCGCGACGCGGTCGCCGTCGTCGTAGAGCAGCTCCTGCCCGGGAAAGCCGGGCAGCAGGTCGATCCCCGCCTCCTCGACCTTCGTGCCGAGCCAGGTGACGAGGCGGTTCAGGCTGACGACGTAGTTGCCGTGGTTCGCGAGCATCGGCGGCAGGATCGGGAAGCGGAAGCGGCCGCGTCGCGACAGCATGTAGAGCGCGTCGCCGGCGACCGGCGCCTCGACCGGGCATCCCTGCTCGAGGAAGTCCGGCATCAGCCTGGCGATCCCGCGCGGATCGAGCACCGCGCCGGAGATCGCGTGCGCGCCGATCGAGGAGCCCTTCTCGAGCAGGACGATCGAAGCGTCGGCGAGGGGGGAGCCCTCCGCCGCCTTCCTGCGCGCGAGATCGAGGGCGCAGGCGAGCCCGGCCGGGCCGCCGCCCACGATCAGGACATCGACTTCCATCATCTCGCGCTCGATCGGCTCTCCCGCCACCGCCACGCCTACGCCCCTTCCTCTTCCTTCTCCTTCGTCTTCTTGCGCTTCGGACCGAGATGGCCGTTGCCCTTCACCTGCCCCTGCGCCCGCTGCTGCCGGCGAAGCAGCGGCAAGAGCCTCTTCAGATACTCGCCGAGAGCGCGCATGCGCGCGTTCTCGCTGTTGAGCTCGAGGAGCTGCTGGCGGCGGTCGTCGGAGAGCTGCAGCCGGTCGGCGATCCGGTAGCTCCAGCGGGCCGCGCGCGGCGGGATCTTGCCGCGAAGCGCCGGCACGAGGCTCACCACCTCCCGGAACATCTTCTCCACGCGATCCTCGAGCGCGTGATCCCCCTCTTCCGCCTCGTCCGGCACGAGCGTCACGTCCGCTTCGAGGTAGCCGTCCGCGTGCTTGCCGACGATGCCGATCTGCAGGCGGTCGTGCCCGCGGACCTTCAGGTCGAGCCGCCCGTCGTCGTAGCGGCGCACCACGCGCAGGATCGAGGCGTCGCACCCGACGGTGGCGATCCCCTCCTTCACCACGCGCACGATGCAGAAGCGGATCGGCTCCTCGCTCACACGGGCGATCAGCGCCTTGTAGCGCGGCTCGAAGATGTGCAGCGCGATCTCGCCGCCGGGCAGCAGCACGAGATCGAGCGGGAAGAGCGGGACGAGCGGCATCAGCCCGCCTCCCCCGCGGGACGGCCGTCTCCGCCGACCTCGCCTCCGTTCGCGTCACCGCCGGCGGGCGTTGCCGGTGGCGAAGGCGCCGGCTGCGCGGGCGAAGGCGCCGGCTGCGCGGGCGGAGGCGCCGGTTGCGCCGGCGCGGTCTGCGGCGCGAGGTCCGCATCTTCCCATACGTGCGTGGCGCGCGCCTCGGCGGCCTCGAGAAAGCGCGTCGCGAGCCCCTCGAACGCTCCTCGATCCCAGCCGGTGATCCTCTCGACGACGCGGAGGCCGGCGTCGAGCCGGATCAGCGTCGGGACTTCCACGATCCCGTAGGCGCGGAACGTCCCGCCATCCTCATCGATCAGGATCGGGAGCGTGAAGCTGAAGTCCTCGGAAAGCTCCATCGCGTCGCGGAGCCGGTCGCGCGTGATCGCGAGGATCTCCGACTCCCGCCTCTTCGCGCGGCGCATCAGCCGCTCGACGAACGGCAGGAGGAGCCGGCTCGTCGAGGACTCGCGGGTGAGGAAGACGAGGAGCACCGTCCGGCGGGCGTCGGGCTCGCCGAGGATCCAGTAGGCGTTGTCGATCCCCCGCAGCCGGAATCCGGGCGCTCGCTCCCCGATCGCCGGGCCTTGCGGAGATCGCGGGCTCACCCGAGCACCCGGGATCGCAGCCCGATCGGGCCGCGCGCGTTGGCGATCAAGCGGCTAGTGCCCTCCCGAGAGGAACCTCTCCGCGTCCAGGGCGGCCTGGCAGCCCGAACCGGCGGCGGAGATCGCCTGGCGGTAGACGTGGTCCTGCACGTCGCCCGCCGCGAAGACTCCTCGTACGCTCGTGATCGTCGACTTGCCGTCGGTCAGCAGATAGCCGTTGCCGTCCATCTCGATCTGGCCGCGGAACGGCGCGGTGTTCGGGACGTGGCCGATGCCGAGGAACAGACCGTCGAGCGGGAGGATGTCCTCCTTGCCGGTGACGGTGTCCTGCAGCCGGACGCCGGTCACCTTCTTCTGCGCGACGTCGAGGACCTCGGTGACGATCGAGTTCCAGCGGAACGCGATCTTCTCGTTGCGCTGGACCCGCTCCTGCATCGCCTTCGAGGCGCGCAGCGCTTCGCGGCGGTGGATGATCGTCACCTTGCTCGCGAACTTCGTGAGGAAGCTCGCCTCCTCCATCGCCGTGTCGCCCCCGCCGACGACCGCGATCTCCTTGCCGCGGAAGAAGAAGCCATCGCACGTCGCGCACGCGGAGACCCCGCGCCCCATCAGCGCCTGCTCGGACGGAAGCCCGAGCCAGCGGGCGGACGCTCCCGTGGCGATGATGAGCGCGTCGCAGGTCACGTCCTGGCCCGACACGTTCATGTGGAACGGCCGCTGGGAGAGATCCGCCTCGCTCACCTCCCCCGCCTGGATCTTCGCGCCGAAGCGCTCCGCCTGGGCGCGGAAACGGTCCATCAGCTCCGGCCCCTGAATCCCGTCGGGGAATCCGGGGAAGTTCTCCACGTCGGTCGTGATCGTCAGCTGGCCGCCGGGCTGCGAGCCGTCGATCACGAGCGGATCGAGGCTTGCGCGGGCGGCGTAGATCGCTGCGGTGAGTCCGGCGGGGCCGGTCCCGAGGATCACGAGGCGATGATGGCTCATCTGCGGCACCTCAAGCTTTCCAGGAGCGGAGCATCTCCGTCACCAACCGGACGCCGTACCCGCTCGGCCCCTTGGGGAGGTACGGCCGGTCCTTGTCCCACCAGGCGGTCCCCGCGATGTCGATGTGCGCCCAGGGGACCGAATCGACGAAGCGGGCGAGGAACGCGCCGCCGACGATCGTCCCGGCGCCCGCGTTGCCGTCGCCGATGTTCTTGATGTCGGCGAAGTCGCTCTTGAGATGGTCCCCCATCTCATCCCACATCGGCAGGCGCCAGACCCGCTCGCCGGTGCGCGCCGCCGCCTCCTCGATCCGCTTCGCGAGCGCGTCGTCGTTGGCGAGGAGCCCCGCGCCGTAATGGCCGAGGGCGATGACGACGGCGCCGGTCAGGGTCGCCATGTCGACGATCGCCGCCGGCTTGAAGTTGCGCGCGACGTAGGAGAGCGCGTCGGCCAGGATCAGCCGGCCTTCGGCGTCGGTGTTCAGCACCTCGATCGTCTTGCCGGAGTACGAGCGCAGGATGTCGCCCGGCTTGTAGGCGCTCCCTCCCGAGAGGTTCTCCGTCGCGGGAACGACGCCGACGACGTTCACCGGGACCTCCAGCTCGGAGAGGATCGAGCAGATCCCGAGCACGGCCGCGCCGCCGCACATGTCGTACTTCATCTCGTCCATCTTCGCGGCCGGCTTGATGGAGATGCCGCCCGAATCGAAGGTGAGGCCCTTGCCCACGATCGCGACGCGCGGAGCGTTGGCGTGGCCGCAGTCGTACTCGAGGACGATCATCTTCGGCGGCTCGTTGGACCCGCGGGCGACGCCCAGCAGCGCGCCCATCCCCAGCTCCTCCAGCTTCGCCTTGTCGAGGATCGTGCAGGTGAGGCTGCCCTCCTTCGCGATCCGCTCGGCCTCGTTCGCGAGGAAGGACGGCGTGGCGTGATTGCCCGGGTGCGCGGCGAGCGTGCGGACGTAGTTCGCGGCGCGGGCCAGGATCTGGCCGCGGCGGAAGCCGGGATCGGCCGCCTCGCGGACGAGCACGTCGGGGACGGTGATGTCGAGCCGCGACAGAACCTTCACCTTCTCGCGGTCTTCCGTCTTGTACTCGAGATACTGGTAGGTGCCGAGCATCACGCCTTCGGCGAACGCCTGCCCCGCGTCCTCGGCGGAGATCGGCGCCCCCTGCCCGAAGAGGCCCGCAACCGCCCGCTCCGCGCCGAGATCGCGCGCGCGACGCGCCGCGACCGCCGCCGCGGTGCGGACCTTCTCGGCGTCGAGCGACTCGCGCTTGCCGAGGCCGACGAGCAGGATCCGCCGCGCCGGTCCCTTCGCGGGATAGAGCACGAGGACGGAGTTCGCCTCGCCGCGGAAGTCCTTCGTCTCGAGCGCGCGGGAGACGACGCCCCCGGCCGCCTGGTCCAGCTCGCGCGCCGGCCCTTCGAGGGCGAGCCCCTCGTGCAGCCCCACGATCGTGACATCGGACTCGATTTTCGCGGGATCCCCGACTGCCAGCGTCAGGTCACGGACCGCCTCATAGGTCATGGAGGTTCCTCCCCTCGGATGGGCCCCACGCGTCGGACCCTCGGATCTCTCCGGATCACCCTCTACCGTAGCCGGTCGCGGGCAGCCATCGCGCGCCGGACGATCGCTCGCATCCAAGCCGGACGTTCGATGCGCGCGCCGGCCCGCTCGAGAGCACCGCCCGCGCAGACGATGCCCGAGGAGGCCGTAAAGACAGACATCGTTGCATGTTAGGCGGCGGCGACGAATCCTGTCAACGCGGAATCGGGTCGGTGCGCGGGGTGAGGGAACTCCCCGAAAGGATCCACTCCACGATCCGTCCGTGGACGGCCTGCTCGGAGAGGCCGACGCGATCCAGCAGCAGGGCGCGCCGGCCGTGCTCGACGAACGCGTCAGGCAGACCGAGATGGAGCATCGGCACCTTCGCCCCGCGCTCCTGCGCGAAGGTGGCGACGGCCGCCCCGAGGCCGCCGCGAACGCTGTTCTCCTCCAGCGTGACGATCCGGCCCGCGCGCGCGAGGACGGAGGCGAGCAGCTCCTCGTCGAGCGGCTTCAGGAACCGCGCGTCGATTACCCCGACGCCGTCGACCACCGCCTCGAGCTGCTCCGCGCAGGCGAGCGCGGCGGGGATCATCGATCCGATCGCCAGCAGGACGAGCGAGTCGCCCGGCCGCAGCACCTCCCAGCTCCCGATCGGGATCCGCTCCGGCGGGAGGTCGAGAAGGGCGTCGATCCCGAGGGAGTCCGGGATCGTGTCGCGCGGGTAGCGGACCGCGAACGGGCCGGAGTCGTGCGCCAGCCCGGTCCGCAGCAACGCGCAGAGCGAGCGGGCGTCGCGCGGCGCGGCGATCACCATCCCCGGAACGCAGGAGAGGTAGGAGAGGTCGAAGTCGCCGTGGTGCGTCGGACCGTCCTCCCCCACGAGGCCGGCGCGATCGATCGCGAAGAGCACCGGCAGATGCTGCAGGGCGACGTCGTGCAGGATCTGGTCGTAGGCGCGCTGGAGGAAGGTCGAGTAGATCGCGGCGATCGGGCGCATCCCTTGCGCGGCGAGACCGGCGCAGAACGTGACGCCGTGCGCCTCCGCGATGCCGACGTCGAAGAAGCGGTCGGGATGCTCCCGGCTGAACGAGACGAGGCCCGTCCCCTCCGCCATCGCCGCCGTCACCGCGACGACGCGCGGGTCCTCGGCGGCGAGCCGCGCCGCCATCGCCCCGAACACGTCCGTGTAGGTCGGCTTGGGCGCCGCTGGCTCGAGCTTGCCGTTCTTCTGCGCAAGGGCGGGCGATGGGGCCGCCGCCTTGACGCCGTGATACTTCTGCGGATCGACCTCCGCCGGGGCGATCCCCTTCCCCTTCGTCGTGACGACGTGGAGAAGAACGGGATGGTCCATCGCCTTCACCCGATCGAGGACGTTGACCAGGCCCTTCAGGTTGTGGCCGTCGATGGGCCCGAGATAGCGGAAGCCGAGGTCCTCGAAGAGCATGCCGGGAACGAGCAGCCCCTTCACGCTCTCCTCGATCCGCCGGACCATCTTGCGGAAGACCTGCGACTTCGGGAAGTGCTCGGACAGTTGCCAGACCTCGGCCTTCGCGCGGTTGAAGCGGGGGCTCGCGATGATGTGCGTCAGGTAACGCGAGAGGGCGCCGACGTTGGGCGAGATCGACATCTTGTTGTCGTTCAGGATGACGACGATCCGGCGACCGGACGCGCCGGCGTTGTTCAGGCCCTCGTAGCAGAGCCCGCCGGTCATGCCCCCGTCCCCGACGACAGCCACGACGTGGTAGTCCTCGCCCTGGAGGTCGCGCGCCGTCGCCATGCCGAGCGCCGCGGAGATGGCCGTGCTCGCGTGTCCCGCGCCGAAGGCGTCGTGGGGGCTCTCGGTCCGCTTGCAGAAGCCGGAGAGACCGCCGAACTGACGGATGGTGGGGAGCTGATCGCGCCGGCCGGTCAGGACCTTGTGGATGTAGGACTGGTGCCCGACGTCCCAGACGATCCGGTCGCGGGGCGTGTCGAAGAGGTAGTGGAGCGCGACGGTCAACTCGACGACTCCGAGGCTCGCCGAGAGGTGGCCGCCGACACGAGTGATCGTGTCCCAGACGTAGGTGCGGATCTCGCTGCACAACGTCTGGAGCTCCTCCAGGGAGAGGGCTTTCAGGTCGTCGGGATTGTCGACGCGGGAAAGGATCGAAGGCTCCGGGGACTGCGACATCTCCGGACGAACCTAGGCCGCGCCCGACAAGGGTGTCAAGGTGCCCTTACGCCCGCGGGACCGGGCGCGGCAGGGTGTTTCGCGCCTACGTCGACCGCCCCCGCCGCGAGCGTTCGGCCGCGCGCGCTTGTTCCACCCGCGCCGCGGAATCCTACGGCAGCCGGACGAGGCGCCCGGTCGCCGTCCCGCCGTTCGAGCGGATCCGCACGAGGTACAGCCCGCGCGGGACCGCGCGCCCGGCCGCGTCGCTCCCGTCCCAGTCGATCTGCGCCGTGCCTCCGCCGCCGGCCGGCGCGACGCCGTCCCAGCCGCGGATCCATCGTCCCTGCAGGTCGAAGATGGCCACGGATGCGGCGGAGCCCGGCGCGATCCGGAAGCGCAGCTCCGTCGCGGCCGAGAACGGGTTCGGGAACGCGCGCAGGCCGGCGGTCTCGCCGGCGATCGCTCCGGCGAGACCAGGGTCGGCGATGGACGCCGGGTCGTGCGCCGGCACCGCTCCCGTCTTGAGCGCGTCGTGGCGCCACTGGCCCCAGACGAGCGAGGAGGGGTCGTAGGTGCCAGGCCCGAGGTCCCAGCAGTAGATCCGCGTGTCGTTACAGCCGACCAGCAGCTCCAGGCTCCCGTCGCGATCGAGGTCCTCCAGCAGCGGGGAGGAGTAGATCGTGTAGGTCGGGTCGGTAATCGGGAAGCCGGGGAGCGAGGAGCCGTCGACGTTCCACCCGTAGACCTTCCCCGTGTTCTCGCCGATCACGATCTCCGGCGCGCCGTCGGCGTCGACGTCGCCGATCGAGGCGGACGATTTGACCGTGTAGCTCGTCGGGCGCGGCCAGCCGGGGAGCGGCGAGCCGTCCGGCTCGAACGCGCACACCTGCGAGTCGTTCATGCCGACGACGATCTCGAGGCCGGCGTCGCCGTCGAGGTTCGCGAGCGTCGGGCTGCTCTCGCAGGAGTACCCGGCGTCGAGAGGCCAGCCGGGAAGGTACGCGCCGGCGCCGTCGAGGACGTGAATCGATCCGTCGCGCGCGCCGGCGACGATGTCGAGGTCGCCGTCCGCGTCGATGTCGCCCAGCGCCGGCGAGGAGATCGCCCCGCTTTGCCAGAGCACCTTGGGGAATCCGGGAAGGTTCGTCCCGTCGCCGCGGATGGCGTAGAGCTGGTAGTCGGAGTTGTCGGCCGTGCAGACGATCTCCGCGATGCCGTCGCCGTCGAGATCGCCGAGCGCCGGCGAGGAGCGGACGACGTACGGCGTGTGGTACGGGAATCCGGGGCAGAGCGTGCCGTTGCCGCGTAGGGCGTAGATCCCGCCGTCGTTCGAGCCGAAGACGATCTCCGGATGCCCGTCGCCGTCGATGTCGCCGATCGCGGGAGTCGAGAAGATCATCCAGCCGGTCTGGAACGGGAAGCCGGGGCGGACCGATCCGTCCGGCTCGAAGACGTGGAGCTTGCCGTCGAAGTTGCCGGCGATCAGCTCGGGTGTGCCGTCATCGTCCAAGTCCGCGACCGCGGGCGAGGAGCACTGGTTCACCCATTCGTCAGGACCGAGCGCGTCGCCGAGGAAGCGCGGCCACCCCGGAGCGATCGACCCGTCGTGCTCGAAGACGTAGAGATAGCGATCCTGGGAGCTGATCACGATCTCGAGCTCGGGGTCGGCGTCGAGCTGGGCGGCGACGGCGGACTGCGAGACGCTGTACGCGGTCGCGACCGGCCAGCCCGGCTCGGGGACCGGAACCCCGCCGGCTGCGGAGGCAGCGACCCCTGCGAGGCCGAGCGCGACGACGAAGAAGACGGCGACGGCGGGAATGGAGACGCGGAACCGATCCATGGCGCTTCCTCCTGGGAGACTGTCGGCGGCCCGTGATCCCGTCACGGCAGCTTCACGAGCGGGACCGACCCGCCCGCGTATCCGATGATGTAGACGCCGGGGGGGCACACCCTCCCGTGCGCGTCGCGGCCATCCCACACGAATCCTGCGGCGTCGTCGAGAGAACCCGAGCGGTCCGCCGCGTCGAGCGAGCGGATGCGGCGGCCGGCGACGTCGAAGAGGACCGCGCGGACGCCGGCGGGGGCGCTCCGGTCCCCGCCCGCGTCTCGGAGGACGATCCGCACCGGCTGGCCGGCGGCCGACGGGTTGGGGATCGCCGCGAGAGCGCGCCGTGTCGCGGGCGGCGCAATGGCTGGATCGCGATCGTCCACCGCGGACGTCGCGGCCCACGGCGCAAAGAGGACGTGATCGCCGACCTCGTCCCCCAGCCCGCCGGGATTGGCGGTCGGATGGTAGGGACCGCTCGCATGGCCCCAATAGCTGTTGCGCGCGTCGATGTCCATCTGCGTCTCGAAGGCGGACACCGCGAGACCGTTGCCGACGAACTCCCCCTCGACCGCGGAAAGACGCCCGCCCATCACGAAGAGACCGCCCGCCCACTCCGTCGCTTCGTTCCGCAGGACGGAGCAGCCGAGGAGCGTCCCGTTCGTGTCGCGCAGAAGGCCGGCTCCTCCCATGCCATCGCAGCGGTTCTCGACGACGCGGCAGTCCTCGAGCGCGAAGGCGGAGGCGATCGCGCGAATCCCTCCCCCTTCGAGCGCCGCGACGTTGTCATGAATCTCGCAATCGATCAGCTTCGCCGCCTCGGCGCAATCCATCGCGAGCGCCCCGCCGAGTGACGCCGTGTTCTCCTCGAACGAGCAGTTCTCGATGCGGGCGGTCCCAAAGGTCACGGAGGCTCCTCCGCCCGATTCGGCGGTGTTCCCGCGCAAGACGCATCCGGTCATCGAGGGAGTTCCCGATCCGTCGAAGGCGACGCCTCCGCCGATGATCGTCGCCCGGTTGCCCTCGAAGACGCAGTTCTCGATCCTGGGGTCGCTTTCCGAATAGAAGAAGCAGACGGCTCCGCCCTGGATGCCGGAGGTGTTCCCGCGGAACACGCAGTTGCGGAGGACCGGCCGTCCGCTCGCGACATAGAAAGCCCCGCCATGATTGTCCGCCCGGTTCTCGATGAAGATGACCTCCTCGAATCGAGGAGAGGCTGCCACGCAGCGGACCCCGCCGCCGGAGCAGTACGGTCAGGTGCCCTCCGCAGCTCCGTGCTGGATCGTCAAGCGGCGGATCATCGCGGTCGAGTCGATCAGGCCGGCCACCTCGAGCACGGAGAGCGTGTCGCGGCCGTCCAGGATCGTCTGCTCCGCCGCGCCGGGTTCCCCTTCGAGCACGAGCCCCTGCTTGACGGGCCAGATCAGGTTCTCGTAGTAGACGCCCGGAGCGACCCGGATCGTGTCGCGCGCATTGGCCGCGACGAACGCGGAAGCGATCGTCGGCTGCTCGCTCGGGACGTGGATGACATGCGCGGCGGCGATCCCAGCCGCGCCGGGGAGCGCAGGAAGCGCCGCGAGGATCGGAAGGATCGCGAGGATCGGAAGGATCCCGAGGACGGGCAGGAACTGGACCCTCGTGAGGGACGAGAAGCGCGGGGCGATGGCCGCACGCTCCTGCGGGCGGGATTCGATCGACAACGGCTCTCTCCTTGGTTTGTGTGGGCTCTCGCGTGCGTCGGGTCGCAGGGACATTCGTCGCGCCGGCCGTCCATCCGCGGTGCGGTCCGCCGGCCAGACAGGTCCGCAGCCGGAGACGATCGGAGCGCCGGAACGAGGATACACCGGCCGCGCGGCGGAGAGAAGACGCTCGTTCGCGTGCGAAAGGCGGGAGACGGAGGTCTTAGGGAAGCTTCACCACTGTGCCGGACCGCGCCGCCAGCCGGACGACGTAGACACCGGGAGCGCAGGGGTTGCCCGCCGCGTCGCGGCCGTCCCAGCGCAGGATCCCGTCGGGCGAGGCGGCAAGCACGCGCACGCGCCGGCCGGCGACGTCGAACACGGCGCCGCCACCCGCGTCGCAGGCGCGCCCGAGAACGATGCGAACCGGATCGCCGGCCTTCGAGGGGTTGGGGAGGATCGCAAGCGCGCCGGAGCGCGGCGCCGGGCCGGCAGGCGCCCCCGGATCATCCGCCGCATCCGAAGACGCCTCCCAGGGATCGAAGAGGACGCGGTCGCTCACCTCGTCGCCCAGCCCGTCCGGGTTGGCGATCGGATGGAACGGCCCCGTCGCGTCGCCCCAGAAGTTCGCGCGCGCGTCGACGTCGAACTCCGGCTCGACCGCCGAGAGCGCGAGACCGTTGGCGATGAACTCCCCCTCGACCGCCGCGAAACGTCCGTGCAGGAGGAGGAAGCCGCCCGCCCATTGCGCCGCGACATTGCGCAGGACCGATGATCGGAGCAGCGTGCCGGAAGAATCCCGGAAGTACCCCGCGCCGCCCGTCCCCTCGGTCGTGTTCTCGACGATCCGGCAGTCTTCCGCTGCGAAGACGGAGGACGAGCCATGCAGCGCTCCGCCTTCCGATGCGGCGCGGTTGTGCAGGAACTCGCACGCCACGAGCTTCACCCCTTCCCCGCTCTGGAGGTCGATCGCTCCCCCGTAGGTTGCGCCATTGGACTCGAACCGGCAGCCGGTGATGCGCGCCATACCGGCCGAAACCGAGACGGCGCCGCCCGCATCGCCGAAGTTGGCGCGAAGGGTGCAGCCGGTCATCGACGGCGTGCCATGCCCCTCGAAGGCGACCGCGCCCCCCATTCCGATCGCTGCGTTGTCCTCGAAGAGACATTCCTCGACGCGAGGACCGGCGTGCGTGTCGAAGAGGCTCGCGCCGCCTCCGCTGCTCGCCCGGTTCCGCCGGAAGACGCATCGATGGAGGATCGGCGCGGCGCCGGCCTCGGCGTAGAAGCCGCCTCCGTTGTTCTCGGCGTCGTTGTCCACGAAGATCACTTCCTCGAAACGGGGAGAGGAGCCGAGGCAGCGGACCCCGCCGCCCGAGCACCACGGTCACATGCCTTCGGCGTGCCCGTGCTGGAGGGTCAAGCGCCGGAT
>JBHGAY010000014.1:0-130732 GCA_041946735.1 Candidatus Eiseniibacteriota bacterium
CGCTCCGGCGCAAAGCGGCGCCGCCGCTCCGGCGCAAAGCAGCGCGCGCTCCGGCGCAAAGCAGCGAGCGGCCTAGGGCAGATCGAGGAACACGCGCACGAGATCGGGATCGAACTGCTTCCCGGCCCTCGCGGCGATCACCTCCCGCGCTTGCGCATCGGAGTACGAAGAGCGGTGGGGCCGCTCGCTCCGCAGCGCGTCGTAGGCGTTGGCGATCGAGAGGATCCGGGAGCCGAGCGGGATCACGGTCCCCTTGAGCCCGTCGGGAACGCCGCTTCCGTCCCAGTACTCGGCCTGATGCCGCAGGATCTCGGCGATCCCCTCGTGATGCCCTTCGCGGAAGAGCCGGCCGGCCGCCTCGCTCGCTTCCTGCTGGCGCAGCTTCCGCTCCGCGGGCGAGAGCACCGCCGCATCGCGCAGCAGCGACTCGTGCCGCTCGACGGCACCAAGATTGTGGAGCAGCGCGGCGGTCGCGAGCGTGTCGAGCCGCTCTGCTTCCAGCCCGACGGCGGCTCCGAGCCGGATGCACTGCTGCTTCACGCGCTCCGAGTGGCCGGCGAGCCATTCGTGGCGGGCCTCGAAGGCGGCGAGCAGCGAGGTGATCGTCTCGAGGAACGAGGACTGGGTGCGATCGAACGCCTCGGCGTTCGCGAGCGAGGTTCCGACCGAGGCGGCAAGCGCCTCGACGAGGCGCAAGTCGAACCGGTCGAGCGGACGGCGATCGGACCGCTCGCCGATCGAGAGCACGGCGCGCAGCGTCCCTCCGACCCGGACTCCCACGTTCCAGATCAGTCCGGCCGTCGCGAGCAGACCCGCTTCACGCTGGCATTCCGACCGGAGCGCCAGCTCCTCCGTCGCGACCGCGTGGTCGTGCGATCCGAGGATCTCGCCGGTGAGTCCGCCGGGATCGATCTGCAACGTGCCCGGATCGTGGAGCTTCAGCCCCCGGTGGATTCTGGGGAGCAGGACGCCGTCCTCGGCGACGAGCAACGCGACGGCGTCGAAGTCCATGATCCCGACGGCCGTCAGGATGAAGCGGTCGAGGATCTCGGAGATCGAGCGATGGCGGTTGAGCTCCTGGATCCTCTCGAGGATCGTGCCGAGGCGCTCGATGTGCGCCTGGAAGTCGGTACGGATCTCGCGCAGCCGGTCCCGCTGGCGGCGCACCTCCTCCTCGAGCACCTCCGCGCGCAGGGCGAGGACGTCGCGGTCGTGATTGCGCTCGAGGATCCTCTGCATCTTCATCAGGAGCTCGCGCGGGGAGAACGGCTTCGTGAGGTAGTCGTCCGCGCCGGAGCGGAGCCCCTGCAGCCGGCTCTCCGTCGCCGCGTTGCCGGAGATCAGGATGATCGGGAGGGTGCGGAAGCGATCGTCCTTGCGGAGCGTCTCGCAGACGTCGAGCCCGCTGCGGCGGGGCAGGCGAACGTCGAGGACGAGGAAGTCGGGATGGTTCGAGTCGACCGAGGCGAGCGCCTCTTCGCCGTCGTGAGCGGCCAGGACGCGGAAGCCGCGACCTCCGAGGGTGATCTGAAGCAGCTCCACGACGCGCGAGTCGTCGTCAACGACCAGCACGGTGGGGCTCTTCTCATCCTTCACGTGATCGGATCCCGGCGGTTGCGGCCGGACCGTTTCCATTCCCGCTCCTTTCGTTCACCGGCGCGGCGGCTCGTGACCGGCCGCCGTCCCCGGCAACCCTCGGCCTTCGCCAGGGCCTCCGGCCCCTCCCCCTCTTTCGGCCGCCCGCCGCCTCGTCTAGACGCCCGCGCTTTCTCCGAGCCCGGCCAGGATCCGGTCGATCTCGGACTCCGCGAACGGGAACATCAGGAAGGGACCTTCCTGGCTCGGCATTCCCGACAGCCGCGAGCCGACCCGGACGATGGGGATGCAGTGCTCCCCCGCTCTCCGGAGCAGCGTCGCTTCGGTCTCGTCCCCGCTCCCGTTCGGGGAGGGCTCGAGGAAGAAGACGTCCCATCGTCCGAGATCGAGCGAGACGGTAGCCGCTTCGAGCCCCGCCGCCTCGCCCACCTGCCATCCGCGCCCGCGCAGGTGGCGGCAGATCGCCACGCGAGCGGGGAGGTAGCGGACGGCGACGAGCGCCCGCAAAGGCCCCTTGCGGTCCCGCTCCTCATCGGCCGGGAGCGGCCGGTCCTCCGCGGCCTCCGCCGGACCGCCGCTCGAGCGGCCCGTCGGGTCCGCGGGCCTGCCGAACGCCTTCAGGACCGGCACGCGCAGCACTTCGATCCGGCCGCCCTCCTGCTGCCTCGCCAGGTTCGCGAGCTGTCCGAGGCCGAGCATTCTCTCGCAAGCGACCGCGACCTGCTCCCCCTCCTGGGCGAGCACGACGAAGTAGTTCTCTCCTCCGCAGCGACCGTGCAGGAGCTGGCCAAGGCTGAGGAGCTCGAGATCCCCGTGCTCGGTCTCGATCCTTGCCGGCACATCGGCGGCGGTCAGCGAACCGATCTTCTGCACCTGATCCCAGAGGACGGCGACCTTCGCTCCCTTGGACTCGAGCACGAGGACGGTGGCGTCCTCGCTCGCGCCTTCCTCCCCCTCCTCCTCCTCGCCCGCCTCCTCCGCCGCGGAGGCCGGCCCGCTCGCCTCGAGTGCGGGCGCGGGCGCTTCGGGGGCTGGCGCTTCGCCGGCGGGCGCATCGGATGCGGGCGCATCGGATGCGGGCACATCGGACCTGACTGCCTCGGCCGCCGGCGTCTCGGACACCGACGCGGGCGCCGCCGTCGCGATCCCAGTCTCCAGGCCGGCCTCGATCTCGGTCTCGGCACCGGCCTCGATCTCGAGGATCACTGGCTCCGGGGACGCAGCCTTCACCTCCGGCCGGCCGCCATTTCGCGGCGCGGTCGATTCCGCCGCCGGCTCCGGCTCGGGCTGCGGCTCCGGCTGGGGCCTCTGTTGGGTATCGGGCTCCTGCTGGGTCGCTGGCTCTGTGTCGGGCTCGGTCTTCGTCTTCGTCTCCGACTCCGACCCCGGCACGGGCTGCGCGGCCGGCTGCGGCATCGCCGGCTCGTTCGCCTCCACGGCAGACGCGGGCGCCTGCTCCTCCGCTCCCGAAGTGGTCTCCTGCAATGCCTCGCGCGTTTCCCGATCGGCGATACCCGGCTGCGCCTCCGCATCCCGCCCCGAACCCGCGGCGGCCATCGTCGGCCCCGCGGCGCCCGTTTCCGCCACCACCCGGCTGCCCGGTTGGATGGTCGAGTCCTGGAGCCTCTCTGCCAGGCGCAGGAGGCGATACGACAGACGCGCCTGCGCATGGGAGAGGGCGGCCAGGTCCCGGAGCATCTCCTGGATCAGCCGCGCCGGGTTCTCGTCACGATGATCTTTCGAACGATCTTCGTCCCGGCTCGATCTCGTCATCACGTCCCTCCTTCCCTCCCCTCCTGCTTGGAGGCGGGGAGGGATGCATCGATCAGGATCGTCCTGGCGGCGGGATCGCTTCCCAGCCAGCGATCGATCTGTGCACGTAGCGCTTCCGTCTCGGCGCGCACCACGCGAGCCTCGCCCCTCGGAAGCGGTTTGTCCGCGAACCGTCCGCGCAGCGCATCGAAGCTGCGCTGGAATGCGTGGAAGCAGTCGCCGAGCGATCCCGGCAGATCCGGGACGGCGCGGCGCGCGCGCTCGATCTCGAGCGACCAGACGGTGGCCAGGCGTTCCAGATCGGCGAACTCCTCAGCGGCCGGGCGCGTGCCATTGCCCCGCCCGCTCGCCTTCTCCGCCGGCGCCTTCTCCGCCTGCACCTCCGCCGACTGCACCTCCGCCTGCCCCTCGGCCGCCTGCCCCTTCTGGGCCGGCCGCTCCTCCGCCTCGGTCGCCGCCGCATCGAGGAACTGCGCGATCCGTTCGGCCCTCGCCGCCATCCCGGTCAGGTCGTCCCGCAGGTGCTGCCAGTAGCGGTCGATCTCCTCACGCAGGTCGCGCCCGAGGTCCGACGCGACGCCTGAGATCGGAGTGGGAGCAGTTCCGGGCGCCGGCACCCGGTCGCCCGCCTCGCGCAGTCTCGCGAGCACTCCCTTCGCCTCGTCACGCAGCGCCTCGAGTTCCATCATGGCCCGAGCGCCCGACCGGTTCTGCTGCACCAGGGTGTGAATCCTCAGGGACAAGCGCCGCAGATCGGGATCGGGTTCGAGGATCGGAGAGGGAGGATCGACGGCGAGGTGAAACCCCTCAGCGACGTGAAGCAGCGCGCGGATGGGACGCACCGTCCGCTCCGCCAGATACGAGCCGCAGGCGAGGGAGGCCATCGTGAAGAGAAGAACCAGCAGGATCGACCCGTAGCGGAGCCACGGGGTGACGGCGCCGGTCGCGCCGCCTTCGCGCAGGCCGAACTCGACGAGCAGGATCAAGCTGACACCGAGAAGGAACACCGGCAGGGCGCAGAGCAGCAGCGCCTGGCTGCGGATCGACCTGCGCCCGGCTGCGCTGCGAAGATGCGGATGATCGTCCAACCGGCTCCCCCCGTGCGGATGGACTGCAGGCTGCAAGGAAACCGTCGCCTGCGATTGCACCGTGCATCCTGCCGAAGCCGCCGTACCCCTCGAGACGAGGCATCCGGCACGGCCGGATGGGCCGCTTCTGGCAGACCACGAGCTTCGTCACCTTTCGGAACATCGGTCGCCAAGAGAGTCCGAGTCGCCGGCGACAAGGTCCGATCGGATCGAGCAAGTGATTGCGGCCGCGAGCGCTCATCGATCAGATCGGCGATGCGGTCGACCTCCTCGCGGAGGCTCGGGGGGAGTCGATACGTCCCGCGCGACGACGAAACGTGGCACAGGCCTTGCACCTCCCCCTCTTCGCAGACGGCACGATAGCACGCAGCGCGGGGGGAAGGGAATTCGTTTTCGACTCCCCTCATCGTTGTGAACGGGAGTGAGGACATGGAAGCTCGCAGCCGTTACCTGGAGATCCCCACCGGCGTCGTGGAATCTCGCCCAACGTACCATTTCGTGATGAAGTGCCTGCTCTACTCACGGATGGAGACCGGGCTGCTGTCGAACGAGGATTTCTACGACGAGGACGTGAACGTCTACATCGCGCACTTGCTCGACTCAATGATCCATCCGGAGAACGTGGACCGGGCGCGGCGATTCCTGTCTCCGTACGACTCCGACGTCTTCCGTATGCTCCAGGCGAGCAAGGACGCGCGGCTGCGCTACACGATCTATAAGACGAACGCCGACTTCCTGCTACTTTCGCTCGGCATCTTCGACAACCCCGAGGCGATCGCGAACCCCGGTCAAAATGGCGCGGAGCATCAGACGCACCGCCCGTCCGAAGAGGCGTTCATCGGTCGCGGCCGGACCTACTATCGATTCGCCTACACCTACAGCCAGCTCGTCCACGGCAGGACCTCGGGCATCTCCGACGTGCTCGAGAAGCTCTCGATCGGTTTCGAGAAGTACTTGCGGATCCTCGCCCACATGCGAGGCGAGTACCTCGATCTGATGCACCGGCTGTCGACCGGCGAGGTGTACCACCTCGAACGAGTGGCGAACGAGCAGCAGAGGCGCGAATCGCTGCGCGAGAAGCAAGACGCGTTCCTCGATCTCTACCTCGACTGGAAGAAGACCGGCGCCCAGGACGCGCGCGAGAGGATGTCGCAGATGGTGAAGGAGATCCGAGCGCTCGATCCGGAGTTCCGCTTCGAGGCGTCCGAGCCCTAGCGGCGAGGGCAGCAACCGCCACGTCTTCCATCGCCGCCGGTCCCCTCCCTCCCCATCCCCTCTCCGGCCTGCCGGGAGGGGACCGGTCATTTTGGCCCGGCCCATTCGGAATTGGAATCCGTCGGGGAACCTCGGTCAAAGTCAGAGGAGCTTGTCAGACGACCTTGTAGTTCGGGGCTTCCTTCGTGATGGTCACGTCGTGCGGATGGCTCTCGCGCAAGCCGGCCTCGGTGATGCGGATGAAGCGCGTCTCGGTGCGCAAGCCTTCGATCGTTCGCACCCCGCAGTATCCCATCCCACCGCGAATGCCGCCGACGAGCTGGAAGACGACGGCGCTGACCGGACCCTTGTAAGGGACGCGCCCCTCGATCCCTTCGGCGACGAGCTTGCCTTCGCGGACCTCGCCGGCCTGGAAGTAACGATCCGCGCTGCCGCGCTGCATGGCGCCGATCGATCCCATCCCCCGGTACGACTTGTAGGAGCGTCCCTGATACAGGACCGTCTCACCCGGGCTCTCCTCGGTTCCTGCCAAGAGGCTGCCGATCATGACGGCCGAGGCACCGGCCGCGAGCGCTTTCGTCACGTCTCCCGAGTACTTGATCCCGCCGTCCGCGACGACTCGAACCTTGTGCCGGTCGGCCTCCTCCGCGCAGTCGAGGACCGCAGTGATCTGCGGCACGCCGGTCCCCGCGACCACCCGCGTGGTGCAGATCGCTCCGGGTCCCATTCCGACCTTCACGATATTCGCACCCGCCGCGATCAGGTCTCTCGTCCCCTCCTTCGTCGCGACGTTGCCCGCCATCAGGTCGATCGACGGGAAGCGCTTGCGCAGCCGCGCGGTCATTTCGAGCACGCCGCCGGAGTGACCGTGCGCGCTGTCGAGGACGAGGATGTCGACCCCTTTCCCGACCAGCGCCTCGCTCCGCTCGATCGTGTCGCCGGAGGTGCCGACCGCGGCCGCGACCCGGAGACGCCCATGCGCATCGATACAGGCGTTCGGGTACTGGATCTTCTTCATGATGTCCTTGACCGTGATCAGACCCTTCAGGCGCCCCTCTTCATCCACCACCGGAAGCTTCTCTATCCGGTGCTTGTGAAGGATCTCCTTCGCCTCCTCCAGGGTCGTCCCGACAGGGACGGTGATGAGGTTCTCCTTCGTCATGATGTCGGAGATCCTGGTGGAGAGGTCGCGAATGAAGCGCAGGTCCCGGTTGGTCAGGATCCCGACGAGCACGCCCTCTCTCGTGATCGGCACGCCCGAGATGTGGAACTTCTCCATGACGGCGACTGCGTCTCCGACCGGGAGATCGGGCGGGAGCGTGATCGGATCGGTGATCATTCCGCTCTCGGATCGCTTGACCTTCTCGACTTCCTGGGCCTGCTCCTCGATCGAGAGGTTCTTGTGGATCACTCCGATGCCGCCTTCACGAGCGAGGGCGATCGCCAGGCGAGCCTCGGTGACGGTGTCCATCGCGGCGGACAGCAGCGGGATGCCGAGACGGAGGGAGGGGCTCAACGCGACAGAGGTGTCGACGTCGCTGGGAAGGACATCGCTCTTTCTAGGAAGCAGCAGGACGTCGTCGAAAGTTAGACCTTCCCCCGCGACTCGAGGATGCATGAGACCTCCGTGTTGCCGGCCGCCATCCAATCCGGCTCCGGGTGCGGTACGGATACCGGTTCCCGTTCCCGCTCCGGTGCGGGGCTCCGGTCCGACGTTCCGGTCCCGGGTTCCGGTTCGGGGCTCCGGTCCCGGTTCCTCTCCCCATCCGGATCCATCCGGACCCGGATCAGGATCCGGACTTGCCCGATTCCAGCCGGATCACCCTCTTCGTCTTCCGCTCCCAGAGGATTCCCTCGTAGGGCGAGAAGTGGTAGTTCACGCCCGCCCGCAAGACGACGAAGGCGTCGTTGCCGCCGAGAGCCGTGGGAAAGTCGTGCTCGTTGCCGGAGAACAGGTAGTGAAGCTGGCTGGTCATGAGGACCGTGACGTGAGGCGTCAGCCGCTTCTCGGTCTCCAGACCTACGAAGGCGCCCGGATCGATCGCCCTGTAGAAGAGATTCGTCTTCGGATCACGGATGCTCTTGCCGTCGAACTTGAAGTTCCAGCGGTAGAAACCGCCGCCGGCTCCCAGCTTCCAGTCGGCGCCGAGAGCGTCCGATACGTGCCGGTAGAGGCCGATCGTGCCGGAAGTCACGGCGAGAACCGTGTCCCCGCGATCCTGGAACGCGCCCCATCCGAAGCCGAACTCCCCGACGCCGACCCAGTTCTCGTTGAACCGATACCGGAAGGTGCCCTGCATGGACGGCCGGACGAGCGCGTTCTTCGACGCATCGTCGTCCGCGATGAAGCGCATGGCGCCGACGCTGGCGCCGAACGAACCGAAATCCCTCAGGGATTGGTACACCTGCTTGGGGGCGGAGGCCGGCTCCTCGAGAGGCGCCGTTGGAGGGGACGGAGACGACTCGTCCTGCGCTACCGCTCCACCCGCACCCGCCAAACCCATCACCGCCACCAGCGGGACCCAAGCGATCCGCATGGTCCACTCCTTGCCTTTGCTTGAGGCCTGTCCCGGCGGCACCCCGGCAGCCGCCTTGCCATCGTCGGTGAGACGGGGGACATGCGTGACGATAGTTTCTGCCCGAGGAGACTGTCAAGACGACGCTTGCGCCGCCCGGAGGGGTCGACCTACACTGCTTCCCTGTCCCGCAGGGCTTCGCAGATGGCGGCGTAGCTCAGCTGGTAGAGCAGGAGAATCATAATCTCTGTGTCCGGGGTTCGAGTCCCTGCGCCGCCACATCCTCACCTCCTGCCCGGCGCCGCTCGGTTCGGCAGACTCGACTCTCTCGAAAGGTCCCCGGCATGTGCTCGAACTCATACTTCGCGCTAAGGCCCGGCCCCGCCGCCCGCCCGCTGGAAGATCTCCGGCTCCGGGCCCACGGGGGAGGCGGGAGCGGACCGAGGATGACCCGATGAGCCTCGCCCGCCGGCTCGAGGACGAAGTGGTCTCGTTCCTCAGGGCGACCCGACGCGCGCCGGACCCCATCCCCGAGGCAGGGCCTCCGCCATGCCTGCTCGTCGCCGTCTCCGGGGGAGGCGATTCAACGGCTTTGCTGAAGCTTCTGCACGCGACCCGCTTGCGCCACGGCTTCGGGCTGATCGCCGCGCACGTCCATCACGGTGTGCGGCCGGACGCCGACGAAGAGGAGCGCCGGGTGGCCAGCCTCTGCGGCCGGCTCGAGATCCCGTTCGAGGTGGCACGGCTGGACCGCCGAGGGGGACGCCCGAGCCCTGGCGAAGCGACCCTGCGGGAGCTTCGCTACGCGGCGCTCCGGCGCATCGCTCGCGACCGCGGGTGCCGTGCCATCGTCCTCGGCCATCAGCGGGACGATCAGATCGAGACCGTGCTGATGGCGCTCATGCGCGGCACGGGGATCGAGGGGATCGCCGGAATGCGTCGGCGGCGCGGCGACCTGCTGCGGCCGCTGCTCCACGTGCCGCGGTCGGTCTTGCGCGATTACCTGCGGGAGGCCGGCGAAGCTTGGGTCGAGGATCCGACGAACGAGGATCCGACCCGCGCTCGCAACCAGGTGCGCGCCCGCCTGCTCCCGCTGCTCGAGGATCTCCGGCCGGGATCGTCCGCGGCCGTCGCCCGCTCGGCCCGCGCGCTGGGCGACGCCCGCGCCGCCCTCCGGCGCCTCTCGGGGGAGGCGCTGGAGCGTCTGCGCATGCCGGCGCGGGAAGGGACGATCGTGCTCGACGCGACGGCCCTCCGCCGCCAGCCGCGCGCCATCGTCCACCTGACCCTGAAGCGGGCAGCCGAGGAGACCCGCGCGGTCGCCGGCTGCTCCCGCACGGACATCCCCGCCTCCGCGTGGCGCGCCATCCTCCGCGCGGTCGCCAAAGGAAAGCCGGCCTCGTTCCGGCTCCCGGGGCCCATCGTCGTGGATGTCACGGGACGCGCGGTCCGGCTCTCCCCCGCTCACGCCGAAGCGGGCGCCGGGAAGGGCGATTTGACGGGCGGAACCTCCTCATCCGATCCGCCGTTCGTAGAGTTCGTGCTTCCCTGGTCGGGCGAGATCTCCGTCCCGCTCGAGGGCGGCCTGCCTGGCCGCCCGGGTTCCCCTTCCCTTTGCGAGAGCCGTCTGCGGGCCGAGCTGATGGACAGGCCGGCGGAATCGAAGTGGATTCTGCGCGGGACGACCCGCATGCAGATCTTCGACGCCGATGGGCTCGTTCCGCCGGTTCGGATGCGACCGATGCGTAGCGGGGACCGCGTGGCGGTCGAGTGGACCGGGCCGCCGCGCAGCCATGAGTCGCCGGCGGGGCGAACGTCGCCGGGAGGCAGAGGCGGGGACCGCCCGGAATGCGAGGATTCTTCGGCGTCCCGGAAGCTATCCGACTTATTATCGGAGCTGGGAGTGCCTCGATCCGCTCGGCGCACGCAGCCGGTGATCGAAGATCGCGACGGAATCCTGTGGGCGCCTGGGGTTCGACGAAGCGCGCGGGCGCGGGTCGGGGGCGCCACCCGGAGGATCTGGGTCCTCCGGTGGAGCGGCCCGCTCCCGGTGGACGAGGCGTTGACCGGGGGAGGATCGCGACGATGGCCGAACGGGTGACGCCCGACGCGGGGATGGCTCCGGCCGGCTGTCGTCTCCTGCGCAGCGAGGATCGGATCGGCCGGGACGTCGATACGATCGCCGCGGCGATCCGAAAGGCGGCTGCGGGCAGGGTCCCGGTCTTCATCGGTCTCTTGAAGGGTTCGTTCGTCTTCCTCGCGGATCTGATCCGCGCGTACGGCGCCCCGCACGAGATCGAGTTCCTTTCCGTGACTCGTTACGATCCGACGCGGAAGGACCCTTCGTCGGTCCGCGTTTTGCATGATCTGACCACGAACATCGGAGGACGATTCGTCGTCCTCGTGGAGGGGATCCGGAGCCGGGGAACGAAGATCGTCTACGTCGACCGGTTCCTGCGTCTGCACAACCCCCAGGATATCTATTACTGCGCGCTCGTCGCCCAGCAGGGAGCCGCGGCGAGCGAAGTTCCTCTTCATGCCTGGGGCTTCGAGATCGATCCGGAAGAATATGTCCTTGGCTATGGCCTGGACGTCGGGGAGCGATACAGGAACCTGCCTTTCATCGCCGTGAGCGGGGAGGGTTTCGCAACCGGGGACACCGCACGCGGGCAGTCGATCGAATCGAACGACCGAGTCGAATCGAGCGAACCGGTCGGATCGAACGAACGAGTCGAATCGAACGAGCCGATCGGTTCGGGCGAGTCGAGCGCGTCGACCGAACGGATCGAGCCGATCGATCCGATCCAGCGCGGCGGAAGAGACGGTTAGCCGGTGGGACCGGTTAGAAAGGATCGCATGGAGATCCAAGGCATGGGAACGATGCGCAGGGAGCCGCCCGGAGACCGTCGCGGGGAAGGGAACCGTCAAGGCCCGCCCCGCCGTGGACCGGGAGCACCATCGCCGATGGGCGGGCGCCAGTTCCGCACCTTCACCGTCTGGATCCTCGTTGCTCTGGCGGTGGTCTATTTCGTCCAGTACCTCCTCGGCCCGAAGGGGCGGGAGAACGAGATCACCTACACCGAGTTCGTCGAGCAGATGGACAAGGGAAACCTGGAGTCGGTCACCTTCGTCGAGAAGGAGCTTCGCGGAGAGCTGAAGACGAAGATGCCGGCGAACCCGGCCGAGGGGCGCGGCGAGATCGAGAAGTTCCGCGTCTACCTTCCCGTGGAAGATCCGGCGCTTCCCCAGAAGATCCTCGCGAGCAACCCCGGGATCCCGGTCCGCTCCAAGCCGGCTCCAACGCCGTGGATGAACTTCTTCTTCTCCCCGATCCTCTCGATCGGGATCCTGCTCGTCTTCTGGCTGCTGTTCCTGCGCCAGATGCAGGCAGGAGGCTCCGCCGCGCTGAAGTTCGGCAAGAGCCGCGCGAAGGTCCTGAACGAGAACACCGTGAAGGTGACGTTCAAGGACGTGGCCGGGGCCGACGAGGCGAAGGAAGAGCTGCAGGAGATCATCGAGTTCCTGCGCGATCCGAAGAAGTTCCAGGTGCTGGGCGGGCGCATCCCGAAGGGGGCGCTGCTGCTCGGCCCTCCGGGCACGGGCAAGACTCTGCTCGCGAAGGCGGTCGCCGGTGAGGCCGCAGTCCCGTTCTTCAGCATGAGCGGATCGGACTTCGTCGAGATGTTCGTCGGCGTCGGCGCCTCGCGCGTCCGCGATCTCTTCGACCAGGGCAAGCGCAACGCGCCCTGCATCATCTTCATCGACGAGATCGACGCGGTCGGCCGCCATCGCGGGGCCGGCATGGGCGGCGGGCACGACGAGCGTGAGCAGACGCTGAACCAGCTCCTGGTCGAGATGGACGGCTTCGAATCGAACGAGGGGGTGATCCTGCTCGCCGCGACGAACCGTCCCGACGTCCTCGACCCGGCGCTGCTGCGCCCCGGCCGCTTCGACCGCCAGATCGTGGTCGACTGGCCGGACCTTCGCGGGCGCGAAGGGATCCTCAAGGTCCACATGAAGAACAAGCCGATCGCCGAGGACGTGGACCTGCGCTCCCTCGCGCGCGGCACGCCCGGCATGTCGGGGGCCGACCTCGCGAACCTCGTCAACGAGGCGGCGCTCCTCGCGGCGCGTCGCAACCAGCGCAAGATCCTGATGCGCGACCTCGAGGAGGCGAAGGACAAGGTCATGATGGGCGCCGAGCGCAAGAGCCTCGTCCTTTCCGACGAGGAGAAGCGGACGACCGCCTATCACGAGTCGGGCCACGCCCTCGCCGGCTGGCTCACCCCGGAGGCCGACCCGATCCACAAGGTGACGGTCATCCCGCGCGGGCGCGCCCTCGGCGTCACCCACTTCCTTCCCGAAGGGGACTTCTACACGCGCACTCGCGAGTACTTCAACGCCAAGATGACGGTGGCGATGGGCGGGCGCGCCGCCGAGCAGCTGATCTTCGGCAAGATCACCAACGGCGCCGCGCAGGACATCCAATCGGCCACCCATCTCGCTCGCAAGATGGTCTGCGAATGGGGAATGAGCGACCGGCTCGGCCCGCTGCAGTTCGGCAAGAAGCAGGACATGATCTTCCTCGGGCGCGAGATCTCCGAGCAGAAGGACTACAGCGAGCGCACCGCGGAGATCATCGACGAGGAGGTGCACTCGCTCGTGCAGGGCGCGTACGACCGCGCGCTGAAGCTCTTGACCGACAACCTCGATCGGCTGCACGCGCTCGCGGGCGCGCTGCTCGAGCGCGAGATCCTCGATCGAGAGGAGATCGACAAGATCCTCAAGGGTGAGCGGCTCAGCCCGCCCCCGCAGGAACCCACCGTCCCAGTCGAGGAAGGAGCGACCGCTCCGGCGGCCGGGCGACGCGAAGCGCGTGAGCCTTCCCTCGGTCCCGTCCCGCGGCCCGCTCCCGGGGTTTCGCCGTCCTAGAGAGGCGGCCGCCAAGGACGACGGGAAGGAACGACGAGAAGGACGACGGGAAGGACCCGGCGAACGCGATGATGGCGCCGCAACACCCTTGGCCGGCCCGGAGGACAAGCCTCTTCCGGGCCGGTTCGCTTCGCGTGGAGATGGGACGGACGACGCGCGTCATGGCGATCGTCAACTGCACGCCCGACTCGTTCTCCGACGGTGGCGCCCTCGCCTCGCCGCTCGCCATCGAACGCCGGATCGCCGAAGCGCTGGAGGACGGCGCGGACTTTCTCGACATCGGAGGCGAGAGCACGCGGCCGGGCGCGCCGCCGGTTCCCGCCGAGGAGGAGTGGGCGCGTGTCGCGCCTGCGTTCGAGGCGGCCCGGCGCCTCGACTGCGGCATCCCGATCAGCATCGACACGACGAAGCTCGAGGTCGCCAGGCGCGCGCTCGACGCCGGGGCGACGATCGTCAACGATGTCTCCGCCCTTCGGTTCTCCCCGGGGATCGCCGCGCTCTGCGCGAAGACCGGCGCCGGGCTGGTGCTGATGCACATGCGAGGCGATCCTCGCACCATGCAGGACGATCCGCGCTACGACGACGTCGTCGCCGAGGTGCGCGAGGCGCTCGCGGCAACGGTAGCGACCGCGCGCGCCGCCGGAGTGGCGAGCGATCGCATCCTGGTCGATCCGGGGATCGGGTTCGGCAAGACGGTCGAGCACAACCTCGAGCTGATCCGCCATGCCGCCGCCCTAGACGGGCTCGGGGCGGGAATCCTGATCGGGTCCTCCCGCAAAGGATTCATCGGCAAGCTGC
This sequence comes from Candidatus Eiseniibacteriota bacterium, assembly GCA_041946735.1. Classification (GTDB taxonomy): domain Bacteria; phylum Eisenbacteria; class RBG-16-71-46; order CAIMUX01; family VGJL01; genus JBHGAY01. The sequence continues at coordinate 13,919 of JBHGAY010000014.1, forward strand.
TCGACCTCCCGGTCGGAGAGAGGCTGGAAGGATCGCTCGCCACGTTCGTGTGCGCCGTCTTGGCCGGAGCGCACGCGGTTCGCGTGCACGACGTCCGGGCGGCGGCGAGGGCGGTGCGGATCGCAGATGCCGTCCGTGGGGACGCGGCCCACGGAGACGATGCGGGCGGCACGCGCGAGGAAGGAGACACGGGCGAGGAGGGCGGCGAGAGCGGAAGCTGACCCGCTGGGCTACCTCTTCTGCTGTCCCTTCGTCCGTCCCTTCGTCCGTCCCTCCCTCCCTCCCTTCATCCCTCCCTACGTCGCTCCCTTCGTCCGATCCTCCGTCCACTCCTCCGTCCGTCCCCGCGCCGGTTCCTCCGCCGGTCCCTCCCGGCGTCTTGGCCTGCCTTGCTCGATCGGATACGATCGCCACGAACCTGCGCTACGGGAACGAGAGGAGGATCGTGGGGTGGCCAGCCCTCTACGCCTCGTGCTGGACGTCTTCGACGTTCTCATCGTCGCATTCCTCTTCTACCGCGTGCTCGTGCTCGTCCGCGGCACGCGCGCCGCGCAGATGTTCCTCGGCCTGGCCCTCCTCGCGATCCTCTCCGTCGCCGCCGAATGGCTCCAGCTCTCCTCGCTCGACTGGCTGCTTGGCAGCTTGAAGACCGTCTGGGTGATCGCGTTCCTGATCCTCTTCCAGCCGGAGCTTCGAAAGGGACTGACACAGCTCGGCCAGAGCCGGCTCTTCAAGCAGTTCCTGCAGGTGGGGGACGGCGCGAGCCTCGGGGAGATCCAGAAGGCGCTCGAATCGATGTCGCGCAAGGGGCTCGGGGCGATCATCGTGCTGGAGCGCAACGTCGGCCTCCGCTCCTACGTGGAGACCGGCACTCCGGTCGAGGCGGTCGTGACGGCGGAGCTGATCGAGACGATCTTCACGCCTCCCTCGCCGCTCCATGACGGGGCGATGATCCTGCGAGGCAACCAGATCGTCGCGGCCGGATGCATCCTGCCGCTGTCGCAGAACCCTTCGCTCGACCGCAGCCTCGGGACGCGGCACCGCGCGATCGTCGGCCTGTCGGAGGAGACCGACGCGGTCGCCATCGCCGTGAGCGAGGAGACGCACCGGATCTCGGTCGCGGAACGCGGCGCGCTCCGGCAGCTCGCCAACGCGGCGGAGCTGCGCAGCTATCTGGGTGGGCTGCTCAAAGGAGGGGCGGGAGTAGGCACCGGAACGGGCTCGGACGACACGCACGCGAGCGCCGCGATGCTCTGACGCCGGTCATCCGCGCAGCCGTCGCTAGAACTCCTCGATCCGGGTGACGACGATCCCCTTGAACAGCCCGACCTCGTCGAGATAGCTGCGCAACGGGATGCGCTCGATCTTCCCCCCCTCGTAGTGGCCGGCCAGCCCCTTGGCCGCCGCATGGATCAGGTAGACATCGTCCCCCTGCCGGTCGATGACCCCGAGGTGGCGAATGACCGTCCCCTTCGCCCGCTCCTCCTTCCCCTTCGGGTGGTTCTCGTCGAGCAGGAAGAAGACCTGATCCCCTGGACGGAAGGCGGCGTAGTCGATTCGCCCCTTCGGAACGAACCGGAGATCGCCGGCCGGGAGACGGCCGTTGCCGGGATCGGCTTCGGTCCCGCCGAAGTCGGCGGTGACGTCCTTCCCCCAGATTCCGCTCTTCACGATCTCCTCGGAGTACTCGAGGTGGGCGGGATGCTCGTAGTCGACCCTCCCGTCCGGACGGATCGCCTCCTCGACCGCCGCTCCATAGAAGCGGGTGCCGAAGGCGAACTGGACCGCTTCGCGCGCGGTCGTCGAGCGGCCCAACTCGGTGGTCCGGTAGAGGAAGAGCACGCAGTCGAAGTGGAAATCGTCGACGAGCCGCCCTTCGGCGACGTACCCGCCTGGATCGAGCCCGAAGAGGTAGGTCGACTTGCCTTCCTGTTGGAAGAAGCGCGCCCAGGCCGCGATGCGGTCGCCGAGCGAAAGGCCGTCGAGAGTGGCCATGACCGAGTCGATCCGGGCGCTCGGGAGGGTGTAGGGCTTGTCGAGATTGTAGGAGACCATCGTCTCGAACCGGGACAGAAGGGCCTCGCCCGAGGCGTCCTCCCCCCACGCCGGCCGGATCATCGCGCACCCCCCGAGGAGAAAACCCGCCGCCATCGCCAGCGCGCCAAGCCGCCGGGCGGTGCGAGGCGGACGGGCGAATCCCGCGCATCTGTCGTTTCTGCCTGCCACAGCGATGGATAGTACGGGATTTCACGCGGGGATCGTCAAGACGCATGCATCGAATCGAAGTGGGCTCGGCGGGACCGCCCAGCCGGCGCCTCGCGCCCGCAAGACACCGGCTCCCCCCGGAGCGAGGAGCGGCCAAGCCTCCGATCGGCCTCTCCCGCGAGCGGTCCCGGCCTCGCCCGCGCATGCGAAGAGCAGGAATGCGGCCAACGCAGGAGTCTGCGAGCGAGGAGGGGCGTAGGCGCGATACGCGGGGCGGTTACGTCAGCGAGAGCGAGCAAGGGCGGCGCGTGAAACGCGACCGATCCGAGGGTAGGCGACACGAGCCGGCGACACGAGTGTCGCCGGCTCGCGCCGGTTTGCGCCGGTTCGTGCCGCCGCGGTTCGCGCCCGTTCGCGCCGGTTCGTGATCCGTGCGCGCGTGAAGTATCGCGGAGTCGCGCGGCCGCTCAGTCGTGAAGCGGCAGGCCGAGAAGCTCCGACATCCGCATGGCGTTGCGGGCGGCCCGTCCCGCATGACAGTTGTTGAAGAAGAGGTAGGTATCGGTAGTGCGCGAGCTGAAATCGCGGACGCGCTCCACCCATTCGAGCAGCTCCTTGTCGGGATAGTCGTAGTCGTAGCGGTCGGGGCGTCCCGCCCCCCTCTCCTTCGACCACCAGGTCTGCGCGTTGCGGCCGTGGAAGCGAACGTACCCGGTGCCGTCGGTCTCCTCGAGGATCCGCGGGAACAGGCCGGGAAGTCCGGGCTCGTCGACCGAGACGAAGCCGAGCCCAAGCCCGCGCAGCCGCGCGAAGGTCTCGCGCGTGGCCCAGGAGGAGTGGCGGAATTCGATGTAGACCGGCAGGTCCGCAAACCCGGCACGAATCGCCTCGAGGTGCTCCCAGCTCGCGGGCGACGGCCGGAAGGCCCAAGGGAACTGCCCCAGGAGGCCGTGGAGCTTCTCCGTCTCGAGCAGGGGCTCGATCGAGTCGAGGAACGACTGGAAGGCTAGGGGCGTGTGCACGCCGCCGTGGGTGACGTCCTTGTGCATCTTGACGAAGAAGCGGAAGCCGGCAGGTGTCTTGCGCTCGATGTTGCGGATCACGACCGGATGCGGGAGCCGGTAGTAGGTCGAGTTGATCTCGACGCAGGAGAAGTGCTGGACGTAGTAGTCGAGCCGCTTGCCGCGCGCGAGTCCCGGCGGATAGAAGACGCCCCCCCAGTCCTCGAAGGAGTAGCCCGAGGTCCCGATCCAGATCATCGCGTTCCCTCGCCCGGCTGCGGGTGGCGGCGAGCCGAGGCCGCTTCGGAGCCGCTGCCCTGGCGCGCCTGACTCCCCCGCCGGGCAGGCGACCGCGACTCGGCGAGCAGGCTCGCGCGACGGATCGATCCGCGTCCGAAACTCCCGCGGATGCGGTCCGCGGCAGACTCGAGCGCGCTCTCCTTGCCTTCGTCGAACAACTCCTGCTGCTCGGAGGACCGGACCTCCCCCAGGTCGAGCCCGGACCTTTGGAGATCGGAGACCGAGAGGCCGAGCAGGCGGACCGGCTCCCCGGTGTCGATCGCCTCGAGCAACGCGCAGGAGACGCGATAGAGGTCGCGCGTCGCGTCGGTGGGACGGGCGAGCTTCGTCTGCCGGCCGATCGTGCGGAAGTCGGACCATCGAAGCTTCAGGTGCACGGTCCCTCCACGCCATCCTTCGGAGCGGAGATCGAAGCCGACCTCCTCGCTCAAGCCCAGCAGGAGCCGGCGGAGCTGCCGGCGATCGCGCTCGTCCTTCGGCAGAGTGTACTCGTGCCCCAACGACTTGGCTTCCGGCGTCGCGTGATGCGGGACGACAGGACTGTCGTCCTCGCCCCGCGCGGCAGCGCGACGCACCGGACCCCAGACGCCGAACGCGGCGCGCAGCGCCCCCTCGGGAGCGCTCGCGAGCTGCGAGACGGTCGTGATGCCCATCCGGCGAAGCTTCCCTCCGGTCGCGCGGCCGACCCCGTAGAGAGCCTCGACCGGCTCGGGGCCGAGCCGGCTCCGGAATCCCTCGATGTCGAGGACCGTCCGGCCCCGCGGCTTTCGCAAACCGGAGGCTGTCTTCGCGAGCAGCTTGTTCGGCCCGATCCCGATGCTGCACGTCAGGCGGAGGCGCGAATGGATCTCGTTTTGGATCGATGCGGCGAGCGCCTCCCCTTCCGCGAGGCCGCCACGCCCGACGATCCCGCTCGCATCGAGAAAGGCCTCGTCGATGCTCGCCATCTCGACCAACGGGGTCCTCCGTAGGAGGAGGGCGAGGATCCTCGCGGAGTGGTCGAAGTAGCGGGAGGAATGACAGGGTACGAAGACGGCGACAGGACAGAGCCTGGCCGCTTCGGAGAGCGGTATTCCGGAGCGGACACCCCAGGCCCGCGCCTCGTAGGAGGCGGTCGCCACGACGCCCCGTTGCCCCGGCGAGCCTCCGACCACGATCGGCTTCCCGCGGAGGAAGGGGTAGGCGAGGGTCTCGACCTGGGCGAAGAAGGCATCCATGTCCACGTGCAGGATCGTTCGCGAGGGAGCGCCCCCGACCGGGAGCGCGGAGTCCGATTTCGAGGAGAGCATGGGCGAATCCCTCCTTGGCACTCCCCGAAGATACCAGATGTTCGTTCGGTCAAGAAGGCCCGCTTCGGGAGGTCGCATCGACCCGAAGGGGGCGGGAAAGGGGCGCGAAGGGAGGCGGGAAAGTGGCGCGAAGGAGGCGCGAACGAGGCGCCGAGGATCTACGGACCGCCGAACAGCTTGGGAAGGAAAAGCGACAGATCCGGCCAATAGGTGATGACGAGCAGCGCGATGCCGAGGACCACGAGGAACGGCACCGTGGCGCGATACACCTCCGTCACCGGGCGCCCGAACCGGAACGACGAGATGAAGAGGTTCAGGCCGAACGGCGGCATCAGATACCCGATCTCGAGGTTGGTCAGGAAGATGATCCCGAGGTGGACCAGGTTCACGTCGTACTCGAGCGCGATCGGCACGATCAGCGGCACGACGATCATCGCGGAGAAGATCTCCATCAGCGACCCGACGATCAGCAGCAGCACGTTGAGGGCGAGCAGGAACGCGATCTTCGAGGTGATGAATCCGCGGACCCAGTCGAGGATCCGCATCGGTACCTCGGCGTCGATCAGGAAGTTCGTGAGCCCCAGCGCCGAGCCGAGGATCAGCAGGATGCCGCCCACGAGCGTCATGCTCTCGATGACGATCGCCGGGACCTTCCGCCACGGGATGTCGCGGTAGGCGAAGACCTCGATCAGCAAGGCGTAGAGCGCCGTCACGGTCGCCGCCTCGGTGACGGTCAGCTTGCCGCCGTAGATGCCTCCGAGCACGAGGATCGGCAGCGGGATCTCCCAGGCCGCCCCCTTCACCGCCGGCCACAGATCCCGCAGCCCTTCGCGGATCGGCACGCGCCGCACCGGCGCGCTTCCCTTCCCCTGGCGGAAGGCGAGGACCGACAGTGCGAGGATCAGGAAAATCCCGGGGAGCAGTCCGGCGAGAAAGAGGCGGTTGATCTCCGGGGCCGTTCCTTCCGGGACGGCCAGACCGCTCGCCGCCTGCGAAGCGACGTAGCTGTAGAGGATCATCGGCAGGCTCGGCGGAAAGAGGAAGCCGAGGCTGCCGGAGGTCGTCATCAGTCCGAGCGAGTAGGAGCGGCTGAAGCCCTCCTTGAGGAGGGCGGGCATCAACAGTCCCCCCATCGCCACGATCGTGACACCGCTGCCGCCCGTGAAGGCGGTGAAGACCGCGCACGCCACCATCGCGACGAGCGCGAAGCTGCCCGGAATCCAGCCGAACATCGCGCTCGTGAGGCGCACGAGACGCTCCGGAGTCCGGCTCTCGGCGAGCAGGTAGCCGGCGAAAGTGAAGAGCGGAATCGAGACCAAGACCTGCGCGTGCGCGAGCCGAGTCATCTCCGCGATCACCGCGCTTCCGGAGATCCCCTGGAAGGTGAACGCGACCAATGCGCCTGCGCCGAGCGCGATGAAGATCGGCAGGCCCAGGACCGCGAGCAGGACGATCAGCAGCCCGGCCAGCAGGCTCATGCGTGCGCCCCCTCGCCCGCCGGCGCCGGCCACAGCGCCTGCACGAGGAAGCGGTAGCAGAGGAGCGCGAAGCCCCAGAGCAAGATCGACTCCACCGCCCACGCGGGAATCCCCAGGACCCCTTCGCTGCCGAACTGCGCTTCCTCCTTCAGGAAGGTTGCGGCCGCGCTGGCGAGCCACGCGCAGACGAGCGCGCTCGCGGCGGAGAGCACCCGGAGCAGCAGGCGGCGGCGCGCCTCGGGGATCAGGCGGAGGACGACGTCGACGTGCAGGTGGCGGGCGTGCGAAGTCGCCGCCATGGCGCCGAGGAACGCGAGCCAGAGGACCAGGATCCGCACGAGCGGGTCGATCCAGAGCAGCCCGACGTGGAAGAGGTTGCGAAGAACCACCTGCAACGAGGAAAGAAAGATCATCACGACCAGGAAGAGCGTGAAGACCGTGCCCTCCACCCGATTCGTCCAGGTCTGCAGTCGCGCCGGGCCGATCCTCCGCAGGAGGGTCGCATGGACGAGGAGCCCGAGAACGACGAGGACGGCGAGGAGCGCGAAGAAGGCTCCCCCGGACGGGAGCCATGTCAGCGCGGCCGGCGCCTCTTCGTTCACGGCTTCCCCGCAGGATTGCCGGCCGATGCCCGATACTGCTCCACGGCGGCGAGCGCGCGATCCAAGATCTCCCGCGTGTAGAGCTTCCCGGCCAGCTCGTCGCGAACCTGCTTGCCGATCGCGTTGAACGATCCCGCCTGCCCCGGCTCGAGACTCACGATCTGGATCCCCTTCTGCTTGAGGACGCCGATCGACTCGGCGTTCTCGCGGGCCGTCTCCTCGCGCAGCCGCGCGAACGCGTCGTTGGCGAGCGCGTGGACGGTCTGCTGCGCGGCGGGACTCAGCTGCTCGAACGCCTTGCGCGAGACGACGACCGCGCCGGAGGCCTGCGTGACCGGCAGGTCGGTCATGTAGGAGATGCGCGTGTACCACTGCAGCGCGATGCAGGCGAGCGGCCCGTTGTAGACCGCGTCGATCAGACCGGTCTGGAGAGAGGTCACCACGTCGGTGATCGGGAGCGGGACGGGCGAGACGCCGACCGTCTGGAGAAGCTTCTCCGCGATCGGGTCCCCCTCCCACAGCCACATCCGCATCTTCTTCAGGTCGTCGATCTGGTGGACCGGCTGCTTGGTGAAGAGATAGACCGGACCGACATCCGCCCAGCCGAGGATCTCCCAGCCGTCCTCGCGGAGCATCGGCTCGAACGTCGGATCGAGCGCGCGGTGCACGGCGGCGATCTCCGCCTCGTTTCGGAAGGTGAACGGGACCTCGAGGACGCGGAGATTCGGCTCGATCTCGCCGAGGCCGACGCCGGTGAACCCTCCGCCCTGGAGCTGGCCGGCGCGGATCTTCCGCAGGACGACCAGTTCATCGCCCTGCACTCCTCCGGCGTAGAACTTCAGCCCCGCTTCCCCCTGGGTCTTCTCGCGGATCTGCTGGTCCAGCTCGTCCATGATGCGCATCCAGGTCGAGCCTTCCGGGGCGATCGTCGCGATCTTCAGCTCGACCTTCGCCTTCGGGCGAGCGGCGGACGAAGCGGGATCCGGCAGGACGATCGAGGCCACGCAAGCCATGGCGACGGCGGCGAGAATCGCCGCCGCGGCGGGGAGGACGGGGAGCCGCGATCCACGCGATCTAGAACAACTCATCTTTACGCTCCAGGAGCTGCGACGCCTTGCGCCGCGCCACCTCGTTCAGCAACCGATAGTCGGGAGCCAGATCCTCGGGGGCTTGGAGAACGCTCTCCAGCGACTGCGTGAAGCAGTCCTCGTCGAGCACCTGGCGACAGTAGTACTGCGCGTACAAAACCCGAAAGATCAGCAAGTGTCCCTCGGAGATCTCGAACGCCTCCTCGAAGTGGCGCTTGCCGGCCTCCGGGTCTCCGCCCATGAGCACAGGGGTGGAGGCCAGGAGCGTCCCGGCCATCACGTGCGGCATGCCGAGGAAGAAGCGGGGGTCGAGCTGGAGGACCCGGTCGAGCACAGCTCGGGCGTACGGAAGATCGGCGACGGCGGCGGGATCCTCCTTGCTCTGGTTGATCCAGGCGACCCAGTTCGCCGCCGTCCAGAACAGCAGCGGCACGTCGTCCTTGCCTGCCTTCCGCAGGCGCTTCTCGAACTCCGGGAACGGCTTTTGGGGATGGAACCAGCCGCGCCTCTCCAGAGTGCGGCGCCCCAGCGCGAGTCCTTGCGCGTAGAGCAGGCGCGCCTGGGCGGGGTCCTCGTCCTCCACGAAACCGATGCCGTAGTAGAAGTAGAGCTGAGCGGCGAGGGACCCGAGGTCGCGGTTGCCGGGCTCGCTCTCGGCGAGGCCACGGACGAGGAGGAGGTTGGCCGGAATCCCGGCGCGGACCGTCTCGACGTCCTGGTCCCGGTAGACCGCGTCGACCGTGGTCTCCAGGATCGGCTCCATGCTCGAGATCGCGACCTTCCTGCCGATCCCGCAGCCGCTCCCCTGCATGCCGAGCCACAGCAAGAGCAAGAACATGACGAGTTTCGAGCGGTCGCGGTCCATGGGCCGGCATTGTACGGGAGGGGACGGGAAGGCGCCAGGGAGGGGCCGGCGAGTGCGCCCGGGCCGGCTTCGCCGCAGGCGCCGGCTTCGGCGCAGCGCGTAGGCTTCGGTGCAGGCGCCCAGCTTCGGCCCTCGTGACCGCGGTTCCAGGTCGGCGGCGGCCCGCCGGACCGCGCAATGTCGAGAACGATCACGCCCGCCCGGAACTTTTTGTGACACAGGCGGGTACCCGCCCGGGGTCGGAGACGGACCCGCCGCATCGCTTGACGCGCGCAAACCCGCTTCCTACATTGCAGTACCGTTGGCGCCGCCGCGCTCGGGCGCGCTGCCCGGGAGTGATGGCGATCCCGCCGGCCGGCCGGCCGGCCGCAACGGAGGTGAGGAATGATCGAAGTTCGGGGGCTGCGGAAGACCTTCGGCCCCACCGTCGCCGTCGACGACGTCTCCTTCGACGTCCAGAAAGGCGAGGTCCTCGGCTTCCTTGGACCCAACGGAGCCGGGAAGACGACGACGATGCGGATCCTGACCTGCTACATCCCCGCCGATCAGGGGACCGCTCGCGTCGCGGGATTCGACACCGAGACCGAGTCGATCGAGGTCCGCAAGCGCATCGGCTACCTTCCCGAGAGCGCTCCCCTCTATCAGGACATGGAAGTGACCGAGTACCTCGGGTTCGTCGCGCAGATTCGCGGCCTGCCGCCGGCATCCCGCCAATCGCGCGTGGAGCGGATGATCGATCTCTGCAGTCTCGGAGACGTCCGCCAGCGTCCGATCGGCGAGCTTTCGAAGGGGTTCCGCCAGCGTGTCGGGCTCGCGCAGACCCTGATCCACGATCCCGACGTCCTGATCCTGGACGAGCCGACGACGGGGCTCGACCCGAATCAGATCGTGCAGATCCGCGAACTGATCAAGCGGATCGGCCGGGAGAAGACGGTCATCCTCTCGACGCACATCCTCCAGGAGGTCGAAGCGACCTGCACGCGCGTGCAGATCATCAACGACGGGCGGGTCATCGCCCAGGGGACGACGGAGGAGCTGACCCGGCTGGCCACGGGCGACACGCGCGTGATCGCGCGGCTGAAGGGCCCGATCGAGGGGATGGCCGCGCGCCTGCGGGCGATCCCCGGCGTGACCGCGCTGCACGAGATGGGCCGGGATGCAGGCGGAGCGCGCTTCGAAGTGATCCGCGCCGAGGGGGCGGGGCTCGAGGAGGAGATCTTCGCGGCCGCGGTCGAGAAGGGATGGGTGTTGACCGAGCTGCGGCGCGAGGCGGAGAGCCTGGAGCACGTGTTCCAGCGGCTGACGCGCGGGGAGGCATAGGGAATGGATTCGGTCGCCACGATCTTCCGCAAAGAGTTCCGGAGCTACTTCCAGTCGCCGATCGCCTATATCTTCCTCACCGTCTTCCTCGTGATCGTCCAGGGCCTTCTGTTCTGGGCGACCGGCTTCCTCGTCATCGGGCAGGCCGACCTGCGGGACTTCTTCGGCCTGATCTCGATCGTCCTGATCTTCTTCGTGCCGGCGATCTCGATGCGCCTCTGGTCCGAAGAGATGAAGCTCGGGACGATGGAGCTCCTGATGACATTCCCGGTCCGCGACTGGGAGGCGGTCGCCGGGAAGTTCCTCGCAGCGCTCGCGATCATCGGGCTCGCGATCCTCTTGACCCTGCCGCTGCCGCTCAGCGTGGCGCTCGCCGGGCGGCCGGACGCCGGTCCGATCATCGGCGGATACATCGGGGCGCTTCTGCTCGGCGCCGCCTACCTGGCGGTCGGAGCCTGGACCTCGAGCACGACGTCGAACCAGATCATCAGCTTCATCCTCTCGCTCTTGATCCTGCTGGTCGGCAGTCTCGGGCTTGATTGGATCCGCCAGTTCTCTCCGTCGTGGATGGCAAGCTTCCTTTCGTATCTCTCCCTCCGGACGCACTTCGACAACATCGCCCGCGGCGTGCTGGACATTCGCGACGTCGTCTACTACCTGACGGTGATCGGTTTCTTCCTCTACTTGAACGTGCGGTCGGTCGAGAGCCGGAAGTGGAGGTGAGGAGGACGTGGGAACGATGAGCCCGAAGTCGAAGCGTGGCGTGGCGACCGGCATCTACTCGGCGACGGTCGTCCTGCTGGTCGCCCTGGTCCTCATGGCCGCGAATTTCCTGACCTCGCGGATCCTCGCGAGGGCGGATCTCACGAAGGACAGGGAGTTCACCGTCTCGAAGGCGACGCGCGAAGTCCTGCGCGATCTCGATGACATCGTGACGGTCAACGTCTACTTCTCGAAGAAGCTCCCGCCGAACCTCGCGACGCTGCGGCGCAACATCGACGACGTGCTGCGGGAGTATCAGGCCTATTCGCACGGCAAGGTGCGGGTCGAGTACGTCGATCCGTCGGAGGATCCGAAAGAGGAGCAGAAGCTGCGCTTCCTCGGGATCCCGCAAGTCCAGCTCAACGTCCTCGAAAAAGATCAGCTGCAGGTGATCAACGGCTACATGGGGATCGCGATCCTCTACGCGGACCGCCACGAGGCGATCCCGATCGTGCAGGACGTCTCGACGCTCGAGTACGACCTGACCGCCGGGATCCTGCAGGTGCTGTCGAAGGAGAAGCGGATCGTCGGCTACCTGACCGGGGTCGGGGAGCCGAAGCTCCAGGAGGACTTCGAGCCGCTCGCGCAGATGCTGTCGAAGACCTACGAGGTGCGCCCGGTCGATCTGCGAGGCGGCGAGCAGCCGGTGCCACCGGAAGTCAACACGCTGATCGTCGCCCGCCCGCAGTCGGCTCCGGAGCGCGTGCAGTGGCAGATCGACCAGTTCGTCATGCGCGGCGGGAAAGTGCTTTTTCTCGTGGACCCGGTGAGGCTCGACGAGCAGATGGGCTTGCAGAACCCGATCCCGGTGCAGAGCGGGCTCGATGACATGCTCGCGCACTACGGGGTGAAGGTCGAGCACGCGCTCGTCCAGGACCGGTTGAACGAGATGGCAGGATTCAGCCAGGGCTACCTCCGCTACTCGACGCCGTATCCGCTGTGGCCGAAGGTAAGCGGCAAGAACCTCTCCGAATCGAGCCCGATCACGGGGAGGCTCGAGTCCCTCGTCCTTCCCTGGACAGCGCCGCTCGACGTGAACGTCGCGCAGGAAGAGAAGAGCGGAAAGGTCGGTCCGGCTCCCGAGGGGACGCCGCAGCCCGACGTCCACGCGACGATCCTCGCGAAGAGCTCGCCGCAGGCGTGGCTCCAGACGGGAGGGTTCGACCTCACGCCCCCGAACCCGCTCCAGCCGGTCCGTCCCCCCGAGCAGGGACAGACCTACCCGCTCGCCGTCTCCCTCGTCGGGAGCTTCCGTTCGTACTTCGCCGGCAAGCCGGCCCCCGGGGACACCTCGGCGGCCGGGTTCGGCGCCGCCCCCGCTCCGGCGGCCGCCGACAGGAAGGACGGGAGCCCGGTCACGCAGATGATCGTGATCGGCAACTCGATGTTCGCCTCGGCGAACTTCCTCTCGATGTTCCCCGGGAATCAGGAGTTCATCCTGAACGCGATCGATTGGATGACGCTCGGCGACAAGCTGATCGCGATCCGGTCGCGCGGGGCGAGCGAGCGCCCGCTCGGCCTCGAGTCCGCCACCACGAAAGCGCTGTTCAAGTACGGCAACACATTCGGGATGGCTCTGCTCGTCGCGATCTTCGGAGTCGTCCGCTTCAGCCTGAAGCGCCGCGCGCGTAGCGCGCGAGGAACGCACGCCGCCCCGCTGCCGCCGCCCGTCGAGCAGCAGAAGGTGGCGGGAGAGAGGTCGTGATGCGCGCCCGCACCCTCCTCGTCCTTTTCGGAGTCCTGGTCGTTCTCGTCGCGGCGGCGATGCTGTTCGATTCGAGCCGCCGTCGGGCGACGACGGTCTCCGAGAAGCAGCTCTTTCCGAAGCTCCAGGTCGAGCAGGTCGACCGCATCCGGATCGTCTCGCACGACGAAGCGTCCGCAGCGACCGGCAAGGAGACGATCCTGCAGAAGCGCGGGGACGGATGGGTCGTGGAGACCGAGGGAAGCCATCGCGCCGAACCGAAGTTCATCGACGACATCCTCCAGCGGCTTCCGCGCTTCTACTACGACAACGTCGTTTCGGAGAATCCGGAGAAGCAGTCGCTCTTCCACGTCGACTCGACCGGCATCGAAGTCTGGATCACCCAGAAGGGGACCGACGTGGCGCACTTCTTCGTCGGCAAAGGCGGCCCCGACTTCCTGAGCACCTACGTGCGCGCGGCCGAGTCCAACCGGGTCATCCAGGTGCCCGAATACCTGCCGAGCCTCTTCACCCGCGGCAATTCCTGGCGCGCCCGGCAGATCGTCGACATCGATCCCGAGCAGATCCGCCGCATCGAGTACGTCTCGCCTTCGCGCGGCCAGCTTACTCTCGCTCGCGACGAGACCGGCGCATGGATGATCGAGTCGCCGGAGAAGGCGCCGGCCGATCCTGCCAAGATGAAGATCGCGCTGCGGAGCGTGGCGAACATGCGCGCGACCGACTTCGGTGACGACGTCACGCCCGAGCAGGCGGGGGTCGCCGCCGATACGACGAAGATCCAGATCACGCTCGCGGACGGATCGACGCAGGTCGTGCAGGTCGGAGGCCCGGCGCCGAGGAATCAGATCTACGTGCGGCGGCAGGGGACGGACGAGGTGATGACGCTGCCGAAAGGGCAGATCAACACGATCTTCGTCTCGGCGGATTTCCTGAAGCAGGCGTCGGAGGTCGAGCCGGCGCTGAAGTGACCGGATGCTGAAGTGACCGGAATGCTGAAGTGACCAGGATGCTGAAGTGACCAGGATGCTGAAGTGACCAGGATGCTGAAGTGACCAGGATGAGGACGCCCTACGGAACCGGCAACGGACCGGGCGGCACGAGCTCCGCGGCGTAGGCGAAGAGGCTGAAGATCCCGCCCGTGTGGAGGAACAACGCCTCCTCCTCGGGCGGGATTCGCTCGTTCGTGGCGCCCTGCAACACGTCGGCCATTCCGAGGAACGCCTTGCCGGTGTAGACCGGATCGAGGAACAGCCCCTCGACGGACGCGACGTCGCGAATCTCCTCGAGCAGGCGCGGATAGGTCTTCGCGTAGCCGGGTCCGCGATACCCCTCGAGAACGCGAACATCCTGCGCGGCGATCGCCTCTCCCGCGCCGTACCGCTGGCGGAACGCCTCGGAGATCGCGGTGACACGGCCGCGGAAGTACGCCTCGTTGTCGCACACGGCGACGCCCCAGATCCTCCAAGGCAGACCGAGAAGGCGCACGCCGAGATGGAGCCCGGCGAGCGTCCCACCCGATCCGGTCGCGCAGAAGAGATGGCAGACCTTCCCTCCCCCTCCGAACCCCTGCTCCGCCAGCTCCTGGACCATCGCGACGTATCCCCACGATCCGACCTCGTTCGATCCCCCCTCGGGAATGACGTACGGCCGTCGTCCCTGCGATTCGAGACGGGCCGCCTCCGCGGCGAGAAGCTCGTTGCGTCGCGCGTACTCCTCGGGAGTGATGAAGATCAGGCGCGCGCCGAGCAGGCGGTCGAGCAGAACGTTTCCCTCGGCCCGTTCCGGCGCTTCGCCGCGGAGGAACAGCACCGAGTCGAGCCCGAGCCGCCGCGCCGCCGAAGCCGTGGCGCGTGCATGGTTCGACTGGATGCCGCCGCAGGTGAGCACGACATCCGAGCGCCGCTCCAACGCTTCGGCCATCAGGAACTCGAGCTTGCGCACCTTGTTGCCGGACAGGTCGGAGCCGGTCTGGTCGTCGCGCTTGATCCAGACGGGCGCCGCGCCGGGAGGACGCAGGCCGAGCCGCGAGAGCGGCTCGACGCGGGTCGGCAGGCAGGCGAGCGACAGGCGGGGCGGATAGGGGAGCGTCATGTCGGGACGGGAGCGCGCGCCGGCCTGCCTTCAGCGCAGCTTCATGAAGTCGTTGAAGATCACGACCGCGATCAGCAGGAAGAGCAGGAGCATTCCGATCTGCTGAATCCAGAGCTTCAGCCTCGTGGAGAGCGGGCGGCGCCGGACTCCCTCGATCGCCACCATCAGCAGATGGCCGCCGTCGAGCGCGGGGATCGGAAGGATGTTGATGAAGCCGATGTTGATGCTGATGAAGGCGAGCAGCTCGAAGAGATCCGCCATCCCCTGGCGGGCCGTCTCTCCGGTCACGCGCGCGATCCCCACGGGACCGGCGAGGTCCTTCACGGACGCCTGCCCGGCAAACAGCATGTAGACGGTGTGCACGATCTGCTTCAGGAGGGCCCAGGTCGAGGTGGCGCCGTAGACGATCGCCTTTCCGAGACCGACGCGCTCGTAGGTGAGGAGCGGCCCGATGCCGATCTTCCCGATCTGCTCCCCCTCGGCGCCTCCCTTCTCGCTCTTGGTGTGCAGCGTGATCTCCTGCCGCTCGCCGTTTCGTTCCAAGTCGATCCGAACGTCGGTGTCAGGGCGGGCGTAGATCGCCTCGACGAGGTCCTGCCACTTCTCCACCGGAGTCCCGTCGATCGCCACGATCCGGTCGCCTCGCTGGAGTCCCGCATCCTTGGCGGGATAGCCGGGAATCGGCCGGTCGATCGTCGTTCCCAGGACCTCGGGGAGCGAAGGGACGCCCCGCGTCGCGTAGACCCCGGTCAGGACGACCGCCGCGAGGATCATGTTCATGATCACTCCGGCCGACACGACCAGCACCTTCTGCCACGGCTTCTTGTTCATGAAGATGTCGGGCGCGGAGGGATCGAAATCGTCGGGATTCTCGAGACTCTCGTCGATCATCCCCGCCATCTTCACGTAGCCGCCGAGGGGCACGGCAGCGACGCGGTACTCCGTCTCTCCACGCTGGAAGCCGAACAGGCGCGGACCGAATCCGATCGAGAAGCGGTCCACGCGGATCCCTACCGCCCGGGCGGCGAGGAAGTGGCCCAGCTCGTGGACCAGGATGATGATCCCAACGACGAGAATGAACGAAAGGACGTAGACCATCAGAACTCCGATCGGTTGCGAGGACGGCCACGAAGTGTCGGAGGAACGACTCCGGTCGACGAACGATTCAGGTTACGGATTCCGGGACGCGACGGCAAGGCGCGCCGCGTCCCGGAGCCGCATCCGGCGCCTCGTTCGGCGCCGCTTCCGGCGCCTCATCCGGAGCCGCGTCCGGCCCGCATCCGGCGCCGCACCGGCGCCACCAGCCGGACGATCGGAGCGCGGCGGGGCGGGCTGGCTCCACGTCTCCGCGTTGCCCGCCGTTGCCCGCCGGATCGATCAGTCCCGGCGCCCGCCGAGCAGGCCGGCGCGGAGCAGGAAGTAGATCAGGGTGAGGATCGCCGACGCTGCGGCCGCGATGTAGGTCATCGCCGCCGCGGTCAGCACCTTCCGCGCTCCGCTCGACTCCTCATCGCTGACGACGATCCCTTCGCTCCGGACGAGCTGCAGCGCGCGCCTCGAGGCGTCGATCTCGACCGGCAGGGTGACGATCTGGAAGAGGACCGCGAAGGAGAAGAGCAGGATCCCGGCGTACACGAGCCCGAGGGACTGGAAGATCAGCCCGATGAACAGCAGCGGAAACGCGAGCTGCGAGCCGATCTGGGTCACCGGGACGATCGCCGTCCGGAACTGCAGCAACGCATAGCCCGTCGCATGCTGCAGCGCATGTCCCGCCTCGTGAGCGGCGACCCCCACGCTCGCGAGCGACCGTCCCTCGTACACGTCGGGAGAGAGCCGGAGAACACGGGTGCGCGGATCGTAGTGATCGGAAAGGAATCCGCCGACTCGCTCGACCCGGACGTTCACGCCGGCTCTCTGCAGGATCCGGCTCGCGGCCTCCGCGCCGGACATCCCCGTGCGGAGACCGACCTTCGAGAACCGGGAGAAGGCGCTCTTCACCCAGATCTGGGCGATGATCGAAAGCAAGAACGCCGGTCCCACTATCAGCAAGTACATCGGGTCGAAGAACATGACCGACTCCTTCCCGCACCTCGGCTATTGGGATCGATCGGCGCGCCGGCGGCCCAAGCCACCGCGACGCCCGAGCCACCCGCGACCTGCGACCGGCCGCGGGAATCGCGGTCTCGATCTCCAGGGCGTTCGGAATCGCGGGGATCGTTGATCCACACCGGGTCGTCTGTTAGGTTCGACCCGCGAGATGCGGACTCTCCTTAGCTGCGAAGCTAGCACATTTCTCCGATCCTTCCAGCAGGACACGAAGAATCGGGCGGGGAATCGCGATCTTCGTCGCGACGCGACCCCCGGTCCGACCCGTATCGGCCGCCGCCTCGGCGCTGCGTCCTCCCTCGGCGCTGCATCCTCCCTCGGCGCTGCGTCCTCCCTCGGCGCTGCATCCTCCCTCGGCGCTGCATCCTCCCTCCGCCGTGGTCCCCTCCCGTGACCCCTCCGCTCGGAAAGCCGCGCGCCCTGACGGTCGTCGTTCCGGTTCGCGATGCGGCTCCCACGATCCGCCGGTTTCTCGAGACCCTCGAAGCGCGCCTGCACTTCCTGCGGGACGAAGGGGTCGAGACGCTCGTGGTCGACGACGAAAGCGCCGACGACACGGCTCGCGAGGTGCTCGCCTTCGGCCGCGCCCGGCCCGATCTCCTGCTGCTCCGCAATCCGGGCCGCCTCGGCCCGGGCGCGGCTGCGCGGCATGGGATCCTGCTTGCCGGCGGCGGCTCGGTCCTCCTCGCGTCGCCATCGTTTCCGCTGCCGGTCGGCCTGCTGGAAGAGATGGTGGTGGAGAGAGAGCGCGGCGCGGACGTCGTCCTCGGCTCGCTCGAGCCGGATGTCCGGCGGGCTCTCCGCCCGCTGCTGATCCGGCGTGAAGTCTTCCGGCGGCTGGGACGGCGGGCGCCGGCGCAACCGGCCGCAGCGCCTCCCCCCTTCTTGCATCTCTATGCCCACCGGACGGCGGTCGAGATCTACAGCCGGCAGCGAATCGAAGGCGAAGCGTTCCTCGCCGAGACGCTCTATCTCGTCCGCCGTTTCCGGTACCGGGCTGTCGAGATCGGGGCCGCGAGCGAGCGAGAGCCGCGCGAGACGCTCGAGCTGGGCCGGTCCGACGAGCGGGAGGCCCGGGCCCACGAGCCGGCGGCCGGACGGTCGGGGCTCGACCCCACCTCGCCTCCGCGCGGGGCGCCGCCCGGTGCAGCCGCCGCGGCCCCGGCGAGCGTGCGGGAGCTGCTGCGCATACGGATGCACCGGCTCCGGGGGTACTACGGCTAGGCGGCCGGGGGCGCGCGGCGCAACAGCGGGTACGCCGGTCGCGGCGGCGGCCGCGGCCGTCGCATCTGATTCAGCGTCGAGCCGGACGGCGAAGCTTCTCCGGCGGGACCGGCTGCCGTGGATCCTCTTCGCGATCGCTCTCGCAGAACGGCTCGCGTCGCTCCTTGGAAGCGCGGACCGAGGTTGGCCCTTTCCGATCTTCTATGAAGGGGACGCGGAGGTCTTCCACCGCTTCGCCGAGGCGATCCTCACGGGCCAGCCATTCGACAACGGCATCCCGTTCCATCCGCCTCTCTTCCCTCTGCTGCTCGCCGGGCTTCGCGGAATCGTCGGCCTCTCCGCGCCTGCCGGCCCGATCCGAGGAATCCTCGCCGTCACGAGCGCCGCCATCCCGCCGATGCTCTACCTTCTGATGCGCGAGCCGTTCGGCCGCGCCGCCGCGCTCGCCGCCGGACTGCTCGCCGCCTTCTCCTTCGGCCTCGACGTCCTGGGATCGGCGGCCACGAGCGAGGGGCTCTACCTTCTCCTCCTGTTCGGGATCCTCCTCGCCATCCGCGCACCGGCCGGGCCGCCGAACGGCGGTCGCTCGACGTGGATCCGCGCGGCGGCGATCGGCGTGGGCGCCGGGCTCCTCGCCCTGACCCGCGCCGAGGGAATCGTCCTCGGGTCCGCGCTCGCGGCGCTCTGGATCCTCTCGCCGGTGGAGGCCCGGCGTCCGGCCGATGCACCGGCGCGCCGGCTCGGCCGGCTGGCGATCACGCTCGCCTTGATCGCGTTCGCCGCCGCCGCCATCACGCTGGCTCCCTGGACGATCCGCAACGCCCGCAGCCTCCATGCGTGGAACGAGACGACGGGGCGCTCGATCGGGGTGCGCCTGCCGACCTTCGTGCCGGTCACCTCCTACGGTCCCCTGAACTTCGCGCTCGCGAACAACGGCCTCGCGACCGGCGGCTTTCAGCGCAAGGCGCTGAGCGAGGGGAGCAGCGCGCCGGTGCTCGACCTGGCGATCCCGCAGCATCGCCACTACTTCCTTCACGGCACGGCGGAGGGATTGTCGTGGATCGCGCGGCATCCGGGGGACTACGCCGCCCTCGCGCTGCGCAAGCTCGGCATCGCCACGCGAGCGCTCGACCTTGGCTGGACGCCGTGGAATCTGCCCATGGGCAGAAGCGGCACCCGCCCGCCGGTCGACCTCTTCCGCCCGGACTCCTCCTGGCTCCGGTGGCTGCAGCTCTTGCTCGCCGGCGCCGGGATCGCTCTCGCGCTGCGCGCCCGCCCGCGTCGCACGCGGGCGATCCTCTCCCTGCTGCTTCCGGTCGCCTCCGTCCTGCTCGCGACCCTCCTCTTCTTCGGCTATGTCCGGCAAGGGATGCTGGCGGCGCCGTTTCTCTTCGCCTTCGAAGGGATCGCGATCGCCTCGGCCGCGTCGCGCCTCCCCACCCGCGTGCGCTCTTTCTTCCACCGCAGGACGGCGCAGGCCGCGCTGCTCGTCCTCTGCCTCGCCCTTCTGACCGCCGCCGCCCTGCAGAACCGCAACTACGTGGCGACGGGCGAGACGGACCGTCCCGGAGGGATGCTGCTGCGCGACGCGCCGATCCATCTGGCTCCCGCTCGTTGAGGCCGAAGCCGGCGCCGGTCGTTGCGGCAGGCGGCGTCTGCCAACAGGGGCGGCATCGCACGCGCCTCAGCGGGAGCTGCGGCAGGGCACGCGCCGCCCAGGCATCAGGGCCGGATCGAGTTCGCCGGCGCCTCGCGGCCGGCCAGCACCGCGTCGAGGTGCTCCAGATACCCCTCGATCTTCGGATCGGCGGGATGGGAGGCGGCGACGGCCCGGGCGGCGAGCTCGCGCGCCGCCCGGATCTCCTCCTGCGCAGCGGCCCTCTCCAGCGGAGGCGAGGCCTCCGCGACGCGCGCTTCGCGAGCCGCCGCGAGGGCGTGGAGCACCGGCGCCTCTCCGCTGGACCGTGACGCGGCGGCGTCGAGGAGCCGGATCGCGACGTCCCAGCGGCGGAGGTAGGCTGCGGCGATCCCGGCGTAGTAGAGCGTCTGAACGTCCGTCTGACGCTTGCCCGCCTGCTGGAAGGCGGTGAGCGCCTCTTCGTACAGCCCGCTCTCGAGCGCGGCATAGCCGTAGCTGCTCCAGATTCCCGGATCGTCGGGGGTCATCGGAGCGGCGCGGCGCAGCAGCGGCAGCGCGCCGGCGTAGTCCTTCCGGTCGAACGCGAGGCGCGCCTTCATCTGCATCGCGAGCCAGCTGTCCGGATCGATGTCGAGCGCCGCGTCGTACTCGCGCTCCGCGTCGTCCCGGCGGCCCATCAGGTACAGCAGCCCGCCGAGCAGGACGCGGGTGCGCGCGTTGCGCGGATTGATCCGGACCGTCTCTTCGTAGAGCGGCAACGCCTTCTGGTAGTCGCCGCGATCCCGGTAGTACTTGCCCAGCTCCTCGGCGGCGTACGCGCGCGGCGCCGGGGCAAAGTCCGCTCGCATCTCGTCGAAGCGCGCCAGCGACGCGTCGCGCGACGCGTTGACGGCGAACCACGGCCATGCGAGCAGCAGCGCGACCGAAACCGCAGCGACGCGAAGGCTGGGCAGCGCGATCCGCGGCGCGCGCGCCGGCCCCACCGGCGCCCGCCCGGCCGGCGCCGGCTGCGTCGCCACCTCCTCCTCCCACAGGCGGGCCGCGATCCAGGCGAGGCCCACCGCGTGCGGGACGAGGAGGTCCCAGTCGCGCGCCATCCCGAGCTTGCGGTCGAGCAGCGCGAACGCGAGCAGGAACGCCACCGTGTGGATCCACAGGAACGGGAGGTCCGCGCGGGCCTCCCGAGGAGTGGCCCTCCGGCCGCGCGCCATCCGCGGAAGAATCCCGAGGACGATCAGGCTCCCCGTCACCGGCGTGACGAGCAGCAGCCAGTTCGCGAGGTCCTTCACGTGAAGGAGCGAGAGGAATCCGTGAGGTCCGGTGAGCGGCACGAGGAGCTTTTGCTGGTTGCTCGACTTCAGGAACTCGGTCTCGAACCAGGCGCCGTCATAGCCGGCCGCGAGGTGCGCGGCGACCGCCACCAGCGGAACGGCGACCGCCGGGACGATCACCTGCGCAAGCCACTTGCCCCGCGGCGCGCGCTCCGGGCCCGGACGCAGCGCAAGCCACAGGAGCGCCGGCGCCGCGACCAACGCGATCGTGTGGAAGAAGAGCGCCAGCCCGAAGAACAGCCCCGGCAGCCACGCGGGCGCCCGCCCCCGCTGCGCCATCGCCCCGCTCCAGAGGAAGCCGAGCAGAGCCACCGTCACGAAGCCGTAGGACTCGACGTAGCCGCAGAAGAGAAGCGTCGAGGGCGCGGCGAGCCAGATCGCGAACAGGACGGTCCGCGTGGCGGCCGGCATCGGGCTGCCGCGCAGCAGACGCAGGGCGAGGAAGATCGCGAGGAGCCCCGCGAGCCAGCTTCCGATCGCGTAGAGCCGGAAGGAGAGCGCCGGATCGTTCCCGTCCGCGACCGCCCCATAGACGAGCCGGTGGAGCAGGTAGTCCATCGCGTCGTGACCCCGGAACTCCGCTCCCCTCGCAACCAGTTCGCCGACGAGGACTCCATCCCCGAGCAGATGCGTCGCCGCCCGTAGCAGGACGAACAGACCGAGACCGGCAAGCGGCGCCACGACGAGCGGGAGAGGCGAGCGGCCGAAGAGCCAGGACGAGAGGCTGCGCCTCTCTCCGAACAGGACGGCGTCGAGCCGGGAGGCGACCGGCGCGAGGAGCAGGGTCCCCCAGGCCAGGATCGAGATCGCCCACGCCCATGCCGGCAGATAGCCGGTCAGGTGAACTCCCCAGGCGAGGGTGGGAGAGAGGAATCGGCCGAGAATCGGTAGCAGCCCCAAGCCGAGCAGGACGAAGACGGCGGTTTGCGCTCGGCGCTGCGCGAGCGCCTCCGCTTCGCCGCGCAGCCCGCTGGCGTCGTCGGGCGGGCGGTCTGCCGTCGCGGGCGCGCCGCCCCTCCCCTGTCGTCCCGCCATCGCCGTCCTCCCCCGGTCCATCCCTCAGCGCCCGTCCGCACCCCGGGCAGCCGCCTCCGCCTCGCTCCCCGCCCTCTGCAGCAGCTCGAGACGAGCCGGCCGGCTCAGATCATCGGCGCTTCAGACCGATCCGGGGAAGATCCACTTCGCGCGCTCGACGAGCGCTCGCTCGAACCACCGGATGTACTGGCGCTCCCCCTCCTCGCGGCGCCGGATCGCCTCCCGCGCCGTCCGGTAGAAGGCCCAGGGGCTCTCGGGGCGCAATCCGCCCCGCGGCGTGAGATACGCCTCCGGAATTCGCAGATAGACCGGGGCCGCGTCGACCAGCACCTGATCGCGAGCCAGCGAGAAGAGGTCGCAGCTTCGCTCCCCCATCGGGACCAGGCCGCGCGCCTGCAGCAGATGCACGAGTTCGTGGGAGATCGTCTGGTAGCAGAGCCCCCGAGGATTCAGCCAGATCCTCGGCTCCTCCAGGCTCGCGTAGCCGTCGGCCCCGCGGGCGATGCCGATGCGCAGTCCTGTCTCGTGCAGCTCGGGGAAGAAACGCAGCGCGAAATCGACCATTCGGACGATGCGCCGCCTCGACCGATGGGCCTGCAAGGGGCGCGAGAGGGTATGCGCATTCGTCGACGACCGCGGATGGTCCCAGACGAGCGCGAGATCGAGCTGGCTCGGCGGAGGAGGCCCGATCCTCTGTGCTGCGTTACGCTTGGCTCGCATGCGGACAGTGTACCCGATGGCTGGCTCCCCTCGCGCGGGGGTCGGCTCCCCGCCCTCCGTGACCGTTCCTTCACCGGATCTGCCTCGGCAAGCCAAAGCCGGACCAGGAACCAGGCTGTGCGTCCCGGAATCATAAGAAGACTGGTAGGTTGGCACCGGATGGCATAAGTTTTCCGAGGAGTTGGGAAGGGGGGTGGGGATGGCGATCGGTCGACCGAAGACAGCGGAAGCTCCGCAGCAAGTGCGAACTCCCGAAGAGATCGAACGGGAGTGGTTCGACAAGGTCTATACGGGTGCCGGCGATTCCATGGCGCAGCTCACGCTGCGCGCGGTCCTGATGGGATCGGTCCTCGGCGGCGTTCTCTCGCTCACGAACCTCTACATCGGGCTGAAGGCGGGCTGGGGCTTCGGCGTCGCGATCACCGCCTGCATCCTCTCCTACGCGATCTGGACGACCCTTCACAAGGCGCGCATCGTCCGCACGCCGATGACGATCCTCGAGAACAACTGCATGCAGTCGACGGCCAGCTCCGCCGGCTACTCGACCGGCGGGACGCTCGTGTCGGCGTTCGCCGCCTTCATCCTCCTCAACAACCGGACGATGCCGGTCGGCTTGATGATGGGGTGGGTCTTCTTCCTGGCGATCCTCGGCGTGACGATGGCCATCCCGATGAAGCGGCAGATGATCAACATCGAGCAGCTTCGCTTCCCTAGCGGGATCGCGGCGGCGGAGACGCTGCGCGCGCTGCACTCGACCGGATCGTCCGGGATGCGCTCGGCCCGCGCGCTTGCCTGGGCAGGCCTGTTCGGTCTCGTCAGCAAGTTCTGGACGGAGGGACTCGTTCGCATCCACGCGTCGCTCGAGCCGCTCCAGATCGGCACCTGGGTCGGCGCGATGAACGACAAGCTCTTCGGTCCGCGCTGGACCGGCCGAACCGTGATGTTCTCCTGGGAGCCGATGTTCATCGCCGCCGGGGCGATCACCGGGATGCGGGTCTGTGCGAGCATGCTTCTCGGTGGCGTCCTCTGCTGGATGGTCTTCATCCCGATCCTGCAGGGGCAGGGGATCGTGACCGGGAGCGGCTATCGCGACCTGGTCCAGTGGTCGCTCTGGGGAGGGACCGCCTGCATGGTCACCTCCGGCATCCTCTCCTTCGCCCTGCAGTGGAGGAGCGCGGTCCGCGCCTTCAGCTCCATCGGAAGGATGTTCGCCGGCGGCTCCCGCAAGAGCGCCGCCGATCCGATGGAAGCAATCGAGACCCCCGGGTCCTGGTTCGTGATCGGGCAGCTCGTCGGCTTCGCGGGGTTGGCGTGGCTCGGCCACGTCACCTTCGGCATGCCGATCTGGGAGACGGCGCTCGCGGTCCTGCTCTCCTTCGCGCTCGCTCTCGTCGCCTGCCGCGTGACCGGGGAGACGGACACGACGCCGGTCGGCGCGATGGGAAAGATCACGCAGCTGACCTTCGGCGCCGTGCATCCCGGCAACGTGAACGTCAACCTGATGAGCGCGAACATCACCGCGGCGTGCGCCGGCGGCTCCGCGGACCTGCTCACCGACCTGAAGAGCGGGTACCTGCTCGGGGCCAACCCCCGTAAGCAGTTCCTCGCGCAGTTCGCGGGGATCTTCATCGGGACGCTGATCCCGGTGCTCGTCTTCAACATCCTCGTCCCGAACTCGAGCGTGCTCGGCGGCGATCAGTTCCCGGCGCCTGCGGCCCAGACCTGGAGAGCGGTCGCCGAAGCGTTGAGCAAGGGGCTGCGGGCGCTCGGTCCGGTCAAGACATGGTCGATCGTGATCGGAGGGCTGGTCGGAATCGCCCTCCCGCTGCTCTCGCGCGCCTTCCCGTCCAAGGCGAAGTACATCCCGTCGGCGGCCGGGGTCGGTCTTGCCTGGACCTTCCACTGGTACTACAGCCTTCTCTTCTTCCTCGGCGCCGTCATCGGCTGGGCGTTCGAGAAGAAGTATCCGAAGGAGTCGGCCGAGTTCACCTTCCCCGTCGCTTCGGGGGTGATCGCCGGGGAGAGCCTCATGGGGGTCGCTCTGGTGATCTGGCAGAACGGGCCGGAGATGATCCGCAAGATCCTCGGCTTCTGACGCAGCTCGTCGTTCCGGCGACGGCCGGATGGTCAGGACGGTCAGGACGGCCGGCGCGGTCGGCCCGCGTGAAGGATCGAGCGGAATCTGCGTCTCGCCTGCAGCTTCTTCTTGCGCCGGCGCGATCCGGGATCGAGGATCGCGCCGGTCCGCTTCGGGACCGGCATTCCAATGGGTGGAATCGACGGCCTGGCAAGGCCTGGGAGGTGAGGAGCGATGGTTTGCGGAAAGAAGACGGCGACGGCGGCAGCGAAGAAGGCGACGAAGACCACGAAGAAGGCGGCTCCGAAGAAGGCCGCGAAGAAGAAGTAGCCGCGCCGGGAGCGGGGCGCGGGTCCGCTGGCCGCGCCCCGGCCCTTCGCCCCATGCGTCTCCCCTCCTGCCTTGCCCCCCCGAACCCGCCTGGGGTATCCTCCGTTCGTCCCGAGAAGAAACGATGATCAGCACCCACCCACCGATCCTGCGGATTTCCCGGATCCATCAGCTCGTGCAGGCCCGGCGCTATCCGAACGTGACGTACCTGGCGCGGCAGCTCGAGGTGTCCCGGCGTACGGTGCAGCGCGACATCGAGTTCCTGCGGGACCAGCTGAAGGCCCCGATCGCCTTCAATCCGATCCAGAACGGCTTCGAGTACACAGAGGAAGGGTTCTCCCTTCCGGAGGTCCAGATGACGGAGGGAGAGGTGCTGGCCCTGATGGTCGCCGACAAGGCTCTGTCGGCGTATCAGGGAACAGCCTGCGAGGACCTGCTGCGGCAGCTTCTCGGCAAGGCGACGCTGGCCCTCGGGGAGAAGCTCACCATTTCTCCGGAAGAGGTCTCCCAGGCCTACTCCTTCCAGCACAGCTCGGCCCCCTCCCGCGTCGACGCGAAGGTCTTCGCGACGCTCGAGGCCGCGATCCGCGATCGCGAGACGGTGGAGATCGTCTACTACACGCAGAGCCGCAGGCAGACATCCAAGCGCAGGATCGACCCCTATCATCTGGCCAACGTCGACGGGGATTGGTATCTCCTCGCGTTCTGCCACCTCCATCAGGAAGTCCGGACGTTCAAGCCGGCGCGCGTTCGCGCCGCCGAAAAGACCGGACTCTACTTCGTCCCCTCCCCCTTCGATCCGGCCGAGTTCCTGCGAACGAAGCTCCAGGCGATCGGCGGGGACAGGATCTTCGAGACGGTCGTCCGCTTCGAGCCGGCGCTCGCGGGTCACATCCTCGAACGGGACTGGGGCGAAGGGTATCGCGCACAGACGACGACCAACGGCGGCGTCGAGCTCTCGTTCCGCAGCGAAAACGCCGACGCGGTCATTCGCTGGTGCTTGAGCTGGGGTCCGGGAGCGGAAGTCGTCTCCCCCGCCTGGGTGCGACGGCGCGCCCGTGAGATCCTCCGCCGCATCGGCCGCGCTTACGAGAGCGCGGCGCGACCGGTCCGCTCGGCCGCCAGGAGGCGGCGCCCCCCGTCCCGCCCTCCATCCGCATAGCCGCAAGCGCGAATCCCCCGGTACGAACGCGGCGCCGCGCGACCACATGAGCGAACGGCGGCGGCGCGCGTCTTGAAGAGAACGCCAACGATCTTGTCGAGGATGGACGTGGGGTGCGGATCGACTCCGGCCGAAACGACCGTCTGGAAGGAGAAGGAGAGATGATCAACGCGACACAGCTGAGAGTCGGCAACGTCGTCAACTACAACGGCGAGCCGCACCGCATCACGAAGCTGCTGCACATCACGCCGGGGAACTGGCGCGGCATGGTGCAGGCGCAGATGGTGAACCTGCGCAACGGCAACCGCTACGAGTACCGATACCGCTCCGACGAGAAGGTCGAGGTGCTCTCGCTCGAGGCGCACCCCCTGAAGTTCCTCTACCGCCAGGGGGACGATTTCCACTTCATGAACAACGAGACCTACGAGCTGATGAGTCTCGACGCCGAGACGCTGGGAGACACGGTGAACTACATCGTCGAGGACAGCGAGGTGGAGGCTCTCTACTACGAGGGGCGCCCGGTGTCGATCGAGATCCCGAACTTCATCGTCCTGAAGGTCACCGAGACCGAGCCGTCCCTGAAGGGAGCGACGGTGAGCGCTTCGCCGAAGCGCGCCGTGCTCGAGACGGGGCTCGAGGTGAAGGTCCCGCAGTTCATCGACGAGGGGGACCGGGTGCGGATCGACACGCGCGACGCGACGTTCGTGGAGCGCGTCTAGCCTCGACTGCCACGGTCGATGCGCCCATTGCCGGCGGCGGGAGCGCCAGTATCCCGCGCCGGCCCCCCGCGACCTGCACGACCTTCGGTGGCGCCACATTCGGGCGAGATTCCCCGCTCGGCGACCGCGCGCGCGGTCCTTTTCCCCACCCCTCGCAGAGCGCTGCCCGCTAAAGGACGTTTCGCGCTCCGTCGATCCCTCCGCTGACGCCCGTGAACCGGCGAACGGAAGCCTTTCCGCGACCTTTCGACGTCCGAAAGAAGCGGAGGCAGCGCCGTCCGATCCTCGGAGGGACCGATGCTCACCACACGTCCTCTCGCTATCGTGTTTCTCGTCGTTCCGCTTCTTCTGGCTGCCTTCACCGTCCCGGCCGGCGCCGGCAAGAACGATCCCGGCGAGCCCGATTGGCATTTCGACCTCGGCTGGCTCCGGTCGACGAGTCCGGAGGAAGAGCCCAACAACACGTGCGCGACTTCGCAGTCGATGTCGTGCGAGGACATGGCCGATCCCTGCAGCGTGCAGCCGGCAGGGGATCTCGACTGGTTCTCGTTCTACGCGGCGCGAGGCGCACTGGTGACCATCGGAACGGACGAGGTGCCCGGCCAGCCGCTCGTCGATACTTGGATCGAGCTCTACGCGCCCGATTGCGTCACGCTCGTCAGCTACGACGACGACCACGGTCCCGGCAACTACTCGCTGATCTACACCTACCTGGTCCCGCAAAGTGGCATCTACCACCTCAAGGTGCGCTCCCACGTATCGGGAGGGACCGGCGGCTACCGCCTCTTCGTCACGTGCGCGCCCCTGCCTATCGGAGCTTGCTGCCTCGCGGACGGCTCGTGCGTGGCGATCCAGCAAGTCGATTGCGTCGCGCAAGGGGGCGAGTACCAGGGCAGCGGAACCGGGTGCCAGCCCAACCCGTGCCCTCAGCCGGTGCAGGCCTGCTGCCTCTCCGACGGATCCTGCCTGCTGCTGACCGGACCGTCGTGCGCGGAGATCGGGGGGACGCCTCTCGCTCCCGAGAGCGTGTGCGACCCGAACCCGTGTCAGCAGCCTTCGGCCGCATGCTGCTTCGCTGATGGAACGTGCCGGCTTCTCGCGCCGGAGACATGCACCCAGCAGGACGGCCAGCCTCTTCCCGAGGGAAGTCTCTGCGACCCGAATCCCTGCCCTCAGCCCCCCCAAGCCTGCTGCTTCCTGGACGGCGGCTGCTCCATGGAGGTCGCTGAGAACTGCGCGACGTTGGGCGGCTCCCCACAAGGACCGGGAACGACGTGCGAGGCGAACGACTGCCCGCAGCCCGCCCGCTCCTGCTGCTTCCCGGACGGAAGCTGCCAGATGCTCGGAACGAACGAGTGTGTCGCCGCCGGCGGAGAACTGGCGGGCACGACCGAGTGCGATCCGAACCCCTGCCCTCAGGCGTGCTGCTACGAGGACGCCCTCTGTCTCTTCCTGGCCGAAGCGGGCTGTACGGCCGGGGGCGGGACGCCTATGGGACCGGGGACCCTCTGCGATCCGAATCCGTGCCCCGAGCCGGTCGTGGGCGCCTGCTGCTTCGCGGGCCAGGTGTGCGAGCCGCTCCCCGAGCCGGACTGCGCCGACCAGGGCGGCATCTACCAGGGGGACGAGACCGCTTGCGACCCAAATCCTTGTCCCCCAACGCCAACCGAGGGAACGACCTGGGGTCGGATCAAGGGGCTGTTCCGATGACATCGGCAGCCAGGCGGCCAAGAAAAAACCACCTGGGTGGGCGATTTCACTTCGTTCATCCAAGGCAGTCTTCTAGAATTGTCATCGCCGATCCAGGCCGCCCAATGACCGGGCTCGCTCGCGCAAGAAGACACCTTGGATCTCACCAGGAGGAAGCATGCGCATAGCTAACGTGTTCCTGATCCTGTTCGTGTTCGGGTTCTGCCTTGGCAGCCCCGCTTGGGCGAAGGACACCGAGAAGATGGAGGAGCCGGAGTGGCACTACGATCTCTCCGGGATGGTTCGTAGCGTAGTGCCCGAGGTCGAGCCGAACGACGAATGCGGCGCCGGATCCCAGGCGATCACGTGCGGAGACGAGGTCAATCCTGCTCAGATCCTCCCCGCCGGAGAATTCGACTGGTTCGCCTTCCAGGCGAACGCGGGAGACGGCATCACCATCGGACTGGATGCCTCGGATCTCTGCGATCCGGACGTCAACGATACCTACATCTATCTGTACCGGGACGATTGCACCACGATCCTGGCCCAGGACGACGACTCGGGGCCGGGCTACTACTCGCAGATCACGAATTTCTCCGCGCCCTACACGGGCACCTACTACGTCAAGGTCAGGGGATACAGCGCCAGCTATGAGGGCTGCTACAAGATGTTCACCACCTGCGCTCCGCTTCCGACCGGCGCCTGCTGCCTGGCCGGCGGCGTCTGCGAGGTGATGACGCAAGGCGCCTGCACCACGGCCGGCGGGACTTACCAGGGCAACGACACGGTCTGCGAGCCGAACCCCTGCCCGCAGCCGCCTCCGAATGACCTCTGCTCCGGCGCCATCGAGCTGCCCCGTTGCCAGAACGGTCTGATCTCGGCGACGACGATCGCAGCGGCCAACGACTACAACCCGGGCGATCCGGGGCCGAGCTGCACCGGCTACAACGAGAACGCGAAGGACGTCACCTACTACATGAACCTCCTTGCGGGGGACACGGTGCACCTGGTCTACACGACACCCGCCTACGACGGCGCGATCTACATCGTCACGGACTGCGAAAACGAGAGCGCGACATGCGTGGTGGGCGAGGACGATCCCGAGCCGGAGACGATCGACTGGACCGCGACGGCCGACGGGACGTACTTCGTCATCGCGGACGGCTTCTCGACGAACGGCGGCGGGGACTTCACGCTCGAGTGGTCGATCACCTGCCCGCCCCCCGCGCAGGCCTGCTGCTTCGTGGACGGCAGCTGCCAGATGCTGACCGCCGAGGTTTGCCTCGAGATGAGCGGGACTCCGCAGGGCGAAGGCTCTGTCTGCGAGCCGAACCCCTGTGAGATTCCGCCGACCGCCTGCTGCTTCCCCGACGGCACCTGCCAGATGCTGCCGAGGGAGGAGTGCCTGAACCAGGGCGGCCAGCCTCTCAACGACGTCTGCGATCCCAACCCCTGCGACCAGCCTCCGATGGCGTGCTGCTTCCCGGATGGCTCATGCCAGTTCACCCTCGAGGCGTATTGCATCGAGGCCGGTGGCGCGCCTCAGGGCTACGGCACCAACTGCGAGCCGAACCTCTGCGAGCAGCCCCCGGTCGCCTGCTGCTTCCCGGACGGCACCTGCGAGTTCGTGACCGCCGACATCTGCGTCCAGATGGGTGGAGCGCCCGGAGCGTACGGCACCGACTGCGAGCCCAACGACTGCCCGCAGCCGCCGGTCGCCTGCTGCTTCGCGGACGGCTCCTGCGAGTTCGTCCTTGCGGACGTCTGCACCCAGATGGGCGGGACGCCCGGACCGTACGGCACCGACTGCGAGCCCAACGACTGCCCGCAGCCGCCGGCGGAAGGGGCGTGCTGCTTCACGGGTCAGCTGTGCGAGGTCATGAGCTCCGAGGACTGCATTGCCGAGGGCGGCACCTACCAGGGTGACGACGTCTCGTGCGACCCGAATCCGTGCCCGCCGACGGCGACGAAGGACGCCACCTGGGGCCGGATCAAGGCCAACTACCGCTAGGAGAAAGGTCCCCCTTTCTCGCGGGGAGCGGGATCGGCTCGTCCGATCCCGCTCCCTTTTTCCCATGATGCGTAGGGCGCTCACGCCAGGTTCGATCACTGACCACGCTTGTCCATTGCAGCGAGAGATGACGCACCGAACAGCGATGTCGGAGAGTGAGGGCGGAGACCCATCGGCGGCGGGGACGGGGGACGAGGAGCGTCTACCTAAGATCCTGCCCACGAACGGCTTGCCGCCGGAAGATTCTTTCGCGTCTGAAGTGGTCAAAGACTGATCGTTCTTTACAGAAGGGCCGATTCAGAGTAAAATACGATTTGCCTGTGAACCATGTCCCTGCTTGGGATCTGGTCGCGCAGGAGACTTCTGCTAGCAGAAACAGCACTTGCACGGAGGTTCACATGCGTCTTGTTCTAGCTTTGGTCCTTACGACGATGCTCTGTAGCGGCCTCGCCTTCGCTGCCCCCGGCAACGAGGATCCGAAGCCCTGGTCGTACGACACCTCTTGGGCTCGTTCCGAGTATCCCGAGCAGGAGCCGAACGACACGTGTCCGGGTCAGGCTACGGCGTGCGGTGACGTCGTCACCCCGGCGTACCTCGACGCCGGCAACGAGGATTGGTACTCGTTCACGGTGAACGCGGGTGACGCCATCACGGTCGGGACCCAAGAGGTCAACCCTGGCGACTACGCCGACACCTACATCGAGCTCTACTTCGAGTGCGGTGGCACGATCCTCGCGGAGGATGACGACAGCGGCCCGAGCACCTACTCGCTCATTCAGGAGTGGATCGCTCCGCAGACCGGCACCTACAACCTGAAGGTTCGCGGGTTCAGCGCGAGCTCCTACGGCCCCTACGAGGTCTTCTTCCAGTGCGGCCAGGTCGTCCTCCCCGAGGGCGATCAGTGCGACACCGCGACGGAGATCACCTGTGGGACGGGGACGCTCAATGGCGACCTGACGACCTACCACAACGACTACAACCCGTACGCGGACGGGTACAGCTGCACCGGGTACAACGCGAACGACAAGGACGTGGTCTTCATCCTCAACATGAACGAGGGCGACAGCATCGACCTCACCTACACGACGCCGAGCTATGACGGATCGATGTACATCATCACCGATTGCGCCGACGCGGCTCACAGTTGCGTGATCGGCGAGGACGATCCGGAGCCCGAGCACATCGCTTGGACGGCCACGGCCACCGGCACCTACTACCTGATCCTCGACGGCTACTCGGCTGGCGCTGGCGGACCCTGGACTCTCGACTACATCTTCGATTGCGTCACGCCGCCGACCGAGGGGGCTTGCTGCTTCCCCGACGGTAGCTGCGCCATGCTGCTCCCCGACGATTGCACCCTCAACGGTGGCGATCCTCAGGGCGAGGGCACGACGTGCGAGAGCGTCGAGTGCGAGATCGTGGCGACCCAGGACGCGACCTGGGGCCAGATCAAGGCGACCTATCGCTAGCATCGAAGCCGTAAGTCTCTGAGAAGAGGCCCCGCCCGCAAGGGCGGGGTCTTTTCGTTCGGCCTGGAACCCGCAGAAACGAGCCGAAGGGAGCCATCTTCGGAGGATCGAGCAGGAGAACCCCTAAGGGGAGAGTCTCCACCGGGTGCTTCGCGATGAAGAACCCCAAGCGGGAGACTCTCGGTTCGGATGTTCACCCTCGCGAACTGGCCTCGCCAGACTCTCGGGCCGAGGCTTCACGTCGGTGAAGGCCTCGCAGGAGACTCTCGAGTCGGATGTTCACACCCGGCAACTCGAGACCCGAGATTCTCGGAACGTGGCTTCACGATCGGGAAGGGGCCGGCCGAGAATCTCCGTGCCCCAGTTCGCATCGGGAGAGATAGGGTCCGAGACTCTCCGCCTACCCCTTCACCGAGTGCAACTCCCCCACGGGACTTCTCGATTCGCAGGTTCACAGCCTCGAACCTCCCGGGTCGAAGTCTCTGATCGGCTCTTCACGCCAGTGAACCGGAGGGGCCAGAACCGGGACTCGGTGCTTCACGCCTGTGAACGGGTCTGCCTGGACGCTGGGCTCGGGTCTTCGCCTTGGTGAAGCTGCCCGCTCGGGCTCCGACGGGCGGTTCAGCGCAATCGAATGCGGCGGAGGCTCGGCGGAGACTCAATTGAGCGACGGCGACCGCCCTCCCTGGAGGACGATCGCCGTCGACGATCCGGCCGGTCGACTCAGGAACGGTTCGCCATCACCGGACGACGACCAGCCGTCGGACGCGCCGCTCGCCATCCGCCTGCAGCCGGCTCCAGTAGACCCCCGCCGGGACGTCGTGACCCAGGCCGTCCTTGCCGTCCCAGCGGATCGCGTGCGATCCGGCGGCGAGCGGCTGGTCGAGGAGCTCGCGGACCAGGCGCCCGGAGACGTCGACGATCGTCAGCTCCACCGATCCGGCGCGTGGCAGCGCGAACGAGAGCTGCATCGCGCCGGACGCGGGGTTCGGCCGCGCGGGCGAGAAGGTCAGGGTGCGCGGGAGCGCCTCCGCCTCTTCCGTCCCCGCCGGATCGATCGGCTCCTCGAAGAAGGTCTCGAGCACGTGCACCATGTTCTGGCGCAGGGAGGCGTGCTCCCAGCGATACGGCCGTCCGCTCAGGAAGACGAACTGCGCTCCGTCGGGACGGTACATCCCGCCGCCGGCCGGCTTGCGCCAGACGCCGATCCCGCGATCCGGGTTGATGTACTGCTGCGCCTGGTAGATCACGCGGCTGTCGGGCTGCGAGAGGGTGAGGTTGAAGAGCGAGCAGTAGTTCTGGGTGCCCAGTCGGACGATGTTGGTCAGTCCGGGATAGCTCGCGATGCAGTCGTAGATCGTGCTGCCGGATTCCCAGGTGATCCCGAGATACGCGCGCTCCTGCTCCGTCAGGTAGTCCTGGCCCATGCGGGTGAGCAGCAGGACGTTGCCGCCCGCCTCCAGGTAGGGAACGATCGGCGTCGATCTCCACGAGCCGAGGTCGCCGTTGTAGTTGCTGGCGACCCAGACGACGTTGCGGTAGCGGCCGAGAACGTCGGGCGGAATCGCTCCGCTGCCGATCGGATCGGGCAGGGTCGAGGGATAGCCGCCGGCCGGCTCCGGGAAGAGGTCCCAGAAGTCGATCACGTAGTCGCCCGTGAACGCCCGATCCTGGTAGGCGCTCGCGATCTCGTCGCCGTAGGAAGTCCAGTCGACCGCGTTGACGAGGAGCACGCCGCGATCGAACGGCGGATCGTAGATCGGCTCCGTGACCGTCTTCAGGATCCAGTCGCCCTCGTCGATCCGAACCGATCGGGGCTCGTCCGTCACATGGAAGAGGTAGTCCTGCGTGGCCAGGCTGTTCTCCACGACGAAGGTCTGCTCCCCGTTTGCCATATGGATCGTCACGTCGACCGGCATCCGGAAGATCTGCCAGGTCTGGGTCTGGTCGATCGTGAGGGCGACGTCCCAGCCGCCGCCGCCCGGCGTGAACGTGTAGGAGAGGGAGTACTCCGGGTAGTACTCCCCGTAGATCCACTCCTGGAAGAACCAGTCGAGATCCCGCCCGGAGACCTGCTCGCAGACGTCCCGGAATTTCTCGGTCGTGGCGACCGAGTAGCGGTACGTCTGGTAGTAGGCGCGCAGGGAGGCGAAGAAATCCTCCTCGCCAAGGACGTGCCGCAGCATGTGGAGGACCCAGGAGCCTTTGTTGTAGGAGAGGTTCGAATCGAAGATCCGGCCCCAGTCGTTCAGGTCGGGGACGTAGATCGATCCAGGCCCGAAGTACTTGTTGCCGTCGATGTCCTGGCGGTATCCGTCGGGACCGTAGGCCACTTCGGAGTACAGGGCTTCGCAATAGGTGGCGAAGCCCTCGTTGAGCCAGACGTGGTGGAAGTCCTCGCAGGTGATCATGTCGCCCCACCACTGATGCGCCAGCTCGTGCGCGACCACCCACTCGCCGAAGTAGCCGAGGCTGGTGCAGGTCTGGTGCTCCATCCCGCCGCCCCACGGGAACTCGGCGTGCCCGTACTTCTCTCCCTGGAACGGGTAGGCGCCGAAGATGCCGGAGTAGATCCCGATCATGTCCTTCACCTTCGCGTTGACGGCGGCGTTCTCCTGCACGTCGTCCGGGTACATGAAGAACTTGATCTCGAGGGAGTCGGACGGGCTCGCGTGGTACCAGTCCGAGTAGACGGCGAAGGGGTGGACGGCGAGGGAGACCAGGTACGTGCTGATCGGGAACCCTTCATGCCAGCGCGCCACCGAGGTGATCCCGTTGTCGCTCTGCTCCCGAAGCTCGCCGTTGGAGGCGGTGATCAGCCCGGTCGGCGCCGTGACGCGCACGTTGACGGAGTCGGCCTTGTCGTCCGACCAGTCCTTGCTCGGCCACCAGGTCCGTCCGCCGAACGGCTCGCTCAGGGTCCAGATCATCGGCTGGCCGAGATGGGTATCCCAGCCCCAGGCGTCCCCTTGCGGATTGCCGTTGTAGAGCACCCGCACCTCGACCGTCTCGCCGGTCTGGTAGGCGCGGTCGAGCGTCACCGTCAGGACGTCCCCGATGTGGCTGAAGGTCGCGGCATGGCCGCCGGCCTGCGATCCCGTCACCGTCATGTTGGCGGCGAGATCGAGATCGAAGGTCGCCAGCGGGCCGGACAGCACCCGGGCGCGGGTCAGGACGTTGCCGGTCAGGACGTGGGCCACCGGGTCGAGGTTCAGGTCGAGATCGTAGAAGAGCGCGTCGTAGGCGAGCTGGTTGGGAGTCGTGCGGCCGCGCGCCAGCGAGGCGATACGTTCGCTCCTTTCGGCCATCGCGGCCTTGTGGAAGGCGAGGTACGGAGCCGTGTCGCGAGGGTCCATCATGCGGCCCACCCACCCGGCGGCCGTCGAGGGAAAGAGCACCGGCCCGCTTTCGTCCGCCCGGGCAGGAGCCGGAAGGAGGACGGACAGCAGGAGCGCCGGCAGGGCGAGCAGAGCGAGCGGGAAGAGAGCGAGCGGGAAGGACGGCGAGAGGGACCGCGGGGAGCGCCGCATGGAAGATCCTCCAAGGTGTCGGACATCGCGGCCCGCCCGCGTCGGGGCGCGCGAGCCACGGCTGCTTGCGAAGGACCGCGGCGCAGGCGGAAGAGCCCGCTGCGACCGCGGCCGGGAGACGATACCGGATGATTGTACCATGGGGAGGGCGGCCCTCCGTGGGCGCGTGTGTGTGCGTGTCGGGCGGTTGTCGGGTGGAAATCGGGGGGGGCCGAGGTGCGGGCCGCGCAAAGCCGTCCCGAGGAGACCCCGGGACGGCTCGACGGCACGGCGGATAGAGGGAGCAAGAGACGGAGCAAGAGACAGAGCAAGTGACGGAAAGAGAGCAGGCGAAGAGGCGCGGCCGCTCGCCGCCTCGCCGCCTCGCCGCCTCTCCGCCTCTCCGTCGCGCCGTCTCGCCGTCTAGTAGGTGCCCTGCCCCATCCTCCAGTCGATACCGATCAGAAGCCGCTGGAGGCTGAACAGGTCAACCCCCTGGTGCTCCATGAATCCGGTGAAGTTGCGGAAGTCCTTTCGGAATCCGTAGGAGAGGTTCAGCACCGCCTGCGTCTGGTCGCGGTCTTCGGGCTTCTCGGAGAAGCTCAGAATGCCGAGACCTCCCTGCAGATACGGGGTCAGCGCGAAATCGCCGCCCCAGGTGCCGAGGTCGTAGCGCAGGTTCCCCGCGAGCATGAAGGAGCTGTGGTTGAAGAGCCCGATGGCGAGCTCCGGCAGGAACTGGAACGAGGAGCGCGGCGTCACGGGACCGAGGTTCACGCGGCCGCCGATCAGGCCCTGGACCGGCTCCTCGAGGTTCAGGCCCGTGTACCCCTCGAGAGAGTGCACGGACCATCCGGTCGATGGCCCGGACGTAGAGAAGCTTGGCTGCCGCTCCTCGACGCCCGAGGTCGGCCGGTTCCCGGTCTCGCCTGAGGAAGCTTCCGGCGCGGGGACGGTCGAGGTCGCCGGCGTTCGGTTCTCGGCGCTCGCCGTCTCCGAGATCCGCTCGTCGAGCCTGTCGAGCCGGGAGAGCAGACGGTCCTCGAGCGTGCCGATCCGCGAGGAGATCATCTCGTCGACCTCCGCGCGGGTGAGCCCGGGCGAAGAGGGCGGCGGCTGCGGCGGCTGGGACTGCGCCTGCGGTTGCGGCTGTGCCATCCCCGGCATCGGGTGCTCCATCATCCCGGACATCGCCGTCGAAGCGGAGCTACCCCGGGTGATCGTCGTTCCCCCTTCGGTATCGGACGTCGTGAGCGTCGAGAGGATGTCGACGGCCCCCGGCTCGCCGAAGCGGATGTAGATCTCTCCCTGATCCGGAACCGGGACCATCATCACCCGGTCGCCCTGCGGTGTCCGGATGGAGCCCGGCTCCACGGTCGCGGCCGCTTCGCCGTTGGGACGGACGCCGATCGCGGACCGCTCGGTCGATCCGATGTCGGGCTCCACCTCGCGCGTGCCGCTCGTCGGCTGCTCGCGGCTCTCCGTCGCGGGTCCGACGGCGACGTACTCGGTCCCGCTCTCGGTCCTCTCCATCGTCTCGCGACGGGAGAGCGGACGCCCGAGAGCGTCGATGTCCCGCGATTCCGACGTGCCCCCGATCGCGAAGGTGAAGCCGGCCGCGTAGAGGATGTTGTGCTGAATCTGATCGGGGTTCGACGTGCGGTCGAGATCGGTCTCGCTGAACATGAAGTCGCGCACCGAGGCGTTGATGCGGAATCGGTCGGCGACGGAGAAGCCAAGCCCGGCGCCGGCAATGAGCGACGTCTTGTCGTCGGGCGTGTTGCCCTGCCGGTCCTTGTAGGCATTGCGGAAGTCGATCTGCCCCGCGCCCGCCAGAAGGTACGGCAGCACGCCCGGACCGCTGTTGAGGTTGAACTGCGCCTCTCCGCCCCATCCCTGGATCGGATCGGTATCGCCGAAGTCGGACTTCATGCCATGCCAGTAGAACGCGCGGAGGCCGAGCAGGCGTCCGAAGTTCGTCGCTTGCGTGCTTTTGGTGATCCGAGCGAGCGCAACGGGCGAGAAGAATGGCGCGTCTGCGCGCTTCTCCTGACGAAAAGAGCGGATTCCGAGTGCTGGATTCGGGGCCGGCCCGCTGGCGCTCGCTCGCACTCCTCGCCGGGATCCAGTGCTCTTCCGTATACCCCGATCCAAGTTCCAAACTATCACCCCGCCTTGAAACGTGCAATGAACAGCCGCCATGCCGCCCGCATCACCATTGATTGAACATTCGGATAATGTATCGAGGAGCAACCCGCGGAATGAACCAGGCGTCACTACGGCACCTTCACGTCGCGTGCCGTGGCGGGGATCCTTCGGCACCCCCGCGCCGCGACCGGCTCTCTGCCGCCGACCCTCGGACTTGGTGGCGGACGAGCGTCGTTCCCCGCGCCCGTTCGCGCCTGCTACCATCGGCGGGGTGGAATCGCGGACGCGCCGGGAGAGAAGGGTGGGACGGCCCGCGGCCCGACGACGAAGCAGGAGAGGAAGCAGGAGATAAGGAGGAACGATGCGCACCAGGGCGGACGGCGATCGGCAGCCGATCCCCGCGCCGTCGCTTGCGCACGTTCCGCGGAACCCGAGGCTTGCGCCGGCCCCTCTTCTCGCCCTCCCCGCCCTTCTCGCCCTCTGCGTCCTCCTCGCCCTCTTTGCCGTGCTGTCAGCCGGCCGGGCGGACGGAAGGCCGGTCCGTCCCCTTCTCGTCTCCGCCGCCTCGAGCCTGCAGGATGTGCTTCGCAATGTGGCGGCCGCGTACGAGCGAGGCGGGCGGGACGTCGAAATCGAGGTGCAATCGGGATCCTCGGGCATGCTCGCTGTGCAGATCATGCGCGGCGCTCCGGTCGATCTCTTCGTCTCGGCCGACGAGGAGACGGCGATCGATCTCGCCGGGAGGGGGAAGCTCGAGATCCCGCTCTCCGTTCTCGCCCGCAATCGGGTCGTCCTCGTCGCGCCGGCCGGCCGGCCCGTCCCGATCGATCGCTACCAGGATCTCCTCGGACCTCGCGTTCGCCGCTTCGCTCTACCGGACACCACCGTCCCGATCGGCCGCTACGGGCAGCGCTTCCTCCGGGCGACAGGTCTCGAAGCCTCGCTCGAGGAGCGCCGGATCCGGACAGAGAACGTTCGCGCGAGCCTTGCGGCCGCCGAGACCGGGGCGGTCGACCTCGCGTTCGTCTACGCGACCGACGCGCGCCTCTCGGATCGGGTCCGCGTCGTCGCCGAGATCCCCGACAGCCTGACGGGACCGGTGCGGATCGTCGCCGGCGTCGTGAGCGGAAGCGTGCTCTCGGCCGCCGCGCGCGACTTCCTGCGGTTTCTCCTCTCCGAAGAGGGACAGACGGAGTTCCGGCGGGCGGGCTTCTCGAGCGCCGCGCCGGCCCGCGCCGAAACCGCGCCGCGATGACCTCCATCGAGATCGCCTCCACCGTCCGCATCACGCTTCGCGTCGGGATCGCCGCGGTCCTCTTCGACCTCCTCCCCGCGATCGCCGCCGGCTGGTGGATCGCGCGCGGGCGCTTCCGCGGCAAGGCCCTGTTCGAGGCGTTCGTCTCGCTCCCGCTCGTGTTGCCGCCGGTCGCGGTCGGCTATCTGCTGCTGCTCCTGCTCGCGCCCCGCGGTCCAGCGGGGAGGCTCCTCGAGCCGCTCGGAGTCTCGCTGCTGTTCACCTGGGAGGCGGCCGCGCTCGCCTCGGCCGTGATGGCCTTCCCGCTTCTCGCCCGCGCCTCGGCGATCGCGTTCGCGGAGGTGCCGCCGCGCCTCGAGCAGGTGGCGCGCACGCTCGGCGCGGGGCGGGCGCGCTGCTTCTGGACGGTCACCCTTCCCCTCGCGCGGCGCGGCCTCGCCTACGGCGTCCTCCTCGCCTTCCTTCGCGCGCTAGGCGAGTTCGGCGCGACCGTGCTCGTCGCCGGCAACATCCCCGGGCGCACGCAGACCCTCGCGCTCGGCATCTACGACGCGGTGCAGACCGGGCGGGACCGCGACGGGCTCATGCTCGCCGGCATCTCCATCGCCTTCAGCCTTCTCGCCGTCTTCCTCGGGGAGCGCTGGGCTCATCGCCAGCGCGGCACGGCATGACGGCCTCCTGCGAGATCGCCGCGCGGCAGGAGCTGCCCGGCTTCGTCCTCGATCTCGAGATGGGCTGGTCTTCGCGGGCCGTCGCGATCTTCGGGCCGTCGGGCGCGGGGAAGAGCTCGCTCCTCGAGATCCTCTCCGGCGTGCGCCGGGCCGACTCGGCGCGGATCGTCCTCTACGGCCGCCTGCTCGAGGACAGCGCGGCGGGTGTCTCGCTCGCGCCCGAGCGGCGGCATCTCGGCTGGGTCCCCCAGGACGCCGCGCTCTTTCCCCACCTCACGGTCGAGGAGAACGTGCGCTACGGCACGCGGCGCGGCGGAGGACCGGCACCAGGGCGGGCGCCGTCGCTCGAGCGGGCGATCGAGATGCTCGAGATCGGCCGGCTGCTGGAGCGGCGCCCGGCCGAGCTGAGCGGCGGGGAGCGGCAGCGCGTCGCCTTCGCCCGCGCGCTCGCCCGTGATCCGGCGGCTCTGCTGCTCGATGAGCCGCTCGCCTCTCTCGATCTTCCGCTCCGCGCGCGGATCTTTCCCTACCTGCTCCGGATGCGACAGGAGGCCGACGTGCCGATCCTCTACGTGACGCACGACGCCGGCGAGGCGCTCGCGCTCGCCGATCATGTCGTGGTCCTCGAAGGCGGGCGGTGCGTCGCGGCTGGGCCGCCCGAACAGCTCCTCCGCACGCCGGCAACCCTGCGCCTGCTCGATCTGCTCCGCCTCGAGAACCGTCTCGTCGTGGCGACCGCGCGGGAGCAGCCGGAGAGGGGCTGGACAGCGATCGAGATCGAGGGAGGGCTGAGGATCGCCGGACCGGCCGGCGCCGGCTTTCGTGAAGGCGAAGCGATCGGCATCCGCGCGGAGGACATCCTCGTCGCTCGCGAGAAGCCGGGGGCGATCTCGGCGCGGAACATCCTGCCCGCTCGCCTTCTGGAGATGCAAGACGAGGGGGAGAGGATTCTTCTCTCGCTGGAAAGCAGCGGCGTCGCGCTGCGAGCGACGATCACGCGCGATGCCGCCGGGGATCTCGCGCTGGCTCCCGGGCAAGGGGTCTGGCTCGTCTTCAAGGCGCAGGCGGTGCACCGGCTGATCGAGTGACCGGGCCATCCGACCGAGCCATCCGAGCGAGCCATCCGAGCGAGCCATCCGAGTAGCCGTCCCGGCCAGTCATCCGAGCGATCCACTGGAAGGCCCGCCCCCGAATCGGGAGCGGGCCTTCGTTCGTTCACCCGACCTCGTCGATCGGGCTCCGTTCGGTCAGGTTCGTGCGACTCGCCGGTCTACCGGAAGGTCGCCTTCACCTTGCCCCACGAGGTCTTCTCGGTGGCCACGTAGGCGCAAGGCGTGTTGCCCTCGTTGTCCGGCTCGCAGTTCGTCCCATCGCCGATGTAGTTCTCGGGATGGTTCGGATCGATCGCGAGGCAGCCTTCCAGGGTGAGGACCTGGCAGGTCCCGTTGCCCGGGCAGCACGCGCCGAAGCAGCTGGTCGCCGGATCGCAGACCGTCTGGTCCTCGTGATACGTCCCGCTGACCGCGCCGCAGTCGTCGGGCGAGTTCACGAGGAGGCAGGTGCCGTCCGCAAGGCAGCAGACCCGCGGCTGCGGGCAAGGATTCGGATCGCACAGGGTGCCGCCGCCTTGGAAGACGCCGCCACCGGTCGTGCACTCCTCCTCCGTCGCCGCGATCGTGCAGCTTCCGTCCGCCGCGCAGCAGGCGCCTTCCGGCACCGGCGTGCACGGATTCGGATCGCAGACCGTGTCGGGACCCTGGAAGGTGCCGCCCGCGGTCTGGCAATCCGCGAAGTTGGACAGCGTGCAATCGCCGTTGTCCGCGCAGCACGCTCCGGTGCCGCAAGGAACCGGATCGCAGACCGTCCCGGCGCCGAGGAACGTGCCGGCGCAGTCGGCCGCGAGCACGTAGGTGCAGGCGTTGTTCTCGGCGCAGCACGCGCCGTACTCGCCGCACGGCGTGGGATCGCAGACACCGCCCTCGACCCAACCTCCGGCGAGCGTCGTGCAGTACGCCTCGGTGTAGACCGCGCAGGTGCCGTCGGGCAGACAGCAGGCTCCGGTGCCCGGACACGGATCCGGATCGCAAGACGTTCCCGCGCCCTGGAAGACGCCGTGCTGCGTGTTGCAGTCGGTCTCGCTCAGCAGCTGGCAGCTCCCGTCGGGCAGGCAGCAAGCGTACTCAGGCTGATCGCAGTCGTTCGGATCGCACACCGTGTCGGCGCCCTGCCACTCGCCCTGCTGGCTGGCGCACTGCTCTTCCGTCCGGAGGATGCAGTTGCCGTTCGCCAAGCAGCACGCTCCCGTCGGAGGCTGCGGGCACTCGACCGTATCGCAGGTCGTCCCGGCGCCCTGGAACGTTCCACCGGCCGCCGTGCAGGCCGCTTCATCCGGATAGACCGTGCACGATCCGTTCGGGAAGCAGCAGGCTCCGTTCTGGTTCACGCAAGGGTTGGGTTCGCAGTCCGTCCCCTCGCCCAGCCACTGCTGGTCGAACGACTCGCAAGCGTACTGGGTCTGGATCGAGCAGAGGCCGCCCTGCGTGCAGCAGGCGCCGGTCGGCGGCTGCGGGCACTCCACCTGATCGCAGCTCGACGGGTAGCCCTGGAACACGCCTTCGAGAGCCGCGCAGTCGACGATGTTCACCGTCTGGCACTGGCCGGTGGCGGGAACGCAGCAGGCCGCGGTGCAGGGGTTCGGGTCGCAAACGGTGCCCGGGCCCTGCGGAGTTCCGTTCTGCGTGAGGCAGTCCGCGGCGAGGATCAACTGGCACGAACCGTCGCTCAAGCAGCACGCTTCGTTCTCCGCGACGGGGCACTCGTTGTATCCCTGGTCGGAGAACCAGTAGACGCGTCCGAACTTGGTCACCAGATCCTCGATCGGCGGCACGCTGTCGTCGGCGAACTTGGCGTTGCCGTAGCGGGGATCGACGTTGGCGCCGAAGTAGGAGTTCGCATCCACTCCATACGCGGCGAACCAGTAGAACGGGAAGAGGGTGGTGGTCATCGACTGTCCCTCTGTCAGGGACCAGAAGTTTCCCGAGGGAGAGGTGTCGGGGAACCCAGGTTGCGGAAGCTCCAATGCGCTCGGCGGACAGGCATCGAACGCCTCGATGTATCCCTGTCCCTGAGGCAGGTTGTGCTCGACACCGAACTGGATGCCCGCCACCACGGGCTCCGCGGTCGGCACGAACGCGGCGAGGAACCAGATCACCGCAGCGTGATTGACGTCCACATCGCTGCGAACTCCGGCCACCTCGCAACTAGCCGGTTTGTTGGCCTCATAGACCGTGCCGCAGTAGTCCTGGCCTACGGAATAGGCCAGGGTCGGGTTCGTGTGGACGATGAGAGCCCCGTTGGCATTCTTGCCAGCCCACGCGGGACACGTGGCGAGGGCAAGAAGCCCCAGAGCCAGTAGAAGCCTTTTCATGAGTACTCGACCTCCCTTGACGACCGGACTCGGCTCCCGAGCCGACAACCTAGACCGAAACCGTGCCCGCCCCTTTCGACACGGAGCCAACTGCCGGAATCCTCCGTCCTTGATCCGGCCCACGCGGCCGCTTTCCGGCGAAGCTATTCTAGCCCGATGAGTTGCGGTGTTCAGCCGTGAAAAGTTCCGGCTGCCTTGCTCTCCTCGAGCCTCGAATCGTGGGCGGACCTTCGAGGACCTGATCCATTGGGCTCC
The DNA here is from genome assembly GCA_041946735.1 of Candidatus Eiseniibacteriota bacterium. Lineage (GTDB taxonomy): Bacteria > Eisenbacteria > RBG-16-71-46 > CAIMUX01 > VGJL01 > JBHGAY01. The sequence continues at coordinate 57,402 of JBHGAY010000014.1, forward strand.
CCCAAAGGAGTCCCGGCTGAAATGTAATGCCTGCGCGGGAACGGCGCCACAGAACTTCCTGTCACCCGGACGGACCCGAGGGACCGGATGCGCGCGAATTGGGCGCCGGGAAGGATCGTGGCCGTGCGCGAACGTTCGAGTGGGAAGCGGGACGGGGCCGCCCATGCGACGCCCGTCCCGCTTGCAATGCCCGTCCCGCTTATCTCGAGGATCAGAGGATCAGTGGATGCGAACAATGCTCGACCCGATCCCGGGTCGGTCACCGTCGACGCGAACATAGTAGACGCCCGGCGAGAGCGGACGTCCCTGCTCGTCTCGCCCGTCCCAGGAGAGGATGGTTCCCTCTCCGGCTCCGGTCGCGCGAAGCCTGCGCACCTCCCGCCCGGAGACGTCGAGGATCGAGAGGATCGAGACCGCGCCGGCGGGGAGCGACATGTGGAAGCGAGCCTCGGAGCCGACGGCCGAAGGGTTCGGGAGGACGTCAAGGCGCGGGGCCGCTGCGATCGCCGCGCCGCCTCCCGCGACGGATGCAGGAGCGCGCAGCACCGAGGCGTAGGTGTCCTGATCGCCGTTGCGCGTGTCGGTCCACACCGGATGGATCACACCCGCGCCGACCGCCACGCCGCTGTACTCCCCGATCAATCCCGCGCGTGTGCCTGCGAGAGGAAGACCGGGCCGGGGATCGGGCAGTCCCGCCTCGCCCGCCGGCATCCAGCTTGGGACGCCGGCGCCGTTGGCAGCGTCTCCCGGGCTCGAAGGGACCGTGGTGATCCGGAGGTTCGTCTCCCACGTCAGCCCCCCATCGGTCGAGCGCGAGAGATAGATGTGCCAGAGATAGTTCGCCGGGTCGTCGCGCCGGTCGTACCAGGTGGCGATCAACGCCCCCTGCTCGTCGCACGTGACCCAGGGATGGAACTGGTCCCGGAGGAGACCGGGGGCGTCGTCGTTGATGCGGACCCGATCGCTCCACGTCTGGCCGTCGTCGGTCGAGCGCCGGCACCAGACGTCCATCCCGTTGGCCGGGATCGCGCGATCGGCGTAGACGCAATAGACGGTCCCCGCGCGCGGGCCGTCCGTCTCATCCATCGCGAGGCTCGGGTACGGGAAGACGGTGATCGCTCCGTTGATGTCCTCTTGCGGCTGCGTCGTCGTGGTGGTGAGCGTGCGATCGACTCCCCAGGTCGCGCCGCCGTTCGTCGAGATGTCGAACGCGATGCGAGGGTTCGAGTAGACGCACCATGCGACCAGCAGGTTGCCGTTGCGCAGCACGATCGGCACCGGCCACTGCGCCGCAACACCGGCGTCCGACACCGGGACGGGCGAGGTCCACGTTTCGCCCCGGTCGCTCGAGGCGACGCAGTGGATGCGCATCTCATAGAAGCGCGACCAGGAGATGTAGAGGTTGCCGTCGCGTGGCCCGCCGGTCCTGTCGGCCGCAATCCACTCCTTGTCCTCGAAGGTCGCCCCGTTGGACTGCACCGCCTGGAACGGCCCTTCCCACGAGGCCCCTCCGTCGGGCGAGCGGTGGACGGAGATCTGATTCGCCCCTCCGTCCACGTAATTGATGACGACGAGGTAGAAGGTGCCCTCGCGATCGGTGACGAGCACCGGGTCGCTGTCCCACGGGAGGACGCCGCCGATCAGATGGTCCGTCCAGGTGAGGCCGCCATCGAACGACGCGCCGACGCCCACCTGCCGGTACCCGAGGCGGAAGTCGCGCCACGCGGCCACGACGTTGCCGGCATCGAGCGGATGGACGCGGATCTGCTGTTCGTTCTGAAGCTGATGGCTGTCGTCGGTGTTCAGGCGGATCTGCGGATAGTCGGCTCGCGCGGCAGGAACGAGGAGCGCGAGCAGCGCCACCGAGAAGAGCATGGATGCGAAGAATCCGGGCGCCTTGCCTCCGGGCATCGGGAAACCTCCTTGGCGGGCGCGGCGCGATGCGCGCGCCCGCGGTCCCTGAGGGTGGACGCGGCCGGGAACAATCGTATCAGCCCCGTGTTCTGTTTCCTTCGGATTCCCGACGGCGACGCCTCTGCTACGCTTCGAGGTAGACCGAACGGACGCATGTGCGGAGGATCGAGCCGCGGCATCCCCCATCCCTCTCGCGGCGTCCTCGCTCGACGTCCCGGCTCGCTTTCGACGTTCCGGCTCGCTCGACGTTCCGAAGTGCTTTGCTTCTGGAGGAGGTGGCGGATGTCCCACAGGGGACGGATCATCCTCGGCGCGATCGTCCTCGTGATCGCGGCGATCGTCGTCTGGCGGATCGTCGCGAGGGACGAGGCGCAAGCCACGACGTTCCGGACCGAGGAGGTGCAGCGCGGCGACGTGCGCGTCACGGTCAGCGCGACCGGCACGCTGAATGCGGTCACGACCGTCCAGGTCGGAAGCCAGGTGAGCGGAACGATCAGCGCCCTGTACGCGGACTTCAACAGCCCGGTCCACAAGGGCCAGGTGCTCGCCCAGATCGACCCCACGTTTCTCAAAGCGCAGGTGTCGCAGAGCGAGGCCGACCTCGAGCGGGCGCAGGTCACGCTGCGCCAGGCGGAGCGGGACTACGACCGGCAGAAGCCGCTGCGCGAGCAGGGGCTCGCCTCGCAGGCGGAGATCGATGCGGCGGAGACGGCGCTCGACGCGGCGCGCGCGGGAGTGAAGTCGGCGCAGGCGGCGCTGTCGCGGGCGCAGACGAACCTGCGCTACGCCACGATCACCTCCCCGATCGACGGCACCGTGATCTCCCGGGACGTCGACGTCGGCCAGACCGTCGCCGCCTCGCTCTCGGCGCCGACCCTCTTCACGATCGCGCAGGACCTGAGCCAGATGCAGCTCGAGGCGTCGGTCGACGAGGCGGACATCGGGCAGATCCGCGTGAGCCAGCCGACGAGCTTCACGGTCGACGCCTATCCCGACCAGATCTTCCACGGCGTGGTGGAGCAGATCCGTCTCGCTCCGCAGACGGAGCAGAACGTCGTTTCCTATACCGTCATCGTCCGTGTCGACAATCCGGACGGGAAGCTGCTCCCGGGGATGACCGCGAACGCGACGTTCCTCGTCGCGGAGGAGACGAACGTGCTCAAGGTCCCGGTGGCGGCGCTTCGCTTCCAGCCGAATGGGGCCCGCGGGCCGAGTCGGCCGCCGAGCGGAGGTACCGCTTCTGCGGCGCCGATCGGGCCGGGAGGGCCGGCAGCCGGAGGGCAAGGCGGGGCAGTGAACGGCGGGCGCCAAGGCGGAAGGATGGACGGGCCGGCTGGCGAGGGGGGGATGAACCATCCGGGAGCGGGCGGCCGCGGAGCGAGGGTCTGGGTGCTGCACGGAGAGAAGCCTCGGGCGGTGCATGTGGTCCCTGGCCTGAGCGACGGGACGTTCACGGCGGTGCGCTCGGACTCGCTGAGCGAGGGGATGGAAGTGATCGTCGGGGCACAGCGGCCGGGCGGCGGGCAGCCGGAACAGGGGCAGGTGAATCCGTTCCTGCCGTCGCCGCGAGGAGGGCGGAGTGGTGGCGGCCGTCGCTGATCCGGTCATTCGCGTGACCGACCTCGTCAAGGTCTATGGCGAGGGGGAGAGTCGCGTCGAGGCGCTCCGCGGGATTTCCTTCGAGATCCGCCGCGGAGAGATGGTGTCGGTGATGGGGGCTTCGGGCAGCGGAAAGTCGACGCTGATGAACATCCTCGGATGCCTCGACCATCCCACCTCCGGACGCTACGAGCTGGCCGGGCAGGACGTCTCGAAGCTCGACCGCGACCGCCTCGCCGAGATCCGAAACCAGCTCATCGGTTTCATCTTCCAGAACTTCAACCTGCTGCCCAGGACCAGCGCGCTCGAGAACGTGGAGCTGCCGATGCTCTACGGCGCCAACGGCGGCGGTGGAATCGCGGAGCGCGCGAGGAAGGCGTTGGCCCGCGTGGGGCTCGCCGATCGCGCCAACCATGCGCCGAATCAGCTTTCGGGCGGGCAGCAACAGCGGGTCGCGATCGCCCGCGCGCTCGTCAACGACCCGGAGCTGCTGCTCGCCGACGAACCGACCGGCAACCTCGACACGACGACGTCCTATGAGGTGATGCGGGTGTTCCAGGAGCTGAACCGGGCGGGAATGACGATCCTGCTGATCACGCACGAGCCGGACATCGCGGCGTTCGGGCGGCGGGTGATCATGATGCGGGACGGCCGGATCGTCGAGGACCGGCCGGTCGCCGAGAAGGAGCGGCCGTCGATGGAGACGATGAGATGATGCGATTCTGGCTTCTCCTGCGCGTCGCGCTTCGGGCGATCGCGCGCAACAAGCTCCGCTCCTCCCTGACCGTGCTGGGGATCATCATCGGCGTCGCCGCGGTGATCGCAATGGTCGCGATCGGCGAGGGGGCCTCGTCGATGGTGAAGTCGCAGATCGCGAGCCTCGGGGACAATTTGATCAACATCTTCCCCGGATCGATGACAGGACCGGGCGGACGGCGAGGCGGAGCCGGCTCTGCATCGAGCCTGACCGAAGACGACGCCAAGGCGATCGCCGAGCAGGTCGATCTCGTGAAGGCGGTGAGTCCTGTCGCGAACTCCGGCGGGCAGATCGTCTACGGCAATCAGAACTGGGCGACGAGCATCGCGGGCGGCGGGGTCGACTACCTGCAGATCCGCAGCTGGGGCCTCTCGGAGGGGAGCAACTTCTCCGAATCCGCTGTGCGCGGCGGCGCGAAGGTCGCCATCCTCGGCCAGACCGTCGTGACGAATCTCTTCGGGACGGAGGATCCGATCGGCAAGACGATCCGGATCTCGAAGATGCCGTTTACCGTGATCGGCGTCCTCGAGGCGAAGGGACAGAACAGCTGGGGGCGGGACCAGGACGACGTGATCGTCGTCCCGTACACGACCGTGATGAAGAAGCTCTCCGGAGCGACGAAGCTGTCGATGATCCTCGCGTCGTCGACGTCGATGGAGGAGATGCCGCAGGCGGTCGAGGAGATCACGCAGCTGCTGCGGCAGCGACACCGGCTCCCACCCGGCGAGGACGACGACTTCACCGTCCGCACGCAGCAGGACATCTCCGACATTGCCGGCTCCACGGCGCGCGTAATGCGCGTGCTGCTGGCCGCGATCGCCTCGGTCTCGCTCCTGGTCGGCGGAATCGGGATCATGAACATCATGCTGGTTTCGGTGACGGAGCGGACGCGCGAGATCGGAATCCGGATGGCGGTGGGCGCCAAGGGATGGCACGTGCTGGTGCAGTTCCTCTCCGAGTCGGTCGTGCTGGCCTGCTTCGGAGGGCTTCTCGGGATCGCCGTCGGGTTCACGGCCGCGCGGCTCGTCGCCCGCTTCGCGCGCTGGCCGATCCTGATCTCGCCCGAGGCGGTCGCGCTCGCGTTCCTCTTCGCCGCGGCGATCGGGGTCTTCTTCGGCTTCTGGCCGGCGAGGAAGGCCTCGCGCCTCGATCCGATCGAGGCGCTGCGCTACGAGTAGCGCGCTGGCGGCGCGGCAGCGCGGCGGCGCGGCAGCGTCGCCGCCCGGCTTCAGGCCCTGGGCTTGCGGGCGATCGCCGCCACGTAGTCCCCGCGATCGTGCCCCGGGACCGGCTCCTGCACCAGGTCGTTCGAGTACTTCGGGTGCGTCAGGAGCGTTTGCAGCGTCTGAACGTCGACGAAGCCGGCCGCCTCGAGGCCCGCGAGGATCTCCTCCGTCGCCCGCCAGTTGGCCGCCCCAACGAACTCGATCGGGTAGGGCTTCGCGGGGGCGATCTTCTTCAGCTGCGGATCGTCCCAAGAGCCGATGCGGGCGGCGAGCTGGTAGAGCATCCCATAGGAACCGGAGGCGGGAACGTCGGCGACGACGATCTTCCCGCCGGGACGAAGCACGCGGTTCGCCTCACGCAGGGCCTTGCCGAGATCGGCAAGGTACGCGGGGATGCCGTTCAGGAGCACCGTGTCGAAACGTCCGTCGGGATGGGGAATCGCCTCGGCCGAGCCCGAGACGACGTCGAGGCCGCGCTTGCGAGCGATCTCCGCCATCGGCTCGGCCGGCTCGACGCCGTGGCGGACGATGACTCCCGCCTCGCGGAGGATCGATTCGAAGAGCCCGCTGCCGCAGCCGACGCTCAACGCCTCCCCCGGGTCGCCCAAGGCGATCTGCACGAGGCGAACCTCGCTCGCGAGCACGTTGCGATTCTCGAGGAACCAGGCGTCGTAACGGTCCGCATACTGGTCGAACACGATTCCCGCCATCCTTCGCTCACCTCCTGCCATCCGCTTCTGCGGCCGGCCGCTCGGGGACGATCGGGCGACCTCCGGCCTGGCGAAGACCGAGCATACACCGGGAAGCGCTGGACGGGAGCCGGGCGGGGCCGGGCCGGTAAGCACGCGGCTGAACACGCTTCCAGGCACGCCTCTGAGCACGCCTCTTGCGGCCGCGAGGGTCGTCCGTTACGAATTGACCATTGGTGCCGAGGGGCGCAAAGAGAGCTTCTCATTCCCCCGATCGAAGGAAGGAGGATACTCGCCGTGAAGTATCGACCTGTTCCCGGGATCGCGCGAAGTGTTCGCGCCCCGCTGGCAACTCTCGCCGTGTTCGGGATCGCTCTCCTGTTCGCCGGCCTGGGCTGCTCCGATGACAATGAAACGAAGCCGCCGGAAGAGCTGGCGCCGCCAACGAGCCTGGACGCCGTCAATGGAGACGGGGAGATCGTGTTGACGTGGGATGCCAGTCCGGACGAGGGGGCGACCAACTTCGACGGCTACGAGATCTACCGCGGCACGCAGTCCCTGGCCAGCTTGACGCTCCAGCAGCTCGAGCAGTACAGGATCGGGCACGCTGGGGAGACGGTCCATACCTATACCGACAACGTGACGAACGGCACGCTGTACTACTATCACGTTCGTTCGATCAATACGGCCGACGACCAGAGCGAGGCGTCGAACGAGATCACGGCCGCGGGGCGGGCCGAAGGGACCGACGTGATCATCGAGGAGTTCGAGGCCGAGGGCGCGAGCGGGTTCAACTTCGCCTCCGGAGACCCGGTCGCCCTCGATCAGTCGAACGAGGACCGGTTCACTCTGACCGACATCTATCTCGGCACCGGAGCGTCCGACGACGATCCCGGTTCTCCGCTCGCCCTCAAGAGCCCGCACCTCCTCTCCAGGCTGAACGCAGAGTGGGACTCGCGCATCGCGCAGATCAAGCTCCTCGGCAATGGCGCCGACTCCTGGGAGACGCGCACGACGAACGACACCGGCATGTCGAACCAGTCGGGCGTCGATGCCGTGGGGAACGTCTACGCGATCAAGACCCCGGACAACCACTGGGGAAAGATCTGGGTGCAGGAGATCGACGACGCGAATCCGGGGAGCCGAAAGATCACCTTCCGCTACGCGTATCAGCCGACGGCCGGACTCGCGCAGTTCTAGGGCTTCTCGCCTTACAGCCCGTCGCCGCTTAGCCGGCGGCGGTCGCATGATGCAGCCGGGGCTCGTTCGGGCCCCGGCTTCGTCATCCTTCCCGCAGATCGGCAGCCGGCTGGTCGAGAGGGAGCAGGCGGGCTCTGCGCCGGCGGTCGACTGCCGTGCGGATCGTCCAGGTGAGGCTGTAGGCCACGAACAGCACGAGCGTGATCACCGCGCCCGAGGGAAGATCGAGCAGGTAGGAGAGGAACATTCCGAGGGGGACCGAGCCGATGCCGATCGCGAGCGCATAGGCCTGCGTGGAGCCGAAGCGACGGCCGAGCAGAAGCGCCCAGGATCCAGGCACGACGAGCAGCGCGGTGACGAGGATCGCGCCGACCACCTTCATCGCGGCGACCACGTTCAGCGCCACCAGGACGAGGAGCAGGAAGCGCATCGCTTCGACCGGCACCCCCTCGACGCGCGCCAGCTCCTCATGGAAGGTCGCGGAGCGCAGCGAGCGCGCCTTCCCGAGCACGACCGCGAAGGTCAGGATCGAGACGGCGGCGGCGAAGATGAGGTCCGCCGGGAGCACCGCCAGGATGTTTCCGAAGAGAAAGCTGAAGACGTCCTGCGTGTAGGTGCGGCGCAGCGAGAGGAAGATCACTCCCAGCGCCATCGCGGCGGTCACGAGGATTCCGATCGCGCTGTCCTCCGAAACCTCCCCCTTCCGCGTCCAGTAGGCGAGAACGAGGGCGAGCAGGCAGGCGAAAAGCGCGCCGCCGATCGAGAGGTTCCCGCCGAGAAGCAGAGCGAGCGCCGCTCCGCCGAAGGCCGCATGCGCGAGGCCGTGACCGGCGAACGCCATCCGGCGGAGAACGATGTAGGGGGAGAGCAGCGCGCACGAGGCGGCGACGAGACTGCCGGCCGCAAGGGCCCGTCGCAGGAAGCCGAGGGTGAACCAGTCCTGGAGCATCAGTGGTGGTGGTCGAGGAAGAGGTTGTGGACCCCATAGCTCTCGATCAGGCATCCCTCGTCGAGGTCCTTCGGCGATCCGCGGAAATGGATCCCGCGGGCGACGCAGATCACCTCGTCGCTGTGCGTCGTGACGACGGTGAAGTCGTGGCTGACCATGATGACGGTCAGCTCGCTCTGACCGCGCAGCCGCTCCAACAGGTGGAGGAAGAGGTCCAGCGCTTGCGCATCGACCCCGAGCGTCGGCTCGTCGAGGAGCAGCAGGCGGGGCCGGCGCACGAGGGCGCGGGCGAGGAAGAGTCTCTGCCGCTCTCCCCCGCTCAACGATCCGGCCGGCTTGCCGGACAGCGGAGCGAGTCCGGTCTCCTCCAGGACCTGCTCGACGATCCGGCGGCGCTCCGCGCGGCTCCCTGCGGCCACGCCCATCTCGACCACTTCGCGCACCAGGGCCGGAAAGCGAAAGTCGAAGGCCGGGCTCTGCGGAACGTAGCCGATCTCGCGGCTCTGTCCAGGAGGAAGGCCGAGAACGCGTACCGTCCCGCCATCCGGCTTCTCGAGGCCCACGAGGACGCGGAGCAAGGTCGACTTCCCTCCACCGTTGGGACCGACGACGCCCAGGAAGCGGCCGCGTCCGACCGTCAGGTCGATGCCGGAGAGGATCGTGACGCCGCCGAGCACGACCCGCAGGTCGCGCACTTCGACCGCAGGGACGCTCATCGCTTCTCCCCCAAGGCGTCGGTCAGGGAATCGACGACGGAGAGGAGGAACTGCTCGTAGGTCTGGCCCGCCTGGGCTCCGCCGATCAGATCGATCGTGCGCACCGGGACCCCGGTCTCTCTGCCGACGACGCGAGCGAGCTGATCGGAGATCTGTGGTTCGGAGAAGACGACCTTCGCGCCGGTCCGCCGGATCGTGTCGACCACGCCGGCCAGATAGCGGGGTGTCGGCTCGCGACCGGAATACGGCTCGATGAGGGCGACCTGGCGCAAACCGTAGCGCGCCACCAGGTGGTTCAGGCCGCCGTGGAAGGCGACGAATGGAACTTCGCGCACCGGCTCGAGCCTTTGCGCGATCCTTCGGTCCAGATCACGGTACCGCTCGGCGACGACGCGGCCGCGGGCTCGGAGCGTGTCGGCCGCTTCGGGGCGGAGGCTCGCGTAGATCCCTCCGATCCTCTCGGCGACCGTCGCGGCCTTGATCGGATCGAGCCAGATGTGCGGATCCCCCTCGGGCTCGTCGGAGGAAGCCGTCGGTTCGGGGCCCGGAAGGTCGTGGCCGAGCCTCTCGATGCGCGCGCCCGGGCTCGCTCCGGCGGCCAGCCTCTCGGACCAGACGTCGAGGCCGCGGCCGATGGTCAGATGGACGTCGGCTCGGGAGAGCGCGCGAACGGCATCGGGACCGGGCTCGAAATCGTGCGGGGAAGCGCCGGGCGGCAAGACGACGTGGACTTCGACGGCGTCCCCCCCGACCTCTCCCGCGATCGCCCCGAGCGGCGGGATCGAAGCGGAGACTACGAGCTTGGGATCGCGTGGTCGCGAGCGGGAACAGGAGCCAGCGGCCACCAGCCCGGCAAGCGTCATGAAGAGAACGACAGGGCGCCCGTATCTTCTTGCGAGATGCATCGATCCGAATCTAGACCGGCGTATCGGAAAAGGCAATTCGGCCATGAAACGAGATTCATTCGAAAGGATGCGACGATCGGGAACTTCTCCGATACGGTCCTGGTATAGGGACGCGTGACGCAAGGGGAGCAATCAACAAAGGGTTCCCCCGACGGCCGAAAGGGTCGGGAACGTCACCCAGGTTTGAAAGTCTGAGCTGGTCTTCCCGGGCTGTGATTCGCGTGGGGCTTGGAGCAACAATCATCGTTGGTCCGTGGCCTCCCGGACTCCCGGTTGCACCGGCTCGATCCACCGGAAGCCCCGGGGCGAGTGGTTCGCTCCGGGGCTTTCGCTTTCGCTTCCCCTTCCCGTTCCCCATCCCCATCCCCTTCGCCTTCACCCATCACCATCTTCCTCTTCGCTCCGCGCCTTTCTTCGCTCCGGGCCTCCGCGTTTCCGCCGGGTGCTGGTGCTATCCTCTCCGGAACCGAGGGGAGGGGGTGTGAGCGCGATGTTTCGCAGGCCGAGCCGGGAGGTCCGGATCGGCCCGCTTCGGATCGGAGCGGACAACCCGATCCTGATCCAGTCGATGACGGTTGCCGACACGCTCGATACCGAGGCCGTGGCGGCTGAGATCGAGCAGCTCGCGGCGGCCGGCTGCCCGCTCGTTCGCGTCACCGTCCCCCACCTTCCTGCCGCAGACAACCTCCCTGCGATCCGCGAAGCTCTCCGGCGGCGCGGCGTGACGGTGCCACTCGTCGCGGACATCCATTTCAAGCCCGCCGCCGCGCTCGCCTCGATCCGATGGGTCGAGAAGGTCCGGATCAATCCCGGAAACTATGTGGATCGCAAGCGCTTCGCGGTACGCGAGTACACGGACGACGACTATGCGGCGGAGCTGGGGCGGATCCGGGAGGAGTTCGCTCCTCTCGTCGCGCGGCTGGCGGAAACGGGCACCGCGCTCAGGATCGGGACGAACCATGGCTCTCTCAGCGACCGCATCGTCAACCGTTACGGCGACACTCCGGAGGGGATGGTCGAGTCAGCGCTCGAATTCGTTCGGATCTGCGAATCGCTCGACTATCGCGACATCGTCCTCTCGATGAAGTCTTCCGTCCCCTCCGTCATGGTCGCCGCCAATCGTCTGCTGGCCGCGCGGATGGCGGAGGAAGGAATGGAGTATCCGATCCACCTCGGCGTCACCGAGGCGGGAGGCGGACTTGAGGGCCGGATCAAGTCGGCGATCGGTATCGGCGCGCTCCTGATGGAGGGGATCGGCGACACGATCCGGGTCTCGCTGACCGAGGACTCCGTCCACGAAATCGAGGCGTGCCGCCGCGTCCTCGTGGCCGCCGAGAAGCACCGGGAGCCGCTTCACTGGGCGCCCGCGCAGCGCGTCTCCTTCCCGCGCCGCGAGACGCGCGACGGGCGAATCGGTGCGCTGCGTTTCGGGGGCAAGACGCCCTGCCGTGTGGAAGGGCCGGTGGGAGCCGATCCGGAAACCGATCCAAGAGGAGCGGCCGCCGAAGCCGTGGCGCTTCTCCGGCCCGCGGATCCGGTCTCCCCGCGCGCGGTCGCCGAGCTGATCCGCGTGCAGTCCCCGCGTTCGCTCTCCCTCGGCGCCCTCGAAGAGTTCCACGAAGCGCTGCGCGAGGGATTCGGCCCCGTGCGGCGCGGCGGGAGGAACGGCGAGGACGCCGGCGACGGCGACGACGGCGGCGCCAGCGGCGTCCCGTTGCTCCTCGAGATCGATCTTCGCCAGCCGGGCGAGATCCACGCCCTCGAGCCGCTCCTGCCGCTGCTCGACGGCGTCGGCGCGCGGCTGGCTTCCGGCTCTCCGCTCGATCCCGATCGGATCGGCCTGCTCGCCCGCCTCGCGCGGCGCCGGGGTAAGGCGATCCGCTTCAGGATCGAAGAGGCGGAGCCGTCGCGGGCGGCGGAGAGCGCCGCCGCTCTCGCTCGCGTCGCGCTCGGAGAAGGCTTGGAGCCCGAAGCGATCAGTTTCCTCTTGGCGGGTGACCGGATGGCGGGCGCGATGCGCGAGGCGGCTCGCCGGCTCGACGCCGATCCGGCGACGGCCGGCATTCCGCTCTGGATCGAGGCGCCCGGCGATCCGATCGAGGCCGCCGTCGTCGCCGGTTCGCTCTTGATCGACGGCCTCGGCGACGGCCTGACGATCCCCGGCGCCGCGGAACACGCGATTCCGGGAGCGGACGGTCAGCTGCGGAGCGATCCCGTGCGTCTCGCCTACACGATCCTGCAGGGATGCCGGCTGAGGCTGACCCGCGCGGAGTTCATCGCCTGCCCGTCCTGCGGGCGGACGCTCTTCGATCTCCAGTCGACCACGCGGAGGATCCAGGAGAGGACGGCGCATCTGAGCGGCGTCAAGATCGCCGTGATGGGATGCATCGTGAACGGCCCGGGAGAGATGGCAGACGCCGACTTCGGCTACGTTGGCAGCGCTCCGGGGAAAGTCGATCTGTACGTGGGGCGCACGAGGGTGAGGCAGGGAATCCCGGCGGAGGAGGCGGATCAGCGCCTCGTCGACCTCATCCGGGAGCATGGGATGTGGGTGGACCCGCCGGGCGCGACCCGCTAGGAATTCCCACCGGAGGATTCTTGACCGCACCGGAATCGGAGAGACTGCGCTTCATCGAGCCGGACGGATCGAACCGCGAGGAGATCCGCCGGCTCGGCTACCGCTTCATCGATCTGCTGGTGGAGGCGGCGAGCGACGCGGTCCACCGTCCTCCGGTCCCCGACGACGGCGAGGCGGCGGCGTTCCCCGCGCGCTACGAGCCGCCCGCGACGGGCCGGCCGGCGGAGGATCTGCTCGAGGCGATGCGCGACGGCGTGCTGCGCCACGTCCTGAATCCCGCGCATCCGGGCTACGTCGGCCACATGGACTCCCTCGCCAGTGCGGTCGGGATCTTCTCCGACGCGATCGTCTCCGCGTGCAACAACAACATGCTCTCCTACGAGATGTCGCTGCTCTTCACGACGATGGAGCAGGCGATCCTCGCCTGGTCGGCGCGCTCCTTCGGCTGGGGCGAGGGAGCCGGCGGGTTCCTCGTGAGCGGCGGGACGCTCGCGAACATCCAGGCGATCTGGACGGCGCGGAACGCGCGCGCCGGCGAAGGGATCGCCCGCGAGGGGGTGCGGGATGGGGCGCGTGGCGCCCCTGTCGTGATCGCGTCGGAGAACGCCCATTACTCCTTCCGCAAGGCGGCGAATCTTCTCGGGATCGGCCGCGAGGGGCTCCGGCTCGTGCCGACGGACCGCGCGGGGCGCGTGCGGCCGGAAGCGATGGAACGCGCGGTCGTCGAGGCGAAGCGCGAGGGCAAGATCCCCTTCTGCATCATCGGTATCGCGGGGACGACGGTGACGGGGTCGATCGAGCCGCTGCCGGAGATCGGGGAGATCGCGCGCCGGCACGGCCTCTGGTACCACGTCGACGCGGCCTACGGAGGCAGCCTGATCCTGAGCGGCGCGCTTCGTGGCCGGCTGGCGGGATGCGAGCATGCGGACTCGATCACCTGGAATCCGCAGAAATGGCTCTACGTCCCGAAGACCTGCGCCTCGCTCCTCTATCGGGATCTGGGGGTGCTGGACCGCACGATCCGCGAGACGTTCGTCTACGGGCGGGAGCAGGCCCCGGCGGGCCAGACGAATCTCGGCGAGTACACGATGCAGGGAACCCGGCGCGTGGACGTCCTCAAGCTCTGGCTGACGCTCGAGCACTTCGGAATGTCAGCGCTGGGCGGGCTGATCGAGACCTTGACCGAGCGTGCGCGCTGGCTCGCCGACCGTATCGAGGCGGCCGGCGAGCTGGATCTGATCGGGCCGCCCGACCTGAACATCGTCTGCTTCCGCGCGCTGCCGCGCGGCGTGGACCCCGAGGACGGCCCGCGGGTCGACGCGATCCAGGAGGAGGTGCAGAAGGAGGTGGCGCGGCGCGGTCATGGCTGGATCTCGATCCCGCGTTATCAGGGACGACGAATCCTGCGCGCGGTGATCCTCCATCCGCGATGCGATACGGATGTGCTGGCGAGCGTGCTCGCGGACGTGCGCGAGGCGGCGGCAGCGGCAAGACGATGAACCGTCCCGCTCGGGTCGCTCTCGGAAGTCTCTTCGCTCTCGTCGCCGTCCTCGGGGCGTGCGGCACCGGTGCCGCGCTCGCTCGCGCCGAGGCGCGATCCTACCCGCCTACTCCCCGCATCCCGGTCGCCGACACGCTCCATGGGACAGTGATTGTCGACGACTACCGCTGGCTGGAGAACGCGGGCGACGCGGCCGTGGGCGCCTGGACCGCCGCGCAGGATTCGTCGAGCCGCTCGATCCTCGACCGCCTCCCCGAGCGGGACTGGCTGCGCCGGCGATTCGAGAGCCTTTGGCGCTATGACGATGAGGGCGCGCCCGAGGAGGTGATCGACGGCGACCGGTTCTTCTACTGGGTCAAGAGGAAGGAGGACGAGAAGAGCCGGTACTGGACGAAGGCGTCGCGCGAGGCGCCCGGCATGGAGGTGCTCGATCCCAACGCCTGGGGAGCGGACGATCAGCTCGAAGGCTTCTACCCCTCGCGTGACGGGCGCTACGTCGCGTTCGGCCGCGCGCACGCCGGCGACGAGACGCCGGTCGTCCGCGTGATGGAGGTCGAGACGGGGCGCATCCTTCCCGACAGCCTGCGCGGGTGGCGCCCCGACGGCGTCTCCTGGCTTCCCGACGGCTCGGGCTTCTACTACAGCGCGAATCCGGGCAAGGGCGAGGTTCCGGCGGGCGAGGAGGTCTACTGGTCACGCGCCTACTTCCACCGGCTCGGCGCTCCCGCCGCGAGCGACTCGGTCGTCTTCTTCCATCCGTCCGTGAAGGAGTATTTCCACGCGGCATGGGTGAGCGAGGACGGCTTGTGGGTCCTCTACGGGCGATGGGAGTTCAGCAAGAACGAGCTCTACTTCCAGCGGCTCGGCTCGAAGCAGCCTCCGATCCCCCTCGCCACCGGCTTCGATGCGCAGTACTCGGCGCAGATCCTGGACGGCCGGATCTACGTGACGACCGATAGCGGCGCTTCGATGTCCCACGTCTTCCTCACGGACGTCGATCATCCCGAGCGGGCGAGCTGGAAGGAGATCGTGCCGGAGGATCCGGAGAGGAAGATCGAAGGCGTGGTCGCGATCGGTGGCCGGCTCTATCTGCAATGCGAGCGGCGGGCGTCGACGGAGATCCGGATCCATGACGCGGACGGGCGGTGGTTACGCGACCTGCCGCTGCCCGGGATCGGCAGCGCTTCGGTGAGCGGGCATTGGTCGAAGCCGACCGTCTGGGTGTCGTTCTCCTCCTTCGTGCAGCCGCCGGTCACCTACACGTACGACTTCGCCGCCGACTCGATCCGCTTGTACAAGAAGTTCCCGGTCGACGTCGACGTCTCCCCGTACACGGTGGACCAGGTGTTCTACCCCTCGAAGGACGGCACGCGGATCTCGATGTTCCTGGCGCATCGCAAGGACCTCGCGCGGGACGGCCGCGGCGCGGCGCTGCTCACCGGCTACGGCGGCTTCGACGTCTCGATCACCCCCCACTTCAGCGCCTCTCTCTTCGCCTGGCTCGAGGCGGGAGCGGTCGTCGCCCTCCCCAACCTGCGCGGCGGTGGAGAGTACGGGCGCGCGTGGCATGAAGCGGGCATGCTCGAGAGGAAGCAGAACGTGTTCGACGACTTCCTGTCGGCGGCCGAGTGGCTGATCGCGCAGGGGTATACCTCCCGGGAGCGGCTCGCGATCTCCGGAGGAAGCAACGGAGGGCTCCTCGTCGGCGCCGCGATGGTGCAGCGACCCGATCTGTTCCGCGCCGTCCTCTGCGAGGTGCCGCTGCTCGACATGCTCCGCTATCACCTCTTCGGCTACGCGAACATCTGGGCGAGCGAGTACGGAAATGCGGAGAACGCCGATCAATTCGCCTTCCTCCGCGCCTATTCCCCGTATCACAACGTGCGCGACGGCGTGCGCTACCCTGCGGCGCTCTTCATCGCGAGCGACAACGATGCCCGGGTCGATGCGCTCCACGCGCGCAAGATGGCCGCGCGCCTGCAGGCCGCCGACGCGGGCGGCGGGCCGATCCTGTTCCTCCTGCAGGGCGACTCGGGCCACGGCGGCGCCGTTTCGCTCTCGGAGAAGATCGAGCAGGCGGTCGACGGCGACGCTTTCCTGATGGATCAGGTCGGAGTCCGCGGTCCCGTCACGTTCCCCGAGTCCCAGCCGCACTGAGGGAGCGAGAGCCGGGTGGCGGGAACGCCGAACGCCGGCGCTCGCCTGACTGCCGCTGCGACTTCCTGCTTCCTGCTATCCTGCCGGCCTCCCCCAAAGTGGCATCGCGCTCTCGGACCGCCGAAGGCGCTGTATCGGACCGGCCACGACGGCGACGCAAGGAAAGGGAAGGGCCGCGGCGAGACAGCGCGGCGGCACGAACGAGAATCGGCCGACGAAGGGACGGGTGAAGAGCGATGCGACGCGCTTCGATCGTGGCAGGTCTTTCTCTGACTCTCTGCATTCTCTCCCTTTCCACGCTCTGGACGGCCCCTGCGACCGCCCAGTGGCAGCAGACGGCGGGACCGGGGAGGGTCGCGATCCTTCCTCTCCACGAGAGCGACGGCTCTCTCTTTGCGGGAAGCGAAGGGATGGGCGTCTTCCGTTCGGAGGATCAGGGCACGAGCTGGACGGCGGCGAACGCAGGGATCGAGCAGGCGCAGGTGCTCGCGCTCGCCTCCGCCGGCCCCTGGCTGTTCGCCGGTCTGGCCCAGACCGACACCGATGGCGGCGTCTATCGGTCGAGCGACGGGGGCGCGAGCTGGACGGCGGCGAAAAACGGGATGGGCGACATCTACGTCCTCGCCCTCATGGAGACGAACGGCGCGCTGCTGGCCGGCGTGGCGGGGCTCGGCGTGATGAAGACGACCGACCTTGGGCAGTCCTGGTTCGAGTCGAACGAAGGAATGGGCTTCGAGACGGTCCGCGCTTTCACGAAGGTCGCCTCGACGCTGTTCGCCGCCGGCGACAACTTCCTTTATCGCTCCGACGACGGAGGGGCGAGCTGGTCCTTCACGGACGGCGGGCAGTACTTCCCGATTTCGAGCCTGTACTACGACGGCACGAGCTACGTCTACGGGGGAGGGATCGAAGGGCTCGTGCGCTCGACCGACGGAGGAGCGCACTGGGGAGAACGGATCGACGTCCCGCTCCTCGCTCCGCTCTCGCGCATCACGGCGTTCTGGTCGTCCGGCGCAACGCTCTACGCTTCGACGTCCTCCTCTCCCGGCTCCGGGGGACATGGCGTGATCCGGTCAACCGATCACGGACTCACATGGTCCGCGGCAAACGATGGAATCGAGATCGTCGATACGCAGTCGCTGCTCGCGGTCGGCGGGCGGTTGATCGCAGGCAGCCGCGACAAGTCCATCCTTTTCTCCGAAGACGGCGGAGCGAGCTGGCATCAGGGACTCGCGGGGCTGCCCCCGGGCGGCAGCGTGCGCGACCTGCTCGCGGCCAGCAGCGGCGATCTCTATGCAGGGACCGAAGGCGACGGCGTCTACCGGAGCACCGACTCCGGGCTGAGCTGGTCGCGGGTGAGCGACGAGCCGAGCGGCATGCTGCGCAACGAGACGGTCCTCGCGCTCGCATCGAGGCAGAACCTGCTCTTCGCGGGCACCACTTCGCACGGAATCTTCCGCTCCTCGGATGCGGGGGCCTCCTGGGTCCCCGCGTCGACCGGCATCCCGGCGGGGACCGGCATCCTCTCGCTCGCTTCGGCGACCGGAGCGATGGTGGCCGGAACGTCCGAGAGGATCTACTACTCGACCGACGCAGGAGGCCATTGGCTCGCCGCGGCCGCTCCCCCGGCGACGATCCCGGCGGTTGCGGCATCCGGCAACGTCGTCTGCGCGAACGTCGTCACCGGCATCTTCCAGGACGACGGCATCTATCGCTCGACCGATTCCGGCCTGGTCTGGACTCGCGTCCACCAGTCTCTCGAGGACAGCTACATCGGGACGATGGCGGCCAATGGAAGCTGGTTCTACGCGGGGACCTTCTTCGACGGCGGCCTGCTCCGTTCGAGCGACAGCGGCGGGAACTGGGCCCCGGTCAACTCTGCGCAGCAGGTGTACGCGGTCGTGGATCCGGGGACGGAGCAGTTCACGGGCCACGACGCCTCGACCGGCCAGGCGTACCGCTCGACGGATCACGGCTCGAGCTGGGAGCCGTGGAACGACGGCCTGCCGCCCGGCCAGTCGATCGAAGCGCTGGCGGCGAGCCCGAGCTACGTCTTCGGCGCGACATCTGCGCAGGGAGTCTGGAGGCGGTTGCGCCAGGGCTCCGCGTCCGTCGAGGCCGATCCGCCGGCGGGAGGCGCGCGACTCCCGTTCGATCTGCGCGTCGACGGCGCGATGCCGTTCGCGGGATCGACGAAGGTCCGCTTCTCGCTCTCCGAGGAGGAAGCGGTCGACATGCGGATCATCGACGTCTCCGGCCGGACGGTCGCCGTTCTCGCATCCGAGCGGCTCGGCGCCGGCCCACATGAGGCGCAGTGGGACGCGACGGGACTCCCCGGCGGCGTCTACTTCTGCCGCCTCTCGACGGCCGCCTCCGACGCCACGCTCCGACTCGTCGTGAAGCCGGCGCGCCGGTAGGCGCTTGCACTGGACATGTCGCACGTGGGCCATCACCCATACACAGCCGACGAGGCCGCCAGGAGGAGGGAAAGAAGCGTGCACCGTTCCACTCGTCTGAGGGATCTGGCCTTCGCTCTCGGGATCGTTGCCGCCGGCGGAATGGTCGGCACCCGCCCTTGCTCGGCCGTGTGGCAGCAAGTCGGAGGCCCCGAGCCTCCGATGGTCGCCGCGATCGCGGACGACGGAAGCGGACTCCTCTTCCTCGGAACCGACGAAGCGGACGCCGGCGATCTCTACCGCTCGGAGGACGGGATCCACTGGAGCAACCTGCGGCTTCCGTCCGGAGGCGCTCTCCGGATCGAGGAGCACCTCGGCAAGCTCTTCCTCGGGACCTACCTCTCCGGACTCTTCTATTCGGTCGATCACGGGGACAGTTGGCAGCAGGTCGGCTCCCTCGGCAACGCGACGATCCACGACTTCGCGTCGTCCGGCGGGACGATGTTCGCCGTGCCCGAAGCGTTCCTCGGGAGCACGCTGCTTCGCTCGACCGACGGCGGTCTCTCGTGGTCGGGCGTCGCCGGACTGCCACAGGTGCAGGTCGAGACGCTCGACAGCTTCGGCTCGGTGCTGCTCGCAGGCACCGACGGCAGCGGCATCCTGCGCTCGACCGACGGAGGCGGAAGCTGGGGAAACGGGAACGCCGGGCTCCCCGGCGCGGCGATCGTCCCGGTCCTGGCCGGCGATGGTTCCGCGATCTACGCCGGCGTGCGCGTGCAGGGCAATGCGGCGGCGTTCGGCGTCTATCGATCGACGGACGGCGGATCGTCCTGGACGAAGGCGAGCGTCGATCTCCCCGGTTCGAACCTGGCCGACTTCGGCGCCCTCGGCTTTCACGGCGGAGAGCTGTTTGCGGGACTGATCGCGACGGCGCCGATCGCCGGCGTCTATCGCTCGACCGACGGCGGAGCGCACTGGCTCGCCGCCTCGAACGGCCTCCCCGACGGCGCGGCGGTCCGCGCGCTGTGCTCGACCGGCTCCTTCCTCCTCGCGGGGACGGATGCGGGCGCGTTCCGCACCACGGACGCGGGCGCGCACTGGACCGAATCGGACGAGGGCACGGCCGCGATACGAGGCGTCTCGTCGGTCCTCAGCGAAGAGGACGGCATCTTCCTCGGACTGACGACGAACGGCGGGATCGGCCGCGGCGTGTGGAGGACGACCGACCACGGCGCGAGTTGGACGGGCGACCCGCGCGAGCCGGCCCAATCGAGCGAGGCGAACGGGATCGTGCGGCTCGGGTCGGACCTGTTCGTCGCGGTCACCGGCGGGACACGCGGCGTGTTCCGCTCCACCGACGAGGGAGCCACCTGGATCCCGTCGTCGCCGGAACTGCCGCCGACCAACCTGCTCCGCGCGCTGCACGTGCATGACGGCGTCCTTCTTGCCGGCGCGTGGGAAGCGCTCTACCGCTCGACCGATGCGGGCGCCTCATGGTCCGCGGTCCCCGGAATGACCAACGTTTCGTGCTTCACGAGCGTCGGGGGGACGATCTTCGCGGGGCACTACGGAACCGGGGTAAGCGTCTCGACGGACGGCGGCGAGAGCTGGACCCCGGCCAACGGCGGCCTCGCGACGAGCGAGATGAAGATCGAGAACGCGCTGGCGACGTTCGAAGGCACCGCCTGGCTCGCGACGAACGGGGCCGGCGTGCGGCGCTGGAACGGGACCGCGTGGGTGAGCACCGGCCTGGCCAACGGCTTCGTGAACGCGCTGTTGCCGGTGGGCGGCGCGCTCGTCGCGGCCCAGGCGCTCGGCGATCCGATTCTCTTCACGACCGACGGCGGCCAGAGCTGGACCCCGTTCGCGGAAGGCTACGCAGGCGAGGAGCCGTACGAGCTCGCTGCAGACTCGTCGGTCCTCTACGCCGGTTCGCGGGGACACGGAATCTGGACCCGGCCGCTCTCCGAGCTGCCGCAGCCCGCTTCCGCCGGCGATCCCAACGCGGTGGACGGCGCGCGCGGGCGGGACGGCGCTCTCGCTGGACTGCCGAATCCCTTCCTTGGTGGAACGCGGATCCGATTCCGGGTGCCGGAAGCGGGGGAGATGAGCCTCCGTGTCTACGATCCGGCGGGACGCGAGGTGGGCCGGCTCGCGGAGGGATACGCGAGCGCGGGGGAGCACGAAGTCCACTTCGATGCGCGGGATCTTCCCGCCGGCGTCTACTTCGCCAGGCTGCGCGAGGCGGGCGGCGCGACGACGGAGCTGCGACTGCTGCTGTTGCGGTGAACGGTGATCGATCGTCGATGCCGGCGGCGGAACGAGGCAGCCAAGCGCCTGGCGGCCGGCGCCAGGCGCTTGGCGTTGAGAGGCGGGCTGCTCGAGGGGCGGCTAGAGCCGCACGAGCTCGACGCGGCGGTTGCTCTGTCGTCCCTCCGATGTCTCGTTCGTCGCCACCGGCTTCGACTCCCCGAACCCATCGGTCTCCAGGCGAGCGCCATCGATCTTCTGTGAATCGATGAGGTAGGTCCGCACCGCGGCGGCTCGCTTCTTGGAGAGATCGAGGTTCGCCGCGTCCTCCCCCACGTCGTCGGTGTGCCCCTCGATACGGAGGCGAAGGTCCGCGTGGTCGCGGAGCATCGTGGCGATCTCGGTCAGGGTCGGCGTGGATTCGGGGCGAAGGCGATCGGATCCCGAATCGAAATAGATCCCTTGGGTGGCGACCCGGCCGGTGGCTTGGAGCGCGTCGTAGAGGACCCTCTTTCCTCCTTCCGCCACGCGGATGTTGCCGATCAAGAGCGGGCTCTGGGGATGCGCCCAGAGATGCAGCCGGAGTCCGTTCTGGCGCGGATAGGAGGCGTTGGGAACGTTCGCGACGCGTGTGTCGTTCACGTAGACCTTCAGGTACTTGCCGTCCGCCATGACCCTGCACTGCGCCGGCCGCTCCTTGTAGCCCTCGG
The DNA here is from genome assembly GCA_041946735.1 of Candidatus Eiseniibacteriota bacterium. Taxonomy (GTDB): domain Bacteria; phylum Eisenbacteria; class RBG-16-71-46; order CAIMUX01; family VGJL01; genus JBHGAY01. The sequence goes on from JBHGAY010000014.1 coordinate 78,949, forward strand.
GGATGTCGACTTCGGCCCGCGGCACATGCGAGTTGCGCACGCCGCACCGCAGGTTCCAGAAGAACGTCACGTAGTCGAGTCCGGGCTCGTCCTCGGGCTCGAAGTGGATTTCCGCCGTGTTGTCGCTGCTCGGTCCGACGTAGTCGAACTCGATCGTGTAGCGCTCGGGGAGCGCCTCTGGCAGCGGGATCGTGACCTCGGAGTAGGTCGTGGAGCGGAGGTATCTCTGCCCCTTCCACTCGGCCACCTCCATGTTCCCTTCGCCGAACTCGAGGCGCGACGGGAAGTCTCCGACCGGAGACCGGGAGAAGTCATCGAAGAAGAGGATGCGGTCGCCGGGAACGAAGTCGTAGTTGACCCAGACGCCTTCGCCGGGCTTCTCGGCTGCCGTCGCGGCCGCATCGCCGGGCGCGGTCTGCGCGGCGTCCTCGCCGGTCTCCGCGGCCGGCTCCGGCTGGCCCGCCGGCGTTCCCTGCTCGGAAGGCGTCCCGGCATCGCCGGGCTTTCCCTCCAGGGTCTTGTCGACTTCCTCATCCGCCTTCTGCTCCACCTTCTTCTTCACCTTGTCCTTGAGCTTTCCCAGTTGCGCTTCGGCAGGCATCGCGGCGGCGAGCATCGCCGCCAGCGCGACCGCGAAGGCGAGCCAGCGCATGGATCCGGTCATCGGTCCTCCCCTTCGTGATTCCCTTTCGTTTGTCCGCGCATCTCTGCGTGTCTCTTCCGCCATGCTCTCCCGGCATCTCCGCGGCCGATCCCGTCGGGGCGTTCGAGTCCGAACAGTTGTAGCACTGGGTGTGCGAACCGGTCCAGCCGAAGGAGCGGCGGAGGAAGGATCGGCGGAGGAGCAGCGGCCGGCGATCCCGCGCGTTCGCATCGGCGAGACGTTCGGGAGTGGGGTTCGCGAGGAGCCATGGAAATCAGAAAGGTCGCATCGTCCGCAGGACCGAGGGAGCAAGATCGAGAGGAAGATCGAAAGGAGCGAGGGGCGCAAAGCACCTGACGAGCCCACGAGGCAAGGAGGGATCGAGATGCGTTCCGACCATTCCCCACGTCGCTCGCGGCGTCGCGGGCCGATACGCGGTCCGGCCCGGATGCCGATGCCCGCTCTAGCTCTGACCGCTTTGGCCGCCCTGCTTCTCCCTTCGCTCGCCTGCTCGCCAAAGACGAGCGGAAGCTCCAGCCGGGTCGAGACCACCACCACGTCGCGAGGAGTCACGGTCCGGGATACGACGACGTCCGCGGCCAGCAGTATCGACGCCCCAGAGATCTCTCGCTCTACGGGCGAGCAGGGAGGCCTCTTGTTGTTCTGGCCGCGCATCATCCCGGCCGACGAGCGCGGCGACTCGCGTGATCTCGCCGCCGCCCTCCAGGACCGCGTGCGAGCGCTGCTCCAGGAAACCTTCCCTGGGCGTGCGATCGACGTCCGCCCCGAACCGGAGCGCGTCTGCCCGCAGGCAGGATGCCAGGCCGCCACGGTCGGCATCCTCCTCCTGCGTGATGAGCAGGGATGCGGAGTCGTCGGTCTCGTCGCGCAGCCGGGCAGATCTCCTGCCTTGCTCGTGCCCCTCGCCGGCGAGCTCCAGGTCGCGAATACGAGCGTGGCGTTCCGGGAGCCGCCCGAGTCGTCCGTGAAGGTCAAGGACTTCGCGCCGTGCGGCGAGGTGCAGTCGATCGTCGAGCAGAACCTGCCGGCCCTGCGCGCCAAGCTCGAGGAAGTGATCGGCCACTAGGCCGGGGTGTGATTCTCGCGGGGACCCGACCGCGGATCGTACTGCGACGTGGCGATTCGTCCGCGGATCGGGGACGCCTACAGCGAGTACGACTCGCGCAACGCCCTCGTGGTGCTGGCCGACCGCGCTCTCGCCGCCCGCCCGTGGCGGATCGATCACGTCGATCCTCGCTACGAATCGGGCAGCCAGGCGTCGCGCTTTTTCCGCCAGCCCGACCGGCTCGACTGCGCGCCGGCTCGTGGTTCCTCCCGCTGCGCTTCTGACTGCGAACGACCGTCGCCGCCGGTATAGACTCTCCAAGAAGCCGCCGCATAAGGAGGAGCACCGGTGAACGGACCGAACCTCGACGCCTGGATTCCCCGCATCCGATCGATCTACCGAATCGTCGTCGCGTTTCTCTTCACGGCTCACGGGACGCAGAAGCTCCTCACCTTCCCGGTCGCCGCGCCAAGAGATCCCGCTCCTCTGCTCTCGCTGACCGGAGTCGGAGGCATTCTCGAGATGTTCGGAGGCCTGCTTCTGCTGTTCGGTCTCTTCACGCGGCCCGTCGCCTTCATCCTCTGCGGACAGATGGCGGTCGCCTACTTCCTGCGGCACTCGCCGAACGGCTTCTGGCCGATCTTGAACCGGGGTGAGCTGGCCGTCCTGTACTGCTTCACCTTCCTGTATCTCGCGGCGGTCGGCGGCGGCGCGTGGAGTATGGACGCCGTTCTCCGCCGGCGCCGTCGCGGTCCCGAGCGCCGGCCGGTGAGGTGATGCCGGCTCGGCTGCGGCCGCCGCGTCCCGACGTGGGCCCGCAGAGAAAGGAGCAACGATGAGCGCCGACGCTACGCGTGCCTTCGCGCGCCATGCCGTCGCCACCCTCGCCTACCGTGGCACGCGGAGCCTCCGCGACTGCCCGGAGGACTTCGCCGCGTTCCGCGCCGGCGATCCGGCGGCTCGAAGCCGGTCTGCGATCGAGATCCTCGCCCACGTCGGGGACCTGCTCGAATGGGCGGCGCGGCTCGCGCGAGGAGATCAGGGCTGGCGCCCGCAGCCTCCCGTCTCATGGGAACACGACGTCGAGAGGTTCTACGAAGGATTGCGCGCGCTCGATGAGGCGCTGGCGGCCGACGCGATGCCGACCTACCCGATCGAGACGATCTTCCAGGGGCCGATCTCCGATGCGCTCACCCACATCGGCCAGATCGGACTCCTCCGCCGCCTCGCAGGCTCCGCAGTTCGCGGAGAGGTCATGGTGCTCGCCAAGGTCGAGATCGGCCGCGTCGGCCGCAATCAGGCGCCGCCCGTCCGGGAGTTCGACTAGCCCGCGAGGCCGCCGGGGCGGCGGGCGCTCCAGCGGTTCGAGCCCCGGCCGCGGCCCGCCTCCCTCCGGCGGCCCGCCTCCGCCGGTGTCCCGGCCTCGATTCGGACCGCCCGGCCGACCGCCCGCCTCTTCTCATCCGCTCCCCACGACCGATCGAACCCGTGCGCTTTCGCCGTCGCCGGCATTGTCCCCTTGTTCGGGACGTTCCGCGGAGGGCGGCCCGGCACCAACCCGGAGCGATTCCGGCAATTCAGGAGGCGAAATGTTGCACACCATCCGAATCAGGACCCGGGCTGCCGGGGCGGCCTTCGCGGCCGTCCTGCTCTTCCTCCCGGTGTCCGCGGTCCTTGCCGAAGACGGGCCGGGCGGCCTGATCCAGGCAGGTTCCGACGCTGCCAACGACCCGGTCGACGCGATCCAGGCGCCGGCGGCCGGCACCTTCGACATGCTTCTCCCCGATCTCTCCGGCTTCGCGCCCGACGGGGCCTTGAACCGCCACGAAGTGCCGGGAGCTGGCCCGGAGGATCGATCGGACACCGTCACCGACGCGGGCTACGGTCTTCCTCCCGCGGCGCCCAACGCGCTGGAGCGGACGAAGCTCGAGATGGCCCGAGCGGCGGTCGAGGCGTCCCGGCGGGCGGGAACGCTCGAGACGAGAGGCGGCGCAGAGGACGGCACGCTCGTGACGACCGAGGAGCAGGAAGCGATCAAGCTCCAGCGCCTCGAGGCGCTGGCGCCCGCGACGATCACCGAGGATCCGGCGGCCGGGCTGCTCCCGTTCGAGCCGGTGCAGGTTCAGGGACCGCCCACGTTGAACGAGATCGAGCAGGCGAAGCTGCGCGGCGAGCCGCTGCCTTCCGCCCCGCAGGCGGATCCCGACGAGGCCGCCCCGGCCTCCGTAACCCCCGTCGAAAGCGACGCGCCGGCGGCGCAGGAGGAGAAGTAGATGAAGACGAACCGCCGTCGCACGCTCCTGGCCGCGTTCCTCGCGGCCACCGCCCTCTCCTTCCTGTTCGCCCCTCGCGCGCAGGCGGAGATCCTCGAGCCGGCGCAGGGAGCCTTCACCGACCAGGATCTCGATCGCGCCCGGCAGGCGAGCGCCGAAGCTCCTCCTCCGCCGCCCCTGTGGGAAGACAACGAGAGCCGGCAGGCCGAGGCGGACGCGATCGCGAATATGCCTCCCGTCTCGTTGAACAGCACGGATGACGACGCCTGCCACTACGCGCGCGGCAACACGCTCATCCTTCACATCTTCGTCAACCACACCGGCGGGACGTGGAGCGCGAGCGATCGCGACGCGGCCGGGGCGAAGGCGGCCGTCGCGAAGCAGTTCTACCTCGACAACGCTCCGGCCGGAGCCAACGTCCACTTCGACTTCGAGGGATCGAACAGCTACTGGTATTACAATCCGACGGTTGACTACTACATTCCGGACAGCGGAATGGACAGCGACACGATGGAGGACGTCCTCGCCGTCATGGGTCGCGCCGACACCGACGGCGACGGCTGGAGGATCGACGACTTCAGCCTTGCGATGCAGGACTTCAACGGCGGCTGGGACAACGTGATCGTGGTCTTCGAGCCGAAGCAGACGGGACGAGCCTGGGCCTCGTACAGCTTCTCGCGATGCGCGCTGTACACCGACGATACCGGGAACGTCTTCGGCCACGAGTGGGGGCATCTCTTCGGGTCGTGCGACGAGTACGTCGAGGGCGGGCACTGCAACGGCACGATCGACTGCGGCGCCTGCCAGTCGGCCTACCTCGACGACGTGATCAACAACGGCAACTGCCAGCTCGCCTCCTGCCCCTCCGACGTCGGCTGCATCATGATCAACAACACCTTCTCGAACATCTGCAACTACACGCTCAACCACTGGGGTTGGGTGGACGAGGACAACGACAACCTGCTCGACTGGACGAAGCGCCGGACTACCGGGAACAACTTCGTCAACATCTACGGCATTCCGCACAACGGGTACGCGGACTGGAACAACACGACGGACGGCTACTGGATCGCGCAACAGTGGAACACCTGGTCCGTCGTCGGCCTGCGCAGCCCGGCAGGGTCCGATTACGACCTGCGCGTCTACGGCGAGAACAACCACAACTACCTTCTCGCCAGTTCGAACCTCGCCGGCTCGAACGTCGACTTCGTGGCGAGCGACTACAACCACGACCGCCTCGGAAACGAGCACCTGCAGGTGGTCCGATACGGGGGCGACGCGAACAACTACAAGCTTCATTGGGAGAGCGGCACGCAGATGCTCTACCCGGACGGTATCGTGCGGGACGGAACTTGGCAGTCGTACTACGTCGTGCGCTGCTGGGACGTCCCGCTCTTCGGAGGGGAGTCGGTCACGTTCACGCTAGACGTCACCTCCGGGAACCTCGATCTCGGGATGGCGCTGTTCCAGTCGAACGGGGAGCCGTATCACGCCGGCCGCTCGTCCGCCGTCTGGGTCCGGGATGCCGGTGGCGTGGGAGGCACGGAGAGCTGGACGTACAACGTTCCCTCCGATGACGTCTACGGCCTCGTCGTCTGGTCGAACAGCACCGTCTCCGGCGGCTACTCGATCAAGATCGGGCCCGCCCCGGTCGCTCTGTCCGAAGAGGTCCCGTTCAACTCGGCGATCGATCTCCGCTTGTACAGCTACGCGGCCAATGCGAGCTACTGGTCGTTCGCGGGAACGCGCCCCGAGGCGGGAACGAACGTCACGACCCGGCTCTTCGCCGACGAGAACTTCCAGACCGAGCTGGCGACCTCGGACGATTACTCGGGCGTCGAGTTCGTCGCCGCGGACTACAATCCCGGCCTCTCGACCGACTACCTGCGCGTGATCCGCGGATCCGGATCCGGCGATCACCGCACCGAGTGGGAGCATGACGCGGACATCCTCGCGGGCGCGATGACCGAGAGCTGGGGCGCGGGCCACGTCGGGAAGGTGTGGGACGCGCACCTGGTGTCCGGCCAGGAGTACTTCCTGCGCGAGTATCACGCCGGCTCGCTCGATACCGGGATCTACCTCTTCAGCTCGGCCGACGGCGACCGGTTCAAGCCGCGCAACGAGTATGACGCGGCGAGCAACTTCCGGCCGGCCTCGGACGGCGGGGAGTGGTTCCACTACACCGCTCCGGCGACCGACTGGTACGGGATCTATCAGATCGTCAACGACGAGTCGTCGGGCAGCTACAGCCTCTGGCTCGGCCGCTATCTGGCGCTGGCCGAGGAGCAGTCGGAGCGTCCGACCGACGAGATCACCTTCGCGGAAGCCGACGTGCCGGGTGGCTACTGGACCGTCTTCGCGACGCGTCCCTACTTCGCCGACAACGCCTCGATCTGGCTCTACGGCGACAACGCCTACACGGTCACCTCGTTGAAGGCGAGCGACCAGGGAAGCGGCCGCGTCCCGTTCGTCGTCGGGGACTTCAACCACAACGCTCCCGGCACGTACTACCCGCGCGTCCGTCGCACCCTCGGCAACTCGCAGGGCTACGACGTCGAGTGGGAGTCGGGGAACGAGGCGCTCGTCTGGGCTGGATCGCCGCTCATCGGCGAATACGACTGGGTGGTCCACGACGTGGCGGACGTCCTCGACCTGTACGTGGATGGATCGGTGCCGGGTGGCAGGACGCTCCGGATCCGAGTCGAGGATCTCGGCAACTCGATCGATCCCGGAATCGCGCTCTTCGCCTCCAACGGCGCGGAGTACTGGGCCACGCTCGCCGGCGCGGTGGCCTCTTCCGACGTGACCGGAACGGGGGGAACGGAGGAGATCGAGGTGCACTTCGACCGGGCCGACTGGTATGGCCTCGTGATCTGGTCGGCCGACGACGTCGACGAAGGCGGCCGGTACCGGGTCCGTGTCTACGATCCGGCCTCCGCCTCGGCGGAAGACCTCCTGCCGGGCGGCGCCGGACGCTTCGACCTGCAGGCGACCTCCACGAATCCGTTCGCCAATCGCGCGAGCCTTCGCTGGTCGATCCCCGCGGAAGCTCCCGCCGATCTCGCGATCTTCGATCTGGCGGGACGACGGGTCCGAACGCTCGTGCAGGGACGTTCCGCAGCCGGTAGTCACGCGGCCGACTGGGATGGCGCCGACGACGGAGGCTCTCCGGTTCCTTCGGGGATCTACTTCGCGCGCCTGCGCTACGAAGGAGAGGACCGGAAGGTGAAGCTCGTGCGCTCGCATTGACGAACTGAAGCCGAAAGGGAAGAGGCAGGAGAAGAGACGGAGTCGCTCGAAAGCGTCCTCGACACATGCCTCGGCGAAACACGAACGTGGAGTCCGGCTCTTCCCTTTGCCTCGCTGGCGGTTCGAAAGGACCCCACCACAACTGCTCTCGCGGCCCCGAACGTCCCGCCGGACGTTCGGGGCCTTCTCCGTTCTGGCCCGCTGCTGCGGCGCGAGGGACGGCAGCGGCGACAGAGGCGGCGGTTGCATCCCGCGGCATGATCGGTAGGATGATCCGTTCCCGTTTTGGCGGAAGCGCGTGCTCCGGAATGGTCCGGCCTGCGCGGCACCCCGCCTGTTTCGGGAAGGGAGGCCGCCGCATGGCGTGGGAAGAGCGAGCGGAGGGCGAGCAGGCCCTCGACTCGACGCGCGAGCTGATCCTCAGGATCCGTGAAGGGGACGAGGCCGCGCGCGAGCGGCTCTTCGCGCGGTTTCTCCCGGGCCTGCGTCGCTGGGCGCACGGCCGCCTTCCCGCGCGCGCCCGCGCGCTGGTCGAGACGGACGATCTCGTCCAGGTCGCGCTGATCCGCGCGTTCGCCCGCGTGGAGGAGTTCGATCCAAGGCGGCGAGGAGCGTTCCTCGCCTACCTTCACCAGATCCTCCTGAATTGCATTCGCGAGGAGATCCGGCGCGCTTCCCGCCGGCCGGGCGGCGAGCCGCTCGTCGAGGAGCTGCCGGAGGATCGCGCCTCGCTCCTGGAAAGGACGATCGGCCTCGCCGCAATCGACGCCTACGAGACGGCCGTGCGCGACCTTCCGCAGGAGCAGCAGCAGGCGGTGATCCTCCGGATCGAGTTCGGCTTCAGCCACAAGGAGATCGCCGAGGCGCTCGGACGTCCGTCGGCGAACGCGGTGCGGATGCAGATCGCGCGCGGACTCGTGCGGCTGGCGGAGCGGATGGATGCCCACCGGTAAGCGGCCCGGCGAGCGGGGGGACGCGGCGCGCGCCGCGCGCCAGCGCCTGCAGCGTGTCGCGAGCGCGATCGTCCAGGGACGGCCGGTCGACTGGCAACGGATGGCGGAAGACTACCCCGAGCTTCGCTCGCGGCTCGAGCAGCTACGGAAGATCGAGGCGCTCGCCGAGTCCGGGCGCGTGGGCCGGCCGGCGGCGGGAGGTACGCGAGCCGGCGGCGCCAGCGGGCCGGATTCCTCGCCCGCATCCTTCCTGTTCTCTTGGGGGGGCTTGCAGGTCCTCGAGAAGATCGGCGAGGGATCGTTCGGCGAGGTGTTCCGCGCCTTCGATCCGGCGCTCGAGCGCGAGGTCGCGTTGAAGCTGCGCCGCCCGCGGCCCAACGAGCCGCCCGGGGCGCACCTCGAGGAGGCGCGCCGGCTCGCGCGCGTCCGCCATCCTCATGTGCTGACGATCCATGGTGTCGAGACCCACGACGGACGTCCCGGCTTCTGGACCGACTTCCTGCGCGGCGCCACCCTCGAGCAGAGGATCGTGGAAGGAGATCCCCTCCCGGCGCGCGAGATCGCCGCGATCGGGATCGACCTTTGCGCGGCGCTCGCCGCGGTGCACGCGGCGGGGATCGTCCACGGCGACGTGAAAGCGGCGAACGTGATGCGCGAGTCCGACTCGCGCGTCATCCTGATGGACTTCGGGGCCGGTTCTTCCCTTCGAGACGACACGCAACGGATCACCGGCACCCCGCTCGTCATGGCGCCGGAGACTCTCGATGGTTCGGCCCCGCCGAGCCCGGCGTCCGACGTGTACGCGCTGGGCGTGCTGCTCTACCGGCTTGCGACCGGCCGTTATCCGCTCGAAGCGAGCTCGCGCGCGGAGCTGCACGAAGCGCACCGGACCGCGGCCCGCATCCCGCTCGCCGAGATCCGACCGGACCTGCCCGCGGTGCTCGTCCGCGCCATCGAGCGTGCCCTCCTCCCCGATCCCGCCGCCCGCACGGCAAGCGCCGCGGCGCTCGGCGCGGACCTCCACGCGAGCCTGCTCGGCCCCGGAGTCCCGGCGGCGGCGGATCCACCCTCACGCCCGCGTCGCCCCGCGCGAGGGGCCGCGACAAATTTGCCCTCGCCGCCGGGGCGCTTCATCGGCCGGGAGCGAGAGCGCGCCGCGCTTCGCGGGCTCCTTCTCGAGAAGCGAATCGTCACGCTGGTCGGTCCCGCCGGGACAGGCAAGACCCGCCTCGCGCTCGAAGCTGCGAACGACCTGCTCGAGGCGTTTCCCGGCGGTGTCTGGTGGACCGCGCTCGCCCCGTTGACCGGCGAGGCTCAGATCGAGGAGGAGGTCCTTCGCTCTCTTCGGCTGCCCGCCGATCCGGCGAGCCGGCCGCTCGATCTCCTCGTCGCGTCGATCGGCGCGCGGCCGCTCCTTCTCCTCCTCGACAACTGCGAGCATCTGCGCGCCGGCGCAGCCCGCTTCGCCGCCGCGCTGTCGGCCGCGTGCCCGGAGCTGCGCCTGCTCGCCACGAGCCGAGAGCCTCTGGGGATCGAGGGGGAGATCGTCCATCGCGTGCCGCCGCTGTCGCTGCCGGTCGCTTCCCGGCTCCCGGGCAGACGCGAGGGGATGGAGGTCGCGGCCTTCGAAGCGGTCCGGCTCTTCGTCGACCGCGCCTATCAGAGCCGCGCGAGCTTCGCGCTCACGCGCGAGAACGCCCCTGCCATCGCGCGAATCTGCCGGCGGCTCGACGGCATCCCCCTCGCGATCGAGCTGGCCGCCGCGCGCGTCCGCTCGATGGGGACGCACGAGATCGCCAGCCGCCTGGAACGAAGCCTGTCGATCCTGCCGGCCGGCGACCCGGAGAACGTGCCCCACCGGACGCTCCGCGCCTCGATCGAATGGAGCTACCGCCTGCTCCGCGATCCCGAACGCACCCTCTTCCGCCGCCTGTCGGTCTTCCTGGGACGCACGCCGCTCGAGGCCATCGAGGCGGTGGCAGGCGATGCGGCGGTGCGTGAGGCGGTGGCAGGCGATGCGGCGGCGCGTGAGGCGGAGGCGGCGGCGGCGGATGCCGCGACGCGCGCGGCGCAGGCGGCGAATGCTCCGGAGGGCGAGGCGCCGGCGCAGATCGCGGGCGAGTCGATCCTCGATCTCCTTTCGAGCCTCGTCGAGAAATCCCTCGTCGTCTTCGACCCGCCTCCCGCCGATCGCGCCGCGGAAGCCGGCGTGGATCGAGCCGGCCGGGGCAGAGACGGTTCGCAGCCAGCCGCCCCGCGCGACGAGGGAGGCTACCGGATGCTCGAGATGGTGCGGGAGTTCGCCGCCGCGGAGAGCGCGGCCGCCGGAGAGGAGGAACCTCTCCGCGCGAGGCATCTCGCCTACTTCACCGCCCGCGCGGATCAAGCGCTCCGCCAGCTGAGCGGCGCCGACCAGGATGCCTGGCTGCTCCAGCTCGAACGCGAGAACGACAACCTCCGCGCGGCGATGCGCTGGGCCGCGCTCCCGGGCGGAGACGCCGAGATGGGGATGCGCACCGCCATCGGGCTTCGCCGCCTCTGGTATGTCCGCGGCTGGATGTCGGAAGGAGTGGAGCACGTCCGCGCGCTCCTCGCGAGCCCGACGCTGCCGCCGGGTTCGAGGGCGAGGGGGCTCATCGCGGCGGCGAACCTCGAGTGGGCGCGGGGCGACTCCGTCCCGGCTCGCGCGCATTGCGAGGAGGCTCTCGCGATGCTGCAGGAGATCGACGACCCGGCGGCGCGGGCGGCAAGCCTGTCGATGCTCGGGACGATCGAATGCGACGCGGGCAACTACGACCGCGCCGTCTCGCTACTCGAGGAAGGGATCGAGCTGCGGCGCCGGGCCGGAGTCCTGGCGGCCTTGACCGCTCCCCTGCTGAACCTCGGTGTCATTCACGCCCGGCGCGGAGATCTCGACAGCGCGCAGCGCTGCTACGAGGAGGCTCTTGCCGTCGCTCGCGAAACCGAGGACCGCCCGAGCGAAGGGGTCTGCTTGGGGAATCTCAGCGCCACGGCGCGCGACCGCGGCGATCTGGAGAAGGCCGAATCGCTCGCCGAGCAAAGCTTGGAGATCCTGCGCGCGACCGAGAATCACCGCGGATTGGGCCACGGGTATCGCACCCTCGGTTCGATCCGGATGCAGCGAGGACGTCTGCCGGAGGCGGAGGAAGCGCTCCGCATGGAGCTGCGGATCCTGCGCGATTCCGAGGATGCCCGCCAGATCTTCGAGAACCTCGAGGCGTTCGCGCGCCTGCTTCTCGCCCAGGGACGATTCGAGGCTTCCGCCATCCTGCACGGAGCGCTGGACTCGGTGCGCGCGCAGAAGGGCTACCCGATCCCGCCGTCAGAGGAGCCGATCCGCGAAGGGGACCTGGCCCGGTTGCGTGAGGCTCTCGGCGAGAAGGGCTTCGCGGCCGCTTGCGCTCGCGGTGGCACCATGTCTCTCGATCAGGCGGTGGGATTCGTCGAGGACGGCGGGCCGGCGAGCGCCGGAGAAGGGAGTAGCTGACGGGGCCGGGGCAGACGAGGGGGGCGGGCGGATAGCCGTGCCCGATCAGGCTTCTCTGGGCAGGACTCCCGCGGCCGCTTCCTCGTAGGTGGCGAGGTCCGCGTCGGAGAACAGGACGAAGACGACACGGTCGATCGTCCCGGCTCCCGGAGCGCTGACGTCGACCTCCAGCGCTTCCCGCACCGCCGTCAACGCGACCCGCGCGGCATCGGGCACCGGATAGAGATACGCTCCGGTCGAGATCGATGGGAATGCGATCGACCGGGCTCCGATCTCGCGCGCCACCTCGAGCGAGCGGCGATACGCCGAGGCGAGAAGCGCCGGCTCCTCGTAGCGCCCGCCTCTCCAGACCGGACCGACCGCATGGATCACCCACCGGGCAGGCAGCCGTCCGGCCCCGGTAGCGACCGCCGAGCCGGTCGGACAACCTCCGATCCTGCGGCACTCCTCGCCGATCGTCGGTCCTCCCGCACGGTGGATCGCTCCATCGACTCCGCCACCCCCGGCGAGAGCGGCGTTCGCGGCATTGACGATCGCGTCGACCGTCTGCTGCGTGATGTCGCCGCGGAGCAGCTCCACCACCGACCGGCCGACCCGATACTCATTGCGCGACATCCCCGAGATCCTCCTCTTGCCCTGTCTCTCCCTTCCCCGATCCCCTTACCGAGCTCGAACCCTCTCAGTCTTCCCGGGTGTCCTTGATCATCCGATTGAGGATTGCCGAGATGATCGTCATCAGAAGCGTGCCGAGGATCGCCGCGCCAAAGCTCGAGACGACGAAGCCGGGGACGACGACCGAGGTCAGCCAGAGGACGATTCCGTTGAGGACGAAGATGAAGAGTCCCAGCGTGAGAATCGTGATCGGCAAGGTGAGCAGGATCAGGATCGGGCGAACGATCGCGTTCAGCACCCCCAGGACGAGAGCGGCGGCGCCGAGCGCCAGCGCGCGGTCGAGAGACGTGTCTCCGACCACGTCGATCCCGGGGAGGATCGCGGCCGTGAAGCCCAGAGCGAAGAAGCTGACGACGAACCGAATGAAGAACCCTCGCATCGAACCTCTCCCGGCCGGGGGGCAGGTCCGGCCGCACGGAAGCGTACCGCATCCCCGGCTCCGCGTCGTCCTCGATCGCGCGGGTCGAGAGCGAAACGCCCCGAGCGAGCGCCGCGAGCGAAGCGCCCGGAGCGAAACGCCCGGAGCGAAGCGCTTCGCGGTCCGGCGGCGACCGGATGCGCCGCCGGCGAGGGAAGGCCCGTGTCCTTGCCGGGCGCGCCCCGGCTGGGCTACACTTCCCTCGGTTCCGGTTCGTCCCGGAACGTTTCGCCATCGGCCCCGGCGCCCCGGCCGCCCGGCCCATCGATCACCAGACAGCCGGGAGTCGGGGAGTTCCAACCCCGGTCGCGAGCACGCGAGAGAGAGATGATCCGTCGCCTGCAGCGCATCTTGCGCGTCGTCGCGCTCGTCTTCGGGAGCACGTAAGTCGCTCCTTCCGGCCCTCTCGTACCCCGAAAACCATCACGCGGGAGCGTCCCGCGTCTTCGTGTCTGCCTGCCGGAAGGAGGCTTCCCGTGTCCCACGATCCGATCCGTCCCAACGAGGTTCGAGCGGTACTGAAGCGCCACATGCTCGCCGACGGCTACGAGCAGATCCTCGATCTCGAGAAGAGCCATGGCTCCTGGGTGGTCGACGCCCGGGACGGGCGCGAGTACGTCGACCTGTTCAGCTTCTACGCGGCGATGCCGCTCGGCTTGAACCATCCGAAGTTGTCGAACGACGCGGCGATCCGCCATCTCGGCCGGATCGCGGTCAACAAGCCGACGAACTCCGACATCTATACGACGGCGATGGCCGAGTTCGTCGACGTCTTCGCCCGGGTGGCGATCCCCAAGTCGCTCCCGCATCTCTTCCTCGTCGAGGGGGGATCGGTGGCGGTCGAGAACCTGCTGAAGGTCGCCTTCGACTGGAAGGTGCGCAAGAACCTGGCGAAGGGGCTTCCGGAGGATCGCGGGCAGAAAGTCCTGCACTTCCGCGAGTGCTTCCATGGACGCACCGGCTACACGCTCTCGATGACCGACAGCCACGACAAGCGCAAGACCCGTTACTTCCCGAAGTTCGACTGGCCGCGGATCACCAACCCGAAGATCACCTTCCCGCTCGAAGGGGCGAACCTCGCGAAGGTGATGGAGCTCGAGAAGAGGGCGATCGCCGAGATCGAGGCGGCGGTCGCGGAGAATCCCCACGACATCGCGGCGCTTCTGATCGAGCCGATCCAGGCGGAGGGCGGCGATCATCATTTCCGTCCGGAGTTCTTCCGCGCGCTGCGCGAGCTGGCGGACCGCCACGAGTTCCTCTTCTTCGTCGACGAGGTGCAGACCGGGATGGGGTTGACCGGCACGTTCTGGGCGCATGAGCAGATGGGGGTCGAGGTCGACGGGCTCGCGTTCGGAAAGAAGATGCAGGTGTGCGGGATCCTCTGCGGGCCGCGGATCGACGACGTCGAGGACAACTGCTTCCGGCTCTCGAGCCGGATCAACTCCACGTGGGGCGGGAACCTGGTCGACATGGCGCGCTCGAAGCTGCACCTGGAGATCTTCGAGGAGGAGAACCTTCTTGACCACGTCCGGACCGAGGGGGCTTATCTCCTGGGACGGCTGCAGGAGCTGCAGCGCGAGCACCCGGGGCTCGTGACGAACGCGCGCGGGCGTGGCCTGATGTGCGCGTTCGACTTTCCGAGCCCGGACATCCGCAACGAGGTCCGCGACACGGCGCTCGACGAGGGACTCTTCATCCTCGGATGCGGCGAGTCGACGCTTCGCTTCCGTCCGGCGCTGAACATCGACCGTCCCACGCTCGACGAGGGGCTCGCGCGCATGAACCGGGCGCTGGGGAAGGTGGCGGCGAAGACCTCGATTCCGGCCGGTCGACAGGGAAAGGCGTGACGGCCGGCTCGCCGGAGAGCGGCGGCACCGGGGAGCACGAGCCGGCCGGGGAGCGCGGACACGGCGGCGAGCGCGGACGCGCGGGCGAGCACGAGCGCGAACGCGTCGGCGAGCACGAGCCGGCCGGCGCCGCGATGGCTCGGGCGACCCGCCTGATGGTCGAAGCGACCCGCGGCCCAGCGGTGGAGTCGATCCATCGCGGGGCCGCCGCCGTCTGCGATCCGGACGGACGGGTCGTCGCCCGCGTGGGAAACGCGCGCCTCGCCGCCTTCCTCCGTTCCGCGACCAAGCCGTTTCAAGCGATGGCGCTCTTCGAAACCGGAGCTATCGATCGCTTCGGCATCCCTCCGGAGGAGCTGGCGATCGTGATCGCCTCGCACGACGGCGAGCCGTTTCACGTCGATCTCGTCCGCTCTCTCCAGGCGCGGACCGGCGTCGCGCAGGGATGGCTGCGCTGCGGCGCGCATGCCCCGTACAGCGCGGCGACGCGGGCGGCGATGGCGGCGCGGGGCGAGGAGCCGAGCGTCCTGCACAACAACTGCTCCGGGAAGCACACCGGAATGCTCGCCGCGGCGCTGGCGATCGGAGCCCCGGTCGAAAGCTACGTGGATCCGGACCACCCGGTGCAGCGCACCAACCGGAACCGGCTCGCCCGCCTCTCCGGGATGGCGGCCGGCGAGATCGGAGTCGCGATCGACGGATGCTCCGCCCCGACGTTTCGCATGCCGCTCGACCGCTTCGCGACCGCGCTTGCCCGCCTCGCCGCCGCCGGAGCGGCGGGGGAGGACGCCGCGCGCTGGGGATTGCCGGACGAGACGCGCGGGCTTCGCGCCGCCTGGTCCGCAATGGTCGACCATCCCGAAGTCATCGCAGGGACGTCGGGACGGGTCGACACCGACCTGATGCGGGCCGCCCGCGAAGCGGGGATCCCCCTGATCGTCAAGGCAGGGGCCGAGGGGGTCTACGCGATGGCGCTGCGAGCGCCCGAGGGACCGCTCGGCATCGCCATCAAGATGGAGGACGGGCTCGAGCGAGGGCGCAACTGCGCGTCGATCGAGATCCTTTCGCAGCTCGGCGCCCTGCCGCCCGCGATGGCGGCCCGCCTGCGCGACTGGCATCGCCCCCTCCTGCGCAACCGGGCCGGCCTGGAGGTCGGCGAGGTGCGGCCGGCCTTCCGGCTGGAACGCTGAGGTCGGAGGCGGGCGCAAGAGAGCGCGGGCGAAGGGAGCAGCGAACCGGAGCGGAGGCCGGCGGGTCTTTCCGCTATCATCCGTCCGTCCACCCGCCGCCTGCCGGAGGCGGGACAGGAGGTTGGATGCGACCGCAAAGCCGCCGCCAGGCCGCCGTCCGCTCTTCGACTCCCGCCCACCGCACGACCGCCGCGCACCGCATGACTCCCGCCCACCGCATGACCCTCGCCCGTCGCCAGACCGCCTCTCGCTCGACCGCATGGCTGTGGATCGCTTCCCTCTGGATCGCGATGGTCCTTCCCTCCGTACTCGTATGCGGCGCCGCGACTGCGCAGGAGCCGGCGGGCCGGATGCTCGTCCGGATTGGAGGGCCGGGCGACTGGAGCCCCGCGGTGGTGCCCCCGACGCTGGAGGTCCTCGGCTTCGAACGGAACGAGTCCCGGTCGATCGGGCTCGTCGAGAAGGCGGCCGGAAGCTTCGCGATCGAGATGCTTCCGCCCGGCCTCTACACCCTGCGGTTGCTCGGCGCCGGTTCCGATTCCGTCCGCGTGCGCGCCGCGATCCATCCAGGGACGACCACCGTAGTTCGCGTCGACCCCGCGCGCGGAAGCCTGACCGTCGAGCCGTTCCATCCCGATCCGTTCGGCCTCGACGACTCCTGGGATTCCGCCTGGCTCGATGCGCTGCCCTACGAGGGCGAGATGGCGGCGATGCGCGCCACGACCGATCCCTCGATCCCCCGCCGGGCCACGCTCGACGGCTCTCCGCTCGGTGATCTCGGTTTCCGCTCGCCGCACAGGATCGAGGACCGCGCGATCGCCTCCGCCGTGCGGATCCCGGTCGGGCCGGCGCCGGCGTCCCTCGGGGGCGCGACGCGGTCGATCCTCTCGAGCGCGGCTCCCGTCTCGGGCAGCGCCGAGGCCGCGACCGGCACCGGCGGGCAGAGCTTCCTCGATGCCGCGGGGTCGTACCGCTTCGACCATCTCGCGTGGAAGCCCTCCCTGATGGCGGCGCTCCGCGCGCGTAACGAGCTCGACGCGGCGCCATCGCCGTTCGAGAACGACAGGCTGCCGCACAACGGACTCGACGGGATCGAGCTCCTCGTCGAGGCATCGGCCCAGCCTCGGGCGGCGACGCGCCTGGAAGCGTTCGGGTACGCGAACGGTACGAGCCGCGACTTCTTCCTCGAGTCGTACCGCCGGGATCCCACCCACTCGCCGAGCGAGGATCGGGCCGTTGCGCGCGGCGAGCTCCGGATCGAGCAGGGCGTCGGCTCTCCCCACCGCCTGCTCGCCTCGATCGGCGTCTCGCGGAGCTTCGCCGAGACGGGCGACGGCGTGTACCAGGACCACATCGAGTCGTACGCCCGCCCACCCGACGAGAACGCCCATGTCGAGGAGGATGGCCTGTACTGGACCGGGGATGATCGCGGCACCGCAGGCGACGAGGGGCACGTGTACGACTACTTCCGCCGGATGCTGCAGCTCGATCTCGATGCGAGGCTGGAAGCGTGGCGGGCTCCGGGGACCGCGCGCGCCCGCGCGATCGGCCTCTTCGCCCGCACCGGTACCTACCGCAGCTACGAGCACCTCGACCCGATCGCGATCCTCGGCGAGGACGGGGGGCAGGCGATCGGCTACAGCGCGTTCGGGAGGACGCATTCCGGCGCGGAAGGGCACGAGCCGGGCCATCCGCTCCTCGCCGGCGGATTCGCGACGGCGCGCCGTCCGATCCTGGGCGGCGAGATCGAGGCGGGACTGCGCGGCACGCTCTACCGCTCCGGGCAGGAGCCACTCCGTCACCTCGACGATCCGCTCGGCAGCGACGAGGCTCTCGACGATCGCGACCTCGGGGAGCGGAAGTCCCACCTCCGCGTCGATCCTCGGATCGCGTTCGCCCGTCCCCTGGGAGGGAGCTGGACGCTCTGGCTCTCGGGAGGGACGGAGACTCGCGTCCCTCCGTCCGAAGCGATCTACTACAGCCGCGCGTACGTCGAGCGGAACGCCTACGCCCCCTCGGATCGAGGGATGCAGGATCCGATCGGCAATCCGGCTCTCGAGCCGGAGCGGGCGCTTCTCGGCGCCGCGGCGATCGGAGCGATGGCGGGGAGCACACTCTGGATTCGAGCCGGCGTGCAAGGCGAGCGGATCGACGACGCGATCACCGCTCGGAGCTTCCCGATCGCGACGTCCGGCGATCTCGACTCGCTCGTCTTCTATGTCAACGACGGCGCGCGGGAGAGGATCGGCCTCGCCGTTCGGGCGGGATGGGAGCCGCTCCGCGATCTCCGACTGCGCGCCTCCTACGACCTCTCGCGCAGCCGGACCGAGACGTTCGAGCCGCTCTTCGCGACGGACGACGTGGCCTGGTACGGCGAGGATCTGCCGATGACCGCTCCGCGCGATCGCGAGGGCATCCGGCCCGCTTGGCCGTCCGTCCAGCAGGCACCTGCGGACGGATTCTTCCCCTCGCGCTTCGACCGGCGCCATCGCCTTTCCCTCGCCGCCAGCGCCCGCCTTCCGGAGAGCTGGGCGGGCGAGCTGCGCAACGTCGAGTTCTGGGCGCTCGCCCGGGCTGCGTCGGGAGCGCGCTTCTCGTGGACGCAGGTCTATCCGGCCGGGATGGCGGCGATGCCCGAGCGACGTCCCTACATCGGCCAGGAGTGGAACGCCGGCGAGATGCCGTGGGTCGGGCAACTCGACCTCGGCGCGGCCTGGTCGCTCCACCTCTTCGGCGTCACCGCGCAGGCGTGGTTCGAGGTGATCAACGTGACCGACCGCCGGAACGTCGTGCGCGTCTACGAAGCGACCGGCGAAGGAGACGACGACGCCTGGCTTGGGACCTCAGCCGGACAGGAGTGGGCCGCGGCGGCGGGACCGGGCGCCTCGCAGGCCTATCGGGACCGTCTCGAAGATCCGACGAACTACGGCGACCCGCGCCTGTTCCGCGTCGGCCTGCGGGTGGGAAGCTTCTAGCGGGCTCGGCCGGGACCGAGCAGCGCGGGTGCAGATCGGGACCGACAAGCGGGAGCGAGAAGCGCGGTCGCAGACTCGATCTGCGACCGCGCTCTGTGGGTCACCGGTTCCGGGATTGGAGCTTGCTGGAACCGGCGACGGCCACTTCCTTGCTGCCTCAGCGCCGGGCGCGCAGCAGGATCATCTTCTCCGTCCGCGTCTGGCCGTCCGCCCGGATCGTACAGAAGTAGATCCCGGAAGGCTGGACGCTCCCCTGATCGTCGCGACCGTCCCACACGACGGCATGCTCGCCCACCGTCCGCGCAGGCTCGCTCCAGCGGCGCACCAGCCGCCCGCCCGCGTCGTAGATCGCCAACGTGACCGGTCCGGCGGTTGCGAGGCGGTACCGGATCGTCGCGCTCGCGCCGAACGGGTTGGGCTGGACCGGCAGGAGATCCGTCGTGAACGCAGTCGCGGGCACTGGCTCCTCGATCGACGAAGGGGCCGACGCGTACTTCTGCTGCGCCGCTTGCGCGTTCGCGATCAGATCGGCCTCGTTCGCACCTCCGATCACGGCGAAGCTCACGCGTCGCATCGCGCCCGGCTCGAGGACGATCGGGCCGACCGAAACGACGGCGCTCCAGTCGTTCGTCTCCCAGGTCTGCGAGACCGAGTGGTCACCGTCCGCGGCGGCGAGGAAGAAGAAGCGGTCGAGGTCGAGGATCGACGCCTGCGGCCAGACGAAGGTCGGATTGTGGATCAGGGCCAGGTTGGCCGGCGATTCCCCGAGCAGCGCGACTCCGGCGTACGGGGACGAGGCATCCTTGTACATGTACGCCATGTTGGTGGCGGCGTTCGCGCGACCTTGGTTCATCGCGTCGCCGATGTCCCAGTCCATGAACTGCCCGACGTAGAGGTTCTCGATTCTCTCGTCGCTCGTGTTTCGCAGGTTGTAGTCGATCATCACGAAGTCGTTATTGGGGGGATCGGGCCAGGACCGCGTCTGCTGCCAAACCTCGAGCCCGGCGGCGCCGTAGTGCCCCGCGTCGTCGCATCCCGCGATGAGCGAGGCCGGGTCGTTCCCCGCTCCGTAGCTCTTCAGGAAGCGCCAGTCCTGATACGCGTCGTCCGCGTAGTCGTTGTTGAGCGCGTAGTACGGACCGGTCGCCGCCCAGAGGCTGCCGACGAAGAGACAGTTCGCGCCGCCGGGTCCGAAGCGGAAGCCGCTCCCCTGCTGGGGATCGGCGTTCAGGAACCCGCAGGTCCCCTGATCCGTGACGGTGAGGACGACGTTGTTGGGCGGATTGTCCCGGTAGTGCGCCACCTGAGGGACGGTGAACGCCTGCTGTGCCGGGCCGCTCTCCTGCTCCCCCACGCAGGCGTACACGGCGTACAGGTGCGTGCCGGACCCGGCGCCTCGCAGCTCGTACTGCATGGACTCTCCCGGCTCTCCCAGCACCTCGGCCATCATCTGCCCATCCTGCGAAAGACAGACGTGATCCAGGTAGGTCAGCTCGACGCCGTTCGTGTTGTGCGTCGGGTTCGTCCAGGAGATGCGGACGTCCGGCTCGAGATAGTCGACGGCAAGCGCGGACGGGGGCAGCGGCGCGAACTCATCGCCGTGCGCCACAGGCTCGAAGTCGATCTGCATGCCGGGGACGATCGGCGTCTCCTCACGCTCGCCTTCCTCCGCGTGGCCCCCCGCCTGCGCTTCCGCACCGGACTGGAAGCGCGACAACTTCATCGGATCGTTCGAGGAGGGCGCGCGAACCGAAGCGAGCGCCGGACCGGGCGCCGGGCCAAGCGGCGGCCATACGCCGTCGTTCCAGATCTCGACGCCGCATTGTTCGGTCCCATTCTCGATGCCGACCGTGTGGAACGTCTGTTGCGGATCGTGCTGCAAGTACTGGAATCGGATTCGCCCCTCCCCCGTCGCCGTCGGATACCGGACGGGATCGTAGAGGACCATCTCGAAGGTCTCGCGCTCCGGCCGGTTCCAGCGCTGGACGTTTCGGTACTCGACGACGAAGCGTCCATCCCCTGTGTCGGTCGTGTAGATCCCGCTGTCCCCCATCAGCTCGGACGGATCGAGATCGGTCCACATGGGGGCGATCATCGCCGGAGGCCCTTCGGGTGAGGGGATCGGGAACCAGGCGTACCAGGGGTCCGTCTCCCCCGACCCCATCGACATCCATCCATTGGAAGAGAGGCCGGCGCGATCGAACCAGTGGCAGAAGTACTTGAACGGGAACGGAAGGCCGAGATCCAGCATCTGCTCGTCCTGCTGCATCGGCATCCGGAAGGTTCCCGCGATCCACTCCGTCATTCCGCCGATCTGCGGCTCGTAGAGGTCGCAGTCTGCCGCGAGAGGAGGATTCAGAACGTAGAAGATCGTGTACTCGCCGAAGTTCACCGGCGAGTCGATCTGGCTGTAACCGATCCGGAAGAACCCTTCCTCCCCCCAGTCGGTCCCCCAGCTGTTCTTGCAGAGGAAGCACTCCTCGTCGTCGTCCCACCCGAAGCAGAGGATGGCGTGGCCGCCCTCCACGTCGCCGGTCGCGTATTCGTAGACTCCGCCGTCGTACGCCGGGAAGTCGGACATGACCGTCATCGTCGTCCAGACGGGACCTTCGTAGATCGCGCTCTTCATCGAGTCGATCGCCCCGCCTGCCCCGTCGGTGTGGTAGCGACTGCTCCGTATCCACTTCCAGTCGTCGATCGCGCGATTGCGCAGCGACCATGTGTTGCATGCGTTCGCGCAAGGCGGAGCGATGTGGTCCTTACCCGATGTGTATAGGAAGCAGGCCTCGTCGGGCGCGCCGTAATGGACGCCGGAGAGCTTCTTCATGAATCTGGCGGTCGTCCTCGGCCAGCCTCCAAAGCAGCCCAGGCAGCCGCTGTTGCACGAGACGACGAACTGCTCGGAGAGATTCGGAGCCCAGCAAGGGTTGTATCCCTGGATCATGAGCAGCGACTCGAGCACGCCGACGGCGGCAAAGGCCCAGCAGCTCCCGCACCATCCCTGGTTCTTGACGGGGCTGACGTAGTTCTTGCCGCCGACGTCGCGCCAGTCGAAGGAAGCGGGAAGGTTCTGCGTGATCCAGCCTTGGTCCGTGTAGGTCGAATCGCGGGGAAGCTTCGCTCCCAGCATCGCCCGAATCTTCGACCACGGGAGATTCCAGATGTCGTTCTCCGCCGCCTGCCAGGCTTTCCCCTGATCGGCGATCGCATCCTGGATTTCGTCGAGCGTCGGAGGCACCCACAGGAAGCACTGATCGCAGCTCACTCCGGGGCCGATCCATCGGCCGCCGTAGTTCGAGCAGTCCTCGCGAGTCAGCATCATGCAGTCGCCGTTTTCAAGGCAGCAGGTGCCGAAGACCGGGTTCAGGCCGTCGTCAGCCTTGGCGAGGTCGGGTAGCAGGATGGTGAGAAAGAGCAACGAGCAGAGCAGGGAAGCGAGGGAAACCGCCAGCGTTTCCGCCGCGGATCGGGAGTCCAGCGCGCCGGAACGCATAGAAAACCTCCTCCTCGCCGGTCGAGGGCCGGCGATGCGCAGGAGACGCCACCCCTGGGCCTGACTCGCAGTCGGAATCGCGCGGTCTTCGGAACGACGACCCACGGTCCGATGGCGGTCGGGTCCGTTACGGCCGTTCGCGGGATGTCCATCCCGCCTGCTGCGGGGAGCGATCGAGAGAGACTCAGGGCACGGTCGCCGTCACCGGAGCCGAAGTGAGGAGCGCATGGGAACTCGCACCAACGGAGTATACGCGTTGCGGAGCGGCTGTCAACGTCTCGCCAGGAGCCAGTGCACAATGTTCAAGGCGAGTTGCCGGTTGTCGTTTCCGGGCGCGTTCATTCCGAACGGGGCGCCCTTGTAGACCTGAGCGGTGAGCGCCGCCGCTTCGCCGAGCACGACGACCCTTCCCCGTCCCCGCTCGAGAGCGACCGCCTGAGCCGCTCCGGCCGGCAGCTCGCGAAAGCCGCTATCCGCCGGAACGTATTCGACCGCCGAGGCGGGGAGCCGCAGCAGGATCGAGGCCGAGTCGGGGGCATCGAGCGACTGGCCCGTGAAGGTCATCGCGCGAGTTACCGCGGTGCCGGGAAGATCTCCGGCCAGAATTGCGTGGTCACCGAGGCGGCCGTTCTCGGCAGAGAAGAGGAGGGGGTCGGAGGATTCGCCGGGGACTTCCACGTATCCGCCGCGCATCTCCACGCCGAAGGCGGAGGCGAGGCCGGCGGAGGCGGCACCCATCGGCGCGTGGTCGGCAATCAGCAGGAGCGAGCCTCCCTGTTCGACCCACTCCCGTACCGCGCGGATCTCGGTCTCGGTGAACGCCGGGTCGCTCTCGGTTCGCCCGCCTTTCGCCCGGCTCCGCACCGGAAGGTTGATCCCGAAGAACTGAGGGTTGGGCGCCCCGCGCGCGTTGGCGACGACGAGCAGGTCGCAATCGCGCAGGATCGCGGGAGTGAAGGCGGAAGTCCCCCGGATCACCTTGCAGCCATCCGCGCGAAGGAGGCGGGCGAACGGCCAGTAGCGGCTCCCGATTCCCGCGGTTCCTCCGTTGTTGTGCGCCTGATCGAGGACGACGCGCGGATGCGTCGAGGCGAACCTCGGCCGCGCGATCCCCGGCTTCCATCCGTAGTCGGCTCTCTGCCCGCGAAGCGCTTCGCGCCCGGCGGCGATCAGGAAAAGCAGAAGGGCGGCCGCGATCGATGCGAAGACGATCCGTCGGATCTTACCCCTCAGGATCTTGCCCCTCATGGTTCTGCTCGTCATGGTCCTGCTCCCATGGCCCTGCTCCCATGGCCCTGCTCCCATGGCCCTGCTCCCATGGTCCTGCTCCCCATGGTCTCGCTCACGCAATCGGGAATCGAAACCGTCCAGGCCCGGACACGGCCCGAGGGCCCGTGATCGGAACGGTGGGCGGCGCGCTTCGCTTCATCCGAGATCCTGACGATCTTGTCAGGGATGCCGGCGACGCTCCATCGCTATGCTCCCCCTACGGCACAACCGGCAAGGAGGCGTTCGCCATGATCTATCGCACACTCGGGACGACGGGAGAGAATGTGTCGGCGATCGGTGTGGGCGGCTACCACCTCGGGCTCGATCCCGTCGACGAACCGCTCGCGATCCGCATCGTTC
Source organism: Candidatus Eiseniibacteriota bacterium (assembly GCA_041946735.1). Classification (GTDB taxonomy): domain Bacteria; phylum Eisenbacteria; class RBG-16-71-46; order CAIMUX01; family VGJL01; genus JBHGAY01. Next base: position 102,865 of record JBHGAY010000014.1, read on the forward strand.
GTTCGGCGATCGATTCCGGGATCAACTTCCTGGACAACTGTTGGGACTACAACGGCGGGGCGAGCGAGACCCGGATGGGAAAGGCGCTGCGCGACGGGTACCGGGAGAAGGCGTTCCTGATGACGAAGATCGATGGCCGGTCGAAGAAGGAGGCGGCCCGGCAACTCGACGAGTCCCTGCGCCGCCTGCAGACCGATCGGATCGACCTCGTGCAGCACCACGAGATCCTGCGCTTCGAGGATCCGCACCGGATCTTCGACGAGGACGGAGCGAACGCCGCGCTGGTCGAGGCACGCGGCGCCGGAAAGATCCGCTTCATCGGCTTCACGGGACACAAGGACCCTCGCGTGCACCTCTACATGCTGGAGGTCGCGGAGCAGCACGGCTTCCGGTTCGACGCGGTGCAGATGCCCCTGAACGTCATGGACGCCCACTACCGGAGCTTCGAGCAGCTCGTCGTCCCCGAGCTTCTCCAGCGCGGCATCGCGATCCTCGGGATGAAGCCGATGTCGAGCGGCGCGATCCTGAAGTCGAACACGGTCAGCGCTCTCGAATGTCTCCACTACGCCTTGAGTCTTCCCACGTCGGTCGTCATCACCGGGATCGACGGCATGGAGATCCTCGAGCAGGCGCTGGCGGCGGCGCAGTCCTTCCGCCCGCTGAGCGACGAGGAGCGTGCGCGTCTTCTCGCGAGGACGGCCGAGGCGGCGGCGCGCGGCGTCTACGAGCCGTTCAAGACGACATCGATCTTCGACGGGACGGCGAAGAACCCGGCCTGGCTTGGCGAGGAGCCCGACTGGGTGAAGCAGCTCGCCGGCTGATCGTCGCCCGGCCGTCCGCCCTAAGTCGCCCGCCGCTCGCCCTCCGTCGCCCGGCAGTTCGCCCTCAGTCGCCCGCCGCCTCGAGCCGCACTTCAGGAAGTGGCGTCCGCGTCCGCCTCGCGCAAGCGGATGCGCGCGTCCAGCACCAGGCCGTCGCGCGCCGGCCCCTCGCCGAAGACGACCGGGTTGAAGTCCAGCTCCTCGATCTCTTCGACCTCCTCGATGAGGCGCGAGAGACGACCGAGGAGCGCCAGGAGCGCGCCGCGGTCGACGGCGCGGCCGACGAGGCGCTCGCCGCGGGCGGTCCCGTCGAGGTAGGCCTGGCCGCGAAGACCGTCGAGCATCGCGCGGGCGTCGGCGTCGGTGATCGGGTTCATGCGGAACACGACGTCGCCGATCCCCTCGACCTGCGCGCCGCCGATGCCGACCGCGAGGATCGGACCGAACCCCGGGTCCTGCGCCATCCCCAGCAGGATCTCCCGGCCAGGAGGGATCTGCCGCTGTACGACCCAGCCGGCCGTTCCGGCCGTCCCTGAGGACGAGTCTCCGAGTCGCGGGCGCAGCGAGGCGACGGCCTGCGCGAGCGCTTCTTCCGAATCGATGCCGAGGGCGATCAGTCCCGCGTCGGCCTTGTGGACGGACGCCGGGGCGTCCCCCTTGAGCACAACCGGATAGCCGAGCGAAGCGGCCGCCTCCGCAAGTCGCGACTCCTCGCGGTCCCCGATCGGAACCCAGCGCCACGCGGGGACCGGGAATCCGGCCGTCTCCGCGACGCGCAGCGATTCGGAGAGAACGAGATCGCGGCGGCCGCGGGCGCGTGCCGGGGCGAGGATGGTCGAGATCCGCTCGCGATCGATCACGTCGCCGAAGGGCCGCCCTTCCGGCAGAGGGCGCAGCTCCGCATAGCGCGCCATCCGGTCGAGGCAGCGCACCGCCTCCTCCGGATAAGGGTAGAACGGCACGCGGATCGACAGCTCGGCCTCCAGGTCCGGAAAGGAGCGCTGCTGTCCCATGAAGCATCCGAGGATCGGGGTCTCGCGATGCGAGGCGGCCGCCTCGTGGATCGCCCGCGCGACGCCCGGCGCATCGATCATCACCGGCGGGACGAAGATCACGAGCAGCGCGTCCACGCCGGGATCGGCGAGGACGTGTTGCAGCGCGACGCGATAGCGGTCCGGCCCGGCGCTCGCGATGAGATCGACCGGATTGGCAAGGCTGCACTCGACCGGCAGCGTCGAACGCAGAGCCTCCCGCGTCTCGCCGGCGAACTCCACGAGGTGCAGGCCGCTGCGCGAGCACGCGTCCGCCGCGAGGATCCCCGGTCCCCCCGCGTTCGTCACGATCGCGACGCGGCGCCCGCGCGGGAGCGGCTGGCAGCCGAGCGCGAGCGTCAGCTCGAACATCTCCGGCACCGACGCGACGCGCAGCACGCCGCACTGGTCGAAGAGGGCGTCGGTCGCGAGGTCGGAACCGGCGAGCGCCCCGGTGTGGCTCGTCGCTGCGCGGGCTCCCGCCGCGCTTCGTCCCGACTTGACGGCGAGGATCGGCTTCGTCCTCGTGATGCGCCGCGCGATCCGACCGAAGCGTCGCGGATTCCCGAACGACTCGAGATAGAGCAGGATGATCCGCGTGCGCGGGTCCTGTTCCCAGTAGAGAAGCAGGTCGTTGCCGGAAATGTCTGTCTTGTTCCCCATGCTCGCGAACATCGAGAAGCCGATGCCCATTCCGGCGGCGTGCGAGAGGATCACCTCGCCGAGCGCGCCGCTCTGGGTCATGAGCGCGACATCGCCAGGCAGCGCGGGAGTGCGCGCGAAGGAGGCGTTCAGGCGGACGTCCGGCTCGGTGTTCAGGATCCCCATGCAGTTCGGCCCGATCATCCGCATCCCGTTCGAGCGGACGATCTCGCGCAACCGCCGCTCGCGCTCGGCTCCTTCGCCGCCGATCTCCTTGAAGCCGGCGCTGACCACGACCAGGCCCCGCACGCCCTTGCGAGCGCACCCCTCGGCCACTTCCACCACCTGCTCCGCCGGGACGACGAGGACGGCGAGGTCGACCCCCTCGGGGATCGCCTCCACGGTCGGATAACAGGGAAGTGTGCGGATCACCCGCTCGTGGGGGTTCACCGGATAGACCGGGCCGGCGAAATCCGCCTCGATCAGATTGTTCAGGATCTCGCGGCCGATCGAGCCCGGGCGGCGTGACGCGCCGATGACCGCAATCGAGCGCGGGCGGAACACGGCGTCCAGGTCGGGAGCGCTCGCGAGCGATTCCGGATCTCGACCGGTCGGATCGTTCAGCATCTCGGATCTCCTTCTGCGCCGCCTGCGCCGGCTGCGCCGCCTGCGCCGGCTGCGTAGCCTGCGCTGTCGCTGCGAACAAGGGTCGAGGCGGGTCGTCTTCCCGGACGCCGGCCCCGCCGCATCCGGCGCGGCGCCATTCTGCCAGAGCGGGGAGGAGCGCGCACCGGGCGTTCTACGGCGCCCGAGGCGGCTGCAGGGAATCGCGCGCGACGCTCTTGCGCCGGCCCGCGGCCGGAGTCCCTCGTGCGCCCAACGGGGCTCCCGGTTGAGGCGACCTCCTGCCCGGGAGTAGTCTCGGTGCGGCGTTCGACGGAGGTGGGCATGGAGGCGATGGGTTTGGCGCGGTCGATCTCGAGGGGGCATCGCGCGCCGCCGGCCGGCGCCCGCGCTTGCGCTCCCGCTCGCGCTCGCTCGCTGCGATTCGTGCTGCCGAGCTCGTTCCCGCTCTCTCTGGCCTCGTTGAGCCTGCTTCTTCTCGCCCCATTCGCGACCGTCGCCGCCGGCCCCGCCGGCGCCTCCGACGTGACGCGCGCGCCGATCCTCGCCGGCTCCTGGTATCCGGCTTCGCCGCCGGCTTTGCGCGACACCGTCGGCGCCTATCTGGACGGCGCCGAACGCAAGCTGGCGAGCGTGGCCGCTCCTCGATCCGACGCCCCCGTCGCGATCCTCGCCCCGCATGCGGGCTACGTCTTCTCGGGACGGACGGCCGCCCTCGCCTACTCGCGCGTGCGCGGACGCCGGTATGACCGGGTGATCCTCCTTGCGCCGAGCCATCGCGTGGCGTTCGACGGCGGGGCGCTCCCCGACGCCGGAGCCTTCGCGACCCCGCTCGGAGACTGCCCGGTCGACCGCGAGGCGATCGCGGCGCTCTCCCGTGCGCGCGACTTCGCCGTCGAGCCGCGGGCGCACGCGCGCGAGCACGCGATCGAGATCCAGCTCCCGCTGCTCCAGGTCGCGCTCGAGCCGGGATTCCGCATCGTCCCGATCGTGATCGGATCGCTCAACGACGATTCAATGGAACGGATGCGCCGGGATCTCGCCCCGCTTCTCGGCCCCGGAACGCTTCTCGTCGTGTCGTCCGACTTCACGCATTATGGTCCCGACTACGGGTACGTGCCGTTCCCGCCCTCGGACGCCCCCACCCGCCTGCCCGCTCTCGACGACGGCGCGATCGAGGCGATTCTCGCGATGTCGCCCGACCGGTTCGCCGCCTACGGGAAGTCCACCGGGATCACGATCTGCGGCGCGGAGCCGATCCAGCTCGCGCTCTCGCTGCTCTCGAGAACAGAGACACGGAGCGGTGGCGGCACCGGAGCCGGCTCCGGTGTCGAAGCCGAGCGGCTGGGAGTCGCGCGCTCGGGCGAGATGCTGTCGGACTGGACGAACTCGGTCAGCTACGTGGCGATCGCCCTCTACCGGTCCCGGCCAGGCGATCCCGGGGAGAAAGGAGCTGCGATGCAGGCCACGCCGGAGGATTCCACGCCCGAGACGCGCGAGAAGCTCGACTCGCTCGAGCGCTCGTTTCTTCTCGATCTCGCCCGGCGCACGGTCGATGCCGCGGTGCGTGGCCGCCCGCTACCCGAGGCGCGCGCCCCCGCGGCGCTCGCGGGGAGCCCGCTCCTCGATTCGCCGCGCGGCGTCTTCGTCACCCTCACCGAGAGGGGCCGGCTTCGTGGCTGCATCGGCAGCATCCTGCCGGTCGATCCTTTGATGGAAGCGGTCCTCCATCAGGCGGGGAACGCGGCGCTGCGCGATCCGCGGTTCTACCCGGTCACGATCGACGAGCTCGACCGAATCTCGATCGAGATCTCCGTCCTGACGCCCCTGCGGGAGGTGCCCGACGCCCGCTCGATCGAGATCGGGCGCCATGGCGTGCTGCTCACCAAGCGGGGACGGAGCGCGGTCTTCCTCCCCCAGGTCGCTCCCGAGCAAGGCTGGGATCGCGAGACGATGCTGCGCGAGCTGTGCCACAAGGCGGGCCTTTCTGGTGACGACTGGCGCGAGGGGGCACGGCTGGAGGTGTTCGAGGCGCAGGTCTTCTCCGAGGAGGAAGCGCGCGGGGAGGCGCACTGACGCGTGAAGCGATGACGCCTCGCGATGGAGCGGAACAGGGCTGGGACCGCCGCGATTTTCTGATCCGCTGCGCCGCCGCGGGCGCGGCTTTCGGCCTCGGCCTCGGCCTCGAACCGTGCCTCGAACGTCTCGAGCCGTGTCTCGGACGATGGCTTCCGTCGTCGCTGGCTCCGATCGACGCCCTCCCCCACGCCAAGGCACGGGCGGAAGACGTAGCCGAACCGGAACGGGGCGGGAAGACGGGCCGGCCCGCCCCCTCCGACCATGTCGCCTCCCACTGGGAGCCTCGCGAGGACCGGAGCGTCCAGTGCCGGCTATGCCCGCGCGCGTGCGTCGTCCGCCCCGGATCGCGCGGCTTCTGCCGCGTCCGCGAAAACGATGGCGGGACCTACCGCTCCCTCGTGCACTCGCGCGTCTCCGCCGCCCACGTCGATCCGATCGAGAAGAAGCCGTTCTTCCACGTCCTGCCGGGGACGAACGCGTTCTCGATCGCGACCGCCGGGTGCAACCTGCGCTGCCGCTTCTGCCAGAACTGGGAGATCTCCCAGGCCAGCCCGGGGGAGATCGACGCCGTGATCGCCTCGCCCGAGCAGGTCGCCTCGGCCGCGGCCGAGGCGGAATGTCCCGTCCTCGCGTTCACCTATGCCGAGCCGACGGTCTTCTGGGAGTTCGCGCGAGACGTCGCCGACGCGGGACGGACTCGCGGAATCCGGTCGGTCTTCGTGTCCAACGGCTATCAGCAGGAAGCCCCTCTGCGTGAGATCGTCCGAAGGCTGGCGGCGGTGAAGATCGACCTGAAGGGCTTCACCGAGGCGTATTACGAAGAGGTCTGCGGCGCGAAGCTCGCGCCCGTCAAGCGGACGCTCGAGATCCTGAAGGAAGAGAAGGTCTGGTTCGAGATCGTCTGCCTGATCGTCCCGACTCGCAACGACGACGAAGCGCAGATGCGAGATCTGTGCGCCTGGGTCGCCGAGAGGCTCGGTCCCGAGACGCCCGTGCACTTCACCGCGTTCCATCCCGCCTATCGATTATCGAACCTTCCCTCCACGCCGGTCGCCACCCTCGACCGGATCCACGGCTATGCGGCGGAGGAGGGATTGAAGTTCGCCTACGTCGGCAACGTTCCGGGACATCCGGCGCAACACACCTACTGCCCCGGCTGCGGAGCTACTCTCGTGCGCCGCTCGTCGTACACGATCCTCGAGATTCGCCTTCGGGACGGCCGCTGCCCCGACTGCGGCCGAGCGATCCCGGGCGTGTGGACGTAGGGGCGGGGCCGGCCCCCGCCGACGCCGAGGTCCCCCGCGCCGCGGCGAGCGACAGCGCCAGCGCGAGCGCGAGCATCGAGATCAATGCGACGGCGACCGCCGCCAACCCGCGAGAAGCGAGCACGAGGACGAGGAAAGCGCCAGCGATCCCGCCGGCCGAGTCGTAGGCCCACGCCGCGGCTCCCTCTCCTTCGCAGAGGAGGGGAAAAGCGAGACCGCACGAAGCTCCGAAGAGCAGCGCCACTCCGCCGAACGCCACCGTCGCCAGCGCCGGAGGACCCGCCGGGACGGCGAGAAGGAGCGGCAGCGCGAGAGCCGACGCGCCGGCCGGAGCACCGAGAGCGAGCAGTAGCGCGGCGCCGGGGCGGCGGACCGGCTTCCACGCGGCGAGCGCCGCGCCGAGGGCCGTCCCGCCAAGGAAAAGCCCGAGGAGCGCGCCGAGCCCGGCCGCGAGAATGCCGACGCGCGCCTGGTAGAGCATCAGCACCATCAGGTCGAGTGCCATGGCCGCCGCGCCGACCGGCAGGAGCGCCGCGGGGCGCCGCCGCGTGAGCGTCGGCGCCAAGCCGGCTGCGAGGACGACGGCGAGCGAGAGAGCGAGAGCGAACCCGCCACCGATGCGGAAGTCAAGGCCGGCGCGTCGCAGCCAGCGGTCGATCGCGCTCGCGAAGGCGGCCGGCCGGAGGTCGGTGTTCGCGGGCGCGCGCGCGAGCGATGCCGGGCGCTGGAGGAGGCGGTCGGCGGGGAACTCGACCAGGAACCGCTCCGGAGGATAGGTCGCGAGCGCGGCGTGCGAGCGGCGAAGCCGCGCGGCGAGGGAATCGCCGCGTAGGCTCGCTGGCGGGCTCGCCGCCTTCGAGGCGACCAGGACGAACCGATCCGCGTCGATCGCCGTCACGTTCGCCGACTCGCCGAAGGCTTTGGCGAGGGATGTGAAGATCGAGCGGCGCCACGCCTCCGCCTCCGGTCCACGCGCCGCCTCGCCGCCCGGCGCAATGGCGACGAGCACTCCGGAAGGACCGAGAGCGCCGGCTGCGTCGCGGAACGCCTCGCGGGTCCAGATCCGATTGCCCGCGATCGACGCGGCTTCCCCGCCGATCATCACGATGCGGTCCCAGCCGCCGCGCGACGCCGCCTGGTGGCGCAGCACGGCGCGCGGGTCGCCGGCGAGGACGAGCGACGAGGGCGGGAGAGGCGCAACCGGCAGGGGCTGCCCATCGGGCAGGCGCTGCCCATTCGGCAGGGGCTGCCCATCGGGCAGGCGCTGCCCATTCGGCAGGGGCTGCCCATCGGGTCGGTGCTGCCCATCCGGCCGGCGCTGCCCATTCGGCGCGCGCGAGTCCGCGGACAGTCCCGCCAGCTCCGCTTCCGCACGGTCCGGAAGGACGGCGACGAAGCGGCGAATCCCCGCCGACGCCATCGCGCTCGCCAGCGGAGCCGAGCCGGCGTCCACGGCAAGGACGTTTCGCGGCGCTTCCGCGCCGGCCGCGACGACGAGCGCCGCGACGGCCTCCTCGCGGGCCGGGTCGCCGAGCACGGCGCGCGGCCGCTCGTCTGCGAGCAGCCAACGCTCCCCCTCCCGACCGGCTAGCGCGAGCGTCCGGCTCGGCGTCCTCCGCCATTCGAGGAGGTCGAGTCCGGGATGGCGGGACTCCCACGCGAGGCGGAACAGGGTCGCATCGAGCCGCGCCGCCGGCCCGGCGACCGCCGCGAGCGCGAGCAGCAAGGCGGCCGCCCGCGCCGCTCTCCCCGGCCCGGCGAGAGCCAGTACCACGGCGCCCGCCCCTGCGAGCATCGCCAGCGGCGCCGCGCCCGCGATCACGAGAGCGGTGACCGCAGTCCCTCCGATCGCTGCGCCGATCGCCTCGCCCGCATACGCCCTGCCGGCGGGCCCCGCGATCCCGCCGAACGAACCGGCCGTGAACCAGCCCGCCGGCAGAAGGGCCGCCGCGCCGAGCAAGAAAATGCCTGCGACCGAAGGCTCCTCGCCGGCCCCGACGCCGGGCATGGCGAGGAACCGGATGAAGACGACCCCGGCCGCGGCAAGGAGCAAGCCCGCGGAGACGAGAGGGCCGATGCCTGCCTGGAACGTTCGTCCCCCATCGCGGCGGCTTCGCGCTGCCCAAAAGCGCGCCCCCAGAGCCGATCCGGCGAGCCAGAGAGCGAGGTGGAGAGTGAGGGACAGCTCGTTGCCGGCCCCTCGCGCGAGAATTTCCCGGATCAGGACCGTCTGGGCGGTGACGGCCGAGATTCCGACGGCGATGGCGTCGCGGTCCGCGCGTTCCCAATGCACGCGGACGATTGTATGCGACGGCGCTGCCGCCCGTCGATGAACAAGCTGCAATGTTCCGAAAATGTCGGATCGCGCCTTCTCGCCCCTGGCCCGCGCGCGCCCTGCGCTCGCCGCCATCACCGGGATCGCCTCGCGCCGCACGCTCGCAGCTCGCGCTCCATTCCCGCAAACCCGCTGGTTGCCCGCGCGCTGCGCCGCCCGCGTTCGCCGCCGCGCTGGCGTCCTCCGGATCGCGCTTTTTCGAATACGGATCCCGCGCGGGATGAAGAAAACGAAATCCTGATCGTCGTGGTTGACATTTGTGAAAGCGAGCGGGTAAGGTTCCTTGTTTGTGAACAAAGATGCAATGAGACGATACTTCCCCTTCCCCAAATGGACGAACGCTCTGAGGCCGGCGATCGCGGTCGCCATCCTCGGAGGACCCGTCTACCTGATCGTCCTGATCGCGTTCGGGACCTCGGCGCGCACGACCGCGGTGGGGTACCAGCCGAATCAGCCGGTGCCGTATAGCCATGCCCTGCACGCCGGCACACTCGGCATCGATTGCCGGTACTGCCACACGAGCGTCGAGAACGCGGCGATGGCCGCGATCCCGCCCACGCAGACCTGCATGAACTGCCACCAGATGATCCGGACCAACGCCGCGACGCTCCTGCCGGTGCGCGAGTCGTTCGCGAGCGGGATGCCTGTCGAATGGACCCGCGTTCACGATCTCCCCGGCTACGTCTACTTCAATCACTCCGCGCACGTCCGGCGCGGAGTCGGTTGCGTCAGCTGCCACGGACGGGTCGATCGGATGGAGGTGGTGACGCAGATGCAGCCCCTGACGATGGGCTGGTGCCTCGATTGCCACCGCAATCCCGAGCGGGCTCTGCGTCCGGTCGAGTACGTGACCAAGATGGATTGGGTGCCTCCGGAGGATCAGGAAACCATGGGCCGTCGCCTTCGTGAGCAGTACAACATCGACCCTCCCACCGACTGCTGGACCTGCCACCGATGAGCCGCCAGGCGGCGCCGGCGAGCGGCGCGGGCACGAAGCTGTTCTGGCGGAGCCTCGAGGATCACGCCGGCACGCCCGAGTTCCAGGCGATGGTCGAGCGCGAGTTCCCTGGCGAGACTTGGGAGAAGCTTCCACCCGCCACGCGGCGCTCCTTCCTCAAGGTGATGGGCGCCTCGATGGCGATGGCAGGACTTGCCGGATGCAGGTGGCCCAAGGAGAAGATCGTCCCGTTCTCCCGCTCGCCGGAATACACGCCGGGCAACCCCCTCGCGTACGCGACCTCGATGGAGATCGCAGGCGTCGGGACAGGGCTTCTGGTCACGAGCTTCGACGGCCGGCCGATCAAGATCGAAGGAAACCCGGACCATCCCGCGAGCCGCGGCGCGACCGACCTCTTCGCCCAGGCCCTGGTCCTCGAGCTCTACGATCCCTCGCGCAGCAAGGACGTCGCGCGGCGCGACGGGTCCCGGCGCCAAGCAAGCGACTGGGACGCATTCGAGTCGTTCGCACGCGAGCACTTCGGCGCCATGCGAGGCGGCGCGACGGCGGCCGCGGCCGGGGCCGTAGCCGGGTCCAGTGTCAACGGCAGCAAGTTCCGCATCCTTTCCGAGGCGAGCGGATCGCCGAGCATGGCGGCGATGCGCGAGGCTCTGCTGGCCGCCTACCCCGGCGCCGTCTGGCACGAGTACGAGCCGCTGTCGCGAGATGGCGAGCGCGCGGGGACGGCGATCGCCTTCGGTCGTCCCTACCGGCCGCAGCTCTTCCTCGACCGCGCCGACGTGGTCGTCTGCCTCGACGACGATCTGCTCGTGCGCCATCCCGACGCCGTGCGCATGAGTCGCGACCTGATGTCGGGACGAAGCGCGGACAGCGGCCGGATGAACCGGCTCTACGCGATCGAGAGCGCCTACACGAACACGGGGAGCGTCGCCGACCATCGCTTCGCCGTCCCCGCCTCGTTGACCGGCGTCGTCGCCGCGCGCCTTGCCGAAGCTCTCGCCGACGAAGGGGCGATCGGGCCGGCCGGCGCAATCGCGGCGCCGTTCGCCGGCCATCCGTACCGTCCCGTCTTCGTGAAGACGATCGCGCGGGATCTCGCTGCCGCCCGCGGCCGCTGCGTCCTCACGGTGGGCCCCCGGCAGCCGGCCGCCGTGCACGCGCTCGTCCATCATCTGAACGCGGCGCTCGGCAACATCGGCAAGACCATCGATTACACGGCGGATCCCGAGCCGGATCGCGCCTCGCACGTCGATTCGATCCGCGACCTGGCCGCCGCCATCGACGCCGGCTCGGTCGAGACGCTGTTGGTCCTCGGCGGCAATCCGGTGTACGACGCCCCAGTCGATCTCGATCTCGGCGCTCGCATCGCGCGCGTGCCGCACACGATCCGCCTCGGACTCTTCGAGGACGAGACGTCCGCCGTGTGCCGCTGGCACCTGCCGCGCGCCCATACTCTCGAGTCCTGGGGGGATGTCCGCGCCTGGGACGGCACCGTGTCGCTGATGCAGCCGCTGATCCTGCCGCTCTATGGAGGCAGGAGCGGAATCGAGGTGCTCTCGCTCCTCGTCGATCCGACGACTCCGCGCACCGGTCACGAGATCGTCCGCTCGCTCCACCAGGCGAACGACGAGGCTGCCTGGCGCACGCTCCTCGAACGCGGCGTGCTCGAAGGCTCCGCGTGGCCGCTCGAAACGCCGGCGCAGAGCGATCCGGGAGCGGTCGCCCGCTCCGTCGCCGCGCTTGCCGCTTCTCTGCCGCCCGCGCCGGCCGCCGGAGGCCCCTTCGAGGTCGCCTTCCACGCCGACGCGAAGGTGCTCGACGGCCGCTTCGCGAACAACGCCTGGCTCCAGGAGCTTCCCGATCCGATGACGAAGCTGACCTGGGACAACGCGGCGTGGATCTCGCCGGAGACGGCGCGCGCGCTCGACGTGAAGAGTGACGAGATCCTGCGGATCGAGGCGGGCGGTCGCGCGGTCGAGGTCCCGGCCTTCATCGTGCCGGGGACGGCGAACGGCACGATCGCGCTCTTCCTTGGCTATGGCCGCACGGCGGCGGGCGAGGTCGGCAACGAGGTCGGCGCGAACGTCTATACGCTGCGCGCGAGCGACGCGCCTGGATTCGCGCAAGCGGCGCGCGTCACGCGGACAGGCCGCAAGCAGGCGCTCGCGACCACGCAGGAGCACCACGCGATGGACGCCGTGGGGCTCCGCGAGCTGCGCAAGCGGGTCGGGGATCTCGTCCGCTGGGGCGATCTCGAGACGTACCGGCGCAATCCGGAATTCGCCAAGGAGGAAGGACCGGCGCATCCCCCGCTCGTGTCGCTGTGGAAAGAGCCGGCGCTCGACCGTCCCCATCAATGGGGCATGGTCATCGACCTGAACAGCTGCACCGGGTGCAGCGCGTGCGCGATCGCCTGCCAGTCGGAGAACAACGTGCCGGTGGTCGGCAAGGAGCAGGTGCTTCGCCAGCGCGAGATGCACTGGCTACGGATCGACCGGTACTTCGTCGGCGATCCGGAGTCCCCCGCGATGGCGCATCAGCCGGTGGCGTGTGTGCACTGCGAGAACGCTCCGTGCGAGCAGGTCTGCCCCGTGGCGGCCACCGTCCACAGCCACGAGGGGCTGAACCAGATGGTGTACAACCGCTGCGTCGGCACCCGATACTGCTCCAACAACTGTCCGTACAAGGTCCGCCGCTTCAACTGGTTCGAGTTCCACAAGGGGCTCTCCCCCGTCGAGAAGATGGTGTACAACCCGGAGGTGACCGTCCGCTCCCGCGGCGTCATGGAGAAGTGCACCTACTGCATCCAGCGGATCGAGGCGGTCAAGATCGAGGCGAAGAACGACGGCCGGGCGATCCGTGACGGAGAGATCCGTACCGCCTGCCAGCAGGCCTGCCCGACCGGTGCGATCGTCTTCGGCGACCTCGCCGATCCGGACAGCCGGATCACGAAGCTCCACGAGCACGCCCGCTCCTACGGACTGCTCGAGGAGCTGAACACGCAGCCGCGCACCCGCTATCTCGCCCGTCTGCGGAACCCGGCCCCCGAGCTTGCCGGTCTCGCGCCGGGCGCGGGCGGGGACGGCCGCGGCGAGGACGACGGCCACGGCGCAGGCGCCAACCACGAGGAGCATCAGGGATGACACCGACGAGGCGAGAGCGGTGAGCCAGCCGGCGATCGAGCGGGAAGTCCCCGAGCATCCCGGGCTGCGGCCCCCGTTGATCGCGGGGAACAACGACTTCGGGACGATCACCGACACCGTCTGCGGGATCGTCGAGAAGCCGCGTCCCCCGCGCGCGTGGTACGTCGCGTTCGGCATCGCGCTGGCCTTCGCGGGCGTGTTCGTCGCGATGGTGGCCTATCTCGTCATGACCGGCGTCGGGGTCTGGGGCTTGAACCACCCGGTCGGCTGGGCATTCGACATCACGAACTTCGTCTTCTGGGTCGGGATCGGTCACGCCGGCACGCTGATCTCGGCGATTCTCTTCCTCTTCCGCCAGAAGTGGCGGACTTCGATCAACCGATTCGCCGAAGCGATGACGATCTTCGCCGTCATCTGCGCAGTCCTCTTCCCGACGATCCACGTCGGGAGGATCTGGATGCTCTGGATGGTCTTCCCGATCCCCACGCAGAACTGGGTCTGGCCGTCCTTCCGCAGCCCGCTTCTCTGGGACTTCTTCGCCGTGTCGACCTACGGGCTCGTCTCCGCCATGTTCTGGTACATGGGGATGCTCCCCGACCTCGCTTCGCTCCGGGACCGCGCGAAGACCAAAGTCCGGCAGATCGCCTACGGCATCGCCTCGCTCGGCTGGCGCGGCTCGAACCGGCACTGGCACCGCTACGAGGCGGCGTACCTCATCCTTGCCGCGCTCGCGACGCCGCTCGTGCTGTCGGTGCACTCCGTCGTGTCGTTCGACTTCGCCGTCTCGCAGCTTCCCGGATGGCACACGACGATCTTCCCCCCCTACTTCGTCGCGGGGGCCATCTTCTCCGGGTTCGCGATGGTGACGACCCTGATGATCCCCTCGAGGCAGTTCTTCGGCCTCAAGGACATCGTGACGCCGCGCCATCTCGAGAACATGGCGAAGGTCATGCTCGCGACAGGCTCGATGGTCGGACTCGCCTACGGCACCGAGTTCTTCATCTCCTGGTATTCGGGCAACGAGATCGAGCGGTTCACGTTCCTGAACCGCGCGCTCGGCCCCTATGCGGGAGCGTATTGGACGATGGTGAGCTGCAACGTCCTGATCCCGCAGATCTTCTGGTCCCGCAAGGCGCGGCGCAGCATCCCGGTCCTCTTCGCGGCTTCGCTGCTCATCAACGTCGGGATGTGGTTCGAGCGCTACGTCATCATCGTCACCTCTCTCTCGCGGGACTACCTGCCGGCCGTGTGGGGCTTCTTCCATCCGACCTGGGTCGACCTGCTCACGCTCGCCGGCAGCTTCGGCGTCTTCTTCACCTTCTTCCTGCTGTTCGTCCGGTTCCTTCCGATGATCGCGATGGCGGAAGTGAAGAGTGTCATGCCGCAGGCGAGGCTCGAGGCGGCGGGACATCGGGGCGCGGGCGACTACCACGGCGACATCCCGCAGCAGCACGAATGGCCTCACGGCCACGCCCACGGCCCGGCGCACGATCCGGCGGGGCGGGGCGCGCCGGCGATGCGTCCGGCGCCGGAGGACAGACGATGAGCGAGGCGACGCGTCGTCCCGCCTCCTCCGCGGCATCGGCCGCGGCGCGCGGCGGCAACGGACATGCGGAGGCCCGCAAGCTCTACGGCCTCGCGGTCGAGTTCGACAACGTGGACGGTCTGCTGTCCGGCTGCGAACGGGTCCGCGACGCCGGCTACCGCCGCTGGGACGCCTACACGCCGTTCCCCGTCCACGGGCTGAACGACGCGATGGGGATCCGTCACACGAAGCTCCCACTGGTCGTGCTGGGCGCCGGCATCGCCGGCGCGGGCCTCGCGCTCCTGATGGAATGGTGGATGAGCGCGGTCAACTATCCGCTCGTGATCAGCGGCAAGCCGCTCATGAGCCTCCCCGCATTCATTCCGGTCGTCTTCGAGATGACGATCCTCTTCGCCGCGATCACGACGTTCGTCGGCATGCTCGTCTTCAACGACCTCCCGCGCTGGAGCCATCCGATCTTCGGCGCGTCGCGCTTCGCCCGGGTCACGACCGACCGGTTCCTGATCTGCATCGAGGCCGGCGATCCGCTGTTCGACGAGGCGCGCACCGCGGACCTGCTCGCCTCCCTTGGCGGCTCGCCGATCGAGCGGATCGAAGAGGAGGAGGCGTAGCGATGCCGCGCTGGATCCGTCCTTTCACCGTGGTCCTGGTCGTCCTCTCATGGATTCCTCTCGCGCTGATCGCGCGCGAGCGCATGGCCCCGCAGCAGAACACGCGGCTCCAGGTGATCCCGGACATGGACCAGCAGCCGCGCTACCGGCCGCTCATGGTGAATCCCGCGTTCGCCGACCGGCGCGCGGATCGCCGTGGAGTGGAAGGGACGGTCCCGCGCGGCGGCGCGCAGACCGACACGCACCTCTACGAGGGACAGGTGAACGGCGCGTGGGCGACGCGATTGCCGATGGCGGTCACCGCCGAAACGATGCGGCGCGGGCAGGAGCGCTTCGAGATCTTTTGCGCCCCGTGCCACGGCTATTCGGGACGGGGCGACGGAATCGTCGCGCGGCGCGCCGACGCTCTACAGGAAGGGACATGGACGCCACCGTCCTCGCTCCACGACCCCACGGTCGTCGCGAGGCCGGTGGGCCAGATCTTCCACACGATCACGCACGGGATCCGGAACATGCCGCCCTACGGCCCGCAGATCCCGGTCGAGGACCGCTGGGCGATCGTCGCCTACGTGCGCGCGCTCCAGCGCAGCCAGAACGCGACGATCGAGGACGTGCCCCCGGAGTTGCGACCGCAGCTTCGCTGAGCCGAGACCGCCGGCAGACAGGCCCAGGCCAGACCAGGCCAGGCCAGACCAGGCCAGGCCACAAGTCCCGGCAACGACGGCAACGGAGCGCCGGGAAACACCGGAGAGATGGGAGATACGGGAGAACAGCGATGAGCAAGCTCGCCCACGTCGCGATCGACGAGGAGAACCGCACGCTCGACGGCGCCGCCGCGGCGATCTTCCGGATGGCGCTTCCCCTCGGCATCCTCCTGCTCGGGATCGGCGCGATCTGGGGACTCGTCATGCGTCCCGACCCCGCCCGGTTCTTCCACGCCTGGCTCGTCGACTACGCCTTCTTCCTCAGCCTCTCGCTCGGGGCGATCTTTTTCGTCATCCTCCACCATCTGGTGAGGGCCGGCTGGTCGGTCGTCGTGCGGCGCTTCGCCGAAGCGGTTGCGATGAACCTGCCGGCGCTGATCGTCCTCGCGATTCCGGTCCTGCTCGGCGCAGGCTCGCTCTACGGCTGGGCGGAGTCGCACGCCGCGCAAGCCGCGCACGCGGGCGCCGCCGCCGCTCAAGCCGGCGCCGCGCAGACGGGCGAGGCCGCGCACCACGCGCTCTCTCCGTCGAAACAGGCCTGGCTGTCGCCGGCGTTCTTCTCGGTCCGGATCGTCCTGTATCTCGCGATCTGGAGCGGCCTCGCCTACTGGTTCCACCGCCTCTCCACCGAGCAGGACCGGACGGGGAACTGGAACCTCACGGTGCGCATGGAGCGGGCAAGCGGACCGGCGATGGTCCTCTTCGGCCTCGCGCTGAACTTCGCGGCGTTCGACCTGCTGATGTCGCTCGATCCGCATTGGTACAGCACGATGTTCGGCGTCTACTACTTCAGCGGCAGCGCGCTCGGCTTCTTCGCCCTCCTGCCGATCGTCACGGCTCTCGTGCAGCGCAGCGGGCGGCTGACGCGCGCGATCACGCCCGAGCACTACCACGACATGGGGAAGCTCGTCTTCGCCTTCACGATCTTTTGGGCCTACATCGCCTTCTCGCAGTACATGCTCATCTGGTACGGCAACATCCCCGAGGAGACCGTTTGGTATCTGCGCCGCCAGACCGGCGGATGGGATGCGATCGGCCTGCTCCTGATCTTCGGGCACTTCGTCGTGCCGTTCCTGGCGCTGCTGCCCCGGTTCGTGAAGCGCCGCTCGGAGCTGCTCGTCGTTCCCGCCGCCTGGATGCTCGCGATGCACTGGATCGACCTCCACTGGATCGTGATGCCGGAGCTCTCCGGCGCCGGCCCGGCGCCGACCCTCCTCGAGGCGATTCTGTTCCTCGGCATGGCCGGCGTGCTGGCCGGCTTGACCGCGCGCCGGCTCGGCAGCCGGTCGCTCGTCCCGGAGCAGGACCCGCGGCTCACCGAGTCGCTGCAATCGGAAAGCGTGTGACGGGAGGGATGCAGTGAAGCGACAGCCTGACGAGATCGGGACCGAAGCAGCCGGCCACGGCCACGACCCGGCGCGCGATCCGGAGAGGACCGCGCCGTCGAGCGAGGATCCGGAAATGACGGCCCCGCACGCGAGAACGGACGATCCGAACGCGCCGATGACGGCCGCGGTCGGTGTCGTTGGCGCGGTGCTGATCTTTCTCATCATCGTCGGCCTGCAGGCGCTCTTCTATCGCTGGAACGAGAGCGAGACGCGCAGGAAGACCTGGGGCGTCGCGCCGGAAGAGCTGGCGCGCGCGACCGCCGACCAGAAGGAGCAGATCCGTTCCTACCGTTGGGTCGACGCGCAGAAGGGAATCGTCACGATCCCGATCGACCGGGCGATGGAGCTGGAGGCGCGGGACCTGAATCGTCCAGCGGAACCCGCGACGAGTTCGGTGATGGGCGCGGGCGCGGCGCCGCAAGCGGCCGCGCCGCAAGCGGCCGTGCCGCAAGCGGCAGCGTCGCAAGCTGCCGCGCCGCGTGAGCCGCGAACGGGAGGCACGCCATGACGGCGCGCCGCCTCCGCGGGGCCGCCGCATTCCTCCTTCTCCTCGCCGCCTGCGCATTTCCCGGACGGGCCTGCGCGCAGCGCGCCGAACCGCTCCCGCAGGAGCTCGAAGGCGTGGGGATCACCGAGCACCTGAACGACCCGGTGCCTCTCGATCTGCGCTTCCGCGACGAGGAGGGCCGCGACGTGGCTCTCCGCGACTACTTCCATCAGGGGCGGCCTGTCGTCCTGGCGCTCGTCTACTACGAGTGCCCGATGCTCTGCACGCTCGTCCTGAACGGGATGGTCGAGGCGCTGAAGGAAGTGCCGATGACCCCCGGCAAGGAGTACGAGATCGTCGCCGTCAGCTTCAATCCGACCGAGACGCCGGAGCTGGCGGAGATGAAGAAGGAGACCTATCTCGACCAGTACGAGCTCGAGGGATGGGGGAACGCCTTCCATTTCCTCGTGGGCGACGCCGGTCCGATCCACTCGCTCACGCAGGCGGTCGGATTCGGATATCGCTGGAACGACGAGACCCAGCAGTTCGCCCACCAGGCCGCCATCTACGTGCTGACGCCCGACGGGCGGATCTCGCGCTATCTCTACGGCGTCCTGTTCGATCCGAAGACGGTGAGGCTGTCGATCCTCGAGGCGGGAGAAGGGCGCATCGGCAACACGGTCGATCAGGCGATCCTCTACTGCTTCCACTACGACCCCAAGAGCGGCCGCTACGTGCCGGCTGCCATGAATCTGATGCGCCTCGGCGGAGTCCTGACGATGCTCGGCCTCGGCGGGACGATCTCCGTTCTCTGGCTGCGAGGCCGGAGGAGGCACGCGGCCGACGAGTCGGCGCAGGGAGCGAGCTCGTGAACCTGATCCTCGGTTTCTTGCGGGGCGCCGGCCGCCTCGTCGACGACGGCTCCAGCTTCTGGATGCCGAGCCAGGCGTCAACCGCCGCGCCGGGGGTGGACCGCCTCTTCTACATCGTCTTCTGGATTTCCGTCTTCTTCTTCGCGCTGATCGTCGTCCTCGGAACGATCTTCGTGCTTCGCTACCGCCGCCGCTCCGCGACGGAGAAGGCCGCGAAAGCCGCGACGCACAACACGCCGCTCGAAGTGACCTGGACGGTCGTCCCGCTGCTGATCGTCTTCGTCCTCTTCGCTCTCGGCTTCAAGGGGTTCCTCGACATGAGCGTCGCGCCGGCCGATGCCTACGAGGTCCAGGTGACCGCGCAGCGATGGAAATGGATCTTCACCTATCCGAACGGCCTCGTGGACGAGAACCTGCACGTTCCGGTGAACGTACCGGTCCGCCTCGTGATGGTGTCGGAGGACGTGATCCACAGCTTCTTCGTCCCGGAGTTCCGGATGAAGAGGGACGTCGTCCCGGGAAGGTACAACAAGGCGTGGTTCCGGGCCACGAAGCCGGGCGAGTACCAGCTCTTCTGCGCCGAGTATTGCGGGACGAGCCACTCCGACATGCTCGCCAGCGTGATCGTCCACGAGCCGGGGGGCTTCGAGAAATGGCTCGAGTCGGCGGCGACCGAGTTGGCGAACGCCTCGCCGGCCGAGGCCGGCGCTCGCCTCTACCGCTCGCGCGGTTGCGCCCAGTGCCACTCGGTCGACGGCAAGGGGATGGTCGGGCCGACCTTCCGCGGCTTGTACGGGCACGAGGTGGTCCTGAAGGACGGCACGCGCGTCGTCGTCGACGAGAACTACGTGCGCGAGTCGATCCTCTCGCCGCAGGCGAAGGTCGTCGCGGGGTTCGATCCGGTCATGCCGACCTACCAGGGCCGCCTGAAGGACCAGGAAATCACGGCGATCATCGCCTACTTGAAAACGCTCCAGGACGCCGGAGCGCCGGGAGGGCAATGAGCACGGCAGACACGATCCTCAAACCGGCCGCGGTGCCGGGGCACGCGCCGCGAGGGACCGACTACCTCTCGCATGCCCACGGGATCCGCTCTTGGCTCTTCACGCTCGACCACAAGCGGATCGGCGTCCTGTACCTGGCGTCGATCCTGACCTCGTTCCTGCTCGGCGGAATCTTCGCGCTCCTGATCCGCACGGAGCTGCTGACGCCGAGCAGGACGATCATGGGCGCCGACACGTACAACGTGATGTTCACGCTGCACGGCGTCGTCATGATCTTTCTCTTCATCATTCCGGGCATTCCGGCGGCGCTCGGCAACTTCGTCCTGCCGATCATGCTCGGCGCGAAGGACGTCGCGTTCCCGCGGCTGAACCTCGCGAGCTGGTATCTGTACCTTTTCGGCGCGGCCTTCGCGGTGATCTCGATCGCGGGCGGCGGGATCGACACCGGCTGGACCTTCTACACCCCGTACAGCACGATCACGAACACGAGCGTGGTATCGATGACGTTCGGCGCCTTCATCCTCGGGTTCAGCTCGATCTTCACCGGCCTGAACTTCATCGTGACGATGCACAAGCTCCGGCCGGCCGGAATGACCTGGTTCCGCATGCCGCTGATGCTCTGGGCGCTCTACGCGACCTCGATCATCCAGGTGCTGGCGACTCCGGTCCTCGGGATCACGCTGCTCCTGCTCATCATCGAGAGGACGTTGGGAGTCGGCATCTTCAATCCCGCCCTCGGGGGCGACCCGGTCCTCTACCAGCACTTCTTCTGGTTCTATTCGCACCCGGCGGTCTACATCATGATCCTGCCGGCCATGGGGATCATCTCGGAGGTGATCTCGGTCTTCAGTCACAAGAACATCTTCGGCTACCGGTTCATCGCCTACTCGTCGATCGCGATCGCCGTGCTCTCGTTCCTCGTCTGGGGACATCACATGTTCACCAGCGGGCAGTCCCCGATGGCGAACATGATCTTCAGCTTCCTGACGTTCCTCGTCGCGATCCCGTCGGCGATCAAGGTCTTCAACTGGCTGACGACCATGTACAAAGGGTCCATTACCCTGCAGACGCCGATGCTCTACGCCCTGTCGTTCCTCTTCCTGTTCGGGATTGGGGGGCTTACCGGGCTGTTCCTCGGGACGCTCGCCGTCGACGTCCACCTGCACGACACCTACTTCATCGTGGCGCACTTCCACTACGTGATGTTCGGCGGGACGCTCATCGCCTTTCTCGCAGGGCTGCACTACTGGTGGCCGAAGATGTTCGGTCGGATGTACGACGAGAAGTGGGGACGGATCGGCGCGCTCCTGATCTTCGTGGGAATGAACGCCACCTTCTTCGTCCAGTTCGTCATGGGCAGCCAGGGGATGCCGCGCCGCTATTACAACTACCTGCCGCGCTTCCAGGGCTATCACGAGTTCTCGACGATCGGCTCCTACATCCTGGCGATCGGCTTCTTCGTCGTGGCGATCAACCTGTTGCGGTCCCTCTTCTCGGGCCGGCTCGCCCCCGCCAATCCCTGGGGCGGCGGGACCCTTGAATGGCAGTGCACCTCGCCGCCGCCGCCCGAGAACTTCGCGCGCACGCCGACCGTCGGCGACCCCTACGACTTGAGCGCGCTCGAGTACGACGAGAGGATCGGCGGCTACGTCCGGCGCGAGGCGATTCGATGACCGCGCGGGAGCGGAAGATGGCGGCGGGAGCCGGCGGGCGCAGCGGCGCCGCGCACGCCGCCCACGAAGCGCACGGAGCCCAGGGAGCGCACGGCGCGCAGGGAGCGCACGGCGCGCACGGCGCTCATGGCGGGAGCGGTCACGATCCACACCTGGCGCACCATTTCGAGACGCCGCGCCAGCAGTACGAATCGGTCAAGCTCGGCATGTGGATCTTCCTGGCCACGGAGATCCTCCTGTTCGGCGGGCTCTTCTGCGCGTACGCCGTCTACCGGTCCAACCATCCCGAGATCTTCATCTACGCCCACCAGTTCCTCGATAAGACGCTCGGCGGGATCAACACCGCCGTCCTGATCTTCTCGAGCTTCACGATGGCCTGGGCGGTGCGCGCCGCGCAGATGGGGGACCGCCGCAAGCTGATGGGTCTCCTTGCCGTGACGCTCCTCTGCGGCTTCGCCTTCCTTGGGATCAAGGGGGTCGAGTACGAGCACAAGTGGAAGCACGGCCTCCTCTGGGGAAAGCGCTACCAGCCGGTGCTCATGCACGAGGGTGGGGAGCGCGGAGAGGCGACGCACGGAGCGACGACGGAGGCCGGGAGCGCCGGCGAAGCGCGGACAGAGGAACCCGCGACCCCGCCGGGGGACATGCCGCCGGCAGTGTCCGCCGAGAACGAGGTGCCGACCGCCGGGACGTCGCAGGCGGGCGTCACGAAGCAGCTCGTCACGGACGAACGCACTCGCCTCCCCGCGGCCGCTGCCGGACCCGAGGGGCTCGCCGAGAAGGTCCAAGACGCCGAGCCCCACACGCCCGGCAAGCAGCCGAGCAACGTGCAGATCTTCTTCGGGATCTACTTCGTGATGACCGGGCTGCACGGGCTGCACGTGATCGCGGGGATGGTCTTGATTAGCTGGATGCTGATCCGCGCGACGCGAGGCGAGTTCTCGAGCGCGTACTTCTCCCCCGTCGACATGACGGGTCTGTACTGGCACCTGGTCGACCTGATCTGGATCTACCTGTTCCCGTTGCTCTACCTGATCCATTGAGCGGGCAGGGAGTTCGGCGGGGAAGCGGAAATCGGGCGGGCGCAGCCGGCCTCGAAAGGGAGACCATCCGATGACGACGAAGCGGGAATCGCACGACGGTCACGGCCTCGCGCACGTGATGCCGCTGAAGCTCCTCGCCGGCATCTGGGCCGCTCTGATGGTCCTGACGATCGTGACCGTCGCGGTCACCAAGGTCGACCTGGGCGGCGCGAACCTCTGGATCGCCCTCGCGATCGCCACCGTCAAGGCATCGCTGGTGGCGCTCTTCTTCATGCACCTCAAGTACGACCGCCCGTTCAACGCGATCGTCTTCTTGACGGCGCTCGCCTTCGTCTCGCTCTTCGTAGGAATCGCGCTGACCGACAGCCAGCAGTACCAGCCGGAGATGATCCCGGGATACGCGCCGGGCATGCCGCAGCAACCGGCGCCGCAGCCGGAGGCGCCGGCCTCTGCCGCGCCGGCGAGCGAGGCGCCCGCGACGGAGGCGCCGGCGACCGAGCCGTCGGCCCATTGAGACGACGCGTCGCGCGGCGATGAACGAATCCCGAAACCGACCGATCCCCGGCGCCGGCCGCCTCGGGATGATCGTTCTTCTCCTCGCGCTCACGATGCTCTTCGGCGCCAGCGTGGTCGGCGCGCTGGTCCTGCGCCTGCGCGGCGGCGCCTGGAGCCCGGCCGCCGGCGTTCCGGGCCTGCCGTCCGGCCTCTGGGCGAGCACGATCCTGATCCTCGCGAGCAGCGCGACGATCGAGTGGGCCTTCCGAAGCGCGCGCGGGGGACGGCAGCAGGGCATCCGCCGCGGCCTCGCGTTGAGCTTCCTGCTCGGCCTCGCCTTCCTCGCCAGCCAGACGGCGAACTGGCTGCGATGGCTGGGAACGGCGGAGTCGCGACCGCAGCTCCTCGTCTTCGCCTTCTTCCTCTGGACGGGGCTGCACGCCGCGCACGTCCTCGGCGGATTGATCGCCCTCGGCATCGTCACGCGCCGCGCCCTGCGGGGGCGCTACGGGTCGCTCGCCTACGACGGCGTCGCCTTCACGCGGATGTACTGGCACTACCTCGCCGCGGTCTGGCTCGTCCTGTTTGCGCTGCTCGAAGTGCTGTAGGTCCGCAGGTCAGGGACCGCCGGGTCTGGCGGGGTGCGTGGCGTACCAGGCGAACCAGTAGCAGAGAAACGAGGGAAGGTCCGGCCCGCCGTCGATCGGCGCCACACGCATTGTCGGCGGCTCGGCTCCGATCGTGAAACGCACCTGCCTCCCGCCAATCGTGGCGTCCCACGTTCCGGCCGGGGCCGGGCCGGCCTTCTCGCGCACTTCGCGCATCGAGAAGGGACGCCACTCCGTCCCGAAGCGAACGGCAAGAACGACCTCCTTCCACGGGCGGCCGCCCTCGCGCGCGGGCAGCGGATCGACTGGGAAGCGAAGCAGGTCGGACCCTTCGTAGCTGCCGTACGGCTCGCGGTCGTACGCCTCCTGAAGCTCGGGCAGCGGCGCAAGAACCGTCGTCGCCGGATGATCCATCCGCCATTCGGCCCACGTCTCATAGGACGATGGCAGGACGTCAAGACTCTCCCCGACCTGCCGCCCCGCGATCGCTCGCGCGACGAGCGGACTCCAGAGACTCTCCGTCTCGCGGTCGTACATGAGGAGGCTCGACTGCCAGAGCAGGCCGCTGACGCCGAACCAGCGCGGTCCGGTCGCGGCGGTCGGCACCGTTCCCACGGCGCCGCGGCTGCGATCGAGGACGACCGCTGCGCCCGCGAGCGGGCTCCACGTCACCGCGATCGGGCGTCCCGCGAGCGTGTCGTTGACGATCTCGTGCCAGTTCAGCAGCCGGACCGGATAGGCGCGGGATCGGCCGGCGATCGTGACGCCGACGATCCGGTCGGCGGAAACCAGGAAGCGGCCGCGACGGCGCGCCTCCTCGATCGAATCGACGCCGGCGAGCGTTACGACGCGGGGCAAGTCGAGGACGCGCACTCCGTCGCGCGGGATTCCGGCGGCGGCGATGGCGCCGGGCGCGGCGCGAGCGTTCGAGAGATCGAATCGGTAAGTGGCGGGGTCCTTGCCGTCACCGATCGCGCGGGATGACGAGCCGGAGCCGATCAAGTCCACCATGCGCCACGCGACCGCGCCGAAGACGAGAAGGACCGCAGCGCCAAGGACCCATCCGCCGCTGCGGAAGGTGAAGCGGCGGCTCGGAGAAGGGGGCACGCTGGCTCCGCTGGACGGTCCGCTCGGAGACATTGAAGCGATCTTAGCCGCCCGGGCGGTCCACGGGCCACCGTTTGCAGGGCACTGGCTCGCTGCGGTCGGGCTCCGTCGAGCGAGGCGCAGCCCGCGCGACTCTCCGCGCGGCCCACGTCACTCTCCGCCCGGCCGGCTATCTGGGCAGGGCTCCTGCGGGGGCTACCCCCGCTCCATCGAGCGCGAGTTTCGTCGCTGTCCGCCGCTCGACTTCCCGCGCCCCCTCCCCGCCCTCGCAAGATCGGTGGCTGGTGCCGGACGCCGTCGGAAACGCGATCGCCTCGGATTCTGAGTGAGAGTCCCTCGGAAAGCGCATCTCCGGCCTCTGCAGAGTGAAATCTCCGCGATGGGGGGGATGCACGCGCGCAGGCCCCGGCGCAGACGATGGCGGAACGTCCGGGCGTCGCGCCACCGCCGCTGGACCCTGCGCCAACGCTTCGATAAGATCCTCGTCGCCGAGTTGGAAGACCACTCGATCGTGTCCCGCGGCCAGTGTGGCCAGAGCCTGCCCGATAGGCCGGACAGCTCGCACGCAGCAGCGCGCTCCGAAGATGGAAACGGGCGTCGTACGCCCCTCTTACGTGCATTCGAAGGTTGTTTGGCACGCACGGTAGGCGCCGGTGAAGATGCCCGGGGCGAAAGATCTCCAGCCCGATTCTCCACCGGTCCGCCTCGAAGGAGCACGGCCATGAGATTCTCACACCCTCTGCCTGCTGCTGCCCTCGTCCTTCTCCTTGTCTCCACATCGTACGGAGGTCCGCTATGGCTCGACGACACTCTGATCGCGCCGACCGCGCTCGGAACAGACCGCGTCGTGGTCGATGTGAAGGAAGACAATACCGCCTGGTATGCGTACATCAGCGGCAACCACGTCCACGACCAGGACGCCTGGTACACATCGAGCGATGACGGAGCGACATGGAGCAGTCTCTACAGACAGGAATGGTTGGTCGACGACGTCGCGGTAGGCGGCGCATACGGCTTTGACGTGTTGCTGAACGTGTGGCAGCCTTACGGCTCTCTCGTTTGGTGTCGGGTCCTCGATGCAGAAACCGGCGCCGCGCTGTGGCAGTCGTATTTCACGAGCGAGTACCCTCTGGACGCCCGCGAGATCGTCGTCGACGCCAATACGGAGAGTGGCCCGGCTGAGGTCTTCATCGCCTGCGCGAGCTTCGTCAACGTCGACAACGACCAGGTGATGCTCAAGGCGTACCGCTCGACGGATCTGGGAGAGACGTGGGACCGGTCGATCCTCGATCAAGGTCCCACCTACCAGCCCGACTACATTGGAGATATCGATCTGCGCTTCGCGTTCAACGGCTATCCGTACTTCCATGTCGTCTACGTCAAGCACGGGCGGATCTGGCATGTGCGGACGACCGATGCCGGAGTCCACTGGGAGAATGCACAGGAGCTGATCGTCAACGTCCGTCCAACGAGCGAGGTGAGCGTAGCGTTCAACGGCGTCTACGGCTATGCGGTCGGAGAATCCGAAACGGGGCAGATCGTCTGCTGCTCGTCCAGCGACGCGGGGGCCACCTGGTCGAACGCAGCGTTGGTCGACGGCGCGGAGGCCAGTCCGAGGCTTCCGTCGATCTCCGACGGATTCGGGCTCCCCACGGTCGTGTATCGCAAGGGGGACGGTCGGCTCGCGGTTCGGTCCCACACGGGCGGCGGTCGCACGGGATGGGGCGACGAGCAGTACGCAACCTTCGGCACGACGAACAGGCCGATCTCGACTCGAATGTCCAGCTATCCTGATGGGAACGTCGGCGTCGTCTTCGCTCGCCCTGAAGAGGACGGGCGCCCCTACTTCGCGTCCCTGCACGGTGAACCAAGCGACGTCGGAGACCCGGCTCTACCGGTCGCGACGGGCCGGTTGACCGCCTGGCCCACTCCCACCTCCGGAGAGGTCACGATCCTGCTCCCCAGAGGAGCGAACGCATCGGTCGGTTCGAATCTCGCGGAAGCCTCGATCTTCAGTGTGACCGGCAAGCTCATCTCCCGACTGGACGCGGGCGCAGCAAGTCAGCCGAGCATCGTGTGCTGGGATGGAAGGGATCTCGACGAAAGGCCCGCAGCGCCTGGAATGTACTACCTGAGGTTGCGGACGACAGCCGGCTGGCGAACGGCGCCGATCGTCGTCGTCCGATAGACCGCGACCCGGCTGCAAGTGTTCGTTGGATCGGGCAGGAGGGAGTCTTGCGGCTCCCTCCTACCGCACCACCGGACATGCGGGACCGCATCCGGCGGTTCCTAGGCGTGCCGAATAGTCAGGCTCAGGAGCCCCCTTCTACCGCAGGTGGAACACATGCCTGGTTAGCATCCGATTGCCCATCCTGCACCCCACGAAGTAATGGCCGACGGGCACCTTCCTTCCGAACAGATCGGTCGCATCCCACTCGGCTGAGTACGTGCCAGCATCGTCCATCTTCATAGGAAGCGTACGAACCAACCGACCCGATGTGTCATGGATCGACAAAGCGATAGGCAATTCCGCTTGAT
This sequence comes from Candidatus Eiseniibacteriota bacterium, assembly GCA_041946735.1. Taxonomy (GTDB): domain Bacteria; phylum Eisenbacteria; class RBG-16-71-46; order CAIMUX01; family VGJL01; genus JBHGAY01. The sequence continues at coordinate 129,839 of JBHGAY010000014.1, forward strand.
CGGCCCGAGTTGCGATGGTGATTCGAGTGATATCAGCGAACGGATTCGGTGACACGAGCACGACACTGCGCAGGTCCGATCCGGAACCTGCCTCTTCCACATACATCGGTTCCGCGCAGGGGGGGCCGTCCCGTACGGAGACCGGAATCTCGCCCGTGACGTAGTCCCAGTGGCCGGTGAAGTCGATCCCGACCCAACGCCAGCCGAGGATCTGCGTTCCTTCAGGACCGGCGGTTCGAACATCGACCCAGCACTCACCGGCGTACGGGAAGCAGTCCCGAGACCACTCGGCGACATTCCCCTCTGCGTGAAAAGTCCATCCTTCCCCAGTGATCCCATCCGTTCCGAGTATGATGCTCCAGCTAGATGGGAATGTAATCTCGATAACAGCGGTGCACTCTACGAAGTAAGGAATGCCGAAGCGGAATGTATAGATTGAATCCGCACAGACCGGACCCAGTGGTTCCAGGATGCTGATGCCCGCTACTGACGACGTGGCCGTGGCTGCAAGAACAACGACGACGAGTGCGATGATGACCGGCGTATGAGCATTCAATGGCAACCTCCCGAGGTTCAGACGAACTACTTGACTCCGAAACCTGGGGTATAGAAGAACGGCTGCTCTGAGAGCGAAAGCGGCCGAGTGCCGTCGGTACTAGCTCATGAGCACTTCACGGGTCGTTGCAGAACAAGGCACGGTGGATGCACCTCTCAAGCGCCTGGCAGGATACTACCCCGGTCGCCGGCACGTCAAGCTGAGGAGGCAAGGCGGTGACGTATCAGGTTGTGTGTCAGGAGATCGTGGACCGATGGGATCGGGGGTTGCGGGGGGAAAGTGAACCGCCCCGGGATTCCCGGAGGCTCCATTTGGAGGGAGAATGGGAGCCATGGGAA
>JBHGAY010000015.1:0-130073 GCA_041946735.1 Candidatus Eiseniibacteriota bacterium
GGGCATGGCGAGCATCGCGGGCACCGCGGGCATGGCGAGCATCGCGGGCACCGCGGGCACCGCGGGCATCGCGCACGACGGGCACTCCGAGCGGATCGGGACGATCCGGTTCGAGAACGTGTCGTTCGAGTACCGGCCCGGCGAACCGGTCCTCGAACGGTTCGACCTCGAGGTGCGCGCGGGCGAGAGCATCGCCCTCGTCGGTCCGACCGGTTCCGGCAAGACGACCATCGTGGGTTTGCTGTGCCGCTTCTACGAGCCGACCTCAGGGACGATCCGGATCGACGGGATCGACTATCGAGAGCGCAGCCTCTCCTGGCTGCAATCGCAGGTGGCGATGGTGCTGCAATCGCCGCACCTCTTCCGCGGCACGGTCCAGGAGAACATCCGCTACGGTCGCCTCGAAGCGACCGACGCGGAGATCGAGGACGCCGCTCGTCGGGTCGACGCCCACGACTGGATCGTCCGGCTGGAGAACGGCTACGAGACCGACGTCGGCGAGGGGGGCAACCATCTCTCGACCGGCCAGAAGCAGCTCGTTGCCATGGCCCGCGCCGTCCTGGCTCGAAAGCAGATCTTCGTGATGGACGAGGCGACCTCGTCGGTCGACACGGAGACGGAGCGCGCGATCCAGAAGGGGATCGAGGAGATCCTCGAGGGAAGGATGAGCTTCCTGATCGCGCACCGCCTCTCGACGATCCGATCGTGCGACCGCATCCTCGTGATCGATCGCGGCGGGATCGTCGAGCAGGGGACGCACGAAGAGCTGATGCGGCGTGACGGCCGCTACCGGACCCTGTACCGGCACCAGTTCGCCCGTGAGAGCGGCTTGAAGCTCTTGCACATTCGCCCGGGAGCGACGGAGCCGGAGGACGGTCGAGCGGGTGGCGAACGAACCGAAGGCGCGATCGCCGGCGGCCGGCGCCCGGAGGACGGAACGCGGGGCGACGGGCGGCCGAAGAACGGAACGACCGGAGACGGGCGGCCGGAAAACGGACTGCCGGGAGACGAGGAGCCGCTGACCGTATGAACGTTTCTCCCGGTATGCACCCTTCTGCCGGGCGGCGAGGATCATCGTGCGCCCCGCGAGGAATTCCGCATTGACCTTTCTGGGAACGGGGAGGTATTCTCCCCACGTCCCTTGATACGCACCTCAACCCAAGGGAGGAACGAGATGACCGTCTCCGTGCACATTCCCGCGATCTGGACCGTCCGCGAGAACAAGGTAGCGTAGGACCGCGCCATTCCCGGGCTTTCCGGAGCCCTTCCTGGGCTTGTCCGGAGCCTGTCCGGAGCCTTCCCGGGATCTTCCCGGCTGCTTCGATCCTCCGCACTGATCCTCCGCTGGCGGCGAAGATCGCCTGCACGCGAAACGCCACGCCGTCGCAATTCGCGCCGGTGAGTAGACTTTGTTGGCTGTTTTCTCGTGCACTTCGCGCGACGCCGTCGCATTCGAGCACCGATTGCGTCTCCGGCGCCGTGATGGGATGCATCTATGCCCGGTCCAGCAGCCGGTGAGGCTGTGGCGTCGGCGTGGAGCGCATCCGTGAATGTGCCGAGCGGAGGATCCTCCCTTGGAATCGAATCGTTCGAAGGACGCGGCCCGCGAGAACGGCCTCGTCCTGTTTCGTTCCGGAAATCATTGTGAAGTCTTGACCGCGGACGGTGAGAGCAAGCTGAGCTGCCTGTGCACCGGGGCGGCAGGCGAAGAGATTGCCGTCGGTGACCTCGTGGCCGTCGAGCGGGACGGTGCGGCGAGCGGGATCATCCGCTCCGTCGAGCCCCGCACGAATCACCTTTCGCGCCGGGCTGCCGGACCACGGCCGGTCGAACAGCGGATTGCTGCGAATCTCGACTGGGGCGTCGCAGTCTTCGCCGCGGCGGAACCGAAGCCGCACTGGGGCATGCTCGACCGCTACCTCGTGCAGATGGAGACCCAGTCCATCCCTCCTCTGCTCTGCGTAACGAAGTCCGACCTCGCCGCCGGCGTCCGGTCACTAGAAGCGGATCTCGAGCCGTATCGCGCCGCTGGGTTGCCGGTTCTCCTCTGCTCGTGCGAGACGGGTGAGGGGATCGGGGAGTTGGCGGCTTTGCTGCGCGGACGCGTGTCGGTCCTGGTCGGCAAGAGCGGCGTGGGGAAGTCGACGTTGATCCAGAAGCTGACCGGTCTGACGGGCGAGAGCCTGCGGACGGCGGAAGTGAGCCGGCGGACGGGAAAGGGGAAGCATACGACCAGCGAGATCCGAATGCTGCCCCTTCCGGACGGCGGCTTCGTGATCGACACACCCGGCGCCCGCGAGTTCGCGCTCTGGGACGTTCCCCGGGAGGAGATCGCCCGGGGGTTCCCGGAGATGAGATCGCTGCTCGGGACGTGTCGTTTCGGCGGAGGATGCACCCATTCCCACGAGCCTGACTGCGCCGTGAAGCAGGCGGTCCGGGAAGGCGAGATCGATGCGCGCCGGTACCGCAGCTACCTGCGCCTCATCGGTCGAGACGGCGACGCCGAGCTTCTGGCCGGGAAGCACGGCGCCGATGACGAGCGGCGGGCGGCGCGCGGTCCGGCGGAGGCGTTCCTGTGCATCCGCTGCGGCCTCGGCATCCCGCCCGATGCCCCGGGGACCGCGCACCGCAACCACTGTCCCGCCTGTCTGCACAGCCGGCACGTCGATCACCACCCCGGGGATCGAGCGGCGGGCTGCGGCGGGTTGATGGAGCCGATCGCCGTCTCGGCACGCCTCGACGGCGAGTGGACCGTGGTGCATCGCTGCACGTCGTGCGGCGCGGTGAAAGTGAACCGCATAGCGGGGGACGACAATGCTCTCGCCCTGTTCTCCCTCGCGGCGCGTCCGCTCGCGCGGCCGCCGTTTCCGCTCGATCGCCTACCCGATACGGCGGGAAGCCCCGAATGGCGCACGTGAGCCCCAGCGGCTGCGGCCTTCGTCGCCGGCGGAACGGCCGCGACGCGGTTCGCTTCGATTTTCGCTTGACGCCCGCGCGCCGGGGTTGCGTAGTCAATGCGGCGCATTCCACGGGGAAGCGAGGAGAGGAGGGGCCGCATGAGAGTCCTGTCGATCACGAATCAGAAGGGGGGCTGCGGAAAGACCACGACGGCGGTGCATCTTGCCGCCTGTCTCGCCGCCAAGGGTCATTCGACGCTCCTCGTCGACCTCGACCCGCAGGGACATGCGGGGCTGGCGCTCGGCATCGGCGGCGCGAAGCCGCTCGAGGCATCGACGTACGAGGTGCTGACGCGCCGGCAGCCACTCGAGGCGATCCTGCACGAGGTCTCGGAGCGGCTGGCGGTAGCTCCCTCCGACGTGCGGCTCAGCGCAGTCGAGCAGGAACTGTCGGGAGTCGAGGGGCGCGAGTACCGACTCTCCGAAGCGCTCGCCTCTCTCGAGCAGAATCGCTTTCCGTTTGTCGTGATCGACACGCCTCCATCGATCGGGCTTCTGACCTTCAACGCGCTGATCGCCTCGCCGGAGGTGCTCGTTCCGATCGATGGCAGCATCTTTTCGCTGCAGGGGCTGGACCGCCTTCGCGAGACGATCGCGATCGTCGACCGGCACGTCGGCCGCGCGACGACGGTGCGCGCGCTCGCTACGATCTATGACCGGCGCACGCGACTCGCCCGCGAGGTCCTCGAGGAGATTCGTACCCGGTTCGGAGACTGGGCGCTCCACACGGTCATCCATGAGACGGTGAAGCTCCGGGAGGCGGCGAGCCAGGGGAAGTCGATCCTGGAGATCTGTCCCTCTTCGATCGCGGCGGAGGATCACCATTCGCTCGCCGCCGAGCTGCTCCAAGCCGCGACGCGCCGCGGGACGCGGACCGAGGCGGTATCCCCCGCCTTCTCGCTGCACGGCGGCGCTCCGGTCACACCAGCCGCCGCACTCGCGCCGAAGGTCGCGGCCGTTCCGGCTGAGACGCCCACTCCAAGCGGGCAGATCGCCCCGCGCGCGCCGATCGCCGCAACCGCGCCGATCGCCGCAGCCTCCTCCATTCGCGCCGCGCGCGCCGGCGGCACTCGCTTCGTCTATCCGGACGGCACCGCGGAGGCCGTCGCTGTCGCGGGAAGCTGGAACGGGTGGGAACCGCAGCCGTGCAAGAAGGTCGGCGACCGCTGGGAGAAGACGATCCTGCTCTCTCCGGGCGTCTATGAATACCGTTTCGTCGTCGACGGCCACTGGACGCCCGATCCCTCCAACGAGCGCCGGGCGGAGAGCCCGTATGGCGGGCACAACTCCGTCGTGGAGATCGCAGGCCACGGGCGATAGCCGGGCGAGCGATTGGTCCACGCCGCGGCCGGAACGCCACCCCGGACGCGGGCTGGCGGATCTCTCGCATCTGTTCCTCTCCCGTCCGGCCTCCGCTACCGCGGGGACGAACGAGGAGGCCGCGCCCGGCGACCACCCGGTGCCCGCCACCTCGGTGCCCGCCACCTCCGGGCCGTCCGGCCCCGCATCGCCGGCCGCTCCCGCCTCCACGCTCTTCGTCGCCTACGCGACCGACCCGCTCCTGGGCGCGCTCCTATGCCTGACCATCGCCCTGGAATCGTCGCGCCGGGGCAAAGCCGCGACGATCCATGATCCCGACCCCAACCTGCCTTCCGTGCAGATCCTTGCCGGCGGCTCCGTCCGCCGTTCCCCGGGTGGGAAGGAGCAGTGGATCGAGAGCGGCGATGGGCTCCGCATCCCGCTCCTCGGTCGGTGGCCGGAGCGTCTCGATCCATACGATCCCGGCTTCCGCCATCCCGCCGAGCCGCGCCTCCGTGCCGTCGTCAACGCACCGGCGCGGATGCTCCTCGATCAGCCGTGCCAGCCGCCGATCAGCGACGGACAGGAGATCCTGCTGCCCCTTTCGGCACGGCTGGAAGACCTTTCCGCCGCCTACGCGATCTGCAAGCGGTTCGGCGGCAGCCCGCGGCCGCGGGTCGTCTGCTCGTGCGAGAAGGAGCCCGACTCCCAACCCGATCGCGGATGGGCGCTCTTTCGGGGTTTTGCCTCGATCACCGCGCGCCGGCTTGGAGCCGGGCCGAGCTTCTGCGGGTGCCTGCCACAGACCGGGGCGCCTCCGCTTCTCGTCGAGACGGCCCAGCGCTGGCTCGGCGCTTCTCAAGAAGAAGGAGACCCGCTGCGCCGCATCGTGGACGCGGTCGTCGGTCCCTCCCGGCACGGGCTCGCGCTCGCTGCGCCGGGCAGCGCCACGCACGCGAACTCGACCGCCGACGCGATCGCCATCGCCTACGGCTTGGAGGACGAAGAAGCGAGCGACCTGCGAGCGCTCCTCGCCCGCAGGCCGCCCGCGTCTGCTTCCGTCTAGGGCTCTGTCTCCGGCTCCGTCTCCGGATAGCTCCGGCGTCCGCCTCCCGGGCTAATCCTCCCGGCGAATCAGCAGCATCGTGAGGTCGTCGCTGTGCGTCCCTCCCTGGAGGAACCGATGCAGGTCGTGCAGGACGGCGGACGCCGCCTTCGAAGGGGGCAGGGAGCGAACCTCGCGGAGCATCTCCTCGAGCCGCTGCGTTCCATACTCCTCGGAGCTGCCGTCCCTCGCCTCGGACAGTCCGTCCGTATAGAGGAAGAGCATGTCGCCCGGCTCGATCCTATCCTCGGTCACGCCGTACGGCTCGGTTCCGAACATGCCGACCGGGAAGCCCGTCGCGTCGAACGTGCGGATTCGGTCCCGTCCGATCAGGACCGGTGGGCAGTGGCCGGCGTTGCAGATCCGGATCTTCCCCTGCCGGGTCAGCTCTCCGCACACCAGCGTCGCGTAGTGCGTCGCGATGTGGTTCTCGCGCAGCAGCCGGTCGGACCGCTCGACCAGCTTCTCGATACCGAGGCCTGTCGCAGCGAGGCTGCGGAAGGCCGCGTGCAGGTGCGTCATCAGGAGCGACGCCGCCACCCCCTTGCCCGACACGTCGCCGATCAGGAAGAGAAGCGTCTCCTCCCCGCGCGGGAGCAGGTCGCACGTGTCTCCGCTGACCGGGCCCGCCGCCTCGTAGCGGAAGTGCGTCGTGTAGCCCGCATGGCTGAGATCCTGCCTGGGCAGGAGGCCGAGCTGCAGGCGCGCGGCGAGATCGAGGTCCTTCTCGAGCGCGGTTTGCTGCTGCGGCGTCAAGTCGCAGAGGCAGTACTCGATCAGCGGATTGTGGAGCAGCAGCTCGTCCTCCACCTCGCCGTGACAGAGGCGGCACACGCCGAACTCGCCTCCATCGAGGCGTGACAGGGCCCGGTCCACCTGCTGGAGCAGCTGGGAGAGATCGACGGCGTCGGGGAGCGCCTCGATCGCCCGCTCCAAGCGCACGCGGCGGTCGACGAGTTGCTCACGAACGGCTGCTTGCACGGCAGGGTTCATCGCACACCTCCTTGGCGCACCTCCTCGGCGGCTCGCCATGGGACGATGCTACCCCACCGCACGCACAGGATCGACAACGCGCCATCCCACACCCCCGTCGAAGCGCCTCCCCGTCCGTCCGGCCGCTGGAAGCGGCGACCGGGCCCGCATCGCGGGCGAGCGCTCGAGGAGCGGCTCGGCGCGGAGGCGAAGGCCCGCTGCGCGCTGGCTTGAGCCGCCCGCTGCGCGCTCGTATCCTTCCCTGCGGCGCGAGGGCGCGCCGAACCCGCGCCATCCGGCGGCGCTCCTCTCCATCCACGGACCAGGAAGGAAGTTGCATGAAGACCGAGACACTCCTCGACCGGTTCTGCCGCTACGTCGCCGTCGAAACGACGTCGAACGACGATTCTCCCACCTATCCGACGACCCCGGGACAGCGGGAGCTGGGCGAGCAGCTCGCCGGGGAGATGCGCGCTCTCGGCCTCTCCTCCGTCTCCCAGGACGAGAACGGGATCGTGATCGGCACCTTGCCGGCCACGCGCCCGGAGGCGCCGGCGATCGCCTGGGTCGCGCACATGGACACCTCACCGGAGGCGAGCGGCAAGGATGTGCGCCCGATCGTGCACGCGGGCTACGACGGAGGCGACATCGTCCTGCCGGGCGATCCGGAGAAGGCGCTGCGCCCGGCGGAGACTCCGGTCCTCCAGAAGATGCGCGGGAAGACGCTCATCACGTCGGACGGGACCACCCTCCTGGGAGCGGACGACAAGGCGGGAATCGCCGTGATCCTGACCGCCGCAGAACGGCTTCTCGCCGACCGCACGATCCCGCACGGGGAGATCCGGATCGTCTTCACCTGCGATGAGGAGGTCGGACGGGGCGTCGACAAGCTCGATCCTTCGCGGCTCGGCGCCGTCGCCGCCTACACGCTCGACGGCGAGGACGCCGGCGCGATCGAGAACGAGACGTTCTCGGCCGATCTGGCGACGATCACGATCCGGGGCGTCAACATCCATCCCGGCCTCGCGACCGGCCGGATGGTGAACGCGATCCGCATCGCCGGGCAGCTGCTCTCGCGCCTGCCGTGGCAGCGGCTGGCTCCGGAGACGACGAGCGGGCGGGAGGCGTTCCTCCATCCCTACTCGATCGAAGGGGGCGTCGGCGAGCTCACGCTCAAAGTCCTGCTCCGCAGCTTCGAGAGCGGCGATCTGGAGCGGCAGGCGGGTTTCCTCGAACAGATCGCCGCCCCGCTGCGTGCCGAGCATCCGAAGGCTTCGATCGACATCGCGGTGAAGCGCCAGTACCGGAACATGCGCGAGGCGCTGGAAAAGGAGCCGCGAGCGGTCCGGCTCGCGATCGAGGCGATGCGCCGCGCGGGTCTGGAGCCTTCGCTCGAGGCGATCCGCGGCGGGACGGATGGGGCGCGACTGTCCGAGCTGGGGCTCCCGACGCCGAACCTCGGCACCGGCATGCACAACTTCCATTCACCCCTGGAGTTCGCCTGTCTCGAAGAGATGGAGCAGACGGTCGAAGCCCTCGTTCATCTCGCACGACTCTGGGGCGAAGAGCGACGGGGCGAAGAGCGACGGGGCGAAGAGCGACGCTCCGAGACTCGACGCTCCTAAGACCTAGCGGTCGCGGCGTAGTTCTCTCGGCCTGGCCTCTCGGCGGCGGGCGGCCGCGTCCTCCGCCCGCCGCTTGCGCGCCCGCCACGCCGGCTCAGTGCGCGTGCCGCGTCCTGGTGGCCGCGACGCGGGAGGCGTGGATGCCCAGCGGAGGTCCGCTGAAGAACATCCCGACCCCGAACCGCCTGGAATCCCGCGAGCGAAAGCGCCAGATCATCGACGCGGGCCCCCCACAGCGAGAATGCGCCCATCACGATCGCCCCGATCCCGGCCCGCGGCCGAGTTCCGCGCATGGACCGCCGGCGGATCGACGCGGCTGTCGTTTCGAGGAAGCGCGGAGCTGCGCGCGACCGGTTCGCTCAGGGCTGAACGAGGTACTGGAGCTTCAGGAAGATTTGCTGCCGGGTATGGAGGGGATCCCCTTCTTTGCGCAAATCGGCGTAACGCTCGGTCCAGCCGACGTAGAACATCGTGAAGGGATTCACCTTGTACGTGAGGAGCGGCTCGAGCGCGAGCGCGTCGTCGAATCGGTCGTACTCGACGACCAGGCGAAGGAATGCGCGCCGCGTGAACTGATAGCTCGCGCGCGTCCGCAAAAGGTATCCGTCGAACAACGTCGCCGTGTCGCCCGGGTCGCGCATTCGCGACCACGCGTAGGACGGTTCGATCAAGATGCGGCCGGACGGGCGCACGCTCGCCCACAGCTCCAGATCGGTGCTGCGTCCGAGCACCGGAGGGTCTGTGAATCGCGCGATCGTCCGCCCCTTGCGGAACTCGAGGCCTCCCTGGATTGCCGCGGAGTACTGCGTCTCGACGTTCAGCTCGGCACGCCGGATGCCGTCGAAGACGATGCCGCCGAATCGCTCGCTGCTCCATACGCCACTCACCGAGACCGTCGTCTGTCCCACGAGCCCCAGCTCCAGCTCCGGCACCAGCCACTCGTCTTTCCTCACGTTGCGGAAGTTCCAGACCCGCGCGATGTCGACCGAGGGGGTGACGCGCTGCACCACCTTCCCCGTCGGGCGGAAGAAGAGGCCGTTCCAGAACTCGATCTGGCGGATGTCGTTGCGGCCGAGCGAGCCGTTGGCGACGCGGAAGGTGGGACTGTTCTCGCTGAGCGTGAAGTTCGCGTTCCAGAGGCGCGCGTCGCGGCCCACGGAGGCGTAGAGCGAGCGGCCATCGTACCGCTCCCCGTCGAGGATGGCGGTGCGGCGGCCGTCATCGAAGGTCAGCCCCTCGAGGCCGGCGCTCGCAAGCGTATCGTGGGGCTCCGCGGTGCGGCTACCGGCCCCCTGGAAGGAGAACCGGTAGTTGTGGAAGAAGCGGAACGAGCCGTCGAGCGAGGCGAGCGCGCCGTACGACTCGTCGTCCCACCGCCGGTGCGTGAGGAGCGCGCCGACGAACGACTCCTCGCCGAGGCTCCGCCGGTAGCGGGCGATGTTCGAGATGCTCTCGTCGGTCCAGAGCATGCTGCTCTGCTCCTCGAACGGCACGACGAGAGGCGCTTCGCGATCACGCGCTCCGATCCAGGCGAAGCTCGATCTCGCCGCGCGATTCGTCGCGCGGGCAGCGAAGATCGGATCGTGGATCGTCCGGGTGTAGACGCCGGGGACGTAGGTCTCGAAGAGATCCTGTCCCTCCTGGAAGAAGGGGCGCTTTTCCGGATAGAAGATCGCGAAGGTGCTGTTCACGTCGATCTCGGTCGCGTCCGATTCCACCTGGCTGAAGTCCGGGTTTGCCGTGGCCTCGAGCGACAAGCTCGACGAGGGAGCCCAGCGTGCGCCGAGCGAAGCCTCGACGTCCCCTTCGGCCGCGTCGAGGCCGGAGGCGGCGTTCTCGGGATCGCGCAGCTCGCGGCCCTCGCGCGCGACGAGCGAGGGGAGCAGCTCGATCGTGCCGGCCTGCCGGACCTCGTCGATCCCGGTGAGCGTCCCGAAGTTGCAGGCCCAGCATGGCTCGTCACGGTCGATCGCCGCCCACGAGTACCGGCAGCGGCTCTCGCGCGGACGGTTGCGCCAGAAGGTGGCGCGCCAGCTCTGCGACACCTGCTCGGGGAACCGGAGGCTGCGGAACGGCACGGCCACTTCGACCTGGAATCCCTCCGGCGTGACCCTCCCCATCGAGCGCCAGACGATGTCGAACTGGAGGTCCTCCTCGCCATTGGACATCCAGCGCAGATCTCCCTGGATTCCGAGGGGATTGACGAAGAGCTCGTACGCCCACGCGCCGGCTCCGAATGTGTCGAGAATGATCCCGATGTAGTCGTCCGCCCAGATGGCGTCGCGGTCGTGGAGCCCCGCTCGCACCTCGGCCGGGTCGTCTTTGGCCAGGTACGCGAAGTAGAGCGCCTCGTCGTCGTAGGCGACCCAGACCTCGGTGTCCACGGGAGGCTCGACGTTGTCGCCTGGATCGGTTTCCGAGAAACCCGCGGCGCGGGCGGCGCCGGCCCAACCGGGATCGTCGAGCGAGCCGTCGATCCGGATCGTACCGGCGGCACGCGGGATGGCGAGCGTCGGGCGGAACGCGGGCTGGAAGCCCATGTCGGCGCCGGCATCGCCGGCGAGCGCGAATGCGGGGGCAAAGGGGAGCAAGAGCGCGATGCGGGCGAGCAGGAGGAGGCAGAGACTCATCCCGTTCCCTCGCGTCGCCGGGCGACGGGGCTTCAGGTTCGCATCCCTTTCCAGCGCGCGGAACGTCTCGGATCTCTCGCGCGGATCATCGCCAGCACGCTTTGATCTGTCCCCACGTCGTCGATTCCGTGGCCGGCGCCTTCGACCTGATCGGCCGGTCGACCCACTTCAGGATCCGCCACTCGCCCCCGATCTGCAGCAGATACAGGTCCGCCTGCTCGCCCTCCACCAGGTATCGCAGCTGCTCTCCGGACGTGGCCTTTCTCGCGTCAACAGCGATGTAGAACGCCGTCAGCAGCACCTTCATCGACCCCTGGGCCACGTCGTCGCTCGGCACGGGCTCGCCGGCCTGGAAGCTGAGCCGTACTGAATCGGCAAGGTAGCCGTCGTGGTTCGGCTTGCCCCGGAACATCGAGCCGATCGCCGCGACGTCATCGTCCCTCCCCCACGACGGCGGGATGTTGTCGTCTCCGCCGACGTCGTTAGGGTCGAAGACGAACTCGAACCCGGGAGCGAGACGATCCGCGTAGCCGGTCGAATCCCTCGCAACGATGGCGGTTCGCAGGTTGACGAGGACGTTCGGGATCGACGTGTCGGAGAGGTACGGCCCCTCGTCGTCGGGCGGCTTCGTCGTCTTGTCATTGCACGAGGTGAGCGGCAAGAGAGCGAGGAGCAGGCAGAGAGACACGCAGAAGATCGCGAGGAAACGCATTGCTTGCGGCCATCCTTTCTCGGTATCCGTGGTGCGCCACGCGCGAGGCGCATCGATCTCTTCGGCCCAGGATTCTAGCAGGCCGCTCGCCGGCGATCGAGCGTCGGGTGGCGGGCCGCCGTGGTACGATCGCCGGTCGGCGCCTCCCTCGCGAAGGCGATCGGAGGGTAGGCCGAGCACGGAGGAGTATGGACCGGTCCCGCCTCGTCTACTCGACCCGCGAGGGGAAGATCTGCCCCGATTGCGGCAAGCCGGTCGCCTCGTGCGCATGCCCGCGCGGGCGGAAGGCGGCGCGCCCGGCCCCGCAGCATGCCGCCGGCGCGGGCGACGGCGTGGCGCGCGTCCGCCGTGAGGTGAAGGGGCGGGGAGGCAAGACGGTCACGACGATCTCCGGCCTGCCGCTCGGCGACGGCGACCTCGCTGCGCTCGCCGCCGACCTCAAGCGCCGCTTCGGCACCGGCGGCTCCCACAAGGACGGGATCATCGTGATCCAGGGCGACCACGCGGACGAGATTGTTGCGGAGCTCGAGCGGCGCGGCCACAGGGCGAAACGGGCCGGCGGATGAGCGCGGCGCCGTCCCGTAGTCCCCGCGTCCCGGAGCGACGGACTTGACCGCCGCGTCGCAGCTCGCGATCCACTGCGTGCTCCACGATCCCTTCGAGGGACTCGGGAGCATCGAGGCCTGGGTGGCGGGGCGCGGTCACCGGATCTTCTGCCATCGCCTGTACGCGGGGGAGCCGTTCCCCGATCCCGCTCGGATCGATCTGCTCGTCCTGATGGGCGGGCCGATGGGCGCCGTCGACGAGGCGGCCCATCCCTGGCTCGCCGGCGAGAAGCGCTTCCTCGACCGCGCGCTCGCGTCCCGCACACGCATTCTCGGAATCTGCCTGGGCGCGCAGCTTCTCGCCGAGCGGCTCGGCTCCCGCGTCTATCGGAACGCCACCTCGGAGATCGGGTGGTTCCCGATCCGCAAGAGCGGCGGCGCGGAGATCTCCCGCTTTGCGAACGCGTTTCCCGAGGAGATGACGGTCTTCCACTGGCACAAGGACACGTTCGACCTTCCGGCGGGCGCGGTCCACCTGGCGCGCAGCGCGGCCTGCATGAATCAAGGCTTTCTCTACGCGGAACGTGTCGCCGCGATCCAGTTCCACCTGGAGTCGACCCGCGAGACGATCCAACTCCTGCTCGATCACCTCCCGCGCGATCTCTCGCCCGGACCGAACGTGCAAACGCGCGAGCGGATGCTGTCGCCGCGCAATCCGTTCCTCGAGCTGCGGAACGTGCAGTTCCGCCTGCTGGACCGGATGGTCGAAGGGCTAGCGGTTCGCTGAAAGCGGGAGGATAGGAGACGCATGGCGCACAACGAGTACAACGCGACGGTCGTCCAGCGGGTCGAGGTGGCTCCCGGTCTCGTCATTCTCCGCGTGGTGCCCGATCATCCGATCACGTTCGAGCCGGGACAGTACACGGTGCTCGGGCTCAAACGTTCTGCGCCGCGCGTCGTCGAGTCGGAGGTGGAGGAGCCGCAGGAGGATCCCGAGAAGATGATCCGCCGCGCGATGTCGATCGCCTCCTCGAGCAAGTCCGGGGAGTACCTCGAGTTCTATCTCACGCTCGTCGGCAGCGGGGAGCTGTCGCCACGATTGTTCAACCTGCGGATCAAGGACCGCCTCTACGTGGGGCCGAAGGCGACCGGGATCTTCACGCTCGAGCGCGTTCCCGCCGGCCACCACGCGTTGCTCGTCGCGACCGGGACCGGGCTCGCCCCGTACATGAGCATGCTGCGCTCCGAGCTCGTCTGCGGCGGGGCTCGGCGCTTCGTCGTCCTGCACGGGGCGCGCTACTCGTGGGACCTCGGCTACCGGACCGAGTTGATCTCCCTCGACCGCCTCTGCCCGAACATGACCTACATCCCGGCGATCTCCCGTCCGCAGGAGGATCCGACCTGGAAGGGAAGGAGCGGCTACCTCCAGGACGTCCTGTTCTCCGGCGTCGTGGAGGAGCTGACCGGCTTGCCCCTGACTCCCGACACCTTCCACGTCTTCCTGTGCGGCAATCCGGGAATGATCGACGCGGCGAAGGCGGGTTTGATCACACGCGGCTTCGCCTGCGACAAGGGCCGGGAGATCGGCACCATCCACATGGAGGAGTACTGGTAGGCGATAGCTCGCGGCGCACTCGGCCGGGGCGCGCGGCGGGGCGGCGCAGCGCGGGGCAGCGCAGGGCGGCGCCCGACTACCTGACCGATTGCGTCTGCCCCGCCGCGCGGCGCCGGGCCGCGCCGGGATCTGTGCGCGCGGCTGCACGGCGCCGGGCCACGCCGGGATGTGTGCGCCCCGCCGCACGGCGCCGCAACCGCCCAGCTCCGGCGGCTACCTACGGCGTCTCGTGCCGCATCTGCCGCCAGCAGCTCCAGCCCTGGTCCACCCAACGGATCAACTTCCAGCTCCCGCCCGGAACGTTCTGCCCATGAGGATCGGTCGAGAGGAAGTACAGGCGCTGCGGGCCCGCGAGCGACAGGACGGAGACCGAATCGGTCTCCGTATTGCGGAGGTCGATCGCGAGGAAGGCGTAGACCTGGATCTGGCGCATCGCCGGCTTTCCCGGAACGGCGGATACCTGAGGCTCGTGGTGCGTGATCCGGACCTCTTCGACGACGTACCCGTCTTTGTAGGGACGGAACGCGTAGAAGTCATCGAAGAACTGCAGCTCATCGTGGCGGTCCCAGTCGTAGTCGTACGTGCAATTGCCGCCCGGTTCGGCGTCGTAGACGAACTCCGGGTCGAGGAGCCTCTCGTAGCTCGTCCGATCCCCGGCGCGGAGCGCCGCGAAGATCGCGTTCATCGTCCCTTCGGGGGTCTGCACGAACGGGGAGCCGCCGGCGCCTGTCGGCGGATCGTCGTCGCCGCACGAAATCGAAAGAACGGCCGGAAGCGCGCAGGCAAGGAGGACGCACATCAAGCGCAGTCGTCGACGCGGTCGGGGTAGCGTGCGTGGAGCAGGAGCCGGAAGGCGTTCCATGCGACCTCCTTCGCGTTTGCGCCGCACGGTGCGTGGCCGGCGCCTTGCTCCCCGGCGGAAGAGGACGAGACAATCCTACCGCTCCCCCGGCGGGGGCGAAAGGGGGGAGCTGGGTGCGACCACGGGGGTCGTAGCGCGATAAGTCAACCCGAGCAGCACGCTGGGCGTCCGGTCGGTGAAGCTCGCGTGACCCCCGCGCGCGACCGGCACGTCGATCGAGGAGATCGTAGAGAGCGCCGCGAGCCACACGCCGACACGGGAGAACGGGAAGACGCGGATCGTCGCCGAGCCGACGAAACCGACGCCGCCGAAGTCGTAGCGCTCGCGCAGCCGCTCACCGCCGACAGTGTTCTCCGGGTGACCGAGGACGGGCCCGACGCCGACGCCTCCCTGCACCTGGACACGTCCGATCGGCCATGCATCCGAACGCGGCCCCAACCCCTTGCGCACCGCGACGCCGAGCGCGAGGTAGTTCAGTCCGTGCGAGATGGAGAAGCTCTGGACCACCGCCTGCACCGGTGTCGGCTCGTCGACGATCGTGCCGCTGATCGTGCCGTCGATCCGCTTCGTCTCCTCGGTTCGGGCATAGAGCTTCGCGTGGACGAAGTCGAGCGTGAAGCCGACCCACGGCGCCGCGCGCAGGAAGTAGGAAGCGCCGAGGAAATAGAACGGCGGATCGTCGAGCGAGCGATCGTCGAAGGCGAGATCGCGGATCGTGAAGTCGTTGTCCAACTCCCGCTGCTCGATCGAGAGGTTTGACGACTGCGGGAACGACTCGCCGATCCCGGCGTCGAGGAGGATCTCGCCGATCGCGTGGGCGGGCGGGGGCGGGCCGAGCGCCAGAACGAGCATAGCGGCGGTCGCGAGAGCCCAGCAGCGAGCCCGGCGCGACCGCGCCCGCTCCGTCCTCCGGTCGGGACTGCTACGATCCAGGCATGTCCGGTGCATCGAGCGACTCCTCCGCGCCGCACGCGTCGGATCCGCCGGCGCCTGCGCGCGATCCGGCCGAGGAGCGACGGATCGAGGAGATCCAGCGCGCCTCCGACCGCGTCGTCGCCTTGATCCTATTCTCGGATCTCCCGCTCATCGACATCCGGTTGGCCGCGGCCGACGTCCGCCGCCTCTGCCAGCGCCTCTTCCCTGATCGGGCGTATCTATACGAATGGATCTACGCCCGCCGCTTCCGACGGCTGTGGCAGCAATGGCGGGGCGAGGAAGAGTGGAAGTGATCGAAGCGGTTGCCGGCTTTCCGTGCATGACAAATCGGTTGACCCAGCATGCACCCGCACATCCGCGCCATCCCATCTGAGAACGATGGAATGGCGCAACGAAGACGGAAGAAAATCGGTTCTAGCGCTGAGCGGAACCGGCCCCCGCCGACGATCCGCCCGTCCGCCCGCTGGACTCCCTGCGCACCGGAACGAGCGCCGGAGATGTCTTCTCGTCGAGACCGAGCACCGTGACGAGGTCCGAGTTCCCCGGGATCACATACTTCACGTTCTGCGCGAGGGTCGCCTGCAGAACGTCGAGTTGCTTCGAGAGCGCCGCGCGATCGTGGAAGAACTGCTCGGTCGCGGTCGAGATCATCTCGATCGCCTTTGCCTCCGCAGTGGCGCGCGTCAGCCGCGCCTGCGCGTCTCCCTCGGCCTTCAGGATCTCGGCCTGCTTGAACCCCTCGGCGCGCAGGATCTCGCTCTGCCGCACCCCTTCCGACTCGAGGATCAGGGCTCGTTTGTCGCGCTCCGCCTTCATCTGGCGGCTCATCGCCTCGGTGATGTCGACGGGCGGATCGATCTTCTGCACCTCGACGCGCGTCACTTTCACACCCCAGGTGTTCGTAGCCTCGTCGAGGACGGCTCGCAGGTTCGTGTTGATCATGTCGCGCGCGATCAAGGTTTCGTCGAGCGTCTTGTCGCCGATCAGATTCCTCAAGTTGGTCTGGGCGAGGGTGGTGGCGGCGAGGCCGAAATGCTGCACCTCGAAGACGGCGCGCACCGGATCGACGACGCGGTAGTAGATCACCGCGTCGACGGTGACCGTCACGTTGTCGCGCGTGATGACCTTCTGCGGTTCGACATTGATCACCTGCTCGCGCATGTCGACCTTGATCAGCTCGTCGACCAGCGGCGTCAGGAACGTGAGCCCCGAGCTCGCCGTCGCGTGATACTTGCCGAGGCGCAGGACGAGCCCCTTCTCGTACTGCGAGACGATCCGCGCGCTCCTGGCGAGGATGATCAGGAGCACGAAGGCGAAGAAACCGACGATGATCAGGGTCGCGTTATGGCTCATCACGCACCTCCGCCGGACGATCCCGGCTGCTCGGGGACGACGTAGAGGGTCACACCGTCGATTCGCGTCACGCGCGCGCGCGATCCGGGCTCGATCGGACCTCGGACCCCCGCGTCGAGGCAGGCCCTCCATTCCTCCCCCTCGGTCCGGATCCGACCGGGCCGATCGGAACTGATCGTCTCGACGACCTGCACGGTCTTGCCGAGGATCGCGTCGGTGTTCGTCGCCAGCCCGCCGCGGCCCCAGCGATTCCGGATGCGGCGGCGGCCGGCGAAGACGTAGAGGAGCGAGAGGATTCCGCCTGCGGCGACGCCGATCGCCGCCGACTTCGTGAGCAGGCCGAGGACTCCGCCGAGGAGGATCGCCGACCCGATCAAGAGGAAGTCGAAGCCGGTCACCGCGCCGAGGACGACCTCGATCAGGATCAGGACCGCTCCTGCGATGACGAGCAGCCAGTTCACCATCATCGTCCCTCCTGTACAGGGGGTGGAAACTGGCGAAAACGCTACGGCCAGCCGGGAGGAGGGTCAAGCGAACTCGGCCACAATCGTTCGTGGCGAAGCGGCCTCGGGACTGGCAGAATCGGCGGGCAAGACGGCGAGAGGGCGCGCCTCGCGTGCGATTGCCGGGCGCATCCGAGGGAGGCTCCGATGTCCCATCCGTTTCTGATCGGCCGCCGGGTCCAGCTTCGCGCGATCGAGGAGGAGGACGCGCCGGCGTACGTCGAGTGGCTCAGCTCCCCGGACATGCGCGAGTTCCTGCTGATCCGCTTTCCGCAGACGACGCAGGGGGAGCGGGAGTGGATCGCGTCGATGCGCGGGAAGGAGAAGCCGCCGGCGAACCTGGTCTTCTCGATCGAACGCAAGAGCGACGGGCGTCACATCGGCTGCTGCGCCCTGCACCAGATCGACTGGGTCCACCGGCGGGCGATGACCGGCAGCTTCCTCGGGCCGCCGGCGTTGCGGGGCAAGGGGCTGGGGACCGAGGCGAAGAACCTGCTGCTCGACTACGCCTTCGGGGAGCTGGGCTTGCAGTCGATCTGGGCGATCGCCTTCGACCGGAATGCCGCCTCGCGCCGGGCGCTGGAGAAGCAGGGATACCGGGCGAGCGGCGTGTTCCGGAAGGCGTTCCTGGTCGGCGGCGAGTGGAGCGACGCCGTCTACTTCGACCTCCTGCGCGAGGAGTGGGCGGCGATGCGCGGGGCGAGGAAGGGAGCGGGAGGCGGCCAGGCGGCGCGAAGCGGCAGGAGGTCGGCGGGCCGGGCCTAGCTGGCCGAGCCCTGGACGGCGAGCGCTCGGCGGCGCGGATGCGGCGACCGCCCGACGGCGACGGAGGCGGCGACCGCCCGGCTGTCCGCGCGTTCGAAGCGACCGGCTGCGGGTGCCGGAGGCGTTGTCCCCGCGTTCTAAGTGACCGGCCGCGGTGCTGGACGCGTTGTGCCCGCGTTTGAAGCGGCCGGCAGCGGCGCCAGACGTGCTGCTCCCGCCTTCGACGTCCCCGGCACCGCTGGGCGAGCCATGATGCGGGCGCATCCTCCGCCATGCAGCGGTGCCGCACCCACCTGCTCTCCCGCACGATCAGGCGCGCAGCGCCGCCGGACGCATCGTCCCCGCGCATCGGTCCTCACGCAGCGCCAGCGGCCCCAGGATCCCGCCGGAAGTCCCGCTCAGCAGCACTGCGGGACGTATTGTCCCCGCTTTCGGTGCGCCATGCAGCGCTGCGGGACCTATTGTTCCCGTTTTCGGTGGTGCCAGCAGGACGAGTTGACACGAAAGAAAACGTAGAAAACCTGGCCTGCGCCACCGAATGTCCCATCGCAGGCACGGAAAAGGTCACCCGCGGCGCTGCGCGCCACGTAATACGCAGGAACAGGGTGTCCCGCAGCGCCGGCGGAAGTGGTGAACACTCGGAACAGCTCGTCGCGCAGCGCCGGCGACCCCCCGAGACGCCGGAACAGCCCGTCCGCGCCTGCTGCAGGACGCATCGAAACTGGGGACAATGCGTCCAGCAGTCCTGCAGGCACCATTGATACGCGAGGATCGTGTTACAGACAGCGCGGCATGACGCACCGAAAGCGGGGACGATAGGTCCTGCAGTGGCGTCAAACGGGCTGTACCGACGCGCATCGTTTACAGCCCTGACAAGGGTCGGCTACACCGGCGTGTCGCGACGGGATGTCGGCCGGCCAGTATCTCCCTGTCGATCTCTCGACCGTTGCTCGCTCTCCTCCTCCCCACCCTTACGACATGACCGTTTATGAACGACGAACGATACCGGTCTGTCTCGCAAGGATTGCCAACGAGTTACGGAAGTCGAAGAAGCACGGAGATCGCTTCTCGCAACCAATGGCCCACCTCGTGCGTAGGTAGGGTGGCAAGGGCGAAACCGGCCTCTTGCCGGAAAGGAGCAGGTCATGAGACTGCCACTCATCAGCTGGGGCGCCGAAGGCATCCGTCGCGCGGGGATCTTCATCGTGGCGATGCTGAAGGCGTGGCTGGGCATCCCGGTCGAGATCGTGAACGCCTTCGTCGCCCGGCAGGACGGGCTGGTCGCCCGCATCAACGAGTGCGGCCAGGCTGCCGACCGGACGGTGGAGGCCAAGGCGAACTGCAACTACCGGAAGGGGGAGCTGATCCGGTGCGTGCGGCGGCTCGCGAGCGAGCTGAAGCTGGCGTGCGGCAACAACGCCCGCGCACCCCTCTATCGGTTCTTCTTCCCGAAGGGGCTGCCTGCCTTCACACGGTCGACGATCGAGTCGGTCGTCGTGCAGGTGCAGGAGCTGCACACGAAGATCGCCCTCGATGGCTGCCCGCCCTCGGTGGCGCCGTTCGCGGAGCCCCTCGCGTCCCTGCGAAGCGATCTCGAGCAGGCGGTCCAGGCACTGAAGGGCTGCCAGGAGGACGAGGCCCAGGCGAAGATCGCGTACGAGAACGAGAAGCTGCTGTGGATCGAGGCGTACGCCCAGCTCTACCACCGACTGCGCGCGCACTTCGCCACCCAGCCGGAGCTGGCCGAGACCTTCTTCCCGGCGCCACGAATCCGCCGGCGGTCCTCGGAGGAGGCGCTGCTGGAGGGAGCGACTGCAAGCGATGCCGGAAACGGGAACGGGAGCGAAAGCACATCCGTGGCGGCGGCGCAACCGCCCGCGGCGGCGTAGCGGCCGCCCGGGGACCAAGGCCGCATCGATACGAAAGGAGGGCCGCGTAGTACCCCGGCAGGAGCCGTAGCCGGGGAGTTTCGAGGAGTGACAGATGCGGACGACATCGGGGCTGCGGTCCGTCACCGGATCGCAGCCCCTGTTCCTTGGGGCGGCCGTTGCAGCTGCTCACCGTCGCATCACGAGAATCCGGGTCGCGCGCGGGGATCCCTCGACGCGCGCGAAGTAGACGCCGGGCGAGACGGGCCGGCCGGCCCGGTCCTCCGTGTCCCAGAGGACCGCGGAGCTTTCGATCCTCCCCAAATCGCGAACGAGTCGCCCGGCGGCGTCGAACACCGCCATCTCCCGGCCGGTCGGAACAATCCCGTGGAAGCGGATCTCGGCCGCGCGCGAGACCGGGTTCGGGCTCACGCTTGTCTCGAACAGGTTCGAGCCGGGCAGATTCGCGGAGACGGCGGCCGGCTCGAGGAAGAAGAGGTCGAAGTGGAAGCCGCCGGATGCCGGGTTCTCCTCGTCCTCGAACGCCTGCCCGTAGCCGCTCGTGGAGAGCGACAGCCGGAAGTCCTCCACACCGAGAGGGATCGACTGATTCAGCTCGATCGTCTCCTCGCGGATCGAATGATAAAGGACTACACCGCTCACACTCCCGATCAGGCTGAAGTTCGCGACACCGTTGCCCGACGCGGAGAGAGTCCCGACGATCTGGAGCTGCATCGGCGAGTCGACGAGGAACTCGGTGTCGAGCTGCGTGGCGCCGAGCGCCTCCGCGAAGTCGGCGGTGGTCCCGATCGTCGCCTCCGCCTGGAAGTCGGCGTCGACGGTGATCGAAACCTCGCCGATCTCGGAAACCTGCTGCGCCCACGAGTGCGCGCGCGCATCCTCGACGACCGCCTCGCTCTCCACGCGTTCGTCGAAGGAGCCCGGGTCGGCGCTCTGCGTCTGGTCGTCGTGGAAGACGGTCTCCCCGTCGAGCGGATCGACGAGTGCGAAGCTCATAACCTGGCGGGATTGGGAGATGGGCTGCACGGCAGCCTCCGCTACAGGCGGATCGGCGATACCGAGCGGCAAGAGGAGGGCGCCGAAGATGGCCAGCGGAGACAGCGAGGAGCGGGGCGGGCAGGACGAGGTGGGCGAGGACGCTGCCGACGGGCTCAAAGGCGACGGCCCTGTCGTTGAAGTCGACATGGGGACCTCCCGAGGTTCACGGACGGACACGTCTGGCTAAAGAGGGCCGCGGCCGTGCCGGGCAGTGGAATTCCCCGGCTGCCCCGGTGGTCTGTGACATCGAGTCGAACGGATCGTTCCCCTGATACGCGATACGGGCGGATCGCACCGCGCGAACGGAAGCTCGGCAGGGGAAAGAGCCGGCCGACCGGGCAGCCTACTTCGCCGCGGAGTCGATGACCAGATAGATCGTGGCGAGCTGCGAGAGCACTCCGAGCGTCGTGAGGGCTGACTTCCATAGGTCGCGCTGCGGCTTCCGGGGAACCCATATCGTGTCGCCCGGGCCGAGGCGGTCCACCTTGCCCTTCTTGATCCACTGGCCGGTCAGGGCGCGCACGACGGTGACCTTCCCTTTGTCGGCCTGGTCCGTGTAGCCGCCGGAGCGTTCCACGTAGCGGTCGATCTCCTCGCCCGCCAGGAACGGCACGTTGCCGGGGCGGCGCACCTCGCCCGCGACCGTGACGAACGGCTGGATCTTTGGAACGACCACGAGGTCGCCGGGCCGTACGTAGACGTCCTGCGATCTGTCCCCCTCGAGAAAGAGAGCGGGGAAGTCCACCGAGAGGACCGGCCGGCTCGTCCGCAGCCTCATGGAGTAGTACTGGAACTCCTCCGGGGTCATCTCGCCGGTCGGAAGCTGGCGCAGGCGATCGTACTCCGGGTCGGGCACCGCCTCCGGAATGTCTCGCGTGACGTACGCCTCCCCGAGCGCGGCGGTCGGCGTGAACCCTCCGACGTCCGCGATGAGCTGTGTGAGCAGCAGGGAGTCGGTGGGGAGCGCGTGCATCCCCGGGTTTCGCACCTCGCCGATCACGCGGACGGTCCGGCCTTCGCTGCGCTCGACACGCGGCCGCACGAAGAGAAGATCGCCCGGGCCGACGAGCATCGCGCGGTCGGCCGGATTGCGCAGGTCGAGGAGTCGCCGCGGGCGCGGCGCATCGCGCGACCCGCCGGACTGCAGATACGCGGAATCGGGCATCGCCTCCTCGTCGAGGCCATGCGCGAGGGCGAGGAGCGTTCCCACCGAGTCGCCCGGGACCACCTCGACCGGGCCGGGCTTGCGGACCGCGCCGCTCACCACCGCGGTCGCGACGTACGGCGGGACCACGATACGGTCCCCCGCTTCGACGGTGGGATTGTGGATGAGCGCGCCGGTCGCCTCGAAGAGGGCGAGATCGACGGGGAGCACGTTGCCGTCCTGGCGAAGAAGGCGAATCGCGCGCTGCGAGCTGCGGCGAGGTTGCGCCGAGCCGGCGAGGCTCGTGAGAGGCGCGGCCGCCGCCTGCTCCAGCTCTCGCTGGCCGATCTCGAACGGCTCCGCCCGAGTGACGAGCTCCGAGGCGCGGTCGTTCGGCGTGGCTTGCTGCAGTCCCGGCTTTCGCACCTCCCCGAGGACGTAAGCGGTGATCGTCCGCAGCTCGAGCAGGTGCAGATCGACCTCTCCGGAGCGGTAGTAGCGGGACATCGTGTCGCGGAGGAGATCGTTCGCTTGCTCGATCGTAAGGCCTGCAACGTGCACGGACGGCCCCTCCGGAAGGATCAGGTATCCGTCGGGCGTGACGCGCAGCGTTCGTTCGACGGGCGGGGTCGCGCGAACGCGGAGGCTCAACAGGTCTCCGGGCCCGAGACGGTAGGCCGAGCGGTCGACGGGTCCTTCCAGCGGTCGCGGGAGCGGAGTCGTCCCGAGCGTACCCGGCTGGCTGTCCCCCGCAGTCCCGGGCGGCGCCGCCGGCGTTTGCGCTCCTGCGTTGCCGGACAAAGTGCATGCGAGGAGGGACGCAAGGAGCAGGAGGATCGTGCAGGCGCCTGCGCGCCACGGCCGCTTCTGGAACATCCTCATCCCTCCCGGCTCTCCCGGCTCGATCCGGCGGCGGCTTTGCCTGCCTGCGGCGCGGTCGCGCCCCCTGATCCCGTCTTTGGCCCCCGCGCAGCTTCCCACACTTTCAGGACTTCGAGAAACCCATAGATCCCGAGCATCGAGCTGGTTGCGATGCCGATCCTGCCCTCGCGCCAGCCGCTCAGGCGCAGGTAGGACCAGAGGAAGAGGCGGACTCCCGCCCAGATGGCGATGAGGCCGGTCCGGGAGCGCGCCGCCTTGAGGCCCATGGCGGAGGTGCCGGGCGAGGTGCCGTCCAGGATGCGCTGCGCCTCGCGCGTCGTGTAACGGTTCGTCTTGCGGATGAAGTCGCGGAGGGTGGGATACGGCTCGTGGAGGATCGGCGCGGCAAGGCGTCCCACCGTCCCGTCGACCTCGAGCGGCTCGTGGATGGCGTGCAAACGGTAGCGACCCCTGCCGGAGCGGAAGAGGCGGATCAGCCGGCGATGCCGGCCCCAGTAGCCGTAGCTCGGCCAGGTCCCGAGCACCGAGGTCCAGAACGGGATCGCGAAGGCCGCGTCGCTCGGCTGCGACGCGACCGCCGCCCGCATCTCGGCGGCAAGCTCCGGCGAGACGCGCTCGTCCGCATCGACCTGCAGGATCCAGCCCGCGGGGATCTGCGGGAACGCCCAGTTGAGATTGCCGTGCACCGGGTCGATCTCGGGCGGCAGCACGTGCGGAACGATCCACGAGGTGAAGCCCGCGGCGATCTCGACGGTCCGGTCGGTCGAGCCGTTGTCGACCAGGAGGATCCGGTCGGCCCAGAGGAGGGAGCGGAGGCATCGCTCGATGTTCGCTTCTTCGTTCAGGGCGAGGACGACGGCGGTGATCGCGTGGGGATCGGTGGCCGGGCCGCCCGGCAGCGGGAGCGAATCCGACGCCGGTGCCCGCGACGGTGCGGGTGCGGACGGCATGCCGCCGGGAACGTTCAGCGGAGCGGAAGCGCCCGCGCCCATTCGTAGGTCTCCAGGGTTGCCTGCACGCATCCCGAGATCGTATAGGAGCGAGCCCAGCGCTCGTGCCCGGCGGCGCCGAGAGCCGCGCGCCGCTGCGGATCGAGCGCGAGGCGAAGGACCGCCTCCGACATCGCCGCCGGATCGCGCGGTTCGACGAGCAGCCCCGTTTCTCCGTCGGCGACGATCTCCGGGATCCCGCCGGCGCGCGTCGCGACGATCGGCAGCCCAGACGCCATCGCCTCGAGCAGCACGATGCCGAGCGCCTCCTGGCGGGAGGGGAGAACGAAGAGATCGGCAGCCGCCATCAGTCGGGCGAGATCGCGCCGGAAGCCGAGCAGGCGGAGCCGCTCGCCGGCGGGAGAGCCGTCCGCCGCCGATCGGAGGCGCGCATCGAGCGGCCCGCGACCGGCCATCAGGAGATAGAGATCCGGGGCATCGGCGCGGCGGACCGCTCGCTCGAACGCCTCCCAGAGGTCGAGCGTCCCCTTCGTCTCATCGAGCCGTCCGGCGAAGAGCAGGAGGATCGCCGGCTGCGCGATCTTCAGCTCCTCGCGGACCTCGCGCCGCGCCGCCGCCCGCTCGACGGAGTTGCCGTCGACGCCGTGCGGGATCACGCGGATGCGCTCGGGCGGGAAGCGGTAGACGGAGGCGACGGCGCGAGCGACCACCTCACTCGGCGCGATGTAGAAGCGGGTGCGGCGCGCGCCGGCCCGCTCGATCCACAGACGCGGCCCGGTGCGCTGGTAGGGGGACCGTAGAACGTGGCCGTGCTCGGTCGCTGCGATCGCCATCGCGGGAACGCGCGGGAGAAGGGCGCGCAGCCAGGGGACCGAGACGTGGTCGTGGAGGAGCGCCGGGCGGAGCGCGCGCACCGCGCTCGCCACGGCCCTGGGCCCGCGCGGGTCGCGGCCGGTCGTCAGCCCGCAGCAGCGCACACCGGCTCCGGCGCTGCGCAGGATATCGCCCGCTCCACCGTCCCTCGAGAGATAGAGGACGCCGCAGCGCACGCCTTGCCGCGCCATCCCGACCGAGAGATCGAGGACGTGACGCTCGGCGCCGCCGCCGGTCCCCTCCCACAGGACGTGGAGGACGTCGAGAGCGCGAGGCGCCTCGGTGCTCATCCGCGGATCCGCTGCATCGCGGTTCGGGCGAACGGATGCCTCAGCATCCAGAGAACGAGGAAGTAGGCGAGGAGCCCGGCGATGCCCGCGGCCGCGAGATCGAGAAGGGCGTCTCCCCATCCCGCGAGCGGGACTGCCGGAAGCGCGCGAAGCAAGACGGCCGCCGCCACCGCCGACGTCGCCGCCCCCGCCAGCGCCGCCCCCGCCCCTCGTGCCGCCGCGCTCCACAGGCTCGCCGGCAGGCGCTTGTGCACGATCGCGAGCAGCACGACACAGGAAGTCCAGAGGCCGGTAGCCACGCCGATCGGGACCCACAGCAGCCCGAAGCGGAGCGCGAGCAGGTTCGCGATTCCGGTCACCACGAGCTGGATGCCGCCGGCCAAGGCGAGCGGCCGCGTGCGCTGCGTCGCGTAGGAGAAGTCGCGGAGCAGGTAGTAGACGGCGACCGGCAGCACGCCGAGGACACCGATACGCAGCAGCGTTGCTACCCCGTGGACGTCCTGCGCGTCGAAGAGGCCGCGCTGGAACGCCAGCTCCACAATCTGCGGGGCGAGGAGCAGCACGAACGCGGTGATCGGCAGGAAGAGGAAGAGGTTCAGGTCGAGGCCGCGCGCGAGCGTGTGGGCGCGGTCCGCCCCGCCGGCCGATCGATCCCGCGACATCGTGACGTAGATCGGAAGCGCCACCGACGCGGCGAGGACGGTCTGCAGCGGGGCGATCAGCTTGCGCGAGTAGGCGAGCATCGAGAGGCTCCCGGCCGGCAGGAAGGAGAGGACCGCGCGCTCGATGTAGCCCGCCGCCTGCACGAGGAAGACGCCGAGCGCGACCGGGGCGACGAGCGTGCCGACGCGCCGCAGCTCCGGCGGCAGCAGCGGGTGTCGCAGCAGCGCGCCTACCGGCCAGCCTGGCAGCAGCAGGACGAGGAGCAGCGCCTGCGCGAGCGCCGCGCCGTCGAGCGCGAACATCCAGCCGCGGTACGCCATCGTGGGCGGGAAGGCGAGCAGTACGGCCGTCTGGAGGAGGTTTCCGGTCAGCATGACGAGCGCGGGGACCGCGTAGCGGTGGTGCGCGTTGTGGATCGTCTTCGCGAACTCCGCCAGCTCGGTGAAGAAGAGCGCCGGCGCGACCGCGCGCAGCAGGCGGGCGCCCGTCTCGATCTGCTCCGGACCGAGGCCTGGGGCGACCATCCGCAGGATCGCGACGGGCCAGAGCACCACGGCGAGCGACAGCGCGCCGGCCGCGAGCGCCGTGGCGCGGAGCCCCGAGCTGCGCAGGCGCGCGGCGCGCTCCCCGCTTGCGTCCTCCTCGAGCGCGTGCCCGTAGACCGACACGAACGCGGCGAACGTCTCCCGGACGAGCAGGATCGTCGGTAGGAAGAGGAGCACCGCCTCGGCGTAGACGACGAGGTCGGCGCTGCGCGAGACCCCGAAGCGCGCGGCGATCGAGGCGTTGCGCGCGAGAGCGGCGAGGTTCGCGGCGACCGAGAGCGCGGTCACCGTCCCGATGCGGCGTCCGAGGAGGCTCACGGCCGGCCTCCCTCCGGCGCGGCGAGCGCCGAGCGCGCGGGAAGCGGCGCACCGGACGGCAGCGGCTCACCGGCCGGTTGCGCCGCGCCTGCCGGCAAAGGCGTTCCCACCGGCAGCGCCGCCCGCGATCCCTCCTCGACCTCCCGCTCGTACAGCCGCCGCCACGCGAACCCGGTCAGCATCCAGAACAGCAGGTTCGACGGGTTCGTGTTCATCGGGCCGTTGGAGAGATTCGCGATGAGCAGCACCGCCACCGCGGATCCCGCGATGACCCCGAACCGGCGCTCGTCAGGGTCGCGGCTGCGCGCGAGCCTCCCCAGCGCGATCAGCGGAAGCAGATGGACCGAGAAGAGGGCGAGCCAGCCGATCCATCCCGCCTCGAGCGCGGTCGTCAGGTAGAAGTTGTCGGTCGGGATCCCCCCCTCGGCGCTCGACCGCATCCCGAGCTTGTAGTAGACGAGGAGGTTCGCCGTCGATCCGATGCCTCGTCCGATCACCGGCTCATCCCAGAGCAGCTTCCATCCGCGCCGGTTCTCCTCCAGACGGAAGACGAGCGAAGTCGAGACGCCCTTCTGCAACGTGAACGACGTCATGACCCGGTTGCGGATCAGATCCCCGAATCGGATCCATCCGATCCCGGCGACGAGAAGGGTGACGATCAGAAACCACAGCAGGAGCTTCCCGCTCCTCTGGCGCACGACGAGGATCAAGACGAACAGGAAGACCGCGGAGATCATCGTCATGTTGTAGGTCAACAGCAGCGCGTAGCCGAGCAGCGCGAGGCCGAGGACCACGATCGCGCGCTTGCCCCTGCTGCTGGCCGCGCCGAGCAGGTGCAGGGAGAGCGCGATCCCGAGGAAGGAGAGCGCCGCGACCGAGGACTGATCGTCGAGGAACGAGAAGAGCCGCTGGTACAGCTTCCCGCTGATCGGATCGACCGCCACGAACGCGACCATGCCGGTCTCCAGGCTCAGACCGAAGCGGAGCAGGGTCTCGACCGGGACGAACGACTGGATGACCGCTCCGAGCGCGACCGCGCAGCAGAGGCCGAAGACCCACCACAGGAATCGCGGTACGCGCGTCATGCCGCCCGCCGCGTCGTACGCGATGAAGATCAGGAGCGGGTAGAGGAGATAGCCGATCGTTGCGTTGACGATCTGGAGGGCCGGGACGCCGCGAGTCGCCGTGACGGCCGCGAGCATCCCGAAGATTGCCGCGGCCCCGCCGTAGACGGCGAGCGGAACTCGCGCGCCTCGCCAGTGAGGGGAGCGGTCGGCTGCGCGCGTCAGCAGCCAGATCGGCAGGATCGCCAGGAAGAAGATCCCTTTGAACCATCCGAGAGGGAGGTGGACGATCCGCGCGAAAAAGGGCGCGAAGGTAGCGTACAGCAGAAAGAACCCGAGGAAGAGCCCCGGGCGGAGGAGCAGCAGGAACGCGCCGGCCGCGGCGACCGCGCTCGCGGCGAGCAGGATCAGCCCTCCGAACGGCGGCTTCCAGACCATTCCGGCGATGAAGAGGATCGTGCCGAGCCCGAGACCGGGAAGGAGGTAAGCCGCCGGCGCCGGGATGCGGACAATGGGGGTTTCGAGGGAGCGGACGCCCGGAGTCATCGCTCGCTCGCCTCCGCGGGCGATGGCGCCTCCGCGCGCGGTGTCGCCGCGCCACCGCGCTTCGCCCCGTCGCGGCGCTTCGCTCCGCCTCGGACGGAAGCGGAGGCGGCGAGCCGCACCTTCACGCGGCAGCCCGGCGGGCGAGGACGCGCATCACCCGGCACTGATTGCGCAGCACGCGCTCCGCATCGTAGCGCCGCGACGCCCGCAGCCCCTCCCGCCCCAGCGACGCGCGCAGCGCCTCGTCCTCGAGGATTCGCGAGAGCGCTCGATAGAGCGCGTTCACGTCGCCGGGCGGAACCAGCAAACCCTGCCGGCCGTCCTCGATCAGGTCGGTGTTCCCCGGGACGCGCGTCGCCACGATCGGAGTCCCGGACGCGAGCGCCTCGAGCACGATCTTCGGATTCCCCTCAGTCACGAGCGAGGGCAGGACGAGAACGAGCGCCGAGCCGAGATGCTGCGCGACCTCGTCCTGCGGGCGGCTGCCGAGGAATCGCACGCGCCGCCCGGGGACTTCTCGCTCCGCCTTGCGCTCCAGGCTCTCGTGCTCCTCCCCGGTGCCGAGGATCAAGAGCTCGACCCCGTCGCGCTCACGCGCGATCCGGCCGAATGCGTCGATCAAGAGGCCCACTCCCTTGCCGGGATGCAGGCGGCCGGCGTAGAGGATCGTGGGGCGCCGGTTTGGAGCGGGCCTGAACATTGCCCGATCGACCGGATTGGGAACGACGATCGCACGCCGTCCGTAGCCTCGTGTCGCCACCGAGGCGAGCAGGGGAGTTGTCGCGATCACGAGGTCGGCGGCGAGGAGGCAACGGCTCTGCATGCGCGAGGCGAAGAGCTTCTTCGCGCCGCCGTAGTAGGCCTGCGTCGTCCGCGCCCAGTCGTAGCGGAGGTCGACCAGGAACTTGCCCCGGCCGCCCCCGCGGCGCTTCATTTCGGGAAGGACCGCGAGGTTCGAGCTGAGGACCCGCACGAGTCCCGACATGCGGTCGGCCGCCCGCACGAGGCGGCGATAGTAGATGAGGACCTCGAGCGGCCGCGGCAGCGCGGCGGGCAGTCCCGCGAGCAAGGGACGATGGTCCACCCCGAGCTCCACGCTGAACGAGCGAGCGTCGGCGCTGTAGAGGTCGACCGCGAACTCGTGGCTATAGGCGGCGAGCGTCTTCTTGAAGTAAGGCCCCATCCCGAGCCGCAGGATGTCCGCCACCGAGGCGTCGGTGCTCAAGACCAGATGGAGAGGAAGCTTTCGGACCGCCGGATTCATCCCCGGCGCGCCTCGGCCCGCCCCTGCCCGCCGTCCTCCCGCCTCGACGAGCGTCTCAGTCTCGCGATCTCCTCGGGGAGCGGACTCTCGACGAGGGCGGCGGCCAGCAGCGCGACGAGGGCTCCGGACAAGAGCCCGGCGACGACCATCAGCTTCCGCTTCGGGGAGAATCGCTCCTCCGGCGGGACTGCGGTGTCGAGCACCTGCACGGTCGGGGTGTCGCGCGCCTCCTGGATCTTCGCCTGGTAATACTGCTGGTTCAGGTAGGTCTGCAGGAGAAGCTGCGCCTGCAGCTCCCGCTCGTAATCGGCGAGCTGGAGCGCCAGGTCCGGGATGCTGGACGTCGCGAGCGACGTGGCCGGGTCGGACGACCCCGGCCGCGATCCTTCCATCTTGGCGATCGCCTCCCGGAGCTGGGCGATCTCGTTCTCGAGATTGGTGACGACCGGGTTGTCGGGAGTCATCGATTGCCGCGCGATCCCGAGATCGACCTCTTTCGCCATCAAATCGCTCTTCAGCTTGGCCGATCCCTCGATCAGCACCTTCGTCTGGACGTCGAGCGCGACCGCGCCGTGCTGCCGCTGGAATCCGGCGACTGTCTCGCCCAGTCGGCGGATCGACGCGTTGTTCTCGTCGAGCTGGCGCTCGAGGTAAATGCGCGTCTGCTTGGCCCGCGAGAGAGACTTCTCGCGGTTGACCGCGTCGAGCTCCGCGACCAGATCGTTCGCCGTGTCGGCCGCCTTCGCTCGCGTGCGGGCGTCGACCGAGGGTGAGGTGAACCAGCCGGTGTCCATGCGCACCGAGATCTCGATCACACCGGCATCGTTGACCGAGACGTCGGTCGCGCCGCGCAGCAACGCCACCGCCTGTTCCATTGCGAGCGGCGCCGCCGGATGCGGGATTCGCCACCAGTCGATCAGGTCCTGCTTGCGGATGACCGCTTCCATCACCGTCCGGCTCTTCAGGATCTCCTGGAAGAGCTTCGCCGTGGACATCGACTCGTCGCGGATGCCGAGGAGCCCGAGCGAGGCCTCGAGCCCCGGCGTGCCGCTGAAGCCCCCCGCGCTCGAGCTGACCGGCGGAAGCAGGCTCGTCCGCGCCACGTAGGCGCGGGGCATGACGAGCGAGAGGACGATCGAGAGCAGGAGGAACCCGGCGACGACGCCGAAGATGAGTTTCCGATGCCTCCAGGGCACCTCCAACATCGCGCCCAGGCTCCGTCCGGCGGGACGTCCTGCATGTTCCGTCATCGTTCGGCCCCCGCGCTAGGCGCCCGGCCGGATCCGATCGAGCGGGCGGACGGAATCCTGGCGGACGGACTCCGACCGGCGACGATTCGATCCGGTTCGAGGCGTTGCGAAGTTGAGGTTTCCGAGGTTCACGAGGTGCGGACGGCTCCTCCTTGCGGAGCGGTCAATCCTCATGTCGCGAGGATACACGGGCATGCCCGGCCGGTCCATGCCGCCCGGCCGGTGTGCCTGGCGTGCGACGCGGTCCTTTCGCGGCCCCGGAGAGCAGGAGCGGCCGGCCGGCCCGCGCGGCCGCCCGCACGAGCCCGCGATAGAGCCGCTCGTACTCCTCCGCCACGCGATCCCACGAATAGGCGGCGAGGGCGCGGGCGCGCGCCGCGGCGCCGAGGCGCTCGCGCGCGTCCCGGTCGCCGGCCAGGGCGGTCATCCTCCGTGCGAGGTCCTCCGCATCACCGAGATCGAAATAGGCGATCGCGTCGGATCCGACGTCCTCGATTTCGGGGATGCGGGTCGCGATCGTCGCGCATCGCGCCGCCATCGCCTCGAGCAGGACGAGCGGCATCCCCTCAGATTCCGATGGCAGGACGAAGAGGCGGCAGCCGGCGTAGAGGCTCCACAGCTCGTCGCCGAATCGGTATCCGGCGAACCGGATCCCGGGATCGTCGCCGGCCTCGGCGCGCAACTTCGCCGCGTACTCCGGGGCGTGGTTGTGATCTCCGACGAGGACCAGCGGAAGAGGGAGCCGCGCGATCCGATAGGCGCGGATCAGGTGCTCCACCCCCTTCTGCGGGACGAGCCGGCTCACGCACAGGAGG
Source organism: Candidatus Eiseniibacteriota bacterium (assembly GCA_041946735.1). Lineage (GTDB taxonomy): Bacteria > Eisenbacteria > RBG-16-71-46 > CAIMUX01 > VGJL01 > JBHGAY01. Next base: position 31,411 of record JBHGAY010000015.1, read on the forward strand.
TAGCCGTCGCGCTCGAGTCGGAGGTCGGCGGGCAGTGGGATCGCGCCGACTCCGCCCGCGTCTCCGCCGTCGCCGATCCAGGCGGGAGGGTCGACGCCGTTGGGAATATGGACGACGCGCCGCCCGGTCGCCTCGCGCACGAAGCGAGCCTGCGAGCGCGAGACGGAGGTGAGCGCGGTCGGCGCGGCGGTGGCGGGGCGGAGCAGCGCGCGCAGCAGCGCCTTGTCGAGGCGGTTCCACTTGCCGAGCCCCCACTCGAAGCCGTGCAGGTGCAGGACGACCGGGATGCGCGCGAGCCGGCCGACTCCGGCGAGGACGCCGTTGGGATAGTTGTGGAGGCCGATCACGTCGGGCCGTTCGCGGGCGGCCGCGGCGAGTCCGACGAAGGTGTGAGAGAGCGTGTCGAGTCGCTTCGTGCGGACCGCCGTCTCGCGGCGCAGCTCCATCCCGCGCCACGTGTCGAGGCCGGCGGGCGTGTAGTGGCTGCGGCAATGGACGACGACGCGATGGCCACGGGCCGCGAGGCGGGCGCCGATCTCCTCGACCGCGTGCTCGACGCCGCCGAACGTCGCGGGGATCCCCTTGGCGCCGACGAAATGGATCCGCAGGGGCCGCTCCCGCGCGGTCCGCGCCGGCTCGTTCTGTCCGGCGCCGTCCTGTCCAGCGCCGTCCCGTACCGCTTCGACTTCCATCCCGACCCAGGCTACTCCGGCGCGTGGCGACGCGGAACCCTTGTCCCGCGTGGCACCGAGCGGCTACGCGGGGCGCGCGGCCCCCGCGCTCGGAAGCGCCCGGAAGCGCCCCGGAGCGCTCGGAAGCGCTCGGGAGCGCGCGGGCGCGCCCCGAAGCACGGTCCCATCTGCTGCATCCGCGCGCGCCGCGATGCTAGAGTCCACGCGATCCGTGACGTGACCGGATCGAGGAAGCGATCGATCGCGTCCGTCGGGAGGACAGGAGGGGCCGATTGAGCGGGATCTGCGGACAGTTCGGGCTCGAACCGCGCATTTTCGACGATCGGATCCTCGAGCGAATGCTGGCCCGCCTGGAGCACCGCGGGCGTCTTGCCGAGAGGATCCGCCGTCCCGACGCGAGCCTCGGGGTCTGCGACCCGGCCGGTCCGAACCGCTGGCCGCCGCGTGGCAGCGAGGACCCCTCCGAGATCTGCGCCGTCCTCGATGGCAGGATCGACAACGCGGCCGATCTCGCGGCGGAGCTGGCGCGGGAGGGACACGCTTGCCCCGGCGCGAACCCGGCGGCTGTCGTGGCGATCGGAATGCGGGCACATGGGATCCCGTTCCTCCAGCGGCTGCAGGGGCTCTTCGCCGCCGCTGTCCACGATCCCGCCCGCAACGTCTCCTGGCTCATTCGGGATCCCCTTGGCATGCGCCCGGTCTATCTGCATCGCACCCGCTCGCGCATCCTCTTCGCCTCGGAGATCGGGGCGCTCTTCGCCGATCCCGTCGTCCGCTCCGACGTCGATCCCTCGCAGCTACGGGTGCTCCTCACGCTCGGGTTCATGCCGTCCCCGCTGACCTTGCTGAAGGGGATCCACAAGATGCCGCCGGGGCATCTGCTCGAGGTGAGCGGCGCCTCGCTGCGCGTCATCTCGTACGCCAAGAAGGGTCCCGGGGAGGACCTCGAACTCCCGTATGAGGACGCGCTCGAAGCGTACCGAGCGACCCTGCATCGGGTCGTGCGGCGTTCGGCCGGCGAGGAGACGGTCGGGGTGCTGCTGAGCGGCGGAGCGGACTCGTCGGCGCTCGTCCTGCTGCGGACGCGCGAGGGCAGGCCCGTTGCTTCGTTCACCGCCGGGTTCCAGGATGCCGGGGAGGAGGACGAGCGGGTCGAGGCGTGGCAGGCGGCGCGAGCGCTCGGCACGCTCCATCGAGAGACGACGATCCGCGCGGTCGAGATCCCTTCGCTCCTCTCGTCGGTGGCGCGAACCATCGACGAGCCGGTCGCCGCTCCTTGGATGGCTCCGTTCTACAGGCTGGCGGCTTCGATCGAGGGACAGACGCCGGTCGTCTGGTCCGGCCAGGGGACCGGTTCGCTGCATGGCGAGTCGCCGGTCTGGCGCTGGAGGCAGTGGGGGGAGTGGGTCAGCGAGCTGCCGCCGTTCGTGGCTGGCGTCGTCGGCGGCGTCAGCCGGACGCTGGGCCGCCTCGATCGAGCCGCGGCCACCCGCAACCACCGCATGGTCGCTTCCAGGGAAGAGAGGGAGCGGGTCCTCTCCGCGTTCTTCCTCTTCGAGGACGCCGAGCTGGACCGGCTGCTGCGGGCCGGCCACATCGGCGATCGGGAGGCGGCGCGCAAACTCCTCGATCGGTGGCGCGAACCGGTGGCGGATCGCGATCCGCTCGATCAGTCGCTCTACATCTACGCGCGGACGCACCTGCCCGACGGGGTGCTGCTGCCGGCCGAGCGGCTCGCCTCCGAGCACGGCCTCTTCCTGCGCTTCCCCTACGCGGACCCGGAGGTCGTGCAATGGCTCGAGCGGCTGCCCGCGTCCTATCGGTTGCAGGGGGGAGCCGGGAAGCGGCTGCATCGCGATGCGCTCGCGGCATGGCTTCCGGCCGGCGTCCTCGCGCGGCCGAAGCGGCAGCTCGGCGACCTGACGCGGCTGTGGCTGCGGACGGGCGGGCGCGAGCAGGTGTCGCAGTGGCTTCTCGGCTCCGCCGCCTGGCTGCCGTCGGTGCTGGACGGCGTACGCGTCCGCGGGCTGCTCGAGGAGGCTTCGCGCGGGCGGATCGAGCGGATCGTCCTCTTGATCCACCTCGAACTGTGGATGCGCGAGATGCTCCAGGGAGGAGGACGGTGAAACATCGCGTCCCGCGTGCGGCGTTTCCGCTCCTTCCGCTCCCTCCGCTGCTTCTGCTGCTTCCCGCCCTCTGGCTTCTCCGGCCACCCGCTGCGTCGGCGCGGGTGCTCCACGTCGAGCAGGCGGGTGCCGGCCGGCCGCGGGGCGTCTTCACCGAGGTGCAGGCGGCGATCGACGCGGCGGCCGACGGCGACACGATCCGGATCGGAGAGGGCCTGTTCACGGCGAGCACGGCCGCGTCGATCGTCGATCCGCTATGCGGCAACTGCCTCGAGCATCGGACGCCGGTCGCGGCGACGGCCGGATTCCGGATCGCCGGCGCGCGGCGGCTGGCGCTGATCGGAGCGGGCGCGGAGCGGACCGTCCTCTCCACCGGCGCCGGCTACGGCATCTGGATCGACGGCGGGGGCGGCGGCGAGGTGCGAGTCGAGCATCTCGCGGTCACGGGGGGCGCGCGCGACGCCGACGGCAACGCGACCGATGCCGGGGTCGTCGTGCGCGGCGCCCGCGTCACGCTCGAGCAGGTGCACGTGCGCGACAACACCGCGCGCGCGGCCGACGAGAAGGTGGTCGTCGGCATCGCGGGCGTCGTGGGGCGCGAGGGGGCGGTGCTCGAGGTCGCCGGCTGTCGCATCGAGAACAACGGCTGGGACGGGATCGCGCTCTACCGGGGAGCGACGGCGCTGATCCACGACAACGTGATCGAGCAGGGACGCGGCGCTGGGATCGGCATCACGTGGGACGCCGCGGCGATCGTCCTGCGCAACCGAGTCTCCGGCTACTGGAAGGGGATTGGGACGTTCGGCAGCTCGCGCGCCGTCGTCCGCAACAACGCCGTTTTCGACAACCTGGGGTGGGGGATAATCGCGACCGGCGGCTCCTACCTCGAGGCGACGCAGAACGTGATCGTCCGCAACGGCAACTGCGGCTTCGCCGTCTGGGACTCCGCCGCAACCGGCACGGCCCGCAACAACCTCATCGTCGACAACGGATGGCGCAAGGAGTGGGTCTGCCCGAGGGTCGGCATCTGGCACGTGGGCGATCCCGCGCGCTTCACCGTCCCCTGGAACGCGGCGTGGCGAAACGTGGCGGGGGATCTCCGGGTCGAGGGAGCGGGGGAGGCGGGCGCGGGAGCCCCAACCGGCGCCGCGGCGGCCGCAGGGGAGGGCGGGGGAGCCGCGGCGGACACGTCCGTGGCGCGGCCGATCTCGATCGATCCGCTCTTCGAGGGAGCGGCCGACTTCCGGCTGCGGGCCGGAAGCCCAGCCATCGACGCGGGAGATCCCGACATCCAGGATGCGGACGGCTCGCGCTCCGACCTCGGTCTCGGCGGGGGATCGCAGGCGCGCGAGCATCTTGGCGCGCCTCCGCCCGCGCTGCCGGCCGAGCGCAACCGCGTCGGTTCGGCCGCCTGGGCGGCCACGATCGCTTCGAGGCGAGCCGCCCGGAGTCCGCAGCACAGTCCGTGAACGAAGATTCGAGTGATCCGAAAGGGAGCGATTCACCATGGAGCCTTCCTCACGACGAAGCCGTCGTCTCGGTGCCGTACTCACGATTCATGCTCGCTGGTTGCTCGTGCTGCTCACCGCGTGCCCCAATGCTGCAGCCCTCGCGGCGGCCGACGAGGCTGGCAAGACCGAAGAGCCGCGCTCGCGCGTCTTCCTCGCCGACACCGTGGAGGTGACCGGGGAGCGCATGCCGGCTGACCCGATGCGCGTCGCGGTCGCCGGCAGCTCCATCCCGGCGTCGGCGCTCGACACGCGGCGGCAGGCGGGCCTCGACGAAGGGCTCGACTTGGTCCCCGGCGTCCTCGCGCAGAGCCGCGCGGGCGGGGGCGATGTGCGGATCCTGATGCGCGGGTTCGGGGCACGAGGCAACGGCGACCGGTCGAACGCCGGGACGACGCGCGGCATCCGTGTGCTTCTCGATGGGTTCCCGGTCACCGAGCCGGATGGCCGCACCAGTCTCGACCTCGCGGACGTCGGCGGCCTCTCGCAGATCCGCGTGCTCCGCTCGAACGCGTCGACGCTCTACGGGTCGGCGTCGGGGGGCGTGATCGACCTCGTCAGCGACGTCGCCTTCGAGCATCCCTACGCGGAAGGACGGATCGCCGGCGGCAGCTTCGGCCTGCAGCGCGCGCAGGGGGAGATCGGGACGCGCGCCGGAAGCGCCCGCATCCTGCTGACCGGCGCCTGGACGAGCTTCGACGGCTGGCGCGAGCACAGCGCGAGCGAGGTGGCGATCGGCGGCCTCGCTATCCGCAGCGACCCATCGCCGCGCACCTCGATCGGCCTCTTCCTGCGGGCGGCGCGCAACCGCTTCCGCATGCCGGGGCCGCTGACCGAGGAGCAGCTCGCCGCCGATCCGCGCCAGGCCGACTCGCTCTACGTCGCGCGAAACGACCGTCGTGACAACCGGATCGGTCGCGTCGGGCTTCGGCTCCGCCAGGCGCTCGGCAGCGGAGAGTCCCACTCGATCGTCGCGAGCGCTTTCGTCGAGCCGAAGACGTTGCAGCGTTCCGAACGCGGCCGCTTTCGGGACTTCGAGCGGGTGCATCTCGGCGGCAATCTCCTGCACTCGCTCGCCTTCACGCTCGGGCGTTCGGGAGCGGTGCCCGCGCGCTGGAACGCCGGCTTCGAGGAGGGCTACCAGGACGGCTCGGCGCGCTTCCACGACCTCGGTCCTGGAGGCACGCGCGGCACGACCCTCGTCTCCGACAAGAGGGAGGGGATCGAGACGCAAGGCTTCTACACCGATCTCGCCGTCCGCCCGTCGGGGCGTCTCGAGCTGGTTGCCGGTGCACGCTACGACCGCCTCCGCTACATCTTCGAGGACTACCAGGACCCCTCGCTCGGAGACGAGCGCACGCTCGACGCGCTGAGCCCGCGGCTGAGCGTTTCGTACGAGGCGGGCCGAGGGCAGATGTTCTATGCGGCGCTCTCCGGGGGGATCGAGGCGCCGGCGTTCAATGAAGTCGACCCCCCGGCGCCGTACGACACGCTGACCGGGCTGAACCCGTTCCTCGATCCCGCGACGTCGGTCACGTACGAGATCGGAACGAAGGGGCGCATTGGAGGCGACTCCCCGGCGGCGCCGGTGCGCGTCCGCTACGACGTCGCCGCCTACCGGATCGATCTGCGCGACGAGATCGTGCCCTACGACGGTGGTGCCTATTACCTGACGGCGGGCAAATCGCGCCGCTACGGATTCGAGGCGGGCATCGACGCGGAGAGCCGCTGGGGGCTGAGCGCGAAGGCGGCGCTGACTGTCCTCTCGAGTGAGTACCTCCGCTACGAGAACGAGCTGGGGGACTTCGACGGCAATGAGACCTCCGGGATCCCGGGGACGACGCTCACGCTCCTCCTCCGCTACGACACCCGGCCCGGCGTCTACGCCGAGGCAAGGCTTCGCACGGTCGGGTCCTACTGGGCGGACGACGCGAACCAGGTCGAGGTGCCGGGCTACGAGCGGATCGACTTGACGGTCGGGATGGAGCGGTCGATCGGAGGCTCGCGGGTGGTCGGGATCTTCGCGGGGATCGAAAACCTGGCTGGCGAGGACTACGTCTCCTCCGCCTTCATCAACGGCACGGGCGGACGCTACTTCGAGCCGGGGATGGAGAGGAACCTGGTTGTCGGCGTCTCGGCGCGAACCGGGCTCGGCGCGGCCGACTGAGAGCCGGCCGTCCGGCGGCGGGAGAACGGGAAGAAGAAGCGAGGCGGGAGAGCGTCGCCGCTCCCCCGCCCATCTGGCGATCTATCGCGCGCGCGATCGCGAGCGATAGATCGAGCCGTAGCTACGACCGGACCGACTCCGCCTTGTCGCTCGTCTTCGCCGCCGGCCGCTCCGCAGGCTGATGCGTCGAGACGTGCGCCTGGATCATCTCCGCGAGCCGCGCGTCGTCGATCTTCGCCAGCTTCGCCTGGAGATCGACTGTCTTGCCTTCGCGAGCCGCCGTGTAGCGGACCTTGTCACCGCTCTTGAATCCTTCGTTCATCAACTTCCCCACCGCTTCCGCGTTCTCCGCGGTGAAAGCGATTCCATTGAGGGAGGTGAGGACGTCGCCGACCTGGAAGCCGGCCTTCTCCGCCGGGCTGCCTGCGTCGACACGGGTGACGGTCGGCTGACAGGTCCCGTTCGCCGCGCAGATCATCTCGACGCCGAGCCATCCGTGGTTCGCGTAGTAGGTGCGCAGCATCTGCTCGCAGTCGGCCGTGTTGCTATCGCACACCACGCCGTCATGGCTGCAGACCGCCATCGCGCCCATGTAGGGGCAGCCGCCACCCGCGTTCGCCTGCGCGCCCGCGCCCTTGCCCGCGCAGCAGGACGATCCGCCGGACGTTTCCATCGCGGTCTTCTCGCCATCGGCGCAGCCCGAGCCCGCCTTCATCGCTCCCTTCGAGCCCCCGCAGACGGCGCGCGCTTGAGTTCCCTTGGCGTCGCTTCCGGAGCAGACGGGCACGAATTCGGCGGCGGCCGATGTGGAGCCGGATTGCGTCATCCCGGGGCAGACGGAAGCCTGAGTCGCGGAGCCGGAGCGGTTACAGCTCGCCTTCGACGAGCAATCGGAGAACGCGCCGCCCGCGTGGGCGCCCCACGCGGTCAGGCCGGCCAGGGCGACGACCGCGAGCAGACCGGTCAACTTCGTGCTCTTCATCTAGGAATCCTCCTCGTTGCTTTCGACGTCGGTCGAGGTTCGGGGGGATCGGAACAGATCCCTGGCGGAGATCATACAGTTCATTAGGGGAAGCCCTCAACAGAAGGAGCTTCCCAACTACCACGACGCGCTGGAACCGCTGGAATCCATACCGGTTCCCGGGATTCTCCTCGGACGCTTGGTAGGATCTCGATCGGCCACACTCTTGGCGCCAGGAGCCGAGGATCGTTCGGCTGAGGCCAGGACGACACCCCGGATGTAGGGGCGCTGCCGGACGCGCCGGACGTAGGGGTGCCACAGGACGTAGGGGCGCCCGCCCCATGGCCGACGCCAGCAGGCCCGGAATCAGACCAAGCGATCGTTCGCTTGCGCCGCCGTTGCTTGGCTTTCGACCGCGACTGCGGGTCGCCAGCGCCGGTAGCGCCAAAGCGTCTCGATCGCTTCGATCCCGTCCTTCGCGCGGATCTTCTTCCCTTCGGCCAGGCGCCGGGGCTCGTAGCGGATCGGCACCTCGTGGATGCGCTCCCCCATGCGGGCCGTTTTCGCCGTGACTTCCGGGCAGAACTCGAAGCGCTCGCACTGCAGGTCCATCGCCTCGATCAACCGCCGGTCGACGAGCTTGTAGCAGGTCGCCTCGTCGGTCAGTCGCAGGCCGTAGAGGATGTTCGCGATCCACGTGAGCACGATCCCGCCGAGGTAGAACGAGAGGGCGGAGTACTTGCGGTTGCGTTTCTCGAGCCGGCGCGAGCCGTAGACGACGCGGGCCCCGACCCTCTGGGTCTCCTCGATCAGGCGAGCCAGGTCCTCGGGGTGGTACTCGAGATCCGCGTCCTGCGGGACGATGAAATCGCCGCTCGCCCGCGCGAGGGCGGTGCGCAGAGCGGCCCCTTTGCCCCGGTTGGTCGGATGACGGATCATGAGCACGCGCCCGGCATAGCGCGCGAGGATCTCCGGGGTGTTGTCGCTCGAGGCGTCGTCGACCACCACGATCTCGCGCTCCACGGGAAGGGAAGCGGAAAGCACCCGGTCCAGCAGAGCGGCGATCGTCCCCTCTTCGTTGTAGACGGGGATCAGGATGCTGAGCTTCACCGGGTCTTCCTCCCTCGCTGCCGCGCGATCCTCGAGATGGAAGGAGGCACTCGCAGCGCGCCCCGAAAGGATAGCGGGCCGGCGCGCAGGCGGGAAGCCGTTGACAGGTTCGGCGATCGGTCCGTACCCTTCCGAAAACCTCTTTCAAAGGCTAGAAACATGCAGGATCAAGAGATCGCGCAACAGGCCCGTGCCCTGGACGAGGCCTCTCGAGAGCTGTACCGCATCCGGCACTCGCTCGCGCACGTTCTCGCGCAAGCGGTGCTGGAGATTCGCCCGGGGGCGAAGCTCGGGTTCGGTCCGCCCGTCGAGAACGGGTTCTACTACGACTTCGAGTTTCCCGAGCCGATCACCGCCGAGGATCTTCCGAAGCTCGAGAAGCGGATGCGGGAGATTCTGCGCCGCAAGGTCCCGTTCGAGCGCGAGGAGATGCGGTCGACCGACGCGATCGAAAGGATCGCCGGGTTGGCGCAACCGTTCAAGCTCGAAGCGGCTCGAGATCTGGCCGCGAAGGGGATCGACACGATCTCCTTCTACACGAGTGGGCCGTTCCTCGACATGTGCGAGGGCCCGCACGTCGCCGACACCTCCCAGATTCCGGCAGACGCCTTCCGCCTCGACTCGATCGCCGGAGCGTATTGGCGCGGCGACGAGAAGAACCCGATGCTCACCCGCATCTACGGCCTCGCCTTCCGGACCAAGGAAGAGCTGGAGGCGTTCATCGAGCGGCGCCGCATCGCGATGGAGCGCGACCACCGCAAGCTGGGGCGCGAGCTGGACATCTTCGACATCGACGAGGAGGTCGGCAAGGGGCTGATCCTCTGGCTTCCGAACGGCACGGTGTTGCGCGACGAGGTCGAGAAGCTCGCGAAGGAGGCGGAGTTCCGCTACGGCTACGACCGCGTCGCGACCCCGCACCTCGCGCATCAGGAGCTGTATCTGCGCAGCGGGCATCTTCCTTACTACAAGGACAGCATGTTCCCTCCGATGCGCTGGGAAGAGGAGGGGCGTGAAGAGGTCTTCTACCTCAAGCCGATGAACTGCCCGCATCATCACATGATCTACCGCAGCCGCCCGCACTCCTACCGCGATCTGCCGCTGCGCCTTGCGGAATACGGGACCTGCTATCGTTTCGAGAAGTCCGGAGAGCTGGCCGGCCTGCTGCGGGTGCGCGGCCTGACGATGAACGACGCGCACATCTACTGCACGCATGAGCAGTCGCTCGCCGAGGCGATCCTCGTCATGCGCCTCTACAAAGAGCTGTACGACGTGTTCGAGCTGAAGAACTTCACACTCCGCCTCTCGACCCACGATCCTGCGAATCGCGAGAAGTTCCACCCGGACGAAGCGATCTGGACGGAGACCGAGGCGATCTTGCGGCAGGCGCTCGTGCAGGAGGGGATTCCGTTCGAGGAGGGATTCGGCGAGGCGGCGTTCTACGGGCCGAAGATCGACGTGCAGTTCGAGAACCTGCTCGGCCGTGAGGAAACCGTCTCGACCGTGCAGCTGGACTATATGGCTGCGGAGAAGTTCGAGCTGCGCTACATCGACGAGCACGGTCAGGAGGCGAAGCCGGCGGTCATCCATCGCGCGCCGCTCTCCACCCACGAGCGGATGTTGTCATTCCTGATCGAGCACTACGGCGGGGCATTCCCGACCTGGCTCTCTCCGGTGCAAGTGCGGATCGTCACGATCAACGATGATCTATTGCCGCATGCGTACGGCCTGCGCGACCGCTTGCGGGCCGAGTACGTTCGCGCCGAGGTCGACGATCTGCCCCACTCCTTCAACAAGAAGATCCGCAACGCCTCGATGCAGAAGATTCCGATCGTGCTGGTGGTCGGGAGGCGCGAGGCGGAGGCCGGTCAGGTCACTGTCCGCCGTTACAAGAGGACAGAGCAACGGACGATGCCGTTCGAGGAGTTCTTCGCCGAGCTGCGCGAGGAGATCCGGCGGCGGATCCACGTGAAGGGGGAGGAAGGTGACTGAGACGGGCTGCCGGGCCGCCGCTCGGATATGCCCGTCTGACCTTCCGCCCGAACCGCCGCTGCACTGATCGCGCCGTCGATTCGAGGAGTGCCGGCCGCACCCTCCTCCCCGCGCCTTGCGGCGTCTCTCCCTCCTCCCTGCGCTTCCGACGTCTCTTCCTCATCCGTGTCCCGAATCCGTCCACCGCACATCCGCCGGACGTTCGTCCCCCAAGCTCGCGAAAGTGATAGAATTCACCGAACGCAAACGCACCCGAGGCCGCTCCGCATCCGGCCTCCTGCGCACCTGCGAGCTTCCACCCTCAGCCGGGAGGTTCTCGATGCCGCGAGCGGTCGGCCGCCTACTTGCCCTGTTCTGCTTTCTCCTGTTTTCCCTGATGCTTGCGCCCCGCGCGGGGGCGGTGCTGGCGACGCCGGAAGAGATGGAGGCGGTCGCCCGCAACTGGATGGCCCTCACCGTCCAGCAGGCCGGAGACTGGGGGGGATCGGAGCGGCCGGAGATCGCTGGCATGCGGGAGATCCGCTCGGGAGGACGTCTTCTCGGGCGCGTGTACTCCATCAGTCCCACCGGTCACATCGCCGTCCCGGTGCTGAAGGAGTTGCCGCCGGTGAAGTGTTACTCCGAGAAGTACGACCTCGATCCGGGGGAGCCCGACGGCTTCCCGCGCCTGCTCCGCGAGGCCCTCGGCTCGATGCTCGATCTGTACGAGGCGACCTACGGAAGCTTGGACGCGAGCCAGCCGTCTGGAACGGAGACGCTCCTGGGGGAGGAGCACCGCCAGCAGTGGGATGGCCTGTTGCTCGCCCAGCCGGTCTTCCAGCGGGACCTCGAGGGCGGGCGCTTCCAGCCGCTCCTGGACTACGGTCCGCTCCTGTCCACCGAATGGCACCAGAGCTTTCCGTACAACCTCCTCTGCCCGCAAGGGGACGGCGGGCAGTGCGTCGTCGGTTGCGTCGCGACCGCCGCCGCGCAGGTCCTCCGGTACTATCAGTGGCCGCCGATCGGCCTCGGCGAATCCCAGTACTACTGGGAGGGAGACGACTCGTGCGGCGGCGGCTCGCAGGGCGACTGGCTCTACGCGGACTTCTCCGACCCGTTCGACTGGCAGAACATGCCGGCAGACTGCGACGGCGGCTGCACGCAGCAGCAGCGCGCGGCGCTCTCGGAGCTCTGCTACGAGGTCGGCGTGGCGTTCCAGATGGACTACGGGGTTTGTGGCTCCGGCGCGTATACGAGCGAGGCGATCACCGTCCTGCCCCAATACTTCCGCTACGACGACACGATCACCGAGGAGCGCCGCAACAGCTACTCGGCGTCCGGATGGTCTCAGATGATCCGGGACGAAGTAGCGGCCGGGCGTCCGATGCTCTACGCATTCCGCTTTAGCGCGAACGAGGGGCACGCGGTGGTCTGCGACGGATGGCGGCTTTCCGGAGGCGAGGAGCAGTACCACATCAACTACGGCTGGGGCGGGTCGTTCAGCGCCTGGTACGCGATCGATCACCTCTACCATACCGACGATCCCATGCAGGAGGTTCTGTATCGCGGGATCCGTCCGTCGCCGGGGATGCGCTTCACGGTAGCGCCGGACGGCGGCGGGGATTACGCGACGATCCAGGCCGCGATCGACGTCTCGCTCGACGGCGACACGATCGAGCTGCTCGACGGCCTCTACAGGGGCGACGGCAACCGCGATCTCGTCTTCGGCGGTCGCGAGATCACTGTTCGCTCGCGCAGCGATCATCCGGAGGATTGCACGATCGACTGCGAGGGGAATCCCGGCGCCCACCGGGCCTTCCTTTTCACCTCCGGCGAGACGGCGGAGGCGCGCATCCGCGGTGTCACCATCACCGGCGGCTACCCGGGGATCGGGCAGAGCGGCGGCGCGATCCTCTGCTCCAACGGGGCCTCTCCCGTGATCGAGAACTGCGTCTTCGAGGGCAACGAGGTCGCGAGCGGGGCGGGCGGCGGAGCGATCGCGTGCGCGGGAGCGGGCGCGAGCCCCCGCCTGGTCTCGTGCACCTTCCGCGGGAATCAAGCGCAGGGACCGCTCGGAGACGGGGGCGCCGTGGCCGCCAGCGGGGCGGGAAGCGCTCCGCTCCTCGATCGCTGCGTCCTGGTCAGGAACACGGCCGGCAGGCGCGGCGGCGGAATCTCCGCCTCCTCCGGGGCGCATCCCATCGTCACCGGCTGCACGTTTCATGCGAACGGCGCTGCATCTGCACAGGGGGCGGCCGTCTGGGTGGGAGCTTCGTCAGCCGTCGACCTGGAACGATCGATCCTCGGTTTCGGCGCTTCAGGCGGCGCCGTCGCGTGCGAAGGGGCGGGTGCCAATCCGAGCCTCTCCTGCTGCGACGTCTATGGCAACGCGGGAGGGGATTGGGTCGGATGCATCGCGGGGCAGTCGGGAATGGCTGGGAACCTCTGCGCCGATCCGCTCTACTGCGGGATCGAGCAGGAGAACCTGCGCCTGACGGCGGAATCCCCGTGTGCGGAGGAGAACAACCCCGAATGCGGTGGCATCGGGGCGATGCCGGCGGGGTGCGGCCTCGTCATCGTCCTGGCTGACGGCACCGGCGACTATCCCACCATTCAGGCGGCGATGGACGCAGCGGAGGCCGGATTCGTGGTGGAGCTGGGCGACGGCGTCTATCGGGGACCGGGCAACCGCGACCTCGATTTCCGCGGCAAGACGCTGATCGTCCGCTCGCGCAGCGGCGATCCGGATTCGTGCGTGATCGACTGCCAAGGGACCGCGGCCGAGAACCATCGGGGTTTCGAGTTCCATTCGGGCGAGGGATCGAACGCCATGGTTTCCGGCCTCACGATCCGCAACGGATACATGTCCACGTACAGCGGCGGCGGCATCTCGTGCACGAACTCCTCGAACCCGACGATCGAAGCCTGCAACCTGTACGACAACCGCTCGGACGTGGGCGGGGGCGGCCTCTTCTGTTTCCAGTCGCGCCCCACCATCCGGGACTGTACGTTCGCCGGCAACACGGGGGGGAGCGGCGGAGGCGCGTACCTGAACAGCGGGAGCCAGCCGATCCGGCTCGACCGGTGCACCTTCTCCGGAAATGCCGCCACTGCATTTGGCGGAGCGGTGTTCTGCTACTACGCCGACCTCGTCGCGGAGAACTGCATCTTCGCATTCAGTTCCCAGGGCAGCGCCTTCTACTGCTTCTACAGCTCGGTCGATCTGCGGTGCTGCGACGTGTTCGGCAACGTGGGCGGGGACTACGCGGCATGCATCGCCGGCGAATCGGGTGCGGATCACAACCTGTCGGTCGACCCCCAGTTCTGCGACCGAGCCGGATACGACTTCGGCCTGATGCCCGGCTCTCCGTGCAACGACGCGGTCTGCGGCCGCATCGGGGCCTGGCCTGTGGGGTGCGGAGTCATGGACGTGGAGGAAGGGGCGGCAGGACTGTCAGGACCGCCGCTCGATATCGCGGCCCCCGCGCCGAACCCGTTCGCGAGCGTCGCGAGGATTCCTTGCGCCTTCCGCTCCGCGGAGGCGGGTCGCGTCACGTTACGGATCTTCGACGCGAGCGGGCGTAGCGTCCGCCAGCTGATCGACGAAGTCCGGCCGGCGGGACGGTGGATCGCCGAGTGGGACGGTCGCAACGACGCCGGGGACAGGCTCGCCGCGGGCGTCTATCTCGCGCGCCTCGAGGCGCCGGGCGCGGAGGGGCGATCCGTCCGCATCGTCCTGCTGAAGTGAGTCGGTGGAGGCGCAGCGGCGGGTCGGCTCGTGCCTTGCGCCCGACGGCCCTCGGCGAGCGAGGGACGGGGAGGCGCTAAGCCTCCCCGTCGTGTTCGGCGCCTACAGCTGGCTCGTGCAGGACCGGCACTTCTTGGCGCCGGCGGGGATGACGTCCATGCAGTAGGGGCACTCCTTCGTGGGTGGACCCGGAGGAGGCGGAGCAGGCTTCAGGAACGTCCTCGTGATCTGGAAAACCACAAACCCGATGATCAGCAGATCGATCACGTTTCCGAGGAACGACCCGACCATGAGGGCGTTCTTTGCCGTTCCGTCCGGGTTGTGGCTGAGCGTGATCGCCCAGGTCCGCCATCCGCCACCGGGTAGGATCAGGCCGATCACCGGCATGAGAAGATCGCCGACGATCGAAGTCACGACCTTCCCGACGGCGGCGCCGATGATCACGCCGATGGCGAGCGCGAGGGCGTTCGACTTGAAGAGGAACGCCTGAAACTCCTTCCACATAGTCCACCTCCCAAACGTTCGACCCATCGCGACAGTCAGACGGGACGCACCGTTCATACGCCCAGCCCGGAAGCCTGGCAAGCGTTCGTTTGGCGCCGGTCTCGGCCTGCGCTCGAGGAGGAGCGGGCTGGAGGGGGAACGCGGCCGCGGGCGAGCCGCCGGCCACGTGAGACGCGGCGACCGACAACACGCCCCAGCCTGGCGCGACGGCCGGGCCGGCTATCAGCCAGAAGGAGGGATCGAGATCGTTTCGTCCGCGGGCCGGGCCTGCGGAGCACGATCCAGGGGCGCCGCGACAGGAAGGGCGCAGCCATGTGAGGACGGCGCAGAAAGCGCCCCGCCACGTGCCGACTCCCTCGACGCTTTGTTCGGATTGACTCCGTTTCGCCGTATGTGAGACGTTTTCTCCAACGGGGCATGCACGATCGTTCGTGAATGATAAAGGTGATGGCAGAATGTTGGACCGAAGAATGGATCGTGGGTCCCGTTCGGCTCTTCGCTGCCATCGCGCGGGGATTGATGCGCAAGTGATGCATTCCCCTCGACCGGTTCCGGCCGGCCTCGCAGGAGGAAGGAGTGATCCCGTGAAGCGCTTCTGGCCCAGCCTGATTCTCGCCATCATCCTGCCGGTTCTCGGTTGCGGCGGCGGAAACCGCGGCGATGAGAACGCGTCTGCGACGGAGCGCGGAACGACGGCCGATACGACGGCGGTCAACGACACGAACCGGGTCTACACCCAGGACGAGATGACCGCGTACAGGACGCAGGTGACGCAAGACCTCCAGAATATGAATCAGCAGCTGACGCAGATGCGATCCCGCATGGCGAACATGACGTCCTCGGCGCAAGCCGACATGCAGCAGCAGCTCGACCGAATCCAAACGGAGCGCCAGACGATTCAGGCCCGCGTGGACTCGTTGGAGACGGCCACCGGGACGCAGTGGACAAGGATCCGGATCCGGGTCGACCAGGACCTGAAGAACCTGCGCGCGGATCTCGAGGACGCGGGCGACAAGCTGCAATCGCAATAGCCGGCCGGCGGGAAGTGGCGGCCGCCCAGTGCCTCGCAGAAAGGAATTCGGCCGATCCCGGTGCGGCGCGCCGGTCCTCGCCGGCACCTCGCCCGGGATCGAGCCCAAGGCCTGACAGTGGAGGGTCGATGGAGGGGTATCACGAGCCGTACGAGATCCTCGGTCCCGAGACGAGCGATCTCCACCGGGCATTGACAAGCCTGAAAGAGGAGATCGAGGCGATCGACTGGTACCACCAGCGGGTCGTCGCCGCGCATGACCCCGCCCTCCGGGACGTCCTTACCCACAATCGGGACGAGGAGATCGAGCACGCGACGATGGTGCTCGAGTGGCTCCGGCGCAACATGCCCGGATGGGACCGAGCTCTTCGCGCCTATCTGTTCCGGGAGGAGCCAATCACCGAGATCGAGGAGGAGGACAAGGCAGGTGGGGAGCGCCGTGAGGCCGATCTCACATCGCCGGCCCCCTCCCAGGGATCGGTCCGGCATGGACGGCAGCCGATCCCCGACCTTGGAATCGGCAAGCTCCAAGAGGAGGCGTGAGTGGACATTCTCAAGCGGGCTCTCGCTCCCATCACCGACCTCGCCTGGACCGAAATCGAAGCGGTCACTGCGAGCGCGCTTCGTACGCACATGATCGGCCGCCGGATCGTCGACGTCAGCGGACCCCACGGGTGGGACTTCGCCGCGATCGGTCTCGGCCGCCTGGACGTCGACCGGCAAAGCCTCGACGAGGTCTATTTCGGCGTCCATCAGGTGCAGCCGCTGGTCGAAGTACGTGTTCCCTTTTCGCTCGGGATCTGGGAGCTGGACAACGTGACGCGCGGCGCCGCCGACGTCGATCTGACGGCTGCGATCGACGCGGCGAAGCGGATCGCCGACTTCGAGGACGGCGCGATCTTCAACGGCTTCGAGAAGGCGAAGATCCAGGGTCTGCTTCACGCCTCTCCGCATCCCGCGATTGCCGTTCGACCGGACTCGGGGTCGCTCCTGGAGGGCGTTTCGAAGGCGCTCCTGGCGCTTCTCGACGCCGCGGTGCAAGGCCCCTACGTCCTCGTCCTCGGCCCGCGCCTCTTTCAGACGCTCGCCAACACTGCCTCCGGCTATCCGTTGCGCAAGCAGGTGGAGCAGCTCCTCGAAGGGAAAGCCATCTACCGGTCCGTGATCGAGGGAGGCGCGCTCGTCTCGAAGCGCGGGGGAGATCTGGAGCTCACGATCGGGCAGGACATCTCCCTCGGATATGAATCACACGACACCAAACAGGTCCGCCTCTACCTGACCGAATCGTTCACGTTCCGGATTCTCGACCCTTCGGTCGCCGTACCGCTCACGCTCGCTTCCTCGTAGCCGGCGTTCCCGTCCGGCCTCCAAAGAGGTCTCCGCCGCAGCGGATACCTTTCCTCTCGCGCCTCCCGGCGGCGCGGGCACTGCTTGCGCGAGCGGCAGCCCCCCATTCCCCGGGCGCTCGCGCAACGGTTGAATGCGCCGACATTCGGGCGACGAACTTGCCAGTGTGCGACACCACGTAAAGGCGAGCGAGCTTCGTAATAGCCGGGATTACATGAGATCGCATAGACCGATTCATGTACGTTTTCGTCATCTTGAAACACGAAAGGGCCGTCAGGTTGCGATCTGCTGTTGCCGGGCGCGATTTGAACCTCGACAATGAGGAAAGAAGGACCGGGTTTCCCTCGCAGATAGGCCGCGACGGCCTAGGCCGATGCGATTGGCCGATCGACCTATTCCCAGGAGGAAGACATGCTGTGGACAATCTTCGTGATCTTGCTGGTTCTCTGGCTGCTCGGGATGGTGAGCTCCTATACCCTCGGCGGCTTCATCCATATCTTGCTCGTGCTTGCGATCGTCGTTCTCCTGATCCGGGTGATCTCAGGTCGAAGGGTCGTGTAGCGGCTCGTCATCGGCTTCGATGATCCGCTTGGTGGCCGCCTTGCGGACGCGAACGCCAGGAGATCGGCCGGAGTGGCGAGCGCCCTCCGGTCGATCGGCGTCTCCCTGCACGTCCTTTCTCCCCGCACGCCCTTTCTCTCTGCACGACCCTTTCTTCTCGCGCGGCTCTCCCCGCACGACGGTTCCTCCCCGCGCGACCATTTCTTATCTGAGCGCCGCGAAGCCCCTCCGGGCGCCGGCGGGCCGGCCATCCCGTCCTCGGGAGGGAGTCCGCATCCGCCCGGTGGCGCGCCTTCGTGCTGTAGAATCGACCTGGGAGGTTTCCGATGGAGTTCGTGCCGTCTCGAGCGCAAGCGCACCTCGTCGTCGCCGCTGTCCGTGTGCTCAGCCATACGAAGAAACGCCCTCCGACCGCCGAGGAAATGTCCGAGCTTCTCGGGATCGGACGGGAGGTCATCCTGCATCTCGCCCGGGGTCTGGAGGCGAAGCAGATCCTTCGCGCCATCCAGAACCCGTTCGAGCTGCGATGGGATCTCGAAGATCCCAGCCGCATCGACGAGCTTCCGATGGCCGCCTCGGGACCGGACATGGGACGCGAAATCGAGGACTTCCACCGGCGGGCCGAGGACCGGCAGAAGAAAATCGAGCGAATGATGCGGGACACGGACCCGGAGAGGTCCTCGCGCGAGAAGGCGCAGAAGATCGAGGAGGAGTTCCGGCGTTTTCGCTCGGATCGAAGCAAGCGCTCGATCTTCGGTCCCGCGGGCGGGAGCGACGGCCGGCCGGAGGAGAATGCGGAGGAGGAAGGGAAGGACCGGGAGTGATGGGTGGCGTTGGAGGAGCGAGAAGGCGATGCGGCCGGCGCGCGAGAACGCCGAGCGATCAGGCTCTTCCCGCCGCGGCTCGCTCCTTCCTCTTTCTGTACGTTCGCGCCAGCTCGAAGAAGATGCCGAGGTCGCGCTCCAGGTGCGACTGCGTGCCGTCGAAATAGAAGATCCGGATCGGGATGCCGTCGTGGTCGCGGCTGATCTTCGGATAGACCGCCTCGCTCACGATCCCATTCATGCAGCTGAACGGGCTGATGTCGACGATGCCGTCGCACCCCTTCGACCAGAAGTAGACCGCCTTCCCGGCGGAGATCACCATCTCCCCGTACACACCCGATGCGGGGAGATACGGTTCGGCGAGATCCGTGACGATCTTCATCCTCTCCGGTTCCTCGCGCCCCTCGAAGAGCGCGTGGAACGGGGCTGCCAGCGCGTGTTCGTCACTCCGCTGGAACGCCTCCTTCACGTACGCGCCCAGCATCCGTAACGAAAATGTCTGCCCTGCGTAGCGGATCCATTTTCTCCGCTGCTCGAGATTCGTGTAGTAGATCCACTCGCTGATGTCCGAGATCCAGGCTTCGCCTCCCTGCGCCTCGATCTTGCGGACCATCTCCTCGTTGCTGAAGGTGTTCATCCGGCAGAAGATCTCGCCCACCACGCCGATCCGCAGCCGGTCCTCGGATCGTCGCGGGACCGACTCGAACGCGGCGGCCGCCTCGTCCATTGCCGACCGGAGCTTCGCGAGCGTCTCGCCCGCCGTCGCCCCACGTGTCTCGAGGATCGCGCAGACCGCGTCGATCGACCGGTCGTAGAGCCGGTCGGTCGTTCCCGCCTCGATCTCGTACGGTCGCACCCGCAACGTCGCCTTGCGGAGCAGGTCGGCGGCGACGAGGGCGCGCCACGACGCGCGCTGGACCGCCCGCGAGTCCATCCCCATCAGGTCATAGCCGCTGCCGCTCGTCGGGCTCACGATCGCCACGCTCTCTGCCCCGACCGAATCGAGCACACGGCGGAGGAACGGAGCGTACTGGCCGAAGCGGCACGGCCCCGGAGCGGTCGGCATGAAGAAGGCGAGCCGCTCCTTGGGGATCGGGCCGTCCTGCACGATCCGCAGGATGTCTCCGAGAGTGGCGCGCTCAGGGAAGCACTCCTCCCCGGACGTGTGGCGCCCGCCGAGTTCGATGGTCCGGCTGTCGGACGGCGGGATCGGTCGAGCATCGACACCGGCGCCGCGAATCGCCGCGGCGACGCAGGTCGCGGCGGAGCCGCTCATCCGGGGGATGAAGAGAACGCGCTCGGCGATCGGAACGCCACCCGGCGCGCGATCGTTTCGCGGCCGGACCGCGGCAGGGCGAGCGCGATCCGGATCGGCCGGCTCGCCGGCGGCTTCCGCCCTCGCGCCCTCGGGGATGCGCGTCGTATCGCTCACAGGGAAGGAAGCTCCTTTCGTCCTCACCGCGACGGACCGCCCGCCTCGACCGACCCCGATCGCGACACCGACCCGGATCGCGTAGCCGCCCCCGGTGATCGGGAGGCGCCGAGCAGTGCTGCGGCCTCCTCGACGACCGCCGAAGCGCCGCCGCGACGCTCTTCGCCTCCGCCTGCCGCCGCCGCGGCGGCCGCCCCGCTCCATCGCCGCAGCATCCCCTGGCTGTCCAGGTAGGCCTCGACGCGCGTCAGCATGCCTGCGTCGTTCGCGTGGCCGTCGAACTGCAGGGTCAGGAAGGCGCGCCCGAAGGCGTCGCGGACGAAATGCTTGATGTAGGAGTCGGGGCCGCACTTGAAGTTCGTAATGTAAATGAGGTGGAGGCGCTCGCGGCGCGAGGCGACGATCGCCGCCGCGAGGATCTTCCTTCCATAGGCCCAGTACATGTTCGCATTGACCGCCTCGATGTCGGCGTCGCCGGAGGCGAGGAACTCGAGCGGCACCACGTTCGCCCCGTAGAGATCGCGGAGCTTGCGCGGCACGTCGAGGTTCACGACGGGGTCGAAGAGGTTGTACGGGCGGCCGGCCAGAAGGACGGCCGGCTCTCCGCTCGCATCCAGCTCCCGCATCGCCGTCTCGCCCGCCTCTCGAATCCTCCTCCGAAAGAGGGCGAGAGCCTCCTCACCCGCGGCCAGGCCCCGCTTCACGGCCCCCTTCCGCACTCCATAGCGCCGGAGGGAATCGTGCAGCGGATCGACCAGCGCCCGCGGGCCGGCCTGGATGCGGAGTAGCGGGTGGACGATCCGTTTGGCCTGCGCCTCGAACCCGGCCGCCGCGCGCACGACGTAGGGGATCGTCATCCCCCAAGGACAGCAGAAGCTTTCGATCTCGTCGTGCGTCCGCTCTGTGTTGATCAGGTTCGGCAGGAAGACGAAGTCGGTCTCGGGCATTTCGAGCGCGAGCCGGACGTGGCCGTGGGCGACCTGGATCGGGAAGCAAGGCTCGGCGACCGCCGCCTCCACTCCATCGTGCGCGATCGATCGGTTCGTCTCCGGCGTCAGGCGGACCCCGAAGCCGGTCTCGCGCAGGAAGGCGTTCCAGAACGGAAACCGGTCGAAGAAGTAGAGGGAGCGCGGGAAGGCGACCGTGCCGCGTGGGCCGCTACCCGGCTCGTACCCCTCGAGGAGCCACTCCTTTCGCAACCGCACGAGATCGTCGATGACCGGCTCGTACTGGACCCGCGCCCGGCGCCTGTAGCGATCGCCGCACTGGTCGCCCCAGAACGTCTTCTCTCCCTCGACCCGGAACTCCTGCATGTCGCAGCGGTTCTCGCACCCCTGGCACGTGAACTCCCGGATCCGGTAGTCGACGGTGCCGAGGTCCCATCCACGGAACCGCGATGGCGCTCCGGAATCCGCGTTCGCCTTCTCCCAGGCGAGCAGGGCCGCGCCCACGGCTCCGACGACTCCGTTGTAGGGAGGGACGATGATCTCCCGGTCGAGAATCTGCGCAAAAGCCGCTGCGACGGCGTCGTTGTAGGCCGTCCCCCCTTGGAAGAAGATCACGCCGTCGATCTTGCGGCCGCGCACGACGCGGTTGATGTAGTTCGTCGCGACCGAGAGAGCGAGTCCGGCCAGCAGATCCTCGGTCGACGCGCCACGCTGCTGGTAGGCGTTGACGTCCCGTTCCATGAAGACCGTGCAGCGTTCGCCGAGGCGCACGGGGGAGGTCGACGCGAGCGCCCGGCTCGCGAACTCCCCCTTGATGCAGACTCCCAGCTCCTCCGCCCGCTCCTCGAGGAACGACCCGGTGCCGGCCGCGCACGCTTCGTTCATCGCGAAGTCGACGACGATCCCGTCCTCGATGCGGATGTACTTCGCGTCCTGCCCGCCGATCTCGAAGATCGTATGGACCGGTGAGCCGAGCATCGTCCGCGCGATGAAGCTCGCGCCGGTCTTGTGAGCGGTGATCTCGTCGTTCACGGTGTCGGCGCCGACCAGCTCACCGATCAGCTCGCGACCCGAGCCGGTCGTCCCGACGGCCCGCACGGCGATCCGTTTTCCCAGCTCGCCGCGCAGCTCCGCGAGCGCCGCGGTGACGACCTCGATCGGCCGTCCCTGCGTGCGCGTGTAGATCTCGCGCACGATCTGGCCTTCGCGCGTCAGAAGAACCACGTTCGTGCTGACCGACCCGATGTCGATTCCGAGAGCGACCTCGACCGGAGAGCCGTTCCCACTCGACGGCATCTCGTAAGGGAGCACGCGGTCCCGAAGCGCGATGACCTTGCCGAGGTCGAGCGGGCGGGCGCGCGGCATCGTGTCCGAGCCGAGGGACGCCTCCGACACTCGCTCCAGATCGAGAGGATGGTGCACGGCGTCGCTCGCTTCGAGGATTGCGCATCCGATCGCGGCATGCGCCGCGTGATGCTCCGGGACGATCAGGTCTTCGTCGAGATCGAAAACGTCGCGCAGCGCGCGCACCACCATCCCATTGGCCGCGACCCCGCCGACGAGTAGAACCGGCGGCCGCGGGGTCCGTCCTTTCACTACGGCGGCTCGGAAGTTGCGCGCGACGGTTTCACAAAGTCCCCGGAGCACCTCCGGGGGCGAGTAGCCTTTCTGCTGCGCGTGGATCATGTCGCTCTTCGCGAAAACGGAGCAGCGCCCGGCGATCTTGGCGGCCCGCTCGCTCGCGAGCGCGATCGCGCCCAGCTCCTCGACCTCGTAGCGCAGTCGCCCTGCCTGCTGATCGAGGAACGAGCCGGTTCCGGCAGCGCAGTCTCCGTTGGTTGCGTAATCGGCGATCCCCAGCTCGCCCGATCCTGGGTCCCGCTCGAAGAAGAGCGCCTTCGAGGACTCCCCGCCGATTTCGAAGAGCGTCCGCACCTCGGGTGCCAGGGCGCGCGTCGCCGCCGCGAGGCAGCGGAAGTCGTTCTCTTCCGGGATTCCGAAGCGCTCGCGAAGCAGGCGGGCTCCCGAGCCGGTCACACGGACCCCGTCGAACGCGCGGCCGCCGGCGCTCTCCCGTATCCGCTCCACGAGGAGCCGGGCGGCCTCGAGCGGACGTCCGTGGGTGCGCCGGTAGGTGGTGACGCGGAGAGATGCCGGCCCTCCGCCGGGAAGCTCGATATCGAGGAGGTCGGGGGACCAGAGATCCCCCGACGGCTCCTCGCGACGCTCCCGATCCTCGCCGATCTTCAGCAGGGCGGCCTTGATGCTGACCGCGCCGATGTCGAGTCCCAAGTACAGCAAGAGAGGCGCTCCTGAACGGTCTCCCTGCCGCGCAGGTCGAGACCCGGCCGGTCCATACGAACGAGGGCGGCCAACCGGGGCTGAGAATACGTTCGGCCTGATGCGTTGGCAAGGACGCCCGACCGGTCGCCGCATCGCAGCTCCATGCCCGCCGATGCCCGCCGGCGGGCCGTGTCAGGCCCGGGCAGGCCGGCTCTCCTAGCACGCCGGCTCTCCGTGCGGGGTGCTCTCCTGGCAGGCCGGCTCTCCGTGCAGGCCGCTCCGGCTCGCCTTCGCGGCTGGCTTTCCCGGCTCGTTTCCGTGGCTCGCTTCTTAGCGAGGAGGCAGCGCAGAGCCGAGTTCATCGGCGAGGAGCCTGGCTTTGTGCGCCAGGTTCGCTGCGGCCTGGAGATCCTCGTGATCGAACGCCTTCCGGGCCTGGTCGATCAGGCCGCGCACGGTGCGAAGCTTCTGCTTCTGTTCTTCAGTCTGGACGCGGTCGACGGAGCGCGTGACCGACAGCTCGGCGATGCGCAGATCGTCCTCGGTCACCGCCTTCAGCCGCAGCTTCTCGGCATCGGTGAGTGCGACCGAGATCGACGACTGTCCAGCGCCGCCTTCCTCGAGGAGGGTATCCGCCGGAGAGGTCTCGGTCGTTTCGGACCCCGGCGGGCCCGCTTCGGCCTGCGGTCTCTCGCCCGGCTCGGCCGTCCGCCGTGAAGCGCCGTTGCTGCCCCCTCGAGAGGGCGCGCCGGTCGATCCCGATGCGCTCGAGGGCGGATGGAAGGCTGCGGAATCGATCGGGGCAGCTTCGGACTGCGCTCGGATCGAGTCGGCAATCTCGGCGGACCAGGTGGGAGGCGGGGGAGCATCCGGAGGACGGAACAGCCTCTTCACGCTGCCGCATCCCGAGCCGCCAGCCGTGACCGCGAAGGCCAGAAGCACGGCGGGGGGGAGGAAGCGCCGTCCAAAGAGGCGGGTCAAGCGGGCACGCCACGGGAATCACGCAACGGCGATCCCCGTCCCGCCGACAACCGTACCGGCACGCGCAACGTCACGGACGTTCCCTCGCCCACGCGGGACTCGATCTTCATGTCTCCCGCGTGCATGTGCATCGCCTGCATCACGAGCGCCAGGCCAACCCCCGTCCCCTCGCCGCGCGTCGTGAAGTAGAGGTCCGCGACCTTGTCGAGGTGCTCGGGGGGGATCCCGGGGCCGGTGTCGGAGACGACGATCTGAATCTCATTCCCCTCGGTGCGGCTCCGCACCAGGACCCGTCCCTCTCTGGAGGGGAGCGCCTGGATCGCATTGCGGACGACGTTCTCGACCGCTTGACGGAGCACCGATCGATCCCCTTGAGTCTCGGGAATCGCCGGATCCGGATGGAACTCCAGCTCCAGCCCGGCGAGGTTCGCCTCGGCTTCCATGCCCTGCTGGATCTCCTCGAGCAGATCGTTGACGTCGAGCGGAGCATACACGAGCTGTCGCAGGCGGGCGACCTTCAGGAAGCCGCTGACCGCGCGCTGCAGCCGCTGGATTTCGTCCTGCGCGGTACGTACGTGGCTATCGACCTCCTCCATGCTCAGATTGCGCGATTGCCGGAGGATGCCCAGCTCCAGGTTGATCGTCTGGAGCGGGTTGCGGATCTCGTGGGCCACACCGGCCGCCATCTGTCCGAGCCGGGTCAGCACTTTCGAATGGTCGATCAGTAGATGCAGCTCCTCGAGCGCCGTCGTCTCCTTGAACTCGATCAGGACGCCCGCGGGAGCGTCCGCGCCCGTGATGCGGTGACCGATCGCGACGTGCGCGGGGGCGTTCCCGGAGGGCGGCAACGGGACCGAGAAGGTCCCTTCCTCCGGTGATGCGTTGTCGTAGAGCCGGTCCGCCAGCACGCGCACCGGATGATCGGGCGCCAGCAGCTCATCGATCCGCTTCCCGCGCGAGGATTCGAGGTCGATTCCGAGGAGTCCTGCCGTGGTCGCGTTGATGAGAACGATCTCGCGGCGCGGGCCGAGCGTCAGGACACCTTCCCCGAGAAGCTCGACCGTCTTGCGGAAGGAGCCGAGATGCTCGCGATCCGCGCTCTCTTTCGAGAACTGCTCGGAAAGGAGGTTCAGGTCACGAGCGAGCTGGCTGAATTCGTCGACTCCCTCGGGGATCCGGCTCTCGTAGCGGCCCTCGCGCATCGCGGCGACGCTCGTCTCGAACTGGCGGAGGCGGCGCGTGAGGAGATAGGCGAGCGCGAGGCCGAACAGCAGAGCCAGCCCGAGCTGGAAGCCCGCGGCGAGCGCCCCACGGCGAGCGACCTCCGCCATCCGCTCCTTCAAGAGAACGCTCGCGATCGCGATCCGGATCGTCGCGAACGGAGTGCCGTCCAGCAGCAGCGGGGTTTCGGTCTGGTAGACGTCCGCCGAACGGATCACGTCCCGGAAGAGGGCGAGCGTCTGCTGGAGCGTCTTCGCCTCGGGCAGCGGCGGGAGCGGGTCCGCCGGGCGGTCGACCATCCCCCGCTCGGTGCTGGCGATGACGACGTCGCTGGAATCACAAATCGCGACGAAGACGACGGCGGGGGCCTGAGCGGTCGCGGCCTGCATCACGAGTGGAAGACGGGGATCGGACCGGATGCGGCGGATCAGGTCTTCCCCCCGGTCCTTTCCGGCGAGCCAGCCGATCTGCAGCAGCGCGGACTGCGAGATCAAGGCGCTCTCGCTCCGGACTCCGTCGAGCGCCATGCGCATGACGTAGGTCATCTCGAGGAGTCCCGAGATCGAGACGAGGACGACGGCAAGCAGGAGCAGCGCGAGGATCTGGCGCGCGCTCCACTCGATTTTCACGATCCGGCCTGCGCTCGGGTTTCGGCGCCCGCTCGATAGCTGCGCAGTTTCATGTGCAAGGTCTTGGTGCTGATCCCCAGCAGACCCGACGCGCGCGTCTTGTTGCCCCCGCACGCTTCGAGGGTTTCGAGGATCACTGCCTTCTCTACCTCCGAGAGAGGGGTGCCGACCGAAACCGAGAGACTTCCGGCCTTCGTCGGGTTCTTCCGCACGCTCGGCCGCACCGCCGGGGGAAGTTGGGACGGCTGAATCTCTTCCTCCTTGGAGAGGATGACGGCGCGCTGGATCGCATTACGCAGCTCACGGACGTTGCCGGGCCAGTCGTACTGCATGAGCAGCTGGAGCGTCTCCTCGGCAAAGCCCACGACCGGCTTCTGGTTCTCCTGCGCGTACTCTTCGAGGAAGCTCTGCGCGAGGAGCGGAATGTCCTCCGGGCGCTCCCGCAGCGGTGGAATGTGCAACGTGAAGACGTTCAGCCGGAAATACAGGTCCTCACGGAAATGCCCCGCTCCCATGCGCTGCTCGACATCCATGTTCGTTGCGGCGAGAACGCGTACGTCGACCGGAGTCTCGCGCTGGCCGCCAACGCGGCGGACCTTCCGTTCCTCGAGGACGCGCAACAGCTTGCTCTGCAATGCGGCCGGCATCTCCCCGATCTCGTCGAGAAAGAGAGTCCCTTTGTCGGCGAGCTCGAACGTCCCCGGCCGCGACGCGGTCGCGCCGGTGAAGGCCCCCTTCTCGTGCCCGAAGATCTCGCTCTCGAGAAGCGTCTCCGGAATCGCGGCGCAGTTGATCGCGACGAACCTCGCTGCGCTTCGGGGGCTCAGGTTGTGGATCGCCCGCGCCACCACTTCCTTGCCGGTTCCGCTCTCTCCCGTAATGAGCACGGAGGCGGAGGAAGGAGCGATCTGATCGATCATCCGGTAGAGCTCGAGCATGGGAGGCGACTTCCCGATCAGACTCTGGAATCGTCCGCTCCGAACCATCTCCCGGCGGAGGTCCAGGACTTCCTGCCGCATCGACGCGCGCTCGAGCCCCTTGAAGATCACCGTCGCGAGGCGCTCCGGATCGACCGGCTTGACCAGGTAGTCGTAGACGCCGCGACGGGTCGCTTCGACCGCGCTGTCGATCGTGCCGTGCGCTGTAAGGACAACGAGGGTCGCCTCGATTCCGCGGTCGCTCAGGTCCGAGATGAGGTCGAGCCCGCTCCTTCCCGGGAGCTGCAGGTCGGTGATGACGAGGTCCGGGGGAGACGTAAGTGCTTTCTGAAGTGCTTCTTCTGCGCCTTCGGCGAGGTCGACGGTGTGTCCCATCCCCGAGATGATCCGCGCGAGTCCCTTGCGGATCGGCTCCTCATCGTCGACGACGAGAATCCGAGTCTCCTTCGGCATGTGATCCCCCTCCCTGGAATCGCCGACGATACTCCAAGCCGGACCTGACCGGGAAGAAAGGTAACACTACGCACCTTTCATCCCGCAAGCACAAGCGTCGCTGGTCTCGCGGATGGACGAACTCCGGGACGCCTGGAGAGTTAAGGCGCTGAAGCAGATCAGCTTGCAGGCGCCTCCCTCAGCGTGCGCTCCATGGCACGCCGCTGGTTAGTGCCTAAGGCATGGACCGAGTGCGAGGAGGTAACTGCGTGAGCAACTGGAGAGCGCCCGTCTGGATGGCCGTCGTTGGACTCAGCGTATTGGGACTCGGGTCGGGATGCGCCACCCGGGGTTACGTGAGAAGCCAGGTAGCGGACGCCCGAGCCGACCTTCAGCAGCAGATCGAAGATGTTCGGAACTCGTCCAGCCAGGCGCTCGAGCGAGCGGAACTGGCCTATGGGCAGTCGAACGAAGCCAAGGACTTGGCACTCGGCCGCGTGGGATTCCATGAGGTAACCCAGTACACGTTGCGATTCGACTTCGACAGCGATGAGCTCGACGGTGAAGCGATAGAGACACTGAACCAGACCGCAGACCAGATCCAGAGCCGTCCTGATGTTCTGGTCGACGTGTATGGGTTCGCCGATCGGACGGGATCCGAACGATATAACTACGAGCTAGGCCAGCGTCGTGCGAACGAGGTGATGCGCTATCTCCTCGACCGCATGCCCAGCCAGCTGAACCGCTTCGCCGCGGTCTCCTACGGCGAGGACAAGCCTCTCGGGGAGCAGGAAACCCCCGAGGAACGGGCGGCCAACCGCAGGGTCGTGGTTTCTCTCATCGAAAGGGTCCCGTTGGAGCAACAGAACCAGGCGCAGGCGATCCCCGAAGAGGTCCCTGAAGAGGGATCGCAGGCATCGGAATAGCGACCGAGACGCGATAGAAAGAGTTCGAAAAGAAGACGCGGACTCCTCCCGGAGCGGGACGTTGTGCATGCCCCTCGCCCGTCCCCTCTGCGGAGGAGTCCAAATTTTTTGCCCCGATTGACGCCCTTCCCCTGGGTTCCCTACTCTCTCCTTCGTTCGCATGCACGGCGCTGCGGCGCCAGGCCGGCTGCCCGCGATTCCTTTGGGGGCCGGGAGGGTCGGGTTGGAGTCAACCGCTTGCGGCGCAAGCGGTTCGAGGAGGTGGATCGTGAAGCGCAACGTCGTGTCGATGCCGGGAGACGGAATCGGGAAGGTCGTCCTCCCCGAGGCGATCCGAGTCCTGGACGCGGTCGGGTTCGAAGCGAACTACATCCATGGCGATATCGGCTGGGAGTTCTGGTGCAGCGAGGGCAACGCCCTCCCGGACCGGACCATCTCGCTCCTCGAGGAGCACAAGCTCGGCCTCTTCGGCGCGATCACGTCCAAGCCCAAGGACAAGGCGGAGGCGGATCTCTCGCCAGCGTTGAAGGGGAAGGGGCACGTCTACTACAGCCCCATCGTCACGATGCGGCAGAAGTTCGATCTCGACATCTGCATCCGCCCCTGCATCGCCTTCGAAGGCAACCCGCTGAACTGGATCCGCAAGGACGGTCGCGGGAGCATCGAGGAGCCGAAGGTCGACGTCGTGATCTTCCGGCAGAACACCGAAGGGCTCTATAGCGGCATCGAGTGGACGAACCCGCCCGAGAACGTCCGCGCCGCCCTCGCGAGCCATTCGAAGTGGAAGATGTACCAAAAGGTCGCAGGACCGGATCTCGCCGTGTCGACGCGCGTCATCACGCGCCCAGCCGCCGAAAGGATCTGCCGCAACGCGTTCGAGTACGCGAAGAAGTTCGGCTACAAGTCGGTGACGATCTGTGAGAAGCCGAACGTCCTTCGTGAAACCTCCGGGATGATGGAGTCCGTGGCGAAGCAGGTGGCGAAGGACTTTCCGGGCATCCCTCTCTGGTCGGTGAACATCGACGCGCTCATGATGTGGCTCACGAAGAACCCCGAGGCGTACGGGGTGATCGTGGCGAGCAACATGTTCGGCGACATCATCAGCGACGGCTTCGCGGGATTGGTCGGCGGGCTCGGGTTCGCATGCAGCGGCAACATCGGCCGCAATTGCGCGGTCTTCGAACCGACCCACGGGTCCGCGCCGAAGTACGAGAAGCTTGATCCTTCGATCGTCAATCCGATCGCGATGATCCTTTCCGCGGTGATGATGCTCGAGCACGTCGGGGAGACCGCGAAGGCTTCGCGGATCAAGAGCGCGATCGCCGCAGTGATCCGCGAGGGGAAAGTCCGTACATACGACATGATGCGGCTCACGGGCGGCCCCGACGTGTTCGGGAAGGGCGCCGTGACCACGCAGCAGATGACCGACGCAATCCTGGCACATCTCTAGTCCATCGACCGTCTGTCGATCGATCGTCTATTGATCGTCCATCGATCGTCGTCCGTCGTCGTCGGGTCGTCGACCGGCCGCTCTCCTCGGCCGGCAATGGGGGAGGTGGAGGATGCCACACGCTGCCGAGGCGGGGCGCCGCGGAGCGGACGTTCGCTCGGACTGCTGGATCTCGATCACGCCCGAGTCCTCGGGCGGCGCGCGTCTCTCGATCCGGAGCAAGGTCGCTGCGATGTACGGAGGCGCAATCCAGGAGCAGATCGCGTCAGGGCTCGCGGAGCTTTCCATCCGTGACGCGACGGTCGAGGTCGAGGATGCCGGCGCGCTCCCGTGGGTCATCGCCGCTCGTCTGGAAGCGGCCGCCCGGCGCGCCTACGGGCCAGCGCTTGCCGGGCGCCTGCTCCCTCCCGCGAGTCCCGGGGCGAGCGCGACGACGGAGCGGGAGCGCTTCCGGCGCTCGCGCCTCTACCTACCCGGCAACGAACCGAAGTTCATGGTCAACGCCGGCCTGCACGGCGCCGACGGCATCATCCTCGATCTCGAGGACTCGGTAGCGCCGGCCGAGAAGGACGCGGCGCGGCTCCTCGTCCGCAACGCGCTCCGGTCGGTCGACTTCGGCGCGTGCGAGCGGATGGTCCGGATCAACCAGCTGCCGATGGGCTTCGACGATCTCGAGGCGGTGATCCCGGAGAACGTCCACGTCGTCCTGATCCCGAAGTGCGAGTCGGCGCAGCACGTGCACGACGTGGAGGCGAAGATCCGGAGCCTCCGCCGCTCCGACGATCCGCAGGTCTTCCTGATGCCGATCCTCGAGACGGCGCTCGGAGTCTTGAACGCCTTCGAAATCGCGACGGCGAGCCGGGCGATCGTGGCACTGACGATCGGACTGGAGGACTACACGGCGGACATCGGGACCGCGCGCACCGAGCAGGGAGCGGAGTCGCTGTGGGCACGCTCGATGGTGATCAACGCCGCGCGCGCGGCCGGCGTCGCCCCGATCGACAGCGTCTACTCGGACGTGATGAACACCGAGGGGCTGCGGGCGAGCGTCCTCGAGGCGAAGGCGCTCGGGTTCGAGGGGAAGGGCTGCATCCATCCCGGGCAGATCCGCGTGATCCACGAGGGGTTTGCCCCTACCGCGGCCGAGATCGAGCGGGCGACGAAGATCGTTCGCGCGTTCGAGGATGCCGAGGCGAAGGGGCTCGGGGTGGTGTCGCTCGGAAGCAAGATGATCGACGCCCCGGTCGTGAAGAGGGCGAACCGGACGGTTCGCCTCGCGATCCGCTCGGGGAAGCTCGCGGAGGGCTGGAGGGACGCGCAGCAGGCGTGAATCGGCTCGCGGCCGGCTGCCCGCAGGGGGGGAGGGGCCGGAGGGGGAGAGGGAAGCGATGGCGCAGAAGCTGGTCAAGAATGCGGTAGGTCGGGAAGTCCCGGTCGAGATCAACGGAGAGCCTGCGGTCGCCTACCAGGGGGTCGGGAAAGACCGGCCGTCCGGACGGCGCGCGGCGCCGCCGATCGCCACCTGCGCGGACTATCCGGCCGACGGGAACAAGATCGTGCCCGATCTGCGCGCGGCGCTCGAGAAGGCCGGGCTGCGCGACGGGATGACGATTTCGACGCACCACCACTTCCGCAACGGCGACCTGGTCGGGAACCGCGTGTTCGACATCGCGGCCGAGATGGGCGTGAAAGACCTGCGGTGGTTCCCGAGCGCCTCGTTCCCTTGCCACGCGCCGATGATCCGGCATCTCGAGAGCGGCGTGATCCATCACATCGAGGGGTCGATGAACGGTCCGCTCGGCGACTACACCTCGCAGGGGAAGATGCGCGGCATGGCGGTGCTCCGCTCGCACGGCGGCCGCTATCAGGCGATCCAGGACGGCGAGGTCCATGTCGACATCGCCGTCATCGCGGCGCCGGAGGCCGACCCGTTCGGCAACGCGAACGGCCTCCATGGCCCATCAGCCTGCGGCGGCCTCGGGTTTGCCGTTGCCGACGCGGAGTACGCCGATCGCGTCGTGGTCGTCACCGACAACCTGGTCCCGTTCCCGTGCGTGCCGTGGCAGATCAGCGGCAACCGCGTCGACTCGGTCGTCGTCGTCGACCGGATCGGCGACCCGGCGCAGATCGTCTCCGGGACGACGCAGATCACCCGCAGCCCGGACCGGCTGCTGATCGCCGAGATGGTCGCCCGCTTCCTGGACGCGTCCGGGATTCTGCGCGATGGCTTCTCCTTCCAGGCAGGGGCCGGCGGGACGGCACTCGCCTTCGCGATCTACCTAAAGGAGATGATGAAGGAGCGGGGGATCCGGGCCCGCTTCATCCGGGGAGGCTCGACGAAGTACCTGGTCGAGATGCTCGAGGAGGGGTTGACCGATTACATCCTCGACGGGCAGACCTTCGACCTCTTCGGCGTGCGCTCGATGGGGACGAACCCGCGCCACGTGAACACGACGCCGTTCACCTCCTACAACTATCACGGCAAGGGGAACTTCGCCTCGATGGTCGACGCGGTCGTGCTCGGAGCGACGGAAGTGGACGTCCACTTCCACGCGAACGTCGTCACCCACTCCGATGGCCGCCTGCTCCACGGAATCGGTGGATGGCAGAACTGCCTGTTCTCCGGATGCACGATCCTCGCGCTCCCTTCGTTCCGCGATCGCATCCCGGTGATCCTCGATTCCGTGACCACGTTGTGCGGCCCCGGCGAGCTGATCGACGTGATCGTCACGGAGCGCGGGATCGCGATCAATCCGCGCCGGACCGACCTGCTCGATGCCGTCCGTGGAAGCGATCTCCCGATCCGCATGATCGAGGAGATCCAGGCGGACGTCGACCGGATCTGCGGCGGGCGCCCGACGAAGGCGAGGATGGGGGAGAAGGTCGTCGCGGCGATCAAGTGGGTCGACGGGACGGTGATCGACTCGGTGAGGCAGGTGCTCGCGTAGCCGCGCCGCGCCGCACCGGGACGCGGGAGGAGCGCCAGATGCCTGGCCGTCCGGGATTCCGGTTTCCGCTCGCAGCCTTGGCGTGCGCTGCCTGCCTCCTTGCCTGTGTTCCCGGCCCGCCGGCTGCGCGCGCCGATTCGACGATCGAGCTGCGCCGCTCTCCCCTCGTCGACCTCGAGTCCTACCTGCGGGCGCTGGCCGGCGAAGGCGACTCGCTTCTCCCGTCCGATCTGCCGGGGATCGCGCCGGCCGTCGAGCGGGTCCGGGCGCTGGATCGCGCGCTCGGCAGCCCTCTCGCCTGGGGCGCGCTCGAAGGCAACCTCGTCGGGGTCGAGACGGCGGCCGAGGCGCGCGAGCGGTTCACGAGCCTTCCCGAGAGCGCGATGGTCGCTCCCGGCCGCAAGCTCGCGATCCGGGCAGAGGCGCTTGCGCTCGCGGATCACCTTGCGGCGCTCGAGCCGGCGTTCCTCGTCTCCGTCTGGCCCGAGCATCAGGTCGCGATCGATCGCGCCTGCCTGCAGATCGAGCGGGACCTGCTGCCGCGGCAGCAGGAGTGCTTCGCGCGGATCGAGGCCGACCTCGGACTTACGCCATCCCCCGAGCCGATACCGGTCTATCTGGTCGCGCGGTCTCCCTGGCCGCACGGCGTCACGCACCGGACCCATCAGGGTGGGGGTGTCTGCTGGATCGGCGCCGACGGCGACTCGGGAGGACTCCTGATCGAGACGATCCTGCACGAAGCGACCCACGCCCTCGACGTTCGTTCGCGCGAAGGCGTCCTCGCCGAGCTGCGCGCGAGGCTCGCCGCCTCGCCCCTGCAGGGCAGCCCTTCGCGGCAGCGGGACATTGCGCACACGCTGATCTTCGTGGAGGCAGCCGAGACGGTGCGCCGCGTGCTCGACCCGCAGCACATCGATTATGGAGAGGCCTCGGGCTACTATGCGCGCGTCGGGCGGGTGGCCGAAGTCGAAAGGACGATCTGGCGTCAGCACCTCGATGGACGCGTGAGCCGCGAGCAGGCGATCGCGGCGATCGTCGACAGCCTTGCGCCGGCGCTCGCCTCTCCTGTGGGGCAGTGAGTGGGGCAGTGAGTGCGAAACAGCCCGACGAAGCAGAGCGAGAGGCTCCCGGCGCCGTCAGCGCCAGGAGCCTCTCACTCTCAGTCGGCAGGTCGGACGAAGCGGATCACGCCTCGGCTACATCTTCTCGGCGTGCTCCCCTTGCGCCTGCGCCTGCGGTTGGGCCGGACCCTTGCCTTCGAGCAGGTAGGCGATCTCCGCGTCGAGCGTCTCCTCGCCTCCCTCGGCGAAGCCGAGATGGCGGAAGATCACCCGCCCGTCGCGATCGATGACGAGGTTGTACGGCACGCCCTCGAGCGAGTAGAGGTCGTGCATCTTCTTGTCGACATCGAGAACGATCGGGAAGGTCGCGCCCACCTTCTGCACGAACTCCCTTGCGAGCTGCGGGCGGTTGGTGGTCTCCACCGAGAGGATCGTGAAGTCGTCGCCGCCGCGCCGCGCGTAGATCTGCTGCAGGTGTGGATACTCCACACGGCAGGCGCCTCAGGTCGGATGCCAGAAGTTCAGCAGCACGACCTTCCCGCGAAGCGATGAGAGCGACAACGGCGTGCCGTCGGCGAGGGTCGGAAGGGTGAAGTCCGGGGCTTCGAATGCGTTCGCAGCGCGCGTCGCTTGGATCGAAGCATCGACATCCGCCATTGATTCGCCCTTCTCCGCGACGATCTTCTCCAGATTCTGCCGGAGCTTCGGGCTCTCCTGATGCCCGAGCAATGCGACGTAGATCTCGCGCGCCTCGTCGTCCCGTCCGGCCGCATCGAGGATCAGCGCGGCGTGCTCCTCGATCTCGTCGATCGGCTGGCCGTAGATCTTGCGCGCCTCGAGAATCGGTTCGGCCGCCGCCGCGGCGTCTCCCTTCTTGTAGAGAGCCCATGCATAACTGTCGAGCACCGAGGCGATGCCGTTGGAGTCCCCCTCCGCCCGCGCCTTCGCGACCCCCTTCTCGAGGATCGGAACCGCGAGGTCGAGATGCTGCTCGCGCTCGGCGAGATCCCAGCCGACCGAGTTGTAGGGCGCGGCCGAAGGGAAGTCAGTCTTCAGGAACTGCTGCAAGGTAGATTGCACCGACTCGGGTCGATGCTCCAGCTCGAGGGGGACGAGTCGCGCATACGCCTCCGCCGCCTGCTCGCTGTGAGGATGCTCCTTCAGAAACTGCTCGAGCGCCGCCATCCTGGCCGATTCGTCTTCGAGGCCGGCCGCTTGTGCGTATACCGCGCTGTCGGCAGCCGCACTGCCCGTTCCGCCCGCCGTTCGGTTCTCCCCGGAGCAACCGGCGAAGAGCGGGACAGCGAGCAGAGTCGTGAGCGCGGCCCCGACGATCCATCTCCATTGTTCGACACGCGTCATTTCCACCTCTCGTTTTGTTGCCTTCGACAGCGTCCCGTAGCAGGTCCCGACGCCACCGGCCGGCCGTTACGAACCTGGCATTCTAGCCGCTTCCTCGCGCTCCCGTCATCCGATCCTTCCGCGAATCGGCCGAGACGGATGACTCGGACGTTCCTGCTCTCCGGTCTTTGAACCGGGTTCGCGGTTGCCGGGAGGAGTTTCTTCCCGGGTGGGTGAAATCGTATCGCTCCCGCGCGCGCTTCGCGGTCGCGTGACGCTGCCAGGGAAAGAGACACGTGCCACAGACCGGCAAGAAGAGCGCCAGACCTTCTCGGGAAGGCCTGGCGCGAGGTTGCTCGAGTGTTGGAAGGAGGGTGGGTGGGGGTCAGTGAACTCCTTGTCAGTTGTTCTGCGCTTTCTCGGCCTTCTCCTGGCACTTCAGACAGAAGCGGGCGTAGGGCAGCACTTCCAGGCGCCGTTCGGCGATCGGCTTGCCGCACCATTCGCACAGCCCGTAGATTCCCTCGTCGATGCGTCGGATCGCTTCCTCGATCTCGTTCAGCAGGCGGCCTTGCGCGTCGACCATCAAGTAATCGGACTCACGGTCGGCCTCTTCGGTCGCGGCCTCCGCCATATGACTCGCGAAGGCGCCGCCCTCCTCGAGGTACGCCTGGGAACGCTCCGTCGCCGACTTCTTCATCTGACCCAGGAGACGTCCTCTCTGTCCCAGCTCGTCCAGCAACCGCTGGCGGATACGCAAGGTGGTGTTGGCGTCCATCGTTCTATCCTCCTCGCCCGGGCGACACCGGCGCGTTTGCTTCGGCCTCTCGGTGGCGGGTCTTCCTGGCCCGGCACCCGTCGCCGGCCGGCCATTTTCTTTCGAAGTCCGTGTATGTACCTTCATTCGCTTCACAAGGTCCCGGGATTTTCCCCTTCCTTCTGCAAGATGGGGGCCAGGATGGCGCGGGGCCGCGAGCGGTAGCGGTGTGCTGCCCCATCCGGGTATCTTGGTGCCGGATCGACGGATCGGAGAGGACCGCGGCGGGATGACGATTGCATGAAGGTCCCACAGGTACAGGGCGGGAGGGTCGAATGTACACAGTCACACGGAAGCACTCCTTTTCCTACGGCCACCGCCTGCGCGAACACCCGGGCAACTGCTCGCGCTTGCACGGGCACAATGGTGTCCTCTTCGTCACGGTCGGCTCCGACGCGCTCGACGGCGGCGGGATGGTCGTCGACTTCCACGAGATCAAGCGAACGGTCGCGCGATGGGTCGACGACACGCTCGACCATCGCCTCGTACTGCAGCGTGGCGATCCGGCGGCTGCTCTTCTCCAGGAGGCTGGCGAGGAGATCCGGGTGGTCGACTTCGAACCCACCGCGGAGAACCTGGCCCGTCACGTCTACGAGGCTCTGACGGCGCTCGGCCTGCCGGTCCGCGAGATCGTGTTCGAGGAGACGGAGAACTGCCGCGCCTGCTACCGCCCGGGCTGAGCCGACCCGGCCGCGGCCGGCGGAGGTGCGGCGCGCAAGGCGGGGATGCGGGAGGCGAACCAACCGGCGCCGACCAGGCAAGCGATGCCGCCGAGCCGGACCGACCAGGGCGCGCCGAAGTGCTGCGCGACGAACCCCGCGAGGAACGAGCCGATCGGAGCGACGCCGACCAGCGTGAAGCTGTAGATGCTCAGCACCCGCCCGCGGATGGCGTCGGGACTGACCCGCTGCAGGTAAGTGTTGGTCGTGGCGAGCTGCGTGATCATCGCGCCGCCGGTCAAGACCAGGATCACCAGACTGAGCGCGAAGACCCGGGAGAAGGAGAGCAGGATCAGGCTCGTCCCGAACAGGCCGAGGCCGATCGTGATCAGCCGGGCCGACCCGCGCGTGCTGCTGCGCGCCGCGAGGCGCAGGGCGCTCGTCACCGCTCCCACTCCGAAGGCGCCCATCAGCAGCCCATAGCCTCTCGCACCCTGGTGGAGGATCTCGTCTGCGAAGACCGGAAGCAGGATGGTGAACGACATTCCGAAGATGCTGCTGATCGCGACGGCGAGGAGAACGGCGCGGACGCGGACCGTCCGCAAGACGAACGAGAATCCCTCGCTCAGCTCGTGAAGGACGGGCCGGTGGGGACGTGCCCGCGGCTTCTCGAGCCGCATAGCGAGCAGGCCCGCGATCACGGGGAGGAAGGAAAGGCCGTTGACCAGGAAGCAGACCGCCTCGCCGGTCGCCGCGATCACGAGCCCCGCGACTGCGGGCCCGACCACGCGGGCGGCGTTGAAGACCGAGGAGTTGAGAGCGATGGCGTTGAAGAGGTCGTCCTCCCCGACCATCTCGATCACGAACGCTTGGCGGGCTGGCATGTCGAAGGCATTGACGATCCCCAGGCAGAAGGCGATGACCGCGACGTGATAGACGGTCACCACATCGGAGAAGGTGAGAGCTGAAAGGACGAGCGCCAGCGTCATCGCGGAGAACTGCGTGGCGACGAGCAGCCGGCGTTTCGGCACCCGGTCCGCGACGACCCCAGCCAAGAACGAGAAGAGGAAGACCGGCAGGAACGCGGCGGCGCCGACGATTCCTAGCCAGATCGGCTCGCTCGTCAGGCGATGGACGAGCCACCACTGGGCGGCCCCCTGCATCCATGTGCCGATCAGGGAAATGAGCTGCCCGAACCAGAAGAGGCGGAAATTGCGGTGGCGGAGCGCCCGGAACGTCGCGCGTGCGCCGGCCAGGAGCGGGCGCGGCGGCTCGGGCGTCGGAGCCGGAGCGGAAATCGGATTCGCCGGCGCGACCGCCGGCATGCGGACCGACCGTGAGACGTCGGCAGCCGAGTGCGAAGACGGCGACGGCGACGGTGATGGCGATGGCGAGGGTGACTGCAACGGTGACGGGGAGGGTGATGGCGACGGCGAGGTGCGGCCCGGCGCTTCGTTCCGTTCCCCGCCCCGCTGTCCCTTCCCGCCGTCCACCATGTTGTCCGCCGCCTCCCCACGCATGATGGGTGCATTGTAGCGGCATGGCCGGCGTCGATGGAGCGGCGAAGCAGTCGGATCCTGGGGCGGAGGAGGCGGATCCGCAGGCGGATCTGCTGGGGCGCCGGCGCAGGTGGGGAGAGGCGAGCGACGGCTCCGGGAAGGGGGTATGCTCGCCGCGGCGAGCACGAGGGAGGAAGGGAACGTGGAGCGTCGGACGCGGGATTCCGAGGCGGGGGGCGGGGACGTCCGCCTGCAGGATGAGCAGATCGATCTCTCGACCCGAGAGGCGAGCGACGAGCAAGGCGGAGTTCGCGAGTTCCGGCGCCGCTTGCTCGCCTTCGGCTTCGGGATCGTGACCCTCTCGATCATCGCGCTGCTCGTCGCGATCTACCTTCAGCTCATCTACCAGCTCCTCTGGGGCGTGGCATTGGCCATCCTCTTCTATCCCCTGCATCGCAAGATCCTCCGGCTCGTGCACGGGAGGACTTCCCTGGCCGCGACGATCAGCACCGCGCTGTCGATCGCGATCGTGATCGTTCCGGCGGCGCTGCTCGTCTTCAACCTCGTCGCGGAAGTCCAGGACCTCTGGCCGCGGATCGAGAACGTCGTTGGCGACAACGCCTACCAGCAGGTTTCGGAATGGCTGGAGGACTCTCCGCTGCGCTCCGTGGTCCATTGGGCGCTCGGGCCCCAGGCGGGGACCGGCCCCGAAGTGCTCGAGGAAGAAGTGCGCAAGGCGGCGCTCTCGCTGCAGGTGTTCCTGCTCGAGCAACTGCGAAAGATCACGCGCTCCGTCCCGGCGTTTCTGATCAAGCTCGGCATCACTCTCGTCACCTTCTTCTTCTTCCTCAAGAACGGGCCGGGATGGTCGAAGCAGGCGCAGCGGGGGCTGCCGCTCGCCCAGGAGCACTCCGCGCGCCTCTTCCGGATCGCCGAGCAGACGATCAACGCCGTGTTCCGCGGAGTCGTCCTTACGGCGGCGACGCAGGCGGCGCTTGGCGGGCTCGGCTACTGGGTCGCGGGGGCGGAGGTGCCGATCCTCCTCGCCCTGGTCACCTTCATCGCCGCTCTGATCCCGTTCGTCGGTCCGGTCTTCGTCTGGCTCCCCGTCTCGATCGGGCTGCTCCTGACCGGCAAGACCTGGGCCGCGATCGGGCTCGCGGTCTGGGGAACGTGCGTCGTCAGCCTCGTCGACAACGTCCTGCGACCCTGGCTGATCGGCCGCGAGATCCAGCTGCCCTTGCTCTGGCTCTTCCTGGCGATCGTCGGCGGGCTCAAGCTCTTCGGATTCCTGGGCGTGCTCGTCGGGCCCGCCGCTCTCTCGCTCGCCGTCGCCTGCTTCCGGATCTACATGGAAGCGCGGCGCGAAGACCACCACGAGGAGCGCCAGCCGGCAGAGGAGAACCCCGCTGCCCCGTGACGAGCGCCGGACCGCCGCGGTCCGAGATCAGCGGGCCAGGCGGGAGCGGTGCCGCCAGGCGGACCAGATCGGCAGGCTCGCAGCGCTGAGCGCGACGCCGATTGCCAGGTAGATCGCTCCTCGCCAGAGAGACGGCAAGGGGCTCGCGCGCAGCAGGCGGCCGAGCGCGATCATCGAAAGGACGAGCAGCCAGCTTCGCCAGGACAGAAAGCCGCCGAGGCATCGGCCGTCCCCGCGCCGTTCGATCCGCGTGACCGTTTTCGCTCCGGCTCGTTTGAGGACGAAGCGGGCCTTCAACAGACCGGCGGCGAGCGCGCCCGCCAGCTGAGGGACCGCCAGGGGCGAGCGGCTGCCGATCATCCAGGCGATGCCGGCGGCGGAGAGGCCGGCGCCGACGACGGTCCAGAGCACCGCGGCGGCCAGCAGATGCGTGCCGCGCGAGGCGGCCGGGACCGGGACGCGCAGGGGGCGGTGGGACATGCTTCCGGCAACCTATCACGACCGGACGAGTAGCGCGCGCCCCGATCCCCATGCTAGGCTTCCGGGCTCGTTCGGGATCGGGACGGTCCGCCTCGGCACCACGATCCTCGGGCATGAGGAGGCGTGCTTTGAGCGATACGACTGCGACCGTCTACTTCTCCGTCGACGTGGAAGCTTCCGGGCCGCTCCCCCCCCAATACAACCTGGTCTCGATCGGCGCCGTCGAGGTCCGCGCGACGCCGGAAGGACACCAGCTGGGGCGCGAGTTCTACGTGGAGCTGAAGCCGATCTTCCCCGGATTCCGCGCCGAGTCGATGGCCGTGCACGGAATCCCGCGGGAGCGCCTCGAAGCCGAGGGGGTGGAGCCCCGTGAGGCGATGCGGCGCTTCGCCGATTGGGTCCGCGAAGGACTGGCCGCCGGCGAACGCCCGGTCTTCGTCGGCCACAACGCGGTCTTCGACTGGGCCTACATCAACTACTACTTCCATCACTTCGAGATGGACAACGTCTTCGGCTACAAGGCGATCGACCAGAAGTCGCTCGCGATGGGAGTCCTGCGGATCCCGTGGTGGGACGCGCAGAAGGACATCCTCGTGCAAAAGCTTCCGGGTCTGTCCGGATTGAAGGAAGGGGAGCGGGCGCACGACGCGCTCGATGACGCCCGGTTCCAGGCCCGGATCCTCTGCGCTCTCCTCGATCACAGAGGATGAGCGGGGCCGATCGCGCGCACTCGATCCGCGACCGCTGGCCCGGCCGTCCCGCCGCCGCATCGCCTGCGGAGGGACCGCTTCTCGGGGCCCACATGTCGATCGCTGGCGGGATCCAGAACGCGATCCTGGCGGCCGCGCGCCATCGCTGTCGCGCGGTGCAGCTATTCAGCAAATCGTCGAACCAGTGGAAGGCGCGCATCCTCGCGGACGAGGACGTGGCCGCGTGGCGGGAGGCGATCGGGCGACATCCGATGATCCCGTTCGTCCACGACTCCTACCTGATCAATCTGTCCTCGCCCGATCCGACACTGCGCAAGAAGTCGCGGGAGGCATTCGTGGAGGAGATCCGCCGCTGCGATCTTCTCGGGATCCCGTGGCTGATCTTCCATCCGGGCGTCGCCATGGGCGCCAGGGAGACGGTGGGCTGCGACCGGGTAGCGGCGAGCCTCGACTGGGTCGCCGACCGGCGCCCCGACTCGCGCACCGGGCTGCTCCTCGAAACGACGGCGGGGCAGGGAAGCTGCCTGGGACATCGATTCGAGCACCTCGCCCGCATCCTGGACCGGGCGCGCTGTCGCGAGCGGCTCGGCGTCTGCATCGACACGGCGCACATCCACGCGGCCGGCTACGACATCCGCACCGAGGAGGCGTACCGGACGACGTTCGAGGAGTTCGACCGGATCGTCGGAATCGAGCGGATCCGGGCGTTCCACGTCAACGACTCGAAGCGGGAGCTGGGGAGCCGCGTCGACCGGCACGAGCACATCGGCCGGGGCAAGATCGGCTCGCGTGCCTTCGGGTCCCTCATGCGGGATCCGCGCTTCCGTGACGTGCCGAAGATCCTCGAGACGCCGAAGGAGGGGAACATGGATCGCTGGAACCTGGCGCTGCTGCGCCGGCTCTCACGGAATGCGGCGATCGCGTCTTCCCCGGAGCGGCGCGGAAGCGCGCCAGCGGCGAATTGAGCCGACCAGCCGGGATCGCACCGGTCCGGCCGGAGACCGCCGCCGACTGTGCCGCGGAGTCGCGCTCGAGCGGCATCCAGCAAGCTGCGGCCGGGGGGCTCTGATAGACTGGGCGAGGAAGGAGAACCGATGACCCGTTTCGCCCGGATCCTGTCGCTGGCCGCTCTCGTCCTGCTCCTGGCTTCGGCCTTCTCCACGCTCTCCCGCGCTCAGCAGGAAGGGCCCAAGCTGCCTCCCGAGAAGGAGGCGGTGGCGCAGAAGATCTTCAACGAGCTCATCTCTCCCTGCTGCTGGACGACCACCGTCGCGCAACACGGCTCCGGGGCGGCGCCGAAGATCCAGGCCGAGGTGCGGCAGATGCTGGCCTCGGGCATGACGCACGACGCGATCATCGACCGGTACGTGAAGGAGTACGGGGAACGCATCCTCGCCAAGCCCGAGCGGAGCGGCCTGAACCTCGTCGTCTACTGGATCCCGTACCTCGCGCTGGTCGGTGGGGTGGCCGCGATCTGGGTGGCGTTCCGCCGCCGGCGCGGCCGTGAAGGCGGACGTCCCGCCCTCGCGCGCGTCGACAGGACGGGGGAGCGACAGGCGCCGATCGAGAAGCGCGGGCGCCCGCCCGTCGCCATCCGGCCGTCGCCGTCCGCGTCCTCACCGACGCCGTCACCGTCGCCTGCGCCCGTTCCAGGAACCGAGGAGGACTACCGAAGGCGTCTCGAGGAAGAGGTGCGCCGCATCTCCTGAGACCGGCCGAAAGCGAAAACGGAAGCGGAAGCGAAAGCGGAAAAGCTGCCGGGAGGGTCGACCTTCCCGGCAGCCTTCCTTCGTCGAGCGGGCCGCGTCTAGCGGGCCGCGTCTACCTCTAGTGGGCCGCGTCCACGTGCATCGAGCGGACCGCGTCTACTTCGCGAGATTCTCGTTTGCGAAGTCCCAGTTCAGCAGATTCTCGATCGTCGCCGCGACGAAGTCCTTCCGCCGGTTCTGGTAGTCCAGGTAGTAGGCGTGCTCCCAGACGTCGGTCGTCAGGATCGGCTTCAGGTTCATGTGCAGGGGATTCTCGGCGTTGCTCGTCGTGACGATGGAAAGCTTTCCGCCGTCGAGGACGACCCACGCCCAGCCGCTGCCGAACTGGGCAACCGCCGCGTCCACGAACTTCCCCTGGAACGTCTCGTAGCTGCCGAACGCCTCCTCGATCTTCTTCGCGATCTCGCCGGAGGGGCGTCCGCCCCCCTTCGGCCGCATACAGCTCCAGTAGAAAGTGTGGTTCCACGCCTGGGCCGCATTGTTGAAGATCCCCTTCTTCGAAGCGTCTCCGTGCGTCTTGCGGATGATCTCCTCGAGCTTCGCATCGGCGAGCGGCGAGCCCGACACGAGCTCGTTGAGCTTGTCGACGTACGCCTTGTGATGCTTGCCATGGTGGAAGCGGAGCGTGTTCGCCGAGATCGTCGGCTCGAGGTCGGTCTCGGCATACGGCAGGGGCGGAAGCGTGAACGGCTGGCTCATGGCTTTCCTTTCCTCCAACGTCGATGGGGACGCCTGGTCTCATGCCAGGGAATGATCCGTATCGGCGGCGACGGGTGGACGGGTGGTGGTTGTCAGCTCTGCATCGGATCGAGGATGCGGCCCGCCGCCGCCGCCGTTCAAGTGGTATCTCGACGATTTCCGTTCGGTCGGCGTCCCCTGCCGCCGTCCCTTACCTCGCGGCGGGACAGAGAAGGGCGGCCGGCGCGCGATACGCCGAGCCGCCCGTCTCTCGATCGAATGTTCGCCTGACAACGCGCGCCGGCTTTCGGTTGCGGCGCGTCCGCCTTACCTCTGCGCCATCGGAATGTACGGCGACGAGATCGGTCCCACGTACACCGCCCGCGGCCGGAAGATGCGGTTGTCCTGCAAGTACTCGAGCGACCGCGCGGTCCATCCCGCGACTCGGCTCACCGCGAAGATCGGGGTGAACATGGCGGTCTCGATCTCCATCGCTCGATAGATCAATCCGGAATAGAAGTCCACGTTCGGGAAGATCTTCTTCTCGCCGAGCTGGCCGCAGAGGAGGGAGTCGAGCTTCTCGGCGACCTGATAGAGGCGCTTCACCTCCGGATTGCGGTCGGCGAGCAGCCGGGCGATCGGACCGAAGATCCGGGCGCGTGGATCGTACGCCTTGTAGACGCGGTGCCCGAATCCCATGACGCGCCGCTTCGACTCCATCGCCTTGCGGAACCAGGGTTCCACGTTCTCCGGAGTCCCGATCTCCTCGAGATCGTAGAGAACCCGTTCGTTCGCGCCGCCGTGGAGTGGGCCCTTCAGGCTCGCGATCCCTGCCACGACGCTCCCGTACATGTCGGAGAGCGAGGAGTTCACGACCATCGTCGCGAAGGTCGAGGCGTTCATCCCGTGGTCCGCGTGAAGGATCAGGGAGATGTCCATCGTCCTCTCGATGACCGGATCGGGCTTCTGCCCGGTCATCATCCACAGCAGGTTGCCGGCGTGGCTCAGGGTCGGATCGGGCGGGAGCGGCTCCTTCCCTTTGCGGATGCGGGCGATCGCGCCGGTGATCGTCGCGAGTTGCGCGATCATCCGGATCGCGATCTGCTGCTCGTATTCGACCGACGTGTCGTCCGCGCGTGGGTCGAGGTTGCCTTCGACGGAGGCGCAGGTGCGCAGCGTGGACATCGGGTGGGCCTTGGCGGTCGGCACGATCTCGAGAATCTTCTTCGCCTCGGGCGCCATCGGCGCCGCCGCCCGGATCTTGGCGACGAAGCCGTCGAGCTCCACCTTCGTCGGAAGGTGGCCGTACAGGAGCAGGAAGGCGGTCTCCTCGTAGGTGGAGTATTCCGCGAGGTCGAAGATGTTGATGCCCCGATAGACGAGCCATCCCT
Organism: Candidatus Eiseniibacteriota bacterium; assembly: GCA_041946735.1. Classification (GTDB taxonomy): domain Bacteria; phylum Eisenbacteria; class RBG-16-71-46; order CAIMUX01; family VGJL01; genus JBHGAY01. Next base: position 75,969 of record JBHGAY010000015.1, read on the forward strand.
TCGCCCCGTTGACGTAGCCGACCTCGGTGTCGCAAGCCGGCGCCCCCTCGAGCCCCTTGCCGATCTTCGCGTCGATCGGCCATTCGTGAGCGCCGGTGCGCTGCGGCTCGGGCTCGTCGCTCGTCTCCTGGAGCGCCTTCTCCTTCGCCGCCCTCACCAGTTCCTGAAGGTCATGCGTGCTCGTCATCGGGTCCTTCCTCGCAACGGGCGGCGCGCGCCGCCCGGCATCAGGGTCTTTCGGCCGACTCCTACGAACGGGAGGATCACCTATACTCCGCTCCTGGGTAGTGCCGCGACCCCGAGGACGGAGGACCATTGGAGAAGCCGCCGACACCGACCGTCGCCCACCAGGTGACGGATGCGGCTCGGGACCTGGCCCATGCCTTTCGGGACACCGCCAGTCGCAACCGAACGCTCGAGGATACCATTCCGGAACGCGTGATCGCAGCCGTCGTGGAGACGGCCTCGGCGCATGCGCGGCTGCCGTCCGGGGCCGAGGAGGCGGAAGTTCGCAGCCTCCTGCTCGACCTCCTCGAGGCCGGCCGCACCCCAGCCTTTCTCCGCCGGATCGCCGGCACCCCGCTCGCCGACCGCTGGCTCGAAGCGGTGCTCGGCGCCCTCGACGCGGCCGCCATCTCCCTCGGGGATCTCCTGCAGCAGCGGGCGGCCCGGACGCCCGACCGCACCTGGATCCGGGTGCCGCGCGCCAACGGTTGGGACGACGTGACCTGGGGGGAGGCCGAGGAGCGCGTCGCCGCGATCGCCCGCGGCCTGCGCGAGGAGCTGCCCGAACGGCCGGGCGCGGTCCATGTCGCAATCCTCGCCCCGAACCGCCTGGAGACGATCCTCGCCGACGTGGCCTGCCTGACGCACGGAATCGTCGACGTGCCGATCTCGTCGGACTCCACGCCCGATCAGGTGCGCTTCATCCTCGAGCAGACCGCCCCTCCGATCCTCCTCGTGTCCGATCGAGCGCGGCTCGATGCGGTGCTTTCGGCCGGACCGCTGCCGGCGGTGCGGACCGTCCTCTTGATGGACGAGCCGGAGGGGGACCCTCCGGTGGAGCATTGGCTGCTGCTCCGCGAGATCGAGGAGCGGGGAAGGAGCCTGGGGAGGCTTCCGCTCCCCCGGATCGCGCCGCGCGCCCTCGCCACGCTGCTCTATACCTCCGGCACGACCGGGCAGCCGAAGGGCATCCGCTTCTCGCAGCGCAACATCGTCTACAAGCGCTTCTGCAGGGCGGTCGCGATTCCGGAGATCGGCGAGGACGACACCTTCCTTTGCTACCTGCCGCTGTTCCACACATTCGGCCGATGGCTCGAGATGACCGGGACGCTCTTCTGGGGAGCGACCTACGCGATGATGGAGAATCCGTCGGTCGAGACAATGCTGGCGCGGATGGCGCTCGCGCGCCCGACCGTCTTCATCTCGATCCCGAAGCGCTGGATCCAGCTTCACGAGCGGATCATCCAAGTCGCGGGCGGCACGATGGAGGAACGCGAGGAGATTCCCGCGGCGCGCCTGGACGACGCCACCGAGGCTGTCACCGGCGGCCGCCTCCGGTGGGGGCTATCGGCCGCCGGACATCTCGACACGGAGGTCTTCCTCTTCTTCCAGAAGCGGGGGATCGAGCTTCTGAGCGGCTTCGGGATGACCGAGGCGACCGGGGGAATCACGATGACCCCTCCGGGGCAGTATCGCCGCGGCACCGTCGGAAAGGCCCTCCCGGGAATCGAGGTGCGGCGAGCGGAGGACGGCGAGCTGCTCGTGCGGGGTCCCTACCTGATGCTCGGCTACAACGACCCGGACGCCGGAGATCGCGACTACGAGGCGGATTGGTTCGCGACCGGCGACATCGTGCGCGAGGACGAAGACGGCTATTACACGATCGTCGACCGCAAGAAGGACATCTACAAGAACGTCAAGGGACAGACGATCGCGCCGCAGAGGATCGAGAACCTTTTCGATGAGTTCGAGGAGGTGAAGCGCAGCTTCCTGGTCGGCGACGGGCGGGAGTACAACACGCTCCTGCTCTATCCGGACTACGAGGCGGCCGGCGGCAAGCTGAAGCGCATGAGCGCGGAGGATCTGCGGGAGTACCTCTCCTCCTTCGTCGTCTCCGTCAATCGCTTCCTCGCCCCGTACGAGCGCGTGGTTGCCTTCGACCTCCTCCCCCGCTACTTCCGCGAGGACCGCGGCGAGCTGACACCGAAAGGGACGTTCGTCCGGAAGGTCGTCGAGAAGAGCTTCTCCGAGCTGATCGAGTCGCTCTACGCGCGGCCGTACGTGACCGTGACGACGCAGGGGATCGACGTGCGCGTGCCGAGCTGGCTGCTTCGCGAGAAGGGCCTCACGCCGGATTCGGTCAGCGCGGAACCGGGCGGGATTCGCCTGCGCCCGGGCGGAGAGCGGCTGACCATCGCGCGCATTCCCGGCGCTCCGGGGCGCTATCGCGTCGGGACCTTCACCTACCGGATGGAGAGCGAGGAGCGCGCGGCGGCGCCGCTCGCCGCTCCGCTCGTCGACCTCGACCGCATCCTGGCGATCGCCTCGCTCTGGGCCGGCAACCTCGAGCTGTCCCGCTTCGTCGGGGAAGGAAGGCCGAGGCGGCCGCGCACGGCGCAAGGCGGCGGCCCGCGGATCTCGATCGAGGGATGGCACCGGCCGACCCTCCTGGTCGACTTCGCGCGCGAGACGCTGGGGCGCGCCCGCGCGAAGGGAGCCACCGGGGCTGCCCTCGTCCACGCGCTGGCCGGCGCGCTGTTCGCGACGCAGGGCTCGGACGCGCTCGATGCGCTCGCCTCCTTGCGCAAGCTCCTGCAGGATCCCGCGGCAGAGGAGGCTGCGCTCGCCCGCGCGATCCTCCCGTTGCTTCGGACCCATCCGGATGCGGCCGTCCGCTCGGCGGCTCTCGCGATCCTGCTGCCCGGCGAGGTGGACGAGCGCGCCGCCGAGACGCTCGCGAGCTTCCTCGAAGTCGATGCGGACGTCTTCTCGCCCGAAGTGCGCGCGCGCGCGCTCGAGCACGAGATCACTCCGGCCGCCCTGCGATCGATCCTCCGCCTCGGCGCGTCCCTCGAAGTCCCGGCCGGACAGCCTTGGGCGGCCGGCCCCGCCCGGCGCCGGATCGAGTCCATCCTTCGCTTCTGTGTGGAGACGGCCGAGCAGTTGCCTCGCTGGTATGCGATCGTCCGACAGCTCCTGGCGGGCCGCTCCATGCAGGAGCGCGACGCGGACGTCCGCGCGCTCGCCCTCTCGCTGCGCGAGCGGCTCGACGAGCGTTTCCGGTCCTGGATCGAGTGGGGACGAACGAGCCCGACCGATCCGGAGACCGGCAAGCCGATCGGCTGGGATCGCGTCCTCGGCTTCGACGAGCGAGTGGAACCCGAGGTGCGGGAGCGCCTCCGCGACGCGCTCGCCGAGACCACCCTTCTGCGCGAGTCGATCTTCCTGCTCGCGGACGGAACGCTCCTCTCCGGCGGCGATCTCCTTCCGGGGGGGATTTGGGTGAGCCACCTCGGAGCCGGCCACGGAAAGACGGTCGTCCGTCTCATCGTGTCGACGCGAGGCGGCCGGACGCACGAGTTCGTCGTCAAGATCCTGCGCGAGATCCGACCCGAGGAGGCGCGCGAGGAAGCGGACTGGCTGATCCGGCTCGGCTCGTTCGATCGAGCCGTCCGGCTCGTCGCCGATTTCGGAGGCTATTGGCCGGAGCGCGGGATCTGGTCCGAGGAGTACATCAGCGGCGAGACGGTGCGGAACAACCTCACGCGGATCGCGGCGCATCCTGACGAGGAGCGGCGGCAACGCCTGTCGAGCAGCTGGCCGCACGTCGCCTGGTCGGCCCTGGCGACGTTCGTCGAGTTCTGGCAGCGGACGGGGCGCAAGCTGATCCTTGCCGAGCCGACGCCGGAGAACATCGTCGTCGCCCCGCACGACTACCAGGAAGGCTCGCGCCTCGTCTCGATCACCTCCCGCCTGCCGTTCCAGGGGATCGCGTCGATGCTGCGCCGCCAGCACGAGACGTTCCTCGATCCGGTGCATGCGCAGTTCCCGGAGCTCGCCTCGGGGGCGCCGCGCCGCACGAGCTTTTCCGCCTTCCTGGAAGCGGTCGGGGAGACGACCGGCTTGGCGCTGCTCTGGCGCGCGCTTGGCGAGATGAAGGAGAAGCTGCTCGCCGGAGACCCGTCCTGGCAGCCCTGGTCGGACGATCTGCGTGCTTTCCTCGACGAGGTCGAGCAGGAGGGATTCGCGCCACGCCGCCTCGTGATGGCGGTGCGCCGCTACCATCTCTGGGCGGGGCTCAACGCCGGGGCGTCGCTCCAGGCGCGCGCGATGACCCTGCAGGAGGTCTACGAGACCTACGGCCTGCCGGAGCTGGAGAAGACCCGTCCGGAGATGCGCATCCGCTTCTTCCGCCGCACCGTTTTCGCTGGCGCGCGGGCTCCACTTGCTCGGGAGCTGGACGCATTGATCCGTGCGCACCGCGACACGCCGCTCAAGCTCGAGGCGCTTCTCCGCCGGATGGCGATCCTCCATCGCTCCATCCAGCTCGACGACGAGGAGGCGTACTTCCTCGCCCGGATGACCTACGCGCACCTGGACGTGCTGCAGGACGCCCACCTGGAGCTGCTCGAGGAGGGCGGGGAGATCCGCGCGGAACTGGTCGAAGAGTTCCGCGACGAGACCGGCGACCTGCTACGAATAAGGCCGGCTGCCAGCCCGAAGGAGCTGATCCGCCTCCATCACCTCTTCGAGCAGTCGGGCCTCTCCGTCGTCTTCCGGCCGGAACACCGCTTCCTGGTTGCCGTCGACGAGCAGGATCTGACCGTCGGCGGGCTCTTCTACCGCCCGGCCGTCCCGGGCGTCGTCCACATGGAGAAGATCGTCGTGGGACCGCGGCGCCGGGGGAAGGGGCTGGGCGAGCGGCTCATGCGCTCGTTCCTGCAACGGCTGCGGGACACGGGGCAGCGCCGTGTCACCACCGGATTCTTCCGGCCCCACTTCTTCTATCAGTTCGGCTTCCGCCTCGAGCGGGGCTTTGCCGGCCTGGTCAAGGACCTCGAGGAGGAGTCGTAGCCGACGCGACGCTGGGCGGCACGGCGCGCCGCTGGGGCAGCGCCGTGCAATGTATGCCTGCACAAGGGCGGCGGGATCGCGCCCGAGGCCTCGCCCTCGGGACCGGCGCGCGCCTACGTCAGGAACATTGGGAGGCCGAGGACGCTCGACATCCGCGGCCGGTAGGCTTGGACGTCGTAGTAGGCGCCGACGTCGACCTTCCTTTTGCCGGATACGGCGGTCGCGACCGGCACGACCGTGTAGCAGCCGCGCTGGAGGGCGACCATCTCCCCGCGGTGTCCGTCGCGCAGGCGGTCGTAAGCTAGATTGCCGAAGTTCGTGCCTACGAGGCGGTCGGTCGAGTCGGGCGGGCCGGAGCGCATCAAGTAGGCGAGCCGCTGCACGAGGGTCTGCCGCCCCGTGATCCTCTCGATCTCCGCTCCGACGAGGTCACCGATGCCGCCCAGCTTGCGGTGCCCGTACGCATCGGGCTCGCCGCTCAGGACGCGGTCGCCTCCCTCGATCGTCGCGCCCTCGCTGATCACGAGGATCGCGTAGTGGCTCGGGTTCGCATCCTGGTCCTGCGCGAGCAATCCCGCGAGGCGGCCGATGTCGCACGGGACCTCAGAGATGACCGTCCTGTCCGCGCTTCCGAGGTAGCCGGTGAAGAGCGCAGTCTCGCCGCAATAGCGGCCGAACAGCTCGATCACCGCGATGCGCTCGTGGGAACCGGCGGGCGTGCGCAGGGAGATCAGGAAGTCGACGCTGCGCGTCACGGCCGTCGAGAAGCCGATGCAGTAGTCCGTGCCCGGGACGTCGTTGTCCATCGTCTTCGGGATCGCGAGGACGGGAAATCCTTCCTTGTCGAGCCGGACCGCGTAGGAAAGGGTGTCGTCCCCGCCGATCGCCACGATCGCGTCGAGGCGAAGAGTCTCGAGGACGCGCAGGACGTGCGGAGTGAGGTCGACCTTCGCGTCGCCGCCGGCGCCGCCCGTGATCATCGAGCGGAGATGCGCCGGCACCTCGCTTCGCTTGACGGCGGCGGGGTTCGTGCGGGAAGTGTGCAGGAAGGTGCCGCCATGGCGATCGACGGTGCGCACGCGCTCGCGGGTCAAGGGGATCACGGAGGTGCCGTTGGGCTTCTCCGGGTCGATCTCGAGCAGGCCGCCCCATCCCCGTCGGATCCCGAGCATCTCGTGGCCGTCGTCGACTGCCCGGAGCGTGAACGCGCGAATGGCGGAGTTGAGCCCCGGAACGTCCCCTCCACCCGTCAAGATCCCGATCCTCTTCATCCCGAAGCTTCCTCCCTGCGCGATCGCCCTCGCGACCGCCGGCCCGTTCTGTCGGTCTCCTTGCCGTGCTCGTGCTGTCTCGTGCTCGTCCTGCGCCGTTTCAGGCCGGCGCCGGCGAGCCGGCCGCCTCGATGACTTCGAGGCCCGGCGCGTCCGTCGCGGAGAGGCGCGCAATCGCGCCAACCGGCAGCGGATGAAAACTCGGCTCGTGCCCGTACGCCAGACCGGCAACCGCCGGAACGCCGATCCGCTTGGCGTGATCGAGCAGGACGTCCCGCACCACGCTCGCCGGCAGCGTCTCGCCTCGCGGCCGGCAGTCGGTGAACTGCCCGAAGACGAGCCCGGCGACGCCGCCCAGCGCGCCGGAGAGGCGGAGCTGCGTGAGCATCCGGTCGATCCTCTGCGGCGTCTCGTCGATCTCTTCGAGGACGAGAATCGTCCCGGCCAGCGATGGAAGATAGCCGGTCCCGACCATCGAGACGAGAAGCGAGAGATTCACGGGGAGCAGCGGCCCGCGGGCTTCTCCGGGGATCCACGCCTCCAACTGATCCGCGGCGATCGACCCGATCGGCGTCGTGCCGCAGAGGAGCCGCCGCGTCTCCTCCATCACCGGTTCCGGCGGGTCCTCGACGCCGCCAAGATCGGTCGCGACCATCGGCCCCGAGACGCCCACCCACGCGTACCTTCCCCAAAACCGGAGATGGAGGGCCGTGATGTCGCTGCGCCCGACGAGCCATACCGGGGGAAGGCGATCCGGGAGCGAGTCGAGATAGGGAAGCAGGCGAAGCGCCCCCACGCCCCCGCGGCCAGCGAAGATCGCGCCGATCGAGCGGTCGCACAGGAGTTGGTGCAGCTCGCCCGCTCGCTCCTCATCCGTCCCTGCCCAGATGCCCGCGCCAGCCCTGCAGGACTCTCCCACGGCGATCTCCCATCCCATGGCGCGAAGCCGCGCGACGCCGCGCTCGAGCCGCACGGGATCCGGGGGACTCGAAGGGCATGTGACAGCGACGCGTGTTCCGGGAAGGAGGATCGGCGGGCGCTGGCTTCGCATGGCCGCAGGGTAGCACCGGGCTTACCCGCACGCGAGATCGCTACGTGCAATTCGCCGCAGGCGGCACGATGAACGTCATGAAACAGACCGGCGGGAGCCGGCAGCGTACCATGGCATCAATAGGGTGGATCTGAAGAGGGGCTGCAAGCCGGGAGCGACCGCCTCCCCCCGACGTCGTGGATCGCCGAGCCCGGTTTCAGGCATGAGCCTTGCTCATCCTCGTTCCGATGCTCAGGCGACGGGACGAAAGGAGATAAGGACAATGAGAGCGTCTTGGAAAGCCTCTTGGATGCTGATTCTTTCTCTCGCGTTCTTGGTGCCGCTGCTCGGCGCCTGCAACAAGAACCGCAACGATCAGGAGAACGGAGCGGCCGCGCGCGACACGCTCGAGGCTCCCAGCCAGGCGGCCAACGAGTCCACGACCCCGGGCGAGGCGGCCCCGCCTGTGGCGACGCCGCCTTCCGGTACCCGGACGAGCCACCCCCGAGAGCGGGCTCCGCGCACAGAGGATCGTACGACCGGCGGGGAGCGGACGTCTGAGTACACGACCCGGACGTTCACCGTCCCAGCCGGGACGGGCATCGTAGCCTCGCTCCAGCAGAACCTCTCGACGGAGAACGACCGAGAGGGGAGCAGCTTCTCGGCGGTGACGCGTGAATCGATCTCCGAGAACGGGGTCGTCCTCGTCCCGGCCGGCTCGACCGTGCGGGGCGTCGTGACGCGCTCGCAGCGCGCCCCGAAGGTCGGCGGGCGGGCGGCCATGAACCTCGACTTCCGTGAGTTCGTGACGCCCGACGGACGGTCCTTCCCGATCGACGCGACGACCCTGAAGCTTCAGGGCGAGCCGGGCGTTCGCAGCGACCTCGAGAAGGTGATCGGCGGCGCCGTCGGCGGCGGCATCATCGGCGGTGTGCTCGGCGGCAAGAAGGGCGCGGCGAAGGGCGCGGCGGGCGGCGCCGCGGCCGGCGGCATCTGGGCCGTCACGACCCGCGGCAAGGACATCGTCCTCGAGCAGGGGACCGACGTGCAGGTCACGCTCGCCAGCTCGCTCAGCGTCCCGATCCGCATGAGGACCGACCAGCTCCCGTAACACGACCGTCGATCGGCGCACGACACGATGCGGGGCCTCCCCGCCCATCCCCTCGTTGGGACGGACGAGGCGGCCCCGATCTTCTTTGTCCTCAGAAGTAGAGGCTGACGCCGAAGAGGACGCCGCTGTCGTCGAGCGTCCAGGCGTGCGATTCCCCGTGCTCCACGCTGGTTCGTGGCGGGGCGTACTGGATCTCCTTCGTCGACTCCGACTTGCCCCATTGGTATCCCGCGGTCAGTCCATACTCCGCATGGAGTGAAAGCTCGCGGGTCGCGAACCACTCCACGCCAGCCAAGAGGGTCAGGCCGACCTCGAAGCTTTTCGAGATGCCATCCTCCGATGCCGGATAGCCGATATTGGTCCAAGCAGTCTTCTGGTGCGACCGGCTGTACTCGAAGGTCGGTCCCGCCCCGAGGAAGAGGGCCGTGCGGGGGGTTGGCGAAGCGTAATGGAGGTACTGGGCGATGAGATGCAGGCCAAACAGGTTCTCCTCCAGATCATCCTTCCTCACCTCTCGAAGGGTGTCTGCCTCGCTGATCTCCTCGGACGAGTTGCGATCCCGGTCGCTGAGCGCCAGCCCGATCCCGAGCCGGATCGCGCGCGACGGGGAGAGATGCCGCTTGTAGGAGAGCAACGAGCCCTGGAAAGACTGGAGCTGAAAGTCGGGCGCGACCTGGAACTGCATCGCCTGCGCTCCGGCGGCCAGGGCCGTCCTCGCGTTGTCCGCAGGGACGGTCTGGCCGGCGGCGCTTCCCGCGGCGAGCAAGGTCGCGAAGGCGGCGATGAGGGCGATCAGACGTCGAGACATGCGGCCGGGCTCCTTTCTCGTGTTCTGCTTCCGGTAAGGCTCGGATCTCAGAGGTACAGGCTCAGGCCGAAGAGGGCGCTTCTCTCGCTGACGCTCCACCGATGGCCCGATACACGGTAGACGTCGTTCCTTTCTATGCAGTCGCAAATCACCGATTCCCGCTCATGCCAGTCGTATCCCGCGACCAGCCCGCACTCCGCGTGGGTCGAGGGGTCGGGGAGCAGCCGCCATTCCACACCCGCCAGGATCTCGAGACCGGCGAAATCGGATTCGTCGTCGACGAAGGGCGCGCCGGTGCCCGATTCCGTCCGCCTTCGGTAATCGAACCTGGGGCCGGCGCCGAAGAAGAAGCTCGTCGGCGAGACGGGGGCGCAGTAGTGCACGAACTGGGCGAAGGCGGTGACGAACGTCCTGGTGCTCCATGGAACGGGGAGAGCTGGAAGCTCGGCGCGATCTGGAACTGAAGCGCTTGGGATCCGCCCGTCAGCGATGCGGGCGCTCCGGATGCCTCGGTTGGACCCGCGATCCATGCAAGGCCGATGGCGGCGAGAATGGTCGCGCACGCGCGGGAAGACGGGAACATGCGACCGGGCCCCTCTTTCCGGATTGCGGATGTCTTCGATGTCGCGAAGATCGATAAGACGGCGGGATTCTACACCGGCTGCGCGGGGAGGGTCCACGGGGAATCGCATTGTCTCGCCATTGGGCGTGAGCAGCGTCAAGGGAATGTGTCAGTAAGGCCCCGTCCTTGGAGGAGAGTATTCCAGCGCTGCGCGAGCCGCGCGGGCACCGTGTAGCTGATCCCGACGGCAAACGTTCGCGCGAGCGAGGACCGCGCGCCGCTCGGCGTTCCGTCACTCGGACGGCGCGCGGCCCAATTAGATATGGGGGGGCGTCTCCGGATCTACGCGCGGCGGGGAGCGCCCCCGCGAGGCCTCGCCCCAAGGGACGTGCTCGCCGCGCGGGAACTACGTTCTGGTTGCGGGAGCGGTCCTTCGCGCGAGCGAGCCCGAGGCGCGCGCCGGGTGGTCCGTCTTTCTCAGGCGCGCGCCGGTCCCGAGGGCGAGGCCTCGGGCGCGATCCCGCCGCCCTTCGTTTGCCGCGCCCTGCTAGCCCTCCGGCACGGCATCCCTCCGGCACGGCTCCGTTCCGGCACGGCGCTCTCACTCAATCGGTGTTCAGGAGGGAGCTGCCAGCGGCACGGCGTTGCGCGGGTCGGCTCAGCTACGACCTACCCGCCGCCACCTCCGCCGTCTCGATCCCCCTCTGCGCGTATTCCTGGAAGAGCTGTCCCCAGGAGGTGCCCTCCAGCCACTTCTCGAAGCAGCGGCGGTCGCGGGCCGGCCAGCGGTAGTAGTCGTGATACACCTCGCTCCCCATGATGAAGACGTTGACGAGCGGGGTGCGGAAGAAGAAGTTCTGGAACTTCTTCAGCGGGCTGAACCAGAGCAGGTCGCCGACGCGACTCGCGCCGTTGTCGCCCACGCGGAAGCCCCACGACTCGGACCTCGCGTCGTCGCCCACGAACTCGATGTCGCGCGGATCTCCGCAGCCGAGCCCGGCGTCGTGCGCGAGGCGGATGTAGCGGATCGAGAGCGGATCGAAGCCCATCATCTTCGCCGCGACCGCATCGATCGCGACCTGGTCGGCCGAGGCGAGCATCCAGTTCTTCACCTCGGGGAACATCGTGCGCGGGCCCGGGCCGTTGCCGGCCGTCGTCCCGTCCATCACGGCGAAGATGCCGCTATGAATCTCCTTCTGGATCGCGAGGAGGTCGACGAGCGTCTCATGGATCCAGGAGTGCGTGTAGTGCCGCTTCGTGTTCAACAAACCGCCGAACGCGTTCTTCATCGCTCCGGTGGTCGTCGTATAGATGTGGCACTTCATCGTCGGCAGATGCACGATGTTCTTGCCGAAAAAATAGTCCGGGACGGTGATCCCTTCGGGGTAAATGTCGTCGAGCACGAGCATCTTCGCCTTCGGGCGATAGACGACCCACTTCATGTCCTCGTCCCTGAAGTTGTAGAGGACCGGGATCCCGTACTCACGGAAGAGGGGCAGATAGTGGTTGAGGTCCTCCCCCTTGAAGGCGTTCGTCACGACCGTCTTGTTCTGCACGCAGACCTGGTCGCGGAAGCCTGCCGAGCGCAGGGCGCGAATCGTCCCTTCGAGCTGCCAGGGCGTGGTATTCGCGCCGGGGAAGGGGAAGTGCCAGGAGATATTGTCCTTGAGGATCGTCCTCGCCGACGGATCCAGCGCCTGCCGGACGCCTGCGAGGTCGGCGAGGCGACCGATATCCTCGAGGATCGAGACCGGCCGGACCCGCAGCGCGGCTACTTTCGACTTTGCCATGACTGCTTCCCCCATCACCGAACGGTGTGTCGTTGACGCAACTGTGGAGTATCGTACCTTACCCGCCGGCCGGGCAAGGGCTCTTGCCCGCGTCGAGGCGAGCCGGCCCGGCGTACGCCGCATTTCGCCGCGGAGATCGACCGCCGCGAAGCAGACATGGGCGGGAGGGGGCTAGGCGTCACGGGCGCGGGATCGAGGCGCAGGAAGGCCGGTTCCTACCGACGAAGGCTGTCCCTACTGGCCCTCGAAGAGCCCCATCAGGGCCATCGCGATCGCGGCGATCGCCGCGCTCGCCGGGATCGTGAGCAGCCACGCCCACACGATCCGTGTCGCGACTCCCCAGCGGACGGCCGAGACGCGCCGGATCGACCCCACGCCGACGATCGCGCCGGTGATCGTATGCGTCGTCGACACCGGGACCCCGAGCAGCGAGGAGCTGAGGATCGTCGCCGCCCCCGCCGTCTCCGCGGCGAACCCATCGACCGGCCGCAGGTGCGTGATCCGCATCCCCATCGTCTTCACGATGCGCCAGCCACCCGACATCGTTCCGAAAGCGATGGCGGCTCCGCAGGAAAGCACCACCCAGAACGGGATGTGGAAGGTCCCGATCATCCCGGAGGCGAACAGCAGCCCTGCGATGATCCCCATCGTCTTCTGCGCGTCGTTCGTGCCGTGCCCAAGGCTATAGAGGGCTGCAGAAACGAGCTGCAGCTTGCGGAACGTCTTGTCGACGCGGGACGGGGAGGATCGACGGAGGATCCAGGTCATGAGCACCATGATGAAGAACCCGAGGATGAATCCGATCATCGGAGCGATCACGATGAACGACACCGTGCGCGTCCAGCCGCTCCAGAGGATCGAGTCAAAGCCCGCGTAGGTCGCCGCGGCGCCCGCGTACCCGCCGATCAGCGCGTGCGAGCTGCTCGTCGGCAAACCGAGGTACCACGTGATCAGGTCCCATACGATGGCCCCGAGCAGGCCGGCCAGGATCACATGGGGAGTGACTGCGTTGAGATCGACGAGCCCTTTCCCCATCGTCTTCGCGACGTGCTCCCCGAAGACGAACACCGCGACGAAGTTGAAGAAGGCGGCCCAGACGACCGCCTTGCCAGGCGTGAGGACGCGGGTCGAGACGATCGTGGCGATCGAGTTGGCCGCGTCGTGGAAGCCGTTCAGATAGTCGAAGATCAGCGCGACAGCGACGACGACGACGACGAAAGCGACCATCTCAGGAGTACTTCACCAGGACGTTCTCGATCAGGACCGCCACGTTCTCGCACTGGTCGGTGGCAGCCTCGAGCACAGCGAGCAGCTCGCGGCGCTTGATCAGCTCGATCGGGTCCTTTTCCTCCTGGAACAGCCTCGCCAAGGCTCGGTGGAAGATGTCGTCCGCCTGGTTCTCGTATGCGTTCACGCGCACCGACGACTCGCGGATGACGTCCGCCTGCCGCAGATCGTGCAGCAGCGGGATCGCGCGGTTCAGCTCGACCGCCTGCCGGGCGATGATCCGACTCAGATCCCGTACCGTGTCGTCGAAATCGACGAGACGGTACAGGCTGATGCTCGTCGCCGCGCGGTCGACATGATCCATCACGTCGTCGAGAGAGGCGGCGAGCCCGGCGATGTCTTCGCGGTCGAGCGGTGTGATGAACGACTTGCCGAGCTGCCGGAAGATGCGGTGCGTCAGTTCGTCGCCCTTGTGCTCGTGTTCCTCGATCTGCTGGATCAGACGGTTGCGCTCCTCGGCGCTCGGCGTGTCGACGAGCGTGCAGAGCGCTTCCGAGGCGACCCGAATGTTTTCGACGTCCTGGACGAAGAGGCTGAGGAATCGATCCTCACGCGGCAGCAGCTTGTGGATGAACCGATCGATCCCCATCGGATGCCCGCTCCCTCTGACCTTCTTCTCGGTCGATTCCCGGACGCGCGACCGCCGGAAGCCTAACGCCGAACCCGAGAACGCACAAGCGCGGTTACATGCCGGTTTCCCTAACCTTCCGTCGTCGTCCGCGTGCGACTCGTTCCCGACGGCGGGCCGCTGCGATCGAGCGCGCGCAGCCGACGGATCCGCTCCTCGAGCGGCGGGTGGGTCGAGAAGAGCCCACGGGCGCGATCTTCGAAAGGACGGAACGGGTTGACGATGTAGAGATGCTGCGTCGCACGGTTGGCGACCTCGAGCACCTCCTTGTCGTTGCCAAGCTTCTCGAGCGCGCTGGCGAGCCCGTCCGGGTAGCGGGTGAGCTCGACCGCGGACGCGTCCGCCAGGTACTCGCGCTGACGGTTCGCCGCGAGCTGGATCAACTTCGCCAGGATCGGGGCGATGATCGACAGCACGACCGCGAAGATCAGGAAGATCGCCGTGCCCGCGCCTCCTCCCCGATCCGACGAGGAGCGGCGGCGGCGCGATCCTCCCGCTCCTCCCCAGAAGACCCAGCGGCGGAAGACGTCGGCGAGCAGCACGAGGAAGCCGACCAGCACGGCGAGAAGCATCGCGAAGCGGATGTCGAAGTTCCTGACGTGCGACAGCTCGTGCGCGAGCACGCCTTGCAGCTCGTTGCGGTCGAGCTTCTCGCGCAGCCCCGTCGTGATGGCCACGGCGGCGTGTGCCGGGTCGCGCCCGGTCGCGAAGGCGTTCAACGCCGTATCTTCGATCCTGTAGATGCGCGGCATGGGGACTCCGCCCGCGATCGAGAGCTCCTCGACGACGTTCCAGAGCTGCGGATCGTCCTCTTTCCGGATCTCGCGCGCCCCGCTCATCCCGAGGATTGCGCCGGCGCCGCCATACAGGCTCCAGAGGGCGAGGAATCCGGCCACGACGAGCGCGATGACCGCGGGCACGAGGCCGTCGCGTGGGCTGTCGCCGATCAGGGCGACCGCGAAGACGTAGACGGTCAGCGCGACGAGGACGACGAAGCCGAGGACGAGCAGGATCGAGTTGCGCCGGTTCTCGGCGATCAGATCTTGAAAGGTCGGCATCCGCTTCGCGCCGCCCGGAGGCTCTCCCGCCCTTTCGCGCTTCGCGCGCTTAGAACTTCACCTGAGGAGCCACCCGCTCGGCCGGAGCTTCGATCTCGAAGTACTCCTCGGGACCGAAGCCGAGCGAGGCGGCGAACAGATTCGCCGGGAAGCTGAGCCGCCTCGTGTTGTACTCCGCCACGGAATCGTTGTAGTGCTGGCGGGCGAAGGAGATCCGATTCTCCGTGCTGGCCAGCTCTTCCTGCAGGGCGAGGAAGTTCTGGTTCGCCTTCAGATCGGGGTACGCCTCGGCGAGGGCGAAGAGCTGGCGCAGCGCCGCCGTGAGCTGATTCTCCGCCTGCGCCTGCTGCGCGACGCCGCTCGCCGCAACCGCCGCGTTTCGGGCCTGCACGACCCGCTCGAAGGTCTCCTTCTCGTGCGCCGCGTACCCCTTCACCGTCTCGACGAGGTTGGGGATCAAGTCGTAGCGGCGCTTCAGCTGCACGTCGATCTGCGACCAGGCGTTCTTCACGCGTTGCCGCAGGCCGACCAGGGAGTTGTAGATGCCGATCGCGATAACCGCGAGCAGGACGACCAGGGCTACGATCACGAGGACACCGGCCATGCCCATACCCTCCCTCCGCGCCGAGAGGCGGCGCACCTTGAGCGGCGACGCCCGGCGCAGGTCGCGCTCGATCGTCGACGATGCGGCGGCGTCAGGCAAGAGGCCGAGTGCGCCCGCCTTCTCC
The DNA here is from genome assembly GCA_041946735.1 of Candidatus Eiseniibacteriota bacterium. Lineage (GTDB taxonomy): Bacteria > Eisenbacteria > RBG-16-71-46 > CAIMUX01 > VGJL01 > JBHGAY01. The sequence continues at coordinate 91,321 of JBHGAY010000015.1, forward strand.
CTACTCGCGCACCAGCTTGCGGTACTTGATGCGATGCGGGATGAGCGCCTCCGGTCCCAGCCGGCGCTTCTTGTCCTCCTCGTACTCCTGGAAGTTCCCCTCGAACCACTGGACCCGCCCCTCGTCCTCGAAGGCGAGGATGTGGGTCGCGACGCGGTCGAGGAACCAGCGGTCATGGCTGATGACGACCGCGCAGCCGCCGAAGGAGACGAGCGCGTCCTCGAGCGCCCGCAGGGTGTCGACGTCCAGGTCGTTGGTCGGCTCGTCGAGGAGGAGCAGGTTCCCGCCGGACTTCAGGAGCTTGGCGAGGTGGACGCGATTGCGCTCGCCGCCCGAGAGGCTGCCCACCCGCTTCTGCTGGTCCGGCCCCTTGAATCCGAACCAGGAGCAGTACGCGCGCGAGTTCACCTCGCGCTTGCCGAGCAGGACAGTGTCCCGCCCGTCGGAGATCTCCTCCCAGATCGACTTCGCCGGCGCGAGCGCCTCGCGCGACTGGTCGACGTAGGAAATGGCAACCGTCTCGCCGATGGCCAACTCGCCCGCATCGGGCTTCTCCTCGCCGACGATCATCCGGAAGAGCGTCGTCTTGCCGGCCCCGTTGGGACCGATGACGCCAACGATCCCTCCCTTCGGAAGCGAGAAGCTCATCCCGTCGATCAGCAGGCGGTCGCCGAATCCCTTCTTCACCTCGCGAGCGACCACGACGATGTCGCCGAGGCGCGGACCCGGCGGGATCACGATCTCCGCCGTCTCCTGCTGCTTTTCGACGTCCTGCTTGAGCAGCTCTTCGTACGCCGTGAGCCGCGCCTTGCCCTTCGCGTGGCGGGCGCGCGGGCTCATCCGCACCCACTCCAGCTCGCGCGCGAGCGTGCGCATCCGCTTCGATTCCGCCTTCTGCTCGTGCCGCAGCCGTTCCTCCTTTTGCTCGAGCCAGGAGGAGTAGTTGCCTTCCCAGGGAATTCCATGTCCGCGATCCAGCTCGAGGATCCAGCCGGCCACGTTGTCGAGGAAGTAACGGTCGTGCGTGACGGCGACGATCGTGCCGGGGAACTGCTTCAAGTGCTGTTCCAGCCAGGCGACCGATTCGGCGTCGAGGTGGTTCGTCGGCTCGTCCAGGAGCAACATGTCGGGCTCCTGCAGCAGCACGCGGCACAGCGCGACGCGCCGCCGCTCGCCCCCCGAGAGCGTTGTCACGTCGGCGTCACCCGGCGGGCACCGCAGCGCGTCCATCGCGATCTCGATCTTGCGATCCAGCTCCCATCCGCCGCCGTGCTCGATCTTCTCCTGCACGTCCGCCTGCTCGGCGAGAAGGGCCTCCATCGCGTCGCCGTCGAGCGGCTCGGAAAAGCGCGCGCTGATCTCCTCGAAGCGGCGCAGGAGATCGCGCATCTCGGCGACCCCCTCCTCGATGTTCTCCTTCACGTTCTTCTTCGGATCGAGGACCGGCTCCTGCGTCAGATATCCGATCCGGATGCCCGGCGCCGCGGTGGCCTCCCCGAGATGCTCGGTGTCCTCGCCCGCCATGATCTTCAGCAGCGACGTCTTGCCCGCCCCGTTCGCCCCGAGGACGCCGATCTTCGCCCCGAAGTAGAACGAGAGCCAGATGTCGCGAAGGACGACCTTGTCGGGAGGGTGCACCTTCCCGACCCCCTTCATGGTGAAGATGAACGGCTGAGCCACGGACGAGCCTCCTTTGTCGGACGGTTTGCGCTCCGCCTGCCTCGAATCGAAGCGCGAAGAAAGGAAAAAGGATCGTAGCGCCCCGCGCGCTCTCCCGCCACCGTCCGTCCCCGCGTTCCGTCCCCGCGGCCGCGGCCGCGGCGCAAGCACGGCACGCCGGGGCAGGGGGACATACGGCCGATCGTCCGGGGATGGATGAGGGAAGGACCTAGGACGCCGCGCTGTGGGGACGCCGCGTGAGGACGCCGCGGTGTCGGCGCGCCGCGCTTTGTCGCGCGGCCGCCGCCGTCTACAATGATCCGCGCCGGATCGATCCTTCGCCTGGAGTCGGGTCATCCTCTGAGGAGTCGCAAGGAGGTTCCCATGCCGCGCTCCGCCGCTTCCTGCCGCCGCGCCGTCGTCCTCGTCACGCGCTCCGCTTCCGCTCGCGCCATCGCCGCCGCCGCAACTCTTGGCCTCGCCCTCGGCCTCGGCCTCGCCCTCGTGCCGGCGGCCGGCGCCTGGCCCCACGTGTTCGCCGACGAGATCCATTCGAGCCCGATGGTCGCCGACATCCATGGCGACGGGATCCCGGAGGTGATCGTGCTGACGGCGGACGACATGCTGAACGTCCTCGGCCCGGACGATTCGCCGACGGCCGGCTGGCCGCGCTCGCTCGGCCCCGCCTCGCAGATTCCCGACGGACAGAACTGGGTCTCCGGTTCCGCCGCGGTCGTCGACCTCGAAGGGGACGGGTCGATCGAGATCCTCCAGGTGAGCTTCGACGGGAAGTTGCATGCGCTGAGCGCGACCGGAATCGAGAAACCGGGCTTTCCGATCTCGATGGGAAGCTACAGCGCCGATACCCCGACCGTCGCCGATCTCGACGGCGACCATCAGCTCGAGATTCTCTGCCGCTACAACCCGGGCTCGATCGGCGTCTGGTCGCGCACCGGGCAGATGCTCCCCGGGTGGCCGCGCCCGATCACGAACGCGCCGGGCGGCGCGATCGACGTGTGGTCCTGCCCTGCGATCGCAGACCTCGACGGCGACGGGGAGATGGAGATCGTGGCTGGGGATTACGACGGATACTGCCGGGCCTTCCATCGCGACGGTTCGACCGTCGCCGGCTGGCCGGTCGACGTCAACATCATGAACACCTACCCTGGCTGGTGCCTGTCGTCGCCGGCGACTGCCGACCTGGACGGCGACGGGCGCGACGAGGTGGTGATCGGCAGCGACGACGACCGCCTCTTCGTGATCCAGGGGGACGGGACCTTCTTTCCCGGATGGCCGCGGGTGATCCCGTTCGGCTTCCGGGCCTCTCCCGCGCTTGGCGACTTGGACGGCGACGGCGACCTAGAGATCGTGATCGGACACCGCACCAGCGCCGGCGACCTTCGCCTCTACGCGTTGCACCATGATGGGTCGATGGTCAGCGGTTGGCCGGTCGCGCAGGCCGCCGGAGGAGGCGGTTACACATTCGGCTGGCTCTCGCCCGTTCTCGCCGACCTGACGGGAGACGGACGGCCGGAGGTGATCGCAGTCAAGGAGCGGCGCGTCGCGAATCCAGACCAGGCGGAGATCTGGGCTTTCGGACCCAACGGAGGAGCCGCACTCCCCGGCTTTCCGATCTCGCTCGAGGGGCTCGCCTACGGCATGCCGGTGATCGACGACTTCGATCGGGACGGTCTTGCGGAGATCCTGATCGGCGACTTGACCAGGCGGCTGTACAAGTTCGACCTCTCGCAACCGATCATCGCCGATCGCGAGCCGTTCGAGTGGCGGCGCCTGCAGAAGGACCTCGTGCATACCGGGCGCTTCGTCGTCCGTAATCCGGAAGGGAACGAGGAGGGCCGGGACCTGGGAGGGTCCGGTCGCCCGGCCGCCTGGGTTGCCGCTCCCAATCCGTTCGTCGATCAGGTGCGGCTGATGCCAGCGGGCCGGGGCGAGAACGGGAGCGGGGGCGAAACCGGAATCGGGATCGGGAACGGCACCGGCGCGACCGGCGGGTGGACCGTGCTCGACGCGCAGGGACGGCGCGTGCGCGCGCTGCGCGGGTCTCGGCCTGTCTGGGACGGCAGGAACGATGCGGGGCACGCAGCGGCTCCCGGAATCTACTTCGCCTACCCGGATGGATCGGGCGGCACGCGCGGATTCGTGCGGCTGCTGAAGCTCCGGTAGGCGGAGCCTCGCTTACCGCGTGCCGAAGTACCGAGCGAACGCCGCGACCAGCGCGATGAGCGCGGCGGCCACGACGAGCAGGATCTGCGGCTCGACGCGCGCGTGATCTCCGGAACCGCCGGTCCAGAGAAACGCGACGATTCCGAGCGCCGCGACGATCACGACGGAAGCCACCGCGATGCGGGGATCGACACGCGCGCGCGTCTGCCGCTCCGCGGTCCGCAACGCGCGGCGCACCTCGAGTCCCGAGACATCCGGATGCTCCCGGCGATACTCCTCGATCAGCGCCGTGATGCGCTGCGCGAGCTCGCTCGCCTTCCCTGCTCCCATGGGGACGATTGGCACGAATCCCATCATGACTCCTCTCGCCGGCGCCCCTCCCGGGGCACCCCGACCAACGGCTCACATTCTAACGCGCGCCGCGACTCCTGAGGCTCGATCCGCGAGACGATCGGCATCCCGTGTGGTGGAAACGCCCGGACGGCTCGCGTATACTTTTTCATGCGCTCGATCTCTACATGGGATTGCGATTGTTGTCGAGACAACCGATGAAGGGAGGCCGCATGCCCCGGCCCGCCGCTGCCCTCGCGCCCACCGCTCGTCTCTCCGTACTCGCCCTCGGATTCCTTCTGGCGTTCGTTCTGCTGGCCGCCGATGCGGACGCCGGCAAGAACGGCAACGGCGCCATGATCGTCCATGCCGATCCGGCCTTGGCGTACTCGGTCGGTCACGACGTCTGCGGCACGCTCTACGAGCAGCACGCCCCGGTCTCTTGCGAGACCGCCGGCACCCGCATCGACGTTGCCCCCGAGGCGGCCGCGGTCGTCTGGTTGCTTGCCGCTTTCCACGAGGACGAGGAGCCGGGCGTCACGGCGATGCAATTCGGAATCCAGCACGACCTTCCGCAGGGGCAGGGCTCGTTCGTCGCCTGGGGGCCTTGCGGTCCGTCCCCGCTCGAGCTGCCGCAGAATGGATTCCCCGATCAGCCTGGCGGGGACCTGGTCGGATACGTTCAAGCCGTCTACAGCACGCTCTTCCCGTTCTATTGGTTCGCGGTCCACGGGGTGGATGCGAGCTCGTACCTGGCGACCGGTCCCGACCCTCGCTTCGGCAGCGCGAAGTTCGCCGATGACAGCGTCCCTCCGCTCGAGGATCTCGTGACCCGTTTTGGTCGCATCTGCTGGTACTCGGACGCCGGCGAGAACGATTGCCCGGTCCCGGTGCCGCAGGCATGCTGTCTGACGGATGGCAGCTGCATGATGCTCCTCCGGCAGGACTGCCTCGGCATCGAAGGCTTCCCGCAGGGACCGGCCACGGAGTGCGATCCCGCGAGCAGTTGCGAAGCTGCCTGCTGCATTCCGATCTCCGGAGTCTGCCGATTCCTGACCGCCAGCCTCTGCGCGGACCTCGACGGGCTGTGGATGGGCTACCCGAGCGACTGCGAGCACGTCGAATGCCCGCAGCCCGCGATCGGCGCCTGCTGCGGTGTGACCGGACAATGCTCACTGGAAACCGAGTACGTCTGCGAGGCATTCGGATGGGACTGGATGGGTGAAGGGACCGACTGCGATCCCAATCCCTGCCCGGTCCTGGTCGGCGCCTGTTGTTTCGATGACGGAGACTGCTGGATGTCCTTGGAGGAGACCTGCGATTCCGAGGGAGGGAACTTCCTGGGCGGAGGAACCCTGTGCGGCGAGTGCCCTGCGGGCGCTTGCTGCATCGAGACCGTCTGCACCGTGCTGAGCCCGCTCACGTGTGAAGCGATGGAGGGGATCTTCCAGGGACCGGGAACGGACTGCGATCCCAATCCCTGCGCTCCTTCGCCGACCCGTTCCGTCTCCTGGGGGCGGCTGAAGTCGCTCTATCGGTAGTCGAATGGTCGAGTCCGGCTAGTTGCCAGCGACCGGCGGGCGGCCGCCGTGAAGGCCGCTCGCCGTGCGCGGGTCGAGCAGGCGGCCGAACGCCATCAAGGGGACCGGAACGTTGCGAGCGGGTGGCGCGGCGGAGGGGCCAGAGGGAATTCGTTCGGCGGCTCGCACCTCGGCCGCGCGTAGCTCCCCCTCGACCGCTCCCGACTCCGCGCCGCGCGGCTCGCCGGCGCGCGCGACCCGCACCGCCAGAAGCGTTGCATCGTCCTGCAATCGATCGGTGCCAGTGAAGCGGACGACCTCCTCTTCCAGCCGCGCGAGAGAGTCCGCCAGCCGAGGCTCCTCGCACCGGCCGCCGCCGTCCCCGCTGCTGTCCCCGCCGCTCGAAAGCGGAGGATCGAAGGGCCCGCCCGACAGGCGGCGGCGCTGCGACTGCAGGAATGTCTCCACCATCCTCTCCTCTCCGAACTCCTGCTGGTGGCGGTCCATCGCCTCGCTCACCCCATCGGTATAGAGGAGCAGCAGATCCTCGTCGTCCAGGTCGATGGAAGCTTCCTCGTATTTGCAGGCCTCCGGCCCGTCGCAGATGCCGAGAACGAGGCCGCCGGTCTCGAGGCGATGGCGGCATCCGTCGCTCCGGATCAGGAATGGCGGGTTGTGCCCGGCGTTCACGTACGTCAGCCGGCGGGCGCCCGGATCGTACACCGCGACGAACAGCGTGATGAACATGTCGCTGGGCGTATTCGCGTAGATAAGATCGTTCACCTTGGAGACCAGATCGGACAGAGGAAGGTCGACGGTCCGCAACACGCGAAGCGACGCCTGCAGGTTCGCCATGAGGAGCGCGGCGCCGACTCCCTTGCCGACGACGTCCGCGATCGCGAAGAGCGTGCGGCCGTCGGGGAGCGGCATCACATCGTAGTAGTCGCCCGCGACGTCGAGGCAGAAGCGGATCCGCGAAGCGATCTCGAGCCCCTCGACGCGCGGCAGATCTCCCGGCATCAGCCCTTCCTGGATCCCGCGCGCGATCCCGAGCTGCTCCTCGAGCTTCTCCTTCGCGAGCCGGTCCTCGAGCAGCTGCAGGTTCTCGCCCGCCAGCGCGATCTGGCGCGCCAGCGGCCGCAACAACGCCAGCTCGTCCGCCGTGTAGTCCTCGCCGTCCTGCTTGCGGGAGAGCAGGAGGTAGCCGGTCGTGCCCGACGACGTCCGCAGCGGCAGGATCGCCGTGATCTCCTGCGCCGCCAGCCAGGCGGCGCTCGCCTCGGGGAGCTGCAGGCGCCCGCTCTCGAACAGCTCGTCGACGACCAGCGGAGATTCGGCCGCTCGCAGTCCCGCCTCGATCTCGGCGAACAGGGTCGGCGGCGGAGCCGGATGGCCGTTGCCGCGCGGGGCGACTGCCGGATTGCGGAGGACGGGATAGACCGCCGCGGTGCCCAGCCGGGCCGCAAGCTTGCGCGAGAGTTCCCGCCAGAAGGCGCGCGCGTCGGTCGTCCGCTCCGCCGAGCGCAGGAATCCGCGCACCAGCCGCCGCAGGCGCCGGCGCTCCGGATAGATCCGGCTCTCGAGCGCCTCGTGCAGCCGCCGCCGCGAGGGCGCGAATGCCAGGGCGAGCACGATCCCGAGGACGAGGGTCGGCGCCTGCGTGTCGATCCGAAGCGAAGCGAGCAGGAACTTCGCGAACCCGTACAGCACGCCGACGAAGAGGACGAGCAGCAGCGCGTTGGAGAGCGCGAAGCGCGTCCCGCGCTTCACCTTCCCTTCGACCTCGAGAAGCCCGTAGCGGCCGAAGGCGATCGCGAAGGAGATCGGGATCACCAGGATCAGCAGGAACTGCAACGTGACGGGATAGAGGCCGGCGACGGTCGAGAGCCCCGAGAGCGCCTCGGGCGAGAGGAGCCACAGGGCGGCGAACGATACGGAGAGGACCGTCGCCGGTCCCGATCCCCAAAGCACCAGGCGCGTCTGCCGCCGCAGCAGCGGGGAAGCGGCCCGCCGGTAGTGGATCAGGAGCAGGATGAATCCCGCCGACAGGAAGCCCAGGTCGTAGAGGAGCCGCGCCGTCCCGGCCTCCGGCCGACGGAGCAGCGCCAGCAGAGCGATGCTCGCGGCCGGCAGGAAGAGGACGGCGTTGGCGATCCACCGGTGGCGCTCATAGAGGCGATTCGTGGTCGGAAAGAGCAGCTGGAGCTTCAGCCAGAACGCGGGGGAGAGGAGCGCGAAGCTGCCGAACAGCGCGACCAGCACCGGCTGCCACGGCAGTCGGAACGACGCGTAGGCGGCCGGGAGGATCGGCTGATAAACCTGGAGGAGGACTGCCGTGGTCGCGCAGTAGAGCGCGAGCGACCGAACCGCGGCCGACGTTCCTCGATGCACGCAAGCCCAGACGCCGACGCCCAGCAGGCCAACGATCAGGAGGATGCGCAGCAGGTAGAGGGTGACGACCTGGAGGCGTAGACCCGCTGGCACGAGGCGCGCGATGAGCGTCGTCTCAAGGATTCGGTCCCCATGGCGGAACGTGGCGGGGAACACGGCGCCGGGAGCCGTGCGGTTGTTGAAGAAGGCGAAGTAGGTGTCGGCGGTCGCTCGCTGCCCGCCGATCGTCAGGAGCGTGTCACCGTCCTGCGGAAGGAAAGGGCCGGCGAAGTCGGATGGCTCGACGCTCTGCAGCACGGCGAGCCCGCCTGGCGCGAAGCGGACGACGCTCCAGATGTCGGAGGTCCCCGTGAGCGTCCGGACCTTGGTGTAGTCCCGGAAGAGAAAGAGTGCGGAGAAGAGGAAGACGATGGCGAAGACCGACAGCATCGCCAGACGGATCCTGCGAGGACTCATGCTTCCTCCGATCGAAGATCGAGACCACCGGGCGCGATCGCGCCTCGAGTCGACTTGTTCTTCCGGGGAATCGCGATGCCTGCCTGCCTGTCTCGATCGGAACCGGGGCGCCCACGGTCGGTCCCGAGATCTCCGTCTTCCGAGCGCCCGCAGTCTTACGCAAAGACGGAGGCAAAGGTTCCTTCCGTTGAAGCGCCCGTTTCCACTTTTCGTGTCTCTCCGCCCACAGGAAGCGCGGGAGCGCCAGGCCCGCCGGTCGTTCCTTCGCCATCGCCGCCTCAAGTTCCGCCTCTCCCGGCCGACACTCTAAGCGGCTTCTCAGGACAGAGAAGCGATCCGCAGAAAGGGGGAACTCACATGATCGAGGCCGTTTGCATGGCTGGCGCGCCGACTCCCTGGAACGTCCCCACGCTCCAGCTCGCGCCGTCCTCGGAGGATCGAGCCGCGGCCACGCTCGGCACCGCCCACCGCGCGGCTCAGGGCCGCCCATTCCCGGGCCGCCCGCTCCCTCCCGGTCTTCTTGGCAAGAAGGCATTGCCGCCGCCGTTCGCACCGGATCGCTCGCCGCTGCTCCAGTCGGCCTCGACGACACGGACCACGGCGTTCGAGGCGACGCTGACCACCGCCGACGGGGATCGCGTAACGCTCAGCGGGCAACGGAGGACCGAGTTCGCCAGCGTGACGTACCGCGATGCGTCGGGTGGGGGCGAGGCAATCAGCGCCGCCACCGCGAGCACCGATCTGGCGATCTCGGTGCAGGGGGATCTCGATCCGGCGGAGACGGCGGGCATTCGACTGCTGCTGCGCGATCTCCTTGCCGCGGATCTCCGGATTCCTGCCGTGACGGCCTGACGCGACGCAGAACGCGCCGCGCAGCAGCCGCGAGGATCGGCGATCGAACGTCCGGGCCTGCCTCGATGCCGGCCCGGATTTGTTTTCACCACACATGTCGGCTCTGCACGCCCCGTCCTCCGCGCCTGCCCGCTACGATGGGGAGGTAATCGAGAGGGAGGAGATCCGGCCAGACATGAACCGACCGACTCCGGAGAAGATGCGCGAACACATCGACGCCTTCGTCGAAGCCGCTCTGCAGGCGGCCGACCCGGAAGCGGCCGTGGCGCGTGCGCTGCTCGACGCTCCGTTGTGGGACTCCGCCGGCCCACCGCCCGCACCCGGAATGGCGCCCGACTCACCCGTCCGGCTGCTCTCCGTGGGCAAAGCGGCCCTGTCGATGGCTCGCGGCGCCCGCTCGATCCTCGATCGCCGCATCGTCGACGCGGTGATCGTCCATCCGCGCGGTCTCGAAGCGGCGGATGGCTGGCCTGCATCGGTTCGCACGATCGCCGCGAGCCATCCACTTCCTGATCAGGGGAGCGTCGAGGCGGCGCGCGAGGCCGTGGCTCTGGCCACGCGGGTCCTTCCCGACGAGACCCTGCTCGTGCTGCTCTCCGGCGGCGGCTCTTCGCTTCTCGCGATGCCGCGCGAGGGCATCTCGCTCGACGACCTGCGCGGCGTGAACGACGCCCTGTTGCGCGCCGGCGCCGACATCGAGCAGCTGAACGCGGTGCGGCGCGCGCTCTCGAAGATCAAGGGCGGCCGGCTCGGCCGGATGGTCGCCGCAGCGACCCGCAAGGTCGTCCTCGTCCTTTCCGATGTCGCGGGCGATGGACTCGAGACGATCGCGTCGGGACCGATGATCCCCTCGACGACCGGGGATCGCGAAGCGCTCGCGGTGCTCGAGAGATTCGGCCTCCTCTCGCGCTTCCCCCGGATCGCCTCGGTGCTCGGCGCGGGGATTCCTCCGGATCCGAGGCCGATCCCCCGCTGCACCCACCGCGTCGTTGCCTCGAACCGCACCGCGCTGCGGGCGGTCCAGGCATGCGCGCAGCGCCATGCGTTCACCGCCCGCTTCGTGGCCGCGCTGGATGGCGAGGCGAGGCAGGCGGGACGCAGGGTCGCCGAATCGATCCGCTACGCATCGACGGGCCGCCCCCTCTGTCTGCTATGGGGAGGAGAGACGACGGTCACGGTCCATGGGGACGGACGAGGCGGGCGCAATCATGAGATCGCGCTCGCCGCGGCGCTCGCCCTCGATGGGCTGCCGGCCTGCGGAGTCGCCTCCTTTGCGACCGACGGCGTCGACGGGACGAGCGGGGCGGCGGGCGCCTACGCAACCGGCGAAACGGTGGCGCGAGCCCGCGAGGTCGGCCTCGATCCCGAGGAGTCCCTCGCCCGCAACGACTCCGGCGGCTTCTTCGCGGCCCTGGGGACACAGATCGTGACCGGGCCGACCGGCACCAACGTGGCCGACGTCACGATCGGCCTCGTCTATCCCTGATCGCGCGCCCGGGTCGGCCGGCGCCGAGACGAATTCGCGAGTCGCCGCCCCGCCGGCGCCGAGCGAATCGCTACTTCAGGATCCCGCTGCGGAACGCCTTGAGCACCGCCTCCGACTTCGAGTGGACGTGCAGCTTCTCGTAGATCGCGCGCACGTGGAAGCGGATCGTGTCCTGGCTCAGCGAGAGCTGGACCGCGGCGGTCTTGTAACTGTGGCCGTCGGCGAGCAGGCGCAGCACGTCGGTTTCGCGAGGCGATAGGCGGGTCTCCTCCTGCCGCGGCGGCGCGACCCGGTGGAACATCGTCACCACCTTGCGCGCGACTTCCGGGGACATCGGGGCCCCGCCGTCGCACGCCTCGCCGATCGCTTCCAGCAACCGCGCCGGCGGCGTGTCCTTCAGCAGATAGCCGGACGCTCCCGCACAGATCGCCTCGAAGATGCGGTCGTTGTCCGCGTACACCGTCAGCATCAGGATCTCGAGATCGGGCAGGAGATCGCGGAAGAGGCGCGCGCCTTCGATCCCCGAGAGCCCGGGCAACCCGATGTCGAGGAGGAGCACGTCGGGGGCCGCGTCTCGGAGCTTCTCACGCGCCTCTTCCACGGAGCCGTAGGAGCCGACGACGGCGTAGCCGGCCGTCCCGGCGATCAGAGAGGCGAGACCCTCGCGCAGGATCTTCTGATCCTCGACGATCGCGACCCGCAGCACTTCCGCTGCCGGGCCCTCCCGCCGGTGCGCGCGGGCGCGGGCGCCCCGCTCGAGCGACGGCTCTTTCGAGGTCCTTGGCGTCCGCGGCAATCTCACCTCCCTTGTCGATCCGGAGCCATCTTGCTTCGATCCCGGTCGTCGTCGCGAGCCGCATGATCATGCAGGGACGAAAGCGGTGGCCGCACGCGCAACGGCAAGCGGAACGCTCTCCGGGCGAGCGGCGCGAACCGCGACGGCCGCTCTCGCGGCGGGCCGCTCGCGAGCCGATCGGGAATCCGCGATCGGAGGACGGGAAGCGTGAGACGCGGCCGCAAGCGCATGCGATGTAGCCGCCCCGCGAGGCGCGAGACGCCTCGCCCCGGCAGCGGCGACTCGAAGCGGATGCGGCTTCCGCCCCCCGGCCTGGAATCGATCGCGAGGAGAGCCGCCATCTCCTCCGCTCGCTGCCGCATGCTCGCCAATCCGTGGCCGTCGTGCCCCGCGGCGGGATCGAAGCCGCGGCCGTCGTCCTCGATCTCGAGCATGAGCCGGGAGCCGTCGCCGGTCGAGATCCGGATCGCGACGCGCGAAGCGCCCGCGTGCCGTGCGATGTTCGCCAGCGCCTCCTTATATAGGAGCAGGAGGTGGCGCCGCCGGTCCGGGGCCATCGGCACCGACTCGATCGCCTCGGCGGCCGGCGCGAGGAACTCGACGGCCACTCCGTTCACCTCGAGCAGGTTCGATGCCGCCTGCCGCATCCGCCGGACGAGATCGACGAGCGAGTCGCGACGCGGATCGACCGACCAGACGATGTCGGCCATCGATTCGCGCATCGATCGCGCGAGGCCGGCCGTCTGGTCGAGGAGCGGCAACCCTTCGGGCGTCGCGTCGCGTTTCGCCACCTCGCTCAGCACCGCGATCTCCGAGAGTCCGGAGCCGATGTCGTCGTGGAGATCGGTCGCGATCTGGCGCCGGATTCGCTCCATCGCGACCGCCTGCCGGATCCGTACCCGGTGCCATCCGTAGACGGCCGCCAGTCCCGCGGCCACGAGAAGGCCGAGAAACCACGCCTGGCGCCACAGCGGTGGCAGCACTTCCAGTTCGACGCGCGCCGGGAGAGGGCTCTCGATTCCCTGCCGCGTGATCGCCCGCACCTCGAAGCGGTACCGGCCGGGCATCAACCGTGAGAACAGGACCGTGCGCTGCGCGGTCGGCGCCGACCACTCCTCCGACATCGGGTCGCCTTCGAGGCGGTAGGAATAGCGGAGCGTCCGCTCTCCGCGGAAGCTCAGGCCGACGAACGACACCTCGAGATTCGCCGGGCGAGGGCCGATCCGGATTCCCTCGAGCGCCACCAATCCGTGGTCGGGAAGGAAGAGGTCCTCGCCCCCCGCTTGCACGCTGCTCAGGTAGATCGGCGGGGGCAACGGAGCAGGCTCCGGCAGGGACGGATCGAAGCGCGAGATCCCGCCCGAGGTCCCGAGCCAGATACGGCCCTCGCGATCGCGAAGGGCGTCGTTGACCGAGTCGCCGGCGAGTCCGTCGGAGACCCCGTAGTGCTGCACGGTCCCCGTGTCGGGATCGAGACGGTCGAGGCCGCGGCTGGTCCCCAGGTAGATCCGCCCGCTGTCGTCCTCCGCGATCGCCCATACCGTGGCGCTCGACAGTCCATCCTCTTCCGAGTAGTTGCGGAAGACGGGATGGCCGGCTTGCGGGTCGTCGGTGACCGACACGCCGCCGAAGCGATGCCCGAGCCAGAGACGCGAGCGGGAGTCGAGGAAGAGCGGTCGCGTCTGATCGGACGGCAAGCCGGACTGCGGAAAGATCCGCTCAAGGCGCCCGTCGCGCAGGCGCGCGAGACCCGCGAAGGCGGCGATCCACAGGTCGCCGCCGGGAGCCGCGAGGAACAACCGCAGGCCCTCGATCCCGGCCTCTTCGCCCGCCCGATAGGAGCGAAAGCGGGGAAGCGCGCCGTCGGGGACGATCGCGTCGTAGAGAACCTCGTCCGAGGCGCCGATGACGAGACGCCGCGTCGGCCGGTCGAAGGCGACGCCGACGATCTGCGCATCGCCGGGAAGCCCGCTCGACGCGGGGACCTTTCGTGCCGCGTCGAAGCGAAGCTCCGGCCCCGGCGCGCGGTAGAGGCCGCGATCCGTTCCGATCCACCACGCCCCGTCCGTCCCTTGTGCGAGACGCCGATGGAGCGAGCGAAAGAGCGGAGCTTCGGATCCCGGCACGACGGCGGCCCGGTTGCCCTCGACGCGCAGCACCCCTTGGCCTTCCGTCGTCGCGTAGATGCCCCCATCGAGGCTTTCGACGAGCAGCGGAGTCGACGGCTGCACCGAGGCGCCGTGGACCGGAAAGCTCACGATCCGCGGGTCGGCGAGTCGCGTGACGCCCGACTGGTTCGTCGCGATCCACAGGTTCCCCTCGCGGTCCTCGAAGAGCGCGCGGACGAAGTCGTCGGCGAGGCCGTCCTCGGTCGTCAGAAGACGGCTTTCGGTCCCGTCGCAACGCCACAAGCCGTTCTCCGTCCCGACCCAGACGACGCCGTCCCGGTTGACTTCGATCGCGCGGATACGACGGTCGGGATCTTCGGGAAGGGGAAGGCGCGTCCATGATCCCGGGATGCCGGCCGCGCTTGATGGGGCCGCACCGGCGCTGCCCGGCCGGTAGAGATCGACCGTCGTCACGCGTGCGACCACGATCTCCCCGCTCTTCCCCTCGTCGATCGCGACGATCCGTTCCGGCCGGCGCTCGTCGCCGGGCGGTTGGCGCGGTTGCGGCGGTTCGACCGGGACGATGGAACCTCCCTCGAAGCGGCAGAGGGTCGAGCCGATCCCGAGCCAGACCGTGCCGTCGGCCGAGCGATGGGCTGTCTGCGCGCCCTCGTTCCCGACGGGGACCGGCTCGAACGCGAGGCTGTCGCCGATTCCCGCCGGCCGTCCCCGATAGAGACCGACCTCCGTGAGGCAGAGGAGGCTTCCGTCGGGCGCGAAGACGAGGCTCTGGACGTTGTTCTCCTTGCGCTCCGGGCCGATCGCCAGCACGTGAACGCGCCGGCGCTGCTCGCCGGCGGCCGCCCGCGGCATCCGCTCCGGGTCGACGATCAGGTGCGCGACGCCTCCGCCCCAGGTCGCGAGCCAGAGGTCGCCGCGCGCGTCCTCGTCGATGCCGAAGACGATCGGCGGCGACAGTCCGTCGCGGATGCCGGTGTTGTGGAACTCGTAGCCGTCGAAGCGGCTCAAGCCCTCCCAGGTGCCGAACCACAAGTAGCCGTGGGGATCCTGATAGATCGACGTCACGCGGTCGTGGGCGAGGCCGTCCCGAACGTCATAGCGCTGGTTGGCGAGACGCTGAGCGCTCGCAGCCGGCGCAAGGAAGCAGAGGATCAGCGCGGCCGCGAGGAGCGGGACGCGGACCCGCGCGCAAACGCCGGCGGCGGGAGGATCATGGTTGTTGGGTTGCATCGGCGGACGAGACCCCGATCGCGAACGGGGGAGAGTAGCGGGGGAGTCCGGCCGGCTTCAAGCCTCCGGGTGAGCGCCGGAGGCGGCCGCGGCGGCACGACGTGGATTCCCCTCGCCGAGCGGGTCCACCGTCCCACGCGCCGGCCCGCGCGGCGCCCCGACCGGCTCCCACACCGGACGCCCGTCCGCGCGCAGCAGTGCGATCCGCTCGACCGGGACCAATGCCTGCGCCTCGAGGTCCAGCCCGAAGATCCCCGCCAACACGCGCGCCGGATTCGCCGTATGTCCGCCTGGATCGAGAAGCCGCAGCACCATCCGCAGCCGCGCCGCCGCCGGATCCCAGTCGATCGCCTCGCACCCCTGCTTGAGGTCGACGGTCCGCGCGTCTTCCTCGCGCGGCGTCTCGGTCAGCCGGTCGTAGATCCCTTCCCAGGTCGTCGGCATCTTCGGGTCCGGCACCGTCTCGCGCTGCTTGCGGACGATCCAATCGGGCGCCGCGCGAAAGCGCGCTAGGTCCTCCGCGATCCGTGCGCGGTGCGCCTCGGAGAGACGCGAGAGGTCGGCGACGTAGCGCCCGAGGCACGCTTCCGCCGAGAGGCTCTTGCGCCGCGTCCCGCTTGGGACGGAGAGCGCCCGCGCCTCGAGCACGTGAAAGCCGCCCGGAAGCACCGCGTTCAGCGCCTCGGCCATCGCCGCGGTCCACGGCCGCTCGATCTCGACGTCGAGCAGCTCGACCGCGCTCGATACGCCCACCGGCAGCGGCGGCCCGAAGTGGAACCGCGGGTGCGGGTGATGTCCCTGCGTATGTCCGACCGGGATCTGCGCCATCCGGAAGGCGCGGGCCAGGATCGTCCCCGTCTCGAGATGGGACAGGAAGCGCGCCGGCCCTTCCTTCGCAAAGCGGATCCGGATCGGCCACAGGACGCCGCCCGAGGAGCGCCGCTCCGCCTTCGCCCCCGCGCGCTCGCGCAGCTCGCGCGCCGCCTCCTCGTCGAGCGGCGCGGTCAGGCGCGTGTCCTTCGGCATGCCCGGGATCCCGCAGGCGACGCAGTCCCCATGGCGGCAGTCGGCCGTGGCGCCCATCTCGTCGGTCTTCTTCCGCTCCCGCACGAGGAACTTCTTCAGGACGCCGATGTCGATGTGATCCCACGGCAGCACCTCGCTCTGCTCGAAGCGCCGCGTGAACATTTCCGCCGTCAATCCCGTCTCCTCGAGCGCCCGCATCCAGCGTTCGTGCGAGAAATGTTCCGTCCAGCCGTCGTAGCGGCCGCCGAGCTGCCACGCGCGATGGATCGTGCGGGCGAGGCGACGATCCCCGCGCGAGAGCACCGCCTCCATGTGGCTCGTCTCGATCTCGTTCCACTTCAGACGCGCCGTGCGACTCGGCAGCTCGCGCCGCAGATACTCGATCTTCTCTCGCAGCGAGGCTAAGTCCTCGAACGGGTCCCACTGGAACGGCGTGTGGCTCTTCGGAACGAACGCGCCGACCGAGACGTTCACCTTGCAGCCGGGGCCGTACTGGCGTCCGATCTCTCCGATCCTGCGCGCGAATCCCAGGATCCCCTCGACGTCCTCCCAGGTCTCGGTCGGCAGGCCGATCATCATGTAGGTCTTGATCAGCCGCCACCCGCGCTCGTAGGCGATCCGCGCCGCCGCGAAGAACTCCTCGTCGGAGACCTGCTTGTTGATCGCGCGCCGCAGCCGCTCGCTCCCCGCCTCCGGCGCGAACGTGAAGCCGGTGCGCTTGACCTCCCGCACCTTGTCGGCGATCCCGACGCCGAAGCGATCTGCGCGCAGCGACGGCAGGCTGATCGAGATCTTCTCCGCGGCGAAGCGACGGTTCAGCGTCTCGGCGAGCGGCTCGAGCTGCGTGTAGTCGGCGGTGGAGAGCGAGACCAGGCTCACCCCGTCCCAGCCGCTCGCCGCGAGCCCCTTCTCCGCGATCTCGAGGATCTTCTTCGGACTGCGCTCGCGGAGCGGGCGGTAGTAATAGCCGGCCTGGCAGAAGCGGCAGCCTTGCGTGCAGCCGCGCAGCACCTCGATCGACAGGCGGTCCTGCACGACCTCCTGCAACGGCACGAGCGGCGTCTCCGGATACGGCGCGTCCTCGAGGTCCGTCACGAACGTGCGCGCCGGCCGCGCCGGGATCCCCTCGACGCGAGGGAACGTCCCGAGAAGGCGGCCGTTGTCGGCGTAGCGCGGCTCGTAGAGCCCCGGGACGTAGAGGCCGCGGATCTGTGCGAAGGCGCGCAGCCGCTGCTCGCGCGGCAGTCCCTTCGTGTCGCGGACGACCTCGGTGATGCGATGAACCGTCTCCTCGCCGTCACCGATCAGGAAGAGATCGAAGAACGGCGCCAGCGGCTCGGGATTGGTCACGCACGGCCCGCCGCCGATCACGAACGGGTCGGCGTCGCCCCGCTCCTCGGCCCAGAGCGGGATGCCGGCGAGATCGAGGCAGGTCAGGATGTTCGTGCAGGTCATCTCGTACTGCAGCGAGAAGCCGACCAGGTCGAACTCGCGCGCCGGGCGCCGCGACTCCAGGCTGAAGAACGGGATCGAGGCGGCGCGCATCCGCGCCTCCATGTCGAGCCACGGGCAGTAGGCCCGCTCGGCGAGCGTGTCCGGCCGCTTGTTCAGGATCTCGTAGAGGATCTTCAATCCCCAGTGGCTCATCCCGATCTCGTAGACCTCCGGCAGGATGAGCAACCACTGCACCGCCACCGAGGCGGGGTCCTTGCGGACCGCGTGGAACTCGTTGCCGAGGTAGCGGGACGGCTTGGCAACCAGGGGAAGGATCCTCTCGATCGCCTCGTGGAGCGAATTCATGGAGACTCCTGCGGCTTGCGTTGCCGTTGCCGTTTCCGTTGCCGCCGCTGCTGCCGTGCCGCCGCTGCAGCTTCCGCCGCCGCTTCTGCCGTCGCGGCGCGGTCGGCCGGCCGGCTGGCCGGGTTCGGGGGACTCGCCCCGCATCGAGGCTCGTCCCTTTATCGAGGACGCCCGGCGCCTTTCGGCTCCGGGCGTCGGCGGGAATCCAGCCGCCAAACTAGCAGACCGCTACCCCGTTGTCCATGCAGGGGGCGCTGGGGCGCGGGCGAGCGAGAGGCTCGAACTTCCCTTGAATTTCCGCTCCCAGCCGGTGTCCACTCAGTCGACCCGCGCCGAATCGAAGCGCGCGACACGACGAGGAGGTCTTCTTGGAGTTCCTGCACGATGCGATGCCCTGGCTGCCGTCGATCGGCGAGATCCTTCGCTGGGGGGGCGTCCTCGCGATCACCGCAATCATCTTCTCCGAGACCGGGCTCTTGATCGGCTTCTTCCTCCCGGGGGACTCGCTCCTCGTCACCGCCGGCGTCTTCGCCGCCAACGGGGACCTGAGCCTCGCCTTGCTCCTCACACTCGTCCCGCTCGCCGCCGTCGCCGGCGACGCGGTCGGCTACCAGATCGGCAAGCGCGCCGGCCAGGCGCTCTACTCGCGCCCCGACTCGCGCTTCTTCAAGCGCAAGCACCTCGAGCGCGCCCACGCCTTCTATGAGAAGTACGGGGGCAAGACGATCGTCATCGCCCGCTTTGTCCCGATCATCCGCACCTTCGCTCCGACCGTCGCCGGCGCCGCCCGCATGGGATACAAGCGGTTCGCCACTTTCAACGTCGCCGGCGGCATCGGCTGGGTCGTCTCGATGGTGTTGCTCGGCTACTTCCTCGGCCGCTCGATCCCGGACCTCGAGAAGCGGATCCACTACGTCATCGCGATCGTGATCCTCCTCTCGCTCGTCCCGGCAATCGTGGAGATGCTGCGCGCGCGGCGCGAGAACGCGCGGGAGCGGCGACAGGCGAAGGAGGCGCGGGCGGGCCGCTGACCTCGGCCGTCCCGCCGGTCCGGCTCCTAGAAGCTCACGCGCAGGAGGGAGAGGCGGGCCGTCCCATCGCGATCGATCGAGAGCGAGAGGGACGGTCCCACGCGATCCGCTTCCACGGCTTCGCCTAGCCATCCGCGCGCGCCGCCACCCGCCGGCCCGGCCTGCGGCGGCCTCGTGAGGATCGCGGCCCCCGCCATCCCGGCCAGGCCGCCCAACCCGCCGATCGTGAATGCCGTGGAGGAGTCCTCCACGCGGCCGAGCAGGACGGCGCCGAAGCCCAGGGCGGAGCCAACGATGCCGCCGAGCTGGATCAGGCGGACGCGCGTCTTCGAGATGTCATGAGTGAGCGCGTACGCGATCCCCACGCCCAGACCGACCCCGCTCGAGATCAGCACCGTCCGCATCGCGTCGTCGCCGTCCTCCACGTCGGCGATCTCGGTGCCGACGAAGCCGTACCACGCTCCCCAGTAGGCCGAGCCGTGCAAGAGCTCGGCTTGACCCGGCGAGATGCGAGCATCCCTCGTGAGGAATGCGGTCGCCGCGATCGAGCCGAGTCCGGCCGCCGCTCCGGCGAGCAGCACGTCCTCCGCATCCTGGTCGGCGACCGCGGCCCAGGCGAGTCCCTGGCCGGTGCCGAAGATCCCGGCGAGCGTCAGGACGCCGGCGCCGCCCGCGCTCAGGTTGACCGCATCGGCCCAGAGGTAGGCGCCGAGCACTCCCAGCGGCGCTGCGGCGAGGATCGAGCCACCGATGACACGGGGATTGTCGCTCCCGAAGCCGACCGGCAGCGCAACGCCGAGCCAGGTGCCATAGAGCCCGCCGAAGATCATGAGACCGATCCGCCCCGACGAGCCCTCGAGTCGCTGCGGCCGCGCGGCCGACAGCTCGGCGAGCCAGTCGGCAAGCGGTACGGCCGACGGGACGAAGGCAACGGGACGTCCCTCCGGATCCTCGAAGAAGAGCGCCAGCCCTTCGCCGCCCGGCGACCGCCGCGGCTCCTCGAAGGCGACATGGAGCGACCGCAGCCGCTCGCGGGCGCGCGCCAGGTCCTCGACAGGAAGGAGAAGCCGGAAGCCCGGGCCCGACGCCTCGCCGACCCCCGGCGATCGGACGATCGCGAGCCGGGTGCCGCCGCCCGCATCGAGAACGATGCGCCCGTCCTGATCCGCCTCGACCACGGGGAGACCGAGCCCATCGCGATAGAACCGTACGATCTCCGGGTAATCCTCCGAGGCGATCAGCAGCTCCGGCGCCGGGGTGGCCGCCTCCGAGGCCGCCGCGATCCCGCCGAGGATGAGCAGCATCGCGACGAAGCAGAGCGGCACGGACCTCGCCCAGCCAAGCCGGTGAAGACCACAAGGTGTCAGGGGAGAGGGTCGGCTCATGGGAGGAGCCTACCAGGGGCGGGCGGGGAAGTCGGCAAGAGGACCGAGACGCACGCGCAAACGGAGCCGCCGGCGCGCCCGGGAGCTTCGACGGGAGATGACAACGGCGGAACTCTCGAAGCGAGAAGTGGTTCTTGTGCCTGTTGTCGAGGGGCGGGAAGCCCCCTCCCGGGGGGCGCTGTCGAGGAGGAACCCATGAACATGAGTGCACGAGCCCTGCGCAGGACGAGCGTCGCCGCGACCCTCGTCTTCCTCGCCGCCGCCGCCCTGGCGGCGGACGCGCAAGCGGACCCGAAGTCGAAGAAGCATGGCAACCGCGGGCGCGAGAGGCACCGGACCACGCAGGTGATCCGCAACGCCTGCCCGCCGCCCGTGCGAGTGGCGCCCCGTCGCGGCTACGTCGCGCCTCGCCGCGTGTACGTCGCCCCCCGGCCTGTCTACTGCGCTCCCCGCCCCGTCTACGTCCCGATCCGCATCGTGACTCCGGCGCCCCGCTACTGCGACGCGCCGGTCGTCCGGGTCGAGCGGCGCCCGTTCTTCTGGAATGCCGAACTCGATCTGTACCTGCCTCGCGTGTTCGCCCACGTCTCGATCGGGGACCGGGCTCCGCGTGGAGGCTGGTACCACGACCCGTATTGCGATCAGGACTTCCGCACGCTTCGCGATTACCGGCGGCATCTGCGCGGTTGCAGTCACCAGGCGGTCCTCGATGTCCGGTACAGCCACGAGCGCGGCGAGGTCTGCGACCGCTACGCGTCCGATTCCTGGCGCGAAGGGGATGACTCCTACGCGGAGGACTGGACAGGCGATCGCGCACCGGACCGTGGCATCTGGGACCGCCGCGGGGACTGACGAGAGTCCCCGAAGGCCAGGGGATGAAAAAACAGGGAACCCGAGAATCAACGGCAGAGTACGAGCAGCAAGACTGGACGCACGGACACTCCTCCTGAGAATCGAAGGAAACACGGGCAAGAGAGCAAGACGCGAAGAACGACACCGAAGACCACGGCGAATGTGAAGAGACAAGCGACAACGAAGAGAGCGACATCAAGGAAGCGATCGAACATTCGGAACTGTTCCCCCCAGCCCGGCTGGCGTCGCAAGGCGCCGGCCGGGTGCTTTCTGCCCGGGCTCTTGCGTCACGGCTCGCTTCGTCTCCGCCTCGTTCCTGCCCTGCTCCTCCTGTTTCTCGGCGTGCTTCCGGCGATCCCCGCCTCGGCGAAGACGATCCCCGGTCAGCTCGCAGGCGACGCGCGGAACCTCCTCGAACGACTCCCCTCTGAAGGTGCGAGCATGATCGCCGCGCCGTTCCGTCACGCCAACGCGCGCGCCGATCTACTCGCGGCCGCAGGGCTCGGCGCGGCGTTCGCCGCGGACCCGGACGTCCGCCGCACGCTTCAGCCACACCTCTCCGCCGGCGACCGGGATCGTGCGCACACCTGGTCCGCCTGGATCGAGCCGAGGCACGAGATGGGGGTCGCGATCGGCTTGTACGGAGCGGGCCTCCTGAGCGGCGTCGATCCGGTCCGCGAGACCGGGCTGCGCGGCGGCGAGGCGCTGCTGCTCACCGAAGGCATGACGATCCTCCTCAAGCGAGCCACCGGCCGCGAGCGACCGTTCCGCGACAGAGGCAGCGCGTCGTTCCATCCCTTCGGCGGCTCAACTTCGCTTCCCTCGGGACACGCCTCGAGCGCCTTCGCGCTCGCGACCGTCGTGTCGCGCATGTCCGGCCGGCCCCTCGTCTCCGCGGCCGCCTACGGCGTTGCCGGCTCGGTCGCCGCCGCCCGCGTGATCCAGGACGTTCACTGGACTTCGGACGTCGCGGCGGGCGCAATGGTCGGCATCCTCGCCGGACGTGTCGCGACCGCGGATCGAAGGAGCGCGAGCGCGGACGCGGAGCCGCCGGACGAGGCCGCGCGCGGCGAGAAGGATTCCGGGGCCTCGCTCCACTTCCGTCCTTCCGTCGCCCCTCTCGGGATCGCCTTCGACGCGCGGTTCTGATCGCGCGCGCCACGCCGCCGGCGCGCGCGCCCCATGTCGCGCCCCGGTTCCAGGCACGCGCGACTCTGCTACCCTTAGCCGCGGCTGTCGCCATACGCGTCCCGCTTCCCGGGACGGCGGGAAAGGGGCCGATGCGGCGGATGCGGTTCACGTGGAAGCAAGACCTGGCGGTCATCGCCGGTGCGCTCGTCGCTTGCGTTCTGGTCGGGCTCCTCCGCTACGGCAAGGAGATCTTCTCGCCGAGCGAAGCGGCCTTCCAGCTGCTGGAGGTCGGGGTGCTCGGAAGCGTCACCTTCGTGGCGTTCCGGCGCGCGGGCTGGATCGGCGCGGCGATCCTCGCCGTCGTCATCGTCATCGTCCAGTATCTGATCTTCCAGCGGATCGGCCATCGGATCGGCTGGCCGGCGCTGGTCTTCTCGCTCGTCGTCGCCGCCACGATCGTCCTCTCCGCCTGGATCTACCACCTCTCGCGCGGCGTCCTGCGCTTCGGCCGCTTCATTCCCGTCTCCGTGGTGATCGGGCTCGGCTTCCTCGCGGGGACGACCCTGCTCGGGTCGCTCCTGCGCCTCGAGCCGATGGGACTGTCGATGCGGATCAACTTCGCGGTCGGATCGCTCGCCGGCGCCGCGATGGCGCTGGGCTTCGAGCTGGTCGAGATGGCGCAGGCGTACCTCGGCATCGGGCGATCCGCCCGCTAGCCGGCCACGCGTGACGGCGATGGCATCGCGCGAGATCCCCCTCCTCGCCTTGGCGGCCGTGGACTTCGCCGCGAGCGTGCTCCTGCTCTGGGCGCGTCCGCGCGCGGCGCGCTTCGTCCTGCTCGCCGGCGCCGTCATGCTCGCGGCCGCGCTCGCCGTCCGGGGAATCACGATCCGCTATGCCCCGTTCACGCAGCGTCCCGAGACGATGGCGACGCTCGCTCTCGCGATCGCGGCGGTGGCGCTCTCTACGTGGCCGCGACCGCCGGCTCGCCCGGGGTCGAGGCTCTTCGGGACCCTCCTGCTGCTGCCCGCGCTCGCGCTCCTCGTCGCGAGCATCGCGTCGTGGCCGGCTCCGCAGCCGCCGTTCGCGCTGCTCGTGACCGTCTGGTACGTGATCCACGTGCCGCTCTCGTTCCTCGCCTACGGACTGTGGACCGCCGCCTTCGCCGCTTCGATCGCGCGCCTCGCCGTGGCCGCGCGGTCCGCAGGCGCCGGCGGCCCCGGCGCGGCTGAGCTGCAAGCGCCGGCCGGCGTCGAGGCCTGGGACGAGACGATCCGCAGCACGATCCTCTGGGGCTTCCTGCTCTTCAGCCTCTCGATGGTGGCCGGCGGCATCTGGGGATACCTCGCCTGGGGCTACGTCTTCCTCTGGGACCCGAAGCTCGAGTGGAGCGTCACGCTCTGGATCGTCTACGCCGCGCTCGCGCACCTCGGCGTCGTGCGCGCGCGCCCGCGCCTGCGCGCCTCGCTCGCGATCCCCGCGTGGCTCGTGGTCTGGATCGCCTACCTCGGCGTCAACCTCTTCCGGACGAGCATCCATGCCTTCCGGTGATCCGCGACGGAGCGGCGGCGCGCCGCGGCGTCCGGCTGGCTTCGCCGGCGCCGCGTGGCGCTGGCTCGGCAGCAACGACACGGGGATCTTCCTGCTCCTCGCGATCGGCGCCGGCTTCGCGATCGGAAGCCTCGTCCGCGAGTGGGGACCGCAAGCGTACGAGGGCCTTCAAGGGGACGACCTGCGCTTCTTCGCCGCGCGCTTCTTCCGCCCGCGCGACGCCTGGTTCTATGCGCTGCTGCTGCTGACGGCGCTGCTCGGACTGTCCCTCGCGGTCTGCTCGATCGATGCGCTTCGCAAGCGGCTGCGCATGCGGGCGCGCGACCCGCGCGACTACGGGCCGGTGCTCGCGCACGCGGGCGCTGCGCTCGCCCTCCTCGGCCACGCGATCGGCGGATGGTACGGCGCGCAGGAGGTCGGTTTCGCCGGCGATCGATGGGCGTCGCTGGGCGGCTACGACGTGCGGGTCGTCGAGGCTTCCACCGTCCTCGGAGAAGGGGGCGTCGTGCGCTCGCAGCGCGCGCGCGTCGAAGTGCGGGATCCGCGGACCGGCGGGACCTTCCGGCGCGAGATCGGCCCCAACGATCCCGCCCGATGGGACGGCGGCACGGAGATGCTTCTGCTGCTGCAGGTGCAGGAGGGGATCGGCCAGGCGGTGCTGACGATCGACGGACGCGCCGATACGCTGGGCCCCGGCCAGTCGCGGATGCTCGAGGGCGGAGGACGGCTGACCGTCCAGCGGATCTTCGGGCCGCCGGAGTTCCGCGTGCCGGTGGCGCGCGTGACGATCGACAGCGGGCCGCGCGCGGGGACCTTCCTGCTCGGTCTCGGCCTTCCGCCGGAGATTCCCGGGATCGCGCTGACCGGGTCGGCGGGCGGCGCGACGATGGCGATCCTGACCTACCGGCACGCGCCGGGGACGAACTGGCTCCTGGTCGCGGCGCTCGTCTTCGCGTGCGGGACCGCGCTCACCGGATTGCGCTGGCTCCGTCGCTGGACGATCATGCGGGCGGCTCGGGCCGGCTGAGAGCCGCGCGGGTGGCGGCGCGGGCCGCCGAGAGCCGAGAGGGGCGACCGAGCGGGCGGCGGCGCGCTTCTCGCACGACGCCCGAATGGGAAGGGAGGACGGCGCGATGAGCCCACGGACCGAAGAGGAGATCCAGCGTTCGTACAAGCTGCACCTGATCCTCTGGATCGCATTCGTGATCGCCATTCTGACCTACGTCGGCGTCGCCTTCTTCTTCGTCTCGCAGCGGCGGACCCCGGTCCTCGACGTCTCGACGATCCGCACCCTCACGGTCGTCTTCTACGTCGCCGGCTTCGGCCTCTTCTTCTTCGCTCTCTTCTGGCGGCGTCCGCGCTACTCCCCCTACGGGGGCGGCGGCACGGCCGGCCAGCCTATGCCGACTCAACCGGGGGGTGCGACGGGCATGCCTCCCGTCTACGGCACGACTCCGGCGCCGATCGTCCCGGTCCTGCTCGTGAAGTGGGCGATCATGGAGGCGGTCGCAATCCTCGGGCTCGTCCTCGTGGCCCTCGCGGGACCCTTCAACGAGGCGTTTCCGCTGATGATCGTCGGGCTCGTCGGGCTGCTGCGCCACCGGCCGACCGTCGGTCTGATTCGCGACGAGCTAAGCCGAGCCTGAGCAGCCGGCGCCAGGAGCGTCTGCAGCCGCGCCCTCGTCGGGGGGCGCGTCGCGGCGGCCGCTCCGCGCGGATCATTAGCCGGGCGCTCGCGATCCTGGCGCGCGTGATCACAATCGGTCATGCCCGAGCCCTGCCGAACGGCGCGGATCGAGAGCCGTGCTACTTTGTGAGGTCCGGAGGCGCCTGGGCCGCAGGCCGCAGCAGACAGGGGGGCGCATGGATCGGTCGATGCAATTCGCTTCCGCTTCCGTCACGGGGCTCGACCTCGCGTCGGCGGAGATCGGCGGCCCCGGCCTCGGCGTCGGCGCCAAGGCCGGGGCGATTCTCGCCGCGGAAGTGGCGAAGCAACTCGGGACGGGCGAGACCGATCTCGCGGTCGCCTTCTTCTCGCCCGACTTCGGTCCTCACGCGGCGACGCTCGCTCGCGAGATCCGGCGCCGCCTCTCGCCTCGAGTCTTGATCGGCTGCGCCGCCGAGGGCGTGATCGGCGAGGACCGCGAGATCGAGGGAGGCACCGGCATCTCGCTCCTCGCAGGACGGCTTCCCGAAGTCGAGCTGACCGGTTTCCTCATCGATCCCGCGGACTGGCACGGACTGCTCGAGCCGGCCGAGGAGCTTCGCGCGGCCTTGCACGCGCCGATCGGGACCCGCCTCTTCCTGCTCGTCGCCGATCCGTTCTCGGTGCCGATCGACGCGCTTCTCGCCCGTTTCAATCTCACCTTCCCCGGGATCCCCGTGCTGGGCGGCATGGCGACCGGCGCGAACGCGCCGGGCCGCGGCATCCTGCTCTACGACGACAAGGTGTTCCGCCGCGGCGCCGTCGGGATCTCGCTCGCGGGCGACTTCGACGTCGACGCGATCGTCTCCCAGGGCTGCCGGCCCATCGGACCCATCTACACGGTCACCGCGGCGGACGAGAACGAGATCCGCACCCTCGACGGCGCGAAGCCGCTCGAGCTGCTCGAGGAGATCGTCGAGGAACTGTCGGACGAGGACCGTGAACTCCTGCGCAACGGCCTCTTCGTCGGCCGCGCGATCGGCAGCCGTCCCGAAGGGCCGGGGCGCGGGGACTTCCTGGTTCGCGGGGTCATGGACCTCGATCGCGAGTCCGGCTCGATCTCGATCGGCGACTACGTGGACGAAGGGGACGTCGTGCAGTTCCATCTGCGCGACGCCGAGACCGCGCGCGAAGACCTGCAGATGATGCTCTCGCTCCCGGCGCTCATCGGGGCGCCGAGCGGGGGGCTCCTCTTCTCCTGCAACGGGCGCGGCACGCGCCTCTACGACCGCCCCAACGGCGACATCTCGACGATCCAGGACGCGCTCGGCGGAATCCCGATGGCCGGCTTCTTCGCGGCGGGGGAGATCGGGCCGATCGGCGGGAAGAACTTCCTGCATGGGCACACGGCCTCGATCGCGCTCTTGCGGCCCCGGAAGGCGAAGGAAGAGAAAGTCGAGGCGGTCGGCCCGTAGCGGAGGTCGAGGCGACCGGCCCGTAGCGGCCCGTGGCTGAAAAGGTCCGGCGCGCCGCGCGAAGGCGCGCACCCCGGCGCCTTGACTTGGCGTTCGATGGCACTAGACTCATGTCGCTCGCACAACTGCCATCGACCCTCGAGAAGGAGCCGCACGATGAGCCACGATAGCTACGCCAAGCTCGCAGGCGCGCTCGAAGCGCTGCCGAGCGGATTCCCGAGAATGCCCTCGGGAGTCGAGATCCGCATTCTGGAGAAGGTCTTCACGGCCGAGGAAGCCGAGCTGACCGGTCACATGACCCGCCGCTACGAAGCCGCCGCCGACATCGCACGACGCGCCGGAGTGCCCGTGGCGAGGGCGAGCGAGCTGTTGCAGGGCCTGCTTCCCCGCGGACTCGTGCGCAAGCGTGTCGAGGGCGGGCAGGAGCAGTACCGGCTCGGGCCGTTCATCGTCGGCTGGTACGAGGCGGCTGTACTGGGGCCGATGCGCAACGACCTCGAGTTCGCCAACCTCTTCCGGCAATACATGGCGGAAGGAGGGGGCGACAGGATCCTTTCGCCGCGCCCCGGCGTCATGGGCGTGGTGCCGGCCAGGGGCTCCCTCAAGCCGGAGCTGCTGCAGCCGTACGACGACATCGATGCGCACTTCGCCCGGCACGAGCGCTTCGGCCTGATCGACTGCGTCTGCAGGCTCGAGAGCAACCTCTTCGGCGGCACGTGCACGAAGCCGGTGAAGCGCTGCGGTTTCGTAGGGTTGCCGCCCCAGACGCCCCTGTCCGAGTACGTGCTCGACCGCGAACAGGCTCTCGCGCTGTTCCAGCAGCTCGAGGACGAGGGGCACGTGCACACCGGTTTCTACGGCTTCATCATGGGGGCGGAAACGCCGCAGTTCGTCGGCTGCTGCAACTGCTGCGGCGACTGCTGCGGCATCCTGGGTCCCATGAACCGATCGGAAATGGCGGAAGGCCCCCAGAGATCGAACTACCGGGCGGTCCTGCACAGAGAGGACTGCATCGATTGCGGCACGTGCGTCGATCGCTGCCAGGTCCACGCCATCTCCCAGGACGATGGCGGCGTAACGGTGATCCGCCGCGAGCGCTGCATCGGCTGCGGCCTGTGCGTCACGACCTGTGACGTCGAGGCGATCGAGCTCGAGCCCGTCTCGAAGGAGGAATGGTTCGAC
The DNA here is from genome assembly GCA_041946735.1 of Candidatus Eiseniibacteriota bacterium. GTDB lineage: Bacteria > Eisenbacteria > RBG-16-71-46 > CAIMUX01 > VGJL01 > JBHGAY01. Next base: position 119,432 of record JBHGAY010000015.1, read on the forward strand.
GTCCCGTCGAGCTTCGAGGAGTGGGAGGAGCGTCGGCTCGCGCAGATGGGGAAGACCGCGTAATGAAGAAGAGGCGGCGGCGCCGCCCTCGATGGGACGGCGCCGCGCCAGTGCAGACTCAGGGGATCAGGACGATCCTCGCCATCCCACGCTGCCGGGGCGTGACGAGGTACACGTAGTACACGCCGGCCGCCGCGGCGCTACCGGCATCCGTCGAACCGTCCCACCGGATCGCGTGTTCTCCTTCGCGCTGCACCTCGCCATCGATCAAGGTCGCGACGCGCGCGCCTTTCACGTCGAAGACGGCGAGCCGCACGATTCCGGCCTGCGTCAATTCGTAGCGGAAGGTCGCCTGCTCCCGCTCCCTCAAGGGATTCGGCCGAGCGGCGAGCTGGATCCCGCCCCGGGCAGCGCCGAGGATCGGCTCCGGCGCCGCCGCGGGCGAATCGGACCAGCGCGCCACCGACCAGGAGGGCTTCGCTCCCGCGCTTGTGAAGAGGCCGATGTCGTAAAGGTAGTCATCCACGACGTTGCTGTCCGCGCGGCCGCCGCCGTTGTAAGATTCCAGGCGCTGCCGGGCCACAGACCTCCCGAGGGAGCGTCTGGATCGTGGAGGACGTCGATGTTGCCGATCGGCCGCGCCACCCATGTCTCGTGCTCCAGCCTTGACCGCTCGTCTCTTCCGGACTTCCCTTCTGCTCTCGCTTTCCGCTTCGCCGTCTCGCTCATCTGCATGCTGATGTCGCCCGGCTGCGGGGACGATTCGACGGGGCCCTCCGGCAGCGCGCCGCAGGCCAGATTCTCGGTACAGCCCGAGTCCGGGTCGACCACCACGATCTTCCAACTGGACGCCTCGGCCTCGTCCGACGACGACACTCCCGCCTCTGCGCTTCTCGTTCGCTGGGACTGGGAGGACGACGGGACGTATGACACTCCCTACGACACCACGAAGCTCGCCACACACAAGTACTCGAGCCCGGGAACGAAGACGGTGCGCCTGGAGGTCGAGGACGGCGACGGCTCGACCTCGTCGTCGACGAGAGACATTCCCGTGACCGCCAACGTCGCTCCGGTCGCATCGTTCACGCTGACACCGGAGTCCGGGCCGGTCGGAACGGCGTTCGATGTCGACGCCTCGGCAAGCGCGGATGCGGAGGATCCCGCCGAGTCGCTCCTCGTCCGCTGGGACTGGGAGGACGACGGCGTCTGGGACACCGAGTTCCGCTCCGACAGAACGGCCATCGGGACGTTCACCGGAGCCGGCATACGGACGATTCGGCTGGAGGTGAAGGACACTGCGGACGGCACGGGCACTGCGACGCGCACGGCGATCGCCATCCCGGCGGCCCCGGGCACGCTGGTCCCCGTCCCCGGCGGGAACTTCACGATGGGGAGCGACTACGGAGAAGGCTATGACGACGAGCGGCCGGAGCGCCGGATCCGCATCTCCGCCTTCCTCGTCGATGCCTTCGAGATCACGAACGCGCAGCTCGCCGCACTGCTCGACCGCGCCGTCGCGGAAGGGGCGATCACGATCGTGCCGGGCGAGACGTACGGCCAGGTCCGCCTCGGCGAACAGGGCCCGATCCTGCTCGACATGGACGCGGACGATCCGCAGTTCGGCGCGTCACGCATTGTGTATCTCGGCGGCGTCTTCGCGGCCGAGGCGGGATGGGAGAATCATCCGGTCGTCGCTCTCTCATGGTACGGCGCCGCGACGGCGTGCAACTGGCGAAGCGAAGCCGAAGCCCTCCGGTCGTGCTACGACACGGCGACCTGGGCGTGCGACTTCTCCGCGAACGGCTATCGCTTGCCGACCGAGGCGGAGTGGGAGAAGGCGGCCCGAGGCACCGCCGACGAAAGGGAGTACCCGTGGGGCGGCGATGCACTCGACTGCGCTCGCTGCATGGCCTGGGGCTGTCCCGAAAACCTCGGCCCGGTGAACGATCCGGAGTACTTCGACGGAGTCTCGCCGTACGGACTTCTCCACATGCTGGGAAACGTCGCGGAGTGGTGCAACGACTGGTACTCGCGCGACGCGTACTCCGCCGGCCTCGGCGACGATCCCCGCGGCCCTTTCACCGGCTCCTCACGCGTGGTGCGCGGCGGGTCCGGCTGGCAATTGCCGGGCCTCATCCGGATCGCCTACCGCGACCTCGCGAAACCTACCGGGATGACCCCCGATGACAAGGAGATGGCGGTGACGATCGGATTCCGGATGGTCCGGCGCCCGTGACGTCCCCGTTCGGCCGCTTGAGCTATCATGCGGGAGCCGGCCTCGCAGAGACGGCCACATTGCGACCACTCGGGACAAGCACGTCCAAAATCAGGGAAATGTTTCCATGACAGAGGATGAGACTTCCGGAGCGCCGCACAGCGCACAGGCATTGTCGCCAGGCCATGCCCTCTACCAGATGGCGATGGGCCATTTCATCCCCCGCGCACTCGCCCTCGTGACCCAACTCGGGATCGCCGACCTGCTCGAGGACGGTCCGCGCAGCGCCCGTGACCTGGCGGCTGCCACCAACACGCACGCGCCGTCGCTGGCTCGCGTTCTGCGACTTCTGGCAAGCGTCGGCGTTCTTGCGGAGTTGCCCGACGGCAGGTTCTCGCTGACGTCTCTGGGCGAGCCGCTGCGTGCCGGCGCCCCGGACTCGGTGCGCGCCCTGGTGCTCACGTTCTGCGGCGCCGGAGTGCGGGACGCCTGGAGAGACCTCGAGGCGTGCGTCCGGACCGGCGAGCCGGCGTTTCGCCGCGTCGCACCCGCCGCGGAAAGCGCCTATGCCTTGATGGCTGGGAGCCCTGAACTAACCGCGCTGTTCGATGAAGCGATGGCGACGGTCGCTTCCTGGTCAGCCGCCGCGGTGGCCGCCGCGATCGACTTCTCGGGATTCGGGCGGGTCGTGGACGTCGGCGGCGGGAGCGGAGCGCTGCTGGTCGGCCTCCTGCAGGCGTACCCACAGTGCCGCGGAGTCGTCTTCGACCAGCCACACGCCGCGGCGCGCGCGCGGGAGCGGGTGAACGCCGCCGGTCTGGCAGACCGCTGCGAGGTGGTAGCCGGCAACTTCTTCGAGGCGGTGCCGAGCGGTGCCGACGCCTATCTGCTCCGGCACGTGCTCGTGGACTGGGACGACCAGCGGGCCGCCACGATCCTGCGCAACTGCCGCGGTGCCATGTCCCGGAAGGGCCAACTCATGATCCTCGAAGGGGTCTACCCGTCGCGCACCGATCCGCCCGACGCGCGCCGTGTCGCCGCCGGCCACGACGTGAACATTCTCGTCTGCACGGGGGGACGCCTGCGCTCCGAGGAGGAGTTTCGGGCCTTGCTCGCAGCGTCCGGCTTCCGTTTGTCGCGAGTGGTGCCGACGACCGCCGACGTGTCGGTGATCCAGGGCGAGCCCGTCTAGCGCTTTCCGCCGCTCTCACGGCAAGGCGAAGCTCCTCCGTTAGCGTCGACGCACTATCGCAGGACGATCAGCCGCCGCGTCCCCGCGGCTCGGCCGTCCACCTGAAGGCTCACGAAGTAGACGCCGGCTCGCACGCGCGCGCCGTCCTCGTCGCGCCCGTCCCACGCGGCCTCGTGAGATCCGGCCGCAAGCTGCGCCGATTCCACGAGACGAATCCGACGCCCGCCGACGTCGTAGACGCCCACTTCGACTCTCGACGCCTGGCCGAGCGAGAAGGCAAGCCGTGCGTTTCCATGGCTGGGATTGGGCTCCAGCGCTTCGACCACGGTGTCAACGTCCCACCAGTCTGCGGGACGCCCGAAGGGTTCTGCGTCGTCTCGAATCGCGCGAGGGCGAAGTTCTCGTCGCCGTTGAAGCTCTGCCGCCCGGCCAGCACCAGCCAGTTCGTCCCGGTGAACTTCACGGCGGTCGCGTACTCCCTCGGTCCGACCATGTTCGACGAGCTGGTCAGCGGGTTCGAGGGATCGGTCGCGCTGAACTGGGCCCAGGCGACGACGCCGTCTGCCTCGCCCGCGACGACGACCTGCCCGTCGCTCCGCACGTCGATCGCATAGGCGGCGCCCAGATAGCCCCAGTCGAGATAGGCCTTGCCGTCCGGTTGCCTCCCTGGCAGCCGAAGGTGTCGTCGAGGCTGCCGTCCTCGTTCAAGCGAGCGAGACCGAAGTCGCCGGCCACCCCTCCGCCGACCACGATCTTGGTCAGAACGGCTCGCCGAAGGCAAAGTAGACTCCGGTCCCATCCTTTCCGCCGCCGTAGTCGATCCTCAGTCGGGTGCCGTCCTGGGCGGAGAGCAGGAAGCGCACACCCGCGCCGAACTCGAGGTGGAAGCCGTCGAGCCGCAGCCGGGAGGGGCTCTTCGACACTTCCCCCACGCCCGCGAACGTCGCTCCGCCCACCCGCCGCCAGACCGGGAACCGGTACTCCGCCTGTCCGACGACACGGTTCGCTTCACGGAAGCGCCCCTCGTAGACGCCGCGGAGGACGTTGGCCCCCCCGAGACTCGCAAGATCGTAGAATGGCGCGCCCCCGCGAATCGCCGTGAGGAGGAGCTGGCCGGCCAGCACGTGTCCCGGCTTCAGAGACACGTAGCGGCGAGCGTCCAGCTCTCCGCGGGTGTAGTGGAAGTCGCTTCCGAGAGCGCGGCCCGCGCGCCGGATCGTCAGGGTGACATAGCTGCCGCGAAACGGATGGTAGACCCGATCGCGATCGTCGAAGGAGGCGATGGCGCCGAGGGCGACCGTTCGTCCACCATGGCTGCCTCTGACTCCCCCCGCCGCCAGCCGCCCGCCGGACTCCCGCTCCACGGAACGGGTCTTGTGGTAGAGGGCGGCGACGCCGAGATAGAGCGACGTTCGGAACGCCTTGCGCGCCTCGACGGAGATCTTCTGATGCTCGAGCGTGTACTCCTCCTCGTCACTCTCGAGCGTCCGGTTCCCCGTCCCATAGAAGAGGTCCGGGAAGCGAGACCAGGTCAGGTCGCTTCCCAAGCGGCCCCGGTCGCCGGGCAGGAACATCTCGGCGCTCAGCCCGACGGAGAACTGCTTGCGTTCGGTGTAGACCAGGGCCAGGCCGTCGGAACTCGAGCGGGTTCGAGGGGACATGCGATAGGTATGCAGGAGGCCGACGCCTCCTCCCCAGTGTGTCTCCGGCTGATAGAAGACGAAGGGCAGAGGGAAGAGCGAGTGGCCCGGGATCGAGTCCGCCGGGGCGACTTCGCTCGCGCCGCCGGCCGCCGGCGTCGAGGCCTCGGACAGTGGCGTGCCGCCCTCGGCCGGCTCCACCGGATCGTTCTCGGCGGCGCACACCGCTTCGATGCCCAGGCTGATCGTCAGCAGGGCGAGAAGGACCAGGCAGGATGCCGCCACGCTTAGACCTCGATCCATGGGTCGGCCCTCGTCGTCCCTCCTACAGCCGTCCGGCGACATGCGCGCGGGTAGCGTCTCGAACGGAGCACCATATACCGCCCCGTCCGGCATGTCGACTGCTTACGGGACCGGAAAGGAACGTGGACCGGCCGGGCGCTCGCGTTTGTGAAGTGGCCCGGAGATCCCATAGCGCACGACCTTCCGCGCTCGGAGAAGATTCTGTACAATCATCCGTGGCTGACCGTGGAGGTTCGGATGCCATCTCGCTCCTCGGCCGCCGTCCGTTCCCCTTTTCGTCTTTCTTTCCTCCCATTCGCGATCCTCGCCTTGCTGGCTTTCGTCTTCGTGCCGGCGGCGGAGCCCGCGAGCGTGGAGGCGCCTTCACTCGCCACCTCGCCGCTCCTAGCGGCTCCCGCGGCTCCACCCGAAGTACGAGTCGTCTCGTCGGATGCGAGCGGCATGGTCATCGAGTTCACGCTCCGTTCGCTCCAGAGGACGGTCCGGGGCGCGGCTCAAACCGTGGCCCTTCACCTTCCCGGCTCCTCATCGGAGCCGGAGGATCTGCCGGCCTACAGCCGCCTGCTCGAGATCCCGGCCGGGTACGAGGCGGAGGTGCTCGTCACGGACATCGATGAGTCATCGTTTGCCGAGCCTCGGATCGCCGCGACCGAGCAGGCGAAGGCTTGGGGGACGATGAGTCCCGTCGCCGTGGGCAGAGCGGCGAGCATGCGCGGGCTGCGAGTCGCGCCGATCACCTTCCGCCCGGTTCGGATCGATCCTGCGAGCGGTCTGGTGCGTGTCGCGCGGCACGTGCGTGCCTCAGTGCGCTTCGTTCCGGTTCCGAGCGCGTCAGCCGAAGGCCTCGACAACGCGGCTCTGCCGGGAGCTGCGTTGTCACGGGCCGTGGCACCGGCACGCTCCTTCCACGCGCTCGCGCAGGAGATGGTCCTTGGCTACGGCGGCTCCTTCGGAGCGGTTCGCGCGCTCGCGCGCGATTCGGGCGGCGGGCTCCCACGTACCGAGGGGTCGGGCAGCTACGTGGTCCTTTGTCCGGACGACCCGGAGGTCGTCCAGCGGCTCGAGCCGCTGCTGGACTGGCGCCGGCGGCAAGGGCTCCCCGTACGTCTGGCAACGACTGCAGAGACCGGCACAACGAACACGGCGATCCAGGCGTGGCTGCGTAACGCCTATGCGACCTGGGACCAGCCGCCCGAGTACATCGTGCTGGCCGGCGATGCGGCAGGGGACTTCGTCATTCCGACCTGGCTCGAGCAGCTGTCCGGCGCGAATGGGGAAGGGGATCACCCCTACACGCAGCTCGACGGCGATGACGTCCTCGCCGACGCGCACATTGGCCGGCTCTCGTTCAGCACGCTCACCGAGCTGGAGGTGATCGTCAACAAGATCGTGGGCTACGAGACTGCACCCGATCTCGACGACCCGAGCTGGCTGCGTCGAGCCTGTCTCGTTGCCGATCTCGCGGACGACGGCGGCTACGGAGGCCTGTACCCCCAGCGATGGGTAAAGGAACGCCTGAAGGAGATCGGTTACGCCGACATCGACACGATCTTCCGCTCCACGATCGTCCAGGATCTCGCGACGTTGCTCAATCGTGGCGACACGATCTACAGCTACCGAGGCACGCTCCGGATGAGCGGCTGGACGAACCAGATGACCTACGCGTTGACGAACGGCTGGAAGATGCCGTTCGTCGTCGCGCTCACTTGCGAAACCGGATCGTTCTTCCAGGAAGGCTCCTCCATCACGGAAGCGTTCCTGCGGGCCAACGGCGGCGTGCAGAACCCGAAGGGGGCGATCGGTGCGATCGGAACGGCGACCGGCGACACCCACACCCGCTACAACAACTGCATGACGTTCGGGGTCTTCCAGGGGCTCCTCTACGAGGGGGCATACCGGATGGGGCCCGCCCTCACCCGCGGGAAGCTCGAGATCTATGCGAACTACCAGACCACCGAGCCCAACAGCGTGGTGATCCAGTCGTACTGGAACAATCTGATCGGCGATCCGGCGGTTGCCTGCTGGACGGGGTATCCCGAGCCGCTCGAGGTCGAGCACGCGGCGACGCTCCCTGTCGGCACCGCCTCCGTGCCGGTGCATGTCACCAGCGCGGGAGCGCCGGAGGCGGGCGCGCTTGTTTGCCTGTGGGACGGTGACGAAGCACAGGCGGTCGGTTGCACTGACGAATCGGGCTGGATCGTCTTGCCGTTCAACGCAACGACGCCGGCCAACCTGTATCTCACCGTCACCGCGCGCAACCGGCGACCGTATCTCGCGACGGTGCCGGTCGAGCAGGAGCCGCTCTTCGTCGGCTACGAGACGCACACGATCGATGACGACGCCCTGGGGGAGAGCGAGGGCAACGGCGACGGGGTCGTGAACCCGGGCGAGACGATCGAGCTTCGGATCGCGGTGCGCAACTTCGGCACGTCCGTCGCTCCGGGCGTGACAGGGATCCTGACCTGCGAGAACCCGCATGTGACGGTGGTCGATGCTTCGGAACCGTTCGGCGACGTTCCGGCGGGCGGTCTCGCCTGGTGCGCGGAGGACTTCGGTTTCGCCGTCGATGCGGCGGCGATGGCGGGCGAGGCGATCCATCTGGGACTCGACCTGACCTCCGGGAGCGACACCTGGCACTCCGTGATCCTGCTGGTCGCAGCGGCTCCCGATCTCGCAGCCGAAACCGTGATCGTCGACGACGGGTCCGGCAACGGTCTTCTCGAGCCGGGCGAGAACGGCGAGCTGATCGTCACACTCCGCAATGCCGGGGAAATGGGAGCCGGGACGGTCCAGGCGGTGCTTCGCACGAGCAACCCGTGGATCGTGGTGGCCGACTCGACGGCGAACTTCGGAGCGATCGCGGCCGGTGGCACCGCGACCAACGCGGCCGACCCGTTCGTGGTCTCCGCAACCGGCAACGCATGGCGCGGACATCCGGCGCGCTTCTCGGTCGTCACCCTCGCCGATGGCCTTCTCGTGGACGAGACCAGCTTCGTGCTGCAGCTCGGGCAGGCCGGAGTGACCGATCCGACCGGCCCCGACGCGTACGGTTACTCGGCGCTCGACAATGGAGACACCGGCTACACAGACGCTCCTGTCTTTGCGTGGATCGAACTCGATCCCGCCTATGGGGGAAACGGAACCGAGCTGCCGCTGCTCGACTACGCGAAGCACGACGATCGGTCCTGCACGATCGACCTGCCCTTCAACTTCTCGTTCTACGGCAATCCCTACCACACCGCCACCGTCTGCGCGAACGGCTGGATCTCGCTCGGCTCCACGCCGCTCACCGATTACCGCAACGGGTCGATTCCCGGAGCCGGCGCTCCGCCGAACTTGATCGCGGCTTTCTGGGACGACCTCGTTCAATGGCCTACCGGACGGGTCTTTACGAAATACGACCCGGCGCAGCATCGGTTCATCATCGAGTGGAGCCGGTTGCACAATCAGATCGGCGGGGGGATCGAGACGTTCGAGGCGATCCTCTACGATCCGCTGTATCATCCGAGCCCCTCGGGGGACGGGCGGATCGAGCTGCAGTACCAGACGGTGAACAACGTGGACGTGACGGACGGCCACGCGACGGTTGGTCTACAGAACTACGACCATACGGATGGCGTGCTGTACACCTACGCCAACACTTACCGGCCCGGAGCGGCTGCGCTGGCTGCGGGGCGCGCGATCCGCTTCGTTCCGAAACTCGCAGCGGCGCGCGGCCTCGTCGAGGGGACCGTCCGCAACGCGAGCGCGGGGAACGCCCCTGCGGAAGGGGTGAAGGTCCGCGTACTCGGCATGGACGAAGGGGCGGCTCGCACGTCTCCGACGGGCGAGTACAGCCTGCACCTTCCCGCTGGGAGCTACACCTTGATTGCCGAGAGTTCGCAGTTCGCCGCCGACTCGCTTGGCGGGATCGAGGTCGCGCTCGACTTCCCGGTCGTCGCCGACTTCTCGCTCGTCGACGTTGCGGGCCCGGAGTTCTCGAACGTCACACGCTACACGCACAACTCCTCGCCAGGGCCTTACACGATCCAGGCGACGATCGAGGACGCGAGCCCGATCCTCGAGGCCACGCTGACCTATCGGATCGGCGGTGGAACCTGGGTCGATCTTCCACTGTCGCTTGTGAGCGGTGTCTGGCAGGCCGCGATCCCTGCGACCACGGTCGGGCGGGAGGTCGAGTACTACATGACCGCGCGCGACGGAGCGGACCACGAGACGACCGACCCGAGCGGGGCGCCCGGATCCGTGCACTCCTTCTTCGTCACCGAAATCACCTATGCGCAGACCGTCGAGACGGCGGACCACGGCTGGCTACTCGGCCTTCCTGGGGACGACGCCGTCTTCGGTGACTGGACACGAGCGGACCCGACCGCCTCCTTCTTCGATGAGCACCTGATGCGCCCCGAGGACGATCACACCCCCGCGCCGGGCGCCTACTGCTTCAGTACCGGAGCGACCGGCTGGTCGGGCGTCTACTCGGGCTGCACGACGTTGCAGAGTCCCGTCTTCGATCTGCACGAGGCGGGCGAGGCCTGGGTCTCGTATTTCCGCTGGTTCGCGGACCGGTGGGCGTGGGCGCCGGAGGAGGGGATCGTCGTCACGGTATCGAGCGATGGAGGGGCGAGCTGGCATCCGCTCGAGGTCGTGGGGGAGACGATCCGTTTCTGGACGGGATCGGAGTTCCGGCTGAGCGACACGATCGACCTGACTTCTCAGGTCGTCTTCCGCTTCCGTGTGTGCGACGACCCCGATGACTCCAGCTACGTCGTGGCCCTGCTCGACGACTTCCTCCTCGAGACGATTCCGAGAGATCAGGCTTCGACCGACGGCGGCATGGCGACGCGGCAATTCGCTCTCTATCCGGTCCGACCGAATCCGCCGGCCGGGGGCGACGCGGTCATCGCCTTCTCGCTCGAGGAGGCGGACGAGGCGACGCTGCGGATCTACGACGTGCAGGGACGTCTCGTAAAGACCCTGGTCGACGGGACGCTCGACGCCGGCAGCCACGAGGCGCTCTGGAACGGCCGCAACGACGCCGGCGCGGATGCCGGCAGTGGTGTCTACTTCTGTCGCCTGCAGTCGGGCGGAAGGACCGCCGTTCGGAAGCTGGTGCGGTTGACGCCGTAGCGGCGGCGGTCCGCCGGGGGAGGTGGATGTATGCGCGCCGACATGGTCATCGAGTTGTGCTTCGACACCATGTCGGCGCTGCTACATGCCGACCGAGCTGAGCTTCGCAGGCATGTACGCGCGGCTACATGGTCATCGAGCTGAGCTGTGCAGGCATGTACGCGC
>JBHGAY010000016.1:0-127156 GCA_041946735.1 Candidatus Eiseniibacteriota bacterium
GCGGTGCTGGCCACGATGCTGCTCGCCGCCGGCGTCTCTCCGGCGCAGGCGCAGTGGCAGGTTTCCTCGCCCGACGGCAACTCCTCGCTGAAGCTCGGCTTCCTGCTGCAGGGCCGGGCCGAGTGGGCGGAGAACTACGAGGCCGCCGGCGACGCCTCCGGCGCGTCGCGCGAGTACACCTCGCAGAATCTCTACCTCCGTCGGATCCGGCTCGTCCTGGGCGGGAAGATCCGCAAAGACCTCTCCTTCTTCATCGACACCGACGGGCCGAACTCGGGCAAGGTCGGAACGTCGGGCGGCAAGGAGTTTGGCGACATCTACCTCCAGGACTTCGTGACGACCTGGGATGTCGCAGGCCCCCTGAAGCTCGATACCGGATTGATCCTTGCGCCCGGCGCGTACAACCACCTGCAGAGCGCGGCGTCGCTGCTCGCGATGGACTACGGGCCGTACACGTTCGTCGAGTCGGGTCCGTTGAAGACGAAGGTCGGGCGCGACACCGGCGTCCAGGCCCGAGGCGTCGTCCTGCGCAAACACGTCGAGTACCGCGTGGCGGTGCTGCAGGGGCTGCGCGAAGCGAAGGGGACCGACCCCTTCCGTCTCGCCGCGCGCGTCGCCTGGTCTCCGTTCGACGGGCAGTCGGCCCTCTTCTACCCCGGCACCTCCCTCGGCAAGCGGCTCGGGATCACCGTCGGCGCCGCGATCGACGCGCAGCGCGACTACCGCGCCTATCACGGCGACCTCTACGCCGACGTTCCTCTGACGGCGCGCCATACGCTGACCGGCCAGATCGACGTCTCGCGCTACGACGGCGGCGACCTGCTCGCTTCGATCCGCCCGCAGACGACGCTCCTGGGCGAGGTCGGCTTCGGGATCGCTTCGCGCTTCACGCCGTACTTCCAGGCCGCCCGCCAGGAACTCGATTCCCGGGGCCCCGACGAGACGAGCCTGCAGGCAGGCCTCTCGTGGTGGATCGACGGGCACAAGGCGAACTTCAAGGCGGCGTGGAACCGGATCGAGCGCGACGGAGCGAAGACGCGCAACCAACTCTTGATCCAGTATCAGGCTTTCACTTTCTGACCGGGGAGGATCGGGAATGTTCATTCGATGCAAGACCGTCCGGGCGAAGGTGATCGCCCTGACCGTGGCGGCGGCCGTCCTGCCGTCGGCGGCGCTTCTCTGCACGATCGCTTGGGAGAAGACGAAGGTCCGCAAGGAGATCGACGTCGAGCTGGACAAGATGGTCCGCGCCGATCTCGGCGGAGTCGCCCAGGACGTGTACGCGATGTGCCAGGCGCAGAACGAGTTCCTCATGCAGAGCCTCGACGGCAACATGAGGGTCGCGAAAGAGATCTTGAAGAGCGCGGGCGGCGTGGCGCTTTCGGGGGAGACGGTCTCCTGGAACGCCGTGAATCAGCTCAACCAGGCCGCCTCGACCGTCAACCTCCCGAAGATGACGATCGGCGGCGCGTGGACCGGCCAGATCCGTGAGGCGGGCCGCACGGCTCCCCTGGTCGATCAGGTGACCGATCTCGTGGGCGGAACGTGCACCGTCTTCCAGAGGATGAATCCTCAAGGGGACATGATCCGCGTCGCGACCAACGTCGTCGGCAAAGATCAATCCCGCGCGATCGGAACCTACGTGCCGGCGACGAATCCGGACGGGTCGGCGAACCCGGTCGTTGCCGCGGTGACGCGGGGCAGCAGCTACCGCGGGCGCGCGTTCGTCGTCGACAAGTGGTACATGGCGGTCTACGAGCCGCTGCGCGACGCGTCGGGCGACGTCATCGGGATGCTCTACGTGGGCATCCCGCAGGAGAACGTCGCGAGCCTCCGTCAGGCGATCAGCACGCGGACTCTCGGCGAGACCGGCTACGTCTACGTCCTCGGCGGGACGGGCGCGCATCGCGGCCGCTACATCATCTCGAAGGACGGCGCGCGCGACGGCGAGGACTTGTGGGAGTCGAAGGACGCCGACGGCAAGCCGTTCATCCAGTCGATGGTGAACAGCGCGCTGAACGTCCAGGGCAACGGGGTCGCATTCGAGCGCTACGCTTGGAAGAACCAGGGCGAGTCGAAGGCGCGCACGAAGCTCGCCGCCGTTACCTACTTCGAGCCGTGGGACTGGGTGATCGGGGCCGGCGCCTACGAGGACGAGTTCCGCGCGGCGAACATCAAGGCCGCGAGCGCGCTGATGCTCCTCTTCTGGATCTCCGCGGCGATCGGTCTCTTCGCCTCGGCGGTGATCGTTCTGATCGGAATCAGCCTCGTAAGCCGCGTGATCGCCAGGCCGATCGGACGGCTGTCCGAAGTCGCCGACAGCCTCGCCCGCGGCGAGGTCGACGTGCAGATCGACGCGGCTGCGGAGGACGAGATCGGCGCGTTGTCGCGGTCGATGGCGACGATGGTCGAAAACACGCGCGAGCAGGCGGAGACGATGCGGCGGATCGGCGAGGGGGATCTCGAGGCCGAGGTGCGCATCCGCTCCGATCGCGACGTGTTGGCGAAGAGCATGACCGAGACGATCGGCACCCTCCGCAACCTGACGAACGAGGTCGGCGAACTGAGCCGGGCGGCGGTCGCCGGCGATCTGTCGCGGCGCGGGCAGGCGAGCGCGTTCCATGGCGGATATCGCGAGATCGTCGAAGGCGTGAACGAGACGTTGGCGGCGATGGTGAATCCGATCCAGGAGGCGCAGAACGTCCTGGAGAAGGTGGCGAACCGCGATCTCTCGGCGCGCATGACCGGCAGCTACCAGGGCGACTTCGCGCGGATCAAGGAGGCGCTGAATCAGGCGGTCGGCAACCTCGACGACGGGATGCAGCAGGTCGCGGTGGCGGTCGAGCAGGTCGCAGCCGCGGCGGGCCAGATCGGCACCGGTTCGCAGGCACTCGCGCAGGGCGCGAGCGAGCAGGCGTCGAGCCTCGAGGAGGTGTCGAGCAGCCTGCAGGAGATGGCCTCGATGACGCGCCAGAACGCCTCGAACTCCAAGGAGGCGCGCTCGCTCGCCGAAGGGACGCGAGGCGGGGCCAACAAGGGGCTCGAAAGCATGAACCGGCTGTCGGAGGCGATGGAGCGGATCAAGTCCTCGTCGGACGCGACGGCGAAGATCGTGAAGACGATCGACGAGATCGCGTTCCAGACGAACCTGCTCGCGCTGAACGCTGCGGTCGAGGCGGCGCGCGCGGGCGACGCGGGGAAGGGATTCGCGGTCGTGGCGGAGGAGGTGCGGAACCTCGCGATGCGTTCGGCGGAGGCGGCGAAGAACACGGCGAACATGATCGAGGAGTCGGTCAAGAACGCCGAGAACGGCGTCTCGCTGAACGAGGAGGTGCTTGCGCGGCTGCAGGAGATCACGACGCAGGCGAACCAGGTGGGAGAGGTGATGGCGGAGATCGCGACCGCGTCGGAGCAGCAGAGCCAGGGGATCGGGCAGATCACGGCCGCCGTCGATCAGATGAATCAGGTGACGCAGCAGACGGCGGCCGGATCGGAGGAGTCCGCGTCGGCGGCCGAGGAGCTGTCGAGCCAGGCGGAGGAGCTGCGCGCGATGGTATCGCGCTTCCGGCTGAGCGCCGCCCAGACAGGCGGCGGCGGAAGGACGGTGGAACGCACGGCAGCCGCGTCTGACGGCACCAGGCCGAAGCTCTCCGTCGTGCAGGGACGCCGCCGTCCCGACGCCGCCGGCCAGACCCAGCCGTCTCCCGAAGAAGTGATCCCGTTCGGAGAGGAGGAGGATCGAAAGACGCTCGGCGCGTTTTGACCCGACAGCAGCGGAGGGCCGGCGCTCGCGTCGCAGCGAGTCGCCGGCCTTCCGGCGGCGTACGGGTCGGGGTCCGATGGGAGCAATCTCGAGGGCCGCGAACAGGAGGGACCCGATCGACGATGCATCCGAACCGCAACCTGGCCGAGAAACGGGTTCCGGGGCCCGCGCATGGCGTCTTTGAATGCGCGGGCACGAGCCTATCGAGGTCCGAGTTCGAGCGTCTCGCCGGCCTGCTCTACCGCATCTGCGGGATCAACCTGAAGGACGGCAAGGAGCAGCTCGTCAAGGCTCGTCTATGGAAGAGGATCCAGCAGCTCGGTCTCGGCGGCTTCGGCGAGTACGTCCGGGTTCTCGAATCGCCGGGCGGGCAAACGGAGATCTCCTTCCTCGTCGACGCGCTCTCGACGAACAAGACCAGTTTCTTCCGAGAGGCGGCGCATTTCGACTTCCTCCGGCAGCAGATTCGCGGCCCGCTGCGCGATGCGCGCTCGCTCCGCGTCTGGAGTGCGGGCTGCTCCTCGGGCGAGGAGCCGTACACCCTCGCGATCGCGCTCCTCGAGGAATGGGGAGAGAAGAGCGATCGCGATACGAGGATTCTCGCGACCGATATCTCGAGCCGTGTGCTCGAGCGCGCGAAGCGGGCGCTCTACGAGGAGGCGCAGCTGGCCGAGGTGCCCGACGGCCTGCGGCGCCGGTATTTCACGCTCGAGCGAGACCCGGGAGGGCAGAGCGGCTTCCGGGTGTGCGAGCCCGCGCGGCGCCTCGTCCGTTTCGCGCGCCTGAACCTGATGGATGCGTGGCCGATGCACGGTCCATTCGACATGATCTTCTGCCGGAACGTGATGATCTATTTCGATCGGGAGACACAGCAGCGCCTGATCGCGCGGTTCTATGAGCTGCTGCGCGAGGGCGGGTACTTCTTCGTGGGGCATTCCGAGAGCTTGAGCGGGCGTGCCGGCGCGCTGCGCTACGTCATGCCGGCGGTGTACCGCAAATGATCCGAGCGGCGCGCAAGGACGGCGGCGCGAGACTGCGAGCGCCCGGAGGCGTCTCGTGATCCTGACGGTGGGGATGGCGGACATGAAGGCGTCCGCCGATCGCGAGGACGTGTTGATCACGCACGCTCTCGGTAGCTGCCTCGGGATCGCGATCTACGATCCGGTCGCGGGCGTCGGCGCGATGCTGCACGCCATGCTGCCGGAATCGGCGATCGACCCGCGCAAGGCGCTCGAGAATCCGTACATGTTCATCGACACCGGCGTTCCGGCGCTGTTCAAGGAGACCTACCGGCTCGGCGCTGACAAGAAGCGGCTCGTCGTGAAGGTCGCGGGCGGCGCAACCTCGAAAGCGAATCTCGAGGACGACTACTTCCAGATCGGCAAGCGCAACTTCATCGCCCTGCGGCATCTGCTCTGGAAGAACAACGTGCTGCTGAAAACCTACGACGTGGGCGGCAATCAGTCGCGCACCATGACCCTGAGACTGGGGGACGGACAGGTCCTGCTGAAGATCAGCGGGGTCGCGACGCCGCTCTAGATCCCCGTGGACTGCACGGGGGGCGCGAGGAGGATGCCCGTGGCGTTGAACGTTCTGATCGTCGACGACAGCGCGATCATGCGCCAGATGATCCTGAAGACCCTGAGAATGTGCGGCCTGCCGATCGGCGAAGTCCATCAGGCCGGCAACGGCAGGGAAGGGCTCGAGGTGATCGCGCGGCAGTGGATCGATCTCTTGCTCGTCGATATCAACATGCCGGTCATGAACGGGCAGGAGATGATCGAGAGGCTGCGGGAGCGCCCGGAGGGACGGGACATGGCGATCATCGTCGTCTCGACCGACGGGAGCGAGGCGCGAATCGAGATGATGCAGCGGCAGGGGGCGAGCTTCGTGCAGAAACCGTTCTCGCCGGAGACCCTCCGGGACCGGATCGTCGAGAAGACGGGAATCAGCGAGGTGAACGATGCGCGACCGACTGCAGACGGAACTCTTCCGAGCGACGGCCCTGACTTTTGAGAGCTTCGCCTTCGTGTTCCCGTCGAGCGAAGTGGGGGACGAGGAGCAGGCCGCCGCGTTCGAGGCGGCCGTGGAAGTGGAGTTTCGCGGCGCGTTCGGCGGGCGGCTCGTGCTGGCGGTCTGGGGGGACGTCCTGGCGGGGATGGTGGCGAACATGCTCGGGACGGCAGGAGAGGAGCCCGGGCCATCGCGTCCCGCCGAGATGCGATTGGACGCCCTGGGGGAGATGGCGAACGTGATCTGCGGCAACCTGCTCACCGCGATCGGCGGCTCGAAGGAGGTGTTCCTGCTCTCGGCCCCGAGGGGGAGAGGGGCGAAGGAGATCGGGGGCCCGGCGGTGGCCGGGGGGAAGGAACGGCTCGCCGCCGCGATCCAGGTCGGGCTCGACGGGGGCCGCGCCGAGGTCTTCCTCTATGCGGACGCCGAGATCCCGTCGAAGGCTGGAGAGAGCCGGTCGTGATTCGCGTCGTCATCGTCGACGACTCCGCGATCGTGCGGAAGACGCTGAGCGAGCATCTCTCCCGCAGTCCCGACATCCATGTGATCGGGACAGCCGGGGACCCCTACATCGCCCGAGACATCATTGTCCGCGAGAAGCCCGACGTCCTGACGCTCGACATCGAGATGCCGCGGATGGACGGGCTTTCCTTCCTGGCGAAGCTCATGCGCTACTACCCGATTCCGGTCGTCGTCGTCAGCTCCCTGACGCCGGAGAACAGCGAGACGGCGATCCGCGCGCTCGAGCTCGGCGCGGTTGGCGTGATCGGCAAGCCGGGGACCGCCTACTCGACGAAGGACATCGGGCGAGAGGTGGTCGAGGCGGTGCGGGCGGCGGCGAAGGCGAAGCCGGTGGCGCTGGCTCTGCCGGGCGGACGCCCACGACCGGCACCTGCTTCGTCGCCGGCGCCGGTGGGTGCGATCTCGGGCCGGCTCCTAACGACCCAGAAGGTGATCGCGATCGGCGCGTCGACAGGCGGGACGAACGCGCTCGAGGCGGTCCTCTCCGAGCTGCCACCGATGACGCCGGGAACCGTAGTCGTCCAGCACATGCCGAAGCCGTTCACGAAGCCGTTCGCGGACCGGTTGGACTCGGTCTGCGCGATGGAGGTGCGGGAGGCGGCCGATGGCGATGCGGTCGTGCAGGGCGTGGTGCTGGTGGCGCCGGGCGACGAGCACATGGTCGTCGTGCGCAGCGGCGCCCGCTATCACGTCCGGCTGACGCACGGGCCGGCGGTCCATCATCAGAGGCCGTCGGTCGACGTGCTGTTCGAATCGGTCGCCGAGAACGTCGGCCGCAACGCGGTCGGCGCGATCCTGACCGGCATGGGGGCCGACGGCGCGGCTGGACTGCTGTCGATGAAGAAGGCGGGGGCCCGCACGATCGCGCAGGACGAAGCGACCTGCGTCGTCTTCGGGATGCCGCGCGAAGCGATCGCGGCGGGCGGGGTCGACGAGGTGTTGCCGCTGGGGCGGATTGCCGGCGGCCTGCTTGCCGCGGTGGCGGCGGGAAGACCGGCGGTCGGCGCAGCGGAGGCGGGCAGGCCGGCGGAGCCGGGAGCGAAGAGGGCGGCGTAGCGTCTGCTTGACTCCCAGACGAACTCTGATAATTATTCGACTATGGTCGAATCCGGCTTCCGCCTGAGCTACCACGCCTGCCGCGACCTCCTGTTGGCGCGCCTCGGAGAACCAGCCCCCAGCCGGATCCAGCTCCTCTCCGGCCCTCGGCAAGTAGGGAAGACGACACTGCTTCTGGAACTCGCAGACCGTCTTGCTCCGCAGGCCGTCTACGCGGCGGCGGACTCCCCGGAAGCAGCGCTGCCGGGATTCTGGGAGCGGATGTTCAGCCAGGCCGAGGATCTCGCGCGTTCACACGGACGATCCATCGTCCTGCTCGACGAGGCTCACCTCCTCCATGACTGGGCCGCGAGATTGAAGGGGGTCACGGACAGCTTCCGGCGGCGCAAGATCCCAGTCCACGTAGTTGCGACCGGATCGTCGGCCCTTCGCCTCGGCGCCGCATCTCGCGAGAGCCTCGCCGGCCGCTTCGAGCGGCTTACGCTAACGCACTGGTCGGCTACATCCGTGGCCGAAGCGTTCGATCTGAAACCCGAGGAGGCAGCAGAACTGATCGTCCGGATCGGGTCGTACCCAGGCGCCATTCCGCTCCGCGGAGACCTGGCGCGCTGGTCCGCCTATGTGCGCGATGCGATCCTGGACCCGGCGATCGGACGGGACATCCTGGCGCTCACGTCCGTGCGTCGCCCCGCGCTGCTCCGCCAGGTCTTCGGCGTGGCGGCCTCTTCGCCTGCGCAGATCGTCTCCCTTCAGAAGATCCAGGGTCAGATCCAGGACGCCGGAGCGCTCGAGACGATCGCCCACTATCTCGCGCTTCTCGAGGAGGCATTCCTGGTCGCCGCAGTCCCCAAGTACGCAAAGCGCGGTGCGAGGCGCCGGTCGTCCCCGCCGAAGCTGATCACGCTGAACAATGCCCTCGTCGCAGCGCTCGATCCGGCCGGGGCGGCGCAAGTCGAGCGGGATAGCGCGCGTTTCGGCTCCTGGATGGAGAACGCCTGCCTCGCCCATGCATGGAATTCCGGCCAGCGCGTCTCGTACTGGCGGGAAGAGCCGCTCGAGGTCGATGCGGTTCTCGAGGGTGGCTGGGGACCCTGGGCGATCGAAGTGAAGACCAGCCGTTACCAGATGGCCGATTTGAAAGGGCTTCTCGAGTTCACCCGGCGCAACCCGCAGTTCCGTCCTCTCGTCGTGTGCGACCAGGCGGGCTGCGCCACGGCAAGCCGCGCCGGGATCCGCGCGATGGCCTGGCAGGAGTTTCTGCTGAGGGGAGCCGCTTCGCAATAGGGCCGGGAAAGCGCTTCCGCGGTTTCCTTCTCCGTCATTCCGCCGTCCTCGAGGCGCCGCTAGAGGCGCGGACGCGAATCCGACGTTTCGCTCCGTGATCCTGCGACCGTCGAACCCGCCGTCGACCCGTCGCCGCTCGACTCGCCATCGTCCGAATGGGGCCGTGACGCGTCGATGCCGCGTCCGGGAGGCGTCGAATGCGTGAACAACGCATCGATGCCCGCCTCGGCGCAGGCCGATGCCGGCCAGAACGTCTCATGGACGCGCCCGCCGGCTGTCGAGAGTCGAGCGGACGCGTCGATGTCGTATTCGACGGGCTCGGAACGGCCTTGCGACACGTTTCGGGCGTCAGCCGCCGGGAATACTGCCGCCCAACGAAGTGCAAGTCCTGATATAATCCGTGCCGCGCGTCGAGCGTCGAGCGTCGACAGTGAGTCCCGATACAGGAGGCCCAAATGAGCAGGATCCGTTTCTCGAGCGGCCTTGGTCTCTTCGTTCTCATGGGCGCATTGCCCGTCGGGTCTTCCCTCGCGACGACCTACGTGGTGCACCCCGACGGCTCGGGCGATCTGCCGACCATCCAGGCCGCCGTCAACATCGCAACGGACGGGGACGTCATCGAGCTGACCGACGGGATTTTTCGAGGCGCCGGCAATCGCGCGGTGAGTTTCCTCGGGAAGGGGATCACCATCCGATCTCAGTCGGGGGATCCCGCCGAGTGCGTGATCGACTGCGAAGGCAGCGCGAAGGGCTTTCTCTTCACATCGAGCGAAGGCCAATCGTCCGTCCTGGAATCGGTGACGATCACTCATGGCTTCACGTCGGACTACGGGGGCGCCATCGACATCCGGTCTTCGTCGCCGAGAATCTCGCGCTGCGTGTTCCGCGAGAACTTCTCCGGCTACACCGGCGGGGCCCTGTCCTGCCTCGACTACAGCGGCCCGGTGATCGAGGAATGCGAGTTCTATGGCAACTCGGTCGGCCCCGGCCTGCCAGGCGGCGCGATCTACTCCGGCCGGTACAGCGAGCCGACGCTGTCCGGGTGCGTTCTTGCGAACAACTCCGCGTTCGTCCATGGCGGCGGGTTCCACTGCCACACCGGTAGCTCGGCGACGGTCACCGGATGCACCTTCGTGGACAACTCGGCACCACAAGGCAGCCAGGTAAGCATCGTCAACGGAGCGTCTGTCAGAGTCGAGCGGACCATCCTGGCCTTTGGAGGAGTTGGCTCGGCCGTGTACTGCGTCGAAGGGACGAGCGTGAGCGTCTCGTGCAGCGACGTCTACGGCAACGAAGGGGGGGATTGGGTCGGATGCATCGAGGGAGAGCAGGGAACCGACGACAATTTCACGGCGGACCCGCTCTTCTGCAATCGCCCCGATGGCAACTACCAGCTGTTCGTCGGATCTCCGTGCAGTGCCCTGAACAGTCCCTGCCAAGACTTGGTCGGAGCACTCGACGTCGGCTGCGGCGGCCCGTTCGGCGCGTGCTGCTTGACCGACGGGGACTGCGTCTACACCTCACCGGATGGGTGCGGAGATCTGGGAGGGGAGTACATGGGTGAGAGCGCTCCTTGCGAGCCGAACCCCTGCCCCGGCGCCGGCGCCTGCTGCTTTCCCGACGGGTTCTGCAGCCTGCTGACCGAAGCCGCTTGCATCGATAGTGGCGGAACGCTTCTCGGTGTCGAGGTCCCCTGCGCTCCCCATCCGTGCGGCCCGGTGACGGTGTTCCCGGACGGTGGCGGACACTTCGAGACGGTCCAGCAGGCGATCGACACCATCGGCGATGGTGGAATCGTCCAGCTTGCGGCGGGGGTATTCACCGGCGTGGGGAACAAGAACCTGGACTTCCGGGGCAAGCGGATGACGCTCCGCTCGCTCGCCGGGGATCCGGGGGAGTGCATTCTCGACTGCGAGGGGGACGGACGCGGATTGGTCTTCGATGACAACGAGGGGCACGAGACGAGCGTTTCGGGAATCACGATCCGGCGTGGCGCCACGGACGGAAACGGCGGCGGAGTCGCGTGCCTCGACGCCTCTCCCACTCTCGAGAACCTCGTGATTCGGGAGTGCTCCGCCATCGCGGGAGGAGGTCTCTTCCTGAACGAGTCGGGTGCGGTACTCACCGACTGCCGGCTGCTCGGAAACAGCGCGACCGATGGCGGTGGCGCGTATGTCTCGGGATCCTTCCCCGAATGGACCCGGTGCGTCGTGACGGGGAACGGTCCAGGCAGCGGGATCGCCTGCGTCTCTTCGGCAATGTCCTTCGAATCCACGACGATCGCCGGAAACCGGTCGACAGGGCTCGGAGGCGGACTCCTATTGAGCGGCGCGAGCGGCGCCCCGTCCTGGGTGACGGTGGAGCGCTGCATCCTGGCTGGAAACTGCGCTGTCGCCGGAGAGGACGTCTTCCTGCTCGATTCCTACACGGGGATCACCGTCGTCTGCTCAGCAGTCAACCAGCAGAGGATTTCGGGATTCGGGATCGTCGACTACGCAGGGGAGCAGGTGTTCGAGGATCCGCTCTTCTGCTCTCCGGGCGCATGCGAGGAAGCTCCCACCTTGGGCGGCTCCTACACGTTGATGGCGGACTCGCCCTGCCTGGAAGAGAACAGCCCGTGTGGAGAGCTGATCGGCGCGCTGGCGGAGGGCTGCACCGCATCGGGCGTTGCCGAGGACCTCGCGTGGCAGACGCCGGGCGGCACGGATCGGCTGCTTCTCCATCCGCCTTTGCCGAATCCTGTCGCCGATCGCATCACGGTCCGGCTGGAACTGTCGGAAACCTCGCGGGCGAGGGTCGGCGTCTACGATGTGGCGGGCCGGGAGGTGGCGATCCTGCTCGATCAGGATCTGCGGCGCGGCGCTCATGCTCTCCAGTGGCAGCCGAGGGGCGCCGACGGCGGGAGGCTCGCTTGCGGCATCTACTTCCTCAAGGCGGTGGTCGGGAAGGAGTCGACGACGAGGACGTTCGTGGTCGCCAGGTGACGGGGAGCGGCGAGTTCGCCGCTTTCCGAGTCCGCCGCCGTTCTTCGCCCTTCAAGCGGCCTTACGGTATCCCGCGCTTTCCTTGAACTCCTCGACCCAGAAGGCCGTCTGGGCGCAGGCGCGCATCAGGCCGTTCACGCCGATGCCAAGGCGGTCGACCGAGTGCCGGATGTCGATGCGGAAGTCCATCCCCTCGGCGCCCAGGCCGACCCCGATCGTCTTGGCGATCAGGTTGGCGATCACGACCGTGTCGACGATCGTCGCGGGGTCGGTCGGCGGGGACATGTGGTGCTGCTCGATCGCGACGACGACCGTGTCCGGGAATCCCCAGAGTCGGCCGAGGGCGGCGCCCAGCTCGGCGTGGTCGCATCCGCACAGGGCGTGCTCCGCCTCGACGAACGTCAGGTCGTCCGCTCTGCACTTCGCACGGATGTCCTCGAGCCCGACCTTCATGAAGCGGGAGAGGATCAGCTTGCCGATGTCGTGAAGCAGTCCTGCGATCGAAGCGAGCTGCGGGATCTCCGCCTCGGGCGCCTCGCGCTGGATGGCGCGCACGGCGAGCGACGCGGCCGCTCCGTGCAGCCACAGCTCGTTCTCCGTCAGGTCGTACATGGGGGCGTCGATCTGCACACGCCGCATGTAGTCGCCGAGCACGATGTTCAGGATGGTCGTCGTGCCGAGCCGGCTGACCGCGTCCTGAAGGCTCTCGATGCGGCAATGTCCGCCGTAGTAGCTCGAGTTGGCCATCCGCAGGATGTTCGCGACGACCGCCTCGTCGAACTCGATCACCCGAACGATCTCGCGAAACGGCGTCTCCTCGTCCTGCAGGAGAGGAATCAGCCGCTGCGCGGTGATCGGAAGGGGATCGAGCGTCCCGATCCCACGAAGCAGAGAGTCCGGAATCGACATGAGGAGCTCCTCGATACGGCGTTTCCTCTCCTTATCGACCGAGTCGGCGTCCATCTTCGGGGATTCCTGCGCGGCCGGCCCGCGTTCGGCCGCCTGATTCTGCGTCCGTCCGGCCGGCTTACTCCGGCCGCGTCCTCGTCCGCGTCCCCGTCCCCGTCCGCTTCGCTCAAACAACACGCAGCAGCTCCTGCATCATCTCGTCCGCCGCCGTGATCAGGCGCGCGGCGGCCGTGTAGGCCTGCTGCTGCCCGATCAAGAGCGTCATCTCCTCGTCGATCGACACCCCGCTGACGCTCGAGCGCATCGTCTCCGCGTTCGCGAGCAGCGTGTCGTGAATCGACTGGTCCTGCGAGGCGTTGCTCGCATCCGTCCCGACCGCCGCGGCGAAGTCCACGTAGGCGTCGCGCAGCGTCTTCCCGCCAAGGCTCGCGACGCCGGTCGTCGCGAGGGCGGCGATCTGCAGCGCGACCGTGTTGTCGCCTGGCGCCGGCGTGCCGCCGGCCGCGATCGCGTCGCCGGACGCCTCCACCTCGGCCGAGAGGGCGATCGACCGCGCGTTCGTCCCGGTCGGGTCGAAGAAGTTGATGCCGGTCTCGCCGTTCAGGTTGTATCCGGTGGAGTGAAGCGCGTTGAACTCCGTCACGACGGCCTCCGTGAACTCATCGAGCTTGCGCTGGTACTCCGGCAGGTTCGTGGTCGTCAGTTCGGACAGGGCATTCAGGCTCCCCGAGACGGGATCGATCAAGCCGCTTCCCGATTCGGGCCCGATCCCGTAGCCGCCGCCCGGCACGTCGCGGACCGCGAGCCTCTGGACGGACGGACCGTCGACGAGGAGCAATCCCCCCGCCGCGACGCCGATCGTCCCGTCCGGCCGCTCGAGCACGCGGATGCCGATCATCGTCGACGCCTCGTCGATCAAGAGATCCCGCTGGTCGGCGAGGTCGGGAGCGCCGGCGTCTCCCGCCTGCAGAATCTGTTGATTCAGGCTGGCGATCTGCGTCGCGAGCGTGTTGACCCGCTCGACCTCCATCCGCATCCGCCCGACCGCGTCCTGCTGCGCTTGCACGATCTGATCGTTGAGCTGATGGATCTGTTGAACAAAGCGCTGCGCCGAGGTCCGCACGATTTCGCGGTTCGTCGGATTGGCGGGATCGTTCGCGAGGTCGGAGAACGACTGGAAGACGGCATCGAGCGCAGCCGCCACGCCGACATCGCTCGGCTCGCTGACCGCTCCCTCGACCTGCGACAGCATGCTCCAGAGCGTGCTCGAGTGCCCGAGCAGCCCCGACTCGCGCCGGTAGGTGCCGTCGAGGAAGCGATCGCGCGCCCGCGTGATCCCTTGCTCGTCGACGCCGCGGCCGATGTAGCCGTTTCCGTCCCAGACGGGAGTCGCGGCGGCCAGGTTGAGCCGCTGGCGGCTGTAGCCGGGCGTCGTGGCGTTCGCCACGTTCTGCGCGATGACCCCCATCGCCTTCTGATGCGTGAGCAGCGCGGACCGAGCGACCGACAGGAGGGTCGAAAGCGACATCTCACACCACCCGATCGAGCAGGACGGACGGCGCGGCGATGCGCGGTTCCGTCCGCTCCGCAGCTTGATAGACCGGGCTGGGATCGCTCAAGCAGGAGAAGAGCGCTTGCAGGAAGGCTTCGCCCGTCTCGACGGCGCGGCGTAGAACCGTCCGGTTGATCGAGACTTCCGTGACGACCGACCGGGCCTCGCGCGTGAGCGCGGCGCGCGCTTGGAGGAGCGGGAGCGGAAGATCGACGCCGAGGGCCGTCTCGAGTTGCGAGAGCGTCGACGGTGATGGAGAGATCCCGAGCGACTGGATCGCCCGGCTGCGCCTCGTGCGCGCCTCGGCCAGCATGGTGACGATCCGTCCGACGCCTTCGATCGACGCCTGCACGCCGTCCGGATCCTGTGCGCCGACCGCCGCCCTCTGCCGGATCAGCACCTCGCGGAGCTCGATGATCAGTCGCGTCTCCCTTTGGAGCAGCGAGATCAGATCGTCGACTCCGCGCCGGTCTTCTGACCCATGAGCCGCTGGGGCCGCCGCTTGGGTCATCGCTCGGGCTGCCTCCTCGATCGCCGTTCCCGTCTCACGATTGCCAGCCATCTCGATTTCCTCTTTCCGGAGCGACCGCTCCTTCGGCCGGTTTCCCTTGCCGTGTCCCGGCCACATCCTGCGCCGGGGCGTTGGTTATCTGCGTCGCGTCTGTGCTCGGCGTATCGGCTCGCGAGGCATCCAGGCGCCGGCATAGCTGCCGGTAGAGCGCCTCGCCGATTCCTCTCTCCATCTTCTCGGCGGCGATGCTCGCCAGGCGGTCGTCGAGCAGAGACCGGAACGTCTCTTCGCCCGGCGTCGACTCGATCAGCCCACCCTCGGGGACGCCCGAGCGCATCGCGGCAAAGAGCTGCCGCAGGAAGACCCCTTCCATTTCGTGCGAGAGCCGGCGAAGCTCGGCCCGCTCGTCGGGCGGCGGCGCCGGCCCGTCGATCCCCTCGTTCCATCCGGTCCGCTGGGTCCGCTCGAGTCCCTCGAGCCCCTCGATCCTCCCGATCCTCCCAACTCCGTCCGCCGGGCCGCTCACCGGATCACGACCTCGGCGCGCAACGCGCCCGACGCTTGCAGCGCCTCGAAGATCGCGGCCATCTCGTCGGGGCGCGCGCCCGCGGCGTGCAGCCCAGCTGCGACGTCCCGCACCGACGCGCTGCCGGGAAGATGAACGATGCCGGCGGCGCTCCCCTCCGCGCCCCCGACCTCGAGCGTGATGCCGCGGTGATGGACGACCGCATCGGCGACCCGCACCTCCGCCCCGGCGACCACCGTCCCTTCGCGGCCGTTGATGACGACGCGCGACGATGGGCGGATTGCGACGGCGAGCGTGTCGATCGCAGCGAGGAAGCCGAGCGTGTCCTGGCCGGCCGGGGGAGCGAGGGAGACCGATCCGGGGTCGTCCGCCCTCGCGGTCCCTTCGCCGTATGCGCCGTTGATCGCCGCGGCGATCGAGGCGGCGATCAGGCGGTCCGGCTCGCGCAACAGCAGGCGCTTCTCCGCGGGCGCCGGTGTCGGACTGTCCACCTCGAGGATCCCGCCGCGCGCGATCCGGCCGGAATTGCCGCGGCGCGCGTAGCCGACCCGGCCCGTCTCGTCCCCCGCGACGAAGATCGCCCCCTGGGCGGTCGCGATCGCGGGCTGGCCCGGGTCGGTGACGAGTGGCGTGATCCAGAGGACTCCGCCGCGCAGCGACGTCGCGTCGCCGAGCGCGGACACCTGCACCTCGAACCGCCCGCCGGAGCGGAGCCAGGGGGAGACCTCCGCCGTCACGAGCACCGCGGCGACGTTGCGCGGGCGGAGCTGCTCGGAGGGGATCTCGATCTCGAACCGGCGGAGGAGGTTCAGCACCGAGTGGACGGTCGGGTTCGACGTCGGGGTCCGCCCGAAGGAGCGGTCCCCGGTGCCGTCGAGGCCGACGACGATCCCGTAGCCGACGAGACGGCGGGGGACGTCGCCGGGCCGCAGCGTCAGATCGGAAATGCGCGCGATCGTGCCGGGTGCTGCGCCGGCTCGCGGGACGGCCGGCGGAAGCGCGGCGAGCAGCGCCGCGCTCAGGGTGACGGCGCTCGCGAGCGCGAAGAGGCGAGCGTTCCGATGGCGGATCGCGTTTCCCATTCCGCTTCTCCCTTCTCCCTTCTCCCTTCCCTCTTCCGCCTTCCGCTACGGCCAGAGCATGGAGAGGATCCGGCCGAGGATCCCCGCGCGCGGCGCGAGCTTCTTGCCCTTGTAGCTGATCTGGAGGTCCGCGATCCGCTCGGAATAGATGATGTTCGACGAGGGGATGTCGGCGGTACGGATCGAGCCGGAGAGCATGACCTGCTGTTTGCGCCCGTCGACCGAGACCTCCTTCGATCCCTCGATGCGCGCGATGCCGTGCTCGTCGATCGCGACGACGCGAGCGCTGACGCTCGTCACGAGGTCTCCCTGGCGGTGCGCTTCGCCGATGTCGCGCGAGTCGCCGTCCAGGATGGAGGCGACGCCGGTCGGGCCGATGCCGTCGCCGTCCGCCTGCGCGCGCAAGTCGGCCAGCTGCGATCGCTGGGCGGTCGCGACTCGCGAGACCCGCTCGCGCGCGGACGTTTGCTCGTCCACCATGACCGTCACGATCTGGCCGACCTCGATCGGGATCCGGTCGCTGGTCCAGGACGCGCGAGCCGGAGTTGCGGGTGGGGGAGACGTGGCGGAGGCGGACGCAGGCGCCGATGCAGGCGCGGGCGAGGATGCGGGCGCGGTCGATCCGGTTTCGCCGTCTGCGCCGTCCGCGCCGAACGCGACGCCGGCGAGGGCGGCGAGGGCGGCGAGGCAGATCCCAACGGCGAGCGCGCGCCGGAATCGCAGAGCTGTCATCTCTCTTCTCCTTTCGTCAGCGCGGCGAGATCGAGACCCGGGCCGAGCGAGGCGAGGTCGGGGCCGATGACCGTCCCTTCGACGACGGCGCCGGACTCGGCGACGCGGGCGCGGACTCTCTCGCCCAGACGGGCGGCCTGGAGGGCCTTCGCGAGGACCGAGACGCGCACGCGCTCGCGCGACCACTCCAGCCGGATCGGCGTGCCGGCACGCACGAGCAACGGCGGTTGCACGGCCGGCCGCGTGAGAGGTTCGCCGGCCGTGAGGGCGCGGCGCGTCTCCCAGCCGGGGGCGGCAGGCGCGGCGGCTTCCGGGCGGCCCCAGGCTTCGATCGTCCCGGCGGCGATGTCGCCGTCGGCGAGGGCGTAGCCAGAGGGAAGATCGCGGGCGGCGACCGCGGCGGGACGGCGGGCGCCGGCGCGCACGCGAAACGCGCTGATGCGGCGCGCTGCGTCTGCCGCTGCCTCTGCCGCTGCCGCGACCGATGCCGCTGCCGCCGCGGGATCGGAGGCGGCGAGAAGAGTCACGGCGAAGTAGCCGTCGTTACCGGCGCCGGCAAGCTCCGCGCGCAGCGGCTGCCCTTCGGTCGTCGTCATCATGCCGGGCGGGATTGCGCCAAGGTCGAGCACGACGTCCGCTTCGGCGATCCGCCAGAGCGAGGCGACCGCGCGCGCAATCGCCTGTGTGACC
This sequence comes from Candidatus Eiseniibacteriota bacterium, assembly GCA_041946735.1. Classification (GTDB taxonomy): domain Bacteria; phylum Eisenbacteria; class RBG-16-71-46; order CAIMUX01; family VGJL01; genus JBHGAY01. Next base: position 17,625 of record JBHGAY010000016.1, read on the forward strand.
TCGGGCGGGGCTTCCGGAGGCGCGGCCGCGATCGGACTCGCGAACACCACGAACGCGACGACCACGAACGCCGCCGCCTTCGCCATCGCCCCTCCCGTCCTACCGGATGATCTCATTGGTCGTCTGCATCATCTCGTCGCCCGCGCGGATCGCCTTCGCATTGATCTCGTACGCGCGCTGGGCGGCGATCATGTCGGTCATCTCCTGCACGATCTCGACGTTGCTCGACTCGAGCGCTCCCTGGCGCACCGCGCCGAAGCCGTCCTCCTGCGCGTAGCCGGTGGTCGGCTTGCCCGACGCGGTCGTCTCCGTGTACTCGTTCTCCCCGATCGCCTCGAGGCCGGTCGGATTGAGAAAGCGGGCGAGCTCGAAGCGGCCGATCTCCGTCAGGTCGTTCTTTCCCTGGCTCGCGATCGAGACCGTTCCGTTGGCGGAAACCGTGATCGATGTCGCGTCCTCGGGGATCGAGATCCCAGGCAGGACCGTATAGCCGGCGCTCGTGACGATCACTCCGCTGTCGGAGAGGGTGAAGCTGCCGTCGCGCGTGTAGGCGGTGGTGCCGTCCGGCCGCTCGACCTGGAAGAAACCTTCCCCCTCGATCGCCATGTCGAGCGGGCGTTGCGTCATCTCGATCGCGCCCGGCGTATGGAGGCGCTGGATCGATGCGACACGCACCCCTTTGCCGACCTGCACCGGCCCGACCGATTCGCTGTTCGAGTAGTTGACCGTCTTGTTGCCTTGTACGTTCTCGTAGAGGAGGTCCTCGAAATTGACGCGGCTGCGTTTGAAGCCGGTCGTATTGACGTTGGCGAGATTGTTCGCCAGGACGTCGATCATCCTCTGCTGCGCGGCCATGCCGCTCGCTGCGGTGCGAAGGCTCGAATTCATGATTCCTCCTCATGCTGCCGGCCGCGTCCCGTCAGGCCGGCTCCCGTCAGACCGGCTCCCGGCACGCGGGCTCCCGACTTACACTTTCGCGATGTCCCCGACGACCGTCCCGAGGACGGAGTCCATCGCCTTCAAAGCGTCGACGTTGGCCGCATAGGCCCGCTGGATCGTGATCAAGTCCACCATCGACTGGAGCGGGTCGAAGTTCGTCTGCTCCAGCCAGCCCTGGCGGACGTTCGCGGTGCCCGCCGGGATCGGATTCGTCGTGAGCTGCGGGACGAAACGGCCGGCCCCTTCCTTGAGCAGCGCGGCCGGGTCGTCCGGATCGTTCACCTGCTCGATGCGCAGGCGGTCCACCGCCTTGCCGTCGAGCACGACCGTTCCGTCGGCGAGGATCTCGGCTTCAGCGCCTGCGAAGGCGATCGGACCCTCCCGTCCGAGGAGCGGATCGCCGTGCAAATCGGTCAGCCGCCCGGCCGCGTCGAGCCGGAAGGAGCCGCCGCGCGTCAGCCGCTCTCCGTGATCGGTCGAGACGACGAAGAAACCCGGCCCGTCGAGGGCGAGATCGAGCGGGCGTTTCGTCTCGCGCAGATCGCCCTGGCTCAGGTCGATCCGCTCGACCGGAACCGCGTGGGGCTCGTCGGGCGCTGTTCGCGCCGTGAGGCGAAGCGCCTTGAAGCCGTCGCTTCCCGCGTTGGCGAGATTGTTCGCGGTCACCTCCTGCATCCGCTGATAGAAGGACAGCGAACGCGCGGTGCCGGAGATCGCGTCGAGAGCCATCGGGACTCCTCCTCGGGGCCGTTGCGCGAGGCGGCACGGCTCGCCCGCTCCGGGCGACGGCGGTCCACCGTGGCGCGAAGGCGTTCCACGGCCCCTGCGCCTGCTGGGAAGCAAGCCTCGTGCCCGGAGGAGGAGACGGAGGGCCGGCAGGGTAGCGGATTATGGAGCATAGGGTTGCGTGCGTGCGCCGAGCGTGCGCGTGGCGATGGCGCGCCAGGGGAGGGGAGAGGCGCGGAAGGATCTGCCGCGCCGTGCGGACGACTTGTCCGGGGTCGGGAGGAAGTCTCGTCGCGCGGCCCCGCGCCGTCCGGCCGACTAGGTTCCTCCGTCCATCGCGATCAGGGCGGCCCCCAGGGCGCCGAGCATCTCCGGCATCTCCGGGACGTGCACCGCCCTCCCGAGCGTCCGCTCCAGGAGGCCCCGCAGGCAGGCGTTTCTTGCGGCGCCCCCCGCGAAGACGACCGGCTCCTCCGTCGCGACGCGAGCGAGCATCGCCGAGGCCCGCGCCGCGACGACCTCATGGACGGCGAGCGCGATGTCCCCGCGCTTTCCGCCCCGAGTCAGGAGGCCCACGACTTCCGACTCGGCGAAGACGGCGCACATGCTGTTGATCTTTACGGTCCCGCTTCCGGCGATCGCCGCGTCGCCGAACTCCTCGATCGAATATCCGAGCGCGGAGGCCATCATCTCGAGAAACCGCCCTGCGCCCGCCGCGCATCGGTCGTTCATCTCGAAGCGGACCACCTTCCCCGACCCATCGAGCGCGATCGCCTTCGTGTCCTGTCCTCCGATGTCGAGAACGCTCCGGCATCCGGGGAGGGCGAACTCGGCCCCGCGCGCGAACGCGCGGATCTCGGTGACGGTCGGCAGCTCGAAGGAGACCTCCGCCATCGTGCGCCCGTAGCCGGTGGCGACGAGGCGGTCGAAGGAGGTGCCGGCGAGCAGGCGCCGGCAGTCCTCCACCACGTTCGGCGTCGTGGCGATCCGTTCGGCCGAAACCGGACGGATCACCCCGTTCGTCTCGAGGATCACGAGCTCGATGCTCCGCGATCCGATGTCGAGTCCCGCCGCGCGCATCGCGGCGGCCTCAGCGCAGGATCTCGAGAAACGCCTGGATGCGGGTCTCGAGCTGCGGCGCGTCCTCCATCGAGTAGTCGGTCTCGAGCCGGAGCATCGGGATCTTCTCCTGCTCGAGCGCCTGCTGCACTTTCCTCGCCTCCATGATGTAGGGAGTGCAGAACTGCAAGCCGTAATGGATCACCCCGTCCGCCCCGAGCCTGCGCGCCATCTCCACGACGTTCGCGGGGCGCTCCCGGTTGGGCGAGAAGACGGCGCAGTCGATCGCCAGGTAGCGTTCCGCGATCCGGTCGAGGATCTCCTCACGCGTCGCGCCTCCCTCGTCCACGAGATTCCTCGTCCCTCGCTCGCCGACGCACGACTCCTCGCCGACGATCACCGCGCCGCTCTTCTCGATCAGGAACGGCACCTTCCAGTTCGGGGCGGACATCGGGCAGCCCGACAGCAGGATCCTCGGCGCGTCCGCCTTGGCGACGCCTCGACCTTCACGCATCCGGACCTCGATCTCGTCGCAAAGGGCGTTCACCTTCTCTGTGAAACGGATCGGGTCGTCGTAGAACGCCACCTGGTTGACGAGGAGGCCGTCGCGCCCCGAGATCGGGGCGAGCGGGGCAGCGCGAAGCCGGCTCAGACGCTGCAGGGCGCCTCGTTTGGCGTTCGCGATCGCGACGCCGCGCCGGAGGTCTTCCACCCCGATCTTCCGTCCCGCCTCCTTCTCGATCTTGTCGACCAGGCGGTCCAGCTCCGAGCGCCAGAGAGTCCTGGCCGCATCGCTCTTCGTATGCGGGACTTCGAGCACGAAGGTCGGCTTGTACTCGTCGAAGATCTCCCACGCCTTCGTCTTCCCGTCGCAGGTCGTCTCTCCGATCACGAAGTCGCAAGCTTCGACGTACGGGCAGACATGTGTGAGCTTGAACCCGAAGAAGGACTTGATCAGGGCGCACGTGTTTCGCGGCAGGACCTGCTCCGCTTCCGCAGTCCCCATCTCCGCGCCGGCGCAGAGGCCGACGGCGATCGCGTCGGCGGCCAGGAGGATCTCCTCGGGAACGTAGAGGCAGAAGGTGCCGATCACCTTCCGACCCGCCCTCTTCGCTTCGAGCAGCTCCGCGATCCGCAGCCCGTGGATCTCGGACATCACGAAGTCGAAGTATTCCATCCCTCGAGGGCGTCCCTCCTGGGTGAGGTAGACCTCGCCGTAGGCCTTCCCGAGAGCCCCGAGGAGCGCGTCATGAGCCTCGAGGTCGATTCCGAGCCCGCTCCACATTGCATGAAGATCGTTTTGCGACATTGCGATGCTCCCCTCCATCGCGCTCGCCGGCGCGACGTGGTTCGGACATGGTTCTGATCTGGAGGGAAGCCGAGACGAACGGGGAAGGGGAGGCGGGATCAGGACGCGGCGCGCATCCGTTGCGGTGAGCCTCCAACTCGCGGTTCCGGCATCGCTCCAGCGATGGAATCCCAGGACGCAGACCTGCGCCCGGACCGGCCGCCTCAGTGTCAGAGGCTGCGGTCACGGAACCGTGACATAAGAAGCTCACCTCCTTTCACGACGTTGTTGGAAGCAAAGCTGATGATAGCAGGGCGGTTTCGGTTCTCCAAAGGCTTCGTGGGGACAGCGTGCTGCGGCGGGAGCGGCGGCCGACTGCTGGCCGAATCCGGGCCGCAGGGCCATGGTAAGATCCTGACCCTGATCGAGGCCGTGGGAGGAACGTCGATGACTCCACAGTTCGACCCGATCGCGGAGCGCCGGCGCAGCGGAGCGGAACATGCAGGGACGATTCGCGCCAGCTTCCCGTGGTGGGATACGCAAGTGCGCCCCGGTCTCGTACGACTTGTCGAGGCGCTGCCGGCGAAACACTTCGATTTCAAGCCGCTTCCGCAGCTCCTGACCGCTCGCGAGATGATCGTCCACATCGCGGAGGCCGAGTTCTCATGGGTCCACTGCATTCTCGATGGTGGCGAGGACGAGGAGTGGGTGGCTCGCCGTGACGACCCGTCGGAGGGCTTCCGGCTCACGGTGGACGCTCCGGACTCGGGGAGCATGCTCGCGAGGCTCGAGCAGTGGCACCGTCCCACCCAGGCATGGCTCGACCGTCCGGACTCCGAGCTCGGTCGCCAGATCGTCTCCCAGTCGAGAGGGCGAACCTACACCGTGCACTGGGTCCTCGATCGAGTGCACGAGCACGAGATCCATCACCGGGCGCAGCTCGCCTCTTACCTGCGACTTCTTGGGATCGAACCGCCCGAGCTGTGGTAGCGCCCGTGAAACGAGGACTCCGCCGGTGGGAAGCATCCGGCGGAGTCGCATCGAAATCGAGACGGAAGGACCGGTAGTCGGGAAGCGGACTATCGGTTCAGAGCGCGCACCTCGCCCCAGCTCACGTGCGAAACGCCCTGCGGTTCCTCGGGAACCGAGGTAGTAGGCGGCGGGCAGGGGTTCGGATCGCACGACTCGCCGTTATGGATCTCACCCCCCAAATCGTAGCAATAGAACCACGCCATCACACTGCAATGGCCATCCGGGAAGCAACACACCACGCTTATGTCCCCGACTCCACCGTCATCAAGCGCGTAGGCGAGGTCGAGTGGCTCACCGAAGTAGTACGAGGCAGGAGTCCAGCGAGGACAGCCAAAGTAGTCGCCATCCCACTGCGATTCGCATCCCCAATAGACAACGTCGGCGACTGCGAGACCGCAGTAGGGGGGATTCTCACCCCAGTCCTGATCTACGACGGCACCCATCGAGGTAGTCGAGCCGAGAAGGTAGGGAGAGTCGAGCTGAGCCGTGCACTGGTAGACGTTCCAGTCCCCGGCGTAGACCTGCGTGGCGTTCAGCCAGTCGTAGGGCACCGAGTAGGATTGCGTGGCAACCTGGTTCGGCGGGCAGGACTGGTCGTAGAAGTTGACGGTCAAGCTCGTGAAGGGGCGCCAGGGAACGCTGCCCCATTCGGCGACATAGAGGACGACCGCGCCCACGTATCGTCCCTCCAGATCCGCCGGGATGTCGTCGGCCAATTCCGAGCCGAACCCGCTCGACGCGTTGAACGCGTTCCAGTTGATGCCTGGAAGCTGCTCGTAGAGCCCGTCACGAACCCCGGGCAGATTCACCGCGTCGTCGGAGAACACCGCGGCCGATTGGGGAAGCGCGAACGCGGTTGCCGCGAGAGCGAGGAATCCCACCGAGAGGAAGATCGCTCTCACCTTGCGGCCTCCTTTCTTTCGGAAGGGAATCTCTTTCGCCTCTCGAAGAGCGCTTGCCTTGGAGGCACGTCGACTGGAGGCGGGCCGCGAGAGGCGCCATGCCCCGCGTTTCGAGGCGGCATCATTATAACACCGCTCTTCCGCGGCACCCGGGCGCCCGACAGGGGGAGGCCGAGAGCGGGAGCTCGGCAAGGAGCCGCGCCGTTGCCGACAGCCGCGCCGTTGCCGACCTACGGGGTCTGCGCTATCGGATGGACCGCATAGACTCGCATGCGTTCGCGCAGCGTCTCGACCGGGACCACCGCGGCCTTCCAGTCGCCACCCGCGTAGGCGTTCATGTAGCGGTTCACGTAGAACGGGTCGTCGAGCAGATAGCGGACTCCGCGCTCCTCGAGAAAGGCGAGGAGGCGCCGCTGCTCGAGCGCTTCCATCCCGGGGTTGTTGACGACGCAGTCGAGGTTCACGACAGGACGGGGCGAAAGGTATCCGAAACTCCCGGAGTTGAACGAGGCGACCCGATCCCCTTCCACGGTGTGCGCATCGACCCACGCGGCCGCCTCGCGCCATACGAAGGGCACGCGTGCGCTCATCACGATCTCGTTCACGTAGGCAGGGAAGAGGACGGCGTGCGCGAAGACGATCGTTCCGACGAGCAGGCGCGAGAGCGGGCGAGTTCCCCGGCTGCCTCGAATCTCGCCCCATCCCGCCTCCAGCAGGATGGCCAGGACGAGCGCGCCGACCACCAGCGGTCCGGAGATGTACCACGAGCGTATGTGGCGGAGGATCACGAAAGTCGCGAGCAGGATCCCCACCGCGTAGACCACCGGGGCGTCGAGACACCTCAGCCGCGTGAGGATTGCGGCGCGCGCAGCTCGCGGCCGCAGCAGGCCGGCAAGCCAGACCGCGGCCGTTGCTGCAGCGACGGCAAGCAGCGCCAAGGCCACCGACTGCGGCAGGTGTGTCCGGGCGGCGAGCTGACGCAGCAGCGCCTCGCCAAGCGAGAGACTCGTCCGCGCGGCGCCCTCCACGCCGGCCGGGCCGTCCGGGGCACGGTTCAGGAGGGAGTGGAGTCGATGCGAGCGCGCGCTGACCTGAACGATCGTGCCGAAGCGCACGAGGTTCCACAGGATCCACGGAGCGATCACGAGAGTGGCCATCGCGCCGGCGGCAACCGCACCACGGAACCGGAGGAAGGGGGATCCGACCGCCCCGCCATCCGCGGAAGAGCGACTTAGGGGCGGGACGAACGCCGCGCCGGCGAGGACGAGACCGACCAGCATCACGGTGTCCGTCCGGGCGAGGATCGTGAGACCGCAGAGCAGGCCCAGCCGCGCCCAGGCAACAGGACGAGCGAGAGTGGAAGTCCCGGCGCGCAGGCGGATCGATTCGCCGGCCAGCAGCGCCACGAGAAGCCCGACCAGTGGGGCCTCCATCCCGGAGACGACGAGGTAGAGGCCGATCGGGTTCGCAAGGTAGAACAGACCGGCGACGCGGGCCGCGAAACGGCTGGTGATCGATTCCGCCGCGCGCGCCACGGCCCATGCAGCCGCGACATGGAGCGCGACGGACAGGACGAGCATGAGGCGGACCGGCGTATAAAGGGATGCCGCCGGCACCCAGAAGAGCGGCGTCAGGATCATCGTCCAGAGAGGGTGAAACCCATTGGTCGGGCCGAGTCCGTCGAAGGTGGCGCCGCGTCCGGCGGCGATGTTGCGGGCGAGCGTGAGGTAGTAGAACCCGTCGTCCTTCATGGCGACCAGGAGCAGGTCTCGGTGCCCGAAGAGCGCGAGCGCCAGGCAGGCGCCGGTCCCCGCGGCGGCGAGAAGCGCCAGGAACAACACGAGCGCCCGACGGCTCACGAGAGATCCCCGGACCGTCGTACTGCAGCAGATTGTGGAATAGGCACAGGACTGTGGCGAGCACGCATGACGGCGATTCTCCCCTCTACAGTCTCCGCAGTCCACAGATAGGATGAAGCGGCCGGCCTGCTCTGGCGTGGGGTAGACTAAGACCGGTTCTGGCCAATCCAGGGCGCCGGCGCGGGTGGGCGAGCCCGGTGGGACAGCGGCTCGGAAGCGATGGTGGCTCGCAAGCGAGAGCTGCTTGGGAACGAGAGCTGCTCGGGAGCGAAAGCTGCTTGGGAGCGATGGCGGTTCGAAGGATCTGACCGGTCGGAGGCGATGACGGATCGAGGGCAGGCGAAAGGAGGCGGGATCCCGGCGCTCGAGGCGGAGACGTCCGGAGGCGCTCGCGCGCCTTCTCCGGGACGGCCGGGCGGCTGGCGCGAGGGAATCGGCCGGCTCCTCTCCTTGGCGATGGGTCCGCGCTCTGTCTGGCTCGTGGCCTTCGGCGCGGTCCTCCTCGCCCTGGTGATCACCTGGCGGTATCCCGTCTACTTTCACTGGGACGACGTCCACTACCTGAAATGGGCCCGAAGCCATCCCAATCCGCTCGACGCTTTTCGCCCCTCGCAAGGCTCGCTCTTCGCTACCTTCCGCCCCCTGAACATCCTGACCTGGTGGGTGCTCTATCACCTCTTCGGCTTTCACGCCGCGGCGTATCAGCTCTTCGTCGCGCTCTTGTATGCGGCTGACTTCATCCTCTTCTTTTCGCTCGTCCGCCGGTTCTACGGGGTGCGGGCGGCCTGGTTCGCCCTTCTGGGCTATGGGGCCGTCTTCTATCACCTCATGTACGTGGTGTTCTGGTTCTCCGACCTGACGTTCGTCCTTGAGCTGTTCTGGATCAAAGCCGCGCTGCTGCTCCTGACTCTTGCCGACCGTCCCGGTCGATCCTACATCTGGGGCGTCCCGGCCTTCCTCTGCGCTGGCCTGACCAAAGAGCCGAGCCTTCTGATCGTGATCCCGTGTCTCCTCCTCTACGTCTGGGCCGGGCGCCGCGATCTGCCCCACTTCGCGCGGCGCCGGTATCGGCTCTTGCTGCCGGCGCTGACCGTGGCCGGTCTCCTGTGGCTGCTCCTCTCTCCCGGCGTGCACAATCGTCAAGGGATCCGCCAGACTGCCGGCTTGCTGGACGCCATCGAGTTCCTCAAGGCGCGCTGGGAGTTCTACGCCGGGCTCCTGATGCATCGGACCGGCCTTCTTCTCTCCGCAGCGGCCTTCTTTCTGTGTGGGGCTGCCCTGTGGCCGCGGCAGCGGTCGGGTTCCGGTTCGGTCCGGGCGATCCTGCTCCTTGCAGTGGCGGTCGGACTCTCGATCCTGCTCTGGAAGCTGCCGGCCATCGCCCTCGCGCTTGTCCTCCTCAGCGGCATTCCCGTCCTCTGGCGGCGTCCCGATTGGAGTATCGCGTGGGCCTGGGGCTTCCTCCCGTTGCTGGGGATCCTTGCGATCCAGATGCACGTCCGCACATATCTAGCCGAAGCCTCCTTCGGATTCGCCATCGTCCTCGGGATTGCGGCCGAGGAGGCGATTCAGTCTCTCGCACCTCTGCGCCGCCACCGGGGCGCCCGGCTGCTTCCATTCCTTGCGTCGGCCTTCGTTCTCGCTGGGATCGTGTTGATCTCCGGCCAGGCGCGCGAAAAGCTCGGCGCTCTCCGTATCCTTTCGGACAATCGCCAGAACTTCCGCGAAGTCTCGGACTTCCTGCTGGCCCTGCCGCCGGGAGCGGCGGATCCATTGGCCGTGGTGTCCTACCCGGACATGAACTACTCCTACCGCGGTGGCGTCCAGCGCATGTCGGACGAGGAAAAGGGCGGGCTTCAGAAGACCATCGAACCGCATGACCTGGCGCTGTGGCTACCGATGCGCGGGCGCCCGGACATCCACCTGATCCAGAGCATCAAGGACTACGTGGCCTCCGGGTTGGATAGCTGCTACGTCTGGGCGATGAACAAGCACGAGAAGAAGTTCCTGCGCGACCGGTTCCTCCCGATGCGGCCCGTCTTCGAGGTGGCGAGGCGGGGAGAAGAGGCGGGGGTGTATCTGATCCATCGTTCTGCTCCCTCCGACTCGATCGCAAACGGGCGGCCTGTCTCCCCGGTTTCGTCCGGACCGGCGTCCGGTGATCGCCATTGACGATGGGTCTGGCATTGGGAGAAGGGGCGGCGCGCAGGCCTCCGACTGCGATCGGCGCCGGTGTCCCGAACCGGTCGCAGGAACGGGTTTCCGCCGTCTCCGGGGCTTCCGAACCTCTTCCGAAGCGGAACGCTCTGATCGCGACCTGGCTCATCATCTTCTTCGCGGCGGCGATCCTGTACTCCCTGACGGCTCAGAGAAACATCGGCTGGCAGGACACCGGCTGGTACCAGATGCGCTCCATCGACGGGAACGTCACGACCGGTATGGGGCTGGCGGTGGACCATCCCCTGTATATCGTGATCGGGCACCTCCTCTCCCTCCTTGGTCCCCAGAGGCTCCCACTTCTGCTCAATCTGTGGAGCGGACTGGCTATGGCCGCCGCCCTCGCGAATCTTGGCACTGTCCTGTTCATGATCACGAAGCGGTGGACGACGGTCGCAGTGGTAGCGGTCCTTGCGACTTGTCATACGATCTGGTGGCTCTCCACCGTGGCCGAAGTCTATGCGCCCGTCGTAGCCGGATTCACCGTGGAACTCCTCGTTCTGTATCTGCTGCTGCACGATCCGCGCGGCAGATACGTGGCTGCGCTCGCATTCGTGAACGGCGTCGGACTCTGCTTTCACGACCTCGCCCTCCTTCCTCTTCCGGTCTATGTGCTCGTAACGGCGGCGCTCGTCCGGCAGAGGAGGTTGCCGCCCTGGACAGTGGCCGCATTCGCTGGAGCCTGGACTCTCGGGGCTGGGTACTTTCTGATCCTGATCGTTCGCGCCGCCATACACTCCGGTTCGCTCCTGTCCGCGGTCAGCTCGGCTCTCTTCGCAGGCCGGTGGTCTCCGCTCGTCCTCGGGACCGCGCGACCCGACCGCGGGCTGTTGGTGGCCAATCTGGGACTCATAGGGATGAACTTCGCCAACGTTCTTCTGCCGCTGGCGGTCCTCGGCTGGCTGCGATTTCGATCCACGCTCGGTGGATTGGGCGGCGCTGCCTACGGTCTGATCACCTTCATCCACGTTCTGTTCGTGTCGCGATATTTCGTGGCGGATCAGTTCACCTTCATGGGCCCGAGCCTCGTCATGATCGCCTTCGCGGCGGGGATCGGATTCGTCACCCTGGCTTCCCGATCCCATTCGTGGAATCGGGCCATGATCGCGCTGTGCTGCGCGTCTGCGATCCTACAGCCGCTGATCATCGCCGCTTCACCCGCGATCGCGAGCCGGGCGGGAGTGTCCATCGAGCGCCCGCGTCCACTGAAGTACCGGGACGAAGCGCGTTACTGGCTGATTCCGTGGAAAGCGAACGAGGATTCCGCCTTTCGGTGGGCGCGCGAGGCCTTGGCACGGGCTTCCCAAGAGCGCGGCATCATCATTGCCGATGCGACCACAATGTCTCCGCTCCTGTTCGTCCAGCGCTACTACGGAGTTGGCCGGAGTGCGACCGTGCTGTCACCGGGCTGCGGCCTGCCCAACTTCCACACGGACGTGGATGCATTCCGAGAGGCGGTGGGCGACCGGCCGCTCTTCGTGCTGTCGAACTCCTCCGAATACGTGCGCTCCGCGGCCGCCGAGCTACAACCGGTGGCGGAAGTCGGAGAGAATGTCGACGGCCTCTTCTACCGGCTTCGCTGGCGGCCTTGAGCCTGGCCGAACGTCCACTCGGCTCTCGGTCCGAATGGGGAAGGGAGAGAACCGAACGGCGACGCCTTGCCCTCTTCTGGCCGTTCTCCCTTCTGGTATCCTGACTTCCTGGATCGTGTTTGACTCACCCGGGAGCCGCGCCTCCTTGCGTGCTCCCGATTCCCGCGAACAGAAGCGTGATGCACGCGAAGCGGAAGGAGGAACGGTGCGAGCGAGACTATTGGTTCTGCCGGTGATCCCCCTGTTGTTTGTTCTGGCATGCGGCGACGACGAGGCGACTCGTCCCGACCGCGCTCAGGGACAAACGGCTTCGACCGCCGTAATCGTCGGCACCATTTCCGAGCAGCTGTTGGCGGCCCGCGGAGCATCCGCGGGCGCTCGCGGTGCGGACTGCCCGGACGCCGTCGTGACGCTGAACGGGAGCCCCGCGTCGGTCCGGTTCGATGAGGAAGACTGCTCGTTTCTCGTCTCCGACATCGAGCCGTCGGAGGTCCTCGTGGTGCGGATCGAGCTTCCCGAGCTGGGGATGAGCGGATCGGTGACGATCGACAACGTCGACGTGGGGGAGCTGATCGAGATCTCCGTGGAGACCGGGCACAATGGCCTGGCGATCTCGGTGACAAGGAGAGAGAGACCGAGCGAGATCGGCTCCCTCCCCGAGATCGTGGAGGACAACCGGGCGACGTTCCTCGTGCACGCCGGATTCTATGACCAGGGCCTTACCGTGCGCGGAAACAAGTTCACGCTGGTCGGAGAGGCGGGCGACGATTGCAGCGACATCGACAGCTGGACGGTCCTCGCCGGGCCGGTCGTGGTCGAGGGGAACAACGCCACGTTCCGGAACGTCTCCTTCGAGGGCCCCGTGCAGGTTCTCGGGAACAATGCGCGCTTCATCCATTGCTGCATCGGCGGCTCGATGCTGCTCTTCGGCAACAACACGGACATCCATCCCTGACGGGAGGCAGCCGCGGGAAGCGCTTCGAGCTTTCATCACGACCCGATCGAGAGGGAGCGCTCCCGCTGCTCCCTCTCGATCCTCACGGTCCCGGCGTCGCGGCCGGCAGAAAGTAGAACAGCGAGGCGATGATGAGGTACATCGTCACGAGCTGAACTCCCTTGTACCAGTTCGACCGCCCTCCGCCTGAAACCATCACACCAAGGGCGACGGCCATGAGGAGCGCCGCCATCTGGGCCCTTCCGAAGGACAGCATCAACGGCTCCGGTGCGAGGAATAAGCTTGCGAGCACGAGCATCGGGGCGACGAAGAGCGCGACCTGAATGCAGCTGCCGAAGGCGATCCCGATGGCGAGATCCATCTTATTCTTGCGTGCCATCGCAATCGCGGACCCCCCTTCCGCCGCGCCTCCTACGATGGCGAGGAATACGATCCCGATGAAGACGCTGGACATTCCCAGTGCTTCGCCCGTTTCCTCCGCCGCGCCGACCAGGATCTCGCTCATCCATCCCGCGAGCACCGAGGCGACCAGCAGGCCGCCGGCGGCCCTTGGAAGGCTCCAGCGGCGTCGCTCGCTCTCGTGACTCGGCGATTCCGCGCTCCGGAACGTGTCCGGATGCGTCTTCAGCATGAAGACCAGGTAGAGCCCGTACGCCACGAGCAGGTAGGCCGCGACGCCAAGGTTCAGCGCGTTCTTCTGGCGCAGGAGATCGCGCCCGATCTCGACCTGGCTGAAGGCGCTGGGGATCGCGAGGCTCAGGACCGCCATCATCATCATGGTGCCGTAGATCGTTAGCGCCCCGGCGTTGTACGTCTGCTCGTGATACTTCAGACCGCCGAGGAGGAACGCCATTCCGAGGCCGAGGAGCAGATTGACGAGCACGGCGCCGACCAAGGAGGCGATCACCATCTCGGGGAACCCGGCACGAAGCGCGACCGTCATGATGATCAGCTCCGGCGCGTTGCCGAAGGTTGCGTTCAACAGCCCACCGACGGCGTCTCCCGTGCGCAGCGCGATCTGCTCGGTCGACCGCACGATCCCGCCTGCGATCGGCACGATTGAAAGGGCGGCGGAGAAGAAGACGAGGGGGGCGGCGGCGTGCAGGTGGTCGAGAAGCAGCGTGATCGGGACGAACACGAGCAGCCAGTTGAGGGAGGGCTTGAGCGACATGGGGAACTCCTTCCCCGCCCCCTCATCGCGAGGGGGGTGTGAACGCCTGAGAGACCAGCCGGGCGATGAGAATGGCGGGATAGAGCTGGCCGATCAGGGTCTCGAAAACCGTCAGCGTGCGGGCCACCGGGTGGATCGGGGTGATGTCGCCGAAGCCGGTCGTGGTCAGCGCGACCAAGCTGTAGTAGATCCAGTCGCGGCGGTCTCCGATCGCGCCGCTCAAGGCGAAAGAACCCGGATGGATCTTCTCGACGAGGGCGTAGACAGTCGCCCAAGTCACACCGATCAACAGGTAGACCGAAACGGCGCCGAGGATTCGGTGCTGGTTGACCTTCCCACCCGCGAACACGCGGATCAGGAGAATCAACGCCAGGAACGTCGAGGAGAGCGCAAAGAAGGCCAAGCGGGCTGGTCCTGCGACGCCCGGCTGCCAGAACCCCTCGATAATCCGGAGCCCAGCTCCGAGGACCGCCACTCCGATGACCAGCGCACGCGCCCCGCGCTTCATCGGGACCGCGGTCGCTCCGGTGAGGAGAAGGACGGAAAAGAACAGATCGCCGAGCAGATTGCCTTCGCCGGTGCGTGGCAGGAGAAGCGGAGCGACGAAGACCCACCCGACGAGCAGGAGGAGGAACAGGGAGAGACCCCGCTCGTCCGTCCAGATCGTCAACGTGACCCTCTTGAAGGGCCGGTACCGGAGCGGCACGCCCACGGCGGCATCCTAGAGAAAGCCGCGAGCCCAGGCGATCGGAAATTCGACCTTCGGTAGCGCCGGCGCCGAGGGCGCCGGGCGGCCTTCTCTCCCTGCGATCATCGTGCTTGCGGCGCGCTCGTCTCCTTCGTGGACGCGATCAGGCCGCCGTCGACAAGAAACCGGCCGATCGCAGAGCCGATGATCCGGTTGGCGCGGGAGTTCGGGTGCGGATCGGTGACACTGACCCAGTACCTCGTGGCGGCCTTGCCCTGGAACTCCGGGAAAAGGTCAAGGACCGGGATGCCGTTGGTCCGGCAGAACTCCGTGACTGCCTCATGGTAGGACGTGAGTGGGTAGGTCTTCCGGTCGAGAGAGACAAAGGCCGGGAACACGACCACGGCGGTGCGGGCGCCGATCGATCGGCTGACCCGGTCGATCTCGAGCAACGCTTCGCGCGATCGGATCCACCCCGGGCTCTCCTCCGCGAATCCGGCGCGGTACGCGCCAACGTACCCGACGCTCTTCAGCAGCCCCATCTTGCGTGCGAGGGCACCGACTCGTGGAGAGAGAAAGACAAGGAGCTGCGACTTGCCCTTCACGCGGAACATCGCGTTCGTGATCCGGGAACTGACGCTACGCGCCGAGGAATCACTGCTCCTCACCGACGGCTTCTCGGCGGCGCCTTCTCCGTTGGAGGGAAGGTTGTCCGCCAACGCTGCCTCGTTCGCATTGCTCTTTGGATCGATATCGTTGTACAGGTAACCGACGAGCACGAGGTCGGGCTGGAAGCCGGCACCTACCTCGGTGAGGTACGCCAGCTCCTGCTCCGTGTTGTATCCCTCGGTTCCGAAGTTGACCGTTTCCACGCGGCGGCCGGCCTCGATCCCGCGGGCATTCAGCTCCCGCTCGAGCACCTGAAGATAGGTGTCTTCGAAAGGCACTCCGGTCCCGAAGGTGAAGGAATCTCCGAGACCGATGATCCGGAACACGCCTGCCGGCTTCGGGATCGTGATGTCCGGCCCGCGTTGCCCTGTCGCATTCGTCTGGATGACGACACCGCTTCGGATCGCCTCGCGATTGGGCAGGAGTCCGCCAATCCGGCCGGAACCGGGGATGGGTGCGGAGAATCGGCGCGTGTCCGATTTGGGTTGAAGCATTCGGATCGCGCCTTCGGCGACAGCGAGGGCGAGGGCCACGCTGACGATTACCAGGACCCAGTTGGCCAGCCGGGTTCCCGCGCCTGCCCTCCGGCCGCCGGCGCCGTGGCCCGCTTGCGAGGTCGCGCTCGTATCCGATGTCGTCCTCATCCCTCTCCTCCTCCAAGGGCGGCGCCGGAATGGCCCTCCCTCGCGCCCTTTCCCACAGGGAAGCCCCGGCCTCAGAAGAGCGTGTAGATGAAGGGAGCGACCGCGCTTCCTGCCGTCAGCGCGACCACCAGCCCGATCGTCAGCAGCACGATGACGATCGGCATCAGCCAGAACTTCTTGCGGATCCTGAGGAAACCCCAGATCTCCCGCGCGGCCCCTAGATATCCCATTCCTCGACTCCTGTGGCTGCAGTGCACCGGCGCTGCATCAAGCACCACCCTCTCGGGCGCAAGGGCTCCGGCGGTGCTTCGACCGGCGCCGACAAATCACGAATACGACCGTTCATAGCTCTTCGGGTCTGGTTCCGCCTGCGTCTCCGGGCGGTCGACCCAGTAACTCGGCCGCCGACGCTTCCAATCCATGTCGAGCGGGTCTCGCCGGAACGGCCGACTCACGACGCCGTAAGGCGTCACGATCAGGAAGTAGACGAGGGTCAGAATCACGCGGGTGGAAACCCAGGATAGCGCCTCGGCGAATCGCATCCAGAGACGGAAGAAACGGATCCAAAGCGGACGAAGGAGGAACGCGCAGAGGAGCGAGAGCGCCCCGATCCCGGCGAGAATTTCAGCACGCGTTGGGTGGCCGCGCCACAGCGAGAGCGCTGCGATCGCCCCGGTCAGAAGCGCGAGAATGATCGAGAAGCGACGAGCTTCCGTCGCCTCGCTCCGTTGCCGCCTGGGTCTGAGGACCGGCGCTCCGTCCGTGAACGAAGGAGCCTTTTCCTTTCGTGGATCAGTCAAGGGCGAACTCCTTCATCCATGACGTGTCCGAGGCCGGCAACGACTGATCCTCTTTGCCGATCAGCCAGGAACCGAGGACGAGGACGTCCATGTCGGTCCGCATGAAGCAGCGCCAGGCGTCTTCGGGCGTGCAGACGATCGGCTCGCCGCGCACGTTGAAGGACGTGTTGACGATGACCGGACAGCCGGTCTTCTCGTAGAAGCGCTCGATCAGCCGGTGGTACCGGGGAGAGTCCTCACGAGACACCGTTTGAATCCGCGCCGAGCGATCGACGTGCGTCACCGCGGGGATCTCGCTCCGGATCACCTTCAGCTTGTCGAGACCGAAGAGTCCATCATCATCGCAGGGAAGGAGACGGTCTTTGTGAACGTCGGCGACGAGGAGCATGTACGGGCTCTCCGCGCCGTCCAGGTCGAACCACTCCGCCGCTCTTTCCTTGAGCGCGGATGGCGCGAACGGGCGGAACGACTCGCGGAACTTGATCTTCAGGTTCATTTTCGTCTGCATCTCGCGATTTCGGGCGTCACCGATGATCGAGCGCGAACCGAGGGCCCGGGGTCCGAACTCCATCCGGCCGTCGAACCAGCCGATCACTTTGCCTTCCGCGATCATGTCCGTGACCCGGTCGACCAACTCCTCGAAGTCCGACGCGCGCGAAGCCTTGATCTCGCGCTCGACGAGGAAGCGACCGATCAAGTCGTCGTCGAACGCGGGGCCAAGGAGGCTTGCGCGCTGCGAGTCATGGATTCCGTCGGCGCGGCGCTCGGCGCCCAGAATCTGATGATGGACGAAGAGGGCCGCCCCGAGTGCGCCTCCCGCGTCTCCTGCGGCCGGCTGGATCCATATCCGGCGGAAGGGCCCTTCGCGGAGGATCCGCCCATTGGCGACGCAGTTGAGGGCCACGCCACCCGCAAGAACCAGATTCTCGCAACCGGTCCGGTCGCGGGCGAACGCAGCCATCCGCATCATCACCTTCTCGGTGACGACCTGAATCGACGCCGCCATGTCCATCTCGCGTTGCGTGAGCGCGCTCTCCGGGGAGCGCGGCGGACCGTCGAAGAGCCGGGCGAACTTCTTGTTCGTCATCGTCAGGCCCGCGCAATAGTTGAAGTAGCGCATGTTCAACCGGAAGGACCCGTCCTCGCGGATGTCGATCAGCTCGCGCTCGATCCGGTCGACGTAAACCGGCCGGCCGTACGGGGCGAGGCCCATCAGCTTGTACTCGCCGCTGTTGACCTTGAAGCCCGTGAAGTAGGTGAAGGCCGAGTACAGGAGCCCGAGGGAGTGCGGGAAGTGGATCTCCTTCAGGATGCGGATCCGATTCCCCTCGCCGACTCCGAGGCTGGCCGTCGCCCACTCTCCGACCCCGTCGATCGTCAGGATGGCGGCCTTCTCGAAGGGCGAGGGGAAGAAGGCGCTGGCGGCGTGCGATTCGTGGTGCTCGGTGAAGAGGATCTTTCCCTCGTACCCGAGCTCTTGCCGGATGTCCTCGCGCATCCAGAGCTTCTTCTTGAGCCAGAGCGGCATCGCCAGGAGGAACGAAGAGAGCCCGGCGGGCGCGAACCGCAGATAGGTCTCGAGGAGGCGCTCGAACTTGAGAATCGGCTTGTCGTAGAAGACGACGTAGTCGAGCTGGTCGACCGAATCGAGTCCGCCCTCGCGCAAGCAGTAGGAGATCGCGTTTCGGGGGAACCCGAAGTCGTGCTTCTTGCGAGTGAAGCGCTCCTCCTGAGCGGCTGCGACGATCCGGCCCTCGTCGACGAGGCACGCGGCGCTGTCGTGGTAGTAGGCCGAAATGCCGAGAATCCTGCTCACATTCCTCCCCCCCATCGCCGAGGGTCGATTCTACCATGTATCGTCAATTCCCGGAGCCGGCATTAGCCTGCGGGACTGCCGAACGCGTCGCGGCGAGGCAGGCGGGACAGCGCGAAGCGGAGTATCATTCCCCTTCGATGAAGAGCATCCCCGAGAACGAACCGGTTGCGGCCGCCCTCCTGGGCCTCATCGATCGGTACGAGAAGGAAAGCGGCTTCTGGGGCGCATTCCTGATCGAGGCCCAGGGGCGGGTGCTCCTCTCCGGCGCACGCGGGTATGCGCACCTCGGGTTCGGCATCCCCAACCGGCCGGAGACCCGGTTCGATACCGCCTCTGTGACCAAGATCTTCACGGCGGCGGCCGCCTTCCGCCTGATCGACCGGGGGCTCGTCGGCCTCGAGGAACGCGTCCGTGACATCATCGACCTCGGCGACTCGCCCATTCCTCACGAGGTCACGCTGGCTCATTGCCTCACCCACAGCTCGGGGATCGCGGACGATGCCGATGAAGAAGCGGGCGAGGATTACGAAGACATCTGGCGCGAGCGCCCCTGCTACATGGTGCGCGAGACGCGCGACTTCCTTCCGCAGTTCGCCGCAAAGCGGCCGCTCTTCCCGCCCGGGACGGCCTGCCGCTACAACAATTGCGCCTTCGTCCTCGCGGGGCTCGTGCTCGAGGACCGGACAGGGATGTCCTACCGAGACATCGTCGAGCGTGAGGTCTTCGCGCCGGCCGGGATGACGCGAAGCGGGTTCTTCGCCAAGGATGGGACCGAGCCCGACGTCGCGGAAGGCTACGCCGAGATGCAGGACGCCAAGGTAGCCGAGGTAGCCGACGCGCTACGCGACGACCCCGCTCGTTCCCCACGCCTTCGCAAGAACATCTATGCCTATCCGCCGGTCGGTTCCCCGGATGGCGGCGCCTACACGACGGTCGGCGACCTCCGGTCCTTCTTCGCGGCCCTGGAAGGTCCCGATTACCTGTCGCCGCCGTCGCGCGGGCGGATCCTGTCGCCCGTCCTGCACTATCGGGACCTGAAGGATGGAGGCGAGCGAAGGATGGGATATGCGCTGGAGCACGACTTCGACCCCTCGGGCAGTCGTGTGCGCTTCGGCAAGGATGGCGTCAATCCCGGTGTCGCGGCGATCGCGATGCGCTATCCGGACAACGACGGGTTCATCGCCCTTCTCGCGAATCGGGACGCCGATGTATGGACCCTATGCCGGGAGCTCGCTCGCACCGCCGGTCTCGTCTAGGGACACTCCGAGCAGACGTTCGGGATCCGCCCCGCCCCCCCTCTCTTTCCCACGAATTTCGCTTCTGAAGCGCCGAGCCTTGCATGTACGATCTCCCGTTCCTGACTTGTCCGCTCACTTCGATCGGGCCGCGCTGCAAGGATTCCGATGGCAAGTACGCTCACGTCCGTCGATCGCCTGCTCCGGCATCTCAATCTGGGGCGCGAGGCGCCGAGCCTCGACTATCTCCATCGCGTGATTCGCGAGCATCAGATGCGCGTGCCGTTCGAGACGTTGACCAAGCTGCTCGACTACGAGCCTGGACTGCGCCGTGGCGATTTCCTGCCGTCCTTCGACGAGTACGTCGAGCGGATCGTGACGAGAGGTGGCGGCGGGCTCTGTTGGACGCTTGCTCGCGGCCTTCACGTTCTCTTGACCGACCTGGGCTTCGATGCATCTCTCATGATCATGGAGCCGGGGCACTGCTGCGTGCGTGTCGAGCTGCCGGATGGGTCCTTCTACGCCGACGTGGGGTATGCAGCCCCTATCTTTCGCGCGTACCCACTCTACGAATCGTTTTCCCTCGATACGCCGCGCGAGAAGTTCGAGTACAAGGTCGGCGAGGATGGTATCTTCGTGACCCGCAATCCAGGGCCGACGAAGAAGCTCGATCCAACGCCACGAGCGATCGGGGATCTCCGCGGTCTCATCACAGCCGCCAATGACTGGACCGTTCCGCACAGCTTCCTGAGGCGGCTTGCCTATGCGGGCTATGTCGACGGGGTCTATACGAGCCTCAACAATGGCACCCTACGCCGCTACCTGCCGGGCGGCCTCGAGACGACAGAGCTCGAGCCCGCGGACATTCCGAGCGCCCTCGGCGTCACCTTCGGCGTCGATCCGGACCTCTATCGCGAGGCGGCAGCCGTCCATCGGCGTTACGCCCCTCCGTCCGAGTGAACGACGTCCCGGAGTTACGCGGCGCGCATCGCGTCGAGGACGCCGGGGAAGGGGCGTAGCGCGCGCTCGAAGACCCCGAGCGTCCAGGCGATGGCCATCCCGTAGTTCGTGATCGGCACGCCGGCCTGCCGGCATTTCAGGATCCGCGAGAGGACTTCGCGGCGGGTCAGCATGCACGATCCGCAGTGGACGACGAGCCGGTAGCTCCGCAGGTCGGGCGGAAAGTCGTGGCCCTGGCTGATGTGGACGTCGAGCGCGCCGCCCGCCTTTTCCGAAAGCCAGCGCGGGATCTTGACGCGTCCGATGTCCTCGCCGATCGGGTGGTGCGTGCACGCCTCCGCGATCAGCACGCGGTCGCCCGGCCGCAGTCCGGCGATCGTGCCCGCGCCGCGCGCGAACTCGGCGAGGTCCCCTTTCTGGCGTGAGAAGAGAATCGAGAACGAGGTCATGGGGATCTCAGGCGGCGTCTGGCGCGCGACCTCGGCGAAGGCTTGCGAATCGGTCACGACGAGCGCGGGAGGCTCGGCCGCCAGGCGCGCGATCGTGCGCGCGAGTTCCGGCACCTGGACGACGACCGAGCCCGCGTGGTGGTCCAACAGGTCGCGGATCACCTGCGCCTGCGGCAGAATCAGGCGCCCCTTCGGCGCCTCCTTGTCGATCGGGACGACGAGCACGGCCAGCCCGCCCGGCGGCACGAGGTCGCCCACGAGCGGCAAGGCGTTGACGAAGTCCTCGGGCGCCGCCGCTACGATCGCTTCTCGCAGGCGGTCGATCCCGGCTCCGCTCGCGGCCGCCGTCCGCAGGAACGGGACTCCGCTCGCGCGGAAGCGCTCCTCGAGGTCGAGGTCGGGAGGACCGAGATCGCTCTTGTTCAGGACGACGAGTACCGGCGCCTCGCGCGCGGCCAGCTCCTGGAGCAGCGACTCCTCGAAGGCCTCCCAGCGTCCAGCTTGCGCGACCAGGATGCCGAGATCGACGCGGTCGAGGATCGCCTTCGTGCGCGCGACCCGCTGGCCGCCGAGATCGCTGGTGTCGTCGACGCCGGCCGTATCGATGAAGAGGACCGGTCCCAGCGGGGCCAGCTCCATCGGCTTCTCGACCGGATCGGTCGTCGTCCCCGCCACGTCGGACACGATCGATACCTGTTGGCGGGTCAGCGCATTCAGGAGCGAGGACTTCCCTACGTTGCGGCGGCCGAAGATTCCGATGTGGAGGCGGTTGCCTTTTGGCGTTCGTTGCATGGCGCTCCTCCGGTTTGCCCTCCGGTCCCCGGGATCCGTGTCGTCTCCTCTCAGAAGTAGAGGTCGCGGTCGTCCGTCTCGCGGATTCGCCGAAGCCGCTCTTGGACCGCCGCCCGAACTCGCGCGTCCTCGATCCCGGCCAGCTCGCGCTCGATCTGCGCCATCCCCGCCGCGCGAGTCTCGGGCGACGCGTAGTCCACCAGATACTCGGCAAGGGTCGTCAGCGCGTTCGGCGCGCAGAAGCGCTTGATGAAGCCGGGGACCGCGAACTCCATGAAGTGCTCGCCCGTTCTTCCCAGGCGGTAGCACGCGGTGCAGAAGCTTGGGAGGTGGCCATCCTCGATCAGCTCGCGCATCACGTCGTCGAGCGGCCGGATGTCCCCGAGGCGGAACTGCTCGCGCTCCATCTGCTGCGCGTCCCCCGCCTCGGTATAGCCCCCCAGTTCGATGCGGCTGCCCGCGTCGATCTGCGAGACCCCGAAATCCATGAGGGATCGCCGCAGCGCCGGATCCTCACGGGCCGTCAAGATCAGTCCCGTGTACGGGACGGCCAGACGAAGCAAAGCCACGACGCGCCGGAACGACTCGTCCGACACCGGCACGCCCCCGCGAAGGTCGACGCCGGCGGCCGGCTGGAGGCGCGGGAAGCTGATCGTATGCGGCCCGACGCCGTAACGCTCCTGGAGGTGCAGGGCGTGCGCGACGAGCCCCAGGATCTCGAAGCGCCAGTCGTCGTGCAGCCCGAACAACGCGCCGATCCCCACGTCGTCGCACCCCGCCTCCATGGCGCGGCCGGGGGCGTCGAGCCGCCAGAGGTAGTCGGCCTTCCTCGTCCCTTTCGGATGAACGCGCGCGTAGGTCGCGTGGTGGTAGGTCTCCTGGAAGATCTGGTAGGTGCCGATCCCGGCCGCCTTCACCGTCGCGAAGCCCTCGTGGTCGAGCGGGGCGGCGTTGATGTTCACGCGACGGATCTCGCCGTGTCCGCTGCGCGTTTCGTAGACCGTGCGTACCGTCTCGGCGATATAGGTCGCGTCGTAGCGCGGATGCTCCCCGAAGACGAGGATCAGCCGCTTGTGTCCCATCGCTTCGAGCGCGAGCACCTGGCGGCGCACCTCCTCGTCGTCGAGCGTGCGGCGCACCGCTTCGCGGTTCGAACGCCGGAAGCCGCAGTAGGCGCAGTCGTTCACGCAAAGATTGCCGACGTAGAGCGGCGCGAACAGGACGATCCGGTTGCCGTAGACGTTCCGCTTGAGAGCGCGCGCCGCCTCGAAGATCTCCTCGAGGAGGTCGGTGTCGGTCACGCGCAGGAGCGTGGCCGTCTCGTCCACGCTCAGCGCCTGCTTCGCCAGGCTCTTCGCGAGGATCTCCCGGACCTTTGCGGGATCGGGACGGTCGACCGCATCATCTTTGGCTCCGAGCAGCGCGGCGAGACGGGCGTCGTCGATGAAGTCCCTCGCGCCAGCCGACAAGCCGCGCCGCGGGCCGGAGGCCGCGGACGCGGACCGCTCCGCGCTTCGAGACGCTTCCATCATGGGATCCTCCGCGGCCGTCGTGGCGATGCCTGTGGCGCGGCGCACGCCTGCGGCGATCGTTTGCGCGCGTTCGCGGATCCGCCAGGGCCGGCGCCCACGACCCGCCCGATCGCGCGGATCTTGCCCTCCACCGACCGGCCCGAGGTGGGCAGTTCTGACGCCCGGGCATCGGATGGCGTCTCGCTGAGGCACGCCTTTTCCGGGTAGATCTCATAGAGGCGCCGGTACCGCATGGGTGTCACGTTGGGCATCAGGACGTTTGCACCACGCCGCAATCCGCGCTCGCGCCCTTCGGCAGGGTCGAGCGTCGCGAGCGCCGTCGTGCTCGGAATGTTCGCGTCGGGACAGAGGAGGCGCGCCAGCGCGATCACGCGGTAGGTCGCCTCCGGCGTGTGGGGGACGCCGCCTCCCGCGCCGGCCGCCGACGCGAGCGGGGTGTCCGGGTGCGGCACGTAGGGGCCGACTCCGATCATGTCGAGATCGAGGTCGCGGAACGCGAGCAGGTCGTCCGCGAGATCCTCCCATGTCTGCCCCGGGATGCCCACCATCACGCCGCTTCCCACCTCGTAGCCGATCGCGCGCAACGCGCGCAGGATCCGAAAGCGATCGGACTCGCTCCCCGGACGGCGCGCCGGATGGATCGCGTCGTAAAGCCGCCGGTTCGACGTCTCGAAGCGGAGCAGGTACCGGTCCGCTCCGGCCGCGCGCCACAGCGTCAGGTCCTGTTCGCTTCGCTCCCCGAGCGAGAGCGTGACCGCCAGGCCGGTCGCCTCCTTGATCCGCCGGACGATCGACGCGATCCCCGGTCCGTCGTAGAAGGGATCCTCGCCGGACTGCAAAACGACCGTCCCGTAGCCGAGCCGCGCCGCGTCCGCGGCCGCCGCGACGATTTCATCTCCGCTCATCCGGTAGCGGACGAGGCCGCGGTTCTCCGCGCGGATCCCGCAATAGGCGCACGCGCGCACGCAGTAGTTCGAGAACTCGATCAGTCCGCGCAGGTGCACCTGGTCACCGACATGCTCGCGGCGGACCCGATCGGCGAGATCCCAGAGGATTTCGAGCCGCTCGGGATCCTCCTCGCGCAGCCAGAGCAGGATCTCCTGCCGGCCGAGTTCTGCGTGGGCCCCGGGCATCAGGATCCTGTCTCGGGCGACCGGTCTTGAGACGCGGAGGCAGCCGCCGTGGACGCAGCCGCGCCAGCAGCCGCGGCCGGCGCTCCCGCCAGTGTCTGGGCCCCCGGGGCAGGCTCCGGCCACCGGAGCGTGACCGTGAACGTGCTCCCCACCCCGCGCTCGCTCTCGACGGTCGCCTCTCCTCGATAGGCGTGCGCGATCTTCCTGACGATCGACAGTCCGAGTCCGCTCCCCAGGACGTTTCGCGTCTCGTCGTTCTTGATCCGTACGAACTCCTGGAACAGCCGCGCCGCTTCCGCCGGCGTCAGCCCGATGCCCGTGTCGCGCACGCGCACGACGGCGCCGTCCGGACCGGACTCGATCGCCACCTCCACCTTCCCGTCGTCCCGGTTGTACTTCACGGCGTTCGTGATGAGATTGTTCAGGATGATCTCCATCTCGCCGCGATCCGCTTCGAAGGGGACCGGTCCCGCCTCGGGCGTCGCCAACGTGATCGCGATCCGGCGCGCCTGCGCATCCGGTGTGACCGTGTCGATCGAGGCTTGCGCGATCTCCCGCAGGTCGACCGGGACGAACTCCCGCTTCTTCTGCCCCGACTCCAGGCGCGTCAGGTCGAGCAGATCGAGGATCAGCTTGCGCATTCCCTCGACCCGGACGAGCGACCGCTCGATGGCCTTTTCGTAGGAATCGAGCGAGTCGCCCGAGTAGCGGTTCTTCATCACATAGAGGTATCCCTCGATGGCCGCCAGCGGCGCCTTCAGTTCGTGGACGAGCACCGAGATGAACTGGAAGCGGATTTGCCGCTTCTCCTCGGCCAGCTTGCGCGCACGGCGCTGCAGGAGGAGATGGTTCGACGCCTTCCGCAGCGCCGCTTTCAGTTCCTCCGGCGTGAATGGCTTGGCCAGGAAGTCGTAGGCTCCGCGCTTGGTCGCGATGACCGCAGTTTCCAGCGAGGCGTAGGCAGTGATCATGACAGTCAGCATGTCGAGGTCCCGGCCGGCGAGGTTGTTCAAAAGATCGAGCCCCGTCATTCCCGGCAGCTTGTGGTCGAGCAGGATCAGGTCGGGCGGCTCTGCCAGGATCCGCGCGAGCGCTTCCTCCCCCGAGTCCGCTTGCTCGACCCGGAAGCGCACCTCCTCGTCGCAGTCGGGGAGATGCGCCGCGTAGCGCTCCAGCGTGCGCACGACCGCCATGCGCATTCCCGGCTCGTCGTCGACGATCAGGACGCGGAGAGGATCCATCTTGAGCCTCCGCCTCAGCCCTTCAGCAGGCGATCGATCTCGCCCCGGAGCTGCTCGTAGCGAACCGGCTTCGTGAGGACCGCGTCGACCTTCATCCAGGACCGCTCCTCGTGAGTCGTCGCGTCGAACTCGATGCCCGTCTCGCTCGTGACGCCGGTGACCAGGATCACGGGCATCATCGGGTGCTGCTTCTTGATCCGGTAGGAGAGGACGAAACCCGCGTCCATCTGCTCCATCATCAGATCGAGGACGGCCAGGTCCGGCTGCCGCTTCGCGAGGAGTTCTTCCGCCTGCTTCTCCCCCACCGCCGCGAGGACCTCGAAGCCGTCCGCCTCGAGGCGCATCCGCTGCAGCTCGAGGAAGTCCTCGTCGTCGTCGACGAGGAGGATCGTCCGGCCCCTCTTGTTCCGCCCGGAGTTGCCTTCGCTTTGCATCAGTCCTGCTCTCCCTTCCGGGGAAGGGTGACGAGGAACGTCGTTCCGTGATCGTCACCCGGCCCGGTCTTCGACTCGACGCGGATATCTCCTCGGTGCATCTTCACGATTCCGTAGGACACAGCAAGCCCGAGTCCGGTCCCCTTGCCGATCTGCTTGGTCGTGAAGAACGGCTCGAAGAGCTTCTTCCGATTCTCCTCGGGGATTCCGACACCGGTGTCGGCGACGGAGATCGCGACCCTCTTTTCGTCCCCGGACGTGGAGATGGTCAGCGATCCTCCCGAAGACATCGCCTCGTACGCATTGCTGATCAGGTTGATCAACACTTGCGTGATCTGGTCCCCGTCAATCTCGGCGATCGGATCGGCGAGCTGATGGCGTATGCGGACGATCACGTTCGGAGGCGTACGCATGGTCTTCAGGCTGCGCGCCACGATCTCGCGCAAGTCGACAGGCTCGAGAACGACCTTGTTCTGGCGCGCAAAGTTCAGCAATCCCGCGACGATCTTCTTGCAGCGATCTGTCTCCTTGGCGATCATCGACAGGTCGTCGCGCATCTTCGAACCCTCCTCGCATTCGTCGAGGAGCAAGTGCGAATAGAGGAGGACGACCCCCAGCGGGTTGTTCACTTCGTGCGCGATCCCCGCCGCGAGCTGCCCCATGCTAGCAAGCTTCTCGGACTGCACGAGCGCCTGTTGCGCGCTCGCGAGCTTCTCGTGCGAGATCGCCAGCTCCTTCACGGTCTTGCCGAGTTGGTCGATCGTATAGGGGAGACACATCTCGCTTTCGGCCAGCCCGCGATGGATCGCCATCGCGTGGTCGCGACAGGTGTCGTAGCCGCACGCGCCGCAGTTGAGCTCGTCGCTGGGGCTGGTCTTGCCCATCTGCGCCATCAGGCGAGTGAGCTCCTCCTCGGACGGCGGATCGATCCGGTGATCGTTCTCGGTGAACCGCCGCGAGAGGTCGAGGTCGGCGACGCTTTCCAGCTCCATGCGCGCCGCCTCCCGGTCGACCTCTCTCCATCGCCGCCGCACGTACCCGCTCACCTTCGATCGCCTCTTGAAGTGCGCCGCGTGTGTCGTCATCCCCGGCCCCATGATGCAGCCACCGCAGCAGAGGACCTCCAGGAGACGCGCGTCCAGATCGCCCGTCTCGAACTCCCGGATCGCCTCCTGGAACTCGGAGCGCCCGTTGGCGGTCATGATCTCGCCCGCCATGAGGTCCTCGGTCACGTTCGCGGCCTGCAGGAGCCCTCGGCTGATGGGGAAGAGCGCGCCCAATCCGCTGCGCGGCGGGTCGAAGTCCGACGGCTCGACGGCCAGCGGATCGATCTCGCGCGCGGAGAACATCTCGCGCAGCTCGCGGAAGGTGATGGCCGCGTGGACCTCCCCGGCGGCGTTCTCGCTCGTCGCCTCGATCTTCTTGGCGATGCACGGTCCGATGAACACGATCTTCAGATCCTTCCCGTACATCTGCTTGAGCGCGCGCGAGGCGGCGAGCATCGGCGATACCACCGGCGCGAGGAATCCGATCAGATTCGGGTAGTACCGCTCGACGTACCCGACGACGGCGGGGCAGGTCGTCGCAATGTAGCGCTCCGCCGGATGCTCGGCGAGAAGCCTCCGGTATTCCCGCGCCACGAGGTCCGCGCCGAAAGCAACCTCGGCGACGTAGTCGAACCCGAGAGCGCGGATCATTCCCACCAGCCTGCGGTAATCGAGGTCGATGAACTCTGCCGGGAAGCTTGGCGCGAGGCAAGCGGCGACCCGGTGCCGTGATGCGAGCAGGCGCATCACGCCGGGGATGCAGTTCAGCACCTGCTTCGCCTGCTGGCTGCAAACGCGAATGCAGTTGCCGCAGCCGATGCAGCGCTCGCTGATCACCTCCGCCTGTCCGTTCGAGATCCGGATCGCCTTGGCGGGGCATTCCCGCACGCAGGTGTAGCAGACCCGGCAGCGCTCCTTGATCGTGGTGACCAGCGCGACGTCCGCGGCGTTCCTCATCGCTCACCCCTTCGTGGACTCCGGAGCTCTCGTCCGGTCCCGCGCGCGCCCATGGCTAGCTCACCGTCTCACGCGCGACGTAGTGCGTGTGCAGCAGCTCATGGCTCTTCTCGCCGCACGGATCCCCGAGGAACTCCGCGTAGAGACGGTTGACCGAGGGATTGCGGTGCGACGCAATCAGCCGGTCCTCGCGGTCGATGTTGTACAGCGCCTGCATGCGGGACCGCACGGCTGCCGAATCGAGCCGGTGAGGCTGGCCGCCCCCGCCCACGCAGCCCCCCGGGCAGGTCATCACCTCGACGAAGTGGAGGTCCTTCCTGCCCTGGCGGATCTGCTCGAGCAGGCGCCGCGCCTGGGCGAGGCCGTTGACCGCCGCCACGCCCAGCTCGAGGTCCCCGATGCGAACGCGCGCCTCCTTGATCCCGGCCGGCCCGCGGAGGGCGGGGATCCTCGGCTGCGGCATCTCCGTGCCTGTGAGGAGGAAGTGCGCGGTTCGAATCGCCGCCTCCATGACCCCGCCGGCCGCTCCGAAGAGCTTGCCCGCGCTGCTGCGCTCGCCGAAGGGATTGTCGGCCGCCTCGGAGACGCACCCCTGGAGATCGAGCCCGTGCATCCGGATGATCTGCACCAGCTCGCGCGTCGTGAGGACGGCGTCGACGTCGGGGACCCCGCCGGGGCCCATCATCTCCGGACGTCCCGCCTCGAACTTCTTCGCCGTGCAGGGCATGATCGAAACGCTGAAGATCCGGGCGGGATCCAGGTGCTGTTGCTCGGCGAAGTAGCTCTTCACGACCGCCCCCATCATCTGCTGGGGACTCTTGCACGTGGAGACGTGCCCGAGCAGGTCAGGATAGAACTGCTCGACGAACTTCACCCAGCCGGGCGAGCAGCTCGTCATCATGGGAAGAGGCCCGCCGTTCTGAACGCGATGGACCAGCTCGGAGGCCTCTTCCATGATCGTCAGGTCGGCTGCGAAGCCCGTGTCGAACACGCGGTCGAAGCCGAGTTTCCTCAAGGTCGCCGTCATGATGCCGGCGACATCGCTTCCCGGACGGAGGCCGAACTCCTCGCCGAGGGTCACGGAGACAGACGGGGCGTGCTGCGCGATCACGTAGAGGTCCGGGTCGTTCAGCGCGTTCAGGACCTCTTTCGCATGGCTCTGCTCGCTCAGAGCGCCGGTCGGGCAGACGACGATGCACTGTCCGCAGTTGATGCAGCTCGAAACGTTCAGGCCCCGCCGGAAGGCCGTGTCGACGACGGTGTGACACCCGCGGTGCACGAAGTCGATCGCCCCCACGCCCTGGATCTCTTCGCAGACCCTCACGCACTTCCCGCACAGGATGCACTTGGCCGGGTCGCGAATGATCGAGGGGCTCGACATGTCGACGTCCAGGTTCGACCGGTTGCCCGCGTACTGGCGCTGGCGCACTCCGAGTTCCGCGGCGAGCTTGCGCAGGTCGCAGTTCGCGTTGCGCACGCAGTAGAGGCAATCGTCGGGATGGTTGGCGAGAAGCAGCTCGACGATCGTCTTGCGCGCGCGCACCGCCCGGGGTGAGTGGGTGCGGATCTTCATCCCGTCCGCCACCGGATGCGCGCAGCTTGGGATCAGGTTCCGCTGACCCTCCACCTCGACAACGCACATGCGGCAGGCGCCCGTGGGCGCCATCCCTTCCATGTGGCAGAGCGTCGGCACCTGGATCCCCGACCTGCGAAGGGCGGAAAGGATCGTCTCGCCGGGCTTCGCCTCGATGGGACGCTGATTGACCTCGATCGTGATCATCTGTCTCGAACCCTCCACGCTTCGCTCCTTCGACGCCATCGCATCGCCTTCATGCCACCAGGACCGCATTCAGCTTGCACACTTCCAGACAGGTGCCGCAGCCGATGCACTTTTCCTGGATCACGTAGTGTGGACTCTTCGGCGCTCCGAGGATTGCCTCGGACGGGCACTTCCGGGCGCACAATCCGCAGCCCTTGCAGGCGTCTGGATCGATCGAGTAGGTCACCAGCTCCTTGCAGACCCCGGCGGGGCATCGCCGCTCGTAGATATGAGCCTCGTACTCGTCAGGGAACCAGCGCAGCGTCGAGAGGACCGGGTTCGGGGCGGTCTGCCCGAGCCCGCAAAGGCTCGTCTCCTTGATCACCTCGGCCAGCCGGTTCAGGAGCATGACCCCCTTGAACCTCTGCAGCGCTTGTACGCCCGCCTCGCTGCGCCGTCCCCGCGTGATGCTTTGCATCACCTCGAGCATGCGCCGCGTTCCCTCGCGGCATGGGATGCACTTGCCGCAGCTCTCTCGCTGGATGAAGTCCATGAAGAACTTCGCGACGTCGACCATGCAGGTCTCCTCGTCCATCACGACGAGCCCGCCCGAGCCCATCATCGCGCCGACCTTCTTCAGGGACTCGTAGTCGATGTCGATGTCCAGGTGCCTTTCGGGAATACAACCCCCCGAAGGTCCGCCGATCTGCACCGCCTTGAAGGCCTTCTCCTTCGGGATGCCGCCGCCGATGTCGAAGACGATCTGCCGCAGGGGCGTTCCCATCGCGACCTCGACAAGACCGGTGCGCGCGACCTTCCCCGACAGGGCGAACACCTTTGTCCCCTTGGTGCCGGACGTCCCGATGGCCGAGAACCAGGCCGGGCCCCGATCGACAAGAGACGGGAGGTTCGCGAGAGTCTCGACGTTGTTGATGATCGTCGGATGGTCGAAGAGTCCTCGCACCGCCGGGAAGGGGGGACGCG
The DNA here is from genome assembly GCA_041946735.1 of Candidatus Eiseniibacteriota bacterium. Taxonomy (GTDB): domain Bacteria; phylum Eisenbacteria; class RBG-16-71-46; order CAIMUX01; family VGJL01; genus JBHGAY01. Next base: position 48,504 of record JBHGAY010000016.1, read on the forward strand.
GGCGCGGCATGCCGCGTCTCCCCTCGATGCTGTTGATCAAGGCGGTCTCCTCGCCGCAAACGAATGCGCCCGCCCCCATCTTGATCGCGACGTCCAGGTGGAATCCGCTGTCGAGGATGTTATGCCCGAGCAGCCCGAGCGCACGCGCATCGGCGATCGCCTTTCGCAAGCGAGCGATCGCCAGCGGGTATTCGGCGCGCAGGTAGACATACGCCTTGCTCGCTCCAATGGCATAGGCGGCGATGGCGACTCCCTCCAGGAGCCGGTAGGGATCGCCTTCGATGACGGCGCGATCCATGAATGCGCCCGGGTCTCCCTCGTCCGCGTTGCACACGAGGTACTTGGTGTCGCTCGCCGTCTTCAGGGCGATCTTCCACTTCGTGCCGGTCGGGAAACCGCCTCCTCCGCGTCCGCGCAATCCGCTCGACTCGACCAGGTCGCAGACATCCGCGGGCGCCATCGTGCGGATCGCGTGGGCGAAGGCCCGGTAGCCGCCGCGCGCGATGTACTCCTCGATCCGGCCCGGATCGATCAGCCCGCAGTTCGCGAGGACCCAGCGGGTCTGTGGCGCGAAGAAGGGATGCTGAGCCAGGCGCGGCACCCCCTCCCACGGTTCCAGACCTTCCTGATCGTGCTGCCCGAGAAGATGATCGGAGGGCGGCGATCCCCCGAGGGTGCGGTCGAGCAGGTCGACGACTTTCTTCTGCGTGACCGAGTGGAAGCTGAGACGGCGCCGGCCGGGAAGCTGCACGTCGACTATCGGCTCAGCGGAGCAGAGTCCGATGCACCCGACCTCGACGACTTCAACGTCGAGGCGCCGTTCCTCCAGATAGGCCCGGACGGCGGCAAGCGTCTTACCCGCTCCCGCTCCAAGCCCGCATGTGCCGGTGCCGACGTAGAGGATCGGACGCGTGGTGCTTGCGCGCCGATGCCGTGCAACCTCGGCAGAGCGGTGCTCGTGGCAGCCTTTGCTCTCGTGGCACAGCGGCCCGTTCGAGAAGCACTCGATCAGGTCCGGACAGGGACGATCGGGATGATGCCAGCACGCGTCGCAGCAGCGGAAAGTCGAGCGCTCCTCAGACATGGGCCACCACCTTCTTGCGGCATTCGTCGAGAATCTTCTTGATGCCGTCCGGTGTGACGCCGCCGTAGAACTCTCCGTTCACGGAGATCAGGGGGGCGAGACCGCAGGCGCCCATGCAGGCGACGACCTCGAGGCTGAACATTCCATCCTTCGTGGTCTGCCCCGGCTGGATCTTCAGCGTCCGCTTCAAGGCCTCTAGAATGTTCGCGGAGTTCTTAACGTGGCAGGCAGTGCCGCGGCAGCACTGGACGTGCAGAAGTCCCGGCGCCTGGAAGCGGAACTGGTTGTAGAAGGTCGCCACCCCGTACACCTTGCTCGCAGGAAGCCCGAGATGGCGGCCGATCGCCAGCACCGTTTCATGGCTGAGGTAACCGCAGACATCCTGGATCTCCTGCAGGATAGGGATCAAGAACTCGCGCCGCCGGTCCGGATAGCCGGCGAGGACCTTATCGACTTCCTTCGTGCTCATGGCTCTCTTCCCTGGCAACGGCCAGTCGGGCGAAGTAAGCGGTCTTTTCGAGGAACATGGTGATATCGAGCGACTCCAGGTGGACTCCGGGAGGAACGCGCAGAGGAATTGGCGCGAAGTTCACGAGTCCTCGGACCCCGCCGGCGATGAGCTGGTCGGCGATCGCCTGAGCTTCGGAAGCCGGGAGGGTGAGAATCGCGACACGGGGCCGGCGTTCCGCAAGGACCGAGGAAAGCTCGGCGAGGGGGCGGCAAGGGCACCCATGGACCATCCGCCCAACCTTGGACGGATCCGTGTCGAAGGCGGCGATGATCGGGAGCTTGCCCTGCCCTTGGAAGTAGGCGAGGATCGCCCGGCCAAGGTTGCCGACCCCGATCAAGACTGTCGCCTCCGCGGCCGCTGAGTCGAGGAACCGGTCGAGCGTCCTGGCCAGCTCTGTGAGGTCGTAACCGCGGCTCGGGGTCGCGGTGAACCCGATGCTCATGAGATCACGCCTCACCTGCGCCGCCGTAACTCCTGCGTGGGATGCGAGTTCATGGGAGTAGACCGCCATCGTGCCGCGGCGGATCAATCCCGAGACAAGCCTCCTGTACAGGCTCAGTCGGCCAACCACCTTCGCGTTCAACGGATTGCCGGCCATCGACTCCTCGGGGTTGTCGTCTGTGGAATGGCACTGTGAACACAGTCACAGCGTGAACCATTTCACAACGGAAGCATCGGCCAGGAGAAGGGCGATGTCAACTGCTTATTCGACCCGAGGAGCGGGGAAAGGAGACCTTATGCGGCTCGCGTCCCCCCCCGCCTCGATGGGGGACGGACACGAGCCTGACGTGGGAGGGAACCGCCCAGCGAGGGGGTGGCCGAACCGCCTCCTCCACCGGCCCCGATCTGACACCGCTGGGGTATACTCGACGGCGTCGAACCTGTGTTCACCCCTGAAGAGATCGAACCGAAGGACTTGGGGGGTCCTTCCTCGGGTGCGTTCGGAAGCCAGAGGTAGCGAAGATGAAGGCCGCAATCCGGTTCCTGTTCCTTCTTCTCCTGTGCATCGTCGCTGCTCTGCCTGCCGTTGCGGGCAAGAACGCGGGCGGCGCGCTGATCGTGCACACGAATGACCAGGCCAACTACTTCCGGGCCGGCTACGACTACTGCGCGCCACCGTACGACGCCTACTTGCCGCCCACATGTCAGGAAGCGGTCACGCGCTCCGAGAAAGATCCTTCCCGGCAGGCCATCATCTGGTTCCTCGCGGCACTCCCCGCCTCATCGGAACCGGCGATCGCCGAGATTCGTTTCGGTGTCCGGCACAACCTTCCGATCAGCCAGGGGTTCGTGACCGCGAGCGGAGCATGCGGATTCCCGCCCATCCAGGCGCAAGACCCCGGCCCAGGTTTCCCCGACACGCCAGGAGGCAATCGCATCGTCTATGCCGCTCCCGTCGAGCACACCTTCTTCCCGTTCTACTGGTTCGCCGTCTACGGCCTGCAGTGGGGATACTTCGGAACGGGACCCGACCCTCGAGCGGGATACGCCAGCTTCATCGATGACAACACTCCTCCGGTGGAGGACCCGATCGAGCGCTTCGGTGAGGTTCGTTGGTACCAAGAGGGCTACAACCAGTGCCCCGATACCGCCATCGCCGCTTGCTGCCGTTCGGACGGGACCTGCGTAGTCGACGAGGTCGACCGGTGCCTCGCCGTCGGAGCCAAGGTGTACTACGGAATCCTCTCTTGCGATCCCGACCCATGCGGATTCGTGCTCGGCGCTTGCTGCACGGAGCTTCTTTGCACCGTAGTCAGTCGCGCCGTTTGTGAAGCAGCCGGCGGGGACTTTGCCGGGGAAGAAACGCTCTGTGATCCCTCCCCTTGCTCCGCGCCCGGAGCCTGCTGCCGGGGGACGACATGCTCCATGGAGCGCAAAGGAGTCTGCCTCGAGTTCGGAGGTTCGTGGAAGGGCGAGGGAGTGCCCTGCGATCCCAATCCATGTGACGTTGGCGCCTGCTGCTTCGACTCGGTCTGCACCGTGATCCTGCATGACGAATGCGATGTGGCCGGGGGGCAGTTCGCAGGCAATGGATCCACCTGCGATCCGAATCCTTGCCTCGCAGGAGCCTGCTGCGTCGGCCACCAGTGCACGGTCGAGAGTCGCCACCAATGCAAGCTCGCCGGAGGCGAATTCCACGGTCCGGCAAGCCAGTGTTACCCGAACCCTTGCGGGCCGGAGCCCCCGCCGGGAGCCTGCTGCTTCCTCTCGTCTTGTACCGAGATGAGCGTGTTGCAGTGCGAGGTGGCGGGCGGCGAGTTCTTCGGCGAGGATGTGCCCTGCGAACCCAATCCGTGCCCGAATCCGGGGGCGTGCTGCCTGCCGGATGGAAGCTGCGCGATCCTTCACAAATCAGCGTGCCTAGCCGCTGGCGGCGTGTGGACGACCGAGAACATACCGTGCGATCCAGATCCCTGCCACGCAGCTGGAGCGCAGCCGACGGCGGTGCAACCAACGACCTGGGGCCGCATCCGGGCGACCTATCGATAACGAGCGATTCGGGCGGCAGTGGATCCGCGGTCCTCGGAAGCCGTCGCGCCCCTCAGGCGGTAAGGTTTTCGGCGCCTCTCGCGGCGAGCATCGCTGGGCGATTCAACGCCGTCCGCGCGAGCGTCTGAACGAGTCGGCCGTTGCTGGCCGCGCCGTCCTGCTATTTGATCCGCAGGACCGTGCGGCTCTCTTCGATCCCCTCCGCCCGCAGACGAACGAAGTAGGTCCCGGCAGGCGCGCGGCGGCCAGAGCGATCCGAGCCATCCCATGTGAGCGAGTGTGGACCGGCCGAGCGCACCCCGGCGTCCAGCAAGCGGACGAGGCGGCCGGCCGCGTCGAAAACGGCGACCTGCGCGGTCGAGGTCCGATCGGTCGTGTAGTCGATCCGGATACCTGATGTGAACGGGTTGGGCTCGCAGCGCAGGGATCTGGGCGTCGGAACGATCGCGTCCTGCGTAACCTCCGCCGTGATCTCCCCGCCGGTCACGGTGTGGAGGATCGTGCCGTTGTCGCCGACGGCCGTGCCGACCCACGCGTCAACGAACTGGATGGCGTGGAGATCCTCGGTCGTCCCGCTCGGCTGCTCGGTCCACGAGGAGCAACCGTCCTCGGTTCTCTGAATCGCACCATCGTCCCCGGCCAGCCATCCAAGGTCAGAGGTCTCGAACCAAACGTCATGGAACCCGTAGTCGAACTGGCAGGCCTCGTCCCAGGAGACGCCTCCATCGGTCGTTCTTTCCAGCCCGCCGCCCGGAGGGAGATCCGACGCCAACGGTCCTCCGAAGCCGGTCTCGCCGTCGACGAAGCGCAGCACATGCAGGATCTCGGTGTGCGACGGATTGCCGAACGTGTTGCAGCCATCGGTGGTCCGGAAGCACAGTCCGTAGCGCGAGTAGTCGTAGCGCGTGATCTCACAGGAGAGGACCGCCGTTGTCGCGGTGAACCCCGCAACGTCGAGGGAGGCGACGGAGCAGGGATGGCCGTCGTTCCAGCTCAGAATGTTCCGGCTCCAAGTCGCCCCGCCATCGGTGGTGACACCAACTCCACCGCCTGAGTACGGATACCCATAGGCGGTCCAGGCCTCCCAGACGGTGAGACTGTCGACCACCGAGATTGCGCCCAGTGGCAGGGACTCATAGTCCCCTTGATGGACGACCATCCAGCTCATCCCCCCGTTCGTCGTGCGCAGGAGCGTCCACTGGTCGGCGGCGGCGTAGCCATTCTCGCGGTCGCAGAAGTCGATGTCGTGAATTCTCCCGGCGACTCCGGACTCCTGCTCGACCCAGTTCGTGCCTCCGTCGGTCGTGTGAAGGATCGTCCCACCGCTCCCGCCGATCCATCCGTAGGATGGATCGACGAAGTCGACGCAGCGAAGCGCGGCGGGAACGGGGGAGGTTTGCGGGTACCAGCCGGGCTCGGCACGCACGGCCGACGACATGGACAGAACGATCAACAAGGCGCACAGGTAAATCGACCGAGTTAGGGGAGTCACGGCCGGCTCCTTTCTGAGGTCTCCACGGCGTTCTCACTGCAAGCATCGCTCCGGCGCTCCTGTTCGGGAGCGACCATCACAGTCTCTTCCAGGCGGTCCCTGGGTTCTCGCGGGGACAATTATGCACGGGCTCGCCGGAGCATTCAAGGAATCGATTCAGTTGGGGGAGGCTGGAGCCGCATAGGAGCCGCATAGGAGCCGCATATCACGACCCATTCAGGGCCGATCCGGGATCCCCCGGCCTGGACCGGCTCCCGCGGCAGGCATAGAATTGCGCTGCTCCTGCAACAGAGGAAGGAGGGAGCGATCATGGGCCGCCTGTTGCTTCCGTTGTCGATCCTGTTAGTCGTCGCATTCTCGATTCCATCGAATGCGCTTGCGATTCCACCGGATACTCCGAGCTTTCTCTCCTCGACGTTGTGGAGCAATCCGAACTCTGTGCGCGTCCTCGACGACAAGGCCTACGTCGTCTATCCGAACGGTCTCGCCGTCTTCGACGCATCGGACCCCACAGCCCCGGTTCTACTCGGACGCACGTACTCACCCGGTTGGCTGTCACGTCTGGAGTTGATGTGGCCGTACGCGTTCGTCGGCTCGACCGACTGCATCCGAATTTTCGACATCAACGATCCGAAGTCGCCGCGCCAGATCGGCAGATACCCGGTCTCGGGCGAGCTCGCTGACTTCGCCTTCGCCAAGAACCTGGCCTACATCGAGGCCGGCGACTACGAAAGGACACTCGAGATCGTCGACTTCAGCGATCCGACTGCTCCGACCCTGCTCGGTTCGTGCGCCGCACCCGGTTTCACCATCGCGCTCGCCGGCGAGTACGTCTACATGCCGGCGTACCACGACGGCGTCTTCGTGATTGATGTGTCCGACCCTCGGCAGCCACACGTGGCGGGTCGCTGGGAGATGGGAATATTCTCGACGATCCGCGTCCACGGGGATCGGGCCTACTGCATCTGGATCAGTGGCGAGAAGGTGCAGGGGGAGGACGGCGAGGATCTGCGAGACGACAGCGGCGTGATGGTCTATGACATTTCCCAGCCGCTTGAGCCGGTGTACTTGGGGGAGTACCGAGCGCAATACAATGTTGAATGGGTGAGCGACATCTACTTCGACTGCGGGCTCGCCTACCTGACCCCCGGCCCTGGAACCGCCCTGATCCTCGACTTCGCCGATCCCGCGAATCCGCTCGTCGTCGGGAACCTGGTCACCCAGGGCGACTTCCGCGATCTCGATTTCCTGTGCGGGACGATGTACGTCGCGGACGGCCGCAACGGTCTGGTCAGCGTCGACGTCAGCGACCCCGCCGAACCGTCCGTCCTCGGGAGTTGGTGGGAGGCTTCCTACCCTTCAGGGATCTCCGTGGACGATCGGGCTGCCTACATTGCCGACGGGATTTTCGGCCTGCACGTACTTGACGTCCACGATCCCCTCCATCCTGTGGTGATCTCGCGGCTGCCGATGGTCGATCCCCCGGACAACCTGGTTGTGGCTGGCGATTATGCTTTCTGCTGGGACAATCAGACTGGAGTGGACGTCATCGACGTCGCCGACCTCGATCACCCTGAGCCGGTCGCGCACATGAACGTTCCGGCCAGCGGGCTTGCCCTCGCCGGCGACGTCGCGTATGTCGTCCGAAGCGCGCAGTTCACCTCGATCGACATCTCCGATCCCGGCCACCCCGCGGTCCTCGGTGGCTGCGCAATCCCTCCGTACGCGGGATACGATGTCTGCACGCACGGCGATCTAGCCTACGTTGCCAATGGAGACGCGGGCCTCGTCATCGTCGATGTCTCGGATCCGGCACACCCGTTCCGGCGCGGAACCTGCGACCTCTATGACCGGCCGTACAACGTCGTAACGGACGGCTCGGTCGTCTACGCGAGCCTCTCGTACTACAAGCTCGGGGTCTTCGACGTCACAAACCCGGACCAGCCTTACTTCGTTCGCGAGATCGTGCTCCCCGGAGGGATGGGGATGATGCGGATCGTCGGGGATCGCCTCTTCGTCGACGCGACACCCGGGATCCGCGTCTATGACATCTCGGACCCTCGTGATCCGATCGAGGTCGGTAGCACGGACGTGATTGCCGGGAGGTTCGACATCCGCGGGCCGTTTCTCTACCTCGTCGGCGGCGGCTCGTTCGTCGTCCTCGGTCCAGCGGCGGCGAATGCCGAGGCGGAGAGCGCAAGCCTCGCAGATCTCCGGGTCGTGGCGACCGACCCCGTGAGCGCCGAGGCGAGAATCCGAGTGCATCTGCGCCGGCCCGGAAACCTGACCGTCTCGGTCTTCGACGTGGCCGGCCGTCTCGTCGCGACGCTGTTCGATGGCTTTGCGGAAGCGGGGGAGCACTCCCTTCGCTGGACGCCGGGCTCGGCCGCGGCGGGGGTCTACTTCGTACGCGCCGAGTCCCAGGGACGGTCGGCGAGCCGTATGATGCACCGCATCCGGTGACGATCTCGGAACCGGAAGGGCCGATCCTGGCCGAGAGACGATCGAGGTGAGGAGCGTCGTTGCGGCGTCGCGCGCCTTCGACCCCGTAGGTGTCGGCCGCCCCACCGGGCAGAACCGGATCCTGCGAGCAAGGGGCTCGCTCTTGGCGTTCTAGCGGACGATGATTCTCTCCGCCTCGCGGTCGCCGGCCGCACTCACGCGAGCCCAGTACACGCCGCTCGGAACGACCGCGCCGTTCTCGCCGCGGCCGTCCCACCGGATCGAGTAGTCTCCCGCCTCCCGAACGCCTCCCGAGAGGTTACGCACGAGCCGGCCACCCGCATCGTAGATGTTCACCGTCACGGGACCGCTCGTACGCACGGAGTAGGCGATCGTCGTCCAACGATTCGCGTCCATCGGGTTCGGCGCGACGTGCATCCGCACCTCGCGGCCGGAGAGTGCGGGATCGGGCGCGGCTGCAAGATCGCAGTCGGGAAGCTGCGGAATCGGCGCTGCGTCGGTCCAGACCAGCTTGAAACAGGCCCAGTCGTCGCAGTCGACATCGCCGTCCCCGTCGAAGTCGCCCGCTTCGCAATCGGGACCGACCGGACCGCCTCCCGGGCCGGTATAGCAGGCCGCAAACCGCTCGTAGTCGGCCGTGTCCACGGCTCCGTCCTGGTCGAAGTCGCCGGCCCATCCCTTTCCCTCGAGGAGGTCCATCTGGGCGTAGTCGTTGGTGACGTCCTTGCCGGCGGCCAGGAGCTGGTTCATCGAGTTGTCGAGATAGGTGCGGAAGCTGCCGCTCGGCAGGTCGGGATCGGCGCTGGGGTTCGGCCATGGCGGGTTGAACCCGTTCGACAGGAAACCCGGGATCAGGATGTTCTTGACCGACCAGCGATCGATCGCGATCGGATCCAGGCTCGCGACCAGCTCGTCGCGCCGCGTCGCGCCGGCGTAGGTCGTCTGGGGCCCCGTGTTCGGGTTCGCGTTGATCCAGATCGCGTCGACGATGTTCAAGTCGGCCGTCTGGATCTCGCCCATCAGGGCGCCCATGATTCCCAGCCGGATCGCGTTATGCGAGTTCGTCGAGAACTGGTCGGTCACGACTCCCATGTAATGCTTGGTGCAGACGGTCGCGCCATAGGTCGCGTGATGGGACTTCAGGACCGGCACGTTCACGAACTTCAGGTGCGCGCGATCGTACTCCCCGGTCCCCGGATCCCATGTCCCGTAGCGCACGCTGACGTAGGTCCCGTAGGCGGTGCAGAACTTCGCGTAGGAGAGCTTGCCCTGGTACTGCCCGCTGTACCCCTCGACGACATATCCGTCGTTCATGTTGCCGGTCGTGTATTCAGTCACCTGGCTGGCACGGATCGACGTCCAGTCGTAATGCGAAACGCGGTAGCCCTGCTCTTGGAAGCCGGCGACGACATCGTGCGGCGAGAGGCTGTGGTCCTGCGCGTTGTTGTTGGCGCGATCGAAACCGTTGACCGGGTTGAACTGCGCGTTCTCGCACACGACGACCTCGCCGGTGAATCCGCCAGGATGGTCCACGATCGCGCGGATCAGGGCTCGGAGCAGATCGGTGTTCGTCCCGCCGCGTTGGTCCCACTGGTAGTTGATCTTGACGATGACCACGTCGTCCTTCGCGATGACGCCCTCGGGTCCGGAGAGCGGCGTGACCTCGTCGCTCTCGTAGAACTTGAGTCCGCCCCGTCCCATCGTCAGGAGGAGGTTGCTCAGTCCCACGAAGTGATCCCCGGCCGGGTCTTGCGGGCACTCGCTCACATGATAAATCTGCGCCCGGTAGTCGGGGCGCGGGCTCGAGACCGGTCCCGAGTAGGTCGGGAGCGCCTGGGAGCGGTACGTCGCGAACGAGACAATGAGAACGGCCGCGACCAGGCCAGCCATCGCCAGGATCGGACTGCGGCGGTAGCATGCGATCGTGCTGCGCCGGGCTGCCAGGACCGCTGCGACGACGGGGGCCGCGAACGCGGCCGTCGCCGTGCCGATCGCCGCCCGCTGGCAAGGGTAAGTCAGCCGGCTAGGCTTGGCTCCGCTCCTCAAGGCCAGCCACACGAGCGCCAGCACGCCGCTCACGAATGCGTTCGCCAGGAACCAGCGTCCCAGGAATCCACGGAACGGTGCCGGCCAAGGGAGTCTTGGGTGCGAATGACGCCTGGGATGGGAATGGTGCCTCGGATGGGAAGGATGCGCGATCGGGGCGCGTCGGCCGTCGCTCATGGGGAGACCTCCCGGGTCGCTCTTGGCTGATCGAATGCGTGACATACGAGTTCGTCTCACGAACTCCACCTGTTTTGCACGCGCAGAGCATACTCCATGCGTCCTCGGCGGTCGATCGGTGCTCGAGAGATCGTACCGGTCCGTCTCTGACTTCTTCGCACTTCTGACCCGGACCGCCGCACTCGTGCTATCCTCGCGGGTTTCGTCCCGCCCCTCGATGGAAGGCCGCCCGGACACGAAGGGCGCTGGAGCAGTGGGCCGCGCAGGAGACACACAGGGAGAGGAGCGGCTCATGCTCAGAGGCAGGTCGGTCACGCTTCGCCCCGTCCTCGAGACGGACCTCGATCCGCTCTACCGGTTCCACATCGATATCGACAACCGGGGGGAATTCTTCCCGCGCGGCATCGTCGCTCAACCTGCCTTCCGCAAGCAGTTCCTGGACTCCGGATTCTGGACGAAGGATGAGGGAATGCTGGTCATGGTGGGCCCGGAAGACGAGACGATCGGGCACATCGAATTCTTCAAGACCGTGAACTACCTCGACGAGTATGAGCTCTCCTACCATATCTACGCTGCGGAGCATCGGGGTCGCGGGGCAGCGACCGAAGCGGTCAACTTGCTGGTGCGCTACCTCTTCGAGACCCGTCCGGTCCACCGGATCCGCCTGGTGATCCACCCCGACAACGTTGCCTCACGCCGGCTGGCGGAGAGGTGCGGCTTTCGTCATGAGGGGACAGCGCGCGGGGCCTGGTTCCATCGTGGCGTTCACCGGGATGTCGAGATCTACGCCATCCTGAGGGGGGAGGCGATGGCCGGATGATCCCCCAATCTTCCCCCACGAGGCGGTTGCGCTGGGCGCATTCGTCCTGCCGTTGTACAACCCGCCGAGCCAGGAGCGCCTTCTTGATGAGAACAACGGAGGTCCGATGATGACTCGTTCGCGCAGGATGCTTCTCCCGGTCGCTTTCGTGGCCGGCTTGATCGTCGGGATCGCCATACCGGGCGTGGGCGGTCCGGCCGGCTCGAAGGTCACGAATCTGCTCGCGGCGACTCTCTCGGAGGAGTTCACGCCCGGGCGCGAGGTGCTGATCGACCTGGTCGAGATTCCTCCCAACCAGAAGCTGGACTGGCACTGGCATCCCGGAGAGGAGTTTCACTACTACCTGGAAGGGAATCCGGTGATCGAACTCGCCGATGCGCCGCCCATCATCGGCGAGCCCGGGACGGTCGGCCATGTCGCGTTCAAGCAGCGCCACCAGGCGACCGCCGGGGACAAGGGTGCGAAGATTCTCGTGTTTCGGGTGCACACCAAGGGAGAGCCTTGGCGTTATCTGGACGAAGAGCACGATCACGACCATCCTGTGACACGCAAATGAGCATGATGAGCTGGCTCCTCGACTCCGACCCGGCGATCCGATGGCAGGTCCTGCGCGACGTCCTGCATGAGTCCGACGATGTCGTGACGGCCGAGCGTGCCCGCGTGGCGAAGGAAGGTTGGGGGGCGCAGCTCCTCGCCCGGCAGACGCCGGCCGGCCCATGGGGCGACGGCGAGGACGAAGGATGGATGACCACGATCCAGTTCCTGGATCTCCTGAAAGATTTCGGGATCGACCCAGCATCCGCGGAAGCGCGACGCGCCGTCGGCCTCGTCCGCGATCGGCTCACCTGGTGGCAGCTTGACGGGAGGCCCTTCTTCGAAGGGGAGACAGAGCCGTGCATCAACGGGAGGATCGTCGGGATTGGCGCCTACTTCGGCGAGGCGACCGATCGGCTGGTCGAGCGCCTGCTGAGCGAACAGCTCGAGGACGGCGGTTGGAACTGTGAGGCCCCGCCGAGCGCATGCTCCTCGTTCCACTCGACAATCTGTGTGCTCGAGGGGCTCCTGGAGTACGAAAGGGCGAAGGGCGGCAGAGCGGGGGCGGTGAGGAAGGCCCGGCTGCGCGGGCAGGAGTACCTTCTCGAGCGCCGGATGCTGCGGTCCCGCCGCACCGGTGAGATCATCGACCGCAAGTGGACGCGCTTCTCGTTCCCAACTCGGTGGCATTACGACGTGCTGCGCGGCCTCGATTACATGCGGAAGGCCGGGATCGAGCCGGACGAGCGGGTCGCAGAGGCGATCAGCATCGTCGAGCAACGGCGCCACCAGAACAAGCGCTGGCCGATGAACCTCCTCCACTCCGATCGGATCCCCTTCGATATGGAGACGGGGGTGGGCCGTGCGAGCCGCTGGATCACGCTCCGTGCGCTTCGGGTGCTGGAGTGGGGAGGGAAGCGAGGGTAGCCGCCGCGCGCTTCCCTATCATGGCGCACTCCGGTGCTCGGCATGGTGTGTGCTTCCACCCACGCCGTCGCTCCTACCTACGCCAATCGATCAGGCGCGCGTCGAGATCGAACCAGGACCGAGGGTGACGTCAGCGATCTCTGCCACGGGGCCGGATGCGCCCGCACCTCCGCTTCCCGCCGTCCCGCCGCTTCCACCCTCGAGTCGGAAGACCACCTCGGTGTGGTGCGCGGGTCCCCTTGGAGATTCGGGGGCTACCGGAACGAGCGCCGTGTAGCACAGCCGCCTCCACTCCGGCGTCAGCTCGTAGGACTTCGCGGCGGTCCCTTGCACCGGGGCGCCGGGAGCATCGAACTGCTGATAGAGGTATACCGAGAGTGTGCCGCCCCGCGGTCCTCGAGCCACGAACTCGAGCGATACGAACATGCCGCTCAACCGGTCCAGTTTCGAGATCCGCTGTAGAAGCAGCGTAGGGGGCGAACTGCCCGCTCCGCCGCTCCGCGGTCCCTCGATTCGCACGTATGGAAGAACTTCCCCCTCTTTGCCTCGGGGCCCTGGACCGGCGCTATCCGCGCCGGCCTCTCCTCGGATGACTCGGGAACCGGCCGGGGCGAGCAGCTCCCAATGAAGCGGAGTCTCCTCCTTCGCCGATCTCCGGCGCCATTGCTCGAAGCGCCCGTTGCGCAAAATGTCTGCGCGGACCGTGGAGCGCAACGCGGCCGGCGCGGGGGCGCGGTAGAAGCCCCGGATCGCGTCATCGCCGGCGATCGGATCGTAGAAGTCGAGACCGAGGCGCCCGGCGGCGTGCCTGTCGAGAGAGACGCGAAGAAACCGCTCGAGCCACTCCGGATCGTTCAGGCAGAGCGGCTCGGGAATGAAGTAATGGCGGACCATCCATCCAACGACTCCGTCGCGGTCCGCGATCGGATCGAGGTCTCGGCCGGGATCCAGATCGGCGAGGCTGTGGACCGACGCGTACGGCGCGAGGTGGCTCCATCCAGGGGAGACGAGCGGCTTCCTCCAGAAGAGGGCCTGAAGGCCGAGGGAAGAGCTGAGACAGATCACGGCATCCGCGTGCAGGAGGAGCATCTGGCTGCCGTGAAGCACGACGGAGGGATCGACGAAGACCGCCTGAGGCCACCGGGAACGTAGATGTTCGCGCGTTTCGTCGTCGAAGCTGTCGCCGAGCAACCGCGCCGACGGATGCTCGGTCACGATCAACCCGACCGAGTCGGGAAGCCGCTCGAGGACATGGAACAGATACTCCGCCTGGTTGCGGAACGGTCCGTTCACGTCGAATCCTGCCTCGCCGCCGAACTGAAGCGGCAGCAGGACGACCCGGCGGAAGCGGCGGCGAAGCTCCATCTCGAGGCCGCCAAAGGGGGACGCGGCGAGGAGCCACGCGCGCAGCTCCTCGCGCAGACCGTCCAGCCAGGCGTGCTCCCGGGCGTCGGGGCGACGAGCGAGCAGAGCCTCGGCATGCACCCCGAGAGTCGAGCGCGCATACAGCCCGAGAGGATCGAAGTAGTGCGTCACTGGGAAAGGATGGCGCGAGAAGAACCCGAACTCGCTGTGGAGCACAAGCGCGCCGGGGAAGGCCGAGGCCAGGTGATCCGAGGGTGTGAAGGTCAGGATCACATCGGGCTCGAAGCCGGACAGCGCCGCGCGCAGGTCCTGCCCGCACGCCTGGACGCGCTCCGCGGGCCATCGTCCGTGGTGCAGCCCTTCGAGGATCGCGACGTTGGGCGCATCGAAGTGGCGCCGCAAGAGGCTCTGCGACAGCGGCACGACCCATTCTGGAGGTAGCCCTTCGTGTTTGCGGCGGTTGACCTCGTTCCCGGGACCGGGAGGGGCGACTGCGCGGCCGGCGAGCGCTTCGTTGGTCACCAGGCGGATCTCGTGGCCGCCCCCAGTTGCGCGGAGCGCGTGGCCGATCGCGGCGGCGCGGTCGAGCCATGCCCAGTAATGGAGCGGCCGGTTGTGCATGATCAAGGGTTCCACGTACAGAAGCAGGCGCATGCGGCTGACTCTCCTTGTTCGCGTGCAGGATGGCAGGGGAAGTGGGCCGGCACAAGGGCCACCGGAAGGCAGTTCGGTCGCGATGGCGGGCCAGGATCTCTCCGAGCTCGTGAACGAGCGACCGGCGATCTCCACTTCGGCGATCCGCCTGGCTTCCGACCCGAAGGGCAGAGGCGATACCAAAGCACTCGTCGAGTTCTCGGCTCACAGGTATGATGGCGGGCCGAGTCGAACGAAATTCGTCCCTTCCGGGTCGGCTCGTCATTGCCAATCCCGTGAACCGAGAGGTTCCGGCCAATCCCGATGAAGAAGATTCCAGAAGATAAGGAGTAGTTCCGCATGCCCCTTCGCAATCGCGTTCGCTCACTTTCCATCGCGGCGATCCTCTGCGCCGTCTCGACTCTCGGTTCGATAACGGTCGCGGCCCCCATCGGAACGGAGATCACGTATCAAGGCGCGCTGCAAGACGGGGGATCGCCCGCGAATGGCTCGTATGATTTCCGCTTCCGTCTGTTCGATGCTATTTCCGGCGGGAATCAGGTTGGATCTGGTGTCGCGGTCGAGAACCTGGCCGTGGCAAACGGCGTCTTCACGGCCGTCATCGACTTCGGCCAAAACGGATTCGGCCCGGACGGCCGCTGGCTCGAAGTCGGAGTCCGCCCCGGTGCCGATTCCGATCCCGCTCCCTACACGATTCTGACTCCCCGGCAACAGGTAACGGCGTCGCCCGTCTCCCTGTTCTCTCTGGGGTCGGGCGACAATCACTGGTCACAGAACGGTAGCGCCATCACGAACAACAACGATGGTTTCGTGGGCATCAACCGATCGACCAGGGTGACGACTTCGGAGTACTTCGGCGTTCAAGCGGCCACCAACGGCTATGGCGGAATGTACATGGCGACCGACGGGGCGGAAGGTCTGCCATTCTATGGTTATTCCACGGGAGCCAGGAGCGCGTGGACCTACCTGGATGGGGCCAACGGGAACTGGTTCGTGCACAACGGGGCCGACCGGGTCGTCGTCACGAGCACGGGAGAGGTCGGCATTGGAACACTCTCGCCGGACTACCGTCTCGAGGTGACGTCCGGCGACGGAGACGCCATCCATGGATCGACCACCGCGGCATTCTCGGCCGGCATTTCGGGCACGGGAACGACTGCGGGGGTGAGCGGGATTTGTGGCACGAGCAATGGGTCCGGGGTCTTCGGCCAGAACAACAGCGCGTCGGGGACGGGTGTCCGAGGCGAAACCAGTGGGAACAGCGGAGCGGGTGTTGCCGGCTATGCCCCGTCGGGAACCGGCGTGTACGGCCAGACGAGCACCGGCTATGCCATCTACGGCAGCAACGGCGGCAGCAACCTGAGCGGCTACGCCGGCTACTTCAACGGGCGAGTGCACGTCGCGGGGATTCTCTCCAAGGCGAGTGGGTCGTTCAAGATCGATCATCCGCTGGACCCGTTGAACAAGACCCTGAGCCACTCGTTCGTGGAGAGCCCTGACATGATGAACATCTACAACGGGAACGTCACGACCGACGAGAAGGGACTTGCCCGTGTGGATCTCCCGGGATACTTCGAGGCTCTCAATCGCGACTTCCGCTATCAGCTCACCGTCCTCGGAGAGTTCGCGAATGCAACGATCGCGGAGGAAGTGAAGGACAACTCGTTCGTGATTCGCACCGACAAGCCCAGCGTGCGTGTGTCTTGGCAGGTGACAGGCATTCGGCACGATGCCTGGGCGGCCGCGCACCCGATAGTCGTGGAAGAGGAGAAGTCCTCGGCAGAGCAGGGACACTACATAAATCCCGGCGCCTACGGCACGGCAGATCTCGGAAGCGAGATGGCGACGCCTGCCGCCGATGCGGTCTCCGCCGCGGGGACGGCCCGATGAGATCCGCGCCGATTGTCCTCGCCGTCTTGGCGGCCTTGTCGGTGTTCAGCGGTGCCGGACAGGCTGAGGTCGCTATGCAGCGCTTCACGATGGACGGCGGGGGTGGGACCAGCTCTGGCGGAACGTACGCGCTGAGCGGAACGATTGGGCAACCAGATGCAGGAGCGCTGTCCGGAGGAACCTATGCGCTCGCCGGTGGCTTCTGGTTTGGTGGAAGCGCAACCAGCGGGATCGAGCAGGATCCCTCGCCGGGGAACGGTGCGTGGATCACCGGCATCAGCCCGGCCGCTCCCAATCCGATGCGCGGTCAATCCGTCCTTGCTTTCCGCCTCGCCAGGCCGGAAGTGGTGCATCTCGAGATCTACAACATCGGAGGGGAACTGGTGCGCAACCTTTTGCGTGAGCCGCGTCCGGCGGGATCGTACCGGCTGGTCTGGGACGGGAAGGACGATCGAGGATCCGAGGTCGCGAGCGGGTTCTATTTCGTCCGATTCGTCACCAGTGAGCATGAGGACACCCAGAAGCTCCTGCTCGTCCGCTAATCGTCGCGTAGACGACGCCGGGAATCCACGGTTCGCCTTCGCGTGCGGAGTTGTCGAGGGTGGGGGAGTGAAACTCCTTCACCCTCGATCCGTTGTAGTAGTCACGACTTGACCTTAAAGGTCCCCCCCGTGCTCCCGTGCTATTCCGTCGGACGTCGTCATGGCTTCCTCCTTGTGCCTCTGTTTCGACCACAGAGATCTCTAGCACAGAGGGGAGCGTGACGACACTGGCTCCCCAGGAAGGCCTTCCGCCTTCCGGAAGGTCAACTGCCAAGCAAGAATCGGACTACCCCAGATGCGTTGCTGGCAGCCCCGGCACATACCTCCCGTACTCAAAAGGCAGGTCATGGTAGAATTTGCAGCGCGAAACGTGAGTCGTTCGGCAGTAGGTCGGTTCCGTGCGAAACAGGCCGCTTCCGAGGACTCGCGTTGCTCGGCGTGTGCTCCAAGAACGTCGCAGCTCCCGGTTCAATGGTGATCGCCGGGGACCACATCTACGTCTCCAATACATTCAAAGCGGACATCTACAGGATCCTCGCCTCCCATCTTCCGGAGTGGGTGCGAACCTTCGACGAGGCGTGGATCGACATCGCGGTCCGGGGCTCCCACGCCTATCTGACGAGCGAGGTCGGCTTCTACGGGATCCGGGTGATGGATCTGTCGACACCAGAGGTGCCGGCCATCGTCAACGATGCCCTGCCAGGACATCGTCCGGGAGATCACGCTGGGAGAGGCGCACGCCTATACGTGCGGCGAGGGGCAAGGGCCGGATCGTCTCCTGGATGCCCGCGAGGGGCGTGGTCGAAACAATCGCCGGGGACAGCGGATCGTGCACGTCGATGACGTACAGGTAGAACAGATCCGGCTCTGGGGCAGGCCCAACATTGCCACGCTCCGCGGCGCGGTCCCGGTCTGCGAGGTCGAAGACCCGCAGTACCTCTACATTGGCGGAGAGCGTCTCACAGTCGTTGATGCGCACGACCCGCTTACCCCGCGTGTTCTCGGGAACCTCGGCCCTCCTAGCGAGGTCAACGCCATCATCGCCCTGGACGAGTACCTCTTCACGACCGGCGCAGGCTGGCAGGAGGGGCTCGTTGTCCTGCCGGCGCCGTGCAACCCGGCGCATGCGATCGATGACGGCTCGCTCCTCGGTCTTCGGGACGGTCTGCGCCTCGGCGCTCCATACCCGCAGCCCTCCGCCGCGGGGATCACCATTCCCCTCGATCTGCCTGCCGACGCAACCGCGCGCGCGAACGTCTACGACGCGGGGGGGCGACTCGTACGCGCGATCGCCACCGCCTCTCTCGGGCAAGGCGGCCGGCAGGACATCGCCTGGGACGGCCGGGACGACGACGGACACCGCGCGCCCGCCGGGGTCTACCTGGTGCGTGTCCGCGCGATGGGAATCGAGGCGACGTGCACCGTCGTACTCGCGCACTGACGCGCTGACGCCGCGCCGGCGTGCGCGCGGTCACCGTGGCGAGGGCACGATGCAGGGCCGCCAGAAGAGAATGGCTTTCCGTCCGATGCTGCATCCGGTGATGTCCAGATCCGCGGCAACACGATCCAGTATCCGAGCCCACGCGGGTCGATCGCGCTAACGAAGAGCGCGGAGGCGGAACTTCTCTCCGTCCCCGCGCTCGTCTGCCGGACGATCGGGATCCGTGGCCGAATCTCAGCGGAGCAGGACGACCGGCCTCCTCGCCACCTCGCTCCCGTCGCGCATCACACGGACGAAGTACACGCCGGCGGGCAGTCGCGTTCCGTCTGAGTCCCGCCCGTCCCAATGGAACGCGGACTCCGGCCTGTTGCGGAGGAGCCGTCCCGACGCGTCATAGATCCGGATCTCGATCCGGCTCCCGGGCTCCGTAGAAGAGAAGGCGATGCTCGCGGATCCCTGGAACGGGTTCGGAGCGATCCGCAGTCCCGAGATCCAGGAAGTGTCTTCGTAGATGCCGGCGGCAGGGCATCCGATCCCGAAGGCGCCGATCAAGCCGCAACCGGGAGGCGACAGGTCGGGCATGCAGGGGGAGTCGCGTTGGAGCGTGAAGTCGTAGGCGGATGGATCGCAGAAGAGAGGATCCTCACTGATGTTCCCGTCGAGGCCGGTCGGATCCTGACAGACGCCGCCATAGTTGCCGTTCGCATGGCCGTACGCATCGTTGCAGTCGAAGTCGATCATGCCCTGCCCGGCGCAGGTGAAGCCGGCTCCCTCGCTTCGGTTTGCATAGACGATGTTGCGGGAGAAGCTGGGGGTGGAAGCGCCGTAGACGGCGACCCCTCCGCCATCGACAAGGGCGACGTTTCGGGCAATCGTGTTCTCCGCCACGGATCCGTAGCAGTTGTGAAGGAAGAGACCGCCACCTTCGCCGCGAATTGGATAGTTCTCGTAGGCGGAGCTGTCGGTGTTGGCGGCGAAGAGGTTCCGCTCGATCCTCACGCCGCACTCGTATGCGTAGAGAGCTCCTCCTTCTGTCGCGCGGTTCTCGAGGAACCGATTCTCCAAGATCGTCACGTCCCCGCAGCTCTCGAGATAGATTGCTCCGCCTCGTGCGACGGCGTCTGGTTCGGCCTGCCAGCCGATCGTCTGACAGTCCGCAAAGAGGTTCCGCTCGATCTCGATCCGGCCGGGCACCGAAGATGCCTCAATGGCAGCCCCTCGTCCCGAGATGCCGTCGTCGCTCATGGCCCTGCAGTGGAGGAAGAGGTTGTCGTGGATCGCCGCGGCGGGGGCGAGCACGTTGACCCCTACGGTTTCGATGAACTGGTTCGACTCGATCCCAACCCCTCCGGCATCGACCTGCACCGCAGGGTTGGTGTAGAACCAGCGCAACTCGTTCTCTCGCACGATGGCGCCCGGGCCTCTCACCCAGACGCCGCCCCCCCAGCCGTGGTGTTCGAGATTGTTGTCCTCGATCACGACTTCTGCAGACTCCTCGAGGATCGTGATCGCCCAGCCCATGAAGCTGACGATGTTGAACCCCTCGATCCGGCTGCGTGATCCATGGACGAGGATCGTCGACTCCCAGTCATCGAGGACGAGCGTCGCCTTGGCCGAATAGACGGAGAGCAGCGTCACGTCGGAGCGCGGCATGGTCAGCCCTTGGGCGCCAAGGTCGTAGCCACCGGGCCAGACCGCGACCGTGTCGCCAGGCTGCGCCAGGTCGAGCGCTTCTTGCACGGTCGGGATCTCGTTCGGGACCTCCCAGGTCTCGGCGTACGCGATCCCGGCCACAAGCGCGAGCAAGGTAAGACAGACGGAGAGGCGGTTAAGAGGATGGAGACAATAGAAACGGTGGAAACCACCGAGACAGACAGGGCCGGCGCGAGCCGATCTTGCCGTCGGTCCCGTTTCCTGGTTCATGGATGGGCCTCCTTTCCAGGAATCGGTTGCGCGATCAGCCTCCTGCGAGCGGGGATAAGTCTACTCCTCCGGGGCTCCCCGATCCATCAAGCGTGGGGCTAGCCTCGAGCGAGCCGGCCGGCCAGCGCTCGGGGCCGAACGAAACCCCGGCCTCGCGCTCGCCAGGCCGGGCCCTGCCCGCGCACCATGCGAGTACCCCTGATCGATGCAGCAGGTGATCGTTCCAGGTAGGGGGCGGCGGATCCGTTTGTGCAGTGCGCGGAGAGGCTTGGATCATTTCAGGCGAACATCGATCCCCCTCCCGTGACGTCGAGAATCAACCCCGTGATCCACCCGGCATCGTCGGAAGCCAGGAACAGAGCCGCCCGGGCGACATCCTCCGGCGTCCCCAGCCTCTGGATCGGATGGACCTGGGCCAATGCCTGCCTCTGCTGCTCAGGAATCCATTGAAGGTTGCGCTCCGTCAGGATCGTTTCTGGGGCGATGCAGTTCAGGCGGACCCCATGCGGTCCCGCCTGAGTGGCGACGTCCAGCGTCAGGATCTGGACCCCAGCCTTCGCCGCGGCGTACGCGATCGGTGAGCGCGGGTGGGCCATTCGTCCACTCGTCGAAGAAATCGTGACGATGTTGCCGCTCCCGCGTTCCTTCATGCCGGGGAGGAAGCTCTTGATCGTGAGGAAGGTCGCCGTGAGATTGGCATCGATCGATTCGCGCCATTTCGCTTCGTCGATCTCCTCCAGCGGGCCGGGTGGGATCGGGCTGCCTCCAGCGTTGGCCACGAGGATCCCTACCGGGCCAAGCTCCTCCTCGATGCGATGGCGCATAGCTTCGATCTCATCGAAGCGTGTGACGTCCGCCGCAACGGTGATTGCGTGGCCGCCGGACTGCTCGATCTCGGCTCTCACGGCGTTCATCGCCTGTCGATCCCGCCCATGTACGGCGACACGGGCTCCTTCTTCGGCGAATAGCCGTGCGATCGCGGCCCCGATGCCGCGCGAGCTGCCGGTGACGAGCGCGACCTTGTTCCGCAAACGATTCATGGTGGGCCTCTCTTGGTTCTTCCGGGATCTTCCTCCGGGGGAGCGGCATGACAGAGAGACATCGACCCGATCATCAGAGCGTTGGAGGCTCGGCTCTGTCAACAAAGGCGATCTCGGCGAGACCGATGAGCGAGACTCGATTTGTCACCGATGTGCCGGTCCCGACGCGCCGGTCGCAACACGGGGCGTCAACGACGCGCGAAGAAGCTCTTCCCCTAGGGGCCAGCTGGCACTAGCCTGAACGCGCGTCCGCATGCGTCGGGCATGAGGGCATGGGAAAGGGAGGGGAGGAGAGGATGCCCGAATCGTCCCTCAAGCCGGCCAATCCGGCTCCACTGGGCCTTGTCGGATTCGGTTTGACGACTGTCGTCCTGAGTTCCATCAACGCTGGACTGCTCAGCCGCGACGCGCTGCCCGCTGTGATCCCGCTGGCGTTCGCCTTCGGCGGGCTGGCGCAGATCTTCGCCGGCTTCATGGAGTTCAGGAACGGCAACACCTTCGGAACCGTCGCCTTTACATCGTACGGGCTCTTCTGGTGGTGGTTCGCGCTACTGCACTGGACGATCGGAGCGGGACTGATCCAGGCGCCGTCGTCTACGGGGCTCGGGGTGACGTTGCTGCTCTGGGGAGTGTTCACCCTCTACATGTGGATCTCGACCTTCCGGTCGGTCTTTGCACTCTGGACAGTGTTCCTGCTCCTCTGGATCACCTTCTTCCTGCTCGCGGGCGGGGACTTCGGATGGGGCACCGGTCGGTTGGGAGGATGGGTCGGTCTCGTCTGCGGTCTGAACGCGATGTACGTTTCCTTCGCGGAGGTCGCGAATCAGACATTCGGGCGCGCAATTCTGCCGCTCGGGTCTCCGCTGCTGAAGACCTGACGGACCCCCGGCGGGGATCGCGCGCAGCTCGCGCCGGAGGACCTTGCCGGTCGGGTTGCGCGGCATCGTTTCCAGACGAATCACCCGCCGCGGAAACCTGGTGGGGCGCGAGGTCCTCTCGGCAGTAGGCTCGCAGCGCTGTTTTCGTCGAAGCCTTACTGCTCCCTGGAGACCGTCCACGACTCCGGCCCGACGCGCCACTGCGCGCACGCCCTCGCGGCCTGCGGAATGCGCGCGCCACGATGCGTCGTTGCGCATCCTGGCCGTCCGGACCTCATCCTCTCGGTGGCCGGGCAGCTGCGCGATGCCCCGAGTATCGCTGCTCGAGCTATGGGCAGTTCGCGTCTCCAGTCCGGCAGAGTTGCCGGTCATCGAAGTAGTAGCAGCCGCCTTCCGCGCCAGCACGGTACTGGATCGTCCGTCTGCCGCCGCCGGAGTAGCCGACCGTGATGGTGCCCTGTTCCCGGCTTCCCTGAATCGCCCAGTTGCCGGCTCCTCCCGACTGGCCCGCGGCCCCCCAAGCCATCGTCTGGTTCCCCAGTCCATCCGTCGAAGAACCGGAGTAGCTCGACTCGCTCGAGTCGAAGAACTGTCCGTCCGGGCAGAGCGTGATCTTGCTCTCCGTCGATCCTGAATATCCCCAGTAGGTGCCAGCCATCATCTGCGCCAGTTGGGGATCGCTCGGTCCGGCATCCACTGTCGGTCCTTTCACGGCGGCATCGAGAGATCCCTTCACATAGTCCATTCTCCCGTCCGACGCGCTCAAATCGATGTCGAGCCGGACGTTCTTGTCGATGAGGACGACGTCTCGCGTGATCGATCCGACCTGGACCTGATACTTTCCGGCGGGTAGATGATCGAAGCCGTACTTACCGAACAGGTTCGTCTGATCGGTCGCGATGGGTTGGCCGGTCGATGCGTCAACGAGGACCACTTGCTCGGACGAAGCCGCTTCCGTTGAAGACTTGCCGACGAAGCCGCCGATCTTGAGACCGGCGTCTCCGGCGATGCCAGGCTCCGGTCGGGAAGAGCAGGACGCGACAAGCAAGGCAACGGTAAGAAGTCCGACGACGGTGACAAGTCTCTCAGTCATTTTCGGGTCCCTCCAGCCTACATTGGCCGGGTGCAAAGATAGTTCCGATCCTGTTGGCCTGGCAAGACAGGGAACCGGCAGATAGGGGGCGGCCGACGGTTTCGAGGCCACCGTCGATCGGCGCGACCGTGGTCCTGGTCTTCTCTTCGCTAGATTGAAACGGGAAGCAGGATATCGGTCACGATTCCGCGAACGGCGGAAACTGCGTCTGCGTTCGTGGAGGCGCAGAATCGGATCACAGAATCCGAGTCGGAGGCGCCGGGCACTCGTGCTCGTCGTCGGGTCGACGAACCTGACCGAGGCGGCGCTCGACCGGAACCTGGGGGTCGGCCCTCCGGTCTGCGCCAAGGCGCCGTGCAATTCGGCGTGACCTGGTCAGGACAGCGCGGGGGACCCGAGCGTTTGGTCTGCCGTCGGCCGGTCCTGCAAGGATCGTCGCAGGGATTGGCGGCACCATCCCCGATCAGACGGTACGATCCTGGGCCTCTCCCGGCTCGCGGGGCGCGAGGCCTTGGACCGTCGTTGCGCATGCGGCGGAGGATCCTTCCTTTCCGGCAAGGCTGACAAAGACCCGACCACCGGCGGCCTGACCGACCGCGATCGGTCCCCGGGCTTCCGACTCCCCAACGGCGCCCCTCCGATACTCGTCCCAAAAACCATTTGCATGTTCCGAGGGCCGATCGCGCATGAGCGATGTTGGACCGGCGCGAATCGACCTCGACTCTGGCTTTGCTCGACCGCGGATCGACCGCGCCACGGGAAATGGGAAACGACCCGTCGAACCGAAGGGAATCGGATCGACAAGGAGAAAGAGATGTCGTCTGCAAGGAAGCTCATGACGGTTCTCGGTCTGATCCTGGCGCTTGGCGCTCCGGCGCTGACCTTCGCGGATACGAACTGGACGGCGCACGGGGCAACCGGATCGCTCGATGAATCGAACATCGATCCCAATGACTTCACCAAGAGCACCGGCGGTCTCGCGCGGCTGAGCACCTTCACCGGGACGCTGATCGCCTACTGGACGGTCGAGAACGTGGACGCTCCGAACACTCCGACTTGGGACACGCTCTCGCTTCTCAACTACGACAACAGCACCTCGGATACCATCCGGGCATATCTGTACCGAATGGACCGAACGACTGGCAATGTCAATCTGGTCTCCTACGTTTCGAGCACCAACTCGTCTTCGACCAAGTACGACACGGCGACCTTCACGCACAGCTGGGACTTCGACCGCTACACCTACTTCATCTACGCCTATATCAGTGGTTCGGACACCTCCGCGCAGCCGATCATCCGCGCGCTGACGGTCCGTGACTGATCCGGGGACCGGCAATACGAGCCCTGTTGTCGAGATCGAGAGAAGAACGATCCAAAGGGCCGCAGAAAAGGAAGAACTTCGATGATGGCAACACTGCTACGAGGTAAGGGCGCAGGGAAGCCGGGAGGCGGCGGGTCGGCGATCCCGAGACCATGGCTGGCGGTGCCCGCCGTGCTGGGTCTCCTGTTCGGTGCCTCCGCCATCGCGGCTGCCGAGCCCGTCGATGACGAAGCGAGCGCCAGCGATCATTTGGGCTGGGTGCTCATCGACACAGCAGGTGGCACCCGTGAATGGGTCGTCGCTCCTCCGGAGCCGGGGACGCCGCTGGTGTCGGATGAGACCCTCGCGGTGGATCCGGTTCAGGCGGGCAATGCCGGTTGGATCGGCATCGTGTCGGACAGGGGAACCGAGGAGTGGGTGGTTGCCCCGCCTCCTGGTGCCGTGCCGGGCGATGTGACGGCGGCCGACGCAAGCCTGGTCGACGAAGAGGCGGCCGTCTCCGAGTCGAGGCAGGACTGGGTCTATCTGGAGACGGGACCCGGGTGCGGCGAGTGGGTGGTTCGGCCCCCATCGGCGTCGGGATCTTCGGCCTCTCTTGCGAACGCGGCGGGCGCCGGCCTCCGGCTCGACGCCGTCCCGCCGGTCGTTGCGGAAGGGGAGAGGGTGACGTTCTCAACCAAGGACAACCGCGTCTCCTCGCTTCAGATCCTTGTGTTCGACGTGACAGGACGGCAGGTGTACCAGAGCGCCGACGAGCCAGGCGGGACGGTCCGGTGGGATCTTCGTGACGATCGGGGGGCGCCCCTTTCCAAGGGGATGTACTTCTACAGCGCAAGCGGCCGGACATCCGCCGGCCGTCTGCAGTCCGCCAACCCGGGTAAGTTGCTGATCCTCGGCAGCGCTTCCAACTGAGGCGAAGGGGGAACGAAGCGCACGCGTAACGAAGATCAGCCGAGTGCGCTCTGACCAGAAGGCAGAGCGAGGGGCCGCCGGCACAGGGAGGTGCCGGCGGCTCAGTACGTGGCCCGTTCGGTTCCCGGATCGACGATTTCATCGGGGGGGGACGTAGAACCGGCGCTCGTGCGGTCACACGAGCGCCGATCCCCGTTCTCGAGCCTTATCCGCGTGTTAGCCGTAAAGGCCCTTGACGTGACCCATGACGTGCGCTCGACCGCCGTGGGAGCGCCGGGGTGGAAGAAGAGGTTGGCGATCACGTACGCCTCGGCCGCAGTGCGCCTCCGCCGCAGCGCGAATCGTGGTAAAATGTCTGGCGCGGCGGTCCCCCCGGAACGATTACATGGAGGGAAATGCCAATGCTTCGCAAGCGGTCTGTCTGGGCGTTCCTCGCGGTCACGCTAGTCGCTCTCGGCGCGTCAGCGTCTTCCGCATCTGTCCCGCGGGTCGTCGTGCTCGAGTCCTTCGGCTCAGTCCTCTGAGACTTCTGCGTCGGAGCCCGGTGCGGGCTCCAGGCTTTGCAGGCGGACTACGGGTTCGATTCGGTCGTCCATTTCGAGCATCACGTCAGCGAGACGGATCCGTTCTGCACGGACGAGACGCTCGCCAGGTACGAATGGTACGGGGTCAACGGCGTGCCGGCCGTTGTGATCGACGGCTCATCGAGGGTCCTGGGAACCACTAACTGCGCATCCGCGGGCAGCAAGTTCCGTAACGCGGTCAATCAGAGGATGGGTGCGACCGGGTGGACGAGCCCGGTCCGCATCTCGGCGCACATGGGGGTCGAGGGAGCCTTGGCCCGGGTCACGGCGAACTACGCGCTCGTCGATCCCGTAGCGCTCTCGAACCTTCGCGCGACGTTCGTCTTATACGAGGACAACGTCGAATGGTGCTGCGGATCGGGAGAAGTCCACACGTGGCACGGAGTGACACGGCGGATCCTGACGGAACCGATCGTCCTCCAGCGTATCGGGGACGAAGCGACCGTCACGATGGCGTTGCCGATCGACCCAGGATGGGACGCGGGAGAGCTGCACGCCGTCGCGTTCCTTCAGGACTCCGTCTCCAAGGAGATCTTCCAGGGACAGGTGGTTCGCGATCTCTCGGTCGTCTTCCTCTCCCACATCGACTCCGTCCCGGACGGTTCCGCCGCCGTTCATTTCCCCGGGACGTTGCGCAACCTCCTCGCGACCGAGGCGGAGTTCACCCTCCGGATCACGAACCCGTTCGGGGACTGGCCGACCGAGTTCTTCGTCGGCGGAGACCCGCAGCCGCACACGGCACCGTTCCGTCTGGCGATCGCCCCGGGCGGATCTTGCGATCTCGCTCTCCACGCCCGCACCGACACGAGCAAGGTCGCGCGTAGCGGCACGTTCGAGGTGACCTGTGAGAGCACGGGTTCGACGGAGCGCAACGACTTCCGCGTCTTCAACGGGACGCCCGCCGTGATCCTCGTGGATCATGACTGGGGGAGCGCCTATGAGGCCTCGATGATGCGCGCCCTCGGCGCGAACGGCGTTCTCTTCGATCGATGGAACGTCATGACGCGGCGAGGGACCCCTCCGCTCGGGAAGATGAAGGGGGCGGACATCGTGATCTGGTTGAGCGAGGGCGCGGTCACCGACGTGCTGACGGACGGCGACGCCGTTGGGCTCTCGGCGTTCCTCGATTCGGGAGGCGCCCTCTTCCTCGCGAGCAACTACTACCTGAACGCCCTCCAAACACAGGATCCCTCATTTGCGCGAGCCTACCTCGGCGTCGACTCCGGGAATCTCGACCTGGGATACCGCAGGATGGACGGCGTCGCGGGGGACGAGATCGGTGACGGCATGGTCCTGCCGCTCATCTTCCCCCACGAGGAGTGGGCCTCGGGAGGGGACGGCATCGTCCCGACGGAAACCGCGACGACCGACTTCGTCGCGGAAGGGGGCTCCCGCGCGATGATCCGAAACACCACGCCCGGGGGCGCCCGGTCGGTCTTCCTTGCCCAGCGCTTCGACGCGATCTCCGAGGACGATCCAGATCCGGACAACGCACGGACCCTGGTGAGGCGCATCTTCGACTGGCTGCGTCCGCAAGGGAATGCCGGCCTCGATGATCCGCCAGGCGCGGACGCCCTGCGGGAGGGAGTTCGGATCGTCGATGTCATCCCGAATCCCTTCCGCGGCGGCGTGCGGATCGCCTTCTTCCTCCCGGCATCGGATGTGGCGATCCCTGTGCGCCTCGACATCCTCGATGTGTCGGGACGGCGAGTTGCGACGGTTCTTGACGAGACGCTCGCGCCCGGACCCCACGTCGTTCGATGGGAAGGCCGGGACGAGGCGGGGCGGCGCGTCGCCCGGGGAGCCTACCTCGCCCGTCTCGTCACGCCTGGCGGGACGAGCTCGGCGAAGGCGCTTCTTTCGCGGTAGGCGAGCGTCCATGGGCCGCCGCTGGATCTCGAGTTCGAGATCCGCCTGCCGGTGTCCAACGCGCAGCCACCGGCATCGAGAACCGGTGAACCGAGGATCGAGCAACCGCCTTGTCTTCTCCGCAGGATGACAGCAGCGGAAGCAGGATCAGGAATAGAGAGAGCGCGCGCACAGCGAGTAGCCGAGTCATGGGACCTCCGCAGCTTCGGACCTGACGAACGCGACGTGGAAGGTCATACCCTCGCCTCGCTGGAGTTCTGGTAGATCCGTCCGGAGCTGGCTGCAATTGACCTTCCCGTTGACGCTGCCCGGCCGCACCGGATTGCTGGAGCGGGACGCCGGGTGACAACCCCGCTGAGACGGAGAATCACTTTTCCCCGCACACCGCGTGCGCTTTTGCCGTGCTCCTTCGTTCCACCAGTGATAGAGCACCGCTCGGCCGCAACCGGAGGGCCTGCTCGCGCCCCCGGCAGGAAGCCAAGACGACGAAGCGAGGAGGGAAGGAGAAGCGATGAAACCAGATCGAATCGCGGCGCTCGTCGCCCTCGGACTGGCGGCCTTTGGGTCGCCGGCCCTGGCAGACGAGTTCGCCATCCCGTGGTGGACGCTCGACGGTGGCGGAACGGTCGAAACGTTGGCCGGCGGTGGCTTCGCCGTCTCCGGAACGATAGGACAGCACGACGCCGGGCAGCCCATGATGGGCGGCACCTACCAGATCCAGGGCGGCTTCTGGACGGGGGCGCTGCGAATCGCGAGCGATGTCGCCGAGCAGGATGTCGAGGGCTCTGCGGGAGGGACGGGAGGCCTCGTCTTCGGCCTCGACGGCTCGGCGCCGAATCCGTTCCGCACACGGTCGATCGTCTCGTTCGAGCTGCCGAGCCGGCAGCCCGTCAATCTCGCGATCTTCGATCTTTCCGGGCGGCTGTGCCGCACCCTGATCAACGAAGACGTCGAGGCAGGCCGGCACGAGCGCATGTGGGACGCGCGCGACAACGAAGGCCGCGAGGTCGCATCCGGAATCTACTTCGCGGTCCTCTCGAGCCCGCTTGGGCAACAGCGCCAGAAGCTCGTCAAGATCCATTGATCCGATCGCCCGTCGACCCGCGTGCAATTCGATGCGATCTGCCTGCGGGATTCGTCGGGACAAAGTCCAAACAAGCAGGTCGGATCGGCGCAAGAAGCCGGGCCCGGCAGGAAGGGGAAGACCATGTCTCTCAGCATGATTCGGAGGATGGCAGTAGCGGCAGCATTCGCCGCCGTTCTCAGCACGGGCGTTGCGCGGGCCACCGAGCCGGCCTCCACCGCGTTCACCTATCAAGGACAACTCACGCAGGCTGGCATTCCTGCGGACGGAGTCTACGAGTTCGAGTTCAGGCTCTACGACGCGCCGGCTGAAGGCAACCTCGTCGCCTCGATCCCAGGCCCGTACCCCGCCACCGTGACGGAAGGCCTCTTCACCGCCCGTCTCGACTTCGGCGACGCCGCCTTCACCGGCTTGCAGCTCTGGCTGGAGATGGGCGTGCGGCCGGAGGGCGATCCCGGTCCCTTCACCATCCTCAGTCCACGCCAGGAGCTCTCGGCAACGCCCTACGCGAGCGTCGCTCTGAACTCTCCGTTCCTTCGCGCTGGTTCTGGCCTCTACTACGAGGGACGCATGGCGCTCGGAAGCGATCAGCCGCCAGTCGGGATCCTCGACGTGGTCGGTCCGCCTCATGATGCGACCGTGATCTTGCCGAACAATGCGATCTCCTCGGCCGAGTGCTTGGACGAGCCTGGGATAAGCGGCGCCTTCGCCACCGGGGAGGTCTGGTTCACCAGCGCGCCGGTGACGTTGCGCACCGCCAGCATCGAGTGCCCGGGACCAGGGTATGTACTCGCTCTCGGCAGCACCGACCTGAGCGGGGTTGCGTACAGCTCGGCAGGCGGATACGTCGGAATCGAGAACACCGCCGACCCCGGTTCCTCGGCGCCGCCCGACGCCCGCTGGGTCATCTTCGGCGACGACATGCCGAGCATCTACTACTCCTGCCCGGTCTCTGTGAACAAGGTTTTCCCGGTGACCGCAGGAAACCACACCTTCTATCTCCGCGGATGGCGCGGGTTCGGGGACAACTCGCCGCGGGCGAACCGCGCCGGCCTGACCCTTCTCTTCATCCCGTCTGCCTACGGGGCCCTGCCGCTGTAGCGCCAGCATGGAAAGACCCCTCAGTCAGTCACTGAGGTGCGGAGGCGATCTTCTTCCCTTAGAGGATCGCCTCTTTCGCTTCGTTTTCGGGAGAGGACGGACAGGAAGGCTGGGCGTTTCGACGACGAGTCACGCTAGTATTCGCGGGTCGCGCCGGCGTCCCGGGCCGAGCCGCATGACTGCGATCCGTCGAGAGGAGTGCGCTTTCTGGTTCCGCTGGACGAGCGGAAGTAAGCGTCGCACCGCGCGAGCGAAGAGGGCGGGCGAGGCGCTCGCGCGAGCTCTCGCGCTTGCACAATCCCTTCCGCTGGCGCACCGGCCGGCCTGACGGCAGGCGATCAGCATCCGCACAGCGTCTTGCGAAAGCCCGGTCTCCCGCGCGATCCGCGGGATAGGAGCGCCGGCGCGCGCGAGACGCGCGGCGTCGGCGAGACGTCCGTCCGAGGCGAGCGGGACCGCACGACGCAGCCGTTGCGCCCGTCCGCGAAACGCGACGAACGGAACGACGCCGATCGCGATGATGGCTCCGGCGGCGAGCCCCGCTAACCCTCCGCCCACGGCGATCCCGGATCGATCGAGCCACG
Source organism: Candidatus Eiseniibacteriota bacterium (assembly GCA_041946735.1). Classification (GTDB taxonomy): domain Bacteria; phylum Eisenbacteria; class RBG-16-71-46; order CAIMUX01; family VGJL01; genus JBHGAY01. Next base: position 79,329 of record JBHGAY010000016.1, read on the forward strand.
CCGCTGCCGGTCCTGGCAGCTTCGGCCCGACACCGGCTACGATCAGCAGCCCCGCGGCCGTCGCGACGGCGCGCCAGGTCTTCCGGTTCATGCCGCCTCCTCCTTCACTCGCTCCATCTCCGCGATCCGCGCTCGCAGACGTTGGATCGTCCTCGTGTGGATCTGGCAGATCCGCGACTCTGTCAGCCGCAGCACGGTCCCGATCTGCCGGAAGGTCAGTCCTTCGTGGTAGTGGAGGGCGAGGATCGTCCGCTCCCTCTCCGACAGCGCGTCGAGAGCCGCAGCAAGCTCGCGCCGCTCCTCTGCGCGCTCGATCTCCTGTCCCGGCTCGGCGGCGCTGGCGTCGGCGATCGTCTCGGCCATTCGCGGGCCGCGCCTGCGTCCTTCCTCGCCCGGCGACTCGAGGTTCAGGAAGACCGGCGCTGCGCCGTCGTCCGCCCATTCCCGGTAGGTGGCGACCGGGATCTCCATCTCCTCGGCGATCTCCTCGCCGGCCGGCTCACGCCCGAGCCTCTGCTCGAGACGCGCGCGCGCCGCGTCGATGCGTCGGTTGCGCTCGCGCGCCGTCCGCGGGATCCAGGAAAGGCTGCGGCTCTCGTCGAGGATCGCGCCGCGGATCCGTGGCACCGCGAAGGAGCTGAAGGCGAGGCCTCGCGCGGGATCGAACGACTCGAGCGCCTGGACGAGACCGATCGTGCCGGCGCTGACCAGGTCCTCCAGCTCGAGCGTCGCGGGCAGCCGCTTCGCCAGATCGCGCGCGGCGTGGTGCACGAGACCGAGGTACTGATCGAGGAGCAAGTTGCGCGTCGCCTCGTCCCCGTACGCGCGGTAGCGCTGCCAGAGCTGATCGGTCAGGCGCGTCATCGGCCGCTGTCCTCGCCGCCCGCGGTGAAGGAAGTCTTCCAGTCCGTCACTTCTCGGCCGTCTCCAGCAGGCGCGTGACGATCGGCTCGACGGCTGCCTGTGCCTCAGCCTCCGCCACGAGCAATCCTCCGGGCATGCGCGCGGCCCGCGCGAGCGAGGGGCGCTCCGGCACGGCGCCGAGATACGAGAGCGGGCGATTCAGGAACCGGCGTGCCGCGTAGTCCAGCCGCTCGAAGACGGCCGTGCCCTCGCGCTCCTCGGCGGCTCGATTGACGAGGACGTCGATCGGGAGCGAGGGAGCCTGCATCGTCGCCACTTTGATGAGCGCGTAGGCGTCGCTCAGCGAGGCCGGCTCGGGCACGGCGACGACGATCATCCTGTCGGCCCGCACCGCCGAACGAATCGGACTTTCGATGCCCGGCCCGCCATCGACGACGACCACGTCGTGGTCCTCGTAGGCCGCGGTCAACTTGACGTGCAGGCGCGCCCGCTCGAGCGGATCGGCGGCGGCGCGCAGGCGGTCGCCGCTCGCCTCCGACGGCAAGAGCCACAGCCGGTCGACGACCGACACGAGCTTCTCGCGCGCCTCGACCTGTCCGGTCAGGACCTCGTCGAGGTGAACCGCCGGGCGCACACCGAGAAGCAGGTGCAGATGCCCTCCTTCCTGCGCGCCGTCGAGTAACAGGACGTTCCGCGCCCGTCTCTGGAAGGCGCCGGCGAGCAGCACGGACAGCACCGACTTGCCGACGCCTCCCTTGCCGCTCCCGAGAACGATCACCTGCTCGGGACGACGGGAAGGCGGGGCCTGGCATGCTGCCGGCCGCCGCTGCTGCTCGAGCCCCAGATGCTGCCGCGCGGGTGCGTCGTGCGACTGCTCCGGCGCCGAAGCGATCGAAGCGATCGGCCGCCCGCCCGCGCGGTGCCTCGTCAGAGGAATCTCGATCTCGATCATTGCGGCCTCCCGCTCGTGCCGGCGCGCGGCGCCTGCCGCAGATCGCCGGGGATCTCCTGGCCGTCGCTCGCCCAGCGCATCGCCAGCTCGTGCTCGCTCGCCAGCTCCGCGATCGACCCGATCGACGGGTCGTCGCCGAACTCATCGAGCTTGGTCGGAAGCAGGTGCGTGACGCCGTCGGCGCGATGCTCGGCGATCCAGCGTCGCGCCAGTCTCGGATGCAGCCCGGCCGGCAGCGCGAGATGCACCTCGTCGGGAGCGAGCGCGCGCAGCATCTCGCGGACGAGCCCGATCTCCGCGCGACGCCCGGGCCCGCGCCCCGGCGTGTCGACGAGCAGCACGTCGCAGCCGCGCAGGCGCCGCACCGCGTCCGGCAAGTCGGTCGGCTCATAGGCGGCGGCGAACGGAATCCCCGAAAGCGCGGCGAACTGGCGGGACTGCTCGATCGCGCCGACGCGGTGGCTGTCCAGCGTGAGCACCGCGCACGACTTCCCGCCGAATGCCTGCGGGTGCGAGGCAAGCTTCGCGATCGTCGTCGTCTTGCCGCCTCCGGTCGGACCGACGAGCGCGAGCACGAAGGGCCGCCCGCCCCGCTTCGCCCGCTCCGGGATGGGGAACGGGACGGGCGTCGGACGCGACGCGGGACTATTGCCTGCCATCGACACTGCCGACGCGGGGTCACCGGCGACCAGCTCGAACCACGCGGCGGCTCCCTCACCGGCGTGCGGGCCGTGTCCCGCGGCACCGCGGCCGCCGCTCCTCCTGCGGATCTCCAGGACGACGGCGTCCTCGCCGATCGTCTCCTCGGCGCGCGCGAGCAGCGCCGGGATGCTCGTTCCCGAAAATGTCTCAAGCGGCATGGGGAAGCTCCCAGATTCGGACGGTCTGGATCGGCGTCTGCGGCGGTAACTCGGCGAGCGAGATGACCGGCAGGCGCGGGAGTGTCGGCTCGATCAGCTTGCGGATCCCGACGCGCAGCGAGGGCGGTGTCACGAGCGGCGGGACCTGGCCGTCCCGCTTCTGCTCGTTCGTGATCTTCGAGAGCGACTCGAGCGCGCGGGCGAGCTGCTCCGGCTCGAGCGCTGTCCGCTGCCCCTCGCCGGCGGGCGCGACGCGCGGGCTGAAGAGCTGCATCAGGGCGACCTCGAGGCGCGGTCCCACCGTGACCGCCTGCAGCGGCCGGTCGGTCCCGCCGAGCATTTGCACAATCGTGAGCGAGAGCGCGCGGCGCACCTGCTCCGCCAGCGCCTCGGGATCCTTCGTCATCTCGGCCGCGTCGGAGAGCGTCTCGAGGATCGCCGCGAGATCGCGGATCGGGATCCCTTCGCGCAGCAGCTTCTGCAGCACGCGATGGACGGTGCCGAGCGAGACGCGGTTGGGGATCACGTCCTCGACGAGGGCCGGGTTCGTCTCCTTCAGGCCGTCGAGCAGCTCGCGGGTCGCCTGGCGCGTGAGCAGCTCCGCGGCATGATCGCGGATCGTCTCCATCAGGTGCGTCGCGAGGACGGCCGGCGGCTCGACGACGGTGTAGCCGCTCGCCTCCGCCTGGCTCCGCCGCTCCGGACCGATCCAGACGGCGGGGATTCCGAAGCTCGGATCGCGCGTCGCGAGCCCGTCGACGGCGAGCGCGGAGCCGGTCGTGTCGAGCGCAAGGAGATGCCGAGGCAGCAGCTCGCCCGAGGCGACCCGCACGCCGCGCAGCCGGATCACGTACTCGTTGCCTGAAAGCTGGATGTTGTCGCGGATCCGCGCCGGCGGGACGATCATCCCCAGCTCGAACGCGAGCTGCTTGCGCAGGATTCCGATCCGCTGCAGCAGGTCTCCGGACTGCGATTCGTCGACGAGCGGCACGAGCGCGTAGCCGATCTCCAGCTCCAGCGGCTCGACCTCGACCACCTCGCGCGGGTCCGGCGTGCCGGCGGGCGGAGCGCCGGACGGGATCGCGGCGTTCGAGCCCGCTGCGCCCGCCCCGCGCGCGTCCGCGTTCGCGGTCGCGCGCTGTCGCCGCGAAACCAGGTACGCGACGCCGCCCGCCACGCCGGCGAGCAGCAGGAACGGCGCGGCGGGGAGCCCCGGGACGATCGCGAAGAGCGCGAGGATCGCGCCCGCGGTGCCGATGGCGCGCGGGTTGCGCGTGAGCTGGTTGCCGAGCGAGGGGCCCATCGCCATCCCGCCCGAGCCGTACGTCACGAGAATGCCTGCCGCCGTCGAGACGATCAGCGCCGGGATCTGCGTCACGAGGCCGTCGCCGACGGTGAGGGAGCTATAGGTCTGGAGCGACTCGCCCGCGGAAAGTCCCTGCTGCGTCATGCCGATGACGAAGCCGCCGATCAGGTTGATCGCCGTGATCAGGATGCCGGCGATCGCGTCGCCTCGCACGAACTTCGCCGCGCCGTCCATCGAGCCGTAGAAGTCGGCGTAGCGGCTGATCTCCTCGCGACGCCGACGCGCCTCCATCTCGTCGATCAGACCGGCGCCCAGGTCGGCGTCGATCGACATCTGCCGTCCCGGCATCGCATCGAGAGTGAAGCGTGCGGCGACTTCGGCGATGCGGCCCGCCCCCTTCGTGATGACGACGAAGTTGATGACGACCAGAATCAGGAAGATCACGAGCCCGACGACCGTGTTGCCGCCGATCACGAAGCTGCCGAAAGCGGAGATCACCTTGCCGGCGTGCCCCGTGCTGAGGATCAACCGCGTGCTGCTGACGTTCAGGCCGAGGCGCAGCAGCGTGATCAGGAGCAGCAGGCTCGGGAAGATGCTGAACTCCAGCGGGTCGCGCGCGGAGAGGACGACCAGAAGGATCACGATCGACAGCCCGAAGCTGAGCGCCAGGAACGCGTCGAGCAGAAACGGTGGCAGCGGGACGATCAGGAGCGCCACGACGGCGACGACGCCGATCGCGAGGTAGGTCTCGATCGTCGGCGAGATCGACAGGCGCAAGCGGGCGGGGGCGGTGGGCTCGGAGCGGCCGGCGCCGCGCGAGGGCGTGGTCCGTCCCGCCGGACTGCCGGAGGCGGTCGAGACGACCGGCGCGGCGGCCTGCGCGAGCGTGACTTCGCTCATACGGTGGCCCTCGCGCCGGCTCCCGCGGCGCCGGACGCGGCAGAGCCGGCCGAGCGGGCGATGGCCTCGCGCATCGAGCGGAGGCCCCCGCGCTGCCGGTAGACGTAGGCTAGGATCTCGGCCACCGCGGCGTAGAGCGCCGGCGGGATCGGCTTGCCGATCTTCCCCGTGGCGAGAAGCGCGCGCGCGACCGGCTTGTTCTCGACGATCGGCACGCGGGCGTCGTTGGCGAGCGCGCGGATCCGCTCGGCAAGCTTTCGCTGTCCCATCGCGACGACGATCGGCGCGGCCGCCTTCGCCGGGTCGTACTTCAGCGCCACGGCGATCCGCGTCGGGTTGGTGACGACGACGTCGGCGAGCTTCACCTGCTGGAGCATCCGACGCCGCGCCTCGGCCCGCATCATCGAGCGGATCCGGCTCTTCACGAGCGGATCCCCTTCGCTCTCGCGATGCTCGTAGATCACCTCCTGGCGCGTCATCCGCAGGCTCTTCTCCATCCGCCAGTGCTGGAACGCGTAGTCGAAGAAGGCGATCGCGAGGAACGCGAAGCCGACGAGGACGGCGAGGCGCAGCAGGAGCGAGCGGATCACGAGCGCGATCTCGTGCGGGCCTGATTCGGAGAGCGACATCAGTTCCGGCCAGCTCCGCCGGATCATCACGTAGGTCAGCAGCCCGAGAATGGTCAACTTCACGAGCGACTTCGCCAGCGTGAAGAGCGACTCGACGCTCGCGATCCTTTTGAAACCCGCGATCGGATCGAGGAGCGAGAAGTTCGGCTGGAGCGGCTTGAGCGTCAGGACCCCGCGCGCCTGCCAGGCGCTCACCGCGAGGACGATCAGCGTGAGCCCGACCAGGAACGGCAGGATCGCCCGGGCGAAGCCGAAGCCGAGGGAACGCACGATATCGACCGCGCCCGCGGCGGTGAGCGGATCGGCGGCGAGGCGGGCGGCGGAGTCATGCGTGAACTGGACGGCGAACGCGTAGATCGGCGGCCCGCCGGCTGCAGAGAGCAAGAGCGCGCCGCCGAGAATGCCGATCGCCGCGTTCAGCTCGGGACTTCGCGCGACCTTCCCTTCCTCGCGCGCCTGCTGCCGGCGTCGCGGGGTCGGGGCTTCGGTTCTCTCCTGGCCACCCGAATCTTCGGACATCCCTCGCTTCTCCTAGCTCAGCTTCCGCCGCCGAGCGGGCGGAACGCGTCGAGGACCGCTTGCACATTGCTGTCGAGACCCTGCATCCATCCGCCGATCGTCGCGGCGATCAGCGGCAGGGCGGCGCCGACCATCACGAGGCCGATGCCGATCGAGAGCGGGAAGGCGACCATCATCGTGTTGATCTGCGGGACGGCGCGATGCAGGAGCGCCATCGCGAGGTTGACGAGGATCAGCGTCACCATGACGGGCGCCGCCGCGGAGAGCGCGAGCGCGAAGAGTCGCCCGAAGAGGGCGAGGATGCCGGCCGCGCCGTCCGTGAACGCGAAGGGATGGCCGGGCGGCAGCGCCTGCAGGCTGGCCGCCAGCCCGCGCAACAGCACGAGGTGGCCGTTCGTGAGGACGAAAATCAGCAGCGCGAGAGTGCTCTGGATCTGCCCGACGCCGGCCGGCTGCGGCTCGGCCATCGGCGAGAGGACCGGCCCGAGCGAGAGACCCATCTGGATCGAGATCACTTCGCCGGCGAGCGAGGCGCCCTGGACCAGCATCGCCGCGGTCAGTCCCACCGCGAGCCCGAGCAGGAACTCCATCGCGAGCGGCAGCGGAAGCTCGATCGCCTGCTCCGGCATCGCGGCCGTCGGCGCGAGCGGCAGGAGGAGGATCGTGATCAGGAGCGCGATCGCGGCGCGCGCCACGCGCGGGAGCGCGGAGAGCGACCAAAGCGGCGCGGCGATCATGAGCCCGCCGACCCGCGCCGAGACGAACGCGAACGTCGGCCAGCGGTCCGGCGCGAGCAGCTCGACCAGGAAGCCGGGGATCGGGAGGTTCATCCGGCGAGCGACCCCATCTGGTTGACGACGGTGACGAGGTACTCGACGAGCCGGACGATGATCCACGGCAGCGCGAAGAGGAACACGGCCCCGAGCGCGAGGAGCTTCGGCACGAACGTCAATGTCTGTTCCTGGATCTGCGTGACCGCCTGGACGAGACTGATCAGGATGCCGACGGCGAGCGCCGTCACGAGCATTGGCGCGGAGACGAGCGCTGCGAGCATGACGGCGCGCCGGACCAGCTCGACCGCGAAATCGCCGGACATCGTGCTCGCGATCCTCCCTCTCCTGCTAGTGGAAGCTGGCGACCAGGTTGCGGACGACCAAGGTCCAGCCGTCCGCGAGGACGAACAGCAGGAGCTTGAACGGCAGCGAGACCATCATCGGCGGCAGCATGAACATTCCGAGCGACATCAGGACCGAGGCGACGATCAGGTCCACGACGACGAACGGCAGGAACAGGACGAAACCCATCTGGAAGGCGGCGCGCAGCTCGCTCGTCACGAAAGCGCTCACCACGGTCACGGTCGGGATCTGATCGACCGAGTCGACCTCTTCGACCCCGCTCATTTCGCTGAACATCGCCAGGTCCTTCTCGCGAGTGTTGACGAGCATGAACTCGCGGAACGGCTTGACCCCTTCGCGGAACGCCTCCTGCTGGGTGATCCGTCCGTCGAGATACGGCTTCAGACCGGCTTGGTGCGCCTGCTGCAGGACCGGGTTCATCACGACCCCGGTCAGGAGGATCGCGAGCGCGACCAGGATCTGTCCCGGCGGCGTCGTCTGCGTGCCGAGCGCGGGGCGGAGGAAGTGCAGGACGATCAGGATCCGCGTGAAGCTCGTCATCAGGAGGAAGAGGGCCGGCAGGAGCGTCATCGCGCCGATCAGGACGACGAGGCCTACGGCACCCGAGAGGTGGAGCACGTCTCCGCCCTGGCCGATCGTCACCTCGACCTGCGGCGGGACCGGCCCGCGGACGCCCAGGCGGCGAGCCTCGGCCGAGAGCGCGGCCGCCTCGCCGTCGATCACGGACGCGTCGCCCGGGTCGAGGGCCGGCGCGGGGATCGTCACGTCGGTCGGGATCGTCTCGACGGTGCGCGGCGTGGGATCGGCGTTCGCGGGGACGTCGGCCACGGGGGACGAAGCGCTGTCTTCCGGCGCAGCGGCCGCCTCGCTCGCGGCCGTGGATGCGGCGGTGGTGTCGAACACCCCGTCGTGAACGAGCTCGAGCGCGAGGGGCGCTTGCGCAAGCGTGTCGGCGAGCGCGGGGGCCTGGAGGTCGGCCGGGACGTCGACCTGGAGATCGACGACGGGAGGAGCCGCCTCTTCCTGCGCCGCCGCGACGGTCGCGAAGGCGAGGAGAGCGACGACGATCGCCGGGAGGAACGGATCGTGCGCGTGAAGGCGCGCGAGCGCGAGCGAAGGCCCGGGGCCGATGCGGCTCGCCGCGTCCGGCTTCTCGAGGAGGCGTGGGCGGCGGCGGGCGGCCGGAGCGGCGGCCGGAACGGCCGGCATCGGCGGTGGTGTCGAAGGCGCGGCTGCGGCCTCTCGCCTGGCGGTAGCCGTCTTTGCCGTCGTGCGGCGCGGCCGCTTCGCTTCGGCCGTCGGCGTCGCCAGCTTCGGCGTCGCCGGCTTCGCAACCGATGTCCGGCACGCGGTTCTCTTCCGCGGCGCGGGAGGCGGCGCCAACGGCATCGGAGCGGAAACCGCCGGGCGTCGCAGCGGCGTGAGAGCGGCGACGCGGATCGCGCCCGCCGCAGCGGTGAGGCGACCGGCGTTCACGATCCCTTCGAGGCCGCGCAGGCCGTGCAGGCCGCGCAACCCGCGCACGCCGGGCAACCCTCGCAGGCCGCGCAGCCCGCCGAGCTGCATCTCGAGCGCGCGCCCGAAGGAGATCGCGCCGCGCCGCTCTGCGGATGGTGCCGCTGAGTTCTCGGCAGCCCGCTCCTCGGCAGCGCCCCCGTCGACGCCGGCGAGTGCATCGCGGCGCTCGTCGCCCGACAGCTCCACCAGCATCCGCGAACCGCCTTCGCTCGTGGAGATGACGAGCAAGCGCGGTCCCACCTGGATGAGAGCGATCCCCTGCTTCGGTCCGAGCGAGACGCGCTTGAGAACACGGAGCGTGAGGCCGCGCGCCGCGGTGCTTCCCGTCCCCTGCATCCGTCGCAGCAGGTGCAGGCTCGCGAAGAGGAGGCCGAGCGTCAGCAGCAGCGCGCCGGCCATCCCCGGGATTCCGCTTCCTCCTGTCACGCCGCCGCCGACGTCCCGCACCCCGGCGCGGCGCCGCCCAGGAGCCTCGTAAGGCGGACGCCGAAGCGATCGCCGACGACCACGACCTCGCCCTGCGCGAGCTTCCGGTCGCTGACGTAGACGTCGACCGGCTCGCCGACCATCCTCTCGAGCGGGATCACCGATCCGGCGGAGAGCTGCAGGAGATCCTGCACCGTCATCTCCGTCCGTCCAATCTCGATCACGACCGGGATCGAGATGTCCAGCAGGCTGGCGAGACCCGCGCTTCCGTCTTCGGTCCCGCCACCGGCGGCGACCGCTCCGTCCGGGGCGCCCTGCTCCTGCGACCACGCCGCCTGCGCCTGCGATTCGCTCGGCGATTGCTCCATGCTCACGACACCCTCCCTTTGCGAGCGCGCGGACCCTGCGGCGGGCCCGACGCGGGAATGGCCTGCACGATCCGGACGGCGAGCTGCTTGCGATCGCGACCGGCGGCGGCGAGATAGCGAAGCGATCCGTTCAGGCGGACTTCGAGTAGCGCGTCGGCCGGGATGCCGGTGTCGATCGTCCGGCCGGGATGGAGAGACGCGACCTCGCGCGCGGACAGCACGAAGCGGGGGAGCCGCGCATCGACGGTGAGCCGGACCTGCGCGAGCGAGCTGAGGATCGCCTCGCTCTCCGGCCCGCCGGCCGCCGTCGCCGCGCCATCCGGATCGCCTGCGGTCGCGCCGTTGGCAGCGACAGCGCCGCCCGCGCGCCCATGCGCCACGCCATCCGCCCGCTGCAGCATGGGCGCGACCACCCTCATCGGCGCGGCGTACACGAGCGACCCGCGCGTCGCGCCGGCGCTCACGCGGAAGGTCGCGAGGAACATCTCCTCCTCGGGCGCCGGCAGCGGGAGCATCTCCGGATCGGCTTCGTGCTGCAGCGGCCGCGCGATGAGCTTCCACCGTCCTTCCCAAGCGATCGCGAGCCGCTCGAGGATCGTCTCGGCGAGGGCGCGGATCGTCCCCTCCTCGATCGGCGTCATGCGCCGCCCGAGCGGGGCCGTCCGCTCGCCCGGACCGCCGAAGGAGCGGTCGATCAGGAACGAGACGAGCGGCGGCGAAAGCTCGATCACGCCATGCTCCGCGCCGCCGCCATCGCCGCCCGCCCCGAACACGAACGCCGCGCAAGGCGAGGGCAGCGAGGACAGGAAGTCGATCGACGGGACCGATTCGACGCCCGCGAGCGAGATCTCGATCGGTGTCCGCAGGCGCGTCGACAGGACCGCCTGCGTCGCGGCGGCGAACCGGCCTTGGATGGAGTCGAGGAGCGGGCGCTTGTCGGGCGCGATCGCCGCCGGACGCGTGAAGTCGTAGGGGACGACGACGACCGGCTCGGCTTGGACGCTCTCCTCGGGCAGACCCTGGACGATCGCGTCGATCTGCCTCTGCGTGAGGATCGTCGAGAGGATCGTCGCCGGCGCGTTCGCTGCCCGCGTTGTCGTCATCGGCTCCGTCATCGGCTCCGTCATCGGCTTCGCCATCGATGGCCTCATCGCGCGCCTACTGCAGGACGAACTGCGGAAGGTAGACACGGATCCAAGCCGGATTGCCGGCGAGCGGAGCGACCGCTTCGCCGAGCATTTGCTTCAAGGAATCGCGGGCGTAGGGCTGGACGAGCAGCTCCATCCGTTGCGCGGAGAGGAGCGCGGTGATCTCGTCGCGCGCGCGTACCTCGTTCTCGCGGAGCAGCGCGTCGGACTTCGCGTCGGGAACCTCGAACGCGACCGAGGCCATCAAGAAGCGCGTCCCCTCGGAGCCGGCCGGATTCACGATGACGTTCTCGAGCTGGAAGACGGGTCCCCGCACCTCGGCAGCGGCGTGCTCCTGCCCTTGCTTCTGCTTCGATGCCGCCGCCCCGGCGTCCGTCCCCGTGGCTGCCCCCGCCGCCTTCGATGCGCGCGCGGCCAGGATCCGAGGACCCACCACCTGGCTGCCCGCCGCCCCGCCAAGAATCAGCGCGCCGATCATCATCCCAAGAAAAAGGAGCTTGTTGCGTTCGAGCTTGATCACCGCCCTTGGTTCTCCTTTCGCCCGCAGTCCCGGCGCCCGCGCGCGCAGGCCACCCCGCACGAGGCGCGTTCCCCCGCATCCCGCTCAGCAATCGGCGTACCAGCGGAGGCAGGGCGGAGCGTCGCCGGCTTGCTGACTCACAACCTTGCCCTGCTCCGTCAGTTACATGCCGGAGGGACTGCCACACCGCCGATGATTCCCGGACCGCCCCAGCCAGCCTCCACCGTCGGCCCTGCAGGGATTGCCGGGCTCGGGCGGCCGATCTTTCCGGTCGGTCGGGGAGTTGTTGCCGGTGGGGCAGGTGCAGAAGCGGGCCGGCGGAGCGGGGGAGCCGGCTCCGCCGTCGACCGTCGACCGTCGACGGATCCTGCACGTTTCGCTAAACTCGAGAGGCGCAATTCCAGCAGCGTGTCCTATCTGAAGGGGAAGGGATGGCCACCACGATGCGCAATGTCTCCGCAGCTTCCGGCTTCGTCGCTTCGGCCTCCGGCGCCTTTCTGTTCCTCGGCGCCTTTCTGCTCCTCGGCGCCTCTCTGCTACTCGGAGCCGTTCCGGCGGCCTTCGGGGTCGTCCGCACGGTCTACCCCGACGGCTCTGGCGAGTACCCAACGATCCAGGCGGCGGTCGATGCCTCGGTGGACGGCGACGTGATCGAACTCGCTCCGGGCACGTTCACCGGCGCCGGCAATCGAGACGTGGAGGTTCCCGCTCGGTCGCTCACCATCCGCTCCCAGTCGGGCGATCCCGACGCCTGCGTCGTCGATTGCGAGCACGCCGGCCGTGCGTTCTCCTTCGTGGCGCGCGCGGCGGGGCAGGCGCTCGAAGGCATCACGATCACCGGCGGGCTGACCACCGAGGGTGGCGGCGGCGCGCTCCGGCTGAACTCCGGAGTGACCGTCTCGGACTGCGTCTTCCAAGGCAATCACACGGAGTATGGGGGGGGTGCAGTGGTCGTGGACGAAGTCGCCCCGGTCTTTCTCCGCTGTCGGTTCCTGGACAACTCCGCGCAATACGCCGGCGGAGCCTTAGCCGGAGGCGGCACGGCGCCACAGCAGACATCCCCCGTGTTCGAGGACTGCCAGTTCGTGGGGAACGTGGCGGCCGACTTCGGCGGCGGCGCGGTCTTTCTCGAAGCGGTCGCGCTCCGGGATGCGACGTTCCGCGGCTGCACGTTCGCGCGAAACAGCGCGCAGCGCGGCGGCGCGCTCCTGCTCTACGGATTCTCGCCACTCCTCGAAAGCTGCACGTTCGTCCACAACGCGGCTTCCGGTGGCGGCGGCGTGGTCGAGTGCGTCTTCTCGGGCTACTGGCCGGCCAGTCCGACGATTACCAACACGATCCTTGCCTTCTCGACTGTGGGCGCGGCCGTGACCTGCTCGGCCGGCAGCCAGCCCACGCTCCTTTGCTCGGACGTCTACGGCAACGCGGGAGGGGACTGGGTCGGTTGCATCCAGGATCAAGCCGGGGAGGAAGGGAACATCAGCGAAGACCCGCTCTTCTGCGGGGACGAAGAAGACGACTACACGATCGCGAGCGGCTCGCCCTGCGCGCCACAACACGATCCCGACTGCGGCCTGATCGGCGCCTGGCCGGTCGGCTGCGATGGACCGGTGCCGGTCGTCGTGACGAGTTGGGGACGGATCAAGAGAGGATATGGTCGCTAACAGTTTCCGAGGGTAAACCACCGTGGGTTTTGTCTTTCCGCGCTGAAGCGATCCTGCCGTTCCTTCGAAGGAGGAATCATGCGAGCCGCGGCCGCCGTTTTGCTCCTATGGCTAATGTCTCTTGTCTGGTTCTTCTCCGGCGCCGCCTTTGCCGACAAGATCGGCGGTCCCGAGAAGCTATGGCGTCCCATTTCCCCACCCGCGCGAGCCATCTATCCGGAGCAGGAGCCCAACGATTCCTGCCCGGGGCAGTTGATTTCCGGGGGGGACACCGTCTCGCCCGCTTCCTATGACCCTTCCAGCGACGATGACTGGTATCAGTTCTTCGCTGTCGCTGACGTCCAGGTAACGATTGCGACCGGGACCTACGACGGTTCGGACGTGGACACGTATCTGGAGCTGTACGACTCGGACTGCGTGACCCTGCTGGCCTACAACGACGACGGCGGTCCGGGACTGTTCTCATTCCTCTCGAACTTCCAGGTCCCGCACACCGGCTATTACAACATCAAGAGCTTCTCCTACGGACACCACTACACCGGCTTCTACGAGCTATATCTGTATGGCGCCCCTCCGCCGATACCCGATCCGAACGATGTCTGCACCACCGGCTATGTCATTTCCCGATGCGGAACCGGCACTGTGAGCGGCGACATGTCGCCGGATCACGACGACTACGATCCCGGAGCGGATGGCTGCGCCAATGGATATCCCGAGGCAGGAATCGACGTGACGTACCAGATGGATCTCGAGCAGGGCGATTGGGTCGACCTCACGTACAACACTCCGAACCACGACGCGGCCATCTACATCATCACCGACTGCGAAAATCCGGCGGGGTCTTGCGTGGTTGGAGCGGACGCGGGATACGACACCGAGACGATCAACTGGATCGCTCCAGCGGCAGGCACCTACTACGTGATCCTGGATCACTACGGCACCGGCCAAGGCGCAGGACCGTGGACACTCGAGTACGACATGCTGAACTGCCCGCCGCCGGGCGCGGGGGCCTGTTGCTACGAGAACAACTCGTGTCACGTTCTTTGGCAGGAGGAATGCGAGGCCAGTGGCGGCATCTTCCATCCGGAGTGGGAGAACTGCGACGTCGCCGACTGCGGGGTTACCGACCCGCCGCGCGCGTGCTGCGTCGACGGCGATTGCTACTTCGTTCCCTTCGATATATGCGTGATCGAAATGGGCGGTCAGTGGATGGGCGATCCGTCGTGCGAGGGGGTCGAATGCCCTCCGGTTGCGGCCATCTCCGTTACCTGGGGCAAGATCAAGGCTTCCTACCGAGGCGCGACCGAGTAAGACCGGCAGGCGAAAGGGGGATGTGAGAAGGACGGGAGACAGCGGCCATCCTGCATGCGTCGGGGAAGGCTCCCGGATCGACGAGCCGCGCCTACCATGCCGCCTTTCACGCTGCCCGAGCTCTGCTCCTGACCTTGGGACTCCAGCCGCGCAGCCACGAGGGAGTGCGCCACCTGCTCTCTCCTCTCTTCGTGAGAAGCGGCAAGCTTGATCCTCGGCTCGCGCGAGCGCTATCGAGTGTCGCGAGGACTCGCGAAGACGCAGACTACGACGCGGCCGCCGTCTTCACGACCGCCGACAGCGAGGAGGCGCTTCGCGCGGCGGAGCAGTTCCGGGCGGCCGCACGCGCGATCCTTCAGGTGGACGGTTGGTTGAAGCGAGGGTAGCGAGTCCTCTTTGGGCAGGTCGGCGCCGAGCTAGGCCGTCGGGCCGATCTTGCGCCGCCGCATCTTCCGCCATCCGGCCCGGCACAGCACCTCAGGGGGAATGTGGGGCCGCCGGCCATCGAGGCATCTCAGCACCGGCGGCCCCAGGCTGACTTTCACCCGGCGCCCCGTCGGGCGCCGGCCCGTAGCGTTTCCGCAGCGCGGCGGCCGGCTACGCGGCCGGGTCCATCGAGGCGCCGGCCGTCCCGGCCGTCCCCGTCCCGGTCGTCGCGTCCGATGTCGCCTTCACTTCAAGCGGGATGAGAGCGCGCGCTCCCGGACGATTGCCGCGCCTCCAGGCTTGAGCCGGGGAGAAAGGGCCTCGGTGGCGGGGCGACGACGACTCCTCGTGCGTTCCGGGTTCGAGATGTCACGGGTTCGAGATTGGAGGAGCAGAGCGGACGGCCTACAATTGCCTCCCGGTACAATCGAGCCGGCGCTCTCTGTGGAAGTACGAATGAGAGGGGAGGCACGTACGATGCCCAAGAGCCTCGGGTCGCTCGGGGGAGAAGAGCCGGGTTCCTTGCTGTCATTCGAGCGCGTGCCGGCCGTTCGCTCCCGCGTTGTCGCCGTGTACCTTCTCGCGGCGCTCGCGCTGGCGCTGGCCGTGCCGGGGGCGCGGTCCAACGGCGCGGCGGAGAAGAGCGCCGGCGGGACGGGGAGGAGCGACCTCCAGCGCACCTTCGTGGGACCGGACGCCTTTGCAGTGAGCTTCGATTCGGAGTGGATCCGGCTCGCCGTCCTCGGCGACAGCCTGGAGGTCCGAGCGAGCTACTTCCTCCGCTGCCGCGAGCCCGACGGCGCTCGCGTCACCCTGTTCTTCCCTTTCCCGGAGGACTCGCTCCTCGGTCCGGCGCGGATGATCTCGCTTCATGCAGGCGTCGAGCGCGCCGCGCTGTCGGCCATCCCGTGGCGTCCGATGCCTCCCACGTCTGCCATGTCTGCGGTCCGGTTCGAGACGCCGCCGTGCACCGGGGACACTGTCTTCGTCGACGCGGTCTACCGGCAGCAACTCCTGGGCCCCTACGCCCGATACATCGTGACGACCACCCGGGCCTGGCATCGCCCGCTCCGGCACGCCCGGTTCGACGTCCGTTTGCCCGAAGGCGCGGTCCCGATCGACTTCAGCTTTCCGTTCGAGGCCCGCGAGGACTCGGTCGGGCGCTTCTACTCCTACGAGGTCGACTCCTTCTATCCGGATCGCGACATAATCGTCCGCTGGAAGGGGGTAACGGGCGAGTAGCTCGAACGTTGTAGCCACCCGCTGCCAGCAGGCGGTCCCGCGGCTCCTGTCAATCCGACGCGTCCTCCTGCGGCTCCCGGATGGGCGGCGATCGTTGCTTGCGACCTGCACGCACACGCCTCGCGATTGATGTCCTGGCAGGAGAGGCGCATACTCTCTGCGCGTCATTCCATCGTGATTGCGGTTCCGGGGGTGCCGCAGCCCGGACAGCGCGCGGCGGGTACCCGGAGGAAGGAGACCACCGTGCCGCGCCACACCTTCACCGCTCCGCGTTCGATCGCGCTTCTCGTCCTGATCCCTCTCGCCGGCGCTCTGAGCGGACTCGTCGATCCGCAAGCGGCGCAAGCCAACCTCGGCCCGGCGGCGTTGATCTACTTCGATGTGCGTCCGTTCGAGGGCCCTTACCCGTGTGAACCGCCTTCGATGGACTGCGAGGACATGCAACAGACGACCCCCGCGGAGGGGTACGTCGAATTCAAGATTTACGTCCAGAGCAACTCCGGGACCCCCGTGACCAGCTTCACGGCCGACATGACTTGGCCGGATGAATGGTGGCTCTACGACTTCTCGTTCTGCCAGGGGGGAACCGGCACGTTGGATTACTGGGGAGGGAATCCGCACCGCCTCGAGGTTCACTTCCCGTGCGAGGGCCAGCCGTATCCCTTCCTCGCTGTGCATATGATCATGTCGGTTCACGGCTATGGCAAGCTGACCACGGACAACGCCCACTTGTGGGCACATTGCCCACCCGAGGGACATGACGTGATAGCCGACTCCATGTACGGCGAGGCGGGTCCCGGCTGCGAGTTCACGAACCAGCCATGCGACTTCTGGGAATTCGCCTGTGAGCCTAACTTCTCTCAGGACCACTTGGACTTGTCGGCTGTTGCGGGCGGAGACGCCCATGGCGAGATCTCTTTCAGCGCGGGGTATTGGTGGATGTACGAATGGTACCCCTGCTCGCACGATTGGGACACACAGACAGGCGAGACATGGTGCACCGCCGACTGCGTGGAGGGCGGGGACGCGTTCGAGACGATCCTCAGGGTCGACGCTGACGCGGCCGAGCTGGAGCCCGGCGTCTACGAGACCTGGGTGCAGGTCGAGAGGTGGCAGCACACCCTCGCCCGCTGCATCGACGTGACCCTCACGGTCAGCGAGCCCACGGCGGTTTCAAAGGTGAGCTGGGGGGCCGTCCGGGCGATGTTTCGATAGGTCTGAGTGTGAGAAGCCACCGGCGGGAGCCGGTCCCGCCGGTGGCATTCGCCTTGGGGGGCGATCACCCGAAATGTACTGGCGCGGTGTCGCCCCCCGTTCAGACTCTAGAGACTCTGAGGCGATCTTCAGTTCCCGATCGGCTGGATGTCGATCGACTCCACCGGCCAGCCGGTTGGTTCGTATCCTCCCTCGGGCGCCCTCGGGAAGATCTGGACCGCCCGCACCCTCGCGTACGTGCCCTCCGGATAGCCGGAGCCTTCGTGCAGGTAGCCGGTCGCTTCCATGTGAATCGTGGCATGCAGGATCTCCTGGTCCGGCTCGGTGAAGAGGAGCAGCTGGAAGAGATCCGGGATCGGCGCGCCCGGCTGCGGGTTGATGAAGTCGAGATCCATGTAGAAGTCACCGAGGGCAGGCGGAGCGCCGGCGAGAACATCGGTCACGCGTGAGCCGAAGATCAACGGGTCGAGGTAGTAATCTTCGATCTCGGCCACCCACGCCAGGATGTTGCGGGCGTGCACGCGAAGGTGGATGAGGGCCCGACCGTCCGGCAGCGTTCGCTCGGTAAGGTTGCCCGTGATATCGGTGCCCAGCGACATGGCGCCGCCGGACTCCTGCTGCAACCAGCGATCCGCGTTGCCGAGGTACTCGAACATGAAGTTCAGGATGAAGTCGGAGTTGGACCAGCAGACGAAGTTCTTGAGCGGCGGCTCGTAGTCGATGCATCCTCCCATCCCGTCGGGAACGCAGTAGGTTCCTTGCGTCGAGGTGTAATCCGAGAACGGCCGCTGTACGGCCTGCCCGGCGATCGTGGAAATCGCCTCGTATGATGGAGCAGGCGTCGTCGGCGGAGTCGAGTCGTTGGAACAACCAAGACCAACCGACAACAGGGCGAACAACACGAGCAGACGTCGTGACGGTGACATCAGTCCCTCCTGTGTGGTGTGGCGTGCGTCAAGAACTCGAGCGGACATCCCCGGCATTGCGGCCGCCGCGATGTCAGGGCATCGCTTGCCGTGACGATCGGCGCTAAGGCAGCATCTGGCTGTTGCGCGCCGCTCCCTCACCGTTTCGCGACTTCGCGTGTGCCCTATGGATGACCGCGGCGCCAGTCTAGGCGGATGTTAGGTTTGGGACAACGAAGGGCTTCGCGAAAGGTCCTGAGACTTCCCGGTGATCCTCGATATGGGGATGATTCCTGCACGGCATCCGGGAGAATTGCGCAACGGCATAACGGCATCGTGGGGACATCGACCAACACGCCGTAATCGCCGGCCGCATCCAGGGGGGACGCGGCCGGCGGGCGCGAGCGATAGGACCTGCCCGGAGAGCCTCTCCTACTGTCCTTCTCTTCTACTCTCTTACCTATGAACGCCGAGTAGCAGGAGCTTCTGCGCCGCGGCGCGCTCCCCGCGGTTGCCGGTCGATTCCAGCCGCGCGAAGTAGACCCCGGTCGGCAACGACATGCCCGCCTCGCTGCGGCCGTCCCAGCGAACGGCGGCCGAGGCGGAAGCGCCCTCGCCCCCCGCGGCCGGTAGCTCGATCCGGCGGACGACGCTCCCTTGCACATCGTGGATGGTGACGATGCACGCGCCGGCCCCGCCGAACGCAGGCGCAGGCCCAGTCGCCGCGAGCCGGATCTCGTTTCCAGGACGGAAGGGGTTGGGGAACGCGAGCGACGCCAAGCGTGCGCCGGGGCCCATGTCCGTCTCGACCGAGGCAGGGGCCGGGTGCAGTCGCTCGGCCAGGGTGTAGCTCGTGATGCCATCCGCGAGCGTCCAGAAACCGGCGGTCCAGATGTCGCAGTCCCCCACGATCTCCATGCCGCCGCTGCGGATGACGTAGGTGGCGCCGGGGACATCGGCCGGGACCTCGGTCCAGCTCACGCCGTCCCAATGCCAGTAGCCGTTCCATCCGGAGGACCATAGGTCGTTGGGGGCGACCGCGGCGAGGGAGCCGCCGGAGTTCGGCGGCGGGGGCATCATCGTCCACTGCGAGCCGTTCCAGCGCATCAAGAGCGCGCCGTCTGCATCGCTGCCGCCGATCGCCCAGACGTCGTTGGGGCCGGTGGCGACGAGGTCTTCGATGCCGCTCTGGTGAATGTCCTCCATCGGGCTGGGGACGTGCGACCACTCGTGACCGTCCCAGTGGTAGGTGACGGCCCGGAAGGTGCCGGCGATGTTGCGGTAGTCGCCGGCCGCCCAGACGTCGTCGGACGCGATCGCGACGACGGCGTCCAACTCGTGGTGGCGGTTGGCGACGAGCGGGACGTCGACGTCGGTCCATTCCGATCCGTCCCAGTGCAGCGCCATCGGGACCGATGCGGAAGAGGCGTCGCCGTAGCCGTTCGCGATGCCGACCGCCCAGACGTCATCGTGCGCGATCGCCTCCACCTCGTAGGCGAAGCCACCCCGATCGGCGTAGGGATACTCCACCTGCGGCCGCAGCGTGACGGTATCGACGTAGTCCCAGGAGTCGTTGCGCCAGCGCATCACGAGCGGGAGGTTGTTGGCCGGGGGGCTGGTCGTGACGTTGCCGGCGATCCAGACATCGCCGTTGGGGGCGTGGTCGACGCCCACCGTCTCCGGATTGGTTCCCAGGTCATCGGTGGGCGGCAGATCGACGAAGTTCCAGGCGGATCCGTTCCAGCGGATCGCGATCGGCCCGCTCCCGGCGGGCTCGTTGCGCCAGAGGCCGACCGACCAGGCGTCGGACGGCGAGAGGGCGGTGATCGCGGTCAAGCGGTTGACGCTGTTGCCGGCGTTCGGCGTGGGCACGTGCTCCCAGGGACCGCAAAGGCCTAGCGCGGCGACCGGCGACGAAGCGGCGACGACGGCCAGCATGAGGAGCATGGCGGTCTCTGCGAGTCCGACGACCGGGCGAACGCGAGCGAGGTCCGGGGTGCGATGCCGGGTGCGAAGCGGAGCGAGATGCGGGGTAGGGCGCGGCACTGTCGGGCACATGGCGAGTCCTTCCTTTCCGTCTTTCTATGGACGAGGGTCCTGGACGAGGACCCCGCTTCTCCGTCGGTGGGCTCGTAGGCCGGCGGCTCGTCTGGCGTCCCGTCCCGGTGCAGGTCCGCTGGATCGCCTCGACCGCCGCGCAATTGCATGGTAGCGGGGGGCAGGCTCCTTGATACATCCGTCCGAAAGTTCGCCACTCGGCAGGCTCGGAAGTCCGCGTCCCCCGGATGCCGCGCGCTCAGCCAAACGAAGCGGGGGCGGGGCGCCTTCGCATGGCGCCCCCGCCCCCGCCCTGACGCGGACCGACTACCGAGTGCCGACTACCGACCGCCGGCTACCGACTGCCGGCTACCGGCTACGCGGCTACCGACTGCCGACTACCGCCTGAGGTTCACGAGCTCGTTCAGCATCTCATCGGCCGTCGAGATCACGCGGGCGTTCGCCTGGAACCCGCGCTGAGCGACGATCATGTTGCTGAACTCCTGCGATACGTCGACGTTCGAGCTTTCGAGCGCGCCCGGCGTGATCGTGGACGAAGCCGATCCACCCGCGAAGGAGAGGATCGCCGCCCCGGAGTTCGGAGTCTCCTCGTAAACATTGTCGCCGGAGCGGATCAATCCGCCGGGATTGTTGAAGCTCGCGAGCGAGATCTGCGCAAGCACGCGCGTGGTTCCGTTCGAGAAGGTGCCGTTCACCATCCCGCGGGAGTCGACGCTGACGTTGACGAGGTCGCCCGCCTGGTAGCCGTCCTGGCTGTTCACGACGGCGTTCGAGGCGTTGGCGAATCCCGAAAGACCGTCGAACCCGCCGACCGTCCCCGGGTCGAGCGTGATCTCGAACGGCTCGGCGTTGGGCGGCGTCAGCGTGATCGACTCGCCGCCGCCCGGATAGGTGAAGCTTTCGAGGCTACCGTCCGTGCCGAAGGTGACCGTCCCCTCGGTGTCGGGCGTGACCGGAGCGGTGTCGCAGGTGGCGACCCACGACCAGGTGCCCGGGCCGGTGTTCGTGAACAGGATCTGGAGATTGTGCGGAGTGCCGAGCGCGTCGTAGACGGTGATTCCCATCGAGTGGGTGTCGTCGACCTCGGCGTCGGCGTCGAGGTTGCCCGTGAGCGACACCAACGACGTCTCCTTGGCCGCCGCTTTGGCTCCGAGCGCGATCTCCACGTCGCTGATCGCCGCGGTGCCGTTGAACTTTCCGTTCTCGTCCGCGTTGACGCCCTGCAGAATGTAGCCCGAGAAGGGAGAGACGAGCCGGCCGTTCGCGTCGAGCTGGAAGTTGCCGGCCCGCGTGAAGACGCGGTTCTGTCCGTTGCTCAGCACGAAGAGGCCGTCCCCCTGGATCGCGAGGTCGAGCGGCTGGCCCGTGTTCTCGAGGCTCCCCTGCGTGAAGAGCTGGTCGATGCTGCCGACGTTGGTTCCGGTCCCGACCTGGACCGGGTTCATCCCACCGGTCATGTCGTCGGGCCGCTGCGCCTTCGACAGCACCTGCACGAACGCTTCCTCGAACGTCGCGCGCGATGCCTTGAACCCGATCGTGTTGACGTTCGCGATATTGTTGCCGATCACGTCCATCCGGACCTGGTGGCTCCGGAGCCCGGACACGCCGGCGAAAAGAGCACGCATCATGGCTTCTCAATCCTCCCCTGAGAGATCGTTCTCTTCCGTCCTGTCGTCTCTCCCGCTCGGCTCCGCCGGCGGAGCTTGGTTCAACTTCGTGGCGCGTCCGCCCGATTCATAGCGCGTCTCGCCCGATTCGCGGCGCATCTCGCCCCTCAGTCCCTCGGTCCCTGGAATTCCGCGACATCGTCCAGGCGAACCTCGATGTCCGCGTCGGCGAGGCGGAGGAGAATCTCTCCGCCCTCGAACGAGACCCCGCCGACGATTCCGCGCGTGTAGGTGATGACCGACACGGCTTCGCCCTCGGAATCCTTCACCTCGATCTTGTAGTGGTAGGAGCCGGGGGGAAGCCCCTCGGGAAGATCGACGTCCTGTCGTCCACCCGGGAGGCTTCCAAGCTCCCGGCTCGCCACCTCGCGCCCGTCCTCGTCGAACAGGCGCAGCGTCGCGGCTCCGCCGGCGTCCGCCACCTCGATCCGGATCCGTCCGGCGCCCTCTTCCGGGATCGCCACGCGGTCCCCCTCGGCGGTCACCTCGCGCCCGAGCAACGCGGCGCTGAAGGCGGTCTTCGAGAGGAGGGCGTTCAGGTGGAGCGTCTCGCCCTGGCTCATCAAAGCGTCGTTCACCTCGGTGAGCTGCTCGACGCTCGTGAACGTCGCGAGTTGCGAGGCGAACTCGTGCGGCTGGAGCGGGCTCAGAGGATCCTGATTCTGCAGCTGCGTGACGAGCAGCTTGAGGAACTGGTCCTTGCCGAGCGCGGTCCGCTCGGCCGGGTTGCCGGCTGCGCTCGACCCGATCGGATTGAGGATCATCGGCTGCCTACCTTTCCTGGTGACGCGCTCCGCGCCACTCGCGCACCTCGCGCCCGTCGCGCACCTCGTGCCCGCCGCGCCACTCGTGCCCCTCGTGGTCCCCGCGGTTCTCGCGTTTCCCGCGCCCCTCGGCCGGATCGTGCCCGCGGCGGGAGCCGTCCCCATCGTTGGCGCGCCGGTCGTGCGGCGTGTCGTCCTGGCGTCCCGGCTGCGAATCGGCGGCGGCCGGCGCCGCCTGCGCCATCTGGTGAACCGACACCTTCGCGGCGGAGAAGCCGCGATCGGCGAGGGATCGCTGGAGTTCGTTCAAGTCGGTTCCGAGCCGCCGGACCGTCTCGGGATTCGCGGAGTAGATCGCGGCCTGCACCGACTCGCCGCGGACGGTCAGACGCAGGTGCCCGTCGATTCCGCCATCGCCGCGCAGGTCGATCGTGATCGGTCGGCCGGGCATCGTGGACGCCGCCTCGAGGTTCGGCTCGGCGGGCGGAGTGGCGGGATCGGCCCCACTCGCCTTCGTCAAGGCGAGGCCGTTGGCAGCGTCGATCGCACGCGCGGATTGTGAGCCGTTCGGCGCCATAGGGACCGGAGTCGCTTGATCGAAAGTCCGCGGCGACGCCGGACCGGAAGCCGCCTGCGCGGTCGTAGTGGCGCCCGCGTGGCGCCCGGACCGGCGCGCCGGCGAGTCGATCACGTTCACGCCTGGCCGTCCGAGGTTGCGCGTCGCAGCCGGAGTCCTCGGATCGTCCGCTGCTCGCTGCTCCACGATCCGCGAGCGCCCGTCTACCGGCTGCGCTGCGTGCGGATCCGGCTTGGGCAGCTGAGATTCGTTCGGCGACTCCGCCGCCTGCGTAGAGGACGCCGGAGCGGGCGTGCCCGCCGATCGCCTGTAGCCCTCGGAGAAGGCCACGCGCGTTGCCTCTCCGGCCGGCGGTTTCGGCGCGGAGCCGGCCGGCTCCTCCGTCATCGCATGGCCAGCGAGCGATTCCGCCGACTTCGCGCCGGCGACGTCGAGCAGCTCGAGCGCTCGCAACGCGCGCGTTGCTTGGCGGTCCGCCTCCTGGGAAGGAGAGAGAAGCCGATACTCGGGCGGCGGTGTCGCCGCAGGCGCCCGCGCCGCCAGCGGGTCAGCGGAGGCAGGAAGCGTCTCGCCGAGGGGGATGCCATGGCGCGTCGTCGTCTCCGCGGTCGGGTCCGCTGTCCCTGCAGCGACGTCGTGCGGCATCGGAGTCGCGGCCGCCGGGTCCCCTTCGCCATGGAGGATCGGTGGAAGGATGGCCCACTCGGCGACCCATTCGGAGCGCGTGCGCACGAGCGGGATCGCATGCGTGCGAGCGAAGGAAGCCGGCGGAGGTGCGGGGGTCGAGGCCGCAGACGGCTGTTCCGTCGATGCCGCGGCCGAGCCCGTCGGCGCGGTCCCGTCGAGGGCCGGGCTTGCGCCGGGTTGCGGTCGAGCTGTTCCGGCGCTGGATGGCTTCGCCGCTGCGGCGAGCATCTGAAGGAAGCGGGCGGTCCTGGCGAGCGAAGCCGGCCGCCTCTCCTCCGCCAGCTTCGGCTGTGCCGGCTCCGGCGCCTGTGCCACTTGCGGCGCCTGTGCCAGCTCCAGCGGCTCGGCCGGCTTCGCGCCTTGCGCCGTGCCTCCCGCCTTCACCGTCCGTGGCGTGATGGAAGCGGGATGCGGGTGCAGCGGCCGTCCGTCGAGCTGGGGGCGCCGATCGTCCAACGACGGGCCTTCGTGAGAAGGAGCGCCCGTGGAGGCGCTGCCGCGACCGTGATCCGGCGCGGGCTTCGCCTCGGCCGTGTTCTCCGGCGCTTGCGGCTCCTCCCGCTCCAAGCCGGGTGCCGTCCCGCCGTGCTGCGTCGTCAACTCCGCCTGTCGCCTCTCTTGTTCCGTGGGCGGAGGCGACTGCGGCGTGTGCGGCGGCGTCCGCGTCTCCTCAGCCGCGCCTCCCTGCTGCATGGCCGCTGCGAACGCGTCGTCGAACGATTCCATCTCCTCTTCCCGCCTGGGACCCGTCGTCGGGTGCGGTTGCTCCGAGAAGTTCGGTGGAGGCAAGGGCCGGATCACGATCGTCATCTCTCCTCCTCGGTAGCGCCGGGGAGAAGCCTGCGACCGATCCGCGCGGCCCGGTCTTCGGGCAGGCGCGCGAGGAGGTCGGCCGCCTTCCGCGCGCCGACCGCGTGCAGGATCTCCTCGACCTGTTCGTCGGTGAACCCGGCGAGCAGCTTCGCCGCGTCCGCCGGCTTCATATTGTTCAGGATCTTGGCGAACTGCTTGTAGCGCGTGCCCGGTGCGGCTGCGGGCTCCGCGGGGCCGGAGGACACCGGTTGCGCTGCTGCAGCGGACTCTGCGCTCGCTGCCCGCTGCGCCTGCGGCTCGCTCGCCGTCTCCGCCGAGGTTGCCGCCGCCGTCTCCTCAGCCATCTTCTCCGCCTCCTCTTCCGCCGCCACCGCCGCCGTCTCCGCGCCGCCCAGCTCCGCATCGACCGACGGCTTCACCTCCGTCACCGGCGCGCCTGCGGCCGCAAGGTCCGTCTCCGCCACCGCGCCTGCGTCTGCGTCTGCGCCTGCACCCGCCGCGCCCGGCTGCCCCTTCGGCGCCGTCATCAGCCGCGCGCCCGTCCCGGCCGTCAGCGCGACCACGAAGACCACCGCCGCGATCACGATCCACCGCCGTCGGATCACCTAACCCTCCTCCGCCGTCCGCCGGAGCCGGAGCTGCGCGACGTCGTCGAACTCCCGCTGCTCCTGACGCGACTCGTCGACCGACCATTGGGCGCGGCGGCGCTCCTTCAGCCGCTCCACGACCCGCCGTCCCTTTCGCGCCTCGCCGAACCGCGTCTTCTCCGTCTCGACCTCCTCGCACGCCTTCTGGTGCGACTCCTCCGCGGCCTCGACCTCGCCGGCCGCCGCCTTGATCGCCAGATCGAGATTGTGCAGCACTCCCGCCTGGGTCACGCCCGCCTCGGCCGTCTCGGAGATCTGCTCCCCGCAGCGGCCGAGCTTCTCCTCCGCCTCCTCGAGCGCCTCCTTGCGGGACCGTTCGGCGCGCAGCGCGCGCCCGAGCTCCCGAGCCCGCTCCTTCTCCTCTCGCTGGCGAAGGTCAAGCACGCGATCCAACCGGAACACGAACCTTCTCATTCCTCTCTCCCTTCAGGTGCTTGTCGATGAGGGTCGCCAGGTGCTGGAGGCGCACCTGCGTCTCGGGAAGGCTCGAGGAGTCGTGCGCCTCTTGCCGCAGGAACGCCTCGATCTGCGACCGCAGCGCGATCGCCGCGTCGACCTGCGGATCGGCTCCCGGCTTGTACGCTCCGACCGCGATCAGATCCTCGTGGGACCGATACGCGGCCTCGAGCCGCAGCAGGGCGTTCGCCGCCTCGAGATGCTGCCTGGGAATCACGGCGTCGCGTACGCGGCTGACGCTCTCCAGCACGTCGATGGCGGGGAAGTGCTTCGCGTTGGCGAGCTGCCGCGAGAGGACGATGTGGCCGTCGAGGATCGAGCGGGTCGCATCGGCGATCGGCTCGTTGAAGTCGTCCCCCTCGACCAGGACCGTGTAGAGCCCGGTGATGCTGCCCTGCCGCGCCGTCCCGGCCCGCTCGAGCAGCCGCGGCAGATTCGCGAAGACCGACGGGGGATACCCCTTCGTAGTGGGCGGCTCCCCGACGGCGAGCCCGATTTCGCGCCACGCCATCGCCACGCGCGTGATCGAGTCCATCATCAAGAGGACGTTCCGCCCCGAGTCGCGGAAGTACTCGGCGATCGCTGTCGCGACGAGCGCTCCGGTCGCGCGCACGACGGCCGCCTGATCGCTCGTCGCCGCGACGACGACGGAGCGCCGCAGTCCGTCGGTCCCGAGATCCCGTTCGATGAACTCCCGCACCTCGCGCCCGCGCTCTCCGAGAAGCGCGATCACGTTGACGTCGGCGGTGGTGTGGCGGGCGATCATGCCGAGGAGCACGCTCTTGCCGACGCCGCTCCCCGCCATGATCCCGATCCTCTGCCCTTGGCCGAGCGTGATCAGGCCGTCCAAGGCGCGCACGCCGGTGCCGAGCGGCTGCGCGATCGGGGAACGCTCGAGCGGATTCGGGAGCCGTCCGAGGAGCGAGCAGCGACGCCGCGAACCGATGCGGTCGCCGCCGTCGATCGGGCGGCCGAGGCCGTTCAGGACGCGACCGATCAACCCCTCGCCGGCGTCCGCGTAGAAGCCGCGCCCGAGCGGGATCACGACGGCTCCTGGATGGATCCCCTCGATCTCGCCCAGCGGCATCAGCAGGATTCCCTGCTCGTGGAAGCCGACCGCCTGCGCCAGCATCGCCGGGCGGTCCTCCGGGGCGATCCGGCATACCTCGCCGACCGCCACCGGCAGCGACGTCGCCTCGACCACCTGGCCGATGACGCGGCGCACGCGGCCGCACAGCGTGAAGCGAGGACTGGCCTCGACCCGGGCGACCGATTCCTCGAGCCATCCTCCGGAGGCCGATGCGGCGGCGGAGCCGGAGACAAGGCCGGAGACAGAGCCGAAGCCCGAGCCGGAGAAAGAGCCGGAGCCCGAGCCGGAGGCGGGGCCGAAGCCATCGGCGCCGTCGGCGTAGAACGGCTCAATCGAATTCCAGCCGCTCATGGATGCTCCGGATCGCGAGGTCGAGGCGCCCGTCGAGGATCTGGTTCGCTCCCTCGAGGACGAAGCCGCCGCGTTCCATGGTGGGATCGGCAAGCCAGTGGATCGTGCGGGCGCGCCCGCGCGACGCGAGCGCCTCGATCTCCGGCGTGAGGATCTCGAGATCGGCTGGGTGCAGGCGCCCTTCCACCGGCTCGTCGACGTGCAGCATCTCGATCGCGCGCCCGACCAGGTCGCGCAGGATCGTCGGGTCGCCCGAGACCTCGCGCTCGATCAGCTTCGAAGCGACCGCGAGGGAGAGGACGCGGACCTGCCGCGAGAGGTCGCGCGCCAGATCGGCGCGCAGGGCCCCGAACGCGTCGGCCGCCGCCGCCGCGGCCTCGAGCGCCGGCGCGATCGCCCGCTCCGCGCGCGCGGTCCCTTCGCGCAGCCCCTCGACGTGTCCCTTCGCGTACGAGGCGTCGATCTCGGCGATACGCCGCGCTTCGGCAGGGCTCTCGGTCGGCCGCCGTCCGGCCACCGCGCCCGCGGCCGAGGCCGCGCCCGCACCCGCGCCGCCCGCGCGCGCTGCCGCCGCCGCACCGGCGAGATCCGCCAGCTCCCATGGACGCGGCATGCGGCTGCTCGCCGCTGCGCCGGCCTCGCGCGGCGCGTCGTCGCCGCCGGCGACCCCGAAGCACGCCGGAGCCCACCGGCGGGTCTCTTCGCGCTCCGGGGCGCTGGGGTCAAACGACGATGTCATCGCCCCCGCTCTCCCTCTGGACCACGATCTCCCCGTCCGACTCCAACCGGCGAACGACCTCGATGATTCGCGCGTGGGACGCTTCCACGTCCTTCACGCGAACAGGACCGAGAAGCTCGATCTCCTCCTCGAGCGCCTCTCCCGCCCTCTCCGACATGTTCGCCTTGATGTGAGCCTTCAGCTCCTCGCTCGCGACCTTCAGCGCGAGCGCGAACTCCTTCGTGTCGATCTCGCGCAGCAGCTTCTGGATCCCCTTGCCGTCGACCGACAGGAGATCCTCGAACGTGAACATCAGAGCCCGCACGCTCGCCGCCAGCTCCGGGTTCCTGTCCTGGATCGAGTCGAGGAGCTGCGGCTGCAGGTCGTCGCCGGAGAGGTTCAGCACCTTCGCGACAGCGGCCGGCCCTCCGCCCGGCGCGAGACCGGTCGCGAGCGTGAGGTCGGTCTTGCTCCGCAAGGTCGTCTCGACGAGCGAGAGGACCTCCGGGGAGACGCGATCGATCCGCGCCATCCTGTAGAGGATGTCGCCGGCCAGAGTCACGTCCATCCGCTTGAGCACCTCGAACGCCGCCTTGGATTCCAGGTGAGCGAGGATCAGCGCGGCCGTTTGCGGATGCTCGCCGCGCACGATCGAGAGCAGCGTCTCGGGCGCGGCGGTCTTCAGCCGGGCGATTCCGTTCTCTTCCACCTGCTCGCGCACCCGCGCCCAGAGCGCCTTGGCCGTGTCGGCCCCGAAGGCCTGGCTCAGCAGCTTCTGCGCTGCCTCCGGGCCCTCTGCGCGCGTCATCTCCGGCGCTTTCACCTTTTCGCGGTACTCGCGCAGGACGTCCTGCACGACCTCCTCAGGCACCACCGGGAGTGTCGCCATCTCGCGCAGCACGATCTCGAGCTGTTCGGGCGAGAGCTGACGCAGCAGCTCGCTGCCTTCCTCGTCGGCGAGCGCCATGCAGACGATCGCGCACTTCTGAGCCCCGGTCAGGGAGCGGGCGGTCGCCTTGCCGCCTCCGCCTCCGCCTGCGGATCCGGTCGCCGTCCCCGCGCCGGCCATCACGACTCCGCCAGCCAGCTCTTCACGACGCGGGCGGATGTCTCCGCCGGCACGTGCGTGAGGGCGCCGGATGCCGCCGGCCGTCCAGCAGGAAGAGCGGGAATCGAGCCGGCTACGCCGCCGGGCAGCAGCCCGCCGGACATCGACTCGTCCGCGTCGCCGCCCGCGCCACCGCCCAGCGCGCGCGCGCGAGCCGCGGCTGCGGCGGAGCCGGAACCGGAGCCCGCTGCGCCCCCGCGCAGCGCCCGCAGCGCGAGAACGAGCAGCGCCGCGACGGCGAGGAGCGAGAGCAGCGGCTTCACGAACTTCTCGGCGATCCGCGTCGGATCGAAGCCGGGCTTCGGCGTCGGCGCGCCCGCGTCCGTGCCGGTCAGGTCGATCTTCCCGAACGGGATCGACAGGACGGTCAGCCGGTCGCCGCGCGACGGGTCGATGCCGATCGCGTCGCGCACCATCCCCTCGAGGTCAGCGACGCGCACATCGGCCGCGCCTGCCCCCGCGCCCGGTCCGATCGCCGTCTCGTCGACGAGCACCGAGGCGGTCAGCCTCTCGATGCGCCCCGAGGCGCTGAGGTTCTTCTCGATCCGGCGGGAGGTCTGGTAGGAGTTGTTGACCACGACCTGGGAGCCGCCTCCGGCCCCCGGATCGGTCTCGCTCCGCTGCTCGCTCGTCAGGGCCTGCGACTCGGGATCGAACGTCTCGATCGTGCTGTCGATCTGGTCGAAGTTCATCTCGACCGCGACCTGCGCCCGCACCTTCCCCGGTCCGGTCACGGTCTCGAGCAGCCGCTCGACCTTCTCGGCCATGTGCTGCTCGACCGACCTCTCCGTCTCGAGCTGCCAGCCGGTCAGTCCCGCGACCGATCCGCTCCCCGAGGGGATCGAGAGGACGCGCCCTTCGTCGTCCATCACGGCGACGTTGTCGCTCGTCAGCCGCTCGACGCTGTTGCTGACGACGTAGGTGATTCCCTGCACCGTTTCGGGGGAGAGGACGGCGTTGCCGTCGAGCGTCAACACGACCGAGGCGCTCGCCGGCCGCTCGAGCTTGCGAAGGGGGCTCGCGGTCGGCAGCACGAGATGGACCTGGGCGGCCTTCACGCCGCGGATCGAGCCGATCGTGCGTGCGAGCTCCCCTTCGAGGGCGCGCTGGTAGGTGACGCGTTGCGTGAAGTCGGTCATCCCCCAGGACGGTTTGTCGAACAGCTCGAGGCCGGGGCGCCCGCCTCGCGGGAGGCCTTCCTTGGCCAGCGCGACTCGGGCGCTCGCGGCCTGCTCGGCCGGTACGAGGATCTCGGTGCCGCCCGCGTCGAGCCGCGTGGAGATCCCCGCCTTGCGAAGTTTCTCCTCCATCGTCCCGACGTCGGCGAGATCCAGATCGCGAAAGAGAGGGACGTAGGTCGGCGTCGACGCCCAGCGGCCGACCGACCAGACGATCACGATGGCGAGAAGGCCGGCGCCCAGCAGCAGGAAACGGCGGGAGCCGGAGGCGTTCATCGTCCCGAAGGCGCTTGAAAGCGAAGAGAGAGGGCTCATGCGTCGCTCGTTCCTTGCTCCTCGGTTCCTCGTCCTACTGCATGTTCATCAACGTGCGGTAGGTCTCGGTCAGCTTGTTGCGAATCTCGACGAGGAGGTCGAGGGCGATGCCCGCTTCCTCGCTCGCCGCCATCACGTCGTGGATCTCGACCGGCTCGCCTCGCAGGAACGCGGCGATCTTCTCCTGCGCGTTCGACTCGAGAGCGGAGGCGTCGCCGACCGCCTTCTTCAGCAGATCCGCGAAGGAGGCGGAACCGTCGGCGCCGCTCGTGCGCGGCGCGAGCCGCCCGCCGTCCTCCACCGTTTCCCACGGCCGCAGGATCGCTTCGCCTGCCGTCCGGATCGGGATCGTCATCGCCGTCCTCTTCGCAGCGGCCGCGGCCTAGCCGCGCACGTCGATGCGCTGCCCGGTCGGCGCCGGCATCGCATCGGAGGGTCTCCCGCCCGGCCGGTAGGTGATGGGACCGAGGGACGCCTGCTTCTCGAAGAACTCGCGCTCGTCGGGAGTGAGCAGATCCCAGAAGGAGGACTGCGCGGCGAGCGAGGACGCGGCCGGCGGCTCCTGCGCCTGCCTGCCGCCCGTCGCGGCGGCGGCGGCTTGGCCCGCCCTGCCCCCAGCCGCGGCGCTCCTGGTGGGCGCGGCCGAGAATGCCTGTGGGATGGCGGCAGCTCCCGTCGGACCAGAAGGATGAATCTCCATCTCTCTTCCTCGACCTTCCTCAGATCTCCAGAGCGCGTTTGAGCATGCTCTTCGCGGCCTGGAAGACGCTGGCGTTCGCTTCGTGGATGCGGCGCGTGATCATCAGGTCGACCAGCTCGGTGCTGACGTCGACGTTCGGGTACTCGACGAACCCGTCGGCGTTCGCGTCGGGATGGCCGGGGTCGTAGACGAGCCGGCCGGGTCGCGGGTCTTCGAGGACGCGCATCGAGCCATCCGCGGGCGGCGCCGCCGCGGCCGGCGGCGTGGCTGCCGTGGCGGCGGACTCGTCGTCGACGGTGCGCGAGTCCGGCGGCGCTCCCGACGCCGGCGCTCCTGCCGCCGGCGCTGCGGCCTCGCCGCCCCCTTGGCCTGTGACCGCGATCTGCCGGCGGTACGGGCCGCCGCCGGCGGTCCGCGTCGTCTCCGCGTTCGCGAGATTGCGCGCGATGATCTCCAGGAAACGCTGCTGTCGCGCCATCCCTCGCACGCTCGTCTCGAGCGACGGGAGGAATTGACGCGCCGGCCTTGGCTGGATCGGCAGCCGGATCGGACTAGCCATGCTGGCGCACCGCCGCGCGCAACCGCTGGTAGGCGAGGGTCAAGAGTCGCGCATCGGTCTCGTAACGGAGCTGGGTGTCCGCGAGCGCCGCCATCTGCCGCTGCAGCTCCGCCTCGTCGAGAGGCTCGGCGTTGCGTGCGCGATCGGCGCCGCCCCCGCCGTCCTCTTGAGCGTTCAGCTCCGAGGCGAAGTCCGAGCGGCTGCTGCGCGTGAGCGCGGAAGCGACCCGCTCGGCGATCGCTTCGTGCGTGGCCATCGTTTCCTCGAGACCGCCGCGAAGCATGCCGGTCGTCGAGGAGGCTCCGAACAGCCCACGGATCATGGTTCCTCCTGGAGAGAGTCCGGGGCCGGTCAGAAGCAAGCCGCATACCAGGGCAGGAACGTGACACGGAAGTCGCGGCTGCGTCGTCCGTTGCAGGTCCCGATCGCAGCGCGCGCGAGACGTCTCGGGGGCAGGGAGCGGAAGAGTCTACCGGTGCAGGCCGGGAGATCTTGCCGCCCCGGCTCGCCGGCGATCGACGCGACTTGGAGCCTCAGGCATCGCGTCGCGTCGCGTGACAGCGGCGCGCGTTCGCGGCGCTCGCGCTGAGCGTTTTTCCCCAATTCCTCAAGTTCACCGCACACCCTCCGATCCTTCGCGATGCCGGCACCCAGCCGGCACCGGCAGAAGCCCGGCAGAAAGTCACACG
Organism: Candidatus Eiseniibacteriota bacterium; assembly: GCA_041946735.1. GTDB lineage: Bacteria > Eisenbacteria > RBG-16-71-46 > CAIMUX01 > VGJL01 > JBHGAY01. The sequence continues at coordinate 111,615 of JBHGAY010000016.1, forward strand.
TCCCTAGGAAGGGGTGCAGAATGGCCATCAACGACATCACCCTCGCCGGCGGAATGCGCCAGAACCTGGCGAGCCTGCAGCTCGTCGCGGCTCTACAGGCGCGCACCACCGAGCGACTGTCGACCGGAAAGCGGGTCAACTCCGCGGTCGACGATCCCTCCGCCTACTTCGCCGCTCAGAACCACTTGAGCCGCGCCAGCGACCTGGCGGGGCGCAAGGACGCGATGGGCGAGGCGATCCAGACAGTCCGCGCTGCTACGGAAGGAATCGAGGCGATCACCGACCTGATCGATCAGGCGAAAGGTCTCACCGCCTCGGCCCGCGGTTCTACGACGGCCGACCGGCAAGCCCTGGCCGTTCAGTTCAACGACCTTCGAAACCAGATCGACGCGCTCGCGGGAGACGCCGGCTACCGGGGAACGAACTTCCTCGCCGACGACAGCCTGGTGGTCGAGTTCAACGAGGCGGGCGATTCGAGCTTGACGATCACCGGGTTCGACGCGACGACCGGCGGCGACCTCGCGATCGACGCGGCCGCCAACGACTGGGCGACCGACGCCGACATCGACGCGGCCGTTACCGATCTCGACGCCGCCCTGGGCACGCTCCGCACCCAGGCGAAGACCCTGGCGGCGAACCTGAGCGTCGTGACGACCCGGCAGGAATTCACCACGAATCTCATCACCACCTTGACCACGGGGGCCGACAACCTGACGTCCGCGGACCAAAACGAGGAGGGAGCGAACATGCTCGCCCTCCAGACGCGGCAGCAGCTCGGCATCGTGGCCCTGAGCCTCTCGTCCCAGGCGCAACAGAGCATCCTCCGTCTCTTCTAGGCGGAGCGGACTGGTCGGTGGGGGGATGGCGCGAGTCGGACGAAGCCTCCCCCCGTTTCTCCCCGGGGCGGCACTGCGAATGAAGGGCCGATCCGGGCGGGGACCGACAGGAAAGCGAGGAGATCCATGGCGCTCCGGCTGACGTTGAAGCCCAACGAACGGGTGATCATCGGCGGGGCCGTGCTGCGGAACGGAGCGGGCCGGACCTGGCTCTTGATCGAGAACCAGGTTCCGGTCTTGCGAGGTTCCGACATCCTGAGCCCGCAAGCCGTGCGGACGCCGTGCGAGAGAATCTATCTGGCGCTTCAGTTGATGTACGTGGACCCCGAGAACGCCGTGCAGCACGAGGGGACCTTCCGTGAGCTGGTCTCCGAGGTCTGCGAGGCGGCGCCGAGCTGCCATACCTGGATCGACAGGGTCCAGGATTCGGTGGCACGGGGACAGCTCTACCAGGCGTTGAAGGCGGCTCGAGTTTTGCTCGAGCACGAGCGGGAGTTGATGTCGAATGTTTCGTAGTCCTGTGCAGGCGTACGAGGCCGGGAGCAAGACGAGCGCGTCGAGTCGCGAGCTGGAAGCGGCCGCCCTGTTCAAGGCGGCCCGGTCGCTCGAGACCTGCAAGGATGGATGGAACGAGCCGCAGAAGCGGGAGACCCTCGACGACGCCCTGCGGCAGAATCTGCGGCTCTGGAGCCTGTTCCAGGCGGAACTCGCGCGCCCGGACCACGAGCTTCCTCTCGATCTGCGGGTGGACCTCCTCAGGTTGTCCGCTTTCGTCGATCGGAGGACGTTCGATCTGATGGCGCATCCGGAGCCGGAGAAGCTGCAGGCGCTGATCGACATCAACCGGCACATCGCCTCCGGGCTGGCAGCGACCCCGTCCTAGATCGAAGGACGGAGCGCGCGCACGCGCACGACGGCCGAAGCGGTGGAAGTCGGCCGCATGGCGGTCCGTCATCGAAAGGAGAAAGACAGGGGCCGCGGGAACCGGGATCCGGTCCTCGCGGCCCGCTCGATTGCGAGTGCGGAGGCGGCGCGAGTGGGCGCAAGGGCGCTGCGAGTGGGCGCGAGGGCGGCGCGAGTGGGCGCAAGGGCGCCCCTCGTTCGGGGCGGCGGCCACCTCTTCACCGGCCGAATCCGCTTGCGACGCGCCGCCGCGACGGTCTAGATGGGTGAGGAAGAAATCCAGCAGGGAGTCTTCATGAGCGCTGATCGCAGAATGCGAGACCTCCACCGCCTCGTCGAGTCCGGCCGCTACGAGATCCTGAGCCTCGACCTCTTCGACACGGTCCTGTGGCGGATGGTCCCAGAACCGGTCGACGTGCACTTCCTGGTCGCCCGCCGCCTACTCGACGGCGGATCGATCCACGATTCCTCCAGCATCGAGAGCTACGTGACCGAGCGGGTCCGGGCGGAGGAGAGAGCCAGGAAGGCGAAGAAGACGACCCCCGAGGTCACGCTAGCGGAGATCTTCGCCGAGTTCCCGGCCGGCTACCTGCGCGGAATCTCGCCCGCGCAGGCGGCAGAGGTCGAGTTCGAGGTGGAACGGAGCGTCGTCCGCGTGGACGCGGGGATGGCCGGGCTGATCGGGGAAGCGCGGCGGCGTGGCCTGAAGATCGCTTTCGTCTCCGACACCTACTTCGAGAGGCGGCAGATCGAGGCGCTGGCCACCATCCCGGCGGATCACCTGATCCTCTCGTGCGAGCACGGCCTTTCGAAGTATGCGGGACTTCACCGCGTCCTGCTCGAGCGCTCTCGCGTCGCCGGCGACCGGATCCTGCACGTCGGCAACGACTACCGATCGGACGTCGAAGGCCCCGGCGTCTTCGGGATCGAGCGCTTCTGGTATCGCAAGTACCCCGATCCGTTCACCGGGATGGTTGGCCGGGAGCTTCCGCGAACCTATACGCTTCGGCGCGACCTCGTCTCGTCCTCGGATCTTGGCCTGACGACGCTGCGCGGCCGCGCGATGTTCCACTGCGGCGACGACGAGCACGCCGCATGGGGAGCGGGCGTTCTCGGGCCGATCGTCTGCGGGTTCGCCGACTGGGTCGTCGAGAAGGCGCGCTCGCTCGGCATCGAGCGGCTGCTGTGCCTCATGCGCGAGGGGAGGATCTTGAAGCGCGTGATCGATGGCGCGATCGATGGGCCGGTTGGCGCGATCGACGGCTCAGGTGGCTCGAGTGGCGGCTTGGCGAACTCCGCGAACAGGATCGAGACCGTCGAGCTCTTCGCGTCGCGCTACGCGGCCCTCCGCGCGGCGATCTTCGAAGGAACCGAGGAGGAGATCGCCTCGTTCGTCCATCGCCCGACGCCGCAGCCGCTCGAGCGGATCCTGACGCAGCTCGGCCTCGACCCTCGTGACCTCGACGCCGGGGACCCTTCCCGCCTGCTTTCGCCGGACGAAGCCAGGCGCCTCGTCCGCGCGATCGCGCGAAACGCGCGGCTGCGAGCGAAGGTCGTGGCGGCGAGCGCCGAATGCCGGCGCCGCCTGCTCCGCCACCTCCTGCCCGCTCTGGGCAGCGGCCGCGGCGGCCGCGGCGGCCGCGGCGGCCCCGGCCGCGACGCGACGATCGGCATCGTCGATCTCGGTTATCGCGGCACGATCCAGGAATGTCTCCAGCGGATCTGCGATCACGAGGGGCTGGGCGTCCGGACCCATGGCCTCTATCTCGTGACGGGCGGCGAGGTGCACCACACGCAGGCGACCGGCGCCGTGGTCGAGGGCTGGCTCGCCGAGAACGGCCAGCCGGTCGGGATGGCCCACTCCTTCATGCGTTCGCCCGAGATCATCGAGCAGAGCCTGATGGCGGACTGCGGCACGACGACCGGCTACGCGGAGGACGGCCGGCCGATCCTCGACGAGTTCCGGATCGACGACGCGCAGCGCCGCCAGATCGCTTCGATCCAGGAAGGGCTTCTCGTCTATGCCGGGCTTTGGCAGGAGCACAAGAAGAGCGTCCTGCAACCTGCCGGCCGCCTCGACGGCGCCTGTCTCGACCGCCTGAAGCCGCTGTACCAGGGCATCTGCATCCGTTCGGTCGCGCGGCCGCTCGACGTCGAGCTGCGGCTTTTCGGCGGCTGGCGGCACGACGAGAACTTCGGGTCGGCAGGGGCGCGCACGCTGACCGAGGTGCCGGACCTCGATCCCTGGGAGAAGAGCCACATTTCCGCCCATCAGGTCGCGAGCCTCCCACACGGACGGCTCTACTGGCCGTTCGGCTTCGCGCATCAGGTCAGCGCGAACATGGGGGAGGCGGTCGCCGGGATCTTCCTCCGCTCAGTCGATCCGGAGATCCTCAAGCACGCCGGTCCGCCCCGCCCGCTCGTTTTCTACTGGGACTCGGGCGCCGGTTTCTCCAATCAGCAGGCAGCGGTGCAGGAGTACCGGCTGAACAATCGTGGCAATCTGTGGCATCGCATGAGCCTCAAGCTCGAGCGCGGGCGCAACCGGGCCGTCGGCATCAGTGTCGGCCTGGTCGGCGAAGTGCTCCAGATCACCGGAGTGCTCGTGCGCGTCGAGCCGGCGTCGCGGCCCACCGGCGAGCGCCGGGTCGTTCGATTCCCTCACGAGGCGATCGAGAAGCTGGGCTACGAGCCGCTGCACGGCAACCTCTATCTCGTCCGCGAAGATCCGGCCCTGCTCGTCGTGCCGACCGAAGGGATCGAGGACTTCACCGGGATGATGCACGTCGACCTCTTCTTCTCGATCCTGTCGCCCGCCGGCGCCTGCGCTGTAGGGGCTGCGGCAGCTCCTTCCGAGGGATCGTGAGCCGCTCGACCTTGCAGAAGGCGTTCGAGCTGCACCAGGCCGGCCGCCTCGACGAGGCCGAGCGGATCTACGAGAAGTTCCTCACCGCCGCGCCCGAGCATGCCGAGACGCTCCACCTGTTGGGCTGCCTGCGCCTGCAACGCGGCAGGATCGACGAGGCGCTCGACCTGCTCCGGCGCGCGGTCGATCACGAGCCGCTCGTCGGCCGCTACCACGAGCACCTCGCGGATGCGCACCACCGCGCGGGCCGTGCCGACCTCGCGGAGTCGGAGGCGCGCCTCGCGCTTCGCTGCGATTCCTCGCTGCACCGTCCGCGGAACCTGCTCGGCCTGCTGGCCCTCGAGCGCGGCGAAGCGGTCGAGGCGATCGACTGGTTCAGCCAGGCGCTGCGTGCGAAGGTGCCCTACGCCGACGCGATGGTGAATCTCTCCGTCGCCCTGAACCGGACGGGGGAGTTCGAGCTGTCGAAGGACTATGCGGAGCTTGCGCTGAAGGTGGAGCCGTCGAATCCGAAGGCGTGGACCAACCTCGGCATGGCGCTCCGCGGTCTGCGCCGGCTCGCGGACGCCAAGGCGGCGTTCGAGCGCGCCGGGGCGTTCCCGATGGCCCGCTTCAACCTCGGCTACTGCCTCCTTCTCGAGGACGATCTAGCGCGCGGCCTCCCGCTGTGCGAGGAGCGCAAGCGCCTGCTCGGCCTGGGTCTGGGCAAGGGGATGACGATCCCCGAGTGGTACGGAGGGGACGCGAAGCAGAAGCGGCTCCTCGTCCTTCACGAGCAGGGGTTGGGCGACACGATCCTCACCGCCCGCTTCCTGCCGGAGGTGCGGCGGCGCTGCCGCGACCTGCTCGTCGTCGTGCAGCCGCCGCTCGAGCGGCTGCTCGCGGGCGCCTTCCCCGATCTGGCCTTTGCCGCTGCGCTGCCGGAGGGCGCGGCCGACGACTTCGACCTCTGGTGCCCCGCGATGAGCCTGCCGCTGCTTCTCGGCATCGATCACGCGGACCGGATCCCGAACGAGCCGTGGATCCGGCTCGCGTCCGCCCGCCCTCGACCGGCGCCTGCGGCCGCGGCCGGTCCTGGCCCGGCTCGGGCCCGAGTCGGCCTCAACTGGGCCGGCAATCCGTCCTACGCTTATGACGCGATCCGCTCGACGAGCCTCGACCACCTCCGGCCGCTCCTCGCGATCGAGGGGATCGACTGGATCTCGCTTCACAAGGGTTGCCGCGAAGTTGAAGCCGAACGCCTCGGCCTGCCGCAGCCTCTGCGCGACGCGGCGGACTTCGCAGACACGGCGGAGGTGCTGGCGGGCCTCGATTGCGTGGTATCGACGGAGACGGCGGTGCCGAACCTCTCGGCCGCGATGGGCATTCCGACGATCGTCCTGACGATGCCGGACTACGACTGGCGCTGGCGATCGTGGTATCCGGGCGTCACCGTCTGCGACCAGGATTCGGTGGGGGACTGGGAAAGCGCCGTGGCGAAAGCGGCCGCGGCGCTACGCGCCTGCCTCGCCGCCCGTGCGGCGGCCGATCCCTGACACGCGCGCCCCCCGGGGCGCCGGATCAATCCATGTAGTCGAGGATGTCGATCGAAAGGACCTGCCCGACCATCTCGTAGGCGCGTTCGAGGGCCGACTGCGCGGACATCACCTTCAGGATCGCTTCGGCCGGATCGACGTCGCGGGCTTCGTCCCGGCGGTCCTCGAGGTTCAGCGACCTCGACGAGAGCCGGTCGTTGGCGTCCCTCACCTGGCCGAGCCGGATCCCGATCTCCGACTCTGCGAGCAATGCCAGCTGCTGCGCGTCGTCGAGGACGGGGATCGTCGCCTGGATCGACTCCGCCGTCCCGCTTTCCAGCTCCTGGAGCAGGGCGTCGATCGCATCGATGGCAGGCGAGAAGATCTGGTCTCCCGTGTGGTTCGTCTCGATCTGCACGGCGTCATCGATCGCGATCTCCCGGATCAGTCCATCCCCCACGTAGCTGCCGTCGGGAAGGAAAGGCGCGTCGGCGGTCTCCCCGCCGCCGAAGATGTACTCGTCGCCAATTCGGGTGTTGCCGAGGGAGAGGAGCTGCACGCGAAGCTGCCGTAGGCTCACGGCCGCCGCCTGGCGAAGGGGATCGTCGGGATCGTCGCTCGCCCCGGACATCGCCATCTCCTTCGCCTGCGTCAGCAGCTCGCGCACGGAGCCGAGCACCCCCTCCTCTGTGGAGAGGCGGGTCTCGGCCGACGAGGTGTTGCGCCGGTACTGGGCGATCGACCGGATGTGCGCGTCGAGTCGCATGATCTGTGCCGCGTCGATCGGTCCGTCGGAGATGGAGCGGATGCGGCGGCCGCTGTTTGCCTGCTCCTGGGCGGTCGAGAGGGATTGGAGATTCCGGTGAATGCTGCGGAGCGTGCTCTGCACGAGCATGCGGTTCGAGATGCGCATGAGCTTCCCCTTCTCCTGTGGATCGTCCTGCCTCTTCCGGCCTCCCTTCAGTATCGGAGCGAGCGGGCGCGAGCTTGAGCGAGGGCATTGCATTCCGCATCCCGGGCGGATGAGCCGGAAAAATCTTCCGCTCGCGTCTCAAGTTCGCGGCGCGCAATCCGATGCTTGTAGAGCCGGCATCCCGCCGGCGCCCCCAGCAGAACGCCAGGGTCCGGAAGTGACACATCCCTAGAAGAGGGGGAAACCGAATGGCCATCAACGACATCACCCTCGCCGGCGGCATGCGGCAGAACCTTGCGAGCCTCCAACTCGTGGCGGCTCTGCAGGCGCGTACCACGGAACGCCTCTCGACGGGCAAGAGGGTCAACAGCGCGGTGGACGATCCGTCCGCCTACTTCGCCGCTCAGAACCACCTCTCTCGCGCGAGCGACCTCGCGGCCCGCAAGGACGCGATGGGTGAGGCGATCCAGACGGTGAGGGCAGCGATCGAGGGCATCGAGGCGATCACCGATCTGATCGAGCAGGCGAAGGGTCTCACGGCTTCGGCGCGTGGGGCGACCGCTGCGGACCGGCAGACGCTGGCCGCCCAGTTCGACGATCTCCGCAGCCAGATCGACGCTCTGGCCGGCGACGCGAGCTATCGCGGCACCAACTTCCTCAGCGACGACACTCTGACCGTCGACTTCAACGAGGATGGTAGCTCGAGCCTGACGATCACCGGCTTCGACGCGACGAGCGGTGGGGACCTGGGGATCGACGCGGCCGCCAACGACTGGGCGGCGGATGCGGACATCGATGCCGCGGTCTCCGACCTCGACGCCGCTCTCAACACGCTGCGCACGCAGGCGAAGACGCTGTCCGCGAACCTGAGCGTCGTGACGACCCGGCAGGAGTTCACGACGAACATCATCACGACGCTGACGACCGGCGCCGACGACCTGACGTCGGCGGATCAGAACGAGGAAGGAGCGAACATGCTCGCGCTGCAGACGCGCCAGCAGCTCGGGATCGTCGCTCTCTCCCTCTCGTCCCAGGCGCAGCAGAGCATCCTCCGGCTTTTCTAGCCGGAGCGGAGGAACCGGGGACGCGCGCTGAGTACTCCTCGGGCGGCGCGTCCTCCGGCGAATCCGCCTCCTTCGACGCAACGGAACCGGCTTAGCCAGGACCTCTCCGTTCCGGCGGCCGGAAGGTTCCGCGAAGCCCAAGGGCCCGGGTGAGCGGATGCCTGGTGTCGAAGGTGCCGGGGGAAGAACGAAAGCCCTTTCCGAGCGATAGCGAAGGCTTTTCCCGGACGGGTGCCTCGAGCAAGGGGCGGCCTCCACGGAGCGATCCGCGGGGGCCGTTCCGCTTTTTCGTCGGCCCAGCCCTTTCGCGGTCGATCGCGGCTCAAGGTTTTCCTCGACCGACCGACACTAGGGGTAGCGTGAAATTGCCCAATCGCGCCGGCCGCCGGAGGCCGGTGGGGTCCCGAGAGGATCCCGGGCGGAGGAGGACCCGATGGCCATCGACCCGACCCAGTCGCAACCCACACCGAAGCCGGGACTCGGCCGGCTCGGCCGGTCGCTCTCCGGCGGGGTTCATGGCACCGACGGGCGCCCCCGTCCCGCGACACGCCCCGTACCGCCCGCCGACGACTTGCAGATATCCCCGATGGCGCGGGAGCTTCAGGAGATTCTCCGGTCGGATTCCGCGAACGAAACGGCCGAGCTGTCTCCAGAGAAGTTCCGCGAGGTCCTCGACCGGATCCGCAGCGGCTACTACGACCGTCCGGAAGTGCGGGAGGAGATTCTTCAGAAGCTCGCCGGAGAGCTGGGAATCGCCTGATCGCGGCGGAGTCTTCGATCCGATGAAAGCCCTCGTGGTCGATCCCTCCGCCGCCGTGCGGCGAATCGCGTCGCGCGCGCTCGAGTCCCTTGGATGCGAGGAGATCATCGAAGCCCAGGACGGCGCGAGCGCGCTCACTCTCCTCGACGCTGCCGATGTCCAACTCGTTCTGACGGAGTGGAGCCTGCCGGGTGGGGGCGGCCACGAATGGATCGAGAAGATCCGGTCGCAGCCGGCTCTCGCTTCGGCGTCGATCGCGATCCTCACGAGGAACCGCAACCGCGGCGACGTCCGGGAGGCGGTCCGCCTTGGCGCCGCGGCGTACCTTCTCAAGCCGATCGGGATGGAAGCGCTGCGGGACCGGCTGGCTGCTCTGCTGCCGCTCGGCGGCCGGGGAGTCGCCGCCGGGGATGGCCGGGACGGCGTGAAGCGTGGCGCGAACGAAGCGGATGCGGAGCGGGCGGTCGCCGAGGCGATCGAGAAGCGGGAGACGCCGCCGGACTTGCCGCCGGTCGATGAGATCCGCGCGGTGATCCCCGAGCCGCCGATCGGTGACGGATCGGGGACGACACCGGCACGGGGGCCGGACGGAGAGCTCGTGATCGAAGGGGAGGCGCAGGGAGACGGCGCGCAGTCCGGCGATCCGGCTTCTGCTGGCTCCACTCCGGCCGGCCCTGCACCGGCCGAGGAAGCGTCCGGCGTTCATGCAGGCGATGACCCTGCGTCCGTCACGCCGCTCCCCACATCCGACTCGACTCCATCCGGCGAGCCGGAAGCAAAGGCGGCATGACGGCTGCCGGAGCTAGACCGCGTTCTCCTCGTATTCGTGCAGCTTGTTCCGCAGGGTCCTTTCGCTGATCCCAAGCAGCTTCGCGGCACGCGCGCGGTTGCCGCCCGTGGCTTCGAGCGCTTTCTCGATCGTGATTCTCTCGATGTCCTTCAGATTGAGGACCGCCTTGGCAGAGGACGACCTGCGGCCGTCGCCTCCCGGCGCGGCGAAGCCGTCCAGACCGAAGCTCTCGGGCTCGATCGATCCGGACCGGGTGAGGATGACGGCACGCTCGACGGCGTTCTGAAGCTCGCGAATGTTCCCCGGCCACTCGTGTTGGCGCAGGGTCTGGAGCGTGCGCTCGGGGACGGAAGGCGCCTTGACCCCGAGCTCGCGGGCGGCCTGCTCGACGAAGTGCTTCACGAGCAGAGGCAGATCCTCCATCCGCTCGCGCAGCGGAGGGGTGCGAACCGGCATCACGCAAAGCCGGTAGTACAGATCCTGCCGGAAGCGCCCCGCCTCGATCTCCGCCTTGAGATCCCGATTGGTGGTGGCGACGATACGGACATCGACTTTGACCGGCTTCTGCCCTCCAACCCGTTCGAACTCTTGCTCCTGGAGCACCCGCAGCAGCTTCGCTTGAAGCTCCGGGCGCATCTCGGACACCTCGTCGAGGAGCAGAGTTCCTCCATGAGCTCGTTCGAACGCTCCGGGGAAACGGGCTGTCGCTCCGGTGAACGCTCCGCGCTCGTGACCGAAAAGGGTGCTCTCCACGAGCCCCTCGGGAAGCGCTGCGCAGTTTACTGTGATGAACGGCGCTTCCCGTCGTGACGACTGCTCGTGAATCGCCCGGGCGAACAGCTCCTTGCCGGTCCCCGATTCGCCCTGGAGGAGGACAGTCGCCCCGGTCGGCGCGACTGTCGACAGAATGTCCATCACCTTGCGCAGCGCCTTGCTTTCGCCGACGATCGCGCGCTCGCCGCGCAGGGAGCGGATCTCCCGCTCGTAGTTCTCGTTCTCGCGCCGCAGGCGGCAGACCTCGAGAGCATTGTTCACGGCCAGACGAAGCGCCTCGAATCGGAAAGGCTTCGTGAGGTAGTCGATCGCGCCCCGGCGCATCGACTGGACGGTGTGCTCCACGCTCGCGTACCCGGTGGTGAGGATGACCGGGATCTCCTGTCCCTCTTCACGAAGCTGATCGAGCAGATCGAGTCCGGAGGCGCCGGGCATCCGCGCGTCGGAAATGATCAGGTCGAATGGCTGCTGCTGGATGACCTTCAGCGCGTCTCCTACGCTGCTGGTCAACACCGCCTGATGTCCGATCTTCGCCAGGTAGTCCTCGAGCACCGCCACCGCCAGGGGCTCGTCATCGATACAGAGGATTCTGGACATCTTTCTCCTGTCCGGTCTGCGATAGCACTTGCTCACGCCCACAACCGAAACCACTCGCGTGCGAGGATACCACACCATCCGCCGCTCTGCAGCCCTTCTCGTCGATGGCGGCGGTTACGTTCTCTAGTCTCTCGAATTGTCTGGCGCGGAGCTGGGAGGGACCGGCGACGCTCGGGGGAGCCGCGACACTTGGGTCTTCTGAACTACTGGGCAGGTCAGGGACTTAGGGCCTGAAACCTCCCGCCATCCGGAGCGACCAGGGGATCTCGGTTTCATCGGGGATCTCTTCGTTCCAGGACCTGAGGAGCGCCCGGCAGGCGGAGCAGAAGTCGTTTCCCGCGTCGGTCGTCTCTGCGCGGCCACGCGCGTCCGCCATCAGGCACCCCGGGGTGGCGCAGTGGGGAAGGCCGAGCGTGTGGCCGATCTCGTGAACCGCGACCTTGGTGAGACGCGTTCGGGCGGCCGCCGCGGTAACGCCGGCGCGACACCGGAAGAAGGAGACGACGCCCACGGGGTCCGCGTAGGAAGCCAACCCCATCATCCCCCAGTCCCGAGCGCTATCTGTCGTCGTGGAGATGTCCGCGGCGGTCACGCCCAGGATCCGGTAGCCGCCCTCCGGAAGGCGCGTCTCCAGGAAGCGCAAGAGCTTCTCTGCGCGGTAGCGGTGGCGCTGGGCGTAGTACGCCTCGGTCGGAAGCGGGACGCGGGGAAGGACACGGACTTCCCGGCCGAAGAAGGAGTCGAGCGCCTCGACCACCGCGGCGATCTCGCGAGGGCCGATTCCGGGACCCAGCGGTTGAATGTACAACGGCGCCGGAGCCTCCAGGCGACGAGCTTCCTGAGATTCCAGCGCTTCCTCGCCATCCTGCCGTTCCCGCGTTTGCGGCTCCTGCGCTTCCTGACTTGCCGAAGCTGCGACAGAGCAGGCAACCGCTGACTCGCTGCATCTCGGGGTGATCCCGGCCACTTGCGCAGTCACCGGCTGCTCGGCAATCTCCGGCTGCGGCGCGCGAACGGCGGGCGATGACGGTGGCGCCCCGGCTTGGGCCGGACCCGGCTCCGCCTCGGCGACAGTTCTGAAGCCGTCGGGGAGTACGTCGAGGTGAAACGCGCCGGCGCCGAGGAGAAGAATCGCGCTCAGCAGCGCCGCCTTGCGCGCAAGGCGGACGAAATCGAGTCGGGCTTTCGATTTCGAGGCCGCCACGGTCCTCCTGCTCCGCATCCTCCTCATCTTCATCTTCCTTGGCTCCCTCCTCGGGAGTCGCTGAGGGACTCGATCAGGGGAGAGTCGTGCCTGTCCACTTCAGGGAACGGAAGTATCGTTGCGCGGGCTGAGTTTCGTGGGATCGAGCGCAGGTCGGGAGGGAAAGATGCTCATGCCCCTGGAGAACAGCATAGGCAGCGGCGTTCCTCAGCGGCAAGGGGAATCGATACGAGTCTTTCACGTTCCAGGCCTGGACGCGGGCCGGTTTCGGCGACTGTCTCGTCACACGGAATGTACAAACGGTGCAGGGACGGGCGGGAGACCGAGACGAGCCGCTCGGCTCACGCAATCCTCGCGGCGCCAACCTCCGCGGGTCCGCCTTCTCTGCGGCAGTCGATCCCGCTTGCCGCGTCGAGTTCTTCGCTCTAGCCTCTCGACGAGCGCGCTCCGCCTGAGCGCGCTCCGCTTGCCGGGGCCTGCGAAGAGGGCGTGGAGGGGAGCCGCGGATGCCGTTCGATTCGTTTCTCGCGATGGTCGTCAACCTCTTCTTGATCATCGATCCCGTGGGCTCGATCCCGCTGGTCGCGGCGCTCACACGCGGAACCCCGGCATCCCGCCGGCGCCGGATGGTCGCCCGCGCGGTGCTGATCGCCTTCCTCGTTCTCGGCTTCTTCGCGATCGCCGGGCGTCCGGTGCTCCGTTATTTCGGCGTGCAGATCCCCGCCGTGAGGATCGCCGGCGGCGTCCTCCTGTTCTTCATCGGCTTGGAGATGCTCTACGGGAGGATCAGCCGGACCGAGACGACCGAAGGCGAGGAGCTGGAGGCCGCGGGCAAGGAGGACATCAGCATCACTCCCCTCGCGATCCCGTTGCTCGCCGGCCCGGGGAGCATTGCCGCCGTCCTGCTGCTCGCCGGCTCCCTGTCCGGGGCCGGCGGGACCGGCCCGGGAGGGCTGCTGCTCCTGCTCGCCGCAATCGCTTCGGTGATGGCGATCTCCTTGCTGCTGCTCTGCTTGACGGATCCCTTGATCCGCCTTCTCGGCCAGATCGGGATCAAGGTGATCGCCCGCGTCATGGGGCTCCTGCTCCTGTTCGTCGCGACGCAATACGTTCTCGACGGGCTTCTGGCGGCCGGAGTTCTCCGGCGGCCATGACGGCAGGCCCGCGACGCGCAAGGCGCCGCAAGTCTTGCGCCGGCCCCGAACGTCCCTGTAGCTTCATGCTTCCCAAGTTGGTCCGTGCGATCGCAGTGGAGGGGAGGAAGCCATGAGTCTCCGCGTCTACGACAACCTCACCAGGGAGAAGAGGACATTCGAGCCGGTCCGCCCGGGCCAGGTGGGGATGTACGTATGCGGGATGACCGTGCAGGACAAGCCTCACGTTGGCCACATGCGGGCGGCGATCGTCGGCGACCTGCTGCGGCGGCACCTCCTCCACAGCGGCTACAAGGTCACGTTCGTCAACAACTTCACCGACGTGGACGACAAGATCATCGAGCGTGCCCGCGAGGAAGGGATCGACTATCGGCGGATCGCCGAGCGGAACATGCAGGCCTACCTGGCCTACGTGAAGCTTCTCGGGATCCTCCCCGCAGATCACTATCCCCTCGCGACCGAACACATCCCCGAGATTCTCGATCTCATCGGCGTTCTCGTGCAGAAGGGGGTCGCCTACCCCGCCGGGGGCGACGTCTATTTCCGGGTCGAGGCGTTTCCCGAGTACGGCAAGCTGTCCGGCCGGCGTGTCGATGAGCTGCGCTCAGGCGCCCGCATCGAGATCGGGGAGCACAAGGAAAGTCCCCTCGACTTTGCCCTGTGGAAGGGAGCCCGCGAGGGCGAGCCTTCGTGGCCGAGCCTCTGGGGCGATGGACGCCCGGGCTGGCACATCGAGTGCTCTGCCATGTCGATGAAGTATCTCGGTCCCCGCTTCGACTTCCACGGGGGCGGCCTGGACCTCATCTTCCCGCACCATGAGAACGAGATCGCCCAGTCGGAGGCGGCAACCGGCCAATCGTTCGTGGACTTCTGGGTGCAGAATGGGCTCGTGCTGCTCGGTGGCGAGAAGATGTCGAAGTCCACGAAGCATTTCTTCTTAATTGAGGACGTGTGCGCTCGGGTCGAACCCCGGATCATCCGCTACTACTTGCTTTCCACGCACTTCCGGTCTCCGATCGAGTTCAGCGAGGAGCGGCTTGCCGAAGCCGGGCAGGCGCTCGGGCGGCTGACGCAGGCGGTCCAGTCGGCTGAGGAGATCGTCGGCCCGGCCGGGACGGGGGAAGTCGAAGAGTATCGCGAGGACGCGGCCGGCTCGACCGAGGCGCGGGAGGCGTATCGCCTCTTCCACGAGGCGATGGACGACGACTTCAACAGCGCCCGCGCGCTGGGCCATCTCTTCGACCTCGCCCGGACGATGAACCGATGGATTGCGGAAGGAGAGACGGGATCGGAGGCGCGCCAAGCGGTTGCGGGCGGCAGGCGCACCCTGCTCCACCTTGCCGGGGTCCTCGGCCTGGATCTCGCTTCTCCCGGTGAGATTTGCGTGCCGCCCCACGTCGAGGAACTGGTGCGCAGGCGCGGCGAGGCGAGGGCCCGGAAGGACTGGGCGGAGGCGGATCGACTCCGGAAAGAGATCGCCGCGGCCGGATACGTTCTCGAGGATCGCGGTGGACGTACGGTCGTTCGCACGGATCGTTGACCGTGCCTACGCGCGGACTCGACCCGGCCGCCTAAGCCCGCAGGCGCCGGCCGTCTAGCCGCTTCCTATTTTGTTGACAGCAGTTGCGGCGGTCCGTAATCTTCGAACCTTCGACGGCAGGCCACGCTACAACCGTGCTCTGCGGTCTTCCTGAGATGACCAGCAGGTGTGCGTTGCGCCCCGACCGACTTCCCGGGATCGGTCGTAGCGGTGCGCATGCCCGTTTGCTGCGGGCCGATGCGCGCCCACGGACGCTGGCGTAGCTCAGGGGTAGAGCAGCTGATTTGTAATCAGCAGGTCGGGGGTTCAAATCCCTTCGCCAGCTCAGTTCGCGGCTGGGGTGCCAGAAGTTCCGAACCGATCGCGTTCGCGCGTCATCGGTTTCCTTCGCCGGTGACGGCGATCCGGATCGTTTCGAGGTCGGGGAGGTTCCCGAGCGGCCAAAGGGAACAGACTGTAAATCTGTCGGCGTATGCCTTCGAAGGTTCGAATCCTTCCCTCCCCAAGTCCTTGGTTCGGAAATGTCTGTGTGTGGTGGATGTGCGGGGTCGTACGACGGGTTCTCGTTGCGGGAGTAGCTCAGTGGCTAGAGCGTCAGCCTTCCAAGCTGAGGGTCGCGGGTTCGAA